>NZ_JABFNJ010000001.1:0-1427500 GCF_013414845.1 Leuconostoc sp. DB-1
GTGCAGGATTTTTCTAAGGCATTGATTTCCGCAAAAACTGATTTAACTTTCTGCTCTATTTGTGGTAATATTACTGCAACTGATACCGATCCATGCGTTATTTGTCGCGATCAATCACGTGATCAGTCAACTGTTTTTGTTGTCGAAAATTCACGTGATGTAATGGCGATGGAGAATACGCGAGATTATCACGGCCTATATCATGTTTTAAATGGTGTTATTTCTCCTAGTGCAGGAACAGGACCAGAGGATATTAATTTACCAAGTTTGATTCGACGTTTGTCTGAGCATGAAGAAATTAAAGAAGTAATTGTCGGCACTAACGCGAATGCTGAAGGAGAAGCTACTGCTATGTATTTAGCACGTTTACTGAAACCGGCTGGTATCGCAGTTACCCGTTTAGCACATGGTTTAGCTGTTGGATCTGATATTGATTATGCTGATGAACTAACACTCATTAAAGCAGTACAAGGACGGACAAAATTATGATATTTGGCAAGAAAAAAACTGGATTGCGCAAAGAGTATGATAGAGCACTTGTATTTCAAATTGATAAAGCAAAAATTGACTGGGATACGGCAAGAAACTCTGAAGCAGCATTACTTGATGGTCAAGTAAATTTACGGCTCATACAAGCGCAAACGGCACTGGCACGTGCTAAATTTAATTATTTATATCGTGAAGCACGTCGTCGTAAAACAGTTGGGCACATGCAAACCCATGTTTTAAAAACAGATCGTATTTAATCATTAGACAAATTACTCATAAGGACTGTTATGCCAAAACCAATATTTATATCATTCGAAGGACCTGAGGGCGCTGGAAAAACAAGTGTTCTTGAGGCATTGATTTCAGAACTAAAAACTAAACTTGGCGATAATTTGGTAACTACACGTGAGCCAGGTGGGAATCCAATTTCTGAAGCAATTAGATCGATTTTACAGCCAGAAGAAGATAATGGCATGGATAAACGAACTGAGGCGCTCTTATATACAGCTGCTCGACGTCAACATCTCGTGGAAAATATTAAACCAGCATTAGATCAAAACAAAATTGTGATATCTGACCGCTATGTTGATAGCTCACTTGCTTATCAAGGGGGCGGTCGTGGCCTGGGGATCGACAATATTTGGGAAATTAATCAATTCGCAATTGATGGTCTATTGCCCGATATGACAATTTATCTTGATGTGCCTGTTGAAATTGGTTTGGCACGCGTAAATGAGAATCGTCAGGGTAAAATTGATCGACTAGATAAAGAGAGTATTTCCTTTCATCAGAAGGTTCGAGAGACATATTTAAAACTTCAAAGTGAATTTTCTGATAGAATTAAGATAGTAGATGCTACGCAACCACTTAACAAAGTCATTGATGACACGCGGATACTCATCAACCAAATTCTGGAGGACAAATCATGAAATTAGTTACAGCAATTGTGCAAGATAAAGATACAACAAAACTCAGTAATGCTTTTGTGAAGGCAAATATTCGTGCGACACGTTTAGCCACATCAGGTGGTTTCTTAAGATCAGGAAACACAACGTTTATGATTGCCATTGAAGATGAACGAGTACCAGATGTTATGGAAATTATTAAAAAGGTTTCACAGAAACGTAAGCAATTTATGGTGCCACCTATCAGCCTGGATGCTAGTGGTGACCACGCGGGTGCTTATCCAATTGAAATTGAAGTTGGTGGTGCGACGGTATTTACTCAGAGTATTGATTCATTTGAACAGTTCTGATGTTACCAGATTTTGCAACAATTGCACAAAAAAATTATCCAGCGCAACTCGCTCATTTTAATGATTTACTGCAACAAGATAAGTTGAGTCATTTATATTTGTTTGTTGGTCCAAGCCAGTCCGCAAAACTGGCTTTTTCGCGTTATATAGCTTGGCAAGTTGTTCATGCTGATGAACGCAATGCCTTACGAATTACTGAGAATGAACATCCAGACGTACATATCACAGCGCCTATTCCGCCAGCTACTTCACTAAAAGTGGCTCAAATTCGTGATTTAACACCTGAATTTGTAACAACAGCCACTGAAAGTCCACGAAAAATATTTATTTTAGATGCGGTTGAAACACTCACAGCAAGCGCAGCAAATTCCCTGTTAAAATTCATTGAGGAGCCTTCTGGACCACAATTAATTATGATGCTTACGGAAAACATGTCCGATGTTTTACCGACGATTAGATCGCGCGCGCAAGTAGTTCAGTTAGCATCAGCTATTGCCAGTGATGATGATGGTTTAATGGACGGTGATTGGCAAAAGCAGACCCAATTAGTATTGTTTAAGTGGTTTGAGCTTATGATGCAGAGACGAATTGAAGCATTTGCATTTGTGCAGACAAAGATTATTAGTCAATTAAACGACACGAAGCAACAGCAGTTATTTTTAAATTGGTTACATGAGTTGGCCAGAGATACAATTGTTTATGGCCAGATTCCCGATGAACGATTAGCTTTTCCCAATCTAATTGGGCTATATAAAACATTACGACAGCGCTATGATATGTATCGATTGGTTAAAGCAAGTGATGAAGTATTTGCTGACGATAAATTGCGTAAAGTGAACCTATCGTTACAAGCACGGTTAGAAAAAATGACACTAGACGTCATAATCGCTCTGGGGAATAAAATGCAGCAACAAAAAAGTTTTGAAAATCAAGAGACAGGAACACTTTTTTAGTTCCAACACCTATTGGTAATTTGCAAGATATGTCGCCAAGAGCTATTGATACATTGCGCGATGTAGATATAATTGCTGCTGAAGATACACGCCACACACAACAGTTACTAAATCATTTTGCAATCACGACAAAACAAACTAGTTTCCATGAACACAACTGGCAGGCGAAAATCCCTGGCCTTATTGCAGATTTACGAAATGGAAAAAATGTAGCACAAGTTAGTGATGCGGGGATGCCTTCTATTTCTGACCCAGGTAAAGAATTAGTTGCGGCAGCTGTGGCTGAAAACTTAGCCGTCGTACCGATTCCTGGTGCAACGGCTGGTGTGACAGCATTGATTGCCAGTGGTTTAGTGCCGCAACCGTTTTATTTTTATGGGTTCTTACAACGTAAAAATAGTGAACAATTGGCAGAATTACAGCAGTTATCCACAATGCGGGATACAGTCATTTTTTATGAATCACCACATCGATTAAAGCAAACTCTAGTAAATATCCAAAAAGTAATGGGTGATGAGCGTCGTATTGTTTTAGCACGAGAGCTAACAAAACGCTATGAAGAATTTATTCGTGGAACTATTGATGAACTAGTTTCGTGGTCGCAATCAAATGAAATTCGTGGTGAATTTGTAGTAATGATCGATGGCTTTCATGGAGAAATTTCTGAACCAGATAACAGTATTGCACTGACTGTCCAAGAAGCAGTATCAGCACTGATTAAAAAGGGCTTAAAGCCTAACGCAGCAATAAAACAAATAGCAAAGGAACGAGGCCTTGATAGACAAGCAGTATATGCGGACTATCACGAGATAGAGTAGTATGAAAAAGTATGAAATAAAAAGACGTGTTGAATATTATGAAGCTGATACAACACAAAAATTATCTTTACCAATGATTTTAAATTATGCTGTCTTAGCGTCTAAATGTCAGAGTGATGAACTTGGCGTGGGGCAGGACTTCCATTTAGGTCGTGGCCTTGGCTGGATCATCTTACAATATGAAGTAATAATTAAGCGACGTCCTAAAATTGGTGAAATAATTCGTATTCAGACCTTTGCTACACAATACAATCCTTTTTTTGTTCGTCGACCATTCGTCTTTTTAGATGAAAATGATAATGAAATTATTCGTGTTGATTCTATTTGGACTATGATAGATATGACAAATCGTCGCATGGCACGTTTACCACAAGATATAATTGATCAGTATGATGCCAAAAGAGTTAAGCAAATTTCACGAATCCCTAATCCTGAGAAGTTTTCAGATGATGATCAATATACTGAAAGGGACTATCATGTGCGATACTTAGATATTGATGGTAATAAGCATGTGAACAACTCGAAGTATTTTGAATGGATGCAGGACGTTATCGCACCAGAGTATTTGTTAACCCATGAAATCACATACATTAATCTAAAATTCGAAAATGAAATTCGGCTTGGACACACGATTTTATCGCAAGTAGTTCAAAATGATAATAAATCCAAACATCGCATTATGATGGAAAATGTAATAAGTGCAGAAGCAGAGTTCAAGTGGCGGAAAATTTGATATAATAGTGTGTAGAGGAAAAAAAGATATGGCTATTTTAGTTCTTGGTGGAGCCGGTTATATCGGTTCACACATGGTTAAGCGTTTGATAGAAGCGGATCGCGACGTCGTTGTTGTTGATGCATTGTTTACGGGGCACCGCGAAGCGGTTAATCCAAAAGCAAAATTTTATCAAGTTGATATTCGTGATAAGACAGCATTGTCGGAAGTGTTTGACAAAGAAAATATCGAACAAGTTGTTCACTTTGCAGCCTTTTCAATTGTTCCAGAATCTGTAGCAAACCCACTAAAGTACTTTGATAATAATACTAGTGGTATGATTACTTTGCTAGAAGTGATGAAAGAACACGATGTTAAACAAATTGTGTTCTCGTCAACGGCAGCTACTTATGGTAATCCTGTTAATATTCCTATTAAAGAAACAGATCCGCAACGACCAATTAATCCTTATGGTGAGTCAAAGTTAATGATGGAAAAAATCATGGCTTGGTCTGATCAAGCGGATGGTGTTAAGTGGGTTGCATTGCGCTACTTTAACGTAGCTGGTGCTGCCGAAGATGGTACAATTGGAGAAGATCACGCGCCTGAAACACATTTAGTACCAATTATTTTGCAAGCCGGTTTAGGTCAACGTGAATATATTGAGATGTTTGGTGATGATTACAATACTCCTGACGGTTTCAATGTTCGTGATTATGTCCATGTGTTGGATTTGGCTGATGCTCATATTTTGGCATTGAAGTATTTAGCCGATGGAAACGATTCAAACCAATTTAACTTGGGATCTGCTACTGGATTCTCTGTTAAAGAAATGGTAGAAGCAGCTAGATCAGCTACTGGTGTTGATATTCCCGCCAAGATTGGTCCCCGCCGAGCTGGTGACCCCGATATTCTGATTGCTAATTCAGACAAAGCACGTGATGTGCTTGGCTGGGCTCCTAAGTATGATAATGTACAAGATATTATCAAAACAGCCTGGAATTGGCACAAAAACCATCCATCAGGATATAATGACAAGTAACATAATTCTTAAATATAATCCTATCAAGAGAAGTGATTCTAAGTTATTTAGAATCTTCCTTGATAGGATTTTTTTATTTATTCGAAAATAAGATGAGTTTATTGTAATTTAAAATTAATGATTGATTAATCTAAAGGGAAGTAATATACTTGTAAGTACGTAAAAAATTACAATTTAAAGATAAACGAGAAATAAATATGCAAATGTTATCTGAAATAGCTGGAAAAGGGACTTACATCATTAGAGAATTGACTGGTAGCCGGCGCTTAACCAAACGACTAGCAGAGATAGGGATTAAAGCGGGGAAAAGTATTGAAGTAATTTCTTTGCCTGATCATACTTCAGGGCTGATTATCTATTTTCAAGGGCAGCGTTTAGCGGTGAGCAATGATATTGCTAGTCAAATTAGTGTAGCACCAGCCAGTGAAATTACCACGGATCATTTTAAAACGTTATCCGATATGCCCATCAATAAACCAGGCGTAGTAGCCAAAATACTTGGTAATAAAGCATTGCGTAAGCGCTTGATGGATATGGGCATTACAAAAAATACCGTTGTTAAAATTGACCGTGTAGCGCCTTTAGGAGACCCGATAGAGTTGGTTGTCAGAGGCTATAAGTTAAGCTTAAGAAAAAGTGACGCACAACTAGTAGTATTAACAGAGATTTAGTCTATGAATAAACAATGTACAGTAGCCTTAGCAGGTAACCCAAACAGTGGGAAAACAACACTCTTTAATTTATTAACAGGTTCGCATCAACACATTGGAAATTGGCCAGGCGTTACTGTTGAAAAAAGTCAGGTCGTTTAAAAAATAATCCTGACATCATTATTCAAGATTTACCTGGAACTTATTCCTTATCAGCATATAGTCCAGAGGAAATAATCACTCGTAACTTTTTAATTAATGATAAACCTGAACAGATCATCAATGTGCTCGATGCTACAAATATTGAACGTAATCTTTATTTTAGTTTGCAATTAATGGAAACTGGTGTCCCAATTATTTTGGCTTTGAATATGTTGGATTTACTAGTAAAGCAAAGGCAATATCGAATTGATACCAAAAAATTATCTTATTTGCTTAATGTACCGGTTGTTAGTATTAGTGCGTTAAAAAAGAAAAATATCAATCAGCTGACTAAACAGGTTATTGCTAACACTGACCAGCCACAAACCTATCCACATCCAGTTTATGATAAGCGGTTGGAATCGGCATTATCCATGATTGAAGAACAGAATGATGGCATTATCGAAGCAGATCAGTTGCGATGGTATGCGATTAAGCTCTTTGAGCGTGATGAAGCAGTTGGACATTTAAAATTAACGGCACAGCAGCAAACTGAAATTGACAATATAATTGATACAGCAGAAAAATTATTTAATGATGACAGTGATAGCATAGTTGTTAATGCACGCTATGACTATATAGAACGCATCATAAACATGTGTGTAGTACGAACAAGTGATTTTTCAATGAGTATGAGTGATCGTGTTGATATGGTAGTCACTAACCGGATTCTTGCATTACCTATTTTATATTTGTCATGTGGATTGTGTATTTCTTATCGATCCAAACCATTGGAACAATAGGAAGTGATTGGGTGAATGATGTATTATTCGGGGACTTTATTCCGAATAGTGCTAATGCAATTTTAACGTATTTGCATGTTTCAGTATGGTTGAAGAGTTTAATTATTGACGGTCTTATTAACGGTATTGGGTCTGTGTTAGGTTTCTTACCACAAATTATGATGCTCTTTTTGTGCTTAAGTATTCTAGAAGACTGTGGTTACATGGCGCGAATTGCGTTTGTTATGGACCGCATTTTTCATCGTTTTAATCTTTCAGGGAAATCATTCATCCCCATGTTAATTTCAACAGGCTGTGGTGTACCAGGCATCATGTCGACACGAACGATTGAAAGTAAAAGTGATCGCCGTATGACAATTATGTTAACGACTTTTATGCCATGTTCGGCTAAGTTAACCGTTATTGCGCTGGTCAGTGGGACATTTTTTCCAGAAAATTCATGGGTTGCACCAACATCATATTTTATTAGTATTTTGACAGTTGTTGGCTCAGGTATTTTTTCGAAAAAAACAAAGCTCTTTTCAGAACCGCCAACGCCATTTGTAATGGAACTGCCTGCTTATCATTTGCCTAGTATTGGTAACGTTAGCCACAGTGTGTGGATTAAAGCACATGCCTTTATCAAAAAAGCAGGGACTATAATTTTTGCGTCATGTGTTGCCATCTGGTTTTTGTCCAATTTCAATTTTCACTTTCAAATGGTCGATCAAAACGACAGTATCTTAAGAGACATAGGTATGGTTATAGCACCTATTTTTGCACCATTAGGATTTGGTGACTGGCATGCGACCGTTGCAGTGATTGCTGGTCTAATTGCTAAGGAAAATTGTGTTAGCACATTAAACATTACTTTTGGTTCATCAAGCACTGCCTCATTTATGAGCACCTTAAGACAAACTTATTCTCCTATGGCGGGTTATTCGTTTCTTGTCTTTAACTTATTATGTGCACCTTGTTTTGCTGCCATCGGTGCTATGTATAAAGAATTTGGTGATGCACTTTGGACTTGGCGCGCGGTAATCTATCAAACCGTTGTGGCTTATATGTGTGCGCTCAGTATTTTTCAAGTGAGTGAAATCATTCAAGGTAATGTTTCGGTGTACTTTGTTGCGTTATCATTCATCGCTATTGGGTTGATGCTATATGGTATTTTTATCAAACGTGAGCGCCCGCAACAACTAGAATTGTATTAGAAAGGTCAGTCAATATGTCAACATTTATCATAGCTGCTATTATTTTTATCTTGTTTGCGTTGGTCATATACAATAAATTTTTTAAGAAAAATGCTAGTGGTAGTTGTCATGATTGTGTCGACATTGGTTGTCCGCTTGCCGATCAATCAAAAATGTTAAGAAACAAAAAAAGCAATCATTAAAACACGAAACCCCGATGAACTAACGCGTTCATCGGGGATTTTTTATTATGAGAGAATATTTGAGAGAGAAGAGAATAGTATATTCGGGAGAGAATATAAGTTTATTTATAGTCGCGGGGAGAGCGCGACTTGGCTCCCTTTTACCATGGGGTTTCGTGTTTCTGATGTGATCGCCATCAGTCATACTGCTTATATTTTTTAGTCCTCCAAAAATTTAGATTTTTTATTTGTTATATTTTAATTCAACTAGGCTTGTTGTTTGAGATAACTTGCTTTGTTGATGTTTATAATATAACGTTCTAAAATTAAATTCATGTAAACTGAAGATAAAGTGAACATTAAATGATTATTTCTCTGTTGAATCACGCACAACGAGTTCACCATCTAACACAGTACGTATAGTGTTAGATGGGTTGGTATCGCGTACAGTACAAAACAGTTCATAAATTTTTTTCCCAGTTTGGTAAAATCATATTCAAAGCTAGTTAAGTTTGGTGTAACGGTCGTACTTAAATCGGATCTACCAAATCCAATATATTGGGCATTTTGTCCAGTTGCTAAACCAGCTTGAAGAGCACCGATTGTGATGCGATCAGTCGCGCCAATAATTAAATCAAAATTTTGGGACTGCATCGCTTGTTGTGCGGCTATTTTTGCTTCTGCTATGCTGAACTTTGAATCAACGACAGTCACCTTGCTAGTTGACAGTTTTTTTCTAATATTGAGAAAACGATCATGACCAATGGCCCAATCCATTGTTTCATCAATTTTTAACAGTAAAGTATTTTGAGGATGCAGTGATGCAGCAAATTCACCGACAACGGTTCCGGCTTGCAGATCGTTCATGACTACGCGATGAAAGTTAGGTTCTTCTTGTCCTTGGATAACTACTGGTGCATCAAATTCAGTTAATGCGTTACGTAACTCGTCATTTAAATTAGCTGTTAAAACAATCAAGCCACCAACATTTTGTGTACGTAATTTTTCAATAGCAGCGAGCTCACGTTTAGTCGATTGATAGGTATTGACGATCAAGAAAGTATCATTTTCGTTTGCATCATCTAGCCCACGGAGCATTTCAACTTGGGCGGACGAATCGAGCCGAGGCACAATCACACCTATCGTGTGATTGACTTTCTGTTTTAAACTTTGTGCAAAGGTATTGGGCTGATAATTATTTTCGGTAACAACTTTGTTTATTTTTTCACGTGTTTTAGCACTGACTGGTCCGCCATTCAAATAGCGGGAGACAGTGCTTTTTGCTACTTGAGCCATATTAGCAATATCAGTTATTGTCAATTTTTTTTCCATAGACACATATTACCATGAACGCAATGAAAGCGTTGTCATTAACTTGTAATATTTAACTTAAAAAGGAGGTTGCAATTATTTCTGAAAGCGGTTACAATTAGTTTATAAATAAATGGAAACGGTTCCAAAAAACTTAAAGAAATTTAGAGGAGCAGCAAAATGGATCATAATAAAGTAGCAAAGCGTATTGCCGATGCTGTCGGCAAGGACAATATTGTAGCCGCTGCACATTGTGCTACGCGTTTACGATTGGTGATCAAAGATGTTAAAAAGATCGATCAGGATGCCTTGGACAACGATTCCGATCTTAAAGGAACATTTAACGCTAACGGACAATATCAAATTATTGTTGGACCAGGCGATGTTAATGGTGTTTACGATGAATTTGTTAAAATTACCGGTGTTGAGCAAGCTTCAACTGCTGATTTGAAAAAAATTGCAGCACAATCAGGAAAAAGAAATCCTTTGATGGATTTGGTTAAAGTATTGTCAGATATATTTGTTCCTTTGATTCCAGCTCTGGTTGCCGGCGGTCTATTGATGGCATTGAATAACATTCTAACTGGTGAGGGAATGTTTGGCGCCAAATCTTTGGTTGAAATGTTTCCGCAAATCACAGGTTTAGCAGAAATGATCAATCTGATGGCTTCTGCACCGTTTGCATTCTTGCCGATTTTGATAGGAATTACAGCAACAAGACGTTTTGGAGGAAACGAAATTCTCGGAGCAGCTGCTGGTATGATGTTAGTTATGCCTAGTTTAGTCAACGGATATAATGTTGCCGAAGCGGTTGCCACTGGGAAGATGCCAACATGGGACTTGTTTGGTTTGTCAGTTGCGCAAGCTGGTTATCAAGGTCAAGTGTTACCGGTGATCGGTGTGGCATTCATCTTAGCTAACTTGGAAAAGTTTTTCCATAAGCACTTGAAAGGTGCTATTGACTTTACGTTTACACCGATGTTGTCTATCATATTAACTGGGTTTATCACATTTATTGTTGTGGGTCCGGTATTACGAATTGTCTCTAATGGTATTACTGATAGCTTGACATGGTTGGTTACGACGTTTGGCTTTATTGGTTACGGGGTCTTTGGTACATTCTACTCTGCTATTGTTATTACTGGTTTACATCAGAGTTTTCCGGCAATCGAAACACAGTTGTTGGCAGATGTTGCTAAAACAGGTGGTGATTTCATTTTCCCTATTGCCGCTGCATCTAACGTGGCACAAGGAGCTGCAACATTTGCTATTTATTTCTTAAGCAAAGGGGATGAAAAAGTACGGGCATTGGCTTCATCATCAGGTGCTTCAGCCATGCTGGGTATTACTGAACCAGCAATGTTTGGTGTTAACTTAAAATATAAGTTTCCATTTTTCATCGCTCTGGGATCAGCAGGAATTTCAAGCTTAGTAATGGGATTGTTCCAAGTGATGTCATCGTCGCTGGGACCAGCTGGTATAATTGGCTTTATTGCTATTCCAGCTAACAAATGGGTAGGATTCTTCATCGCCATTGCGTTATCATTCGTGATTGCTTTTACAGCAACCCTAGCTTACGGTCGTTCACACATGCCAGTTTCTAAGTCAGGTAATAGACCAGCAAATCCAGTAGTTACTGAACATGAAGCAGGTTTTGAGGTCGATGCACCTGTTTCAGGTCATTTAATACCGTTAGCTGATGTCCCAGATAATGTTTTCTCAACTGGAATGATGGGCAAGGGTGTAGCAATCGAACCGAGTGATGGTACGATTTACGCGCCGGCCGATGGTGAAATTACAGTAGCTTATCAAACAAAACATGCCTATGGATTGACGACGGATGATGGGGTTGAGATATTAATTCATATTGGCTTAGATACGGTTAATCTTGAAGGTCAGGGATTTGAAACCTTTGTAACGCAAGGACAAAAAGTTAAAAAAGGTGATAAATTAGGTACCTTTGATACGAATACTATCAAAAAAGCTGGATATCCTGTTACAACTATGGTCATTATCACGAACACAAAAGCATTTAATGATGTTGCGGTAGATAAAGCTTTCGATAATGATATCCAAGCAGGCCATCAGATTATAACGGCCATACCAAAAACTAGTGATTCAGCTGTTGGTGCGCCAGCATAAATACAAAAAAGGGGAAAACGTATTTATCAAGAATACGCAACTAAAATAATTCATGCTTATTAAAGATGACATCAATCATTTTGAAAAATATCATTTATATCCAACACAAGGATTGTTGAATGATCCAAATGGACTTATATATTTTAAAGGACAATATCATGTGTTTTTCCAATGGAATCCACATGCTTGTAACCACAAATATAAGGAATGGGGACATTTTGTTTCAAACGACTTGAAAACATGGACTCGTTTAGAAACAGCTTTAAAGCCTTCACTTCCAGACATGGACTCAGCTGGAATATATTCTGGTACAGCATTTGTTAAAGATGATAAGTTATATGTCTTCTATACAGGTAATGTTCGCGATGAATCTGGCCGAAGTGTGGCGTCTCATCAAATGTGGGCCGTTAGTGAGGATGGGATTCACTTTGAAAAACTTGGTGAACTATTCCCTCATCCAGAAGGTTTTACAAAAGATGTTAGAGATCCTAAAGTTTGGCAGGGGAGAAACGGGCGATACTATTTGATGGTAGGTGCACGATCAAATGAAAGTATAGGTGACATTCTTATTTATGAATCGGAAAACTTTAGTCAGTGGCAATTACATGGTTCGTTAATTGAAGGTGAATTAACTGATATTCGTGGCTATATGATTGAATGTCCAGATTTAATTGAGATAGATGGTAAGCAAATTTTAATGTTTTCACCGCAAGGATTACCAGCGGATAAAGAGAACTATCGCTATCAAAACATTCATAACACAGGTTATGTTGTCGGTACTTTTGATGAAGAGACGTTGCATTTTAAACCAGAAACTTCCTTTAAAGAAGTTGACAAGGGATTTGAATTTTATGCGCCACAAACCATGCATACCAATGAGGGCCGTAAAATAATGTGGGGATGGGCTGGTATGATGACACCAGAACGTGAAGCTTCGACTCCAACGATTGCTAGCAACAATTGGGTTCATGTGTTAACGATTCCACGCGAATTACACGTGACGTCGGACAATCTTTTGACACAGACACCTATTTCAGAAATTTTGCATACAAAACCTTTGACGAACTTTGGTGCTGTTAATGTAGGTCAATATACAATTGATTCTCACGACAATTGGACATTATCTTTTGGTGAAAATATGACTTTAGTTCGAAACAAAAATCAACTTATATTATCACGTCGTCAGTGGGAAAATGGTGAAATTGAAAAAAGGCAGGTTGTAGGAGATATTAATCACACATTATTAATTGTTGACACAGACATTATTGAAGTGTTTACAAACAATAATCAATCAGTCATGACGGCACGTTATTTTTAAGCATTGAAAATATTTGTGTAAACGATTACAATGTAATTGTAGTAACTGGTTAACGTCTAACACAAACACGATAATTTCGTGAAGAAGGAGCAATTAAATCATGGGTTTATTAGGAGCAATTGAAGCAGGTGGAACGAAGTTTGTGGTCGCTGTTGCGGATCACGATTATAATATTGTTGAGAGAACATCATTCCCTACACTTGATGGTCAAAAAACAGTAGAGCAAGTCATCGCTTTTTTTGATAAGTTTGACGACATCGACGCAATTGGTATTGCAGCTTTTGGACCAATTGACATTGTAGAGGAATCAACAACATATGGTCACGTTCTAGATACACCAAAACGCGGGTGGTCAGGATATGATTTTCTGGGTGCAATGAAAGACTGGCGTGATATTCCTTACTATTGGACTACTGACGTTAATGGCGCAGGATGGGCTGAGTTTGAAACTGGTGCAGCTAAAGATGTTAATAACATGGTTTATTTGACAGTTGGTACTGGTGTAGGTGCAGGAATTGTCTCTGGTGGCAAGTTAGTTGCTGGATATGGACATCCTGAAGCAGGACATATTTTCTTACAAAAGCATCCTCTTGATAAATATGAAGGTCATTGCCCATTCCATGGCGATAATTGTTTGGAAGGCTTAGCTGCTGGTCCAGCAATTGAAGAGCGTTGGGGACGTAGTGCGAAGGAAATTCCAGACGATGATGTTGCCTGGAAGATTGAAGCCTTCTATCTTGCGCAAGCAGCCCTTGATTATACAATGATTTTACGCCCTGAAAAAATTGTTTTTGGTGGCGGTGTACCTCATCGTGAAATCTTATTCCCATTAATTCGCGAAAGTTTTGCTGAGCAAATGAGTGATTATTTAGCAGTTCCTGATTTGGATGAATACATCGTACCCGTTGCTAATGGCGATAATGCTGGCATCTTGGGTTGCTTCTATTTGGCAAAAACATTACTTTAATTTTCAATTTATCCTCAGTTTACGTGAGTTTAATTTTAGAACGTTATATTATAAACATCAACAAAGCAAGTTATCTCAAACAACAAGCCTAGTTGAATTAAAATGTAACATTCGATAAATTTATAATCTGGAGGATTGGACAGTATAAGCGGTATAACTGATGAGCATCACATCAGAAACACGAAGCCTCACGGCAAAAGGGAGCCAAGTCGCGTTCTCCCGCGCGACTATAAATAACTCATATTCTCTCCCGAATATACTATTCTCTTCTCTCTCAAATATTCTCTCTCATAATAAATATCCCCGGTGAACGCGTTAGTTCATCGGGGCTTCGTGTTTCTAGTAGAATTTTTATGATAATTAGATATTATGTTGCACGATATTTAAAAATATGATAATATATTTTATGTTGTGAAATACGAAAAATGGTCAGCTAGCTCAGTTGGTAGAGCAACGGACTCTTAATCCGTGGGTCCAGGGTTCGAGCCCCTGGCTGACCACTATATGAAACCAGCAAACTTTGTTTGCTGGTTTTTATTTTAATTTTAAATATCGAGGAGAGGAAGAATGCAACGGAATGTCGGGAAGAAGCTTAAAAAGCATCTGCTTTTAATTGTGTTGGTTATTATGCTGATTGTTGTGGTTGTTATTTGTTTTTTTAATACTAAACAACCAATCAAGAACACTGGAAAGATCGCTAAGACGTCTTCTGTAAAAAAAGTAGATGATTTACCAAAAGGTGTAAAAACGACAGATTGGAATTTAGTATTAGTCAATAAAAATCATTCCTATCAGACAGAATTGAACTTTACGAAGGTTACTGTCGATAGTAAACAAATTGATCAACGAATCGCACAAGCCCTTGCAAATTTTCGTTCAGCAGCTCAAAAGGCTGGTTACGCGACAACCTTAGTATCGGGATATCGTTCCATTGCATATCAAACCACTGTGTATAACAATTCAATTAGTCAATATGAATCAAATGGGATGAGCGCGACAGAGGCCAAAAGACTGACTGAGTCCGTAATTCAGGTACCAGGATCCTCGGAACACCAAACGGGACAAGCAGTTGATTTAGCAGGTAATGATGCCTTGGCTGCATATCCCTCATTAGAAGCAGGTATGGATAAATTCAAATCACAGCAGTGGTTGATGAAACACGCACCGGAATATGGATTTATCCTACGTTATCCGAGTGATAGTCAGTCTATAAAGGAGACGGGGATTGACTATGAATCTTGGCACTTTAGATACGTTGGTGTGTCCAATGCAACATATATTACTAATCATCACCTCACGCTAGAAAAATATATTCAAACTTTGAAAAAGGCGGGTAGATGATACAATATTTGACCATCAAAACAATTGCTCAGCAGGAATAATGTAATTTTGATATACTATATTAGTAATATTTTTATTTGAAACTAAGGAGAAATGGCATGATTGTACTATCAGGCACCATCGGCGCTGGCAAAACGAGTTTAACGAAAATGTTGGCAAAACATTTAGATTCACAGGCGTTTTATGAAAGTGTTGATGATAATCCAATTTTGCCATTATTTTACCAAAAACCTAAAAAATATGGTTTTTTGCTGCAAATTTATTTTTTAAACAAAAGGCTAGAACAAATAAAAAGAGCCCAAGTGGATGCCAAAAATATTTTAGATCGTTCTATTTTTGAAGATGCTTTACTATTCCAATTGACAGCTGATTTGAATCGCGCAACGCAAACTGAGGTAGATATATATCAGTCATTGGTTAATAATATGATGGCTGAAATTCCTGGTAGTGCAACGTCTAAGGATCCTGATTTATTAATTCATGTTCGTGTTAGTTTTGATACTATGCTCGCAAGAATCAAAAAGCGTGGTCGTTCATTTGAGCAAGTTGAAGCAAATCCGGGATTATATGACTACTACAAAGAACTTAATTCACGTTATGATGATTGGTTTGCGGCGTACGACCGATCACCAAAAATCCAGATTGATGGTGACCATTTTGATTTTGTGGAAAATGAAGAGTCAGGTGCAAAAGTCTTGGACATGATTGATACTAAACTAGCACAAACTGGTGTACTATCATTTTGAGAAATCCCGAAACTTTTGAAGTTAGGGATTTTTTTGATATAATAATTAAAATTAACTAAGGAACATATAATGAATAGTTGGCATAGAATTGTTGTTAAAGTCGGCACGAGCACAATTGTTAATCGTGATGGGCAAATTAATTACCCAGTCGTCAATCGGTTGGCACAAACACTTTCCAGTTTACAAAAATCTGGTCACGAAATTTTATTAGTTACATCTGGGGCAATCGGTGTGGCATTGGATCAGATGAATCTAGAAAAACGACCACAAGAAATTCCACAACAGCAAGCATTAGCTGCCATTGGTCAGGGATACTTGATGTCATTGTACAATCAAAGTTTTGCATTCTATCAACAATTAATTGGACAAGTTTTATTGACGTATGATGTGTTCGACAATAAAGCGATGCTTGAAAACACAATGAATGCCATTGAAATGATGTTTTCACAGCACATCATTCCCATTGTTAATGAAAATGATGTGATTGCAGTTGATGAGCTTGACCATCAACATTCATTTGGCGATAATGACCGCTTAGCTGCTATTGTGACACGTGAAATTGGTGCCGATGGATTAATTATTTTGAGCGATGTCGACGCGTTGTATACGGCTAATCCTAATATTGATGAATTTGCACAAGCCATTGATAAGGTAACGAAAATTACCGATGATATTCGTATGAGCGCCACCGGATCAACTTCTGGTTTAGGAACAGGTGGAATGAGCACAAAACTTGCTGCTGGTGAATTTGTGATGAAAAATGGTGGTAAAATGGTGTTAATTAATGGTAATAATCCAGCCTTGATTTTAGAAGTAATAGCTGGTAAAACGGTGGGAACATTATTTCAAGGAGAATGAGTCTATGAACGCAGTGGAAGAAATTGGTAAGCGTGCCAAATTAGTGACTTCTGATGTCGCTAATTTGTCAGTAGATATTCGTAATCAAATATTATTGGATATGTCGTCAGCCCTGGTAGCTAACTGGCAAGAAATTGTGGCAGCTAATAAAAAAGATTTGGACGCGGCTACGCAGCTCTCGGGGCCAATGCGTAATCGATTGACGCTTGACCAAAAAACAATTGGCGGTATTGCAGCGTCGCTGTCAGCGGTCGCTAAGTTAGCTGATCCTTTGGCAGGTCCATATGACAATTGGAAAAATCATACAGGATTTAAAATTGTTAAAAAAACAGTGCCACTAGGGGTTGTGGCGATGATATTTGAGGCGCGCCCGAATGTGACCGTAGATGCTGCCGCATTAACCTTTAAATCAGGTAATGCAGTTATTTTACGCGGTGGTAAAGAGGCTATCGAGTCAAATATTATCTTAACGAATATTTTGCGTAATGTGTTACGTAAACACAATTTAAACCCAGATATAATACAGTTAATCACGGATACAACACATGATTCAGTCAACACATTACTAAATTTGCGTGACTATGTTGATGTATTAATTCCGCGTGGTTCAGGTCAGTTTATTGATTTTGTTGTAAAAAATGCAACGGTACCGGTTATTGAAACTGGCGCAGGTAACACACATATATTTGTGGACGAGAGTGCCAAGCAGGATGAGGCTATTCGTGTCATTCATAATGCCAAAACACAAAAACCAGCAGTTTGTAATGCTGCCGAAAAACTATTAATTCATGAGGCAATTGCGGGTGAATTTTTACCAAAAATTGTCGATGATTTATTGGCTGCTGGTGTAGAGTTGCGCGGGGACCAAAAAGCCCGTAGTATAGATAGTCGAGTAATTGGCGCAAGTGCTGAAGATTGGGATACTGAGTATAACGATTTAATTATGGCTATAAAAATTGTTCACAATAACGATGAAGCAATTACCTGGATTAATGACCACACAACCCATCACTCAGAAACAATTATCAGTGAAGATCTTAATCATGTTACTGATTTTATGAATACTGTTGATGCTGCTGTTGTTTATCAGAATGTTTCAAGCCGATTTACTGATGGTTTTGAATTTGGATTTGGCGCAGAAATTGGTATCTCTACACAAAAGCTTCATGCGCGTGGCCCAATGGGACTAAGTGCGTTAACCACAATTAAGTATGAAGTATTCGGTGAAGGACAAATTAGAGAATAAGCACAGTATTTTTGACCCAAAAAAATGATCCACGATACGGACAACTAGGTTTGGTGTCGTATCGTGGATCATTTTTATGTTATTGAAGCACAGTTAGCATTAGATTTTGAAAATCATGAACAAATCTTTTTGAATCAACTAAAACAGCAGCTTTAGTAGTTGTTGGGACCAAAAGTTTCTCTTTATCACCGATTGTGCGGCCATAATCGCCACTTTCTTTATCGTATGTTACCCGCATTGCTAAGGCAATTGATGTAACATAGCTAGGATCGATTCCAACAGCAACTGCTAGTGGATCGTGGAGGGCAGCACCATTTTTATTGATGTTTAAGTTAGCATACGCATCAATATAGAAATCCATTAAGTCAGCAAATTTTTCTCCGGCTAAGGTTCCTAGTGTACGCCATGCTGCAGTTTCTTTTTTCGTTAGCAGCGTGCGGAGGGTAACATCAAGGCCAACCATTGTTAGGTTTTGCTGATGAACGAAAGCAAAGTCAGCCGCTTCAGGGTCTTGGTGAATGTTTGCTTCGGTAAAAGGCGTTACGTTACCTGGTACAGTTAAAGCACCGCCCATTAGCGTTGTATTACCAATCAAGGTAGCCACGTCATTATCTTTTTCAATCGCTGCAGCCAAATTGGTGAGAGGCCCAGTTGGAATAAAAATTAGGTTTTCTTTATATTGATGAGCAGATTCAATTAAAAAATCAACAGCTGATTGGGTTTCGATTTGTCTTGGTGAAGTTTCTAAGGTGATTTCACCTACGCCATTTTTACCGTGAATAAGCTGTGAAATAGGCATAACTTCAAAATTATTGGTTGTACTTGAATGACTAGCACCAATAAATACAGGGACATCGTCAGCACCAAGTAAATGTAATAAATTCAGTGAGTTTTGTGCGGCCGTTTCAACAAGTGTGTTACCATAACTAGAGATAATACCAATCAAATCGACATTTGGATCAGCTACAGCGTAGGCGAGCGCCAGAGCATCATCCACGCCAGTATCCAGATCAAGAATCATTTTTTTAGTAGCCATAAATTGTAATTATGTGCAGACGCACATTTCCTCCAAATTGTAATATATATTAATTATAACGGACGAAAACTATTTTTGTTTTAAATTAACGCAATGTTAGAATGACGTTGCAATAAAGTAAAATCGGAGAATATTTAAATGACAGAGTTATATGATGTAGCAATCATAGGTGGTGGACCAGTTGGTATGTTTACAGCTTTCTATGCCGGATTACGTGATACTAAAGCAGTTCTAGTTGAAAGTTTAGCAACACTCGGCGGACAAGTGACATCGTTATATCCTGAGAAAAAAATTCTTGACGTTGCTGGATTCACAGGAATTAAAGGATCAGCATTGATTGATTCATTGGATGAACAAATGAAGTTATTTCCAATTGATATCAAAACCTCAACAACTGTGACTAATGTGACGAAAACAAACGACTTATTCACAGTGACCATCAACAATGGTTCGTCATTTCAGGCTAAAACAATCATCATCACAACAGGTAAAGGCTCTTTTGAACCACGCAAGATGCAGGTGTCCGGCGTTGATCAATTGGTTGGCCAAGGTATTCACTATTTTGTAACGAATAAACATGATTTTGATAACCATGATGTAGCGATTGCTGGTGGTGGTGATTCAGCTATTGATATGGCTACGATGCTTAATGAATTTACCCATTCTACAAGAATTATTCACCGCCGGGATCAATTTCGTGCAATGGAGCAAAGTGTGAAACAACTGAGCCAATCATCCGTTATCAAAGAAACGCCGAAGAAAGTATCACAGATTGAAAAACAAAGTGATGGTAAATTGAAAATTACGTTAGCGCAAGTGAAGAATGATCAGGTAACTAATGATATTTGTGTTGATGATTTAATTATTAATTATGGTTTTATTTCGGAAAATAAAATTGTGCATGGTTGGGATATACAACCAGAAAATGAAGGACAAGCGTTTTCCGTCGACCAAGCAATGCAGACGACGATACCCGGCGTTTTTGCTATTGGGGATGCTAGCCATTATGAGGGGAAAGCAGATTTAATTGCTGTTGGATTTGGTGAAGCGCCAACAGCAGTTAATGCTGCAATTCGATTTTTTGATCCACAGCGACGTGGCCCCGGCCATTCGAGTTCAATGGTTATTCAAGATGGAAAACTTATATAAGTAAAAAAGTAGTAGATGAGTATATCATCTACTACTTTTTTAAAAGCTACTTAGCGGAATCTAAAACAGTTGCTTTTCCTGTAGCATAATCAATTTGAATACCTGGCTGTACGTTGAAAATCCAATAGTTTAAGTTCAGTGTTTTGCCGTTGTCTTCAACTGATTTAGCCATATAGTGAACACCACGAGCAAGCCGTTCGTTGCCAACATAAAGTGGCGTGACCTGTGCACGGACCGTAATAGTTGGATTGTTTTGGATAGCATTGCGAATATCATTTTCAGGGACGAGCTGACCTGGATAGGCATTTTCAACACGTGTACCCGTAATCATATTTTCTGTGACCATAGTGGGTAACCCGAAAAATTGATAGCCCACAATGTGAGATTTATTCCAAAGCGCTTGCATACCATTGCCCAATTTAACGTTAGGGTTATCATGATAACCACCGACCCACTTAGTACCATCGTAGCGATCGTTAATAAACCAACCGGATGGGCGGACAGTGTAAGGAATACGATCCGGCCGTTTAGTAACTTTTGATATGGCCGACTTACTGGCCACGAAATTTCCTTGTTGCGAACGGCCTAACGAATCAAGAGCTGAGAGGCTTAACCCATCAACTGGATTGAGCTTAGATGCTTGACTTGGGAAAGTTTCTTTCATTTGATCGTCTGTGAAGGTTGCTTTATTGTTGTTGACATGAACGATGTCACCATCTAGCGTTCCATCCCATTTTAAGTTGAGCAGGGCCTGATCAGATTGGGCAGTTACTGTTGGATGAGATGTTTCAGTAGAAGTATTTGTCGATTCGTAGTTTTGCCACAAATAAAATCCGGCAACAACAATTAGAATAAGAAGGGATAGTATCTTATTTTGTGGTTTGCTTTTGCGTCTATAAGTGCGTTTTCGTGCCATGATTCTCTCTCTTTCAAGTTCTTATATCATAACATTTATGCTACGCCAAAACATCAACAAAAACGATAATAGAAATCAGCGTTCCAGTTCCCACTCGGCTTTGAATTGCGCTAAGAATGATAGCATGAACTGTTGACGACTTTCAGAAATTTTGCGTGCTGTGTCTGTATTTAATTTGTCCTGAATAAGTAATGATTTTTCATAAAAATGGTTAATTGTCGTACTTTTTTGATTGCGATAATCAGTTTTATTTTGTGGTAAATGTGGTTGAATTTCTGGATCATATAATACACGATTTTTTACCGCACCATAAGTAATTGCTCGTGTGATGGCGATAGCTCCCATAGCCTCTAAACGATCAGCATCTTGTACAATTTGTCCATTGATATTGAGCTCTTGAGTACCTTCTAGTGACTTAGACCAAGACATATTGTCGATGATATAGGTGATTTCTTCTATCATTTCTGGATGAACGCCGATAGATAGAAGAAACGAAATCATATTATTTTTTGCTGCAAGAATATCTTCTTGACTATCGTATAATTTATCATCATAGACGTCATGCAGCAATGCGGCAGCACGTACAACAAAAGCATCTGCTTTTTTCTCATGGGCAAGAATCTTGTTAGCTAGTGCAAGGACGCGATTAATGTGATCAATGCTGTGTCCAGTATTATCTTTAGTGAGTGCGTCTTTCATATAACGATTAATCATTTCAAGTTGATCCATTTTAATTTCCTTTAAGTTTTATTTCGATTGCTTATTAATTAGTTTAAACTAATTAATAAGCAATCGCGTTTAAAAGTTGGATTAATTCGTAAAAGTTTCAATATATCATAAATAATAACTTGAGTCTCTATGAAAAATTATTGATTTTAGTTATAATTATTTTAATATAACTTTACCTCATACGGTAAAAATCATGCTTAACGTAGAAAGAGACGATTCTTTTATTGTGAGTGTTTTAAAGAAAGAGGAAGACTCATATGTCAGAACCAAATAATATTTTGTTTAATACCGGAAATCACACTGATTCGGCTGTCATTTATGACAAGTTTTCAAAGGCAGAACAGCAATTTTCAGTAAAAAAGGATAAGACCTTTTATATTACCACGCCAATTTACTATCCGTCTGGTAAGTTGCAGTTGGGAAACACTTACACAACGGTGCTCGCTGATGCAGCAGCACGATACCACCGATTACTGGGTGAAGATGTTTATTTTTTAACAGGTACAGATGAACATGGATTGAAAATTCAACAAAAAGCTGAGGCTGCGGGTATATCTGAAATAGATTTTCTTGATGGTATGGCGAAGCAAATTAAAGACTTGTGGAAGCTAATGGATATTTCATATGACGATTTTATTCGCACTACAGAAGATCGCCATGAAAAAGCAGTCGCTAAAATCTTTACGCAATTACTAGAAAATGGGGATATTTATAAAGGTGAGTATGAAGGTTGGTACTCTGTTTCTGATGAAGAGTACTTTACAGAATCTCAATTAGCCGAAGTCTATCGTGATGACGCAGGCAAAGTAATTGGTGGGAAAGCACCATCAGGGCATGAAGTTGAGTTAGTTAAAGAAGAAGCATACTTCTTCAAGATGAGTAAATACGCTGATTGGTTACTTGATTATTACAAAACACATCCAGAGTTTATTCAGCCAGAAGCTCGAATGAATGAGATGATTAATAATTTCATTGCACCAGGTCTGGAAGATTTAGCGGTAACACGTACATCATTTGACTGGGGTATTTCAGTACCAGGGGATGAGAAGCATGTGATTTACGTTTGGATTGACGCATTAGCTAACTATATTACTGCTCTAGGTTATAATTCGGACGATACAACCCTATTTGATAAGTTCTGGCCTGCAAACGTTCAACTTGTTGGAAAAGAAATCGTTCGTTTCCATACTATTTATTGGCCAATTATGTTGCATGCATTGGGATTAGAGTTGCCTAAATCAGTTGTAGGTCATGGTTGGCTTGTGATGAAAGACGGTAAGATGTCTAAATCAAAGGGTAATGTAATCTATCCTGAAGTGCTTGAAGAACGCTATGGTCTAGATGCAGTTCGCTATTATTTATTGCGTTCAATGCCATTTGGTAATGATGGTGTATTTACACCTGAAGATTTTGTGGCGCGTGTTAACTATGATTTAGCTAATGATTTAGGTAATTTGTTGAATCGTACAGTAGCCATGATTAATAAGTATGTGGATGGGGTTATTCCCGAGCTACTAACAGGTAAGACTTCTTTTGATGAAGACTTGGTTCGAACTGTAGAAGATGCCATTGTTGAATACAACAAAAACTTTAAAGAATTACGTACTGCTGACGCACTTGAAAGTGTTTGGAAAATCATCCGTCGTGCAAATAAGTATATTGATGAGACACAACCATGGGTGTTGGCAAAAGATGAAAATGAAAAGGAAGTTTTGTCTAGCGTAATGGCTCATTTAGCTGGTGCATTACGGGTTACTGCTGTTTTGTTACAGCCAGTATTAACACAAGCACCAAAGAAGATTTTTGATCAATTAGGATTAGATTATTCTGACAAAGGTGTTGCTATTGCAGGTTTGACTTTCAGTAAGTTACCAACTGGCGGTCATGTTGTCAAGAAGGGTGAACCAATTTTCCCACGCCAAGACGTTGAAGAAGAAGTGGCCTTTATTTCAGGACTAGTTTCAAAAGATACCAAAGGTAAAGGGCGTGCGGTTAAAGAGGCAGCAAAAGAAGCAGCTCAGGTGGCGCCATCTAAGGATTTGATTACTTATGATGATTTCGATAAAGTTGAAATCTTGGCTGCTAAAATTACGGCAGGAGAAATTGTTGCTAAATCTGAAAAATTGTTAAAGTTTACGCTTGATGATGGATCAGGGAAGCCACGCCAAATTTTGTCGGGTATTCGTAAATGGTATTCAGACCCTGCTGCTTTGGTGGGTAAAACGGTTGCTATTGTTGCCAATATGAAGCCACGAAAAATGGCTGGTGAACTTTCTGAAGGGATGATTTTGTCGGCTGAGAAGAATGATATTGTTACTGTAACGATATTGCCGGATTCAATTGAACCGGGTTCAGGAATTGAATAATAAAAGAGCAGCTCTTCGGAGTTGTTTTTTTATTTGATTTGACGAAAGGACAATTGTTAACTAAAATTAACTATAAAGTAAACATTGTGATAATAGTGGAGGAAAGTGATGAGTACAGCTGATAAACTGTTAGCTTTGTTGGTTAATACAGCAGGCGAGTGGGTGTCTGGTGAAGCAATTGCGCAACAGTTAGGGATTACCCGAACTTCTATATGGAAGTCTGTTAAAAAGCTTGAGTCTCAAGGACATCTCATCGAGAGTGTTCGTGGGCAAGGATATCGATATGTAGAGGGCGCTAAAATTTCTGCTGTTGGCATTAAAAAGTATTTAAAATCAGATGTGGATCTGAAAGTCTTTGACACGATTGACTCGACTAATGTGTATGCTAGAGAGAAGCTTTCTTCTGGCGAAATTACTAAAAATACGGTTATTGTTAGTGAAAGCATGTCGGCGGGAATTGGTCGATTAGGAAGAAAGTTTTTTTCGCCGAAAAATACGGGTATGTACGTCACTTTTGCTTTGCCACTACCTGTGGAGACGATAGTAAACCCCGGCCGATTAACTACTAGTACCGCAGTAGCTGTCTCAAAAATGGTTAAAGAAGTATTTGATATCGATATTCAGTTTAAGTGGGTCAACGACTTATTGTACAATAACAAGAAAGTTGGTGGTATTTTGACCGAAGCCATTACGGACTTTGAAAGTCAACAGTTTTCATCTTTAGCTGTGGGTATTGGTATGAATCTTGCCACGCCTGATGGTGGATTTCCAGATGAAATTTCTCAAAAAGCAGGTGCGCTGACTGATGAAATGGCTGTATCAAGAAATGAAGTTGTAGGTTCTTTAATTAATCACTTTTTTGATATGTACCAGGATTATCAGGACGGGCATTATATACCGCAATATCGCAAAAAGGTGGTTGGTGTTGGACAATCAGTAGAACTAAAGCGTGGTCAGGTGAACTTAACGGGGATAATTAGAGAAATCGATAATGATGGTTGCCTCGTGCTTGATACGAAGCGGGGCATAGAGCGCATTAATTCTGGTGAAATTACTAAATTACTGTTGCCAAATAATGAATACCAGGGTTAGACACTAAAAAAGCAACTACACAGACTGTAGTTGCTTTTTTAGTGGATTCTTTTGATAATTTGTAACTCTACTAAGGTTACAAAAAAGATTAAACCAACATCAATTAAAAAATCAAGTAAACTGGTAAAACCTAGTATACCAGTGACGTTAATTATGTTACCTATGTAAAATTTAATAATAAAACACTTGTATGCAAAACCAATTAAATGAACCATAATTAAGCAGAGATAGTTACTGACCAAGGTATTCAAAAATTGGTGATGGCTAAATAGTTTGTTGCTCTTTCTAATGATAGCAGCCAAAAATGGCATTAGTGTAAAAGCGATTAAGAAACCAAACGTTGTCTTGAATATATAGCCTAGTCCGCCACCAGATGCAAATATGGGTAAACCGAGTAATCCGGAAACAAGGTAAAGCACTGTCAACCAAGAACCATACTTGGCACCGAGAATCGGATAAACTAAAAAGATAAAAGCCGTTTGTAGCGAAATGTAGTCGTAAAAAGGAATCGGAATAGCTACTTTGGCAGAAAGCACCAATAGAGCAAAGTAAATACCTATTTTACAGATAGTTTGTGCACTAACGCTAACGTTCGTCTGTTGATACATAATATATAATCCTCTCAATATTAGATGTTACCCTTTTTTATTAAAATGGATAACAAAAACAATTTACTATAAATGCATTTCTTTGTCAAATATGTTACCCTTTGTATATGATTTGGTTAACAAAAATCTGGAGGAAAGCATGCATTATAAGAAACGTAGTCAAGAAGTACTATGGTTGCTATTCACGCAAATGAAAACGTTGTTCCTGGTATTTTGGCTGCTGGGAAGATGTTGACGGGAGGATACTTACCATTAGCCATCACTATGATATCTGAAGCGATCTATCAAGTTTTTTTGATGATTACGATGAAATAACATTGTTTCGCGGTCATTCTTATACGGGTAATCAATTAGGTTGTGCTGAGGCATTGAATTGGTTAGAAATAAAGAGAAGCGACAACCTTTTGACCCTGATTTAAGAGCAGTTTGGTGAGCAACATTAACCATGCGAAAACTTGGCTTGCTCACAAGACCATTGGGGGACACAATTGCATTCTTGCCGCCATTGATTGCAACAAAAGAAGAAATAGAGCAAATAATTGTCATAATTAAAGAAGGCATTCAAACTGTCATGGAAGAAATGAATCATGAAGAATAAGGGCTATTTTATTACAGGAACTGATACGGAAATTGGTAAAACCTTTGTAACGGCCAGGTTGGCACGTTATTTCAATAAGCACAATCAAGATATTGGTGTCTTTAAGCCATTGATGAGTGGTACACGTAGAGAAAACCCTTGTAGCGATGCCTATATTTTAAAATCCGGTGCAAAGGTTTTGGATGGTTTAGAAGAAATTAACCCTTTTCAATGGGATGAAGCGCTCGCACCAGCCTTAGCTCAAAAGCGTGCAAAAACAGACTATTCATTAGATGATGTACTGAAAAAATATAATGTATTAGCTCAGAAACACAAGGGCATGTTGGTTGAAGGAGCAGGCGGCATTACAGTACCATACGGCGATGATTTTACCGTCACGGATTTAGCGTGTGCGTTGAATTTACCGTTGATTATTGTGGCACCAAACAAACTAGGTGTGATTAATCATATTATATTAACCATTGAATTTGCTAAAAATCATGATTTAACAATAGCGGGGATAATTTTTAATGGTGTCAAGCACAAAGGTGTGGTAGAAGATACGAATTTAACACTATTAAAAGAGATGACTGATGTACCAATAATTGGTGAATTACCATGGATCACCACTCAGATAAACGCAGAATTACCTTTGGAAAAGTACTTGGATATAAATCTGTTAATGTGATTTATTGATCATAATGGATAATCAGATTAAATAACAAATAATACTATAAATTTTGAGATTAATGAGAGTACTATCTGCACTCATGTTAAGAAAAAAACAAAATGTTATATTAAGCAGCTACATTCGCTCAAAACTGCACTTTGTGCTATAATAATGGTGTTGACTAAAGTCAAAAATTTTTGGAGGATCTAAAACACATGACTGTTAAGATTGGTATTAACGGATTTGGACGTATTGGTCGTTTGGCCTTCCGTCGTATTCTTGAGTTGTCAGACAAGGCTTCAGATATTGAAGTTGTTGCCATCAACGATTTGACAAGCCCAGATATGTTGGCATACTTGCTCAAGTATGACTCAATTCACGGTACTTTGAACGCTGAAGTTTCATCTGACGACACAGGTATTATTGTTAACGGTAAGCACTATGCTGTTTACTCAGAACGTAACGCTGCTGACTTGAAGTGGGTTGCTAACGATGGTGTTGATTACGTATTGGAAGCTACTGGTTTCTATACATCAGCAGAAAAGTCACAAGCTCACTTGGATGCAGGCGCTAAGAAGGTATTGGTTTCAGCTCCAGCCGGTGCAGTTCCTACAGTTGTCTACGGTGTTAACCAAGACATCTTGACTGCAGATGACAAGATTGTTTCTGCTGGTTCATGCACAACGCAATCATTGGCTCCAATCGCTAACGTATTGGAACAAGAATTCGGTGTTAAGACTGGCTTGATGTTGACAGTCCACGCTTACACAGCTTCACAAAGCTTGCAAGATGGTCCTAAGTCAGCTAAGTTTGCAAAGCGTCAAGCTAATCGTGACGCAGCTTCAAACTCATTGCCACATTCATCTGGTGCCGCAAAGGCAATCGGAATGGTTGTTCCTTCATTGGATGGTAAGTTGACTGGTTCAGCTATCCGTGTTCCTGTTCCTGATGGTTCAATTACGGAATTAACTGCAGTCTTGAAGAAGGACGTTACAGTTGAAGAAGTTAATGCAGCTATGAAGAAGTACGAATCAGATTCATTTGGTTACAATGGTGACGGATTGGTATCTACTGATATCATCAACGACACACATGGTACTGTCTTCGATCCAACACAAACTGAAGTTGTTGCTGGTGAAGGACAACAATTGGTTAAAGTTGCTGCATGGTATGACAACGAATACGGTTTCACTTCAAACATGATCCGTACATTGTTGCACTTCGCTACTTTGTAAGATAGATTATTCTGTTTTACCTGTTAGTGTACTAAATCATAATATTAGAAAACACACTTCGGTGTGTTTTTTTATTGTAAGGTATTCTATTATGTATATTTTTTGAAAAGAGGCAAGCAAATCTTAAACAAATGGCTACTTGTAGGTACTTATAGTAAAAAATATGATATACTTTATTCAAATATCGAACAGGAGTTCTATTTGTGAAAGTTGCATTTTCATCTGATAATCATTTTGATTTAAATAAAATTAATGTTGAACGCGCTATGCGGGCACAAGCGCTCTATTTGTTGAACAAAAATGTGAACGTTTACGTTATTGCTGGCGATTTGTTTAATGACTTTAAGCAATCCTTAGCATTTGCGCGTAATATGCAAGACTTAGTAAAAAACAAATTAACCATTCGTTTTTTGGCTGGGAATCATGATATGGGTAAAAATGTTACATATGAAGAACTTGAAAGTGATATCGACGAGTTATATTTTCATAACAAGTACATTGACTTAACTGATGATATCCGACTTATTGGCAACAATGGTTGGTATGATTATAGTTTCGTCGGTAATGATTATACAGAAGAAGAAATTCAATCGTTTAAAAATAGCTATTGGTATGACCGACGCATTAAGCAACCAATAACTGATAAAGAACGTTTTGATATTAACCTAAAACAAATTAAGGATCAGCTCTTGGCTGCGGGCAACAAACAGACTATAGTTGTGAGCCATTTTGTGCCACGTGAAGACTATATTAAACGTTTTCCAAATGGGAACACACGATTGGATATAGCAAATGCGTTCCTTGGCAGTTCGAAAATTGGTCAAGCTGTCGATCAATCATATACCATTGCAACAATTACAGGGCATTTGCATTTACATCCCGCACCGTTAAAGTTCGGTAACAATGTTTATTATAATGCTGCTGTGGGTTATAGTACTGAACGTGTTCACGAATGGTCAAGTGATGATTTTCTAACAGAATGGCAAAAAAGACTAGTTGTACTTGAATTTTAAAACACCGGATAGGTGTTTTTTATTTCTTAAGGAAACACTATGATTTTAGAATACTTTGACAATCGAAATAAATTATGATAATATTTTGACTATCAGATATTTCGATTATCAAAGTATTTTAAAAAAGGAATCAATTATGCCAGTTCTTACAACAACAGAAATTATGGATTTAATTCCCAATCGTTATCCTATTCTTTATATGGATTACGTGGAAGAAATGGTCCCAGATGAATCAATAGTCGCTGTCAAAAATGTGACCATTAACGAACAGTTTTTCCAAGGTCACTTCCCTGGAAATCCAGTGATGCCAGGTGTTTTAATCATTGAATCACTAGCCCAAGCAGCATCAATTTTGATTTTGTCATCACCGCAATTTCAAGGTAAGACAGCTTACATGACAGGAATTGATAACGCTAAATTTAAGAGAATGGTTAAACCAGGCGATGTATTGAAGTTACATGTCACATTTGGTAAGCTACGTGCTAACATGGGCAGTGTGTTAGTTGAAGCCAAAGTCGATGGTAAAACAGCTACATCAGCCGAGTTGATGTTCGTTGTGGCGCCAGATGAAAAAGATGAATGAAGCAATTACAACTGATTTTGAACAAATAAATACTGAACTGGTTGGTGTATTTAATAATGTCATGTGGATAGAAGAAGCTGCTTTAAAACGCAGTTACTTCTCTGATATAACCTTAAAAGACATGCACACCATTGAAGCTATTTCAATGTATGATGAAAAAAGTGCTTCACAGGTCGCAAAAATTATTCATTTGACACCAAGTTCTATGACAGCAGCCATTGATAAATTGGTTGAAAAGGGTTATGTTGAGCGACGTCGTTCCAGTAAAGACAGGCGTGTGGTACGATTAGGCTTAACGCATAAGGGGCGTGTCGTTTATCGCGCTCATCAAGAATTCCACAGGGATTTAACGCACAATCTGGTAAAAAATATGTCACCAAACGACGTGAGCGTTGTCAAACAAGCGATCCATAATTTGGTTAGCTATTTAGCACAGATAATTAATCATTAAAGAGGGGAATTATGGAACAATTGAAAATCGTTGCTTCAGCACGTCAAATTCCAGATCGACAAGTGACGAATCAAGAGCTCAGCACAATGATGGAAACTGATGATGAATGGATCTATACTCGGACAGGTATTCATCAGCGTAATGTCGTGACAACGGAAAACACTAGTGATTTAGCCAGTGAAGTGGCAAAGAAAATATTGGTGAAAAGTGGTGTTTCACCAGACAGTATTGACTTTATCATTGTTAGCACGATGTCACCAGACAGCCTATCACCAAGCACGGCAGCAATTGTCCAGGCTAACATTGGTGCCACTAATGCATTCGCATTCGACTTAAGCGCAGCTTGTTCTGGTTTTGTTTATGGATTGAGTGTCGCCTCGAGTCTGTTAATGTCACGCTATCAACGTGGATTGATTATTGGTGCAGAAGTGTTATCGAAATTAGTTGATTGGAAAGATCGAACTACGGCAGTTTTGTTTGGTGATGGAGCTGCAGGGGTACTTGTGGAACGAACACAGGATAATGTTGGACTTTTAGGTGAAGAACTTAGGACTTTTGGTGAAAAGGGTGACAATTTAGTAGCTGGTAGGTTTGCGAATACAAACCCATTTTCGGAAAATATTAGCCCGTTAGACCCTTATTTTCATCAAAATGGTCGGGAAGTATACAGCTTTGCAACTCGTGAGGTTCCCGAAGCACTCCAAGCAGCCTTAGAGACAGCTCAAGTTACGGCTGAAGATGTTGATTATTATCTATTACATCAGGCAAACGCACGTATTGTATCTTCCATTGCTAAACGGTTTGGGCAGCCCGTATCTAAGTTCCCAACCAACATGGCTTTAAATGGTAACACTAGTGCAGCAAGTATCGGTATTTTATTAGATGAATTGATAGAGTCTAATACAATTCATGCTGGTCAAACGATTGCCTTTGCTGGTTTTGGTGGTGGTTTAACTGTCGGCGCACAAATTTGGAAAATTTAAATCTATCGGTGTAGTCGGCTGCACCGCAAAAATCTAACGAAAATACATAAAACGGATTTTAGGAGAAAAACACTCATGACAGACGCAGAAATTTTTGACAAGACAAAAGAAATTTTGGTTGATCAATTTGATTTAGAAGAAGATGAAGTTTCATTAACAACCGATTTAACAAATGATATTGACGCTGATTCATTGGACTTGTTTGAAGTTTTGAACCGTGTTGAAGATGATTTTGATATTAAGTTGGCTGTTGCTGAAGATATCAAGACTGTTCAAGATTTGGTTGATAAGATTAAAGAACAATTAGCAGCGTAATTTAGGTGACATTTTGTCACGTACATAACATAATTTTTAAGGATGAGAACATGACAGTTAAAACAATGAACCCTATTTTTGAAAAATTAGGCATGAAATACCCAATTGTTGAAGGTGGGATGACATGGGCTGGAACAGGTGCGTTGGCAGCTGCTATTTCAGAGGCTGGTGGACTTGGCTTTATCGGCACAGGTTATTGGCATGGTGATGACGTTCGTAAAGAAATCAGACGTGCAAAAGCTCTGACAGATAAGCCTTTTGGCGTTAACGTAATGTTATTAAGTCGTCATATTAGAGAAGTTTTTGATGTCATTATCGAAGAAAAAGTTGCTGTAGTTGCAACTGGAGCAGGAGACCCATCGCCATTTTTGGATGAGTTACATGCTGCTGGTATTATAGTAATGCCTGTCGTTCCCTCAGTTTCATTAGCACGTATGATGGAAAAAAAAGGGGTTGACGCGGTTATTGCTGAAGGTATGGAATCAGGTGGGCATATTGGTATGCTGACTACGATGACATTAGTACCGCAAGTAGCCGATGCCGTTAATATTCCAGTAATTGCTGCTGGTGGTATTGGTGATGGACGTGGTGTTGCCGCTGCGTTTATGCTTGGTGCGGCTGGTGCACAAATGGGTACAAGGTTTCTGACAGCTACTGAATCAGAAGTTCACCCTAACTTTAAGTCAAAAATACTTAAAGCTAAAGATATTGACACTATCGTTACGGGTAATTTGCTTGGTAATCGTGCCCGTGTTTTGAAAAATAAAATGGCAAAGTCATTTGTTAAAAATGAAGTAAACGAATTACAAAAAGAAAAGCCAGACGCTGCAGCCATTGAAAAACTTGAATCTGGTACACTACGTCGTGCTGTTCAAGAAGGTGATAAAGAAGGCGGTGCATTCATGGCCGGTCAAATTTCTGGTTTGATTAAGGATGAGAAGCCTGCAGCTGATATCTTGTCCGACATTTGGGCGCAAGCTACCGATTTAATGGGTATTGAAAACACAACATTGTAAGTAAAGAATCCGATTGGTTTCGGTTTCATTGTTTATATATAGTATATGGGGTTTAACATGAAAATTGGATTATTGTTCAGCGGGCAAGGCGCACAGCAAGCCGGCATGGGCACAGATTTATATGAAGCACTTCCTGAATATAAATCAACAATCGATCGAGCTTCTGAAGTTTTAGGATATGATTTATCTGACGTGATGAAGAATGCTGATAAAATTGCACAAACGCAATATGCACAACCTGCTATCTTATCTATGAGTAATGCCATTGTGAATGCTTTGGGTAGTGCTTTGCAACAGCCAGTTGCAGCTCTAGGATTGAGTTTAGGCGAGTATTCGGCGTTGACTGCAGCTGGGGCCATGAACTTTGAACAAGCTGTTGCTATTATCAAAGATCGTGGGCGATATATGCAAACGGTTGGAGACGCAAATCCTGGTAAGATGGCGGCAATAATGGGCGAAGATCAAAAGCTCATTGAAGCTGTTTTAGCTCAATTGCAGGCCAAAGGAAAGCAAGTTTTCCCAGCAAACTATAATACGTTTGCTCAACTGGTCATTGGCGGAATTGCTGCTGATGTTGACGAGGCAAAAGCGACATTAACAGCGGCTGGCATCAAACGTACGATTGATTTGCCAGTCTCTGGTGCATTTCACACCCCATTATTGAAAGACGCTGCTGTTCAGTTATCTGAACGGTTGGCAACTGAAGCATTTACAGATGTGAATTATCCTGTTTATTCCAATACAACAAGTGAACCGTTTATTATCGCGGATCTCCATGAAACGTTGACTAAACAAATTGTATCGCCAACATATTTCGCGCAAGCGATGAAAAAAATGTTAGATGCAGGTGTTGATACATTTATTGAAGTTGGTCCTTCGGATACATTGATTAAGTTTGCTAAAAAAATTGCTCCCAAGGATGTGAAACGATACGCTATTAAAGACTTAAAAAGCTTTAATGAAGTAAAAGAATTGCTCACAGCAGAAGAGGTATAACATGGCAGATTTTACAGATAAAACTGTTTTAGTAACAGGCTCATCACGTGGTATAGGACTTGCAATTGCAAAGGCATTTGATGCTGCAGGAGCAAACGTCATTTTACATGCACGTTCAGAAATTAGTCCTGAAACTTTAACAGAGTTTAAGTCAGAACCAAAAACATTACAGTTTGATATTGCTGATGCAGAAGCAGCAGAAGACAGTTTGAAAGTATTATACAAGCAAGAAAACTTTTCAGGTATTGACATATTAATCAACAATGCCGGTATTACAAAGGATCAGCTAACTATTGCAATGACACCAGCAGATTTTGCACAGGTTGTTAACGTAAACTTAAACGGTACTTTTAATGTGACACAACCTGTATTTAAAAAGATGATTCGACAAAAGCATGGGGCGATTATTAATCTAGCCTCTGTTGTTGGATTAATGGGTAACATGGGTCAAGCGAATTATTCTGCATCAAAAGCTGGTCTGGTCGGCTTGACAAAGACTCTAGCTAAAGAAGGTGCACGTCGCCACATCCGAGTAAATGCGATTGCCCCTGGTATGATTGTTTCAGATATGACTGGTGCTTTGCCAGAAAAGACACAGGAAGAGATTCTAAAAAATATTCCATTATCTCGTTTTGGTGAAGCTTCGGAAATTGCAGATGTAGCATTATTCTTGGCAGGTAATGATTATATTACCGGTCAAACAATCACAGTTGATGGTGGGTTATACATTTAACGCACAATTTATTGATGTGAGGCACTGAGAACATAAAGAAAGGAAATGCGTCCTCGGCCATTTGATTTAAATTCATTAGTATAATGTCTTTTTAATCAGTGTCCGTCCACGCTCTTAATATTATGACACGCGTAGTAATTACAGGACTTGGCGCAGTAACGCCATTAGGAAACGATACACAGTCTTTCTTGGACGGTATTTTCAATGAAAAAATTGGTATTAAACCAATTACAAAATTTGACGCATCAGAGACGGGAATCACTGTGGCAGGACAGGTTGATGGTTTTGATCCCGCAGCTCGCGTTGGTAAGCGTGATGCACGTAAGATGGATTTGTTTTCACAGTATGCGGTTGATGCTGCAGATCAGGCTTTGACTAATGCTGGATTAAAGGCAGAAGAAGGTGCTGAAGCACCAACCACTGTTGCTGATTCTACTCGATTCGGTGTAATTTTAGGTAATGGTATTGGTGGGTTGACTACTATACAAGATCAAGTAATCAAGATGCATGATAAAGGACCACAACGTGTTAGCCCATTGTTTGTGCCTGAATCAATTCCCAACATGGTATCAGGAAATGTTTCGTTACGTTTTGGTGCAAAGGGTATTAATTCAACAATTGTTACGGCTTGTGCTTCAGCAACAAATGCGATTGGGGAAGCGTTCTGGCGTATTCAATCTGGTAAAGCCGATGTCATGTTAACTGGTGGTTCAGAAGCAACGGTTAACGAAATTGGTATTGCTGGTTTCGCAGCCTTGACTGCGTTATCAAAGGAAGAAGATCCAACACAAGCTTCAAAGCCTTTTGATAAGAATCGTCATGGATTTGTTTTGGGTGAAGGTTCAGGAATTTTGGTTATTGAAAGTCTAGAACATGCTCAAGCACGTGGTGCTCATATTCTTGCGGAATTAGTTGGTTATGGTGCATCATCTGATGCATATCACATGACGTCACCATCCCCAGATGGTGAAGGTGCTGCACGCGCAATTCGCGATGCATTAAATGACGCTAATTTGGAAGCCAATCAAATTTCATATATCAATGCTCACGGAACAGCAACAGGAGCAAATGATTCGGGTGAAGCACATGCTATTGCCACTGTGTTTGGAGAAAATACAGTACCTGTTTCTTCAACAAAGGGAATGACAGGTCATTTGCTTGGTGCTGCTGGTGCCATAGAAGCTTTGATTTCTGTAGGTTCTTTGACACGTGGTGAATTACCAGTAAACGTCGGTCTTGATGAACAGGACGAGGACACTAAGGTAGTTAATTTAGTTGATCAAGAAAACAAGCATCAAGCACCTGAGTATGTAATGAGTGCTAATTATGGTTTTGGTGGTCACAACGCTGTCATCGTATTTAAGAAATGGCATGAAGGAGTGTAATTGATGAGTTTAAATATTGAGGAAATTCGTGGATTAATTGCTGATTTAGAGAACAGTTCTTTACGCGAATTCAAAGTTGTTGATGGCGAATTCAGTTTGCATTTATCAAAGAACAAAAATGAAGCAGTCGTGAACGCGCCAGTTCAAACTCCAGTTGTTGCTCCTGCCGCTGTTACATCAGATCAAGCTCAAGTAGCTGCAGAACCTGAAACGCTTAAAACAGGAACTGAAATTGTTGCTCCTATGGTTGGAACAGTATATTTGCAACCAAAACCTGATGCACCAATGTTCAAACAAGTTGGTGATAAGGTCTCAGTGGGAGAAACAGTTGCTGTGATTGAAGCGATGAAATTAATGACAGAAATTCATAGTGAAGTCAGTGGAACAGTAGCCGAAATACTAGTTGCTAACGAAGAAGTAGTAGACTACAATAAGCCACTCTATAGAATAACAACAGATTAAATGTAATTTTAAGGTTTGTATCGGTATGAAATATAAATATCATACAAACGTACATAATACATACTACGAAGGAGCCAAAATGTCGATTCTAAACACACAACAAATCCAAGAAATATTACCTCACCGTTATCCAATGCTTATGCTAGATACAGTGGAAGAATTAGTACCAGGTGAGAGAGCAGTAGCAATTAAAAATATCAGTGTCAATGAAGAAATTTTCCAAGGCCATTTCCCTGGGAATCCAACTTTCCCGGGTGCTTTGACTGTCGAGGCATTAGCTCAAACTGGTGCGGTTGCACTGTTATCTATGCCTGAATTTAAGGGTAAAACGGCTTACTTCGGGGGCATTAAAAAGGCTCGTTATCGTAGAATGGTTCGTCCAGGAGATCAACTACGTTTAGAAGTTACTTTGGATCGTTTGCGCGGACCAATTGGTACTGGCAAAGGTATTGTTTGGGTTGGTGACAAAAAAGCGACAACAGCAGAATTGACGTTTATTATTGGAGACTAAAATGTTCAAAAAGGTTCTAGTGGCAAATCGCGGTGAAATCGCGGTGCGTATTATTCGGACATTGAGAGAAATGGGTATTGCATCAGTTGCTGTTTATTCAACAGCTGACAAAGATAGCTTGCACGTTCAAATTGCTGATGAAGCAATCGCAGTTGGTGGTGTTAAGCCAACAGATTCATATTTGAATATGAAAAACATTCTGAGTGCGGCACTATTAACAGGTTCTGAAGCTATTCACCCAGGATACGGCTTTCTGTCAGAAAATGCTCTATTTGCTGAAATGGTTGGCGAAGTAGGAATTAAATGGATTGGCCCACGTCCAGACACAATTGAATTAATGGGTAACAAAGCTAATGCACGTGAAGAAATGCGTCAAGCAGGTGTTCCGGTTATTCCTGGATCTGACGGTTTCATCCGTGACTTTTCCGAAGCTAAGGTTGTTGCTGATCGTATCGGATATCCTTTGTTGCTAAAAGCTGCTGCTGGTGGTGGTGGAAAAGGCATGCGTTTTGTTTATAGCGAAGATGAATTGAGCGACAAATTTGATGATGCCCAAAATGAAGCGCGCCTGTCTGTTGGTGATGATCAAATGTACATTGAAAAAGTGATGGAACATGTCCGACACATTGAAATGCAGCTTTTGAGAGATGAAAATGGTCATGTTGTCTATCTACCAGAACGTGATTGCTCATTACAGCGTAAAAATCAAAAGGTGTTGGAAGAGTCACCTGCTGTAGGTGTAACGCCTGAGATGCGTGCTTATTTAGGTGGTATTGTAACAAAAGCTGCGCAAGCGATCAGGTATGAGAACACTGGAACAATTGAATTTTTGCAAGACCATGAGGGCAATTTTTACTTCATGGAAATGAATACTCGTATCCAGGTTGAACACCCAGTCACTGAAATGGTAACCAATTTAGATTTAATTAGATTACAAATAGAAGTCGCTGCAGGGCAAGATTTACCTATAACACAGGACGATATTCAAGTTAATGGTCATTCCATCGAAGTACGCTTGACGGCCGAAAGACCTGAAAGTAATTTTGCACCAAGTGCAGGCACAGTTGATCTTGTATTTTTACCTACCGGAGGACCCGGTGTTCGAATTGATTCCGCACTATTTGTGGGCGATAAAGTCCAACCATTTTACGATTCAATGATTGGTAAATTAGTGGCGAAGGCAGATACTCGTGAACAAGCGGTTCAAAAAATTCATCGCATTGTTGATGAAACTGTTGTGCATGGCATTTCTACAAGTTTAAATTTCCAAAAAGCTTTATTGGAAGATCCACACGTGCAGCGTGGCGAATTTGATACACGCTATTTAGAAACTGAATTCTTACCACGGTGGACTGAGAGCTTATCAGAAGATGAATAATACAATGCCGCATGCGTTTGACGTGTGCGGTATTCTAGTAAATGGAGACATTTAATATGGACTTATACAACAATAAAAATAGCGATACATCAAAAATTAAAAGAGATGCTTCGGTTAATGATCGCATTCCTGATGGTCTTTTTCTAGCGTGCCCATACTGTGGTGCACAAATGTACAATAAACAGCTTGGCAAATATCGTGTGTGTGCAAAGTGTAATTATGGTTTTCGTCTCCAAGCATGGGAACGTGTTGAATTATTGACTAAAAACTTTGAAGAAATGGATTCAGATATCCAAATGGATCATCCAGAGTTTCCAGGTTATGCAGAAAAACTAAAGCGGGCACAGTCACAAACTGAGTTGGCAGAATCTGTTTTGACTGGAACGGCTGACATTGAAGGGGAACAGGTGGCTTTAGGAATCATGGATTCCTACTTCATGATGGGGTCTTTGGGTTCAATGACAGGTGAAAAAATTACGCGCTTGTTTGAATACGCAACGGCTCATACGTTACCGGTTGTTTTGTTCACTGCATCAGGTGGCGCACGTATGCAAGAAGGAATTGATTCCTTAATGCAGATGGCCAAGGTTTCAGCAGCTGTTGCAGCCCACCAGGAAGCTAAGTTATTGTACCTAGTTGTGCTAACTGATCCTACAACTGGCGGAGTAACTGCAAGTTTTGCTATGCAAGGGGATGTTACTTTAGCTGAACCACACGCGCTTGTTGGTTTTGCTGGGGCAAGAGTGATTGAATCAACAATACATGAAAAACTACCAAAAGACTTTCAACGGGTAGAGACATTATTGGAAAATGGTTTTTTAGATCAAATTGTACATCGATCAGAATTAGCTCAACTGATTGCCAAAATTGTTAGATTACATACAGCGGAGGCCGAATAAATGCCTGATATTTTAAGTGGATTGAAATTATTTAAACGTGAATTAACGCCAGCGCAAGTGGTTAAAAAATCCCGTGAAGACCGTTTTATGGCGCGGGAAATCATTGATGGCATTTTTACAGACTTTGTCGAATTGCATGGGGATCGTCTCGGTGGTGACGATATGTCTATCATTGGTGGCATTGCATTTTTAGCAGACCGGCCTGTTACGGTGATTGTTGTTGACAAGGGTACAGATATTCATGACAAGTTGAGCAAACGTAATGGTTCGCCAGAGCCATGGGGCTACCGTAAAGCTCAACGTCTAATGCAACAAGCTAATCGATTTAATCGTCCAATTATCATGTTTGTTAACACACCAGGTGCTTTTCCAGGCAAAGAGGCTGAGGCGCAAGGGCAGGGTGAGGCAATTGCCAAATCAATCCTAGACTCAATGAAGTTAACCGTTCCAATGATTTCTATCATATATGGTGAGGCAGGCTCTGGTGGTGCACTTGCATTGGCCACGGCTGATCAAGTTTGGATGTTCCAAAATGCAACCTATTCGATACTATCACCAGAAGGATTTGCATCCATTCTTTGGAAAGATAGCAAACGTAGTGAAGAAGCAGCGGCTGTTATGGGACTAACTGCTAAAGATCTCTTGGAGAAAAATGTTATTGAGTATATTATTCCAGAGTCTCGTAATCATCCTCGAGTTTTCAACTTAATTCGGAAGCGGTTAAATGACGAGATACATACATTGAATCAATTAACACCAGATGAACTATTAACGAAGCGACGTAACCGCTTTAGAGCATTCTAATCCGATAAATATGTTATAATAAAGTCTCTCAGATAATGGGTAGATTTTAGACGGGTCTGTTTTTGGAATTCGACAGGTCGTTTAGAGCATTGATTGCGTTTCGCCATCCGGGCGCAAAACGGGCAGAAATTTTAACTGCAAAAAACGAAAACTCTTTCGCTATCGCTGCCTAAAAACCAGTGATGCGTAGCTTAATCTTGGTTGCTGGCGTCTGAGGTTAGGCCATAAAAGGCCAGATCGTACTGCTTCTCACATCTGGAAAAGCAGTATTAAATCAATCAGGTTAGTTATATTGAAGAGCCTTGAGCTATGGCAGACAATATAATGAACTACAAATAATAGCCCTATAAACGTAGATATTGGTGTATCGGGCGATTTGGACAGGGGTTCGACTCCCCTCAGATCCATTTAGCATTTCATGGCGTTGCATAAGGTTTCAAAAACCTTGATGTAGCGCTTTTTCTTATGAAAAACGTTGATTGTGAGGAAAAGTAAAATGGAGTCACTCAACTTAATTGAAGGCGTTGTTGCACGTATGTACCAATGTGACGTAACACGAGTATCAGAAGAATCACAAAATAACGAATATGAAGGGACAACTTTATTTGTTGGTAACAAAAGTCTTCGTATCCGTTTGGCGAAGAAAACACCTACTAAACAAGGATACTTTGTCGTGTTGTGGGAAAAAGACGACAGAGGTCAAAATAAACCATTTGATGCGTACAATAGTCCTGAGTTATTAGTGGTTTGTGTGATAGATAATCAGCAAAAGGGAGTCTTCATTTTTCCTAAAGTGTTACTGGTGCAACAGAAAATATTGAGTTCGCAGCAAACCAAAGGAAAAATGGCTTTCAGAGTTTATCCAGATTGGGTAGTTGAATTAAATAAAACTGCCCAGCAAACACAAACATGGCAGAAAAATTACTTTGTGGATTTGTCAACTGATCAAGTTGATGAAGATAGGTTTAAAAGATTGCTTTCTAAATCTAACTGTTGATTAAGATGCTATGAAATAAATACCAGTTATGCAGCGTCTTGAATATCTGCTTGACGAACTGTCTAATTTACGGTAACATTAAAATAATCTTAGAGGATTAAGCAAGCGCACGTCTAGAGAGTTGATGTTTAGTGGAAATCAATCGTGTTAATGCCCAAGGTTGCTGAGAATTATAATTAATCATATTAAATAAATAAGCGGTCGTTTAAAAACGACAAATTAGGTGGTACCACGGTAGAAAGATCGTCCTAATCTCTGTAATTTGAGATTAGGACGATCTTTTTTCGTGTTACGACTTAAAAGAAAGGAATTAACTATGCGTGATATTGATATGTCAACAAAGTATGATCCAACTTCTGTTGAAGCTGGCCGTTATGACAACTGGCAAAGCAAAAAGTTATTTGCACCCGAATCAAACAAAGAAATTCAAGGCAATGAGCCAGAACCTTATTCTATTGTCATTCCACCTCCTAACGTTACCGGAAAACTTCATTTAGGGCATGCATGGGATACGACATTACAAGACATGATCATTCGCCAAAAGCGGATGCAAGGGTTTGATACCTTGTGGTTGCCCGGAATGGATCACGCTGGTATTGCAACGCAGGCAAAAGTTGAACAAAGATTACGTGGTGAAGGTGTTTCACGTTACGATTTGGGTCGTGAAAAATTTGTTGAACAAGTATGGGACTGGAAAAACGAGTATGCTACTACCATCAAGCAACAATGGGGTAAGATGGGGCTGTCACTTGACTTTGACCGCGAGCGCTTTACGCTTGATGAAGGTCTGAATAAGGCTGTTAACAAGGTATTTATTGATCTATACAATAAAGGATTAATTTACCGTGGGGAATATATCATTAACTGGGACCCACAGGCAAGAACTGCCTTATCTGACATTGAAGTTATTTATCAAGATGATGCTGGCGCATTTTATCACGTTAAGTATCCATTTACAGATGGGACAACATTCGACGGAAAAGATTACATTGAAATTGCAACCACTCGTCCAGAAACAATGTTTGGGGATGTCGCTGTTGCGGTCCATCCTAGCGATGAACGATACAAAGATTTGATTGGTAAAAAGGTTTTGGTGCCATTAGTTGGTCGTGAAATTCCGATTATTGCAGATGAGTATGTAGAAAAAGATTTTGGTACTGGTATGGTGAAAATCACACCAGCCCATGATCCTAATGATTTCCAAGTGGGTAATCGTCACGATTTGGAACGCATTAATACGATGACTGAAGACGGTCATTTAAATGAATTTGCTGGTAAATACAATGGCATGGATCGTTTCGATGCTCGTAAAGCAATTGTTGCTGACCTTGAAGCTGGCGATTACATGCTAAAAGTAGACCCAATTGTTCATTCTGTTGGTCATTCAGAGCGTACAGGTGTTCAGGTTGAATCACGTCTATCAACGCAATGGTTTGTTAAAATGGAACCATTGGCTAAACAAATTTTAGACATGCAAAAGAATGACGATGAAAAGGTTGAATTTGTACCAGCACGTTTTGAAGATACATTTTCACGCTGGATGGAAAATATTCGTGACTGGGTTATTTCACGTCAATTGTGGTGGGGTCATCAAATTCCTGCTTGGTACAAAAATAAAGGAACAGATAAAGAAGAATTATATGTTGGTACTGAAGCACCAGCAGGTGACGGCTGGGAGCGTGATCCGGATGTTTTGGACACATGGTTTTCATCTGCTCTATGGCCATTTTCAACCATGGGTTGGCCAGAAAAGCTAGACGGTGACTTCGCCCGTTATTATCCAACAAATACATTAGTAACTGGCTATGATATTATTTTCTTCTGGGTAGCACGGATGATGTTCCAGGGGAAAGAATTTACTGGACAACGACCTTTTAAAAATGTCTTGATTCATGGTTTAATTCGTGATGGTGAAGGGCGTAAAATGTCAAAATCATTGGGTAATGGCGTTGACCCGATGGATGTTATTGAAAAATATGGTGCTGATGCATTACGCTGGTTCCTAGTAACGGGGTCAACTCCGGGACAAGATTTACGATTTACTTACGAAAAGATGGATTCGGCTTGGAACTTCATTAACAAAATTTGGAATGCGTCACGTTATGTTATTATGAATTTGGATGAAGATACACCATCTACGTTACCAGATATGAGTCAATTAACATTAGCTGATCAATGGATTTTGTCACGTTTGAATACAGTGGTTACGAATGTAACACGTAATTTTGACAAATTCGAGTTTGGTGAAGCAGGACGTGAGTTGTACAACTTCATTTGGTCTGATTTTGCCGATTGGTATATCGAAATGACCAAGGAAACTTTGAATGGTGATCAAGATAAGGCACCAGTTCAGCAAACATTGGCCTACGTATTGGATCAGACATTACGTCTATTACAACCAATCATGCCATTTGTTACTGAAGCTATTTGGCAGGAAATGCCAGCTCAAAATGGCAGCGAAGCCGATTTTGCCATTGTAAAATATCCGGTCGTGCACGAAGAGTTAAGCAATCCTGACGCAGAACAAGCCTTCAAATCGTTGCAGGATTTGATTGTAGCTGTTCGTAATATCCGAGCAGAAGCAAATGCACCAATGTCTACACCAATTGATTTAATGATTCAAACCACGGATGATAGTTTGAAGCACATTTTTGAAGCGAATGCTGATTACATTAATCGTTTTGCTCATCCTAAAACGTTAACAATCAGTGATGATGTGCAAGCTCCTAATTTGGCAATGTCACAAGTAATTTCAGGTGCTGAAATTTATGTTCCACTGGCTGAGCTGATTGACATTGACGAAGAAATAACACGCTTACAAACTGAAGTGAAAAAATTTGCTGGGGAAGTAAAACGAGCTGAAGGAAAACTAGGAAATGATAAGTTCGTTTCTGGGGCCCCTGAAGCGGTTGTTGCTGCGGAAAAAGAAAAATTAGCTGATTGGCAAGCCAAACTTAACGCAACAGAAGAAAGATTACAGACATTAAAAGCAAATCAATAGAAATTATAAAATCACTCTTAACAGGGTGATTTTATTTATTATTTGACAAGGTAATGAGCAATAGTTTTGTATGGTAAAAAAATCAAGTAGTGGACTTTTTTCTTAAATTCGATACAATAGTTAGAGTATAAAATAGCGTGTAATATATGGCAGTATGCAATTTTTTAAGGAGAGTTACAATGTCCGGAAGTAAAATACTCGCAAGTGCACATTATGTACCTAGAGACATCGTGACTAATAATGATTTAGCAAAAATCATAGATACCAGTGACGAGTGGATTCAGGCTCATACTGGTATCAAAACGCGACATATATCATTGCAAGGTGAAAATACGAGTGATTTAGCGACACGTGCCGCGGAGTCAGTATTGAGCCAAACTGATATTAAACCAGAAGATATTGATCTAATTATTGTAACAACATTTACCCCAGATGGATTGGCACCGTCAACGGCAGCATTAGTACAGCGCAATTTACATGCTGAAAATGCTTGGGCCTACGATATTGTAACAGCTTGCTCAGGGTTTGTTTTTGGATTGAGCACAGCTGACAAGTTTATTAAATCTGGTCAATATAAGAATGCATTAGTTATTTCTGCGGAAGTCAACTCCAAAATGATGGATTTCAAGGATCGCACCAGTACTGTCTTTTTTGGAGACGGTGCAGGAGCAGTGCTGATGACAGCTGATGATGCCGGTGTTGTGGAAGCTGAAAAAATGCACACAATCGGGAATGCCGATGTTGTACATTCAGGGCGAATAGCACCACTGACAAGTCTATCTGTGGATAACTATCCAAAAATAGATGCTTTTTCACAACAAGGACGTAATGTATTTGATGAAGTAACAACTATTGTTCCAGATCATATCCGCAATTTTTTGAGCGAACATAATTTATCAACTAGTGATATTGATTACTTTATACCCCATCAAGCAAATTTACGTTTGATCGAGTATATTGCAAATGATCTCGGCGAACCAATGACAAAGTTTTCAACAAACGTTGTTACGAATGGTAATACATCATCTGCTGGGATCGCTATTGGACTAGATGAATTAAATAAGTCAGTTAGCTTAAAAGGAAAACGGGTATTGCTAACTGGATTCGGTGCTGGCTTTACTTATGGCAGCATGCTTTTACAATTTTAAAGAAAACCTTAAGAGTTTTAGTTGGATTTAATAATATTGAAATGGTGAAAAATGCAAAATGAAGCGTACTTTTTCACCATTTTTATGTGGAATGAGTTCATTTTTAAATTATTAAAAGGTCTTAAAATACCTATGTATCAACGTTTATTCGAGTATGACATATTTCAGTAATATTGTTACAATATTGATATAGTCGCACAATACACACGTTACAACAAACGGATATACTAATTAATGTTATTAAGATTTGCTTAACAGTAAATCTAAAATTTAATTATTACGAGTTAATACAATTCATTCAGGAGTTACATAAGAATATGGGTAAATTTTTTAAGAAGACTTTATTGACTACTGCAGCTGGTGCTGCGGCCTTTGTTGGTGGACATGCAGCAGCTTCTGCTGATACAGTAGAAGTGCAATCAGGCGACACTTTGTCAAAGATTGCAGCAGCAAACAATACTACTGTTGATGCGTTAGCTAAGGCTAATGGAATTAGCAACAAAGATTTGATTTTAGCAGGTTCATCACTAGAAATTAACGCAACACAAGAAGTTTCTGGTTTATCAGAAGACGGTACATCATATACAGTGCAATCAGGTGATACATTATCAAAGATTGCTGAAAAAACTGGTGTAGATGCATCAGTATTGTCTTCATTGAATAGTTTGTCAAATACTGACCTTGTTTTGACTGGACAAGAATTGTCATTGAAGGCTTCAACTACTCAAGCAACCAGTTCAGCTGCTACAACTGTGACAGCAGCTTCTGCACAATCTTCATCTGTTGACACAAGTAATTTGAAATATATTGCAGCAGCTGATACAGACAGCAATAACTTTATGACGCTTGATGAATATAATACATATGTTGCAAATGGCGGCTCAACATCATCAGCTGCGACAGAATCATCAGCTTCATCAGCAAGCGCTTCATCAGCTACAGAAGATATCACATATATTGCAGCAGCAGATTCAGATAATGATGGTTACATGACAATGGCTGAGTATAATGCATACAAAGCTAACGGTGGGTCAACATCATCATCAGCGCAAGCCACCACATCAACGGCCTCATCTTCAGCAAGCACATCAAGTGCTTCATCATCAACTAGTGACAATATCACTTATGTTGCTGCGGCTGACACTAATAATGATGGCTACATGACAATGGCTGAGTACAATGCGTACAAGGCTAATGGCGGTTCAACATCTAGCGCATCATCAGCTTCTTCGTCAACGCAAACGACAACTACTAATACTACTGCCACTGCAACAACAACTAACGTTTCAACTGGTAGCACAACGGCAGATGCAACAATCAACGCATGGAATGCAAAGCGTGCAGAATTAGGATTATCACCCGTTACAATTTCTGCATCATTGACTTCACAAGCTCAAAGTCGCGCACAATCAATTGGAACATCGTCAAACTGGTTTAGTACACATATGTCTTCCGGTACTGCTGAAGTTGTTGCAAATGGTTTTGGTGCTGGATCTTCTGTTATTAATGCTTGGTATTATGAAACAGGTATGGTGAACGGCGGGCACACAGCATTTATTGTTAACCCTAACTTCACACAAGCAGGTGTTGGCTATTACAACGGTTGGATTGTTATTAACGCACAATAATATGCAAAATGATTATTTAAAATTAGCATTAGATAACTTAGGAAAAACATTCAACGACTACAATAGTGGTCGTTTTGTTGCTCAACAGCTTATGAGAGCGCAAGTACCATTACCCGAAGGATCGCATTGGGATGCTTCACCAGCGCATCTCATTAAACAAATGCATCATTTATTGGGCGTTTTACAAGCGACACCAGGAGATTTGCTATTTTGGGGCACACAGAATGCACCATATGAAGTGGGTATTTATGTCGGTGGGAACCACTTTATTGCTGTAAATAACGGGGACCATGTGGCAAAAATTCAAACGTTATCAAGAAACTGGTATCCATGTATTGCCGGTTCTATATTTTGACACACAATTGTCATTTAGATGTTTGTTTTGTTACAAAAGAAACTCCTTTGATATATTGACAACAAAGTGCAAAGTACAGAAAATATCCATGACACAGCGGATTGCTATACTAGGAATTGTCGAGAAGACGGAAAAGAATTTAAATTAAAATATATTACTGAATATGAGTCCCTATTAGGAGTTTGACTATTATGAAAAAATCTACTATTGCTAAATCTGTCGTTACAGCTGCCGGTGCTTTTGCCGTTGCTGGTGCTGCTCAAGTTTCTGCTAATACTGTATCAGTTAAAGCTGGTGACACACTTTACAAGATTGCATCAGCAAACGGTACAACTGTTGACGCTTTGGTTAAAGCTAATAACATTTCAAATGCTAATTTGATTTTTGTTGGACAGCAACTACAAACTGCATCTTCATCATCAACTACTACACAAAGTTCATCATCAGAGAGCTCAACTACAACAACTTCATTATCTAATGGTTCATACACTGTTAAGTCAGGTGATACATTAAACAAGATTGCAGCAGCAAATGGTACAACGGTAGCAAATTTGGTAGCAACTAATAACATTTCAAATGCTAACTTGATTACTGTTGGTCAAACATTGAAGTTATCAGCTTCATCAACTTCAAGCTCAACAACAACGCAATCATCAACTACGACAACTCAAACAACATCAAATAACACAGCAACTGCCTCAAATGGTTCATACACTGTTAAGTCAGGTGATACATTAAACAAGATTGCGGCAGCAAACGGGACAACAGTAGCTAACTTAGTAGCTGCTAATAACATTTCAAATGCTAATGTGATTACTGTTGGTCAAACTTTAAAGTTGTCAGCATCATCTGCTTCAACTTCAAGTTCATCAACTGCAACAACATCACAATCATCAAGTTCTACACAATCATCATCAACTTCTAATAATACTGCTTCAACATCAAATACAAGCAATACAAGCAACAGCTCATCAACTTCAACAACAGCTGATGCTACTATTAATGCTTGGAATGCAAAGCGTGCTACTCTTGGCTTGTCACCAATTAAGATTTCAGCTTCATTGACAGCACAAGCTCAAAGCCGTGCACAAGCTCTTGCAACATCATCTAACTGGTTTGGTTTGCATGAATCATCATCAACTCCTGAAGTTGTTGCTAATGGTTTTGCTGCAGGTGCAACTGTAATTAATGCTTGGTACTATGAAACAGGTATGGTTAACGGTGGTCACACTGAATTTATTGTTAACTCTAGCTTCACCGAAGCTGGTGTAGGTTATTATGACGGATGGATCGTCATTGACGCACATTAATAACACCAAAAAGTGGATAGTTGCTATCCACTTTTTTTGTGTTCTCATGTATAGTAGAGTGCAGAGGTATAAAAAATGTTGTACAAATTTACTGAATTAACAAAAGAAGAATATACAGAATTTGAAAAGCAAAGTTCTGTGGGTACCTTTTTACAATCAGGTGAACAAGCTGAATTATTACAAAAACGAGGCTATAAAATATGGTTGTTAGGTATCAAAGCTGACGACAAGGTAGTGGCTGCAGCGTTGGTCATGCGTGAAAAGGTACATATGGGATACATCTTTTCAATTGATCGTGGGCCATTATTGGATTTTGAAAATCATGAATTGTTGGCTTTTTTCATGTCTAATTTCGTAAAGTTTTCACGCGAGAATAAAGGGCTTTATATTGAAGTAAGGCCAAATGTGACTTTGAAAATGACGAATAACCATGGCGATCTTCTAGGTGAAGAGAATACGGTGTTTATCGAAGAGATGAAAAAGCTTGGATTTACTCATTTGCCATTTGTAGATGGTTTCACTACAGCTGGTTCTCCAGAATGGGAGTATATCAAAGATTTGTCAGAATTAACCGATGAGAAATCTGTTCGTGCCTCGTATAATAAGAAGGCTCAGTATTATTTAAAAAAGAATGCTCAGTTCGGTATTCGTTTACGTCAATTAACACGAGATGACTTGCCAGATTTTAAGGAATTAACACAAAAAACTGCCGATAGGTTACATTATAAAGATAAAAACTTGAATTTTTATCAAACAGTATATGATGTGTATGGCGATGAGGCAACATTTGTCTTTGCTGAACTAAACTTTGACAACTATATTAAGGAAGAGAATGAAAAAATCTCTGAATTAGATGCCAAACTGGCCAAAATTAATCAGAAGATCGAAAAATATCCTACGAATGATAAATTTAAGCGTCAGTATGCTGAATTTGATGATCAAAAAAATCAACATAGCAAGCGCATATTAAAAGCGGAACAACAGAAAGAAGCTGCTGGTAAATCGACAGTCGTCGTCGCTGGTGCATTATTTATACAGCAACCTCAAGAAATGAATTATCTGTATTCAGGCACTTATGAAGAGTATATGGACTATTACGGCCCTTATCAAATACAAGACGTTATGATCAACAAGGCAGTTCAGGCAGGACTCAAGCGCTATAACTTCTACGGCATTGCTGGAAAGTTCGATGGTAGCGATGGTGTACTAGGATTCAAAACGACTTTTGAGGGACAAGCACGTCAACTGGTAGGAAACTTCATGATGCCTGTTAATCCCTTTAAATATGGCGTCTATCGATTGCTCAAAAAAATGATGGGCCGTGCTTAAAATGAGCTTTTTTAGCGAGTAAAACCCGTTTTGTGGTATGGTATATAAGGTAATTATTAAATTGGCGGTACACAATACTTATGAAACACAATCCATATCTAGAAGAGCGAGATAATAAAAATGACGCACGTGCTAACTTACCGACACGTCTGCGAATTTTGTTGTTTATATCGTTTATACTAATGGTTGCCCTAGTTGTACAATTAGGGTTTTTAACGATTAAGCAGGGAGCCAATTATTTGGCTGAAGTCAACCGAAGTGAAGAGACCGTTGAAAAAGGAAATACACCACGAGGTTTAGTTTACGACTCAACCGGCCGTGTTCTGGCTGGAAACAAGGCGCAAACGGCGATTACATTTACGCGTGGTACTAATATTACTTCTAGCACAATGCGAAGCACTGCAATTAAACTTGGAAAATATTTGACAGTTGATACGACCCGCCTCAGTGATCGTTCTAAAGCTGACTTTTATTTGGCTGACGCAACTAACGCGGCTAAGGTGCAGAAACACGTTGCTAAAGAACATAAGAATGGTAGTAGCCTGACGACATCAGAGATTAATAGTCTGTCGGTAAGTTATGTAGAAGAGCATAACTTGCTTTCAAAAGTTAGTGATAATGATGCAATGATATTTCAGCGGATGAGCGGTGCTTATTCATTGTCAACGACATTTATCAAAGAAGACGATGTGACAGAAACAGAATTAGCGGAGATTGGCGAGCGTTTAAGCCAATTCCCTGGTATTAAGATAGGTACAAGCTGGGCAAGACAATATCCTGAAGGAAACGATTTTAAGGCTTTGATTGGTACAGTAACTAGTGAAGATAATGGGTTGCCAGATGATAAGTTACACACACTCTTAGCACAAGGATATTCACAAAATGAATCAGTTGGTAGTTCTAATTTGGAATCTAGCTATGAATCCTTATTGAAGGGATCAGCCTCACAGACTGTAGTTACAACTGCTTCTGACGGTACGGTAAAATCATCTTCTGTAAAATACAAAGGGCAGTCTGGAGATAGTCTTAAATTAACCATTAATGCTGACTTTCAGAAAGAAGTTCAGAAAATTTTGGAAGACAATTTACCAACTGGGGATGTTCAAGGTGCTTATGCTACAGTAATGAATCCCTATACTGGCGGTATCTATGCTATGGCAGGCGTAGACAGAGATTACTCAACCGGAACAAAAACAGCTGATCCGTTGGGAAATATTAACCATGCTATTGTCATGGGATCTGTGGTTAAGCCGGCGGTATTAGCTACAGCTTTCCAAAAAGGTGTGATTACTCCCTCAAATTCTACATTGTTGGATCAAGCTATTAAAATTGCGGGAACACCAACAATCACATCATATTGGAATAAAACAGGTACGCCTGTTTCAGTTGATGCACAAACAGCCTTAGAGCGTTCTTCGAACACTTATTTCGTTCAATTGGGTATGAAGATTGGTGGACAGACTTATAGCTCGGGATCGGCATTAGCATTGAATTCTGATGCCTTTCAGACATTACGTAATGGGTTAGGACAATTCGGATTAGGGACAAAAACAGGTATTGATGTCAGCGGAGAAACTGCTGGTTATCGCGGAGATACTACAGGGTCAAATATTGGTAAATATTTGTACGAATCATTTGGTCAATATGACACCTATACAACACTTCAACTTGCACGATACGTTTCTACAATTGCTAATGGTGGGTATTTGATTCAGCCTCATTTGGTAAGCTCAATATTACAAAGTTCAACTAATAGTTCAAAAAAGCGTACAGTGTGGACAGCCACACCGAATATACAAGGGCAAGTTCAGTTGGATTCTGACGAATGGAAAGTAATCCATGAAGGAATGAATCGTGTTGCAAATGGTACGGACACGTACAATACTGGTGGAACAGATATACATAAACTTGAACCACATGTTTATGCTAAAACAGGAACCGCCGAAACGACAACCAATGGACATACGACTTATACAGAATCCATTGTTGCTTATGTACCGGGACAACCGATGGTCATGGCCATGGCTATCCCAGGTATGAATAATTATTTAGATGGTACCAATGGTAAGATTGCGGCAAAAATAATTAATGCTTACTGGAAGTATGTTCAAAATAAACCATAACTTTATAAAAAAGACAGTAATCATGATTACTGTCTTTTTTATTCTTACCTATTTCGCTATATTTCTAAATAGATGTTATAATCTATTTAGAAATATAGCGAAATAGGTAAAGGAAAGAAATAATGAGTTTACAAAATACACTGAAAGCGATTTCGAATCCTGTCAGGCGCGATATTCTTACACTACTGAAAGAAGGGCCTCAGTCAGCGGGAAGCATTGCGGATCATTTTGAATTGAGTAAAGCAACAATATCATCACATTTAGCCCAATTAAAACAAGCTGATTTGATAAGAGAAGATAAATATAAAAATTTTATTTATTATGAATTAAATTTATCTGTGTTTGAAGAAGCCACATTATGGTTGAAAGGATTTACTAATGAAAAATAAAAAAAGCTTTTTACCACTAATTATTACCTTATTACCCATTTTTTATGGGCTAATATTGTGGACGAAGCTGCCAGTTGAGCTTCCAATCCATTTTAATATTAACGGAGAAGTGGATAGATATGCTAATAAAGTATGGCTTATCATTATTTGGCCAATAATAGCAACACTCTTGCACCTGTTTCTAATTATTTATCGTACGAAAATAGTTGCTCGTAGTCAAAATAATAAAATGCATACAATTATTAGTTGGTCTATTCCATTAGGCAATAACATTTTATTATCTTATATATTTGCTTATGGATTAGGTAATCACATCAATATAACTAGTATATTGTTGCCGACTATTGGCATTTTATTTATAGCATTAGGTAACTACATGCCCAAAACACAGCGAAATCGCTTTGTTGGGATACGAATACCAACCGCTCTGAATAATGATATAAATTGGTTTAAGACGCAACGTATTGGTGGTTTGATGTTTGTTGTTGGCGGGTTTATGATGATTGGTGGTGGTTTTTTAGGAATGATTTCTGAATTTTGGACTATAGCATTAATGATTCTGTCCTTAGTATTAATTACTGTCGTACCGATTATTTATTCGATTAGATCAAGCCATAAAGCTTAATTTGAGTCGGCATAGTAGTGTTTTTCACATTTGATCAAACAGAAGAAATAAATAAGAAACTAAAATATTTAACGGAAAAGATTGAAAAAGAACATGACTATTGTATACTAGATTACAACTAGTCAAAAGTAGTGTACTAATTTAACTATTTTTAAAAGGGTTGCATATTAAACGACATAGTAAATTCAAAAGAGGGAGAAAAAGTATGTCATTTTTAGAATTAAAAGATATTCATAAATCCTATTTTTTAGGAAAAGATGAATTTCCAGTTTTGAAGGGGATCAACTTATCATTTGATAAAGGTGAATTTGTTTCCATTCTTGGTGAATCAGGTGGCGGTAAATCAACACTAATGAATATTATTGGTGGCCTTGATCGAAACTTTTCAGGTGATGTGTTGATCAACGGAAATCGATTAGATCATAAACAAGAAAAGAAGTTAGATGTTTATCGTCGTGAGACGATTGGCTATATTTTCCAAAGCTTTAACCTAATTAATTATCAAACGAACTTGGAAAATGTTGAAACCAGCTTAAACATGACTACTTTATCATCCGCGCAACGTAAACAACGTGCCATGGAATTATTGGAAAAAGTTGGTTTGAGCGAGCATGTTCATAAGTATCCATCACAACTTTCCGGTGGTCAAAAGCAGCGTGTCGCCATTGCGCGTGCGTTAGCAGCAGATCCTGATGTCATGATTGCTGATGAACCAACGGGCGCATTAGATTCTGTGAATACCACTGAAGTACTGGAGCTTCTTGAGCAAATCGCCCAAGAAGGTAAATTGGTTATTGTTGTTACGCATTCACAAGCGGTAGCTAATTACGGAACGCGTATTTTGCACATGGCTGATGGAAAAATTGATGAAGAAAAAAATTTGAAAGACAAGTTTGAGGCACCATCGGCACCTGATCGGTTAACATCGAGACCGTTGTCAACTAGATCAGTTTGGGACATGGCCTTTGATCATTTGAAGTATAAAAAATTACAAAACTTTTTGATTATTCTCGGATCGGCTATTGGTGTTTTCTCGGTAATACTATTCCTCGGATTGGGTAATGGTATTAAAGGGTATATTAATAATCAAGTTAGTTCGTTGGCTAATCCTAACTATCCAACTGTTGTTAAGAACACGTTAGATGATGATGATGCGTCAAGCAATGAACGTGTTCAAGCCAGAGCGCAAGCATCAACAACAAATTACTCGTCGATTGTTTTTTCTGATAATGTAATTAAAAAAGTTAGTAATGTAAAAAATGTTGCCAAGACTTATCAAGGATATGAGTTTAATGGTGCTGTATTCAAGTACGGGAAAGCACAATCACAGGCTGGTACGCAGGTACAAACATGGTCACCAATCTATGCCGACAAAGTCATCAAGGCGGGGCACAAGCCATCTGGTGACAATGAAATTGTGATTGACAAAACATTTGCTCAAAAAGCTAATAAAAATTGGAAATCTTTGATTGGTAAGAGTATCACGTATACTTACGTAGCTTATAATCAAAATAATCAAGCAGTTCCTGTGACATCAACAATGAAAATTGTTGGAATCACTGACGGCGGACAAGCTGGTACAGTGTTTGCAACTACATTTGCTGCAATGAAAAAAGACTTAGCAAAGGCTAATGCCATGACCGAAGCTAACTATTTGACATTAAAGGTTAATGATACGGAAAACGTAAAGTCAACAGTGAGTGCGGTTAACAAAATCAAGGATAATGGTAAGCAAGCCGTCGTGGCAGTATCCATTGGTAGTGTGCTAGACACGATTAACACAATTACAAGTTTGGCTTCATATGTATTGGCTGCCATTGCCGGAATTTCATTGATCGTATCAGCGATTATGATTATTGTGACAACTTATATGTCTGTTTCTGAACGTACCAAAGAAATCGGTGTATTGCGCGCACTTGGTGCACGTTCAAAAGATATTCGTGGTTTATTTACAAATGAAGCGCTGTTAATGGGAATCATTTCAGCTGTTCTTGGTATTGTCACAGCTTATCTAGGACAATTTGCTATGAACGCAGCTTTGTATGGCTTAATTAAATTTGATATTGTACAGGTTTCTCTTGGTAATGTTATATTTGCGGTAGTGATTTCTCTTGTTATTGCTCTAGTTGCTTCATTTGTTCCTTCGCGTCGAGCGGCTAATTTGAATACAATTGATGCATTAGCAGCTGATTAATATGTTGAACAAAAACATTCACTTCTTGTGAGTGTTTTTTTGTTATTGATTAGACAAGTTTTAAACAAAAATGTCAACAAAAGCTCTAAAATAAATCGGCTAACCTAATTAATATGGCGTTATTATTAACTTAATTGTATTAGCGCCATTCTTGGTTTTAATGGTATAATATTAAATCAGGATATCCCTGGGGGTACAAAACAATGGATAATAACATGAGTCGAATGGCACGTCAAAATCAAGCGCCAAGACCAGACGATAAGCAACCACGAAAACCTAAAAGACGACATAAAAAATTGCGTTGGATTGTTAGTATAATTGTTATTCTGTTGATTATTGGTGGCGTTGTGATATCGATGCTATTGAGTAATATCAAAGAATCGGTTGATACAATGCATCGTAGTGCGAATATTACAAAAGCTCGTGATGTTAACCAAGTCTTAAAAGATGGCAAACCATTTTCAATTTTAGTACTGGGTACAGACACAGGTGCTTTAGCACGTGATCGAACAGGGTTAACCGATTCTATGATGCTAATCACTGTTAATCCAAAATCTAAAACAACGACAATGTTGTCAATCCCTCGTGATATTATGGTTTCAATTGTCGGTCGAGAAGATACTTTTCCACAAAAACTTAATGCTGCATTTCCAATTGCTGGTGTTGGGGCAACGATGTCTACGTTGCAAAACTATTTGAACGTACCAATTGACTTTTACGCTCTGGTTAACATGGGCGGACTTGAAAAAGTTATTGATCAAGTAGGTGGCGTGAAAGTTAAGTCTCCACTAACATTCACTTATCAGCCTGAAAATGACAAGTCTGATGTTTATAAATTTTACAAAAATCAAGAAAAATATGAATATGCCTCTGATGGTAAGAATTTTAAAACGTATACGACAATGGATGGCTACGCCGCGTTGTCATTTTCAAGAATGCGTTATGACGATCCAGAGGGAGACTACGGTCGACAAAAGCGTCAACGGCTAGTTTTGAAAGCTTTGGTTAAAAAATCAGCCAGCGCTAAAACTCTACTGAATGCAAAGTTTATGAAATCAATATCTAAAAATGCAGAAACAGACTTAACTTATAATAATGTGACAAAAATTGCTTTATCTTACATGGCAGCCACTAAAAATCAGAAATCTGATCATTTACAGGGCGTTGGTGATATGTATAATGGTGTGAGTTACCAAATGGTGAAAGCATCAGAAAAGCAACGTGTTACAAATCTACTACGCAAGTCATTAAACTTGGGCAGTAAAACAACAGGCACACAGTTTGGTAGTTCGGTACCCGTACTATCTTATGGCGTTGCTGAATATAACTTAAATGTTATTGGTGAAACATTAGACGCGCAATAAAAAAATACTTCCCTCATATTTGTTTGAGGGAAGTATTTTTTTATTTGAATTACTCACGTGTTTTTGCTTTGGTAAAGGGAATGCCGTCGCGCCAAAGATAGCCACGATAGTAGCTTTCCATTGATATAATCTGTGTTAACGAGGTGAGTGGTAGTACCCATTTTAGCCAAACCATATCTGTCTTGAAAAATGGGATAGCCATCATGGCAGCAGTCACTAAATAAATTAAAGCCCGCCCCTTTAGTGATAGTTGCCGATCAAAAACAGCTTCGTCAACGTACTTTTGATAATATTTATTGTTGTGTAGCCAACTATCTAGCTTTTTAGAAGATTTAGACCACAAAATTGCGGTTAGGACATAAAATCCTGTTGTTGGCAAGCCGGGAATCCATATCGCGATGGTACCAATAGCAAAACTGAGCGCCCCAAGGGCAATTAATAGTATTTTCATATATATAGTGTACCATCACATGGTACAATTAAACTAATAAAATTGATTAGGATGTCTATATGAGCTATTTAGCAATCGTTGATCTTGGTAGTAATTCTGCTAGAATGGTAGTCGAAGAGCTGCATGATGATGGTACTCATACTGAGTTAATCCGCGAAAAAAGAGACACGCGTATTGCTCAAAATATGGGAGAAGAACTACTACTAAAAGAAACACCAATTTTGCGTACTATTGAGGCGCTAAAATATTTTCAATCTAAATATATCAATTTTCATCCGAAAGTCCGTGCGATTACAACGGCAGCAGTTCGTATGGCTAAAAATCAAACTGAGTTTTTAGATCGTGTCGCACGAGAAACGGGAATTCAGTTTCAAGTTTTGACGGGTGATCAAGAAGCATATTATGATTATTTGGGTGTGATCTCAACCTTAAATGTTACCGAGGGTGTGATTCTAGATACTGGTGGTGCTTCAGTTGAATTGATTGCTGTGGATAATCGACGCAGCAAGGAAGCTGTAAGCTTATCTTTTGGCGCAGTTACTTTATCAGAACAATATCACTTAGCTAATAATATCATGCCGAACAATCTGGCTTCCGCAAGTGATTATATATTAAGTCAGTATAACACGTTGCAGTGGTTGGAAACGCAATACCAAAAGCCAGTTATTTTATTAGGTGGGGCAAATCGTTCGCTCGCGCGTATGGCACGTACACGACTTGGTGAAACCGAAGTAAGTATGATTCATGGATTTGAGATGCCAGTTGACTTAGTTGAGCAGATTTTTGAAGAAATCCGACAGATGACACGAAAAGAACGTGAGAAAATTGCCGGATTAGAAACTTCTCGCGCTGATATTATTGTCAGTGGCTTACTACCATTATTGAATCTTATGAGAAAAATTAATTCACCTAAAGTTATATTTTCAGAAAGCGGGGTTCGCGAAGGTCTAATTGCTGAGACTTTAGCACAGCAGGATGAGTAAAAAATTTTATGAATTAACACCCGATGAGCGTTTACTCGCATTAAATTTAAAAGAAGATATACGATTATCATTTTCAAGTCGTCAAAGCCCAGTTAACGCTCAAATGGTTGAGAATTATATTAGTGATTTTCGCATGCCAATGGGCGTTGTTCATGATATTCTGATTGATGAACAACATTTTAGTGTGCCGATGGCTATTGAAGAGCCAAGTGTGATTGCAGCAGCTAATAATGGTGCCAAAATGTTATCTAATGGGGTTCATGTCATCATGGCGGATACTGCTATGATCGGCCAAATGCTGCTGGTTGATGCTGCTGGTGTGGATGAATTCATTAACTTACATCGCGATGAGATTTTTGCTAAGGCAAAGCAAGCCAAACCATCGATTTATAAACGCGGTGGTGGTTTGCGTGATGTTCGAGTAAGAAACATCTCGAAAACGGAAACGAGTGTTGACTTTATTATCGACACAAAAGACGCAATGGGCGCTAATATTGTTAATACAATTTTAGAAGCAGAATTACCATTGTTCGAAAAGTTCATACCTTTAGGTGTGATTTTATCTAATTATGCCACAAATCAATTGGTCACAGTGACTGGTGATGTCGATTTTGAGCGCATAGGTGGTCGTGAAGTAGCTCAGAAAATAGTCGCATTAAACCATTTTTCCAAAAACGATCCTTACCGTGCAACTACGGAGAATAAAGGTCTTTTTAACGGCATTAGTGCTGTGGTTTTGGCGACGGGGAATGATTGGCGAGCTGTAGAAGCTAGTGGTCATGCCTATGCAAGTCGTGATGGTCAATACCGTGGTTTAGTAACTTGGACAATTTTAAACGGTAAACTTCATGGTGAGCTGACATTGCCTATATCTGTTGGCACGGTTGGCGGTGCAATTTCGGCTATGCCAGATGCTAAGCAGGCCTTGTCAATCATAGGTGATGTGAATGCTGACACACTTCGTGGTGTGATTTTATCTGTTGGGTTGGCGCAAAATTTAGCCGCCTTAAAATCAATTGCCTCAGGCGGTATTCAACGGGGACACATGCGAATGCAGTATCGCGCGTTAGCGATGCAAGTAGGCGCAAAAACCGATGAAATTTCCGCAGTAGTATCACGGCTAATATCCCTCAGTCATGTGGATGCAAGTGTTGCCAAAAAAATATTAATGGAGATAAGAAATGAACCCAAAAATTAAAGATTTGTTGGATAACGTTAATGGTGTCTATCCAGGAACTGTGATGACACGTGTTAATGGAGGAGAGACTGGGGAATTACATATCGACCAAGTTTCACAAGAAATTTTAGGACAACGTTTGCTAATAGAAATTGCTAACAAAACTGAGAGTGATTTCTTGCTTGGTAATGAGTTATTAAAAATGCTATTAACATTAAATGGCATTGCCCCACAAGTATTTTTTGCGCTAACATTCAATGATGGAAAATTAGACGATCAGCTGATACAAATTGCAACGCGCATGCATCGTACAGTTGTTCATGCAATCACCTATCGTGAATTAGCTAAGCAAGGCATTACAACTTCTGCGACGGTAAAGGCTTATTTTTCTGGGCTTAACGCTGAGTTAACGCCTGAAAATGGTGAAGTGGATGATGAAAGTTTATGGCGTTTACTCATGATCTTGGATGCATTAGTATTTGCTAATACGATTTCTGACAGCAGTTTTGTTGCCGAGTTGCAACAAAAATATCCGCTAGCTTACACGGCCGCGAGTTCGCTTATTAAACCTGTAATGGCAGCTGATCTGAAGCAGGCACGTAATATTCGTCATCAAATGGTTTCTTTGTTTGAAGGCATTGACGAAGTATTGACAAGATGGGGCAAACCTACTGTAAACGCTAAAGAATATGTCACATTAACAAGTGTCTTGTCAAAACGTCAATTGGATTTACCAGTTAATCAAGTATTTACAATATATCATTCGGAAATGACCGATTTTCAGACGCAGAAGACAGCTTACGTTGGGCTAAGTAAAAATGATAATCAAAATAGTTTTGTAGTATCGCCACCGGATAATGAAGCTGATAAACCAACCTTTTTCAAAGAACTATATGCTCTAAAAGTGTCGGAACTATTCCAAAAGTTAGCGCTACCTTACATTGAAAGAGACTAAATTAATTATTATCAGTTAACATTCATAAAGAAAGGATATTCATGTTAGTCACAGCAGAAATTCAAAAGCGCTTTGACAACGCCAAAAATATTGTATTCATGACCGGAGCGGGTGTTTCAACTTTATCAGGAATACCGGATTACCGTTCTAAAGGTGGTATTTATGATGGCATTAGTTTGCAACCTGAATACCTATTGAGTGCAACAGCTTTTCATAATGAGCCCGAAAAACAGTATCAATTTATGATTGATAATATGTACTTTCCCGAGGCTGTTCCAAATGTTATTCACAAAAAAATGGCAGCTTTAACTCGACAAGGTAAGGCCAAAATTATCACGCAAAATGTTGATGATTTGCATGTCAAAGCGGCATCGGATCCAGAAAAATTGATCCGTTTTCATGGCTCATTATATGATGTGTATGCGCCTGTTGATGGCCAGAAATCTCCCTATCAGGATTACTTGCATGCAATGAGACGTGCAGACAATGCCCTATTACGTCCGCGAATTACATTTTACGAAGAAATGCCTTTTGACGTTAAAAAATCAGCCCTATGGGTACGAAATGCTGATTTAATTGTTATTGTAGGCACTAGCTTTAAAGTTTATCCTTTTGCTGGATTATTGCAGTATGCTAGTCCGGCAGTTCCGGTGATGTCAATCAATTTTGAACGTATTGCTACGCCATTTGATGTGGATCAGATTGTTGGGGATGCAGGCGAATTCTTTTCAGAGTTAAAACTTTAAATAAATATGAATCCCTAAAAAGTAGCAGATTAATCTGCTACTTTTTTAAATATATGAATTATTTTTCAGATAAAGTGTTAAAATAGAATCGAGGTGAAAATATGAAGAAACCAATGGAGCAGTTAAAAATGAAACAAATGCCTTATTTAATAGGTATTTCTTTAAATATGATTTTTGTTTTATCTGAGTTAGTATTTGCTAAATTAGCACATTCAACCGCACTATTTGCTGATGCTTTCCACAATTTAAGTGATGTATTAGCATTAATGATCGCTTGGCTTGCAGTTGTAGTATTTGGTCTACAAGCCACTAAACGACATACTTATGGATGGCATAATATGTCCATTCTAGCTAGTGTATTTAATACAATTTTGTTAATATTTGCGGTGATAACGATTTTTTACGAGAGTATTCGTAATTTGATTTTGCCAGAAAATACTGTTACTACAGGCTGGTTAGTGATGGTTGTTGCAGCGGTTGGTATCGTGATTAACTTTGCCACTGCTATGCTTTTTAAAGCATCAGGTGTTCCTGATGAACATGGGCATCACCATGAACAAGATTTGAATGCCAAAACAGCTTACATTCATCTTTTAGCTGATGCTGGTGTGTCGGTTGGCGTGATTATTGCTGGACTTTTAATCCAAGTTACTGGTTGGCACGTCATTGATCCTATCGTATCAATGATTATCGGTGTTATTATTGCCGTGACTTCATGGCCAGTTATGAAATCAACATTTAACTTAGCATTAAATGGGGTACCTGATAATGTGAATGAGTCAGACGTTTTGCGATACTTATCAACACATGAAGGTGTGGAACAACTTCACGACTTACACATTTGGCCTCTTTCTACGACTGAAGCTGCCATGACTGTTCATCTATCTGTTAAAAAGAATGTAGATGAACAAGAATTATTAGCAAATATCTCTAGTGACCTACGAGAAAAATATGATATTAGCCATGTCACCATTCAAATTGAAACAAACGAATTTGATCAGTCTTGTAATGTTATTTGATATAAAGATAAAATTATGTCACGTAACTAATTTGTAATATTTTAATAAAATAGCGCTTTGCCCCTTTAATACAATGTTTTTCTATCATAAAATTGATAATACACAACTTTATTTTTTGTAAGTAAAAAATTTTTGTTGACGAATTTAGAATTGGGTGTATTATAAAGTATGTATTAGAGCGATTATAGCCGAGTTAGGTAATTTTCATAAGCTTTCAACAGCCAAGTTGAATGAAATTCTTTATGAAATTTATTTAGCACTTGATGTTTTATTTTGGTGTTTATCAATTGTCAAAAAGTGAATATTTCACGATATTTCAGTCAAGTCGAAATTCGTTTATTTAGCTCTGAGGAGAAATCTAAAGGAGAGATAGAATGCAAGATTCTACAAGTGTTAATCCGAAACATCACCTTGTTCAAAAAACTGAGGATGATTTAAGTTTATCGGATGTTAATGGTTCCATAGAAGTACCAGAAAATGGGTCATTTTGGCGTAAATTATTGGCCTTTTCTGGTCCCGGAGCCTTGGTGGCTGTTGGCTATATGGATCCGGGTAACTGGGTTACTTCGGTAGCCGGTGGTGCGCAATACCGTTATACATTGTTGTCTGTTGTTTTAATTTCTAGTTTGATTGCCATGATGCTACAGTACATGGCCGGTAAGTTAGGAATTGTTAAGCAAGAAGACTTAGCGCAAGCAACACGTGATCGTACAAATAAAGTTGGTGGATTCGTACTATGGATCATGACTGAATTAGCATTGATTGCTACAGATATTGCCGAAGTTATTGGAGGGGCTATAGCACTTCACTTATTGTTCGGTTGGTCAATGATTGCATCTGTTCTGACCACAGCTTTTGATGTTATTTTGTTGCTATTGTTGATGAAATTTGGTTTCCGTAAAATCGAAGCTATTGTCATGACATTGATCATTACTATTTTGGTTATTTTTGCTTATCTAGTTATTTTATCAACACCACAATTATCAGCACTGTTTGGCGGTTATTTGCCTCAATTACAGACTTTAAGCTCACATACGCCAATTGGTGGTGGTGATTCTCAGTTAACATTAACATTGGGAATTATCGGTGCCACTGTTATGCCACATAATCTGTACTTGCATTCATCAATATCTCAGACACGTAAAGTAGATAGAAGTAACAAGTCAGAACTTAAAGAAGCTGTTCGCTTCATGACTTGGGATTCAAATATTCAGTTGTCATTGGCATTCGTTATTAACTCATTATTGTTGATTTTGGGTGCAGCATTATTCTTTGGACATGCTGATAAAGTTGGTACATTTGGTTCAATGTATAACGCTTTGAAGGATAATTCAATTGCTGGTGCTATTGCATCACCAATTTTATCAACATTGTTTGCTGTTGCTTTGCTTGCTTCAGGACAAAACTCAACAATCACTGGAACGCTTACTGGTGAAATTGTCATGGAAGGTTTCTTGCACTTGCGCATTCCAATGTGGCTACGTCGTGTTGTTACTCGTGGTTTGGCATTGATACCAGTTGTTGCCTTCACATTGATTTATGGTGGATCTGAGGGTAAGTTAGATGATTTGATGGTTCAATCACAAGTCTTCCTTTCAATTGCTTTGCCATTTACTATGGCACCATTAATCTATTTCACGTCTTCAAAGAAGATTATGGGAGAAGAATTTGCTAATCCAAAGTGGATTGCAACCTTAGGATGGATTGCATTTGCCGTTCTGACTTATTTAAATGTTCAACTTGTCGTACAACAATTAATGGGATCTTAATCAATATAGATACTAAGCGATACTAAAGGAGAGATAAAATGAGTGAATTAAACTTAAACATCGAACCAACACAATTTAAGAACATCTTAGTTGGTGTTGATGAATCAGAACAAGGTTACTTTGCTTTGGCAAATGCGATTCATCAAGCTAGCGAAGATGGTGCCACATTGACAATAGCAACAATTCTTGAAATGGGTGACCTATCAGCAATCGAAGCGCTACACCTTGACTTTATCAAGGAAAAGCGTGCTGAATTTGAAGCTAACCTCGTTCGTTACAAGGAATATGCGTTGTCAAAAGGGGCTACGAACGTTGAAACAGTTTTCGAAGATGGTTCTAAAGCTGGAGAAGTATTAGTCCAGAAAATTGCGCCACAAGTAGGTGCTGATTTAATTATTGTGGGTGCGCATTCTCGTGAAGGCTTCTGGGGATCATTAGGATCTCAAGCAGCTTACATTGCTCGCCATGCAAAAGTATCTTCAATGGTTGCACGTAAAGAGAATTAAACATCATTAATGAAAAGTCGCTAGATAGCGGCTTTTTTTGTTTTATTTAATACATTACGATATGGAGGCTGTTATAATTAAAATATGAAAAAAGAAGCCATCATAGAACTTGAAAAAATATTTAAACTATTAGGCAATAAGCAACGTCTGATCATTTTAGAATTGCTCAGAGAGCGCTCGTACAGTGTTTCAGAGATTATCAATTCTTTAGGTATGGAGCAATCTGCTGTTTCACACCAATTAAAACTGTTGCGTGAGGCGCAACTTGTTGAAACAGAAAAACGTGGCCGCGAAGTATTATATGGGTTAAGTGATTCACATATCTTAATTTTATTAGATAATGCGCTTAAACACGTGAGCCACACCATCACAGGAAATGTTAATGATACAACACATCAAGTCAAAAAAGAAAAGCCAAAAAAAGGTTGACGAACAAATATTTTACTGGTATTCTAATATAGTTGTTTAATATTTAACGCCGCTGTGGCGGAATTGGCAGACGCGCTGGACTCAAAATCCAGTGGTGGCAACACCGTGTGGGTTCGACTCCCACCGGCGGCATCAACAAAAGTAGTAAACATAAAGCATTACACAATTATTGTGTAGTGCTTTTTTTGATCGTTATTTTTAAAAATGATGTTTTGTATCGTAAATGTAATACATTTTGTGTGCAAATGTTTTTCATTGTGCTAGAATAAAAAAATAGAGTAAATTTATGATGAGAATGTAGCAAGGAAAATATAATGAAAAATTGGCAAAAACTCACACTTGTGGGAGTAGCCCTTGTAGCGGTAGTTGGTGGCACTCGTGCTGCTGGATTGTGGGGAAATAGTGGGAACAGCAATGATAAGACACTTCGCTTTTCATTACCAACACCACTAAACGGGTTAGATTCAGCGACAATTACTGATGAATATTCGATAATAGTTGTTGGTAACGCTGGTGAAGGCTTAATGCGAGCCGATAAAAATGGCAAGCCACAACCAGCATTAGCTAAGTCAGTTAAGTCATCTAGTGACGGTAAGACCTGGACAATCAAGCTGCGTAATGGGCTTAAGTGGTCCGATGGTAGCAAGTTAACTGCTAAAGATGTTGTGTATGCTTGGCAACGTGCCAATGATCAAAAAACGGCTTCGGAGTATGCCTATTTGTATAGCGGTATTAAAAATGCTGATGCTATTCAGGCAGGTAAAGTTGATAAGAAGGACCTCGGAATTAAAGCGAGTGGGAATACATTAACTGTTTCACTCGAAAAGCCAATGCCACAATTTAAGAGCTTGCTAACATTTCCAACACTTTTCCCACAAAAGCAAAGTTTTGTTGAGAAATATGGCAAAAAATATGGCACAACAGCAAGCAAGACATTATATAATGGTCCGTATACTTTTAAAGGATGGAATGGAACCAATAACAAGTTTAAACTTGTGAAAAACAAGTATTATTGGGATGCAAAAAATGTTAAAACACCTGAAATTGATTTGCAAGTTGTTCAAAAGCCAGAAGTGGCTGTACAAATGTATAAGACGGGTAAGTTAGATTCAGCACTGGTTAATACGCCACAATTGTCACAGGCCAATAAAACAAATAAGGGCTACCGAATAACACCACAAGCCACAACGGTATTCTTAGCATATAATCAATCAGGAAATGTTAAAGCTCTAAATAACAAAAAAATTAGACAAGCACTGAATATGGTTACGAATCGTTCCGAGTTGAATTCCCAAGTTCTATCGGGCACTTCAACACCAGCAACATCATTTACACCTAAAGGCTTAAGTACTGTGAATGGTACGGATTTTGCCACATATGCTAAGCAAGATTATACGTATAATAAATCAGAGGCACAGAAACTATTCAAAGAAGGACTAAGTGAACTAGGTGAAAAGTCGATTACGCTTGAAATTGAAGCTGATACAGACCGAGTAGCAAATGCCAAAGATGTAGTCAACTATCTTCAAGGACAATGGAGTAAAAACTTGCCAGGTCTAAAGGTTACCGAAAAATTTGTACCATTTAAGCAGCGTTTGCAAGATGGAACTGACGCAAATTTCCAAGTTATGCTGACACAATGGGGAGCTGATTATGCCGAACCGACAACATTCCTGGATCTGGCTTCAACTGGCAATGCAAACAATTATAATCATAATTCTAATGCCGATTACGATGCTTTATGGAATAAGGCTAAGGGAGCTGATGCGACGAATGATACAAAGCGAGCTGCTGATGAAAAGGGACTTGAGAAGATTATTCATCAAGAAGCAATTTTGAACCCACTATATTATCAGGCACAGCCAGAATTGGTTAACCCCAACATTACTGGTTTCTATCATCATGCGGTCGGTGTACCACTGGACTTTAAGTTAGCTGCTCGTAAATAATGATTAGATAAAAAAGCACGCTAGAAAGCGTGTTTTTTTATTAGGCAATATGGTAAAAAAGAAAATAAAAAACCACGAAGCAGAATCTAAATCAAACTTGCTTCGTGGTTGCTGCAATCGAATCGACCGCTTTTCCTATTAAGCGGCCAAAACGATTGAGCGTTTTCCGTTAGAATTACTCAAAAGTTATGACCCCCTTTCCTAGATTGCTTATATAATAAATCTACTAAGCAGAAAAGTCAAACCTTTTGTTCTGGTATAATTAATTGAATAATATATAGAGGTAAAATAATGACGATTCCACTTATTTTTGATACTGATCCCGGCATTGATGATGCAGCAGCAATCGCAATTTTGTTAACTAATGATGACTTTGAAGTACGTCTGATTACGTCTGTTTCCGGTAATGTTTCGGTTGATAAGACAACAAACAATGTTTTGAAATTAACACACTATTTTAATCGACCAGACGTTAAGGTGGCCCGTGGTGCTGAGAAACCACTAGTCAAACCATTTAAGGATGCATCAAATATTCATGGGAAGAGCGGAATGCCAGGTTATGAATTTGGCGAGCTTTCTACCAGAACTATAAGTAAAAAAGCTGTAGATGCTATTCATGAAACGCTGAATAGCTATGATGATCAAACGACATTAGTAGCCGTTGGTGCATTCACTAATATTGCAAACTTAATTCAAAAGTATCCACAAGATTTACAAAAAATAGAGCGATTAATCGTAATGGGTGGTTCGCTTACCGGTGGGAATTTAACATCGGTGGCAGAGTTTAACGTATTTACAGATCCGGACGCAGCGAAAATTGTTTTTGAAAGTGATTTGGATATCACAATGATTGGGCTTGATGTTACTGAAAAAGCGTTGTTAACCAAAAAATCTATGTCTGAATTACTTCAGATGAATGAGACCGGAAAAATGCTGATGGGACTGTTTGGACACTATCAAGATGGTTCTAATGCTGGTGGTAAACCAATGCACGATGTCAATACACTTTATTACTTACTGCACCCTGAAAAATACAAATTAGAAGATTTATGGGTTGATGTCGTGACAGATGGACCTGCGATTGGTGCCACGGTAGCTGACATTCTTCATAGTACGCATAGCCAAACGAATGTTCATGTTGCTAAGGATATCGATGTACCTGCATTCAATGCTTGGTATTTACTACAAATTTCTGGTATTTCTGATGGAAATATTAATGCTGGAAGGCTTGAAAATTAAGCGTTTTTTAGGTATTCTGGTATTAGCTGAAACTGGCGCTTTTTCGTGCTGAATTAACTGAAATCGGAGCAGAATATTGACAAACGAAGACTTCATCGAAGCATTAAGTAGTGCTGGTATAACTTTAACAACACAGCAGGTTCGGCAATTTGAACGTTATTACGAGTTGCTGGTCGCAACTAATGAACACGTTAACTTAACGGCTATTACTGAAAAAAAAGACGTGTACTTAAAACATTTTTATGATTCTTTAACTGTAGCAATGTATGAACAAAAGTTAAAAAGCTCTGAAAGCACTTTAATTGATATTGGCACAGGCGCAGGTTTTCCGTCATTACCCTTGAAAATAGCCTTTCCAGACTTAAAAATTACAATGGTTGATGCGTTAAAAAAACGAGTTAATTTTTTGCAAGAAGTGGTTGATACGCTCGACTTAACCGGCGTAGAAATCGTTCACGGGCGTGCAGAAGATATAGGACAAAATCCAAAGTACCGGGAAAATTTCGATTATGCAACGGCTCGAGCAGTTGCCCGTACTAGTGTTTTGGCTGAGTATACATTACCTTTTGTTAAGATTGGTGGCAGATTCTTAGTCATGAAGGGATCAGCTGCCCATCAAGAGCTCCTCGATGGTCAAAAAGCATTAGCTATGCTTGGCGGTCAGGTTAACGAAGAGTTTGTATTTACACTACCAAATGGTGATCAGCGTTATATACAGATAGTAGATAAAAAAACAAAAACACCTAAAAAATACCCTAGGCAAGCTGGAACACCAAGCAAAAAGCCAATCTCGTAAATAAAGGAGGCACCTAAAATGGCGCAAATAATTGTATTAGCTAATCAAAAAGGTGGTGTGGGTAAGACAACGACCAGTATCAACTTGGGCGCAGCATTAGCACAAGCTGGACAACGTGTGTTACTGGTTGATATTGATGCACAAGGAAATGCTACAAGTGGGTCGGGTGTTGATAAATCTTTGTTAGAGCACGATAGTTATGATGTAATCGTTGAACAAACGCCACTTCACGAAGTAATCGTAGCGACTGATAATTATGACCTAGTCCCAGCTACCATTCAATTGTCCGGTGCTGAGATTGAACTCGCTAAGCAACCGCAACGTGAGTATCGTCTAAAAACGGCACTTGAAACAGTGCGTGATGATTATGACTTCATTTTAATTGATAATCCACCAGCTTTAGGATTAATGACTGTCAATGCATTTACAGCTGCTGATGCTATTCTTATCCCGGTACAGACCGAATTTTATGCTTTAGAAGGTCTAGGACAACTACTAAATACGATTGAACTTGTTCGGCAGCAGTTTAACCCAGATCTTGATGTTGCTGGTATTTTGTTAACAATGTATGATGGACGAACGAACCTCGCCAAGCAAGTGGCCCAAGAAGTGCGTAGTTATTTTGATGATAAGGTTTATGATACAATCATCCCACGTTCGGTACGCCTGAGTGAAGCGCCATCTTATGGACAAGCGATTATTGATTTTGATCCACGGAGCGTGGGTGCACAAATGTACAACAATCTCGCACAGGAGGTTTTGAAACAATATGGTAAGTAAAAAAGGCGGGCTTGGCAAAGGCATGAATTCACTTTTTGGCGCAAATAATGTGTCAAAAGAAGCCGTTGAACATACAAAGGTGGTTACAAAAGAACAAGAAGCAACGGAACAAGTCGTTAAGTTACCATTGAAAGATATCCAACCTAATCCGTTTCAACCGCGGCATCATTTTGATGAAAGCAAGCTAAAGGAATTATCAGCATCTATTACAGAAAATGGTGTTTTGACACCAATTATTGTACGTCAAATTGGTCAAAAATTTGAAATCATTGCTGGTGAACGTCGTGTTCGTGCTTCAAAATTATCTGGTTTGAAATCAATTTCAGCTATTGTACGCCATGTCGATGATGACACGATGGCAGCACTGGCGTTGATCGAAAATTTACAACGTGATGATTTGGACGCTATCGAAGAAGCACAAGCTTTTGACGCACTTATGACACGCTTGCAAATGACACAGGCAGAAGTAGCTGAAAAAGTTGGTAAAGATCGCGCTACCGTTGCTAACTTACTGCGCCTATTGAAATTGCCGGAATCAGTACAAGTACTGATTCAAGATGGTGAGTTATCAATGGGACAGGCGCGAGCATTACTAGGATTAAAAAAGAAGCCGCAAATCGAAAAAGTAGCAGAAACAGTTGTTTTCCGTGGATTGAATGTTCGTCAAGTGGAAAACTTGGTCAGGCAAATGAATGATGGTGTACCCGAACCCAATACGAAAGAAATTTCACCCTTTGCTGTTTCTTTGTCTAACCAATTAGAAGAAAAGTTTGGGACCAAGGTCAAAGTCAACGCGGGCCGTAAGGGAAATGGTAAAATTGAAATTAATTATGTTTCCAATGAGGACTTAAGTCGCATTTTGGCATTGTTAGATATTGAGGTGGACTAATGGCAATAGCACCGGACTATAAACTTCATGATATCGTTGAGATGAAAAAGCCGCACGCTTGTGGCGCCAATTCTTGGGAAATTACACGTGTTGGTGCTGATATTAAGCTGTCATGTACGAATTGCGGTAGAGGCATTATGATGTCGCGTTTTGATTTTAACAAACGAATAAAAAAGATTTTACAAGTAGCAAATCAGAAAGAAGAATAAAATGGCACTAACTGCTGGAATCGTCGGCTTACCAAACGTCGGCAAATCAACACTATTTAATGCAATTACTAAAGCTGGTGCTGAAATGGCAAACTATCCGTTTGCTACGATTGAACCAAATGTTGGCATGGTAGAAGTCCCAGATACTCGCTTGGCGCGTATCCAAGAAGTTGTACCTGCTGATAAAATTATTCCAACCACGTTTGAATTTACCGATATTGCTGGTATTGTCAAAGGCGCTTCTCAGGGAGAAGGTTTAGGGAATAAATTTTTAGAAAACATTCGTCAGGTAAATGCTATTGTGCATGTTGTACGAGCTTTTGATGGGGATGAAATTATTCACGTGAATGGGGTAGTTGACCCGTTAGATGACATTGAAACAATCAATACTGAATTAATTTTGGCTGACTTAGAAGCTGTTGACAAGCGTTATTCTAAAGTTGCACGTGCGGCAAAAGGGAATGATAAAAATGCCAAAGCTGAGTTTGTTGTACTAGAAAAAATCAAACCAGTTCTTGAAGCGGGCAAGTCTGCTCGCACCATTACATTTACTGAAGAAGAGCAAAAAATAGTTAAAGGTTTGTTCTTATTGACAACAAAACCTATTTTATACGTTGCCAATTTGGCTGAAGATGATATGGCAGATCCAATGGGATCAAAGTATTTCAATCAAATTAAAGAGTTTGCTGCCACTGAAGGAGCTGACGTAATTGGCTTGTCTGCTAGCGCAGAAGAAGAAATTGCTCAATTGCCAGAAGAAGAAAAAGCTGAATTCTTAGAAATGGCTGGAGTAGAGGAAGCTGGTTTAAATAAGTTAATTCGAGCAGCCTATCACTTATTAGACTTACGAACGTTTTTCACTGCAGGTGGTAAAGAAACTCGAGCATGGACATTCACTGCGGGATCAAAGGCACCCCAAGCTGCTGGTGTGATACACTCTGACTTTGAAAGAGGATTTATCCGTGCAGAAACAATTGCATTCTCGGATCTTGATGAGTTAGGGTCTGTTAAAGCAGTCAAAGAAGCCGGAAAATTACGTTCAGAAGGTAAGGAATACGTTGTACAGGACGGCGATATTATTGAATTCCGTTTCAACGTGTAAATGGCGCTGATCGCGCTGTACATAATATTTTAGGGAGACATTTTATGTCAGAACAAAAAAGAGAATTGACGAAAAAAAATCAGGATTTTATCTTTCAATTTAAAAAGCTGTTAGCTCAAAACAGTAAATTGACTGGTGAACAAATTGAAGGTATTGTGACTGAGGTTGAAAATAATCTTCTTGAAACCCAAGGGAAAGGGCAGACAGCAGCGCAAATTTATGGTACGCCAACAATGGCTGTTCAGCAGTATCTTGATCCTAAGCGAACGGCCAAGAAACTTTTTGATTATAAATTTAGTACTTTGGCACTCGATACATCTTTAGCCATCTTCATGTTATTTGCTGTGGTATTTGGTTTGACATTGTTCTTTTCCAAAAATGCTAGTAACCAAGGTGCGGGAATCGTTTCCTTGCTTCTTATCGCAGCATTGGGTGGCTCAATCTATACAGGTGTAGTCTTAAAGTTAACACCAAATCCTAAAGCAAAAGACAAACAAGAACCAACGAGTCGTCGATGGGTTTACCTGTTAATGGCTGTTGTGGCTTGGCTTGGAGGATTTTTGATATTAGGTATGTTACCACAGGTAATTAATCCAACCTTACCACCAGTTGTATATATTATTCTTGGTGCCGCAGCATTTGGTGTCTTCCGTTGGAACCGTAAGAAATACGGTTTAACAGGTGGGTTCTTCGCAATCAGTCAATTATCACAGCAAGCACGTTTAGAAGCATCTAAAAAATAGTTACTATTGTTGCAGACATTTAAGAGGATAATATAAATGAAAATTTTAGTAGTTGATGATGACATCGAAATTGCAGAATTACTTGAAATTTACCTAAAAAATGAAGGCTATGAGCCAATTATGGCTGACGATGGTAAAGAAGCACTTTCTAAGTTGAATACAAATCCAGACATTGCTTTAATGATTTTGGATGTTATGATGCCAAACATGAACGGTTTAGATGTTGTAAAAACTGTTCGTAAGGATAGTCGCATTCCTATTTTAATGTTGTCAGCAAAATCTGGTGATATGGACAAAATTCAGGGACTAATTACAGGTGCGGATGATTACGTTACCAAGCCATTTAATCCGCTTGAGGTCATGGCTCGTGTTCGTTCATTATTGCGACGCGCGGAGAATGCTGTTCAAGATCAGACACCAGATGTCTTGGACATTGGCTCGCTAATAATTAATAAAGACAGTCACGAAGTCAAGACTTCTACAGGTGATTTGGTCAACTTAACGGCTTTAGAGTTTGGTATTTTGTATTTATTAGCATCGCATCCTAATCGTGTTTTCTCGGCAGATGATATTTTCGAGCGTGTCTGGCAACAAGAATCTGTTGTTTCTGCAAAAACCGTTATGGTGCACGTTTCACATTTGCGAGATAAAATTGAAGAAGCCACAAATGGCGATCAAGTTATTCAAACAGTTTGGGGCGTTGGTTACAAAATTGAAGTGAATCAATGACAAAAGTAGCATTGATATTAAAGCACAATCGTACTAAAATATATTATTTGGTAGTGACGATATTGTTACTACTTCTTTTTAGTTGGACAATCATGACTGGCTTTGATGCACTAAGACACCGATTTTCCTTTATATCGTTTAATATTTGGAATGTTTTAGAGTTTGTGACTTTTGTTTCAGGAAATATTGGTATTGTGTTTTGGCAGTACTTGAAGTGGCGCCGTGATGAAAGTTTGTATCGTTTGATTAGAGAGATGCGTCAGGTCGCACGTGAAAATTCTGACATGACAATTTCGTGGCGTGCTCCTTATGCGCCAACAACTCAAGCGCTGATTGATGTATCTAATACAATTGCTGAAAATACTCGTCGTATTAGAGAAGAAGAACGTCAGAGTGAACGTTCTAAGGATGAGATGATTACCAATATATCTCATGACTTGCGAACACCACTAACCGCTATTATCGGTTATCTTGGCTTGGTTGAAATGGGACAAGCATTGAGTGAAAAGGATCGAAAAAAGTATATTCACACAGCGTATAGTAAGTCTAATCAAATGAAGGTTCTAGTTGAGGATTTGTTTGAGTACTCACAGACACAGGCACAAGACGCCGCCTTAAATATTACGTCACTCAGTCTAAATGATTTGTTTGGCCAATTACTTGCTGGTTATGAATTAGAAGCACAAGAGAAGAATATTGCATTGAATCAATTAACAAATCCTGAGATGATTGTTATTGAGGCTGACTCTGATAAATTGGCACGCGTCTTAATGAATTTGGTTTCTAATGCGTTTAAATACGGTGATGGAGCTACTTTCATAAAACTTACGGCACAAATCGATGATAAAAATGTTGTTATTCGTGTAACGAATGATGGTGTCAAGATACCAGATGAGGCAATCGGGGATATTTTTGATCGATTTTATCGTGTTGAAAGTTCGAGAAATAGTAAAACAGGTGGCACAGGATTGGGACTTGCCATCGTGAAGGGGATTGTTGTACAGCATCATGGTAGTGTAGCTGTTGAGTCTGATGATGATATGACTTCATTCATTATTACATTACCGTTGAAGCAGACATGAGGGGAATATGTTACAAAATAAAAAGCATCAAGTGAAAAGAATATGGTTTATTATCACTGCATTAGTGGTTGTATTATTGGCTATATTTTTTATGGTTCCTCGTCATGAGCAATCAACGCAATCAACAACCAAGGTGGCAACAGTCGATGATCAGCCGGTTCAATTAAACACCAGTGCAACCTCTGCATTAGTGGTTGATTTGACTACGGGGCAAATTCTGGGCCAAAAAAATTCTTCAAAACAGGTAGCCATTGCTTCGCAAAGTAAAATGTTGACAGCGTATGGCGTGCTTAAAAGTATTAAGTCAGGAAAAATAAAATGGTCTACGATGGTCCCAATTACTAGTAAGGCAGATTTATCGAAAGAAGATAGCCATATGTTTTCTCATATCGCGATCAAAGCTGGAGACAAAGTATCAGTTCGTGAACTTTACGATGTCATGTTTGCTAATTCTGCTAACGATGCGGCTTTTGCATTGGGTGAGTTTGTGACTCCTAAAGGGGAAACAACACAACAGGCACTAGAATCATGGGCTAAAGAACTTCATTTGAGCGGTTCACAATGGTACAATTCTGCTGGACAGGTTAATGAGAATGCTTTTGAAAATGAAATCTCTTCGGCCCCTAAAACAGCTTCTAATAAAGCCAGTAATCAGCAACTAGCTATGATTGCACGAGCTATCTTAGAATTGGATCCTTCCCTGCGTCAATTATCAAAAAAATTAACGATTTCTTATCATATGACGCCTAACTTTGTTGTGACAGATAAAACTGATTATTGGCAATTAATGACTGAAACAATGCCAAACCTTAGTAATCCCAACCAGTTAACCATAGAGGGGCTTAAGACGGGATCTTCGCCTGAATCTGGTGCTGGATTCACTGGTTTAATTAAAGATAAAAACGGTCACGAATTCATAACTGTAGTCAATGGTATTGCTAATTACATGGATGAAACAAAGCGTTATCAAGAATCTCTGCGTATTGTTGATCAGGTATTAGCACAAAAACAGCCAAACTATATTAAAGAAAATCAAACAGTTGGCCATTTAAAAACGTTGACGTTTCCAAATACGAAGCAAGAACATATAATTGTTAAGGCTGCACAAACAAGGCATTATTGGACAAACAAGGGTGTAAAATTGGCATTTACACAACCTACTTTTGACTCAAAGTTAGCCAATATAAAAAAGAACCAAACCGTGGGCTATACAACAGCAGCGTTGAATGCTCAATATCTGCCTTATGCTCAAAAAACAGAAAAAAAGATTTCATTAAAATCAACTTCCTCATCAAAACCAGTTAATTGGTTTGTTAAATTTTGGCGTGATAGAACAAAATAATTGTTAAATTGACCATAATTGGTCTTTTTTTATGTCATCAAATACTTCTCGAAAAACTTGCTACAAGACTAGAAAGGTGTTATTATATTGGTATAGACCAAAACGGTATAGACCAATTTGAAAGAGGTTGGATTATGAACATTATTAGAGTAAAAGATGTTGAACAAAGTGCAGAAAAAGCACTCGAAATTTATCAAAATGCTGTGCAACATGGTGCGAAGGTACTGGGTTTGGCAACTGGATCAACACCAATACCCTTATATCAAAAATTGGCAACTAGCCAAATCAATTTTTCTGAATTAGTGTCGATAAACTTGGATGAATATCTTGGCTTGGATGGCGAAGACGAGCAGAGCTATCGTTATTTTATGACTAAACACTTATTTCAATATAAACCATTTAAACATTCCTATGTTCCAGACGGTAAGTCTGAGGATCATGAAGCAGCAATTAAAGCTTATGACAGAATTATTGCTGAGCATCCAATCGATTTACAATTATTGGGCATTGGACGCAATGGACACATTGGTTTTAATGAACCAGGAACATCGTTTGATTCAACTACTCATATTGTGAATCTTACACAATCTACAGTTGCCGCCAACGCTCGTTTCTTTGAGAAGGAGTCGGATGTGCCCACGCAAGCAATTTCTATGGGAATTGCTTCAGTAATGTCTGCAAAGAAAATTTTGCTGATAGCCACTGGAGAAAGCAAAGCAGAAGCAGTGGCAGCTACTATCAATGGTCCAATAACCGAAGATGTACCAGCATCTATTCTTCAAAAACATTCAGACGTTACGATCATTATTGATGAGGCAGCAGCATCAAAGTTGTGATAGAATAAACTTGTAACCGATTTCATAATTTTTAATAGGAGTAAAAAATGGCACACATTACATTTGACACAAAGAACATTGAGAATTTTGTTGCAGATCATGAACTTGATGAGATGCAACCGCTAATCAAAATGGCGGACGAGCAGCTTCGTAATCGAAGCGGTGCTGGGGCAGAATATTCTGATTGGATTACCTTACCAACAGATTATGATAAAGACGAATTTGCCCGCATTCAAACTGCTGCTCAGAAGATCCAATCTGATTCGAAAGTCTTGGTTGTTATTGGTATTGGTGGCTCATATCTTGGCGCAAAAATGGCTGTTGATTTCTTGAATCCAATGTTTAATAATGAATTGGCTGACAATCAACGTCAAGGTGTTAAAATTTATTTTGCTGGTAATTCAACATCTGCTTCGTATATCAACGATTTGGTACGAGTAATTGGTGATCAAGACTTTTCAGTTAATGTTATTTCAAAGTCTGGGACAACAACAGAACCATCAATTGCTTTCCGCGTGTTCAAACAATTATTGGAAAAGAAGTACGGTGCTGAGGCCGCTAAGCAACGTATTTATGCTACAACTGACGCGAACCGCGGTGCATTACATGATGAAGCAAAAATTTCAGGATACGAGACATTTACAATTCCTGATGGGGTTGGTGGTCGCTTTTCTGTCTTAACGGCGGTCGGTCTTCTACCAATTGCTGCTTCCGGCGCTGACATCGAAGCCTTGATGACAGGTGCTAGAGATGCTCAAGAAGAGTATTCTGATTCAGATATAAAAAATAACGAAGCTTACAAATATGCTGCTGTTCGTCGTATATTGTACGACAAGGGTTATACAACTGAACTATTGATCAACTGGGAACCAACGATGCAATACTTGTCTGAGTGGTGGAAACAGTTGATGGGAGAGTCAGAAGGTAAGAATCAAAAGGGCATCTATCCATCATCTGCAAACTTCTCAACAGATTTGCATTCTTTGGGCCAATATATTCAAGAAGGACGTCGTGATTTATTTGAAACAGTTGTTAAACTAGATAATCCAGTTTCAAATATTGATCTTCCTCATGAAGATGGCAATAATGACGGGTTGCAATACCTTGAGGGCGTTACAATTGATGAAGTAAACACAAAAGCTTCGCAAGGTGTTACATTGGCTCACGTTGATGGCGGGGTACCAAACTTGGCTGTCCACTTGCCAGCACAGGATGCCTATTCATTAGGATATTTGATTTACTTCTTTGAAATCGCTGTTGGTGCATCAGGATACACATTCGGTATTAACCCCTTCAACCAACCAGGTGTTGAAGCTTACAAAACAGCAATGTTTGCCTTATTGGGTAAGCCTGGTTATGAAGAACAAACGAAGGTTTACCGGGCTCGTCTAGGAAAATAAGTTAATTAATCATATTTTATAACAATATGCTCTTATCTTAAGTTTAAGGTAAGAGTTTTTTATATGAGAAATAAAAAAGGCCTAGCAGGCCATGATAATATGATGAAAAATTGATTAGTTATTGAAAAAAATTTTGGACAGCATGAAAGGCCATTTCGGTGCCAACAAAATAAAGCGTGTCACCACTTTCAATGACAGCATAAGGTCCAGGCGATACTACAAGTTCTTCATTATGTAAAATAGCGATTATTGTTGCGCCAGTATTTTGCCATATATTCAGATTGCCAATTGATTCACCAAGTTGCTTAGAAGAATCTGATAAGCTAAATTCATAAGGCGTTAGTGGGTTATGACGCTGTACACGTTGCGTTTGGTCAAATAAAGCCGTTAGGGAATCAGAAAGACTATTTAAAGACGTTCTTTGGGTCTCAATTAAATCGTTAATCTGATCATGAATTGTTTGAATATTAGTAGTTTCTTGGGCCTGATTTAAAAAATATTTTGCTCTTTCACGTGATAATACTTCAATACCACTACCGTGTATTGGTTTAACAATATCGAGGTCCGATAAAATATTAATAGCCTTTCGGGCAGTTTCGGCTGAAACACCAAATGTTACTGACAAGGTTGACCTAGCGTGAAGCTTGGAACCAACCTTGTACTCATTATTAACGATTTTTTCAGCTATTTGAAAGGCTATTTTTCGGTAACGCGGTTCTCTGATTTTTGACATTTTTATATCCTGCAAGTTCAAAATTTGACACAAGTGACAATCTATGTAAAAATTGAAGTTGTCAATTAAAGAGACAACTTGTTATAAAGTATAGGTTGTCACTATATTTTATACGGAAATTCGAAAAGAAGCAAGGAGGAGATGTGTGTGGTGTCATTAGAAATGATGTGCATGATGTAGTATTTTTATATTACGCGGCACCACCACTTTAGAACATGCCAAAAGTAGAAATTAAGCATCTCACCAAAATATTCGGTAAGCGTCCAAAAGCTGCGATGAAAATGGTGAAGCAAAACAAAAGTAAGAACGAGATCGTTGAGAAGACAGGGAGCACGGTTGGTGTCTATGATATCAACATGTCCATTGAAGAAGGCGAGATTTTTGTCATCATGGGTCTTTCTGGTTCAGGAAAATCAACTTTAATTCGCTTGCTAAACCGTCTGATTGAACCAACTGCGGGTCAATTGTTTATTGACGGTCAAGAAATTACTAAATTGAATAAAAAACAGATGATAGAAATTCGTCGTAAAAAAATGAGTATGGTTTTCCAGAACTTTGCTCTATTTCCACACCGTACTTTGTTAGAAAATACAGAGTATGGTTTAGAAATTCAAGGTGTAGGCAAAGAAGAACGCCGTAAACGAGCAGAACAAGCCTTAGAAAATGCCAAATTGCTATCGTTTAAGGACCAATATCCACACCAATTATCTGGTGGTATGCAACAACGAGTTGGTCTGGCTCGTGCACTAACCAATGATCCTGATATATTATTGATGGATGAAGCTTTTTCAGCATTAGATCCATTAGTACGTGGTGAAATGCAGGATGAGTTGCTAGATTTACAAGCTAACGTTGAAAAAACAATAATCTTTATTACTCATGATTTGAACGAAGCGCTTCGTATTGGTGACCATATTGCCATTATGAAAGATGGTCGTTTACAACAAATTGGTACTGGAGAAGAGATTCTTACGAACCCAGCCAATGATTATGTGAAAACATTCGTGGGTGATGTTGATCGTTCTAAGGTATTGACGGCTGATAGTATTATGATCCCAGCTTTAACATCGAACATTTATGTTGATGGGCCAACTGTTGCTTTGAGAAAAATGACAGCAGAAGAAGTTTCAGGCCTCGTTGCAGTCAATCGTCACCGTCAACTTGAAGGCTATTTGTCATCAGAAGAGGCGGTTCGCGCACGTCGTGAAAAGTTGCCACTTGCAGATGTTCTAACAGAAATGCCAAAGATTAAACCTGACACGCTTATCATGGATATTATGCCTATTATTTATGATGCTCAGACACCTGTGGCTGTTGTAGATGATGATAATCGTTTGAAGGGTGTTGTTATTCGTGGCGCGGTATTGAAGGCGCTTGCTGATACAGAAGGGGAAGATGACAATGAATAATTTAGTAAGTATTCCAAAAATTCCACTTGAAGATTGGGTCAGTTCAGCGGTTTCATGGTTAACTACTAATTTATCCGGATTTTTTGATGCCATTCAATCTGGCGGTCAATACATAATGGATGCTTTAACAAATGGTTTAACTGCTGTACCCATGCCACTAATGATTATTGGTATCACAGTGATTGCCATTGTTACGACACCGAAAAAGATTGGCTTTCCGTTATTCACACTTTTGGGACTTTTGTTAATTGCCAATCAAGGACTTTGGTCTGACTTAATGAATACCGTTACATTGGTAATCATGGCGTCTATTGTTTCGTTGATTATTGGTATCCCCCTTGGAATTTTAACAGCAAAGTCACAAAAGACTGCGGTAGTTGTTCAACCAATCTTAGACTTTATGCAGACTATGCCAGGATTTGTTTATTTAATTCCTGCTGTTGCCTTCTTTGGAATCGGTGTGGTTCCTGGTGTGTTTGCTTCGATAATCTTTGCCCTACCACCGATGGTTCGTATGACTAGTTTAGGTATTCGTCAAGTTCCAGTTGATTTGGTTGAAGCAGCTGATTCATTTGGATCAACTACTTGGCAAAAGTTGTTTAAATTAGAACTTCCTAGTGCAAAAAATACTATTTTAGCAGGCGCTAACCAAACAATCATGTTGGCATTGTCGATGGTTGTCACAGCTTCTATGATTGGTGCACCAGGCCTTGGGCGTGGCGTCTTGTCTGCGGTTCAACACGCTGATGTTGGTTCTGGATTTGTTAACGGGCTTGGATTGGTAATCTTAGCTATTGTTATTGATCGTTTTACACAAAAGTTTAACACCCAACCCGGACAAAAAGCGGTGACAAAGCCATGGCGTCGTTGGACAGTACTTGCGGCTTTGTTGGTTATGATTGGTGGAGGTGTTGTCAACACTTTGACTTCCGATAAAACAACAGGTCAAAAAGTTACTATTGGCTATGTTGAGTGGGATTCAGAAGTTGCCTCTTCGAATGTGCTGGCTGAATCATTACGTCAACATGGATACGATGTCACGTTAACGCCATTAGATAATGCTGTTTTGTGGCAGTCGCTATCTAATAATCAAATTGATATTTCAGTTTCAGCATGGTTGCCAGATACACACAAAGCTTTGTATGATAAGTACAAAAATGATGTAACATTGCTTGGCCCTAACTTGAAAGGTGTTAAAACTGGATTAGTTGTTCCTGATTATATGGATGTAAATTCCATTAGTGATTTAACAACTCAAGCAAATAAGACAATCACAGGTATTGAGCCGGGGGCCGGTGAAATGGCCACAGCTGCTAATGCTTTGAAGTCGTATTCAAACTTATCGGGTTGGAACTTATCATCCTCATCTTCTGGTGCTATGGTATCAGCATTGGATAAAGCTTACAAAAATAAGCAAGATGTTGTGGTGACCGGTTGGTCACCACACTGGATGTTTAGTAAGTACCACTTGAAGTTCTTGTCTGATCCAAAAAACGTGTTTGGATCTGGAGAAACCATTAATACGATTGTGAATAAGAAGTTTAAAACTTCTAACCCCAAGGCCTATAAGGTTGCTGATAAATTTAATTGGACGAAAGATGACATGGAATCAGTCATGCTCGATATTCAAAATGGTCAAACACCAAAGCAGGCTGCTGCTAAATGGATTAAGTCACATCAAAAGTTAGTTGATAGTTGGTATAAATAAAAAATAACGCTAAGCTGAAAATCAGCCTAGCGTTATTTTATTTGTTATTCTGGATTGTCATCCTCTTATCTTGTTCAACGATAAAATGGCACAAGTCTCCGTCATCAATACGTGTAGGATGTTCTTTTAGAAACCGTTTGTATAGGAAAGCAATACGTGGTTTAAAAATCAATGTATTGGGTGCTACTAAATCATCACTCAGTAACTGATAACTGCGAATCGCATACGTCATAAGTTCATGTTCTCGTTGCCATGATTCTTCGCTTAGTCCGTTTTTTTCGACAAACAAATGTTGACGTTCTGCATATCCCAAAGCTTGTTGAAATCGATTTAAATTGTTAGGATCAATAGAAGAGTCAGGTCCAATGGCAATCATTGTTTGTTTAAAACTAGCTATTGCTTCTGGTGTTGCGTGTTTCGTTAATTCAAAACGTTGAAAGGGAATGCCAGTGCTAGTCTGACGTTCTTCATATTTGTACCATTTGGGATTTGTTAAAAAGTATGGTGTATTGTTCAAATGTGCTCCTCCGTTTACTTGTGGCGCAGTCTTGCTGCTAGTTGTTTCATAATTGGTTCATCAGAGTAAGATAGAACGTTTCTGGCGTAAATACCTTGACCAAACCATAGTAGTAAGAATAATGTGATAACAGCAATGAGTAATGCACTTATGGCTGCAGGCCATCCCTCAGTATGCGTAACAAGACGTATTGGCATCATACTTTGAGAGGCAAATGGTATATAACTAAGAATGCGAATCAAGAGATTATTCGGCATTTGAGTCATGATAAAGCTAAATACATAGCCAACCATAGCAATCATGGAAATGGGTTGAATAGCCTGCTGAACTTGTGCATTATCATTAATTAGAGAGGCAATCATTGACGTTAGCACTAAGTACAGCGCAACAGAAACAAGAACAAAAATTACTGCATAGATTATAAATGATAATGTCACACCATTTAAGTTAGATGCTAATCCTTTTACAAAACTGTTTTCTTTAAAGAAATTGAAAGTTGTGAATCCGGCGATGACGTAGATTAGCAGATGTGTGGTTACCAGAGCAAAAATACCGATGATCTTTCCAAAATATTGTACGCGTGCAGACGTCGCTGCCAATAGAATTTCCATAATGCGAGATGATTTTTCATTGGCGATTGCATTTGCAATCATTGATGTATACCACATGACTATAATAATAGTGATGATACCAATTGCACTGGCTATTAATTGGTTGGCGCTTTCAGTATTGCCACTATTAGTTGATTGTTTTGCTTGTTTGACAACGCTTTTCAAGTTATAAGGTTGCACTAAATCAGCAGTTTGTTCAGCAGTTAGTCCATATTGAGTAGCTTTTTGGGAACGTGATAAGTTACCTAATATAGCAGTAATCTTTTCTTTTGGAATCTGTTCACTTTTAGGCTGTGTGGTAATTGTGGCTTCATTCTTGTTGACGGTTAACACACCATCTAACTTTTCGTTTTGCAGTGCTGTATTGGCTTTTTTCTCATTGGTTATGTTGGAAACATGGATGTCTAATTCCTTTTCCGATTGAACTAAAATACTGCGGACTTCTTGGTTGCCAACAACAGCAATATTGGGTGTTGTATTGCCTTGCATTTTGGTGATGCCAAATATAACTGCACCAGCTAAAGCAGCGAAAATCAAGGGAGAAATCACAAGCATCCAATAACCGCGTGATTTAAATTGGCTGAGAAAAGTGTCTTTAATAACAATAAAAAGTTGATTAGTCATGAATAGCGACCTCCTGGCGGAAAATGTCATCGAGTGTTGGTGGTTGTTGGCTGAAGGCTGGGATATAGCCATTTTTTGTAACGAGGTCAAACACACGGTGCCCAGCTTCCTCTTCTGACAAAATTAAGTCATAGCCAACACCATGTGGCGTAACTGAGGCGACACCATCAATAGCTTTTAATGCTGCACTTGAAGTGGAGGATTCCACATAGACACGTGTGCGACCAAATTGTTCACGGATATTTTGCACAGGACCTTGGAGAACGATTTTTCCACGTTTTAACATAGTTAGATCGTCAGAAATTTTGGTCACGTTGTTCATGTCGTGACTTGAAAAAATAATCATTGCACCATTATCACGTAAGCGTATGATTTCATCCATCATTAAGCTTGTATTGACAGGATCTAAACCAGAAAAAGGTTCGTCGAGTATGAGTAGACTGGGTTCAAAGATTAATGAAGCGATCATTTGAACTTTTTGTGCGTTTCCTTTGGAAAGTGATTGCACTTTATCACTTACTTTACCAACGACATCAAGGCGTTTCATCCAATCTTTCAATGCAACGCGGGCATCTGAACGTTTCATACCGTGTAATTCTGCAAAGTACAATATTTGTTCTTCAACGGTCCGTTTTTGGTATAAACCACGTTCTTCGGGTAAGAAACCTATACGCTGTTTATCATTTTGGGTAATTGGCTGGTCGTTCCAAGTGATTGTTCCTGATGTTGGTTTAATGAAGTTTAAAAGCATACGGAAGGTGGTCGTTTTACCAGCACCGTTTTGCCCAATGAGTCCCATTACTTTTCCTTCGGTAAGCGTCATGTTCATATTAGAGACAGCAATGTTTTGTCCGAACGTCTTGTTAAGATTAGTCAGTTGAATCATATTTTTATTCCTTATAATATTTTATTTAGTATATATCGCACACCACTATTGAACAAATAAATTAAGACAATTAAGAGATATAGATATGCAGCTCTTCGGTCCCAATAAAAAGTTGCCCAGCAAATAGCAATATAACTTACAATTAGTAACATAATAAAAGTTATTGTATTTGCGCGGTGAGTAATTTCTTGCAGTCGTTCGTCTGTTGCCTTTATTTTGCTTTTGTGTAGATACTTGCGATTATGAAATAGTATTCTAGATGTAATTATGGTACCGATACCCCCGCCAAGTATACCGGATGAAAATCCACGTAGAAAACTTCGCGAAGCTGGTGACTTTTGCAAGCTTGCTAAAAGCATTGTAATAGCCACAGTCAATATGATAACGATTGTCAAAAAATTAACTTGATATTTGATTTTTGCACGATATTCGTCGTCAGTTATTCCTGGTTTTGGTGATGCGAATAGTTTATTAATCATTTTTCCCCCCTTCAAAAATAAAGACATCTTCAATCGGTAAGTCAAAGAACTCGGCAATTCGATGTGCCAAAAACAAAGAGGCATTATATTTACCTTTTTCGAGTGATATCACGGTCTGACGCGTTACCTCAAGTTCAGCAGCAAGCTCTGCTTGAGTTAATTTACGTGATTTTCTTAGTTCTTGAATACGATTTATCAAAGTATGCCTCCTATAGTTTGGCTATTCAACAAAAATAGTATAGCGTACTTTACATTAAATGTAAAGTTTTGATTACATTTTGAAAAGGTTGCATTTATAGGAAATAAGAACTATAACTAAGGTATAGAAAAGGGGGCCGAAACATGGCTGATGAAAAATTTGAAACATTGGATCTTCCAATGAGTGAAGTCTTTAGTTGGAGCGAGGACAAAACCCCACTACGCGATGCATTGTGGAACCATTATATGGACACAAGCAACAAAAACACTTTGGAAACTTTGAAACACTTGAAGGCTTATGAAAGCATGAGTTCTGATGAAGTTAAGCTTGAAGCTGAAAAAGTATTGCAAGAAGCATAATCGGATAAAAAGAGATTGATATTGTTTCAATCTTTTTTTGTTGCAAAAACCATTGACGCATGCTGGTTTTTTCGGTATACTTAATATTTGTTATGGCGCTATGGTCAAGTGGTTAAGACGTCGGCTTCTCAGGCCGAAATCGAGGGTTCGACTCCCTCTAGCGCTATTAGTATATTTCATGGCGTTGCATCAGGTTTCAAAAACTTTGATGTAGCGCCTTTTCTTATGAAAAACGTTGCACTGTATTTCGTAATAAATTGGAAACATTATAAATACGCAAGTAGGCAGTATAACGGCATATAAGCCGTTTTTTATTTGTAGAAAAGGAAGTGAGTAATAGTATGGAATTTTTAGGATTAGTTATTAGCTTAGCTGATGAACTATTTGATGTAGACGATAATAAGCCATTTGGCTTTAAATTTTGGCTGTCTATATTTGTATGGTTAATCATGCTTAGTGGGTTTATAGTTGTAGCTACAGTATTTATAATTTTATTTCCAGCTGTGTTTTTAAAAATCCTAAATACTATTTGGCTTGCGGTGATGGGTATAGAAATATTGTTAGCATGGTTTTGTTATTATTCTGGTAAACGTGTAGTAATATGGGCATTTCAAATTAAAAATAATATACAAGCACACAGTAAGTAAGTGTTGCATCAATTTTTAATAAATGATCTACGAGCTTGGAAAGCTGGTCTATGTTTTAGCGTATATCTGTTATTTATTAATTTAATCAACCAATGTCAATTAATTACTTTTATTTACACTTAAAAACCTGTACACAAAAAAGCCCCTGATTAATTTTAGAAGTTTTTTATTATCGATAAATATACAGATGGCGGTATAGTTTTTGAGCAACAGATAGAATGATGAGTGGGCTAACTATATGTATGCCTCACATAACATAGGTGTTCCCTATGTATCTAAAGCTCACTATGAAAACAATAATGGCGATAACCGCCACTGCTGCTCTCAATTGAAATGTTTTACTTTTGGTATCTATCCTGTTCATATTATGTTGCTTTCTAAAATGTTCATATTCTGATTCAGCATCAAAAACTTGTTTATTTTGGGGTACCTAAAACAGTCTTAAAAACCGATCATTCCATATGTTCTCATAAAATTGCACAGTTTGTTTTGCACTCATGTAGTAATTGTCTAATGTGGTGCTAAGTCCTTTTTTCATTTGCAATTCATAGCCCAAACCGTGTGCCATTTTGATTGTGGTGTCAACACAAAACTCTGTTTGAGCACCACAAATTTCAATGCTACGAACATCGTTTTCGTTGAGTAGTTTTCTTAGTTTAGTGTGATAGAAAGAATTGGCATGTGTTTTCTGAATGAAATAATCATTTGGTTGACTATCAATTTCGGGGATGATTTTCCAAAGAAAGCTTCCAAATATTAATTCTTCGTCGTTATGTTGGATAAAAATAATCGGTTTATGTGCATGACGATAAGCCGTAATGCGACTGTTTATACCAGTCACACATTCTTGAATGTTAAAAATGTCCTGCGGCTCTTTACAAACGCCATTTTGAAAATCAATAACTAGTAGTGTGTCTGATATTGGTAACATCATTTTTCCTTCTTTTAAGTTAAGTGTTCAAATTTAGGGAGCCACTAAACGAATAGAAAGACGTATTATAGTCCAATATTATTCGTTTTCTTTCACTTACTCTTACCATGAACTAATACATTAGTATCTTCGTAAATAAGCTATTTGAATTACAACGTTATATTAACACATTAAAAAAACGTATGTTGATGCACGAATAAAGTAGCTGCGTATTTTAAAGGTTTGTTAAATACATAAGTTGCGGTGCCAGTGACATTAATTTTGTACAAGCACTGGTACGTCATAAAATTTTTCTTCTTATATATTATCAAAAAAAGGCCAATCAATATTGTTATTGATCGGTCTTTTTTATATCAAGTTGAGATGAATATACGAACAAATGGTGATAATTTTTAGAACTAGTAGATAGGAAGTATTGTTTTACGTTGTGCAATGTGAACAAATTTAACATAATTATTGTTTAATTGATTTATAACGTGTATGATGTATTTTAACACCTAGTTAATTTTATGATTATAATAATGTTATTTAACCGGTTAATAACTTTATAAATTAATATATAAAATATTGTTCTTTATTAGGTTCTTATAATTTTAATTTCATCGATGAAGTAGGAGGCGTTTTATGAATAATTTTTTTCAACCACACCTTATATGGGAATATTTGCCTGATGTATTGTCAGCATTACCGACAACGCTGTTGCTTACTCTAGTATCAACAATCATTGGCGTAATCGTCGGCGCAGGTATTGCGTTTGTCAAAATGGAAGATACACCAATCTTTAAACAAATTGCAGTAGTCTTCACTTCTTTTATTAGAGGGACACCAATTTTGATACAAATGTTTTTAGTTTATTATGGACTGCCTATGTTTCTAGGATATGTGGGCATTAACACAGATGACGTCAGCCCATTAATCTATTTATTTATTACATATGGGTTGAATATGGCGGCTTTTCTTTCAGAAATCATTCGTGCCGCATTGGAAAGCGTGCCAGCAAGTCAACGTGAAGCGGCTTTAACTTCAGGTTACACAAAGCGTCAGATGTATTTTAAAATTATTTTCCCTCAGGCAGTAATTATTGCGGTGCCCAGTTTTGCGACAATGGTCATTTCGTTGCTGCAAGATACATCATTGGCATTCACAATCGGTGTATTAGATGTTGTTGGTAAAGCCAAAGCATTGGGTACGGCGACATTTCACACAGTTGAGGCTTACATTAGTGCGATGATCATATTTATTATTTTAAGTTTCATTTTAGAAAGATTCTTCCGTTGGATTGAAAAGCGCAGTAACTTTACGTCACGCAAAACACCAATTTTGGCTAATAATCCTGTGATACCAGTGATTGAGACACCAAAAACAACTTAATACATACACAAGATGTTGATAAATGAGAAGAGAGCTAGAGGAGTAATATTATGCAGAACAAAGCAAGTCGTAGCAAGGGCCTATGGATTGGTATTATTGTAGTCGTGGTAGCAGTTATTGCGGTCGCATTATTACACAATAACGGAAAAAGCAGTGGATCATCTTCTAAAGTACAGACAATTAAAGTTGGTTCCGGTAACGATGCTCAACCCTTTGCTTATTTAGATAAAAGTGGAAAACCAGTTGGTATGGATATTGCTTTGATCCAAGCCATCGATAAAAAGTTACCACAATATAAATTCAAGCTAACACTATCTGATTTTCCTACGTTAATCACAAACTTGAAGAGTGGTAAGACAACGATGGCTATGGAACAGATCGAACAGAATACAGAACGAAAGCAAGACTTTAAGTTTGGAAGCGTTGGCTATACTGTCTGGGATACCTTGTTGGCTACAAAGAAATCAACCGGCGTTTTGAACTCATTTGCGGATGCAAAAGGAAAGAAGCTTTATGTTACTAATTCAACGAACCAAGCAACTCTAACAGATGCTTACCTAAAGAAAAATCCTAATGCATATTCAGTTGTACGTGGAACCTACACAATGGAGCAAGTTGCGCAAGGAATCAATTCTAACCAGTTTAACGTTTACCCAGCTCCTAAGTATTCAATTGATTTGTTGAATCGTCAATTCAAAACGAAATTAGTCTATGGAAAAGCTGTTAACCATTCTAACGCTTATCCAATGTTTAATAAAAAGGCTGATCCAAAATTGGTTAAGGCTGTTAACAAGGCAATGGAAGAATTGAAGAAGGATGGCACAATTAAGAAGTTGAGTAATAAGTGGTTAAAGGGCGATTATGTACCTAAGGATTAGTGGAGGATTTCAATGAACTTTGATATTGGATTTATATTTCAAGTGGTAGTTAAATTAATTCCATACATCCCCATCACGATTTACATGGCGTTTGTTAGCTTAATTCTTGGCGGATTATTAGGATTAGTCATCGCACTAGTACGACACTATAAAGTGCCGGTATTATCACAGTTGTTTACCATCATGATTACCATTCTTAAAGGCGTTCCCTTGATTTTAGTTTTTTTGCTTATCTTCATGGTTACTTCCCAGAATTTTAATCGTGTGGCTAAAGCACTAGGATGGCATATGCACTATGGTGATTTACCAATGAGCCTTCTAGCAATCATTGGGTTATCCTTGATGGCAATGGTTGGTCTGAGTGAGGCATTCCGAGGTGCTTTTGAGTCAGTGAAAACTGTACAGTTTGACGCTGCACGATCACTTGGTATGACCAACTTGCAGACAATTCGTCGTGTGTTAATACCCCAAGCATTTCCAGTCGCTTTACCAATGATTATTAATATGTTGATTAACTTAATCAAAGGTACAGCAATTGCATCATTAATTTCTGTGGTTGAAATTTTCTCAACGGCAACGCAAGCCGCTAGTTCTAACTATAAATATTTTGAAGCTTACATTGCTGCGGCAATCATTTACTGGTTAATGACAATTGTTATTGAACGAGCTGCTGTTCTATTAGAAGGACGTATGGATAAAAAGACAAGGAGGGCGTAATAATGATTGAAGTTAAGGATGTCCATAAAAGTTTCAATGATAATGAGGTCATTAAGGGCGTTAGCTTGTCTTTAAATGAGGGTGAGGTAGTGACCATTCTAGGGCCATCTGGGTCTGGAAAAACAACCTTCCTACGTTGTTTAAATTTTTTGGAAACAGCCGATTCAGGATCAATAACGGTAAATGATGAGCAAGTTACATTTGGTCAGGCAAATGCGAATGATATTCTACAGTTGCGACGACAAATGGGGATGGTATTTCAAAACTATGCGTTGTTCTTAAACAAAACTGCAAAGCAAAACATCATGGAACCCATGGTTATTGTTCATGGATTTAGTGTTAAAGAGGCTGAAGTGCGTGCCGCTGAATTATTGGAAGCTGTCGGTTTACCAGATCATGGTGATTATTACCCAGCACAATTATCAGGTGGACAAAAACAACGTATCGGTATCGCACGAGCATTGGCAGTCCACCCAGCGGTATTACTGTTTGATGAACCAACAGCGGCATTAGACCCAGAACTTGTGGGCGAAGTGCTTAAAGTCATGAAAGGGGTTAAAGATGCCGGTGTAGCCATGATTGTAGTGACACATGAAATGCAATTTGCGTACGAAGTGAGTGACCGGGTTATTTTTATGGCCGATGGCGTGATTGTGGAGGAAGGAACGCCGCAACAGATATTTGAAACACCGAAAGAAGAACGAACAAAAGCATTCTTAAACCGTTTTACAGTACAATAAGCGATTAATAATTTTAAAGGAGACTGCGTAATATGTCAGAAAAGCGTTATGAATTTGCAACACGGGTAGCAGGATTGCTCCCAAATCCTTTGCGGGAACAAGCCAAACATGTTCAAGAGGCTGATGATTATATTAAACTAACTTATGGTTATCCTAGCAATCAGGCCTTTCCTGTTGAAAAGTTGGCCAAAATTTCTGAAAAAATTTACCGTGATCACGCATTTGACTTTATGCAGTATGGTGAAACCGAAGGGATTCCGAGATTAAGAGCACAAATTAAAGAAAGATTAGCAAAATACCAGTCTTTAGATGTTGAAAATAATGATGTTTTGATTACTTCTGGTTCGACGCAAGGAATGGATTTGGTTTTTAAAATATTTGTGAATGAAGGTGATATTGTTCTAACTGAAGAACAAACATTTGTTGGCGCAGTTAATGCGATTAAATCTTACGGGGGCACGGTGCAAGGGTTACCATTTGATTTCTCGGCTGGAAGTATTGATACATCAGCCTTGAAAGCCACACTTGAAGCGGACACGGAGCATAGGATTAAAGTGTTGTACTTAATCCCAACTTTTCAAAATCCGATTGGCACATCAATGCCACTTGAAAAACGTCAAGAAGTATATGATATATGTCAGGCACATGAAGTCATGATTTATGAGGATGATCCATACGGTGATTTGCTGTATGCAGAAAAAACAGCCATTCCAAAAATTAAATCATTTGATCAGACGGGTAATGTCATTTACGCAGGTTCTTTTTCAAAAATATTAGCGCCAGGATCACGTTTGGGATACTTATTAGCACCAAAAGACGTATTCGATAAATTAGTGTTGATGAAACAAGTTGCCGATTCGTTTGCCAATTTATATTGGCAATATTTGGCTAGTCAGTTGATAGACGATTACGACTTTAATGAACATATTGATTACTTACGCCAGCTTTATAAGGAAAAAATGGACACAATGATTTCATCGCTAGCCCAAAAGTCTGATGATAATATGGCATTTGTTGTACCAGATGGTGGTTATTTCATATCAGTTAAACTAAATGACGATATAGAAACCGAAGCATTTTATGACGAATTGGAACAGCGCCATATCGGTGTCATTCCAGGCAATATTATGAGTGCAGCAGGTAGCGGTTATGAGCAATACTTTAGATTGAACTTTACGTTACCCACATTATCTGAAATCAAAATTGGCATTGAAAGAATTTCTGAGGCAGCAGCGGCGGCAAAACAAACTAAGTCCCCAGTAATTTGAGAGACGGGCATATGAAAATACTATTTTTTAACGTCTCAGCTGTAGAGAAAAATATTATCGATGAGTGGGCTGACACACAACTGATTTCTGTTAAAACGTTACCTGTTTCGATTGACTACGATAACATTGACTTAACTCGCGATTTTGATGCTGTTATTTTTTATCCAGGAAAATCTTTTCAAACTGATGAAAAGTTATATGCTCGATTGGCAGAGAATGGTATGAAACAAATTTCTGTCAAATCAACAGGTTATGATAATATTAATTTCGAATTTGCTGAAAAATATCACCTGACAATAACTAATGTTCCTGATTATTCGCCAGAATCTGTATCGCATTTTACAGTGATGAGCGTGCTCATGTTGTTACGTAATTTACCGCGATATCTTGATAACCCAGAAACGACACAGCGAAAAGAGTTTATGGGAAGAGAATTGACAGAAGTGACCGTGGGCATATATGGTGCTGGTCGATTGGGCAGTCTTGTGGCTAAGACGCTGAAATTCATGGGTGCACGGGTAATGATGAATTCTCGTAGTCTTAAGCCAGAGTTAATTGGATCAGGCATAGAATTTGTTGATTTTAAACAGTTATTAGTTGAAAGCGATGTGTTGAGCATTCACGTGCCACTAAATAAACAAACTTTCCATAAATTTGACTTTGATAATCTTAGTTTAATGAAACAAAATGCCATATTAATTAACACAGCTCGAGGTGAGATAGTTGATACATCAGCACTGATAACGCACTTACAGCAAGGAAAATTTCAAGGTTTGGCACTTGATGCATTGGAAGATGAGGATACGAAAGGATTTGCAACAAATCCCTATTACCAGTCACTTCATAAATTTGAGAATGTATTGCTGACACCGCATATTGCGTATTTTACGAAGGCAGCTGTTCGTGATATTGCAATAACCGCATTAGAAAATGCACGTGATATTGTTATTGAAGGTAAATCAGAGAATACTGTTGTACAATAGGAGGTAAGCAATGAGTTTTATTGAAATTAAAGATGTACACAAGTCCTTTTACCAAAAAGAAATTTTAAAGGGTATTGATCTAACCTTGCATAAAGGTGAAGTTATTGTTATCTTGGGCCCATCAGGTTCTGGTAAAACAACTTTCTTACGCTGTTTGAATACACTTGAAAAAGCAGACAAAGGACAGATTAAGATCGATGATGTGACAAAAGATTTTACAGTAAAAGATCGTCAAAATACACGAGACCTAATTTTAAAGACAGCGATGGTTTTTCAAGGGCATGCTTTATTTGATAATATGACGGTATTGCAAAATGTTATTGAAGGTTTGATTCGTGTGAAAAAAATGGATCGCGAAGCGGCCACAAAAATTGGGTTGTCAACTTTAGACAGAGTTGGGCTATCTGACCGAGCAAATTATTATCCTGTTCAACTCTCTGGTGGGCAACAGCAGCGTGCAGGGATTGCTCGAGCAATGGCGATGCAGCCAGAACTATTGTTGTTTGATGAACCAACGAGTGCTTTGGATCCTGAATTAGTAGGTGAAGTTTTATCCGCTATGAAAGAGTTGGCACAAGAAGGGCACACGATGATTGTCGTCACACATGAAATGCAATTTGCTTATGAAGTGGCAGATCGGGTATTATACATGGAAGGTGGCGTTGTGGTAGAGCAAGGTCCACCAGAAGAAATATTTAATGCACCAAAAGATAAGCGGACTCAACAATTTTTGGCACGACTATCGGGTAAAAATTTTGGAGATCCAGAATTGGTAAATTCATGATGCAGAATAATCAACAAAGTTTGGACAAAGTAAAAGGCGCAGTCAGTACTCAAAGCAGAGATACTGATCAGCGTCTTTTTACCAAGGATTTTATCATTCTAATGATGATTAACTTCTTGGTTATGACAGCAGTTACTACTCAAATGGGTACGCTGCCACTTTATGTAACCCATTTAGGTGGTAATTCGATTATGTCGGGATTAGTTGTCGGCATCTGGGGATTGGCTGCTCTTTGTGCGCGAATTCCAGTTGGCAAGTTACTGGACACATACGGTCGAAAAAAATTAATTTTTATTGGTTTAGCAATTTTGATGGCTGATTTTTCTATGTTGATTTTTTATAGTACAATTGCTAGTTTAATTGTTTTAAGAGCGCTACAAGGGATTGGTAATGGTACCCAATCTACGTCGGTTGCAACTATGGTAGCTGATAAGTTACCGAAGCAAAAGTTATCAATTGGTTTGGGGTATTTTAGTATATCGCAAACTTTACCAGCCGCCATTGGTCCTGCAATAGGGTTAGTTGTTGTTGAAAATTTTGGATTTCAATCACTTTTCTATTTTAGTTTGTCACTGATTTGTCTAGCGTTTGTTTTATCATTTTTCGTTAAAGATAATTATACTCATGTTGAAAAATCTAAGCATGTAGCAGATGAGAATACAGGCTTTCTTGATTTAATTCGTCTAAAAAGTGTGTGGGTGCCAAGTCTAATTGTTTTTGTGGTTTGTTTCGCAAATGCTGCTGTTACAGCGTTTTTAGTCCAATTTGGTGAGCAAAAAAATTTATCAGCGACGATTGTTGGGTTTAGCTTTACTATGCAGGCGATTATTGGTGCTTTAGTTCGTGTTTGGTTTGCGAAGTTATATCTATACTTTAGGTCTTATGTGTTAGTAATAGCCGGTATATTAATGATTGCCTCAGCCTATTTTATGATTGCTTTTGGTGCAACGGTGGAATGGTTAGTTTTAGCCGGTGCTTTGAATGGATTTGGATTTGCATTGCTTATTCCGTTGATGAATGCAGTGGTTTTGAAGAATGTTTCCTCAGCACAACGTGGTCGGGCAACGGCAATTTTTTCCTCTGGTACGGATGTCGCCTATGGCTTAGGGGCGTTTATGTGGGGTGTAGTTGCCAATTTTATCGGTTTCTTTGGAATGTATTGTCTCACGGCTACAATGGTCATTGCAACTTTGTTGTTAGTAATCGCCCATAATCGTTTGTTAAATGAATAAAAAAGAGAAGAGGGCGGTACCATGCCCGAGGTGTTGATTAAGTTGACAGTGTTCGGATTTTTCACGTACAATAGTAAAGTATCAAATTACCATTTTCGTGGTAATTTCAACATGACATGGTCGATACGTTGCTAGAAATGGAGAAGAAACATGGCAAATGAAAAACATCCTGCAGTATGGTATGAACACCTTCATACTGAAAAGTATACAGGTGCTCGACGAGGTCGTATTCACACGCCACATGGTACGTTTGAAACACCGATGTTTATGCCTGTTGGCACACAAGGTGCTGTGAAAGGCGTGGGCACGCGTGAATTAAAAGACATTGGTTCACAATTCATTTTAAGCAATACATATCATTTATGGGTACGTCCAGGAGATGAATTAATTGCTGAAGCAGGCGGTTTACATAAATATATGGGATGGGATCAGGCTATCTTGACTGATTCTGGTGGCTTTCAAGTTTTTTCATTGTCCGATGCACGTAAATTAAAAGAAGAAGGCGTAACTTTCCAGAATCATGTTAATGGTGACAGAATGTTCCTATCACCTGAAGTAGCCATGCGGATTCAAAACAACCTTGGATCTGATGTTATGATGCAGCTAGACGAAGCCATTCCTTATTTTGAAACATATGATTATATCAAGAATTCAATGCAACGCTCGCTGCGGTGGGCTGAGCGAGCCAAAGTAGCGCATAAGAAGACAGATACGCAAGCTTTATTTGGTATTGTTCAAGGAGCAGGTTTTAAAGCTTTACGAACTGAATCGGCCAATAACTTGGTGGATATGGATTTACCCGGATACGCAGTTGGCGGTCTATCAGTAGGTGAGTCTAAAGCTGAAATGAATCGGGTTCTGGACTTCACTATGCCCCTGTTACCAGAAGATAAGCCACGTTACTTGATGGGCGTGGCAGCACCAGATTCATTGATAGACGGTGTGATGCGCGGTGTTGATATGTTTGATTGTGTCTTACCAACTAGAATAGGACGCAAGGGAACGTTGATGACACGTTACGGTCGTGTTGTCATCCGAAATTCAAAATATAAGAATGATTTCACGCCATTAGATCCTGATTTGAGTTATTACTCACCAAATCCTATTCGTAAGGAACAATTTGGCAATTTAGCACAATACGATATACCAGGCTATAATCCTTTTAAAACATTAACTCGTTCTTATTTGCATCACCTATTTAATGCAAATGAATTATTAGGTGCGCAATTAGCTTCGGAACATAATTTGCGGTTCTTGTTACAATTCATGGAAGATATGCGTACTGCTATTGAAAACGATGAACTATTGGCTTTCCGTGAAACTGTTATGGAAGAATATGGATATAATAAGCCTAATGCACGATTATTCTAAGTTTGGTATAATAATAGTATTAGCAAAATGAGTAAAAGTTACCGTGAAATGGAACGCGTAGCTAAACTCGCTTAGGAAAGTAGGAGTTAGAATGTCGTTGAATTTGATTTTGCCATTAGTAATTATTGTGGCAATGTTCTGGTTTATGTCACGTCAGCAAAAGAAGCAACGTGAACAACAACAAAATATGCAAAAAAGTTTGCAAAAAGGTAGCAAAGTTGTTACCATTGGTGGTTTGCACGCAGTTGTTGATAGCGTGGATAATGCTGCAAAGACTGTTGATTTAGATGCTGAAGGTGTTATTTTAACATATGAATTATCAGCTATTCGTTCTATCAGCAATCCAGTAGATACTGAAAAGCCAACTGTGGCTGATATTACACCTGCTGATAAGGTCGAAGAAACAAGTGAAAAAATTACTGACGATGCTGAAAAGCCAGCAGATGACAAGTAATATATAGTGGCAGTATAATAAAAGGAAGCGCAAGCTTCCTTTTATTATGGAGAAAATATGAAAACAGTCACAAAAGTTATGTCGGATGGTACAAAAATTGTATATGATGAATACGGTAATGATCAGTTGAAGACTGTTTTTTTATTACATGGTAATGGTAGCTCAGCCCACTATTTTAAACGTCAATTACCCAGTTATACAGCGTACTTTCACGTTATTGCAATAGATTCTCGAGGACACGGTCGTTCCACCAATACTAAAAAATCTATTGATATGACAGATGTGATTCGTGATATCGATGAATTGAGACGAGAGCTGTCTATCGATAAAATAATCATAGTTGGTTATAGTGATGGCGCTAATATTGCATTGAAATATGCCGTTGAAAATCAGAATCATGTTTCTAGAATGGTTTTGAACGCACCTAATGTAACAGCAGATGGTGTTTATCGTATTTTATGGTGGGGGGATGCTATTGCACGATTTGGAACTGAATTATTTTCACCAATTAGTCAGAAAGCTCGTCGCCGTCATATGCAACTACATGTCATGAGTGAACCATTGAATATTACACGGGCACAATTAAAGGTGTTAACAATACCGATATTATTTGTTATTGGGCAATTTGATATCGTTAAACGGCAACATATTGAAAGTATTTCCAAAATTATGCCGGTTGCCAAAGTTATGATTCTGCGTGGGCATGGGCATTTCGTAACCTACACAAATCCGCGGAAGTTTGCACAGTTGATTACACCATTTTTACTTGGGGGAAAGCATGAAGGGCATTAATCACGTTTTATCAAAGTTAATTATATTAGTTATTACGTTGGTGCTGATTACTCAGCTGTTCATTATGACACGAGAAATCACGTGGCATGCAATATTGTCGACAATGAATGATATTGCTTGGTGGCAAATGGTATTGCTACTTCTAGCTGGATTTTTGGTGATCATGCCAACGTTATTCAATGATCTTATTTTGCGCGAATGGCAAGGCTACGAACTAACTACGAGTGAAGTGTTACAGCGTGCGTGGTTAGTTAATGTTTTTAACTTAAATGCTGGTTTTATTGGTATTTTAAGTGTATTTTTACGACGTATTTTTTATAATGATCAACCAAAACAAAAGCCGATTAAGCCGTATATACAAATGTACATACTCGGTCAAAGTGGTCTACTCTTCGCAACTGTCGTTGCTTTTGTCATTTTAATATTAGATGCCAATAAACAATTAACTGAACAATTAGTGTGGTTAGCCCTGTTTATTTTAGTGGCTATCATAGGGATAATTGTTTCCTTTAGTAAGCGGATAAATATTTGGCAAAGTTTGAACAGCACAGTTGTTGCACGTTTCATAATTAACTCAGTTATTACGCTGTCCGCTCAAGTGGGGTTGTTTATATTAATAGGTCGTATTATTGACATTGATATTGGTCCTTCAGAAATCATACTTAGTTTTATTATTTCTAGTGCAATTGCTCTGATTACCATGACACCCGGAACTTGGGGTTCGTTTGACGTTGCGATTATTATTATGTTGTCGTTTTTTGATGTAGCTCGTGTGGATAGTTTTATTTGGCTCATATTATATCGTGTTAGTTATAATTTGTTTCCTTTATTGAGCGCTGTGGCTCTTTTGTTTTTACGTATTTCTAAACGAATCAATGCTAGTTTTCGAGGTGTACCGCATTATGTTGCCCAATCAGTTGTTCACCAATTTTTGATTATTATACTCTATTTATCTGGTATGTTGCTTGTCTTAGCAGGGACGATGCCCAAAGTTGCAGAACAAATATTTGTTTTTAATCACCTACGTTCTTGGCCGGTCACATATACTTTAATCAACCAATTACCCAATATTTTATTTGGTTTTTTGATCCTAATTAGTGCACGTGGCATTGCTAATCGTGTACAACGCGCTTATGGGGCGACTATTGTTGTCTTATTGCTAGTAGCTACATACGTATTTTTCTTTTATCAGTATGTGGCACCGTTGTTTTTTATAGCCGTTATTTTGATAGCGGTGTTATTTAGTAAAAAGTCTCTGTATAGAAAGCAATTTATTCACTCTTGGGAAGAGCAGGCTGTGGATTTTCTGATTTGGGCGACGCTAATTATTAGTTATTTGGCTTTGGGCGTGGTTAATCTACCTCCAATTCATCGCCATTTTCGTCATGTTGGCAACATGCCATCCATGCATTGGTGGTACGTAGGTCTTATTATTATCAGTGTTGTCTCTGTTTCTGGTTTAGCTTTGTCTAAATTTTTGCATTCACAGCAGATCCCGCTTGGTGTGGGGTTAGATGAAGCAAGAGTGAACAAAGTTCTGACTATTGGTGATAATCACTACACTAATCTCGTTTTTTTGGGGGATAAAAGACTATATTTTTATCGAATTGATGATGAAGATGTTGTGGGTATTCAGTTTCGAATTATTAACAACAAGGCGATGGTTATGGGGGACCCTTTTGGGAACGAAAAGTACTTTGCTGCTGCGATGGAGCAATTTGTAAACGAAGCGGACGTACTTGGTTATATGCCAGTTTTTTATGAAATTAGCGAAAACATTGCCATGATGGCTCATGAATTTGGTTATGATTTTTTTAAACTTGGTGAGGAAGCATTAGTTATTCTTGATGATTTTTCGACTGCTGGTAAAAAAATGCAGAATATTCGTTCAGAAATGAATCAAGCAACGCGTGCTGGTTTCAAATTCAAGGTATTAGAACCACCATTTAAGCATGACGTGTTGCAGCAAATGCAACTAATTAGTGATGAATGGCTTGCTGGACGTGAAGAAAAAGGATATTCACTCGGATTCTTTGATGAAAATTATTTGCAGCGTGGTCCAATAGCTGTACTTGAAAAAGAAGGACAAATCGAAGCGTTTGCAACGTTAGTGACTTCATATACAGAACAACAAATGACAGTTGACTTAATGAGATTTACGCATGCTGCTCCGAATGGTGCCATGGATGTTTTATTCGTCAACGTATTTGATTATGCTAAACAGCGACATTTTAAAATATTTAATTTAGGTATGTCACCTTTGGCTAATGTTGGCCAGCATCGTCAAAGTTTTGGACGTGAGCGCTTGGCTAATTTGGTCTATCAATTTGGTTCAAAGGTTTATTCCTTTGAAGGATTGCATCATTATAAAAATAAATTTACCAAAGTTTGGCAACCTATGTACATTGGCTACTCAAGAAAAAGTAGCATTATTGCCGTTATGTTTGGATTGCTGAAAATAGACAACAAAGGAGTGAAACATGCACCAAAAAGCGATATGAGATATACTAGAAGCAATTAAAATAGGAGGAAAAACATTTAGGATAGCGTTATAATTTGCTAAATGTTCTGATAGTTAATGGCAATGCATCAATATTTCATGGGAATGAGTCAGCTTGAACTCATTAACCGAGCTCCAGGTTTTTTTAAATACCAGCCCCATAGTGTAGCGGCACATTCATGGAAAGTAACTCAAATTGCTCAATTTTTAGCCGATGTCGAGGAACAAAATGGCGCTCAAATTAATTGGAAATCAGTTTATGAAAAAGCTTTAAATCACGATTATACAGAAAGATTTATCGGCGACATTAAAACGCCAGTGAAATATGCGACGTCAACATTGCGTTCCATGTTAGCTGATGTTGAAGAATCAATGACTGAAAACTTTATTAAAACAGAAATTCCTGAACAATTTCAAGCCGCATACACACGACGCCTAGGCGAAGGGAAAGATGACACGATTGAGGGCAAAATTTTATCTATTTCTGATAAAATTGATCTTCTCTATGAAGCATACGGTGAATTAGAAAAGTTTAACCCTGAACCCGTTTTTGTGAATATTTTTCAAAGCAGCTTGGAAGCGCTCGCCGAATTTAAAGATATGGCCAGTGTGAAGTATTTGGCAAAAGAAATATTACCAGAAGTTTTTAAAGAAGATTTCATTCATAAGGATTTATTGTTTGACCTAGCTAAAAGTTTGTTACCTGATTTTGCCGAGGTGGTTAATAATTAATATGGAAAAAAATTACATTGCGCGCATGCGTGAAAAAGTTGGGCACGAAGGCATGATATTTGTCTCTGCATTTGGCGTATTGTGGAACGACGCACATGACGCAATATTACTAGAAAAACGTTGGGACTCCGATGAAGGCTGGGGCTTCCCTGGTGGTTATCTTGAGTATGGCGACTCACCAATGCAGGCTGTTACACGAGAATTTAAAGAAGAAACTAACCTTGATGTTAAAGTTAATCGTATGTTAGGGATCGCCACAAATGAGGTTAAAAAAAATTCTTGGGGTGATGCGCAAGAAACCATTGGAATTGGTTTTGAAGTTGAGCATGTTGGTGGTGAGATGTTGAAAGATGGTACTGAAACGCTTGATTTACAATTTGTGCCTGTTCATCCAGAACCTAAAATGTTCGTCCCACAAGCACAAAAAACAATGCATCTTATATTGACGCAAAACGAGATTAGTGAACAACCTTGGATGAGGGAGAAAAACGAATGAAACTTTATGTTGTACGTCATGGTCAGACCATATTTAATACATTAAACAAAGTGCAGGGATGGGCTGATACACCGCTAACCAAGAAAGGTGAAAAAGATGGCCAGGAAGCTGGGAAAAGATTAAAAAACGTAGCTTTTGACGTAGCTTTTTCTTCTGATACTTCACGTGCTATGCATACGGCAGAATATATCCTAGCTGAAAATATCCACGAGCATACTAAGCTACAAATTACACCAGAGTGGCGTGAATACTTTTTCGGTAGCTTTGAGGGTGGTAGTAATGATGTGATGTGGGGTGCTGTGGCTAAAGAATTTGGCGTAAATAAAGGCACACCAGATGCTATTGCTGCAGAAGTTCAAGACATGACAGCGATTATGAATAAAATTTACGAAGTGGATCCAGAGCATCTAGGTGAGAACGCCACACGTTTTTGGCAAAGAATAGACGCTGCATTGGAAAAACTCCTGATGACACAAAAAGCCAATGCTAATGTCTTGTTAGTTACGCACGGTCAGCTCATTGGTAATTTGGCACAGCACTATGGCCATTTTCTCGGGGCCGAAAGACCAAAAAATGGTGCTGTGGCAGTTTTCAATCTTGATGACGACGGTTTGCAAGTGGAACTTTTTAATGATGTTAACACCGTATTTTGATAAAATATGGTTAATATTTTATATTTTTTTAAGGATTAAATTTAGCCAAACAAATCGTTTAATGATAATGTTTTCATTGTTGTTTCAGAAAACATACTCGTTATTTTCTTCACAAAAATTGTATTAAACGATTGACATTTTATGGTGGAACCGGTTACAATATTATGGTAAGCGATTATCATAATTGAAGGAGATAATATGGTTAAACAAGATAGCCTGCTCACTAAAATTGCTTTTTTGGGCATTTCATTTGTCTTGACAAGTGCATACGCTATTAACGGCGCATTGCCACAAATGACAGAGGCGTTGCATATTTCATCCACCGAAGCGCAAGTGCTGGCCACCACACCTTCTATTACTGTGACTATTTTTGTTCTTTTGAGTAGCTTTATAGCTGCTAAATTAGGTGATAAAAATACAATCATTTTAGGTGTAACATTGGTCGGAATTGCTGGAATGATACCATTTTTTACCGATTCATATGTGATCATTTTAGCATCACGAACGGTGTTAGGTGCTGGATTTGGTATTTTCAACTCACTGGCAGTGTCCATGATTGCTGTGATGTACAACGGAAAAACACGTTCTTCGATGCTTGGATACCGTGCAGCTGCTGAACAAGTTGGACAAGCTGTATTAACATTGTTAGCAGGATTGTTGTTAGCGTTTGGTTGGCACGCAACATTTTTGGTATACCTAATTGCATTTCCGATTTTGTTCTTGTTCATTAAGCGGGTTCCTGATACATCAGAAATGACACCGCTTAAGACAGAAACGACGGACAGTACACAGGTAGAAGAGGTAACTCGTATTAGTCCATTGGTATTGGTACTGACACTCTTTGCTGCTTTCCTTGTTATTGATTATATGGCCATTCAACTTAGCTTTCCATTTATGGCGGCTGACTTGAAGGGCGACGGATACAATACCTCACCAATATTGTCAGCTATGCTTATTGCAGCAACAATTGGTGGTGTAACATATGGTTGGTTTATGGCAAAGTTTGGTCGTTTCACACTACAAATTGGATTAGTATTAATGGCGATTTCAAATTTCTTGGTCGCATTTTCAAATGGTAACTTTGGTATGTTGATTTTAGGGGTTTTATTAATAGGATTCCCCCTACAATTAATTTCACCATTTATTTTTAATCAATTACCAAAGTTGGCACCACTTGCACGTCAGTCATTGGTAACGTCAATCATATTAATCGGATTTAACGTTGGTGTATTCATTGAACCGATTGTAGTTGCAGCTTTTGCAAAGATGATTGGTCATGGCGGTGGTAGCGCTGCTTCTTCAGCATATGCTACTATTCCATATCTGGGTTCGGTACTTCTTATTATCGCAATTATTACAGTTATAACTAATAGAAAACAGGAGAAATAACTATGGAAATTCAAAATAAAGCAATGCTCATCACATACGCTGATTCATTGGGTAAAAACTTGAAGGATGTTCGCAAAGTCTTGAAAGAAGATATTGGTGATGCAATTGGTGGTGTTCACTTGTTGCCATTTTTCCCATCAACGGGAGACCGCGGTTTTGCACCTTCTGATTACACACGTGTTGATTCAGCATTTGGTGATTGGAGTGATGTAGAAGCATTAGGTGAAGAATATTACTTGATGTTTGATTTCATGATTAACCATATTTCACGTGAATCTGTTATGTATCAAGATTTCAAGAAGAATCATGATGAATCAAAATATAAGGATTTCTTCATTCGCTGGGAAAAGTTCTGGGCCAAGGCTGGTGAAAACCGTCCAACACAAGCCGATGTTGACTTGATTTACAAGCGTAAGGATAAGGCACCAACTCAAGAAATTACTTTTGATGATGGTACAACTGAAAACTTGTGGAACACATTTGGTGATGAACAAATTGATATCGATGTAAACTCAGCTATCGCTAAAGAATTTATCAAGACAACGCTTGAAGACATGGTGAAGCATGGAGCTAACTTGATTCGTTTGGATGCCTTTGCATACGCTGTTAAAAAAGTTGATACAAATGACTTCTTCGTTGAACCTGAAATCTGGGACACATTGAACGAGGTTCGTGAAATTTTGACACCTTTGAAGGCCGAAATTTTGCCAGAAATCCATGAACACTATTCAATTCCTAAGAAGATCAATGATCATGGTTACTTCACATATGATTTTGCTTTGCCAATGACGACACTTTATACATTGTATTCAGGTAAAACAAATCAATTGGCTAAATGGTTGAAGATGTCACCAATGAAGCAATTTACTACTTTGGATACGCACGACGGTATAGGTGTTGTTGATGCGCGTGACGTCTTGACTGATGAAGAAATTGATTATGCATCTGAAGAGTTATACAAAGTTGGTGCTAACGTGAAGAAGACTTACTCTTCTGCTTCATACAACAACTTGGATATCTACCAAATCAACTCAACATATTACTCAGCTTTGGGAAATGATGATGCTGCGTACTTGCTAAGCCGTATCTTCCAAGTGTTCGCTCCTGGTATTCCACAAATCTACTATGTTGGTTTGTTGGCCGGCGAAAATGATATTGAATTACTTGAATCTTCAAAAGAAGGTCGTAACATCAACCGTCATTACTACTCAGTTGATGAAGTTAAGGAAGAAGTTAAGCGCCCAGTTGTTGCTAAGTTGTTGAAGCTTTTGTCATGGCGTAACAACTTTGCTGCATTTGATTTGGATGGATCAATTGACGTTGAAACACCATCTGATACAACTATCAAGATTACTCGTAAGGATAAGTCTGGTGAAAATGTTGCAGTCTTGGTTGCCAACGCTGCCGATAAGACATTCACAATCACTGCAAATGGTGAAGAAATATTAGCCAACACAGAAGCTGATAAGCAACAATTGTAATTTTAAATATATGAATGATTAAAAAATCAGTACGAAGAGTACTGGTTTTTTATGTACTTAAAAATAGTGAATAATTGGTATATTTTACATTGACAGGCAAAGTAATCTTTCCTATACTAGTTGCGTGTTAAATAGTTGAAAAATAGTATTCGATAGCGTAATATTAGTTTTTAATGTCTTGAAAGAGGAAATGAAATGCAAATTTTAAAAGAACATGCAAAGCCTTATGCTCGTGATATTATGTTTTCAATTATTGCGGTGGTGATCATGGCTGTTGCATCATTGTGGCAACCACGATTGCTTCAGCAAGTTATGAAAGCAATTATCGCTGATGATCAAAATAAGGTTGTTGCTTACGGATTTCAACTGTTATTTTTAGCTTTAATCGGATTGGTTGCTGGTGTAATTAATACAATTTTTGCCTCCAAAGTTTCACAGGCGATTGCTGCAGATATTCGTGCACACGAGTATAAAAAAATACAATCATTTTCATTTGGTAATATTGAAAAATTTTCAGCGGGTAACTTGGTTGTCCGTATGACAAATGATGTCAATCAAGTGCAGCAATTAATCATGATGATTTTACAGTCTTTGACACGCATTCCAATATTGTTTGTTGGAGCCTTTATTTTGGCATTGATTACATTGCCACGTTTATGGTGGATTGTAATTTTAATGGTTGTACTGATTTTTGTATCTTCGCAAGTGATTTTTAAACAAATGGGGAAGTTTTTCTCCAAAATTCAAACACTAATTGATAAGACGAATACGTTGGCCAAGGAAAATCTTCAGGGTGTTCGTGTTGTCAAGTCTTTTAACCAAGAAAAAAATGAAACAAACCGTTTTACGGATAATTCTAATGAGTTGACGCATGTCAACACGACTGTTGGCTACTTATTTTCGACTATGATGCCGATGTTCATGTTAATATCTTATGTTGCCATCGGTACAGCTATTTTGTTCGTAGGTCGCGATGTTGTCAAACATCCCAATGATTTAGTTGCGATTGCTTCTTTTACTTCTTACTTAATGCAAATATTCTTTGCCATTATGATTGGTGGTATGATGGCTACCTTTGCATCTCGTGGTTTTGTCTCGCTAAGACGTATTAAAGAAATTTTAGATACGACTCCAGACTTAACGTACGCTCAAGATGCGCCTGATCGTGATTTGAATGGAAATATTTCATTCAAAAATGTTTCTTTCACCTATCCTGGAGATACTAAACCAGCTTTGAAAAACGTATCGTTTGATATCGAAGCAGGTGAGATGATCGGTATCGTTGGTGCAACTGGATCAGGTAAAACAACACTTGCCCAATTAATCCCAAGATTGTATGATCCTACTGAAGGTGTGGTAGCTGTTGGTGGTGTGGATCTCAAAGCAGTAAACGAAAAGTCGTTGCGAGCTGCGGTTTCGTTTGTTCTACAAAAGGCCATATTGTTTAGTGGTACGATTGCAGCAAATTTGCGTCAAGGTAAAAAAGACGCTAATGAAAAGGATTTCCAAAAAGCTGTTGAAATTGCACAGGCTGCGGAGTTTGTTAATCGTTATGAAGATAATTTTGACCACATTGTTGAAGAGCGTTCTGCCAATTTTTCCGGTGGTCAAAAACAACGTCTTTCTATAGCAAGAGGTGTTGTTGGTAGTCCTAAAATATTGATTTTAGATGATTCAACATCGGCTTTAGATGCTCGATCCGAAAAGCTGGTTCAAGAAGCACTTGACCAGGAATTAAAAGGAACGACAACAATTGTAATTGCTGAAAAAATCAGTTCAGTTATTCACGCCAACCGCATTTTAGTAATGGATGAGGGTAAGGTAGTAGGCATCGGTGCACATCACGAGTTGCTTGAAACTTCACCGGTCTATGCTGAAATTTATCAAACACAAAAAGCGAAAGGGGCAGAATAATGACAGATATTAAACACGCAATTAAATATTTTGCAAAGTATCTTAAGCGTTATTGGTTAGCATTGTCTTTCGTAGTTGTTGTGACAATAGCCTCAACTTATTTCCAAGTTAAAGCACCAGTGTATATGGGAAAGGCAATTACAGAATTATCGACTTATTTAGGTCAATACTTGAATCCTCAAACGCATGCTGTTGCTAGCAAAACACCTTTCTATCATGCGCTGGAAGCAATGATGATTTTCTTTACTTTAACTGCAGTAACAATGTTCATTTCTAGTTTTATATCTAGTCGTATTAGTTCAGAGGCATCGGGCCGGATGAGAATTGGTCTATTTGCTAAATTGCAACGGATGACGATTAAATATTTTGACACGCATCAAGATGGCGAAATTTTATCTTTGTTTACGTCTGATTTAGATAATATTTTTAACGCGATGAACCAGGCCATTTTCCAACTTTTATCACAATTCGCTTTGTTTGTTGGTATCATTATTATGATGTTTCAGCAGAACGTCAAATTAGCATGGGTAACTATGGCTTCAACACCAGTTGCTATTATTGTCGCCTGGTTTGTGATCAGTCGTGCTAGAAAATATATTGACACGCAGCAAGATGAAACTGGCCGCATGAATGGTTATATTAATGAGCAAATCAATGGTGAGAAGATTATTATTACGCAAGGATTGCAACAAGAATCAATCGCTAATTTTGGTCCGTATAATGAACGAGTGAAGCAAGCTACTTTTAAAGGACAGATGTATTCTGGTATGCTGTTTCCTCTAATGCAAGGCTTGTCATTGTTGAACTTAGCTATTGTGATTTTCTTTGGGTCATGGTTAATTGTTCATGACGGTATGGATAAGTCGGTTGGTTTGGGATTAATCGTGGTGTTTGTTAACTATTCACAACAGTATTACCAACCAATCACACAAATTACATCTATTTATAATATGTTGCAGTTAGCTGTTACTGGTGCAAGACGCTTGAGCGATGTCCATGAACAAGCTGAAGAAGTTAACCCCGAAAGTGGTCAGAAATTAACTAATTTAAAGTCGGGTGTTACCCTAGAAAATATTCACTTTGGATACAATGATGACAAAGAAATTCTTCACGGCGTTTCAATTGACGTTAAAAAAGGGGAAATGATAGCCCTTGTTGGTCCGACCGGCTCAGGAAAGACAACGGTCATGAACTTATTGAATCGATTTTATGATGTGACTGAAGGATCCGTAAAGTTTGATGGCACCGACGTTCGTCAGTTAGACTTGAAGTCTTTACGTGATCATGTTGGCATTGTGTTACAGGAATCAGTATTATTTAGTGGTACTGTCGCAGATAATATTAAATTTGGTGAGCCAGATGCTACCGAAGAAGAAATGATTGATGCTGCCAAGCAGGCGAACATCCATGACTTTATTATGACACTTCCAGAAGGTTATCAGACCAAAGTAGATGACGAAAATTCGGTCTTTTCAACAGGTCAAAAACAATTATTATCAATCGCCCGCACAATTTTGACTAATCCGGATTTCTTAATATTAGATGAAGCAACATCTAATGTAGATACGGTGACAGAGGCAAAAATCCAAGCGGCGATGGATAATGTTATTGCTGGACGTACGAGTTTTGTTATTGCGCACCGATTGAAAACAATACTGGGTGCTGATAAAATTGTTGTTCTTAAAGATGGTCGAGTTATTGAAAAGGGCTCGCATCAAGAATTAGTTGCTGAAGGCGGATTTTATTCAGAATTGTACCATAATCAAATGGTATTTGATTAACATAGTAAAAATCAACAAATAGTTTGAAGTCCTGTGTTATAAAGGATGGAAAATGATTTGTTGTTTTTTTTTCGTGAAGAACAATTGCATCAGTATTCGACCATTTTTATGTAAAATGTTATAATAGCAGTATTGCTTTTATAGAAAATTTGTATATTTTTGAACATTGGAGAAAACAATGAACATTGGTTTGTTTACGGACACGTACTTTCCACAAGTCAGTGGAGTTGCGACTTCGATTAAGACACTTAAAGAAGCACTTGAAAGTCAGGGGCACGAAGTTTATATTTTTACATCTACTGACCCCAAGGTACCTAAAAATAAATTTGAATCGCATATTTATCGTTTTTCAAGCCTCCCATATCTTGGATTTAAAGATCGTCGACTAGCATTTCGTGGCTTGATTCAAGCTGTTGAAATTGCCAAATCTGTACAACTCGACATTGTACATACCCAAACAGAATTCTCTTTAGGTTTAATGGGTAAATTTGTGGCGCGACAGTTAAAAATTCCTGCTGTCCACACCTATCATACGATGTATGAAGACTACACCCATTATTTTGCTAAGGGGATGTTGATTGGACCGCATGGTGTGGGGCGTATTATGAAGGGATATATGGTTAGTATGGCAGGTGTTATTGCGCCGTCAAATCTCGTTCAAGATACGCTTCGTCGTTACGGTGTGACCGTGCCTATGAGAGTTATTCCGACAGGTGTTTGTTTACCAGAGCATGGTACGAAACAAACTAACTTACGAGAAAAGTATCACTTTTCTGAATTGCAGCCTATTGTTCTGTCGCTGGGACGCTTAGCGTTTGAAAAGAATATTAGTGTGACAATTTCCGTATTTTCTGAAGTATTACAGACAATACCCGAAGCACGTTTAGTAATTGCTGGTGATGGTCCAGCACGTAAATCTTTAGAAGAGCAGGTCGAAGAACTAGCGCTTGAAGACAAAATAATATTCACAGGGATGGTCAATCATGATGACATCTTTGATTATTATAAGATGTCGAATGTGTTTGTAAGTTCTTCAGATACTGAAACTCAAGGATTAACATTTATTGAGGCGATGGCAGCAGATAGACCATTTGTGGCTATACATTCACCTTACTTAGATAATTTAGTTGATAATGAAGCTATTGGTACGTTGGTGAGCGATTATGATGAACTACTAGCAGGTATCACAAAATATCTTAAACGACCAAATACAGAAGAAGATATTGCCTATCGGCATAAAAAAATGAAAGACGTGGATGCAAACACCTTTGCAACACGTGTTTTAGCATTTTATGATGATATTTTGGCCAGTTATCATGCTAGCGACGTGGAAGATGAGTATCCCAATGATGAAGAGGTGGGATATATGAAACGTATCTTACGTAATCCATTCAGGAGAAATTAATTGAAAGTTTTACTTTATTTTGAAAATCAAAATTTAATAGCTAAGTCTGGTATTGGACGTGCGTTAAAGTTACAAAAAGAAGCCTTATCTTACACAGATGTTGAAGTAACTACTGATACCAAGTCCCTTGATTACGATGTACTGCATATTAATACATACGGTGTGAATAGCCATCATATGGTCAATAAGGCACATAAATTGGGTAAAAAAGTTGTTTACCACGGTCATTCAACTTATGAAGATTTTCGGAATTCCTTTACTGGTTCTAATACCATTGCCCCGTTATTTAAACGATACTTAGTATCGCTTTATAGTAAGTCTGATGCGATTATTACGCCAACACCTTATTCGAAGCAGTTACTACGTGGATACCGTTTAAATCAACCGATTATTCCTATTTCTAATGGTATTCCCCTAGAAAAATATCAGCATGATGATGATAAAATAAAAAAGTTTCGTGAATACTTTGACTTGGCAGATGATCAAAAAGTGATTATGAGCGTGGGGCTTTTCTTTGAGCGAAAAGGTATTTTAGACTTCGTTGAACTAGCAAAAAGGCATCCTGAGCATGTTTTTATTTGGTTTGGCTACACTGATTTACGATTAGTACCTAATAAGATAAGTCGTTTGATAAAAGGTAATCATCCACGAAATTTAATTTTTCCTGGATATATTACTGGGGATGTCATTCGTGGTGCTTTTCAAGGTGCAGATTTGTTTTTGTATCCTTCTTACGAAGAAACGGAAGGCATTGTGGTACTAGAAGCTTTAGCTTCCAAGCAAAAGGTTTTGGTTCGTGACATTCCAGTATATAAAAAATGGTTACAGGATGGGGTAAATAGCTATAAAGCCCGTGATTTAGATGAGTTTGAAATCAAAATGCAAAAAATTTTAACTGGGGAATCACCAAATTTAAGTGAATCAGGCTATAAATTAGCCCAAACACGTGACCTACCTGAAATTGGAAAACAATTACAGGCGGTATATAAAATGGTGTTAGAAGGGTGAGTAATCGCGATGTTCAAACGTGATAGAGTATCAATGATTATCGTTGTTGTTCTGACGGCTATTGTCGTTTATTTTTTAACAAAAGAATTAAGTGGTAAAGGACACCAACTGTCCGTGGCGTTGGAAAATCTGGATTGGCATTGGTTACTGTTTGGCCTGTTCACGATGATTATATCAATTTTCCTTGAGGCGGCTGCTACAAGGGCCTTATTGAGCAAAGAAGATCGGCGCCATACCTCGGTTTTGTCCTTATTAAGAGTTCCGCTACTAAACTTATTGGGAACAGGAGTCACGCCATTTGCTACTGGAGGCCAGCCGGCACAACTATATGGTTTATCGCGATCTGGAGTAGAAACTGGGCGGGCGATGTCTGTTATTCTCATGAAGTTTTTAGTCTATCAAATTGTTGTTGTGGTATTCTTTATAATAGGCTATGTCTCTGCCGAACACTTTATTTATCAACAGGTTAATCCCACTTTCGCAACATTCATCCCCTTTGCAATAGCGATTCATGCTGTAGTAATTATTGGTATTATATTGGTTATGTTTTGGCCATCGTTAACATTACGCTTGGTCGATTTAGTGGCAATAGTTGTAAAAAAAATGATGCGTCGCGAGCGTTTTGAGCGATTAATTGCGAATGTTAAGCAAAAGATTGATAATTTTCATACCGAATCACGTCGCGTAATTAGCAGTTGGCAATCATTGGTTGGCGCCACTTTTTTTACGTCATTACAACTGATTACGTTCTATATGATACCTTATTTTGTCATACGTGCTTTCGGCTATCAGTCTGTCAATCCATGGCTGATTGTAACGATGAATATTATGATTGTTATGGTGATTTCCTTGTTCCCAATCCCAGGTGGTGTTGGTGGTGCAGAGCTTAGCTTTCAATTATTGTTCTCACCTTTTGTTAAAAATCCAGCAACATTGATTCTCGTTATCTTACTTTGGCGATTTATTACTTATTATTTTGGTATCTTTGCAGGGATAATTGCTTACCTTATTCCTGCTCACCATGATAGGAGGAGTGACAATGCTTGACAACAAATACAATACGAGTGATTTGAAACAAATTTTAAGTCGGTTACGTGCTATGATTGATTCAACAGATGGCAGCGTGCAAACGCGTCGATTTGATGCTTTTGGCATTGAAGCTTTACAGGTTACGTATGATCAATTGACAAGGATCTGGACAGTTCAGGAACATCGTGAAATTCGACAGTTTCAGTTTGATGATATTGATTTAGTTGCAATTGAAATTTATGATGTTTTACATGATTTCAAACTAATTTATTAGGAGGGTGCCCAACACATGCTATTAGGATGTTATCGGGCACGTTTATAACAAATGATAAGTTTATTAAAACGAATCTCAAATCCCAGAAACCTCTGGCACCAAGTTAAACGAACTATGGATACATCGGCGCCAATAGTTTGGTTTTTCATATTAAACGTCGTTCTTGTGTGGTTGAAGACGTATGCTGAATACCACATGAACTTTAATTTGGGTGTGGAAGGATCAACGCAGCAATTTTTGCTATTTTTGAATCCCATCCCGACGGCTATTATATTTTTAAGTATTTCCTTGTATTTTCGTGGCGTAACCAGTTATTGGTTGGCAATTATTTTTAATTTGATTCAGTCAATATGGTTATTTGCGAATATGCTATACTACAGAGAATTTTCAGATTTCTTATCCATGGGTATTTTGGGTTCGGGTAGTTCAACTGGAACAAATCTTGGTAAATCAATTGCGGCAATTATTCATTGGACGGATTATCTTGTCTTTATCGATATTGTGATCTTAATCTTGCTAGTGGTTTTCAAGCAATTAACGATTGATCATAAAGGCGTTCAAAAAAAGTTTGCTATTTTAACGACGCTTTTTGGTGTCATCTTGATGTTAGTAGATTACGGCATCGCATCAACGGATCGTTCAGGTTTGTTGACCCGTTCGTTTGATAATAATTACATTGTTAAATATTTAGGATTGAATGAATATGCTGTATTTAACGCTGTACAAACTTATAATCAAACTGAAAGCCGGAAGCGAGCAAAGCCATCCGATTTAGCTAAAGTAAAAAAGTTTGTTGCTACGCAAAAACTGCCTGCCAATATTCAGTATTATGGTACGCAAAAAGGTAAGAATGTCTTTATGATTCATTTGGAATCATTTCAGCAGTTCTTAATAGATTATAAAGTTGATGGGCAGGAAGTCACACCCAACCTGAACCAGTTCTATCATGACCAAAACACACTAAGTTTCGATAACTTCTATAACCAAGTTGGTCAAGGGAAGACATCTGATGCGGAGATGATGCAAGAAAACTCACTATATGGTTTGGCTACAGGTTCTGCTATGGTCAAGTATGGTACGAGTAATACGTTTGAGTCATTACCAGCTATCTTAGGACAAAGAGGCTATACAACTGCTGCCTTTCACGGGGATGTTGCAAGTTTTTGGAATCGTGATAATACCTATAAATCATTTGGCTATAATTACTTTTTCTCTAAAGCTTATTATGCTAATGCAAACAAAGCAAACTATAACATTGGTTATGGGATGAAAGATAAAATTTTTCTGCGAGATAGTGCGAAGTATATTGAACAGCTCCCACAACCATTTTATGCGAAGTTAATAACCGTAACAAATCATTATCCATATGATTTGGATAAACAAAATATCAGTTTCCCAGCAACAAAAACTGGAGACAAAACTGTTGATGGTTATGTTCAAACTGCTCACTATTTGGATCAGGCATTCGCTGAGCTGATGAGTTATCTCAAAAAAGCTGGGTTGTATGACAATTCTGTATTTGTGCTGTATGGTGATCACTATGGAATTTCTGAAAATCATCAGGATGCTATTGCACAGCTACTTGGTAAAGATAAAATTACTAACAATGATTTAGCTACTTTCCAAAAAGTGCCATTCATGATTCATGCGACAGGGCTAAAAGGTGGTATTGACCATACATATGGTGGTGAAATTGATATGTTGCCAACTTTAATGGATGTGCTTGGCATCCCAGATAATAATATGACAATGTTTGGACAAGATATGCTATCCTCGAAGTACGATGGTAAAGTAGTTTTCCGTGATGGTGATTGGATAACGCCAACGTATACGAAATACAATAACCAGTATTTTAATACTAAAACTGGTGATCAAGTTACGCTCAAATCAGATAAAAAGTTGCAAAAAGTGGCAAAACAAATGTCCGCTTATGCAACCAAAGTTTTGGGTTACTCCGATGCAGTTATTACAGGCGACTTATTGCGCTTTGATACTTCAAATTCTGATTTTAATCTTATTAACAAAAAGAATTATAATTATAAAAAAACAGAGGGACTGGCTTCGCTTAAAAAAGCACTCAAGTCTAATCCTTCGAGTGTATTAGCCAAGAACAAAGGCAAATCAACACTTAGCGACTATGTCACAGATGCACCGGAATTAAAAACAGATTCTGATGACGATGACAAGTAGTCACAAAAAACGAACAAAACGCTCATGTAGAACGTTTGTTCGTTTTTTGTTATAATGGGATGATAGTGTATTAATTGTGAAATAATACTGAGCAGATTTATGAAAAGAGAACGTCAATGATAGAGCGACAGATAGAACATGAATTTGAAATTAAGTCTAAATATGAACCAACCGGTGACCAGCCACAAGCCATTGAAAAAATAGTTGGTGGAATTAACAATCATGTTAAAGAACAGATATTACTCGGAGCTACGGGAACAGGTAAAACATTTACCATTTCAAATGTTATTAAGGAAGTAAAAAAGCCAACGTTGGTTTTAAGTCACAATAAGACTTTAGCTGGGCAGTTATATGGTGAGCTAAAAGAATTTTTTCCTAACAATGCAGTAGAATATTTTGTCTCTTACTATGATTATTATCAGCCTGAAGCTTATGTCCCAAGTTCTGATACGTTTATTGAAAAAGATTCAGCTGTGAATGATGAAATCGATAAACTACGAAACTCCGCGACTAGTTCGTTACTTGAACGTAATGATGTCATTGTAGTTGCTTCCGTCAGTTCTATTTTTGGTTTAGGAGATCCGCACCAATATAAGGATCATGTTATCAGTTTGCGTGTTGGATATGAATATGAGCGTGATCAATTAATGCGTGATTTGATTGATGTGCAGTTTACTCGTAATGACATTGATTTTCATCGTGGAACGTTTCGTGTTCGTGGTGACGTGATCGAAATTTTTCCTGCCTCCCAAGATGAAATGGCTTTGCGAATTGAATTTTTTGGTGATGAAATTGATCGTATCCGAGAAATTAATTCTTTGACAGGAGAAACAATAGCAGAACGTGACCATGTAGCTATTTTTCCAGCAAAACATTTTATGACCGATGACGACCAAATGCAAGTGGCATTGGACGGTATCCGTCAAGAAATGAACACTCAGGTTGAGCTATTCAAAAAAGAAGGTAAGTTATTAGAGGCGCAGCGTATTAAACAACGTACAGAGTATGATTTGGCGATGCTCGAAGAAATGGGATTTGTTGGCGGCATTGAAAACTACTCACGTTGGATGGATGGTCGTCAAGCGGGTGAACCACCATTTACATTGATTGACTTTTTTCCAGATGATTTTTTGATTGTTATTGATGAAAGTCATGTTACCATGCCACAAATTCGCGGTATGTTTAATGGGGATAAAGCTAGAAAAGAAACGTTGGTTAACTATGGCTTTCGTTTGCCAAGCGCATTAGACAATCGGCCATTAAAACTTCCTGAATTCGAAAAACACGTTAACCAGATTATTTATATGTCAGCGACACCTGGTGATTATGAAAATGAGCGTGTCGATTCAAAACACGTTATTCAACAAATTATTCGACCAACGGGGTTGCTTGATCCAGAAGTTGAAGTGCGACCTGTTATGGGACAAATTGATGACTTGGTCGGGGAAATAACGAAGCGATCGGAGCGTGATGAACGTGTGTTTATCACAACGTTAACCAAACGTATGGCTGAGGACCTAACTGATTATTTGAAGGATTTGGGAATAAAAGTAGCTTATTTGCACGCGGATATCAAAACACTTGAACGTACGGAAATTATCCGTGATTTACGCTTGGGTAAATATGATGTTTTAATTGGTATTAACTTATTGCGTGAGGGGATTGATGTTCCTGAAGTATCCTTAGTAGCTATATTGGATGCTGATAAAGAAGGATTTTTGCGTAATCCACGTTCATTAATCCAAACTATTGGCCGTGCCGCACGTAATGAAAATGGACACGTTATCATGTATGCGGATAAGATGACTAGATCCATGCTTGAAGCTATTGATGAAACAGCCCGCAGGCGAGAAATTCAGATGCAATATAATACGCAACATGGTATTACACCGAAAACAATTAAGAAAGATATTCGTGACCTGATATCTGTCACACATGCTGCTACTGAAGAAAAAGTTGTTGATTTGACAAAGGTGGCGTTTAACGACTTACCTAAAGATGAGCAACAGTCTATTGTGGATAATATGACGAGTCAAATGAAGGCGGCTGCTAAGGCACTTGACTTTGAAGAGGCAGCTCAATTACGCGATACGGTAATGGAATTAAAAACACGTGCTAATCTTTAATTGAACTGATATAAACGAAAAAGAGAAAATAATGGCAAAAGATCATATCGAAATACGCGGTGCTCGCGCTCATAATTTAAAAAATATTGATGTAAATATTCCTAAAAATCAACTCACAGTCGTTACTGGTCTATCTGGATCAGGTAAATCATCATTAGCTTTTGATACCCTATACGCAGAGGGGCAAAGGCGCTACGTGGAAAGTTTAAGTTCTTACGCACGCCAATTTTTAGGTCAAATGGACAAACCAGATGTCGATTCTATTGATGGTTTATCACCTGCTATTTCTATCGACCAAAAAACAACATCTAATAATCCACGCTCAACCGTTGGTACAGTGACTGAAATCAATGATTACTTCCGTTTACTATACGCACGTGTTGGGCGACCGGATGATCCAAAAGATGGTACAAAAATTATGTATACAATCGATCAAATGGTTGAATATACATTGAATAACCTGCCTGAGGGTACGAGATTACAAGTATTTGCACCAATAATTAGAGGAAAACGCGGATCGCATGAAACAGCATTTGACCATATGCGCAAACAGGGATATATTCGAGCTCGTGTAGATGGAGATATTATTGAGATTGATTCACAGCAGTTGAGTCTTAATAAAAACAAGCCTCACGACATTGACGTTATGATCGATCGAATTGTTTTACGTGGCAATTCTCGGTCACGTCTATTTGACTCGATTGAAGCAGCTGTTCGTTTGAATGACGGCCAAGTTGAACTTGATGTGGTAACTCGTGATGATGAAAATCCAGTTGCACCATTAAAGTTTTCTGACCACTATCTTGGAGAGTTGAAGGATTTTCGTGCAGGGCGATTAGAACCGCGCTTGTTCAGTTTCAATGCACCATTAGGAGCTTGTGAGTTTTGTCAAGGTTTGGGTGTCACGCGCGAAGTGGATATTGATTTAGTAATTCCGGACGATGCGAAAACCTTGAATGAGGGAGCTATTCTGCCATGGAACCCAATATCATCCAATTATTATCCGGAAATGTTGCGTCAATTTGCTGAGCAATTTGCTATTGACATGGACACACCATTTAATAAACTTCCTAAAAAACAACAAGATTTAATTCTGAATGGTTCTGATGAAAAGGATTTTCACTTCCATTATAAAAATGATTTTGGCGGGGTTCGTGATGTTGATATCCCTTTGAGGGAGTAATAAATAACATTGCTCGCCGTTTCACGGAAACAAATTCAGATTTCACGCGCGAGCAAATGACTCATTATATGACAGAATTAAAGTGTAAAGCCTGTGGCGGTTATCGCCTAAACAAGGCCGCACTTTCAGTCAAAATTAATGGCAAACATATTGGTGAGGTGTCGGAGTTACCGGTTGATCAAGAATTGGCATTTTTTAATAGTGTTTCCTTGGGACAACAGGATAGTGAGATTGCCTCGCCTATTATCAAAGAAATTAAGGATCGTCTTGGCTTCCTACAAAGCGTAGGTTTAAAGTATTTAACACTTTCTCGTTCAGCACGAACGCTTTCTGGCGGAGAATCTCAGCGAATTCGTTTGGCTACTCAGATTGGATCTAATTTATCAGGAGTTCTTTATGTTTTAGATGAACCTTCCATTGGTTTGCACCAGCGTGACAATGATATGTTGCTAGAGTCAATGCATCGTATGCGTGACTTAGGAAATACCTTAGTTGTTGTCGAGCACGATGAAGATACAATGCGTGCGGCTGATTATTTGATAGATGTCGGCCCGGGTGCTGGTGCTTTGGGCGGTACTATTGTGGCTAGTGGCACGCCAGCTGAAGTTGAAGCCAACAAAAGCTCATTAACTGGACAATATTTATCTGGGAAAAAATTTATTGCAATACCTGCCAAGCGCCGAAAAGGGAATGGCAACTGGATTACGGTGAAAGGCGCCAAAGAAAATAACTTAAAAAACATTACTGCAAAGATACCTCTAGGAAAGTTTGTTGCGGTAACAGGTGTTTCAGGTTCTGGTAAATCAACATTAGTCAATACAGTGTTGAAGCGAGCTTTGAAACAAAAACTAAATAATAACTCTGAAAAACCAGGTGCGTATCGATCGATTGAGGGCACTGAAAATATAGAACAAATAGTTGATATTGATCAATCACCAATTGGACGTACACCACGTTCTAATCCTGCGACCTATACAGGTGTATTCGATGATATTCGTGATTTGTTTTCACAAACAAATGAAGCTAAAATGCGTGGATACAACAAAGGACGCTTTTCATTTAACACAAAAGGTGGTCGTTGTGAGAATTGTCGTGGCGATGGTGTGATCAAAATAGAAATGAATTTCTTGCCTGATGTGTATGTAGCCTGTGAAGTTTGTGGTGGTACTCGTTATAATTCAGAAACGTTGGAAGTTACCTATAAAGGCAAAAATATATCACAAGTCTTAGACATGACTGCTTCAGAGGCACTTGAATTTTTCACGCCTATTCCAAAAATTGCTAAAAAGCTACAAACGATTAATGATGTGGGCTTGGGTTACGTAAAACTAGGGCAATCTGCAACGACCTTGTCAGGTGGTGAAGCCCAACGTATGAAATTGGCATCGGAACTTCATCGACGCACTAATGGTAAAACAATTTATATTCTGGATGAACCAACTACTGGTTTACATACTGACGACATTGCTCGCTTGCTAGAAGTGCTGGAACGGCTAGTAGATGCTGGCAATACTATTGTAGTTATTGAGCATAACTTGGATGTGATTAAGTCAGCTGATTGGATAATTGACATGGGTCCAGAAGGCGGCGCTGGTGGTGGAAAAGTTTTGGTCGCCGGCACACCTGAAAAGGTGATGAAAACGGCAGGATCTTATACCGGTAAGTACTTGAAAGAAGTAATTGAGCGCGATTTGTCACGAGCTTAAACAAGAAATCTCTCAAGCAACGACTAAAACCACCTAGCAATTTGTTGGGTGGTTTTGTGTTAAAATGAATGTAAGTATATGGAAGGTTAACTATTATATGAAACCCAAAATCGTCATTATTGGTGGTGGTTCGGGTCTACCTGTAATTATCAAGCCGCTTGTGAAACAAGAAGTTGATTTATCAGCAATTGTGACAGTGGCTGACGATGGTGGATCAAGTGGACTACTACGAAACTACATTAATATAGTACCTCCCGGAGATATTAGAAATATCCTCGTAGCAATGGCAGATACGGACGCGGAATTTTTAAAGGTTATGCAGTATCGTTTTGATGCAAAAGATGATTTTTTTGCCAAGCACGCTGTTGGAAATCTAATTATCGCTGCGATGACTGAAATGCATGGAAATATTTTTGATGCGGTGCAATATCTAGCTAATTTTATGCATGTTCAAGGGCATATTTATCCTGTTTCTAACGAGCCTCTAGTGCTACATGCTGAATTTAAGAATGGCAACACAGTTGCTGGAGAAGCTGAAATAACACATGCACATCAAACAATAGACCATGTTTGGGTAACAGGTGATGAACCGGGTGAAGAGCCTAAAGCTGCTCCAGAGGTTGTTGAAGCGATTTTGAGTGCGGACTTAATTGTCTATGGTCCCGGAAGTCTGTTTACATCAATTTTACCTAATGTAGTTGTGCCTGAAGTCCGTGAGGCATTACAGCTCACTAAAGCCAAGCAAGTTTACATTGCCAACATTATGACTCAAAAGGGCGAAACTGATGCTTATACAGATGCACAACATCTCCTTGCTTTAAATGCACATATTGGCATGCAAGCAATTGACTATGTCATTTCAAATAGTGAAAAGGTTCCTGATGATTTTGTCGACTTTCAAAAGTGGAATGAGGTTTCTAATCAGGTGAAGCTTGACGAGCAGGCAGTTGTGGTTCAAGGAGCAACTCAAATTTCAGGTGATTTTTTGCAGTTACGTGACGCTGGTGCATTTCATGATGGTCAAAAAATTACTGAAGAATTATTGAAAATTTTGGAGCAGTGCTAAATGTCATATGCAGCAGATGTAAAAAAGAGCTGACTGGTTTGATTGTTCATGCCGGAAATGCAAAAGCTGAGTTGGCAGCTTTAATGAGAATGAACGGGGTTAGTACCCTTGGTTTTGATCAAACAATTCGGGTACAAACTGAAAACGCTGCCATTGCCCGTCGAATTTATACACTCTTAAAAGAAACTTACGTTGAAGTTGAAGTTGAAGTCAGCGTAACAGATCACAATCATTTATCACAACACAAATCCTATGGGGTATTACTAAAAACTAAGATTGATGAGGTACTGGATGATTTAGGTATTGATCCATTTGGCTTACATCCAGAAGTACCTCCGCGTATGCTAAATCAAGTTGACAAACGGCGTTCTTTTTTACGCGGTGCTTTTTTGGCTGCTGGATCAGTTAATTCACCAGAACGAGCTAACTATCATTTGGAAATTTATACGACCCACGAAGAACTAGCTGAGCAATTGATGATAATGATGCAAGAATTTGATTTGCCATCAAAAATTTCTGAGCGAGGTAATGGTTTTATTGTCTATTTGAAACGCGCAGAAAAAATCGTGGACTTTTTGCAAACAATTGGTGCGACTCAATCTATGCTCAAGTTTGAGGATATTCGTATGATGCGTGATATGCGTAATTCAGTTAATCGCCTGGTCAATGCTGAAACAGCAAACATGCAAAAAACAGCAATCGCAGCTAATAAACAAGTTAGTCAGATTAATTTAATTATTGATACATTGGGTAGTCTAGACATATTACCAAAAAAACTGCGTGACATCGCGAAGGCAAGATTAGAATATCCTGATGAAACGTTGGCAGAATTAGGTGAAGTACTAGATATTAGTAAATCAGGTGCTAACCATCGCATGCGTAAATTAACACAACTGGCAACAATGATTGAGCAAGGTATAGACTATGATTTAACAAAGTTGTAAAACTTTTTAGCACTCTCGTCTCTAATGTGCTAAAATATATATAAGTTAATTATTAAATTAACCACTCTAAGATATGAGGTAAAATATATGTGGCCAGGAGTTATTGAACAAACTGCCAATGGACGTGAAAATTATGATTTACCATCACGTTTGTTAAAAGATCGTATTATTTTGGTACAGGGCGAAATTGAAGATAGTATGGCAACATCAATCGTTGCGCAATTGCTATTCTTAGAAGCTCAAGATCCAACAAAAGAAATTTCTATGTATATCAATTCACCCGGAGGATCGGTGACAGCTGGATTATCAATCACTGATACAATGAATTTCATTAAGGCACCAGTAACAACTATTGTAATGGGCCTAGCGGCATCAATGGGAACAATCATTGCTGCATCCGGTGAAAAAGGGCATCGTTTTATGTTGCCAAATGCTGAATACCTCATCCACCAACCAATGGGCGGTGCTGCCGGTGGAACACAGCAAACTGACATGGCAATCATTGCAGAACAATTGACGAAGACACGTGCCAAGTTGAACAAAATTTTAGCTGATGCTTCAGGTAAGGATTTGAAGGTAATTGGCCGCGACACTGAACGTGATAATTGGATGAGTGCTGAAGAAACATTGGAATATGGTTTCATTGATGGTATTTTAACAAAATCAGGTGAAAAACCAGCAACAAAGTAATACGCAATACATGAAAAAAACACCATATCAAGGTTTTATTACCTTGGTGCGGTGTTTTTGTATATTACTTATTATCTAAAACGATTTAAATTTTCGACGCTTGAAACATGATAACCTTTCTTTTCTAAGCGTTTGATAAGTTTTTCCAATTGCTCGCTATCTTCTTGCAAGGGAAGCGTGAAGAGAACAGTTAAGGGTTTAAGCTCAGATTGAATGGTAAGTAGTGATTCAATATTTGAATAGCGTGTGATGATTTTAGAAATTTTGCTCAAATCCCCTTGAGTGTTATGTGTTGAAATAGCTATGGCAACACCCCCAGAACGGACTGACCAACTTTGTGACAATAAGTCCATTAAAGCATCGTGCGTAAAAATACCATAAAACTGATGATTTTCATCTAAGACAGCAATAAATGGTAAATCTCTAATCGCAAAAAAAACTTCATAAAATTTACTATTCGTGTAAATGAATTTTGTTGAGTTGCGCATAATGGCTGTTGCAGGTAAGTTCATATTCCCGTTTTTTGCAACGTGTTCAAAAACGTGTTGTTTATAGACATTACCACGAAAAAGCTTGCCTGATTCGTCAAGAATAGGCATGGTGCGTGTGTGTGCGTTTTCTGGGTCATTAAAAATATCGTACACTTCTTGAATTGTTGCATTTTCGGTTACGGTTGTTAACTCCGATTTAGGGATTACCAAAGATTTTTGAAACATTATCCTGTCCTAATCTAATTTTTTTATCATTAAATAGCCATACAATATGATAACACAAAATTGTAGTGTGTGCGTGGTATACTGGAGGTTAGATTATTTTAGAATGCTTTATGAGGAATAGAAACGTGAAATTTATATTTGGACTTGGAAATATTGGTGCAGAATACGACCAAACACGCCACAACATTGGCTTTATGGCTGTTGATGCTTTTGCGACAGCAAATCATATGTCATTTTCTCCAAGTAAGCAATTTGCTTTGGTTGCTAAGACAATCATAGGCGGAGAATCAGTCATGTTGGTTAAGCCAACAACATACATGAACGATTCTGGTAAAGCCGTTCGAGCCATTCTGGACTATTACGACGGAGATGTTGATGATGTATTAGTATTGGTTGATGATATGGATCTACCATTTGGTAAAATGCGTTTTCGTGCGAAAGGATCGGCGGGTGGTCATAATGGCTTAAAAAGCATCATGACGCATACTGGTTCCCAGACATTTCTGCGTTTGAAATTTGGACTAGGGCATCCTGTTCATGAGCAAAATGTAGTTGTTAATTATGTTTTAGGAAAATTTACTGCAGCAGAAAAACCAGACATAGACGCAATGTTGAACCGCAGTACGCAAGCGATAGCGGATTGGATTCAAGGTGCCACAGCACCTGAACTAAGTAATCGATATAATGGATAAATGACATTAATAGACTTTTTAAGTGACACAGTAACAATTAAAAAACTTAACGAACAGGCAACTGTGGGCTCAGCACAGTTGCTTTTAGGCGTGAATGGCACCGCTCGTGCGGCTAGTATTGCTGCCTTATACCGTAAAAATCCCCGACCAATGTTGATTATATCTGACACGCAAGTGCATGCTGATCAATTTTTCGATGATCTGTCATCTTTGCTTGAAGATCTGGTCTACAACTTTCCAGCAGAAGAGTCTATTGCCACAGAAATGGCAATTAGTTCTTCTGAATTACGACTACAACGCGTACAAACATTACTTGCCTTAAAAACAGAAAAACCTATTATTGTGGTTACAAGTTTGGCAGGTGCAGAACGTTTGGTACCTAAAAAGCAGTCACTAGAACAAGCACATTTACATGTTAAAGTTGGGGATGCTTACAATTTGAATGTCATTAAAAACACTTTAATGATGATGGGATATACGCCAACTAAATTAGTTCAAACACCAGGTGAATTCGCACATCGAGGATCAATTGTTGATGTTTATCCAATTACCTTTGATGATCCTATTCGACTTGACTTTTTTGATGATGAATTGGACCAATTAAAGAGCTTTGATGTTGCGACCCAAAAAAGTACCACTAGTTTTGACGAAATCAATATTGAACCGGCGACAGATTTTATCGTATCAGAGCATCAGTATGACCAGGCTAAGTTAGCGATTGAAAACGCTTTTAGCGATTACCGCACCAATCTAAGCGGGGTTGATAAAAAGCATGCCACGGATGGCTTTGCTCCCACACAGTATATGTTGAACGAACGAGAACGAGGTAGTGTGTTAGTGCCATATGCTCCTTTTTTCTTTGATGGCCAGACAACCCTACTTGACTATTTTCCAACTGATTCGTTAATCATCATTGATGAATACACACGATTAATGGAAACGCGACTTCAGCAAATGACACGTGATCAGGAATGGATTGAGCAGCAAATTGAAGCGTATCAGTTATTACCAAAACAAACTTGGCGAACTGAAATCACCGATTTATTAGCAAGTAATCAACATGCGACAATCTACTTAGCTAATTTTCAGCGTGGACTCAACCGAATTAAGTTTACCAATGTTGAAGAAGTGACAACGCGCCCAGCAAATCAGTATTATGGACAAATTCCTGCCTTGAAAAATGATTTAATATATGCACAGGAATCTGGTATTACAATGGTGTTATTAATTCCTGACGCTAAACGACGGGCTAACTTTTCTCGTAGTTTATCTGAATTAGAAGTACCGGTCACTGAGACGCGAGATATAGTGAAAAACCAAGTACAAATTATGCCAGGTGAGCTATCAGCTGGATTTGAATGGCCAAAATTACATTTGACCGTACTAACTACACATGAACTATTTACACAAGCAAAGCATTCCGCACCGCGAACCCGCAAAATTGCTAACTCAGAGCGTTTGAAATCTTATAATGAATTGAATGTGGGCGATTACGTTGTTCATATTAATCATGGTATTGGTCGCTATGAAGGCTTGCAAACAATTGAAGCTGACGGTGGAAAACAGGATTATCTAACAATTGCTTATCAGCAAAATGCGAAAATATTTATTCCTGTCACACAACTCAATCTTATTCAAAAATATGTTGGTGCATCTGATGTTGCTAAGAAACCTAAGTTAAACAAATTGGGTGGTAGTGAGTGGGCTAAAACAAAAAGACAAGTTGCGGCAAAAATTGAAGATATTGCTGATGATTTATTAGAGTTATACGCTAAACGTGAAGCGCAGCAAGGGTACGTTTTTCCACCGGATGATCATGCCCAAATTAAGTTTGATGATTCTTTTGGTTACCCAGAAACACCTGATCAAATTCGCAGTATTGAAGAAATTAAAGTTGATATGCAAAAGCTGCGACCAATGGACCGGTTACTTGTGGGAGACGTTGGCTTTGGAAAAACTGAGGTTGCCTTGCGTGCTGTTTTTAAAGCTGCTCATTCTGGTAAACAAGTCGCCTTTCTAGCGCCAACTACAATTTTGGTTCAACAACATTATGAAACAATGTTGGCTAGATTTAGTGATTTTCCAGAAATTAAAATTGGCGTATTAAGTCGTTTTCAAACGCCAACCCAGAACAAAATGATTATTGAGCAGCTTCAAAATCACGAAATCGATGTAGTTGTCGGTACGCACCGTTTGTTGAGCAAAGATGTGGACTTTTCAGATCTTGGTTTACTAATCATAGATGAAGAGCAGCGGTTTGGTGTTAAACATAAAGAAAGACTAAAACAGTTACGAACAAGTGTTGATGTCCTAACATTGACTGCAACACCAATTCCACGTACGCTTAATATGGCTATGGTGGGCGCCCGTGATTTATCTGTCATTGAAACACCACCTGCAAACCGATATCCAATTCAAACTTATGTTTTGGCAATGGATTGGAAAATAGTTCGTGATGCGATTGAAAAAGAAATTGCACGTAACGGTCAAGTTTTTTATCTACACAATCGTGTTGCTGACCTAGACCGTATTGTTAGTCAAATAGAAGAATTAATTCCTTCGGCGCGTGTAGCTGCAATTCATGGGCAGATGTCAGAAACACAGCTTGAAAGTATCCTATATGACTTTTTGAATGGACAATATGATGTTCTAGTAACAACCACAATTATTGAAACAGGTGTCGACATCCCTAATGCAAATACTTTAATTGTCGAAAATGCTGATCATATGGGGTTGGCACAGCTTTATCAATTGCGTGGTCGTGTTGGGCGTTCGACACGCTTAGCATATGCATATTTTACTTATCCATTTACGCGTACACCCTCAGAAGAAGCCGAGAAAAGACTTGAGGCCATACGCGATTTCACGGAACTCGGTTCAGGTTTCAGAATAGCTATGCGTGATTTAAGTATTCGTGGTGCAGGTGATTTGCTCGGTAAACAACAACACGGATTTATTGATTCAGTGGGTTATGACATGTATACTCAAATGTTGAAAGATACTGTGGCACAAAAACAGGGAAAACAAGTTACGACAAGCCAACCAGAAACGGATGCAGAATTAATCTTAGGTGTGCTAGCTTATTTGCCAGATGAGTATGTTAGTGATAATGCACAAAAAATTGAATTATATTCTCGCATTCGTCAGGCTAGGACTGATGCAGAATTTGAAGACATTGAGTCTGATATGCTTGACCGCTTTGGTGAAATGCCAGATGAGGTGGCCCGATTATTGCTCGTAGGTCAAATTAAGCAGTTAGCTGATCAGTCACAAATTACGAATATACGACGCCAAAGAAAACAATTAATTATGACATTTAATGAAATAGCTACGAAAAACTTAGCTGGAGAAGCCATATTTGAGACAATGGTTGACGTGCCGTTAAAAGCAGCTGTACGAACAGAAGAAGGTAATTTACAAGTGATCTTCACTGTAAACGATGTCGCAGAAAGTAGTATCTGGCTCAATATTTTACGGAACTTTTTGTTAGTCATTATTAATAAATTATCAGCAAAAACATTAAATGAACTTCATCATTAAATATAGGAGAAGAATATGCGTTTAGATAAATATCTTAAAATTTCGCGGTTAATTAAGCGTCGGACGGTCGCCAAAGAGATTGCTGACCAAGGACGAATCTCAATTAACGGTAAAGTTGCTAAGTCATCATCAGATGTGTCCACAAATGATGAATTAGAAGTACGTTTTGGAAACAAAACGCTGACAGTTAAAGTACTCAAAATTGTTGAAACAACCAAAAAAGAAGAATCTGCTGACATGTATGAAGTTATTAGTGAGAAATTTCAGCAAGATTTTCGTAAAATTGGTGACGAATAATAGCCAAAATGTTTAAGTTAGTTTAAATATTATTGTAAAATGATAAAGAACGTGACAAAATTACATTAGGTAGAATTCACTATGGCGGGTAATTTTAAAAGAAGACAATCAAATATTACACCGTTAAACCCAGCGATAGCACGTGAAATTAAAAAATCAGAACGTGCTAACTCGGAAGCGGCAAAACATTATCGCAAGGCGCACGCGCGACGGGAGAAAAAAATTCTTCTTTTTGGCGGGTTGATAGCGATAATTTTTGTTGTGCAACTCTTGATAGGCCAAGTGAAGTTGCATGCGGCTAATCAAGAACTAACGAATACACAAGATCGTTTGGAAAAAGTCCAAAAAACCAATACTGATTTAACTGCTGATACAAAACGTTTAAAAGACGCAACGTATTTACAGCAACTACTACGAGACAAATATGGTTATTCAAAGCAAGGAGAACTTGTTTATAATTTACCATCCGATAATAATTAAGGAAGCGCCCTAGGGGTGCCTTTTTCGTATATGACAGAAAAAATTTTGCAAACTATACAACAGTATAATTGGCCAGAGACAGTTATCGTTGCAGTTTCTGGTGGTGTTGACTCCGTAGTTCTAGTTCATGCGTTGTCAAAAACTAAGGCCAACCTTGTTATTGCACACGTGAATTACAGGTTACGTGAGGAAAGTGATGATGATGCTGACTTCGTTCGGCAGCTTGCGACTCAAACTGGTGCCATATTTGAAGAACAGGTTTGGCAACATATTCCTGACCATGCAGTGGAAAAAGCAGCTCGTCAATTTCGTTATGATTTTTTTGAGGAGTTAGCTCAAAAGTATCACACGAATACAATCGCTGTTGCCCATCATGCAGACGATCAAGCAGAAACAGTCCTTCTTAAGATGATACGAGGAGGGCGACTACAACAAATGGGTGGCATGCAAACAAAGAACCATAAAGTTATTAGGCCCTTTTTGTCGATAACTAAACAAGAACTAATTACTTATGCACAGGATAATCAGTTGGGGTGGCGTCAGGATAAAACGAACTTTGACGTTGATTATACGCCGAGAAATTTATTGCGTAACGATGTTTTACCAAAATTAACAACTATTAATCAACGAGCCGTCAGACATATTAATAATATGGCCGCACAAATTTTACAACAACAGCGGTTAATTGATAATCAGGCTAAAATATACGCTAATGATATTCAAGACTGGCAGAAGATTCCTACACTTTGGCAACTACCAACACTGAAATATTGGCTCCAAAAAAATAAGCTATTTAACATTAAAGAAAATCAACTGCAGCAAATGATTCAATTGTTGAGCAATACCCATAAACCGAATGGAAAAATTGCTCTGGCAGATAATTTTGAGTTCATAAAAAATTATCAAAAAATTAGTATACAAAAACAACAAAATATGGCGCAAGTTTTGACGCCAGTTATGTTAAAATTGAATCAATGGCATTCTTTTGCAAAAACAACGTTCATGTGGACTGATAATGTCCCTATGAACGGCCAATCATTTATCAAGTTTCAGCTTACGCGTTCATTACCATATCTAAGCTTGCGCCCAGCAAAAGCGAGTGATAAAATTGCTCTCATAAACGGCCATAAAAATTTACGACGTTTAGCAATTGATGAGAAACTGACGCCGCAAGAACGTACAATGATGTGGGTTCTTGCGACAGCCGATGATGAAGTAATTGCAGTGCATTTACGCAGTAATCAGTGGCGTGTAAATGCGGATTTTGCTGTTAAAGAAAATACACAGCCATATTGGCTCGTATGTCAAATTGAGGAAACCTAAGTGGATAACGATATACAAGAAGTGTTGTATGACCAAGAAAGTATTCAAAAAGCGGCAGAGCGTTTAGGAAAACAAATTACCCAAGATTATGCGGGTTCAACGCCTTTGTTTTTATCAGTGCTGAAAGGCGCCTACCTTTGGACAGCTGATTTACTGCGCGAAGTAGATTTATATGCTGAACTAGAATTTATAAAAATCTCTAGTTATCATGGCGGTGTCTCAAGTTCTGATGAAATAACGCTCGTAACAGACGTTCGCTCAGATGTTCGAGGACGAGATGTTATCATTTTAGAAGACATTGTCGATACTGGACAATCATTACTTTTTTTGAAAGAATTACTTGCGAAACGTGGTGCAAAATCAATTAAAGTAGCGACTTTACTTGATAAGATTGAAGGTCGAAAAGTCGAAGTTGATGCTGACTATGCAGGATTCAATGTCCGTAATGAATTCGTAGTTGGTTACGGCCTTGACTATGAAGAGCACTACCGCAATTTACCTTATGTCGGTATTTTGAAAAAAGAAGTATACACTAAATAAACTTCGAACAAGAATTGAGGAAATACAATGAACAATAATAAAGGTGGCTTCTTACGAAGCAGTGTATTCTATATTTTCATATTTCTTGCTGTTGTAGGAATGGTTTACGGCTTGTTTGGTAACGATAAGACAACCACGAAAACGATTACATCAAGTGAATTTATTAAAGCACTGAATGATAAAGAATTGAAGTCAGTTACAGTACAGCCTGGTAACAGCATCTATAATGTTACTGGAACGTATAAGAAGGCACAAACAGCAACCAAGGATAAGGGACTTAGTTTATTCCAACCTACACAAAAGGTAACTAAGTTTACGTCAACTTTGCTACCCAATGATGCGTCGCTAAAGTCAGTGACAGACGCTGCTACAAAGACTAAAACAGAATTAGTGACTAAACAAGCTGAAAATTCTGGATTTTGGTTAAACTTGTTGGTATCCTTAGTACCCGTTTTGTTGATTGTTGCGGTATTTTACCTGATGATGAACCAAGCTGGTGGCGGAAAAGGTGGTCAAGGTGGCATGATGAGCTTTGGTAAATCCAAAGCTAAACCTTCAGATCCCAAGGATAACAAAGTACGTTTTGCTGATGTTGCTGGTGCCGAAGAAGAAAAGCAAGAACTGGTTGAAGTTGTTGAATTTCTAAAAGCGCCAAAGAAGTTTGTGAACTTAGGGGCCCGCATACCAAAGGGTGTATTGCTAGAGGGACCTCCCGGAACAGGTAAAACGCTTTTGGCCAAAGCTGTTGCTGGTGAAGCTAGCGTACCATTTTTCTCAATGTCAGGATCAGATTTCGTAGAAATGTTCGTTGGTGTTGGTGCATCCCGTGTTCGTGACTTATTTGAAAATGCTAAGAAATCTGCGCCAGCCATTATCTTCATTGATGAAATTGATGCAGTTGGCCGTCGTCGAGGAACAGGCATGGGCGGTGGTAATGATGAGCGTGAGCAGACTTTGAACCAAATTTTGATAGAAATGGACGGTTTCGAAGGTTCTGAAGGTGTTATTATTTTAGCATCTACTAACCGTTCTGATGTCTTAGATCCAGCGTTGCTTCGTTCAGGTCGTTTCGATCGTAAGATTTTAGTTGGAGCGCCGGATGTTAAAGGACGTGAAGCAATCTTAAACGTCCATGCAAAGAACAAGCCATTGGCAGACAATGTTGATTTGAAAGCTATTGCTCAGCAAACTCCAGGGTATGTTGGAGCGGATTTGGAAAACTTGTTAAATGAAGCGGCATTACTTGCTGCCCGTCGAAACAAGTCCAAAGTTGATGCTGCAGATATTGATGAGGCTGAAGATCGTATTTTCCAAGGTCCAGCCAAGACAAACCATAACATGTCTGAATCAGAGCGTCGTACAACTGCCTATCATGAAGCTGGTCATGCGTTAGTAGGATTAGTTCGTTCAGAAGCTTCAGTCGTTCGAAAAGTTACTATTGTTCCGCGTGGTCGCATTGGTGGTTATGCCTTAATGACGCCTAAGAATGATCGATATAACTTAAAATATTCAGAGGCTAAGGAGCAACTGGCAGGTTTGATGGGTGGTCGTGCCTCAGAAATATTTATGTTTAACGAAGCTAGTTCAGGCGCGTCAAATGATTTCCAACAAGCAACTGGTTTGGCTCGTCAAATGGTTACGGCTTTCGGAATGTCTGATAAGTTAGGCATGGTTCAACTTGAAGGTAATGCTAGCGTTGGCTATGCTGATCAAGCTGGTAACCGTGCATACTCTGAAGAAACAGCTCGTTTGATTGACGAGGAAGTACGTCGTTTGGCACGTGAAGCATTTGATGATGCTATTGCTATATTGCGCGACAATAAAGACAAATTGACAGCAATTGCTGAGGCTCTACTTGAAGTTGAAACATTAGATGAAAAGCAAATCAAGGATATTTATCTAACAGGAACCTTTACTCGTAAGGATATCCAAGATGATACAGAGCTTGCAAAAGCAAAGTCGTTTGAAGAAGCAAAAGCTGCTGCTGATGCTAAGGATTCACAAGCTGAACAACGCTTTGAAAAACAAGATGAAGAAAAGTCATCTGACGATCACTCAGAGTCCAAAAATGAGGATACTGATTCAACAGATAAGTCAGAAACAGATGACAATAATACAGAAAATAAGTAAAATAGAAGTTGACGGTGACGTCGACTTTTTATTTTGTCATGTGTTTAGCAAATACAAAAGTAATAAACTGTTAAATAAAAAATATTAAATTAAACATAGGGAAAATTATGGCAGATCAATTTATCAAAGCAATTACTAAAAACAAGTATTTTCGTACGTTTGCCATAAATGGGACCAATCTCGTCCATCAGGCAGCGCAAATCCACGAAACATCGCGTATTGCTGCTGTTGTTCTTGGACGTGGTTTGTTGGCCACGACCTTGACAGCTCAGGCCGTTTTGAAAGGTGAAGAAACCTTATCAACAAAAATTAATGGACGCGGACCAATTGGCAATGTTGTAGTAGAATCTGATGCTAAAGGAAGTGTGCGTGGCTACGTAACCAACCCTAACCTTGAGACACTTATAAATGAAGCGGGACAGCTTGATGTGGCTAAAGCTGTTGGAAAAAATGGCTTTCTACAGGTTACAAAGTTTGCTCCCTATTCTGATCCTTACATAGGTCAGAGTCAATTGGTTAGCGGAGAAATTGGGGACGATTTTACATATTACTTAGCACAATCAGAGCAAACACCATCGGTTATAGGTGTTTCCGTTTATATGAACAGTGATGATACGGTTGCTGGAGCAGGTGGCTTTCTTGTTCAGGCGCTACCTGACGCTACTGATGAAGCAATTGATCAACTTGAGGTAGCTCTAAAAAATATGAAACCACTTTCTGAAATGATTCAAGAAAGATATACGCCATTAGAAGTGCTTGAAGAAATTTTTGGGAAAGGTGAAGTTGAGATCCTTCAAACAGCTGGCATCGGTTTGGCCGCAGAGCCATCCAAAGACGCTTATGCTAAAATGTTGCTCACACTTCCAGCATCTGAAATTCAGGCAATGATCAAAGAAGACCATGGCGCTGAAATTGTGGGAAAGTTCTCCGGAAAGCGTTACTTTTTCACAGAGGAACAATTATCCGAAATTTTGAAGCAGATTGAAAAAAATAACGAGTGACTTTGAGATTATTGTTTTTTTTTGGTATGATATTTAGTTAGTAGGCGTGTATTTAAAAAACGCGCAATAGGGAAGGATTTTATACAAATGGCTGAAGAAAAAGCCCTTAATGATCAAATGCTAGCGCGTCGACAAAAGTTGGCAACAATCGTTAGTGATTTACACTTAGACCCATTCGGTAAGCGATTTGAACGTACAGCAAAAGCGCAAGAACTGCATAATCTATATGATGCCAGCTCTTTAGAAGAGTTAGAGAATGCAAAACATGAAGTTGTTATTGCAGGTCGTATGGTTGCAAAGCGTGGCGCAGGTAAAGTTATTTTCGCTGATTTTCGTGATGTTTCTGGAAAAATTCAGGTTTATGCAAGACGTGATGATTTAGCAGATAATTATCCGATTATTAAAAGAGCAGATTTGGGTGACTTCCTTGGAATCAAGGGAATTATGATGAAGACTGAAGCTGGTGAATTAACAGTTTTGGCTACAGAATTAACACATTTATCTAAGGCTCTTCGTCCAATGCCTGATAAGTTCCATGGTATTTCTGATGTTGAAACACGGTATCGTAAGCGTTACTTGGATTTGATTGCCAATGAAGATTCTTTCAAAAAGTTCCAAGAACGCTCACATATCATTTCTGCTATTCGTGCATATATGGATAGAAATGATTTCCTTGAGGTTGAAACGCCAATTTTGCAAACTGAAGCCGGTGGTGCTGCAGCCCGTCCATTTATCACACATCATAATGCTTTGAATATTGATATGTACATGCGTATCGCAACAGAATTGTACTTAAAGCGTTTGGTTGTGGGTGGCATGGAACGTGTATATGAAATTGGCCGTATTTTCCGTAATGAGGGTATGGATCCAAAGCACAATCCTGAGTTTACAACAATGGAGTCATATGCAGCTTATATGGACTTTACAGATGTTATGGACGAAACTGAAGGTATTTTCAAAGCTGCCGCTTCTGTCGTCTCAGATGACTTGAAAATTACTTATCAGGGAACTGAAATTGATCTTGGTACAAAGTTTGCGCGCAAGCATTTAGTTGACTTGATTAAAGAACAAACTGGTATTGATTTTTGGCAGGAAATGTCTGTTGAGGATGCGCAAAAATTAGCAGATGATAAGCATGTTAAGTATGAAAAATACTGGGGTGTTGGTCACATTATCAACGCATTCTTTGAAGAGTTCGTTGAGGACACTTTGGTACAGCCAACATTTGTTTATGGACATCCAGTTGAAGTGTCACCACTCGCTAAGAAAAATACTGATGATCCTCGTTTTACTGATCGTTTTGAATTGTTTATTATGGGTAGCGAGTATGCGAATGCCTTTACTGAGTTAAACGATCCTATTGACCAACGTGCACGTTTTGAGGCTCAAGCGGCTGAACGTGAGAATGGTAATGACGAAGCTGAAGGTATTGATGAAGACTTCATAGAAGCTTTGGAATATGGTATGCCACCTACAGGTGGACTTGGTGTTGGTATTGATCGTTTGGTCATGTTATTGACTGATTCTGACACAATTCGTGACGTTGTGTTGTTCCCAACAATGCGTCCAGAATAATAAATCATTGACAAGTCGTTACACAATTAGTTATAATAATATAGTTGTGTTAGCGACATCATTCCGACTTAGCTCAGTTGGTAGAGCACCTGACTGTTAATCAGGTTGTCGCCGGTTCGAGCCCGGCAGTCGGAGTTTTATGAGAAGCAAATCATCTTGATTTGCTTCTTTTTTATGTGATAAACTGTTGACAGATTTTCTCACTCATGGCATAATAATATAGTTGTGTTAGCAACGTCATTCCGACTTAGCTCAGTTGGTAGAGCACCTGACTGTTAATCAGGTTGTCGCCGGTTCGAGCCCGGCAGTCGGAGTTTCGCCGACGTAGCTCAGTTGGTAGAGCACGGGTATCGTAAACCTGGGGTCGGAGGTTCGAATCCTCTCGTCGGCACTATTATGCATATCTTGCAAAGCAAATCATCTGAGGTTTGCTTATTTTTTTACAATGAAAAGGACGCAATTGAAAAACATGATTGTACTATTCAATAAACCGTACAATGTTTTAACTAAGTTTACTGATGCTGAAGGGCGACCAACTTTGGCTGACTACATTGATATTCCACGGGTTTATGCCGCTGGTCGTTTGGACATGGACAGTGAGGGCCTATTATTGCTGACTGATAGCGGTAAACTGAATCATGAATTGACTGATCCTGATAATAAAGCCTATAAAACTTATGTTGTTCAAGTAGAAGGGGTCCCAACAAAGTCACAACTAAAGCAACTTGAGCAAGGTGTGGCGTTAAAAGATGGGTTAACTTTACCAGCTAAAGTCAAACGTATTCCTTATCCAAAATGGTTATGGGAACGAGAGAAGCCAATCCGTATTCGTAAAAACCAGCCAACGAGTTTTATTCAATTAAAAATAAAAGAGGGCCGTAATCGGCAAGTACGCCGTATGACAGCAGCTGTTGGTATTCCAACGCTACGCTTGATACGGACACATATTGGTGAATATCATATTGCCGACTTAAAACCAGGACAATATCGAATTGTGAAGTAATGATTTTGTGGTGCAAAAGCATCATAAACGGTTATAATAGTAAAAGATGTAAATTAAAAGAGGTGACCTCATGGGACGTAAATGGGAAAACATTAAAATGAAGAAGGCGCAGACTGATGGTGCTGCCGCTAAAGTTAACAGTAAGTATGGCATTGAAATTTATGCTGCAGCGAAGCAAGGTGGCAGTCCAGACCCTGAGGCTAATTCAACATTAAAGTTTGTTATTGAACGTGCTAAGCAAGCACAAGTGCCAAAGCACGTTATTGAACGTGCCATTGAAAAGGCAAAGGGTTCAGGGGATGAAACCTTTATCGAGGGACGTTACGAGGGATTTGGACCAAACGGTTCATTGATTATTGTAGATACGTTGACATCAAACGTTAATCGTACAGCTACAAATGTGCGCACAGCTTTCAATAAAAATGGTGGAACTTACGGTGCTGCTGGCTCTGTTAGTTATTTATTCGATGAAACAGGCGTGATTGTTTTTGAGGGTGAAGATGCCGATGCTACGTTGGAAACACTGCTAGACGCTGAAGTTGATGTTCGTGACGCCGAACAACAAGATGATCATATTGTTGTTTATACAGAACCAACTGCTTTGCATCAAGCAATTGCTGCTCTGCGTGAAAGTGGTGTGAGCGATTTCTCAACTACGGAAATCAGCATGTTGCCACAATCAGAAATGACACTGGCAGGCGAAGACTTAGAAATTTTCGAAAAGTTAATTGATGTATTAGAATCTGACGATGATGTTCAAAAAGTTTATCATAACGTTGAATTATAATAATAAATAAAAAACGCAATGGCATTCATTGCGTTTTTTATTTGTGAATTAATTTTGTGCAAAATGCCGATTCGCAAGAGAAGCAATATATTTGGAAAAATCAATATGTTCATTAAAAGGTTGGACAACATCAAAGACTTCGCCACCTGCCTGTTTGAAAATATCATGATTTTCAACGTGAATTTCTTCGATGGTTTCCAAGCAGTCGGCTACAAATGCTGGAGTTGCTACTAGGACACGTTTGATACCTTGGCTGGGCAGTGACCTTAGTGTGTCACTTAAGTATGGTTTGACCCACTCAGTTGGCCCAAATCGTGATTGGAAAACCTGGTGAGTATTATCAGGTGTTAACGGCCCAACGCGCTCTAAAACGCCTTGTGTGGTTGCTGTACAGTGGTCAACATAAGGGTCACCACGACGAACATATGATTCGGGAACACCATGATAACTAATGATTAAACGATCATAATCGTTTTTAGCCCACGCCTCGCGAATGTCTCTAGCTAATAAATCCAAATAGGCTTCATCGTTGTAAAATGACTTAACAATGTTAATGTTTTTGTCGGCCTTACGGACTTGGTCAATGACTGATTGTGTTGATGTAACAGAATATTGGGGAAACAGTGGCAATACAACAATGTCGTCAGCGTCCGCCAGACGCATTTCTTTCAGTGTTTCTGCAATGTTAGGCTTACGATAAGTCATTGCACAACGAACAATCCAGTTTGGTTGTAATTGCTGTACTTGCTCAACTTGTTTTTTCGCATAGACCATTAATGGCGAACCGTCTTTTCGCCAAATTTTTTGGTAAAGTTCAGCTGATTTAAACGATCTCTTAGGCAAAATTTTACCTCTTAAAATGGGTTGCCAGAGTAGTCTGGGCATTTGAATAACGTTGGTATCTGATAGAAACTCTTTTAAATATGCTTTCACATCATCTGGATGTGGGGAGTCAGGGGTGCCTAGGTTGACTAATAATAGACCTTTTTTATTCATATGGAAGCGATCCTTATCTAGTTTAATATTTAATACTATAACTCAATTTTTGACTAAAATGTATGTCGAAAAGCTAAAAATTGTGATAAGGATAACTATTGTCCTTTTATTTAGAAATTATTTTTGCTTACAAAAATAATTCGAATTTGTTAATAAATACTATAATTTTTTCTCGGATTGTTTGCTCTGACATTATAGTATGTCGAGACTATGTTTTTTAAGCCTTAAATCATCAGCACAGTTTATTTTGAAAATTGAAATAATTTCCATAACAATAGAATTAGGATTGAGTAATGTCAGCATATTCGTCGTGGAGAAAAAAGCCTGACAACGTCTAAAATAAAAGGAATTGTTGATTATTTAAGAAGAGATAATAAAAAGCCGCAACCGGAGTTGCGACTTGATATAGCTCGTGAGAGAATCGAACTCTCGATTCCGCCGTGAAAGGGCAGCGTCTTAGCCACTTGACCAACGAGCCATGGTCAATAATGTTAATCTGTATCAGATGACTATAATATAATATCAAGTTTTTAAGTAGTCGTCAAGTTATTTATAAGTATTTTTGGACAAGTAATTATTATCATTTCAGTTTAAGCACTTGTCTTCTTTGGATATCAATGCTAGACTATTCTATGTGAAATTTAGCTGATATAGTATCGAATAATGGTCGATTGTTTCTAGCCAGCACCCATGCTGGAACTATCATAAACATGTTATTTAATTGATAGCCACTCGTGCGTCAATTTTTTATTTTCCATTGATGTATTCATACAAATAGGCTGATGAGTTACATAATTGTATAGGAGAGAATAATGGAAAAATTATTTCAATTGAAAGAAAATAAAACCACTGTCCGTCGTGAAATCATTGCTGGGATTACGACATTTGTATCAATGGCCTATATTTTCTTTTTGAACCCTCAAATTCTAGGGCAAGCTGGTGTGCCAACACAAGCCGTATTTTTAGCGGCTATTCTAGTAGCAGTTTTTGGTACATTGTTTATGGGCTTGTTTGCTAATGTACCGTTTGCTTTGGCACCAGGTATCGGCATGCAAGCATACTTCACGTATACTATCGTGTTTGGCTTCGGATTTACCTGGCAGCAAGCATTGGCTATCGTATTTTTAGTTGGTGTAGTGGATATTGTCATTACGTTGACACATGGTCGCCGTGCAATTGTTAAGGGTATTCCAACTGAATTAAAAGCGGCTATTGGTGGTGGAATTGGGTTGTTCGTTACTTATATAGGGTTGAAAAACGCCGGTTTTATCAATTTTATTGTTGATCCTAGCAATATTATGACGCTAAATGGCAAACCGTTCACTGGAGAAGTACATGGTGCGGTAAATAGCATCTTGGCCAATGGTGGTGTAACACCAGAATTGACTAAATTCAACAACGCTAGTACCTTATTAGCATTAATTGGTTTTGTTATTTTGGTTGTGTTGGTGATGCGAAAGGTGCCTGGCGCATTCCTTATATCATTGATAGTGACCACATTAATTGGTATTCCAATGGGTGTTACGAATACGCATATTGGGGCTGGAACCTCAGTTAGCCATGCCTTCGGTGAATTGGGGCAGGTGTTTGGTCAATCATTAGGTGCTCAAGGATTGGGCAGCTTATTTAATAACTGGCATCATGCGTCATTAGCGTTAGTTACGATTTTTGCTATGGGCCTAACCGGATTATTTGACGCTATTGGCACATTAATTGGTATCGGTAATCAAACGGGCATTTTTTCAAAGGAAGATCAGAAGTCATTTGAGTCTAGTAATGGCTTTAACTCTAAAATGGATCGTGCGCTAGTTGTTGATACATTTACAACAGCATTTGCTGGTATTGTTGGTACATCAAATACGACAACCTTCATTGAATCAGCATCAGGGGTTGCAGCCGGAGCAAGAACAGGCTTGGCCAATGTCGTAACAGCTGCAGGATTTGCCTTAATGATCTTATTTGCTCCTTTGGTTGGTGTTGTGCCAACAGCAGCTACATCTCCACTACTTATTTTGGTGGGTATTATGATGATGGGCGAATTTAAGAAAATTTCATGGGAATCATTAGAAGTTGCGTTACCTGCTTTCTTTACTTCTGTGTTTATGGCCTTTAGTTATTCAATTTCTTATGGTATCGCTGCTGGTTTCATTTTCTTTATTATCGTGAAATTTGCTTTAGGAAAGTTTAAGGAAGTCTCACCAGTGTTATTAATCGTATCTGCATTCTTCTTGCTTAACTTTGCTGTACTTGCATTTATGTAATGTCAGTGAATTATATTAACAGGTATTTTCATTACTTGTATTCAACCGCTTATCACAAAAGCGGTTTTTTTATGCCCTCAATTGCTACAATAAAGCCAATATTAGAAGGGTGATAATATATGTTAAACATAAAAAATTTAAGTGTGTCTTACGGAAGAAAAGTTGCCTTAACGGTGCCAAAACTATCCATCAATAAGGGTGAGATTATAGGAGTAATGGGTAAATCTGGCTCAGGGAAATCGACGTTAGTTAATAGCTGTCTCGGGTTGATTCCTTTTAAGGGTCAGGTGAGAATTGATACCGACGATGTTGGCATCTTAATGCAGGAACAGCACTACGTTGATACGATGACAAATCAAAAAATGATAGAAGGCATGCTGAACACGCGTATTAAGCGAGATAAAAAATTAACTGAGTTAATTAATTTTTTTGATTTTAGTGACCAACTATCACTTCATTTTAAAAATTTATCTGGTGGGCAAAAACAACGAATGAGCTTGATTATGGTACTTTATCAAGAACCAGAATTACTATTTTTGGATGAAATGACGACGGGACTTGATTTTGAAAGTCGGCAAGCACTAATTAGTCAATTGAAAATCTATTTTAAGCAACACCAGACGACTGTTCTGATGGTCACGCACTACGCACAAGAAATTGAAGCGTTAGCTGATAAACTTCTAGTTATTCATGATGGACAAGTAAAAGCTTTTGATGAACCCAAAAATTTGTTTAAGCAGTATATAGGTTATTCTGCTTTTATAGTAGACAATCATACTGAAAAAAGCATCAAAGTCCAACAACCAGAAGATGAATACAAGGTCGCACGTCGACTGATTGATGATGGGGATGACTTTAGGCGGACACAAAGCGATATTGAATTAGTTTATACGGAAGTTATGAAGGGACAGCGGGCATGATTAAAAAAGGAAGTTAGTTTTTGAATTTCAAAATTTATTAGGCAATATCATTACATTATTTTTTGGGTTTGCGTTTGCACCAATGATGGCATTAGTGTTTGGCAATAGCTATGCTAACGTACCGCAAGCTTTGAACCAACTTTACCTGGGCTTTTTTTGTACGATACCGCTTTCGATGGTATTTGTTGGTTTTAGTTCATTATTTTCACAAGAAGTCGAGCAAGGTTTTACATTGCGTGCCGAACTTTTCGGTTATTCGCGCGTTTCACAAGCCTTACACAAATTTATGGCACTAACAGTGTTTGTTCTATTATCAAGCATCATCTACTCGTGGATTTTTCTATCACATTTTAATTTGCCTCTGCCAAATGCAGTAATCATCGGTCAAATGGCAATATTTCAAATATTAAATACAGCAGTATATTTCATCATTGTTTTTATCCTGACAACGATTTTGAAGAAATTTTCCCGTGTCTATGGTATTTCCATGATTAGCTATTTTGCTATCATGATTATTTCAGGAATTATGGGTAATATGGATGTCGGTAAGTTAGGAGATTATTTGCCAATCAAATTATTTGTCACCAATTATACCAATCATCTTAATGACACTGATTATATATCTGGTAAAATAGGTCTATATCTACTTATTTTATTAGGTATTCTGGGTGTGATTTTGAAAGTGATTGTGAGAAATAAAAATGGAAATAAACATCAATATTGATGATAAATTGAAAGATGTTCAAGTTGTTATTTCAGGTAGTGATATTGAGCAATTAGCAGATATTGCGCAGTATCTTAAATCTAGAAACACACCTTCACGACAGCTTGCTATCAAAACAGCTGACAATATTCGTGTTGTAGATAAAGAAGATATTATTTTAGTTGAAAGTTATGGAAATGATTTAACTTTTACACTCAAAAATAATCACAAAATCACAACTAGAAAAACGTTGAAAAGGTTTTTGGAAGAAAACCAAAAATCTGATTTCGTGCAAATTTCCAAATCAGAAGTAATGAACTTATCTTATTTGTCGAAGATGGAATCTGCGTTTTCCGGTAATTATTACGCTTTTTTGACCAACCAGGCTCGAGTAACCGTATCTAGACGGTTTATCAAAGGTATTCTAAAAAGATTAGAAGGGAGCGCAGAAGATGAAGCATTTTAAAGAGGCAATTGTATATCTATTAGTTGGCATTGGCGTTGGATCATTTATCTCTCTATTATCGTTTACCTTAAATCATGCAACACCATCGATGAAGCAATTTGGTCTGTTAATGACCATGAGCGCAATTATAGGCTTATTATCTCTCATATTTGAGTATGACAAGATAACGTTTATTACACAGCTCATTAGCCATTTCATTTTGGAGATGTTGACGTATGGATTTTTCATTTGGTTAACGTTTGGAAGTGCAGTGATTACGTTTACTAATATACCAACATTTGTGATTACTTATGTCATTATTTTTATCTACTTCAGGAAACAAGGCAGAGATAATGCGCGCCGTATTAATGAGCAATTGCAAAAAAATAAGCCGAAAAAAAGTGATTCAACAAATTAATGAGATGTTGAATTGCTTTTTATATTGGCTATACATTCATGGTTTAATTTTCTAGTTGACCGTCTTCGCGGATTAACTTGTAATCTGTTAAAATAGAATAAATCAACTTTAAGAAAGATTAAAAATATTACTTATGCCAAACTACCTCATTTTAACTGAAAAGCCTTCAGCGGCAGCTAATTTTGTAAAAGCGCTTGGTGGAAAAACAGGAGTTTTTAGTGATTTTACATATAAAATTACGAATTTACGTGGTCATGTTATGACCTTAAAAGATCCTGAAGAGATGGTGGCTGAAGATTTAAAAAAGCAATATAAGTCTTGGTTGGTGAAATATTTACCATGGAATTTGGAAGATTTTTCTTGGGCACGTACTTATATTCGCCAACGTAATATTCGTACAGGAAAGATTGAATCAACCAAAAAACTTATTGATGAATTGAAAAAGGAGTCCAAATCAGGGTACGATGCGATTGTAATCGCAACTGATACAGATCCTTCCGGAGAAGGGGAACTACTCGCTTGGGAAGCATTAGACGCAATTGGCTGGCGTGGACAGGTATTACGGGCTAATTTTATGGATGAGTCAGTGTCCGGCATTCAAAAAGCCATGCACCAATTACGAAATGTTTCCGATAAAATGGCGGATGGGGAGTATGTAAAGGGTGAAAGTCGTAACCGCTGGGATTTTGCGTCTATGCAACTTACGCGAATTGCAACTACCGCCGCTAAAAAAGAAGGATTTAAAGTGGTCGCGCGTGAAGGTCGGTTGAAATCTGTTATTGTTTGGCGTATTTATCAACAACTTGCAGCTATTAAAAATTATATTAAAACGCCATATTTTGAAGTGAAGTTTAAAGATCCAGCGGGGCATATTTTTGGACGAGTGACACCGCAGGGAGAGGTAATTCCTTGGCGTTTTGCAACAAAAGAACAAGCAAAAGTCGATTTTAATAATTATCATGAAACTGAAGTTATTAATGAAAAACACCAAACACGTACACAAGCACCCGGTAAGCTGTTAGATTTAGCAGGATTGGCTTCTATATTGGCACCTCGTGGGTTTTCTTCCAAAGAAGTATTAAGTACCTATCAAAAAATGTATGAAGCACAGATCGTGTCTTATCCGCGTACAGAGGATAAGACAGTGACGCCGGAACAATTTAATGAGTTATTGCCGTTGATTGATCAAATTGCAGGCGTCGTTGGTGTTGATAAGAATTTACTAACACACCGTTCACCACGAAAAACACATGTTAAGTCACAAGGGGCACACGGTGCCAATCGTCCTGGTGAGAATGTGCCACAAACTACGCAATCTTTAGCAAAATTTGGCTCTAGTGGACCAGCGATTTATGAAGTTTTGGCTAAAAACTACTTAGCGATGTTAGCAGAAGATTACGTTTATGACCATGTTACGGCTAATTTGAAAGATTATCCGGAATTCAAGACAGCCTTCAACATCCCAATTAAGCTAAACTTTAAGTTAGTCTATGACTCACAAAAAGCTATTAAGGTTGAAGAAGGTGAAGAAGAGGAGTCAATTAGTGGCCAATTAGGTCCGCAAGCAATGCCATATTTACATGAAGGTGCGAATCCAAAGCCACAGGTACCGACGACCAAATGGATTATGGCGTTTTTAGAAAAGTATAACGTTGGAACTGGTGCGACGCGCGTATCAACACTATCTGAAACGTCTCGTGGCACCAAAGCCATGTTAACTGAAAAGCGTGGTAAATTAGGTTTGACGGAAACTGGAAATGTATCTGCAATCATGGTAAAAGATACTTGGATTGCTTCACCAAAAATCACAAAGCGTTTATTCGAAATGATGGACCAAGTCGGCCGATTTGAAATGACGATGGTTCAAGTACTGGATTCAGCGACAAAAGTAGTTGAACACGATATGCCGATTATGTTAGACAATGCGCAGACACTTGAAACATTGCTTGGTAAGCCCAAACCAAGTATAAAAAAGCCACGTAAAACATCTGAAAAAATGACCGGTATCTGGCAAGGACAGGAAATTACCTTTGCTCGCGAATGGAGTGGGCACGTTTTTACAGATGAAGAACTGCAAAAGCTACTGACTGGATCAGAAGTCAGCTTTCCAGCTAAGTCTAAACGTGGCAAATCATACACGGCTGTTGGAAAAATGGCGAAACAAACTTTTAAGGGGAATACTTTTTATGGTTTTAAGTTGAACCCAAAAACAAAAAAAGCATAGTCAACATAGGGTTGATTATGCTTTTTTGTTTATTAATGTGTTTTCTTTTGACGTTTATCTGACAACAAAGCGATTGGGGAGCAAAGAAGTAGTAAGAAAGCACATATGACATAGGTTTTACTGAATGCATGGCTTAGGGATGTATTTTTTTCCTTTTTAATTTCTGATAAACTACTTTTCAATTCATCCCTTTGAGCCAGCAATTTAATGGCTTCTAACATGTTTTTTTGACCATTTAGTAAAGTTAAGGTACCATCAGATAGCGCAATAATACTGTTGTTTAACACTTTATTTGTTGTGGTTGTGCCCGCTAATTTTTGTAAAGAAACATTGATTTTTTGATTTCCCTCACTAATTTTAAATGTTGCATCATATAGCTTTCGGTAGTCTGTGCCTTTTTTAGGTCGGGGCATGCTACTTTTGTTTAAAGCAGCATGCTTTAATTGTTTAGTAAATTGTTTTTGTCGCGACGTATAGTTGACATTTTTTTGATCATTGCTTGAAAAAATCTGCCTGATTCCGGATTTTGCAGTATTTTTAACATTTGGAGATAAGTTTTTTCGATTGATTATGGCTACCGAATGATTTTGTATATGAGACTTGGCTGTTGATATATTAGTATTGAGGACAGTAACTAATACGGCAATTCCCAGACAAGTACCAATTTGGCGGGAAGCATTCGTAATACCAGACCCAATGCCAGTTTTTGATTTTGGTAAGTGCCTGACGGAAGAAACAAAAGAAACCGTAGAGAAACCGAATCCTGAACCGACAATAATCGAGAAAACAATCATTACTCTTTTTGGTGTTGTTGTAGTTATAAATGAGAATGATAGTAGGCTACCAGCTATAAGTAGCATACCAATCAAGTTTACAGGGATGGCGCTGATTTTATCAGATAGTCGTGTAGCAAGGGGCATTGTCACAGCAATAGCTAATGAGACGGGGATGATCATTAAAGTAGCATGCAAAGCATCATAGTTGAGTACATTTTGTAGATAATAATTAAAAATAACAGCTGGGGCGACTAGCGCAAATCCAGTCGCGAAATAAATAATACAAGATGAAGTGAATGTTTTTTCACGAAAAAGATTAAGTTCGACAATGGGTGAACTAACTTTTAGTTCTATCAGAATAAACGCGATTAACCCGATGATGCCAGCTAAAAAGCTTGACAAAATAAGCGTTGATGTCCAACCGTACTCACGGCCTTCAAGTAAACCAAAAGTAATTCTTGTTAATGATATGGTTAAAAAAAGCATGCCAGAAATATCGAAATGACCAACAAGTGTTTCATCAAAAGACTCTTTTGTAAAGAGCAGTACTAGTAGTAGAGATATTAGGCCAATCGGTACATTAAGGCCAAATATCCAGTGCCAAGACATATATTCCAAAATAAAGCCACCAGCAGCAGGACCACCAGCTGCGGCAAGGGCAGTAATGGCACCTACAATTGCCGCAATTTTTGACATGTGTTGTTTACCAAACAGTTCAACACCCATGGGCAATACCAGTGGTGTAATTATTGCGCCACCCAATCCTTGAAAAGATCTAAAAACTAAAAGATACATGAGTGAGGGGGCAAACATGCAAGCTGCCGAAGATCCTGCGAAAAGAAGTAAACCAATAATCATGAGTTTTTTTCGACCAAACTTGTCGCCTAATTTTGTCGCTGTAATCATAAAAACGGCTAAGGCAAGCGTGTAGGTAGTAGCAACCCAACTAACTCCTGCCAAATTAGTATTGAATGTCGTCATTAGTTTTGGTAAAGCAATATTGACTATGGTGCTGTCTAATGTCCCCATAAACATGGCGATTATCAGACCAATGAATCCCAAACGTTTTGTTGATTTAATCATCTTAAAATTCTCCTACTATTTTTATTCACCTTGTTTTCTCCTTTTTGTGCATCGTTATAAAAGTGTACAATTGTAGTGACGCTTGACACAGAAGTGTATTCATGTCACAATTGTGACAACAACATATAGTATAGGCTTAAAAAAATGAAATAGAAGCGCTGAAATAAAATTGTAACTAGTTACACAGATTAAAAGATTTGTGTCAAATATAGGAGGAACTTGATGAATAACCGAATGTCGTTGCAAACAAGAGAATGGGTACGGAGTGCATTCTTGGAGTTATTGGATGAAGTAGAAGATATTAAATCAATTACCATTTCAGATATTAGTAAACGATCAGGAATATCAAGGAGAACATTTTACCGCTACTATGCCTCTAAAGAAGATATTTTGACGGAATACATTGATATCCTAATTGAGCAGTATGGTAATGACTTACGCTCAAAAAAATTAGCAAATTTCAAAGAGTTTATCGTTTATTTTTTTAATTATTGGGGTCAGTATGATCACGAGTTGTTTATATTACAAAAGAACGGTTTATTCACCTATGTGTTAAGTGAGTTTAACAAAATGATCCCTGAGTTGTACGCGACTATTTCTGCGCCTTGGCATATTCAAAAAGAGGTGAATAGTCGTGAAATAATATATACAACAAGGTACGGGGTTGGCGGCTTATGGAACGTATACGGGGAATGGCTTGAATTTGATCGTGAAAAGATTGAAATAACGGAAGTTGCCAAAATACTAATCCAATCGTTTAATTCCTTATAAAAAATTAGGAAAGAATACACATCAACATACAGTTTTATAAAATTCTTGTGTTATTGTATAATTAAGAGAATTACATGAGAAATTATTTATAAAATGAAAGTGTGAAAATGAATGAACTATAATGCACCACATCGACATGCTGTAATTGAGTTGTCGCAATCAGCGGTTGTGCATAATTTAAAAGTGATTAAAGAGAACACGCATGCCAAAGAGATTATGGCTGTTTTGAAAGCTAATGCTTTTTCGCATGGATTACCTGAGATGGCCTCTTTGAGTATTACAGCTGGGGCTACCCGCTTTGGCATGGCCATGCTCGATGAAGCTTTGACATTACGTGATTTGGGCTATATACAACCAATTGATGTACTCGGATTAACAGATCCACGCTATGCGCGATTGGCTGCTGAACGTAATATTACGCTAGCTTTTAGTACTAAGGAGTCAATAAAAGCAGCAGCTGAACAGTTAGCTGGTACAGGGTTGACATTAAAGGTATCGTTACCCGTTGACACGGGCTTAAACCGTATTGGTTTTAAAAGTCGTGAAGATTTAGTGGCAGCAATTCAAGAGGTATCAGCGCAAGATACACTCATTTTTCAAAGTATGTGGACGCATTTTGCTACTGCAGATACACCAAATGTTGACTATGTGGATTTTCAAATTTCTGAATGGCAGCGCTTGACACATGATTTACCAGTAGAACCAAATGAAAAGCATTTTGCGAATACGGGTATTGCTACTTGGTATCCCGAAAAAATTAATACGGATATTGTTCGTTTGGGTATTGGATTATTTGGCATTAACGGTTCTGTGCCAATAATGTCGATGCCATTCGAGTTGATACCAGCTTTATCATTGAAAGCTAAGGTTGTTAACAGCAAACCGCTGAAAAAAGGTGATGCGGTCGGCTATGGGGCAGAATATCATGCACCAAATGATGGGTATTTGATTACTATTCCAATTGGACATTCTGACGGTTATCCGTTCAATGGGAGTGGCATGCGTGCTCTGGTTGCGGATGGACAAATTGGTCATATTGTCGGGGGCGTAGCCATGGATCAATCAATGATCTTTGTTACTAATCCAGTTGCAGTTGGCACTACGGTGACCTTAATTGGTCGTGTTGGTGATCAAAGTATAACGATGCAGGATTTGGCTGAGCATACACAAAGTAGTATTGTGGCGTTAATGAATGATTTTGCACCGAGACTGCAACGAATAATTGTTTCATAAAAAGAAAAAGGTGAACGACATCAGGTCGTTCACCTTTTAAAATTATTGCCCCTGCTGGATTCGAACCAGCGCGTAGTGGCACCAGAAGCCACCGCCTTACCGCTTGGCCAAGGGGCAATTACTTTATATATTTTACAGAATTTGTTATCAATTTGCAAGTGGAAATTAGGAGATAAATTCGTTATACTGGTTAAAATACTTTAAAGGGGAATACTATGCAATATGCAACATATGAAAATACAGTCGCAAAGTTAGCTGCGCATCATATTACGATTTCAGATATCGCGCGAATAGCCTTTAACAATGAGCAATCGTATGTCGAAGGATTAACAATTGAACAAGTAGAAGATGCAGTTGAAAGTATCTTACATAAGCGGGTTGTTCAGCACCAGGTATGGGTTGGTTTAGAACTTGATCGTTTGGCCGAAGCTCATTTGCTAGAAGCACCATTGCAAGATTTGGTTGAAAATGATGATGGGCTTTTTGGTGTTGATGAAACTATCGGTACAGCAATTGCAATGTCCTTTGATACAATTGGTGTCACAAACTATGGTTACATTGATAAAACAAAAGTTGGCCTTGTTGGCGAATTAGATCGTAAAGGAAAAACTTCTGAAGCGGTAACAACGTTTGCAGATGATATTGTGGGCGCACTGGCCGCAGCTGCAGCATCTAAGGTTGCGCACAAGTATGCGACCGGTAGAGTTGATTCTGTTCTACCAAACCAAGATAACGCTTAGGCGTTATTTTTTTGTAGTTAAATTTGCATAATAGGTCTAGACCAATTATACTATAATTATAGACTTCATTATTATCGTTGTAGAGGCAAGATTGAGGAGGAATGTGCTGCGTGGTGACTTCACTTCGCGTACGAAATATTATGGCAAAACTAATTAAAAACATTGATCTTTACACAGGGTATCAACATATGGAAGATGCCTTCATGCGTTTTACAGATACGGTTGAGGAAGTCGGTTACATGATTGACTTCAAGGAAAAAGCTGATGACGAATTGATTAATGAGGCATCAGGAAAGATAATTGTTCCAGGGTTTATTGATGTTCATAAACATGGCGGTTATGGATTAGACACGATGGATGGTGATCCCGAAAAGTTAAACACCATGATTAATAAGATGGTTACGGAAGGCATTACATCACTATTCCCAACAACAATTACACAGTCACCAGAAAATATTGAACGTGCTTTAAAAAACATTGATCAAGTCGCCAAAACTAATCCGGTTATTCAGGGGATTCATTTGGAAGGACCTTTTATTAACAAAGTCTTCATGGGTGCACAGCCTGAAGAATATATTATTGATCCAAACACAGAACTTCTGAAAAAATGGTATGCACTTTCAGGCGAACGTATTCGATTAGTGACCTATGCGCCAGAAAATGGCGGTATTCCTGATTTTGAAGAATTTATGCTACAGCGTAACATTATTCCATCAATTGGACATTCTAACGCGACACGAGCACAATTGGTACACTCGCGTGCAACACATATTACTCATTTGTATAATGCCCAAAGGCCATTACAACATCGTGAACCTGGTGTTACAGGACATGCTATGCTAGAGGACGCAATTACTGGTGAATTAATCGCTGATGGTTTTCATATTGTACCTGACATGTTACAATTAGCTTTTAGAATCAAAGGCGCTCAAAAATTAGAACTAGTAACAGATTCCATGCGAGCTGAAGGATTAGGAAATGGTATATCTGAACTTGGCGGACAAAAAGTTACTGTTAAAGATAAGCAAGCGCGCTTAGATAATGGTCACTTGGCTGGTTCTGTACTGGCTTATGATGATGCGTTCACCAACATTCAAAAATTCACAAGTGCTGATATTAATGATGCAGTGCAAATGAGTTCAGTTAACCAAGCACGTGAGTTTGGGCTAACCCAAAAAGGCAACTTATCCGAAGGGAAGGATGCTGACTTTAACATTTTTGACAAGGAATTGCATTTAGAGGCGACGTATTCACTTGGTCGCCGTTTTGCACGGTAAAACAATGGCTAAACCTCGATATATTGAAATTCACAATCAAATATTGTCACGTATCGAAGCTGGTGAGTGGCGATCACAAGAACGTTTACCTGCTGAAAGAGATTTGGCACTTGAATTTAACGTGTCGCGTATGACATTACGCCAAGCAGTTCAAACATTGGTTGACGAAGGCATATTGGAGCGTAAAGTAGGATCAGGCACTTACGTCGCTGAACAGAAGGTTTCTGAACGTGCCCTGGGTGTCACTAGTTTTACAGAATTAATGGCAGCTACAGGTCGAACGCCGCATACGGTGACGGTTAGCTATAAGACCACGACGCCATCCGCTTCGGAAATTGAGCATTTGCAACTGGATAGTACAGATAAAGTATTGATTATGGAGCGTTTACGTTTGGGGGATGATGAACCTATTTTACTAGAACGTACAACCTTGCCAGTCCAATTAATTGAGTCATTCACTCGTGGCGCATTGACAGAATCATTGTACGCCACATTAGCATCAGCGGGGGTATACCCTGGACATGCTGAGCAAACAATTACGGCCACGTTAGCAAATGAAAGATTGTCGGAATTATTACAGATAAAAAGAGGTGATCCAATTTTATCTGTGCGACAGGTCTCATATGATCAACATGATACGCCGTTTGAATATGTGCGATCATATTATGTAGGTGAGCGTTTCGAATTTACTTTAACAAGATAAAAAGATGGTTGATCTATGATCAACCATCTTTTTTTATTTATGATTAAACTTCTTAGCCAGGAAGTCACCGGTAACTTGAACAGTTAACACCAATATTAAGACAAGCAGTGTAGCGACCAAAGTTGTGTCAGTTGCAAAACGATTGTATCCGTATGAAATGGCCATATTACCTAGACCACCAGCACCAATGGCACCAGCCATGGCAGTTAAACCAATCAGACTAATTAAAGTCACAGTCGATACACGAATGATTTCTGAAAGGCCTTCCCGTAAATAAACGCCAAAGACAATATCCCAAAATGATGAACCCACTGACTGAGCAGCTTCAACAATTCCGCTGTCAACTTCGCTCAAGGCTACCTGTATTTGACGCGCATAGAAAGGGAATACACCCAATGATAATGGCACTAAAGCAGCTGTGGTACCAATTTGAGTACCAATGAGGAGCTTTGTAAATGGTGCGATAAAGGCCAGCAAAATAATAAATGGAATAGCACGGAAAAGGGACACGACCTTATCAAAAATCCAAAATGAAGCTTTGTTCGGTGCAATACCGTTGGGCGCAGTAATGATTAATCCAAGACCAAAAATTAGCCCAAGTATGCCACCAAAAATAGCTGACCAAAAAGTCATATACAGCGTTTGAATAATTGATGTCCACCAACCAGTATCGCCGCTCCAACCTTGATAAACAACGTTAGGGAATGTATTTGTAAACCATTGACTCATAATTAGTTGCCTCCTTTAAGAATTGTAACTTCAACATGATGATCATGTAATGTAGATAGGGCTGTTTGCACTTGCGTGGGTTCACCTGACAAAATAACAAGCAAAGATCCAACTGGTGTATCCTGTAAGACTTCGATATTACCATACAGAATGTTTGCCGTAACATTGAAATCACGGAACAAGCTAGCGATTAATGGTTCATCAGTTGTTTCACCAACATATGATAAACGAGCAAAAATTTCGCCTTCTTTTAACTCATTAACTAGTGGTTCGTGCCTAATTGTTTCAATGGCTTTATCAATATTTGTAGCTGTTTCAATAAATTCTCGTGTCAACTGTTGCTTTGGCTGGGCAAATATTTCCAAAAGTGAGCCGCGTTCAATGATTTCACCATTTTGCATCACAGCCACTTTATTTGCAACTTCCTTGACGGCCTGCATTTCGTGCGTAATTAATACAATTGTTAAACCAAATTCCTGGTTTAGCTTTTTTAATAGGGCCAAAATTTGATTCGTTGTTCTAGGATCCAATGCGGAAGTTGCTTCATCAGAAATTAAAATTTCAGGGTCATTGGCTAACGCACGAGCGATAGCGACACGTTGTTTTTGACCACCAGAAAGTTGTGAAGGGTATTGTTCTGCACGATCAGATAGATCAACTAATTCGAGTAGCTCAGCCACTTTAGCTTTCTTTTCATCGTCTTTTAATTTACTGTGTTGCAATGCGAAGGCAACATTTTCTGTGACTGTTCGTTCATTTAATAAATTGAAATGTTGGAAAATCATTCCAATCTTTCGACGGCGAACACGCAAGTCATTTGTGCCAATGCGTGTTTTTTTAGCATCCTGACTATCAGCCTGAAAAAAAGTTTCTCCATTAACAGTTACAGAACCACTAGTTGGTTCTTGTAGTAAGTTAATTACACGTACAAGTGTTGACTTTCCAGCACCAGAATAGCCTACGATACCGTAAACATCACCACGTTCAATATTGATGGAAACGTTTTTGACAGCTTCTATGGTGCGCTTTTTTGATGGAAAGTGACATCGATATTTTTTAGTTCAATGATTGGTTCTGTCATTTTTCATAACTCCTAATTAGTTCTTTGATTACAGCAATATGTTGATGATAATCTGTTAATCGGATATTTTCATTGGGTGCATGGTCTAATGTATGTGCGTATCCTACACCCAAGCTAGCTATGGGTGCGTTCAATGCTTCGTGAATGTAATACATTGGGCCAGTACCGGGTGACGTTGGCATAATAACTGGATGCTGATGATAATACTTTTCAGTGATATCAATAACACGCAAAATTTCGGGATCCGACATGTCACTGCGATATCCTGGTTGACCTAACGTCTTAGTTACCACGATATCAGAAAATCCTTCATTTTGGAAATGCTGTTTAATTTGTTGCAAGGTTTTGTCAGGATCCATATTAGGAACTAAACGTGCTTCAAGTTTAGCAGAGGCAACAGCAGGCAAAACAGTTTTTACACCGTCACCTAAATAGCCACTTTGAATACCTTCTATATTTAATGTTGGTTGAAAATATAATGTTTCTTTTAGGTCATCGCCAGTTTTATCACTTAAAAGTGGCGAGGTTAGACCATGTTGTTGAATCAATGTGTCTCTTGTTGTAGGAAGATTTCTAACCAGTTCTTTTTCTCGTTGATTAGGGATGGCTACATCGTCATAGAATCCTGGGACAGCAATGTGACCTTCTCTATCAAATAGGGTTGCTAAAGCTTGGGTCAGACGCCAAGCAGCAGAATCTACGACACCAGCTAAAGATGAATGAAGATCGGTCTTTGCTGTTTTTACATCAACATTGAATGTTACGATACCCTTGTTACCACCAAAAATCTCCACCACATCATGCACGTTTTTTCCGCCTGATTCCCAAATAACTAAATCTGCGAATAGTTGATCTTGATACTTACTTAAGTATTCATCCAAGTGCTGAGAGGATGATTCTTCAGAACCTTCAATAATAAAAGTGATATTTACTGGTAAATGACCTTCGTGTTCAGTTAAGTAATCTTCGATAGCTGTCAAGCGGGCAGTGATGTTTCCTTTGTCATCATCAGTTCCGCGTCCGTATAATTTACCGTCATGTTCAGAAAGCGTCCAAGGATCTGTTTGCCACAATGATATTGGTTCTACTGGTTGTACATCATAGTGATTATAGATAACTAGCGTCTGAGCGTCAGGGACGCTGCTCCTAAATTGCGCTAATACGAATGGCGCAAAATAAGTATCATCATAGGTTACTTGAGCACCTAATTCACGAAAAGTTGTCGTCAAGAGTTGAGCTGCTTCGGGTAAACAGCGATGAGTTGCCGAAACACTGGGTAGTGCAACTAAATCGCGGAGTAAGTTTAGATATTTTTGATTAGAGCTCATGTTCATTTATTACCTTCCACAGAAATTATGTACGCGCCGAGGCGCATGTCTTTACTTGTTATAGTCCCAAACTGTAACTTCCGCTGAACCGTAATATTTTTAACTAGTTTCTTTGTCTTATCAGTTTGCAATGACTTCACGACCTTTTTGTAAGTCTCGTTGTCTTTGTCTTTCTTATTGGCAGCGATGAAGTTGAAGTATTGTTCAGTTTCCTTATTCAAACCTTCCACGTAAATGGCTGAATTGACATCTAAGTTAGCTGATACGGCGTAATTGGTGTTCACCACGGCACCAGCAACTTTTGAATCATCTAACGATTTAGCGGTTTGCGAAGCATCAACCGGCGTAATCGTCAAGTTTTTAGGATTTGATGTAATATCTTTTGGTGTAGCTGTGTCAGTATCTTTAATCTTAATTAGTCCTGCTTCAGCCAAAAGATGAATACCACGGTTTTCGTTAGTGACATCGTTAGCTACCAAAATTTGGTCACCAGACTTAAATTCAGAGATCTTCTTATATGATGTTGAGTATATACGAAGTGGTGTTGTCCAAGTGTCTCCAATAGAAACAATGTTAGTCTTGTAAGTCTTGTTCCAGTTCTTCAAAAAAGGATAGTTTTGGAAAGCATTCAGATCAATGTCACCATCTGCTAAGGCTTTGTTCGGTTGTGAATAGTCAGTGAATTTCTTTGTTTTCAAGGTAATGCCGTACTTATCTTTGGCAGTTTTAATAGTGGAAGCCCAGATTTCATCTTCCGCTTTTGATCCAGCCATTACACCAATAGTAACGGTCTTAGATTCTGTTTTTCCTTGTCCACCAAATGACAGGTAGGCCGCACCAGCGATAACGACAACGGCAACACCAGCGATAATATAGTTCTTTTTCTTACTCATAATAAATTCTCCCTTAGTATCTCATTCTTATTTTGAAAAATCTTTATCCCAAGCAGGTAGTTCAACACCATCATATTGCTTATTAATGGCTTTCTTAACGGCATCTGTTTGGTAAGCCTTCACAACTTGTTTATAAGTTTTATTGTCTTTATCTTTGCTGTTTGCGGCAATAATGTTAACCCATTGATGTGAATTCTTGTTGATTGGTTCGACGAAAATAGCTTTTTTATAGTCCAATTTAGCTGAATCTGCATAAGTACCGTTGATTACTGCGCCTTGGATGTCAGATAAGGTACGAGCTGTTTGATCGGCAGCTAATTCTTTAATTTTCAAATTTTTAGGATTTTTGTGATGTCTTTAACTGTTGCAGTCGTCAGACCATTTTTTAAATCAATTAATCCAGCAGATTTTAAAACATACAGTGACCGGCTTTCATTTGATGGATCATTTGGTACGGCGATTGTGTCACCACTTTTGAACTGAGAAACCTTGGTGTATGTTTTAGAATACAATCGGATAGGTGAAATAACCGTGTCGCCGATTGAAATAATTTTATTACCGGTTGCTTTATTTGACGCCTTTAAGAATGCATAATGCTGGAAGGCGTTAAGATCAATGTCGCCTGCAGCCAAGGCTTTGTTTGGTTGTGAATAATCTGTAAATTCTTTGAATTTAATTGTAATGCCATATTTATCTTTAGCAGTTTTCTTAACAGTATTCCAAATGGCTTGGTCTTGTTTAGAGCCAGACATTATGCCGATGGTTACTGTTTTTGACGATGTTTTTGAGTGCTGCCCAAAGCTGGCGTAAGCGGCACCAGCAATTACAATCACTGCAGCACCACCAATAAGCCATTTGGTTTTTTTACTCATAATATATATTCTCCTCAATATTCCCAAATAACGTGCAAAACGGATTTTTAAAACAAACAACAGAACGAAACAGTTTTGATGAGTTCAAAAAAGCCGTTTCCATATCATAGTCATAGATACAGAAACGGCTAAAAAATAGCGTGTTACCATTCTGAGTTGTAGATATTTGTTACCAAATATTTGCTCACTAACCATCAGGCATCGGGAGATGATCCTAGCCGAATGGTGTGCCCGGTAACGGGGCCAAGTCGTTGTATGCTTAACGGTAAACCGATTCGCATACACCAATCACAGGTCATTTTCACAATCGCACTCACGCTGGCTCTCATCAACCGTCAGCTTTCTTAGCTTCGATAAATTGCTACTTTTCTGTTCAATTTGTTTTCGTTTTAAAAATCGTTATAGCCTATAATAACTAGATTATATTTATTTGTCAAATGTTTTATTTAATTCTTGAATAATAACAAGAAAACAACAAACATAATTATGCTGGAACCAAGTAGTGCGAAAGTGCCAAAGATACCAGAAAGAACAGCAGAAGAGAAGGCACCAACCATGAAAAAGACAACTAATATTGAAAATACCCATGCATTATGTAGAAAAATATGGTCACGGTTAATAAAGTATTTTACGAGATTGGTACCCACATTACGTAAATTACCAGTTGACATAACGCTTGTGAAAGGTAGACCACGTAATTTGGGGAATGAGTCTAATTGCATTGCTAATAGAAAGGATAGTACCGATATGATGACCGTACTAGCTAGGTGATGATTAAAGATACCAATCATTGCAATACCAATAAATTCGATCAAAATACTGTGCTGTTGTAAGGATAATTTGCCGGCTGGAACAAAATGATTTAATACAGTATTAAATGCAGCCCCAAGCACGAAGAAAATGATTGGGATAACAAAAAATAAGGTTGCTTTCCAGTGTCCTTGGGCAAGGTGGAATCCTGCTTGGATAATATTTCCAGTTTGTAAGCTAGCAAATCGTTCGTGGTGGTATTCAAATGTGTACGAGTCGATAAAACCCGAATTCATGACGAGCAGTAGACCAATACGCAATCGTTCTTGCATTGGATTTTTATTCTTCAATATCATAATATCTCCTAAAAAATATTATTTTAACACGCCTGATTTGCTAATACTAGTAAAAAATAGATATACTGATACTACCATTTGGAGAGGGGAAGTTAATTGATAAAATTGAAGATAGTAGTATTTACATTTTTGTTTGCCATGATGGGTGTCTTAACGGTTTCCGCAGATGGCGATTATCGTATTACTGATTTGAATGAGGTTGTACGAATTGATGCCAACGGGGATGCGCGTATTACTAAAAAGGTCACTTATCATTTTGATGATGAGATGAACGGTGTGTATTTTAAAGAATCACTTAAAAAAGGAACTGATTCACAATCGTTACAGTGGGGAGGATTAACTTCAATTGAGGTTAGCCATAACAATGGGGAAAAGCAGACTATTTTACCTCGTCAGGGTGATAGTAGTTATGGTTATGTTGAAACAAAAACCAGTCAGCAGGTTCAAGAAAAAATATATTATCCAGTCCAAGAGAATGATCAGTTGACAATGTTTTATCATTACACTTTAAAAGGTGTCGTGGTAAATTGGGATGATATTGCTGAGATAAACTGGTTACCTATAGGAACTAGGGACGTTGCCATCGAAAAATTACGTTTGGAATTTGCACTACCTAATCAACCAGCATCAACTTTAAAGGCTTGGGTACATGGTCGGTCGGTGGGACATGTTCTTGTGAATAAGAAACAGGCGAACATAACAGTTAACAGCAAGAAAATTGGCCCCGATGATACCGTCGAAGTCCATACTTATTTTGATACCAGCCAGACTCCGTTGAATACGAATAAGCAGTCAGGTAACCGTGCTGCCTATATTCAAAAGCAAGAAAAAGCGATTGCGTTAAAAAATAAGAAATCCCTACAGATAAAGAAAGTAATTGGATTCATTGTTTCTCCAATTGTTATTATGATACTCGTATTCATTATTATGCTAAAAACTATCCAACGACGAAAGCTATTACAAAGCGCGCGACAACAGAGCGGTGTAACTGGTGACATTGTCCATATCTTTGATATACCAAATGATATTGGACCAGCGCTGGTCAGCGAACGAATTGCTAAATCAGTTACAAATGCGAAACTTATTATTGCAACACTGCTCGATTTGATTGCCCGTCGCAAAATTGCAATGACATATGACGATATTCAAAAGCAAGATGACATAACCTATTCAGTTTTGGATGAAACGAATTTACAGCCATTTGAATTAGTTTTCATTAATATGATTTTTGGTAAGTATCGTAGAGCGGTTGTACATGCCGAATTTAAGCAGCCAGAATCAGGGGTGTCAAATCGGATTAAAAAAGATATCAGTTCTTTTACAAAAGCACTAAAGGAAGCTGAAAAGCAGGCTTCAATAATTGACCATGTACTGACTAACAAAATAAAAAGTCAGCAATTTTTTCTAACGCTAGCCCTAATTATTAGTACAATAATATCTACTTTTTTGTTAGGAATTTTTGCTTATAGTACACAAGCATGGTCCATGTGGTATGTTATTTTTACGGAAATTATTGTTGTCATATTAGTTCTTATTTTTAGTATTAAACCAGCAATATTTTATAAGGTTCCTGATGGCTTTCAGGAAAAATGGCAGTGGGATGGATTTGCCAAAATGTTACACGATATTGCTCATTTAGAGAATAAAACGGTTTTGGACGTACAACTTTGGGATAAGTTGTTGGCCTATGCTATCATATTTGGCGAGGCAAAAAATGTCGCAAAACAAATGAAAGTTTGGTCACAAAAGGTTGATACAGATGATTCTATAATTTTTGTGCCAATCATGTTATATGGCGATGACTGGAGCGAGAGCTTGATTTATAATATTGAAAATGACGGTGCTTTTCACGTCGATAATAATGTGAATGGCGACGGTGGGGGATTTTCCGCTGGCTCATCAGGAGGTGCAGGGGGCGGCAGTGATGGTGCTTTCTAAAATGATAAAATTTCCAAACAAAAATGACACGTACTTAGAAAAATTTGTTATACTATAAACATAAGTTAATTTCTGAGGGAGTAACTGACGGAATGATCGTGGCTGAATCGTCAAAGCAAAACAGCAATGTTTTATATCGCGCTTTATTGCGCCGGTTTAGCATTAAACAGTGAGACTCATGTAAACACACTTTTATTTGTGTTTACATGAGTTTTTTCTTTTGTTGGTAAAAACTTGGAAATTTATTTGAAAGAATAAGGAGATATTCAACATGGCAGATAAGCCACTCTATAATCAAGATAACACAGAAGTGTTATCTCATTTGCAGACGGATGCTAGTAAGGGGCTTTCGAGTTCTGAAGCTAATAAGCGTCTTGAGCAAAATGGCGCTAATCAATTGAATGAAGCTAAGTCAACGAATTTAGTCCAAAAATTTATTAATCAATTTAAGGACTTGATGATTGCTATTCTGTTGGCCGCCGCCATTGTTGCCGCATTTACTGGAGAAGTGGTTGATGCAATTTTCATTTTAGCTATTGTTATTATTAACGCCATTTTTGGTGTTTTCCAAGAAGCTAAAGCTGAGGATGCGATTAATGCCCTAAAAGAAATGTCGACACCAAATGCTAGTGTAATTCGTGATGGTAAAGAAACTTCAATTAAGTCCACAGAATTAGTAGTCGGTGATATTGTTCGTTTGGAAGCTGGAGATATTGTACCAGCTGATGTACGTTTGATTGAATCTGCGTCCTTGCAGGTTGAAGAGGCATCGCTGACCGGTGAATCTGTGCCAATCAATAAGAGTGCGGAAACACTGCAAGAGACAGATTTGCCCCTCGGTGATCGTACAAACTTGGGATTCATGAACACTAATGTGACTTATGGTCGTGGTGTTGGTGTCGTCACAGGTACTGGTATGCAAACTGAGATTGGTCATATTGCTGGTATGTTAGAAGCAACGGATGAAACTAAGACACCATTGCAAGCAAACTTGGCTAAGTTGGGACAAGTATTAACTTATTTGATTCTCGGTATTGCTGTGGTCACTTTCATCGTTGGTCTAGCACGTGGTAAGGAAACAATTATTGACATGTTGTTGACCTCCATTTCTCTAGCGGTGGCGGCAATTCCAGAAGGATTACCTGCCATTGTAACAATAACCTTAGCATTAGGAACAACGCGTATGGCCGCTCGTCATGCACTAGTTCGTAAACTACCTGCGGTAGAAACGCTAGGCTCTACAGATATTATCGGATCTGATAAAACAGGTACCTTGACACAAAACAAGATGACTGTGGAGAAATTAGTCGTCAATACTGAAATTTCTGATGCTGCTACTACTGAAGAATTGACGGGAACTTACGCTCGCTTAGCAGATATTCTGGCTTTAAATAACGATACAAAGCGAACTGAAAATGGTTTTATCGGTGATCCTACAGAAACAGCTTTGATCGCTTTTAATGAAAATCATGGGCGTGATTTAGATAAGCTGTTTACAGAAATGCCACGTGTGGCCGAGCTTCCGTTTGATTCAGAACGTAAATTAATGTCAACTGTTCATCCGGCACCGACTGGCTATATTATAACTGTCAAAGGCGCACCTGATGAATTACTTAAGCGTGCGACACGAATTGAGATTAATGGTGAAATTAAGCCATTATCTGATGACATTCGAGCAAAGCTCTTGTCGATTAACTCAGAGTTAGCAACGCAAGCTCTTCGTGTACTTGGTTTTGCTTATAAGACAGTTGACCAAATACCTGGCAATCTGGATACAGAAACGGTTGAGCAGGAACTAGTATTTACCGGATTCGTTGGCATGATTGATCCAGAACGTCCTGAAGTTGCACAAGCCGTTGCAGAAGCTAAAGCAGCTGGTATTCGTCCAATGATGATTACTGGTGACCATCGAGATACAGCAGCTGCTATTGCTATTCGATTGGGTATATTGGATGAAGCGGATAAAGAAACAGCTGTTATTTCAGGATCTGATTTAGATGCAATGAGCGAAGAGCAATTTGCACAAAATGTTGATAAATATAATGTTTATGCACGAGTAGCGCCTGAGCATAAGGTTAAAATTGTTAATGCTTGGCAAAAGAAGGGCAAAGTCGTTGCCATGACAGGAGACGGTGTTAATGATGCCCCAGCCTTGAAGACAGCTGATATTGGTATTGCCATGGGTATCACCGGTACAGAAGTATCCAAGGGTGCTTCTGACATGGTTTTGGCTGATGATAACTTTGCTACGATCGTTCATGCCGTTGAAGAAGGACGTAAGGTCTTTGCCAACATACAAAAGGCTTTGCAATACTTATTGGCCTCAAACTTAGCTGAAGTTATTGCAATTTTCGTTATGACATTATTGGGCTGGAATATATTGGCACCAATCATGATTTTATGGATTAACTTAGTAACAGATACTTTGCCAGCTATTGCATTAGGTATTGAACCGGCTGAAAAAGGTATTATGAAGAATAAGCCCAGAGGTCGTGGCGCTAGCTTCTTATCAGGTGGTGTTGGACCAGCAATTATTTGGCAAGGGATTTTGCAAGCTGTGATTGTGTTAAGTGTTTATGGGTTTGCGTTAGCAGCTCCTGTTCATCCAGAAGTACATTTGGCGCACCAAGATGCCTTGACAATGGCATTTATGACGCTTGGTTTAATGCAAATGTTTAATGCTATTAACGTAAAATCTGTCTATGGCTCAATGATTGGGCCGCAAGCTTTCCAAAACAAAATGTTTAACTGGGCATTGTTAGGATCTGTCTTAGTAATGGCTGCAGTTGTTGTTATTCCAGGTTTGAACCCACTTTTCCACGTATCACATTTGGATGGTTATCAATGGGCTATTGTGTTAGTGGCTGGAATGAGTATCATTGTCATCGTAGAACTGGTAAAATTGATACAGAGATCAATTTTCAAAAAAGGATAAACAACATTGGCAAAATTCAACCCCAAACAAGCACAAGTTTACGTACAAACATTGCAAGAAGTATTAACAATAACTCAAGACACTGCTGATCGTGTAGCACCATTTTTTACAAAGTTAGATGATGCAAAAGAAGCGAATGCTGTTGCAGATATCCCTGCAGCAGAATTCGCCGAAATCAAAGCAGAATTTGAAGACGCTGTAGCAGCATATCAAAAGAATGCTCAAATTTTAAATGCGGTTCAAGCACCTGTTCGTTTGTTGGGATTGCATAAATCATTGGCTAAAAATTATAGTGCCTATGCTGGAGCAACCAATATGATGAGCGAGGCATTAAATGTTGCCGATCAGACAGTAGATGACGTATTATACGTTAAATCAGAGGAAGACCAGGAACTTTATCTTGGCAAAATACAAGCAAATGTTTCAAAAATTATGATGGGTGCCGGTCGTTAAGAACGGTAACTTGCTATTAATATAAGGTTTGAAAAACGAGTAACTTACTCAGTAAGTTACTCGTTTTTTATTACATTAATTTTTTAAGTGTTTGCTGTGTGAAATAACCATTTTCTAGCTGCTTGGCCAAAGGAATAATATTTTTTGCCAATTAGTATATTGTTTTTCCGATATTGAAGAAATCCTCTCAAGCTCAGACAAGGAGTCAATAACAAACCCTAGGTTGTATTGAAGGATTAAATGACCAATTGCACTTTGATTCCAAGCAATTAATGGCAAGCCAGCGCGCAAATATAGGCTAGCTTTGTGTGGTGCATTGAATCGTGTGTAGGTTTGGTATGTTTTGTCCTCAAAATCACTATCCCATAATAAGCCAAAACCATCATGAAAAGCATCTAAAATACTGGTAGGGTCGAAGTTTTCACGATAGTTAATGTTTGAAGGAAAGGTCACGTCAGCCCAACGCTTTGGTCTTGAACCAAAAAGCTCTATTTTGGGGCCATTATAATGTTTAAGCCACGGAGATTTTTGAAAAGTACCCGCAAAGTTAATTTTGTGACTAAAAGTAGCTTTTTTAGTGACGTCACCTAAATAATCAAAAAAAGGTTGAATAATGGCAGGTACGTGAACACCCAATTTCTTAAGTTCATCATACATTGCTTGCGAATGAACGATAATGGTGTCGTAGCTATTTAACACATTTATTTCCCAAGGCGCTGTTTTAATCAAGCGTAAGGGCTCAATATCATGAATCAATAGAGCGCTCTGTGCCTGATGTTTACTCAAGGCCGTGATAAGTTCAAGTTCAAAATCAGCGCTCATATAAGTTGGAAATTGGTGGATGACCTGATCACCCGGATTTACCATATTTAGCCATGATCGAATCTTTTGTTGACGTGTTTCGCTGTCAAAACGTCCATCGTTATAGCGTTCTAAAGGTAAAATTTTCCAACCAGTTGCAGCGGCAATTGCTGCGTAGTCCGCTTTTGCTTTTAAAGCACCTGGTGGCATCCAGGGTTCTATTGTATGAGTTATAAAGTTTGTCATAGTACGATTATATCAAAATCCGAACATTTTTAAATTTTTTTGTCAAAAAACGAACTATAAAATAACAAAACGTTAAATATTCGGATATAAAACAGACTTTTAATCAAATTCTAAGAAAAAAGCTGCTTAAAAAACGGATAATAAGAGCATAAAGAATATTTGGAGAAAAGATATGCAACGTTCAGCAAAAATTGGTATTGGTGTAGCAGCAGTAGTCGTTATTGGTGGTGGTATTTATGCCGCAACGCAAAAGTCTTCTACTAAAAGTACAGGATACGCTGTAGCTTTGGTTACTGATGGCGGTGGTATTGACGACCGATCATTTAACCAATCAGCATGGGAGGGATTGAAAGCCTATGGAAAGGCTAACAACCTCGAACAAGGGAAAGGTGGTTATAATTATTTCCTAAGTTCAGATACTTCGGATATAAAAACTAATTTGCAAACTGCTGTTAAGGGTGGTTACAAATTAGTATATGGTGTGGGATTCGCAGCCGCCCCTGCCGTTACTAGTGTTTCTAAGGCTAATTCTAAGACTAATTTTGCGATTATTGATTCAGTCGTAAACAACAAAAACGTAGCTTCATTGCTATTCAAGTCAGAACAATCATCTTATTTGGCGGGTGTCGCTGCGGCAAAGCAAACTAAGTCAAAGACCGTTGGTTTTGTCGGCGGTATTCACAGTGACACAATTGACACTTTTGAAGCTGGCTTTAAAGCTGGTGTGAAAGATACAGACAGCAGCATCAAGGTCATTACGCAATATACAGATTCATTTACAGATGCAGCTAAAGGAAAGACAATCGCGGCTTCAATGGTTGCGAATGGTGCTGATGTGATTTTCCAAGCTGCCGGTGGCGCAGGTAATGGTGTGTTTGCCGAAGCCAAGGCAGAAAACCAAAAGTTAGCTGCAAATGCAGATAAAAAGGTCTGGGTCATCGGTGTCGATCGTGATCAAAAAACTGATGGTAACTATAAAGATAAAGATGGTAAAGCGTCAAACTTTACTTTAGTATCTGCAGTTAAGCGCGTTGACAGTGCGGTTGAAGATGTGGCAAACAAGGCGAAAAACGATAAGTTCCCTGGTGGAAAGACCATTACATATGGACTGAAGCAAAAAGGGGTAAGCTTATCAAAGGATTCAGCTTCAGAAGATGTTTGGTCAGCAGTTCAGACGGCACAAAAGAAGATTATTAGTGGGAAAATCACTGTGCCAGTGCATCCTTAAAAACGAACAGCTAAGTAAAAAATTATCGATTAATAAGTCGATAATTTTTTGATGTAATATTGAACTCAAAAATAAAGAGGCCAGTTTCTGCTACAATTTCTTGGATACAGATTAATAACATTTCTAAAAAACAGATGACTTTTCGTAAGACATAAACAGGTTAGCTGCATTTCAGTATCAATTGTTATATGCTTTTAGATTAAAATCTAACATTATCTGGTCTAACCAATCGTTTTTTTGTTATACTAAATATATTATGAAAAAAATATGGATAATTCTCACAACGCTTGCAGTTAGTTTCATTGCAATGGCGTCTGTTACGACCGTCAGCGCAGCAAAACCAAACTACATCATCACAACGGATGCAACATATCCGCCGTTTGATTTTCAAGATAGCAATAATCAATATACAGGTATTGATCAAGAAATCTTGAAAACTATCGCAAAACGTGAAGGATTCACGTACACATTAAAGCCTATGAGCTTCAATGCGGCAACACAATCGGTCACATCAGGTCAAGCTGATGGGATTATCGCTGGTATGTCAATTACTGACGAACGAAAAGAAGTGTTTGACTTTGGAACGCCTTATTATAAATCTGGTATTGCATGGGCAGTAAAAAAAGGATCTAATATCAAATCGTTAAGCGATTTAAAAGGGAAAACCGTTGCCTTAAAGACGGGAACTGCGGGTGCTGATTACGCACTTTCAATTCAAAAGCAGTATGGCTTCAAGGTTACCTATTTTAATGATTCAGATACGCTATACAATGATGTTGTGAATGATAATGCACAGGCAACATTTGGTGATTTACCAGTGTTGCAATACAGTATTAAAAATGGCACAAAGTTGAAAGTTATGAACGCGAAGTCACCATATGAATCAGGATGGTATGGATTCGCCGTTAAAAAGGGCCAAAACAAACAACTTTTAGCTTCTTTTAACAAGGGATATGCAGCAATTAAAAAAGACGGTACATATGACAAAATTATCAAAAAATATCTTGGTGCACCAGCATCGGATTTCACTGGTAAAAAGTCGGATAATAACTCAGTATTAGGTATTTTAAAAGCCAACAATGGGGCGTTCATGCGTGGCTTGTGGCAAACATTGTTGTTAACGATTTTGGGTATTATCTTAGCCTCAATTTGGGGCGTAATTCTAGGAGTCATGGGTGTTAGTCAAAACAGCGCAGTTCGTGGTTTGTCAACAACACTTATTTATATTTTCCGTGGTTTGCCATTGATGGTATTGGCATTCTTCATTTATATTGGCTTGCCAGGAGTGATTGGAACAAAGATCCCCGCCTTTACAGCGGGACTAATTACCTTAATCTTAAATGAAGGTGCTTATACAGGGGCCTTTGTACGTGGTGGCTTCGAAGCCGTTGATAAAGGTCAGATGGAGGCAGCACGAAGTCTAGGGTTCACTTATAATCGTTCGATGCGTAAGGTCATCATGCCACAAGGATTGAAGATTATGGTACCAAGTTTCATTAACCAATTTATTATCACGTTGAAAGATACCTCAATCTTGTCAGCCATCGGTATTTTAGAGTTAACACAAACTGGAACCTTAATTGTGTCACGTAATTCGCAAGGTTTCCGTGTGTGGGCTATTGTGGCTGTGATATACTTAGTCGTTATTACATTACTCACGTGGTTGAGTAATTGGGTAGAAAAGAGGACACGTGCATGAGTGAAGCACAAACTAAAGTTAAAGTACATGTCGATAAAGTTAATAAATCATACGGTTCGAACCATGTTTTGCGTGATATTTCCTTAGATATTAATGAAAATGAAGTTGTCGTAATGATTGGACCATCTGGTTCAGGTAAGTCAACATTCTTACGTATGTTGAATCAGTTAGAAACGCCTGACAATGGTACAATCGTTGTTGATGGCTACGATCTTTCTCATAAAGGAACAGATATTAATAAAGTTCGTGAAAATATTGGTATGGTTTTCCAAAGCTTCAATTTATTTAATAACTATACTGTTTTAGAAAATATCATGTTGGCACCTGTTGAACTTGGTAAGATGGATAAAGAAAAGGCCGAAAAAAAGGCCCGTGAATTACTGGAAACGGTTGGTCTAGCTGAAAAAGCAGATGTATCAGTGAATTCATTATCTGGTGGACAAAAGCAACGTATTGCTATTGCACGTGCCTTAGCCATGGAGCCAGATATTATGCTCTTCGATGAACCAACATCCGCTTTGGATCCAGAAATGGTTGGGGATGTTTTGGATGTTATGAAGAATTTGGCCGGATCAGGTATGACAATGATTATTGTGACACACGAAATGGGATTTGCTAAACAAGTGGCGGATCGGGTTGTGTTCTTTGAATCAGGTAAGATTCAAGAATCTGGCGTACCAGAACAAGTTTTCAATGCACCAAAAAATGAGCGTTTACAAGAATTCTTGAGCAAAGTTATGCATGCATAATAGCGTAAACAAAAAACAATTAAGTAAGATGGCTTAAAATGCCATCTTTTTTTGAGAGGGAAAAACATGTTCAAAAAAGGTTTCATCCTTGCTGTTACACTGGTTGTAGCACTACTATCTTTTTCATTGGCGGCAGATTGCATTCATGCCGATAAACCACACTATACAATTTCAACAGATGCCACTTATCCACCATTTGACTTTCAGGATAAGAACAATGATTATATTGGTATTGATCAAGATATTTTGAAAGAAATTGCTAAACGAGAAAATTTTACTTATACACTTAAACCAATGAGCTTTACCTCAGCGGCGCAACTAGTGGCTAATGGTCAAGCGGATGGCATTATTGCCGGTATGGCTATTACAGATGAACGCAAAGAAGTTTATGATAATTCGACGCCATATTATAAAACCGGTGTTGCTTGGATTGTAAAAAAAGGTAGCGAAATTAAGTCTTTGAAGGATTTGAAAGGTAAAACAGTAGCTTTGAAAACGGGCACAGCTGCCTCTGAATATGGTAAGTCACTTCAAAGAAAATACGGTTTTAACATCAAATATTTTAATGATACTGATACGATGTATAATGATGTCGTTGTGGGTAACTCTGCTGCCACTTTCGAGGATATGCCAGTCATTCAATATGCTATTAAAAATGGTGTAAAGCTCAAGGTAATGAATGCCAATAATCCAGGTAATGCTGGATCATACGGTTTTTTCGTTAAAAAAGGCGCAAATAAAGAATTATTGGCATCCTTCAACAGAGGATTTGCATCAATTAAAAAAGACGGTACCTACGACAAAATTATCAAAAAATATCTTGGTGCGACACAGTCAACGTTTACTGGTTCTAAGAAAAACAATAATTCAGTGCTAGGTATCCTAAAAGCCAATGATGGTGCATTTCTAAAAGGATTATGGTTAACAATTGAGCTGACTGTATTGGCAATTATTTTAGCCTCAATTTGGGGCGTAATTCTAGGAGTCATGGGTGTTAGTCAAAACAGCGCAGTTCGTGGTTTGTCAACAACACTTATTTATATTTTCCGTGGTTTGCCATTGATGGTATTGGCATTCTTCATTTATATTGGCTTGCCAGGAGTGATTGGAACAAAGATCCCCGCCTTTACAGCGGGACTAATTACCTTAATCTTAAATGAAGGTGCTTATACAGGGGCCTTTGTACGTGGTGGCTTCGAAGCCGTTGATAAAGGTCAGATGGAGGCAGCACGAAGTCTAGGGTTCACTTATAATCGTTCGATGCGTAAGGTCATCATGCCACAAGGATTGAAGATTATGGTACCAAGTTTCATTAACCAATTTATCATCACGTTGAAAGATACCTCAATCTTGTCAGCCATCGGTATTTTAGAGTTAACACAAACTGGAACATTGATCGTGGCGCGAAATTCACAAGGTTTTCGTGTTTGGGCAATCATCGCTATTATTTATTTGATAATTATTACATTACTCACATGGTTGAGTAACTGGGCTCAAAAGAAAATACAGTGATAAGGATACCTCTAATTCGTATGATGAATTAGAGGTGTTTTATGATTATTGCATGTGATAGTAACAAGAAATATGTGCGGGCCGACGAAGCAAATAAAAGAAATAATTACTTTTGCCCTGGATGCCATGAAAAAGTTATTTTAAAGAATGGGGAAGTCAAACAAAAACATTTTTCCCATTGTGCTGGTGCGGCATGCGTGACTTTTACTGAAAACGAATCGATGCAACATTTGTCTGGAAAATTGCAACTCGCGTCTAAACTACAGTATTATGGTGATGTGCAAATTGAAGCAGTTTTGCCAGAAATTCAACAGCGACCAGATATACTACTAATACATAACCATAAAAGAATAGCTATCGAGTATCAGTGCAGTCCCATATCGCAAAAAAAACTCGACATGAGAAATAAAGGATATTTCGCTGAAAATATTCATGTTATTTGGATTTTAGGGCAAACTTATTTTAATAGAACAATGACACAAGGAACAATTATGAAATTCATGGCTGATAATGCATTGGTTTTCTATTTGCCTGATAAACAATATTTTGTACATCGGCAGCATTTTAGAAAACCAGATTTTTCACGTGTACTTTTTGTTGATAAAATAGATACAACATTATTTAATGCAAAAGTTCCAAAACAAAGAACGAGATTAAATATTCCAAAACAAATCTATAAACTGCAGAGCTTAATTCTACAGCAGCGAGTCGATCCTAAGTTGGTTGATTATCTATACAAAAGAATCGGCTGCTAATGGATGTGCCCGTGTGGGTACATGGTGGAAATACTTTTGGGCTTAAGGTGCCTAATTGGTATTGGCGCTTGATTACTATTCTATTTTTAGAAAAAATAGGTCAACAAAATGTTGTGAAAAAGACAGAATTAACAGTTAAGCTAATCCCTTTTTTGTTAGGGGATAATACATTTAAGCGACAACAAATTGCAGAGTTATACCATGATCTCGAAGTACATGATTACATCTTGCAGCAAGAGAACTACATATTAGTGAGGCGTCTGCCACAGTGGAAAAATGCGCGTCAACAAAGTATAGTGAAAATATGATAAAATGATTAGTACTGAATGATAAGGAGTATGCGTTTGATCGCAAATTAAATAATTATGTCTGAAAAACAACTATTACGTAATCAAGTACCAGAAAATCTTACATGGGATCTATCCTCAATTTTTCCGACAGATGAAGCTTGGGAAACCGCTTTTAATGAGACACGAAAGTCTGCACAAGCATTAAGTAAGTACGCTGGACACGTCGGGGATTCTGCGGATGTTTTGAAAGAAGCCTTAGAAGCAGATTTAGCAGTAGAACGTCAATTCGAAAAAGTCTACGTATATGCTCATCAAATTTATGATCAAGATACAACTAATCAAAAGTATAGTGCGTATAATGCTCGTGTTCAAGGCTTATATGCTGAATTAAGTGCGAATACAGCCTTCTTCCAGCCTGAAGTGTTAGCATTGTCAAACGAGACACTAGATGCATACTTAGCGACAGCTGGTTTGAAAAAATATGCACACTTTTTTGACGTTTTAAAAGCTCGTAAACCGCATACGCTACCTGCAGAACAGGAAGCCTTACTAGCAGGAGCAAGCGACATCTTTAATGCTTCTGAACAGACTTTTGGTGCATTGGATAATTCAGATATTGTTTTTGGTGATGTCCATACTGAAACAGGTGAAATTGTGCCATTGACAAATGGACTCTATTCATTGTTGTTGGAGTCTAAAGATCGTTCATTACGTGAGGAAGCGTTCACAACGCTTTATGATAGTTATATTGCTTTGCAAAATACATTTGCCTCAACTTTATCTTCACATGTCAAGGGACATAACTTTTTGGCTAAAACCCGTCACTATGACTCAGCTCGTCAAGCTGCTGTAACAGCCAATGATATTCCTGAGTCAGTTTTTGAAACATTAACCAAAACAGTTGATGCCAATCTGCCATTACTACACCGTTTTGTATCATTACGTAAAAAAATTCTTAATGTTGACGATGTACACTCTTACGATTTATATGTACCACTTGTTGATGAAATTAATTTTGAAGTAACATATGAAAAAGCAAAAGGCATTGTTTTGGCGGCATTGGCACCGTTAGGCGAGGATTACATCGCTATTGTTCAAAAGGCTTTTGATGAACGATGGATTGATGTGGTTGAAAATAAGGGGAAGCGTACTGGCGCTTATTCAAGCGGTTCGTATGATACAAAACCATTCATTTTGCTTAACTGGCAGAACAATTTGAATAATGTTTATACATTGGCTCATGAAATGGGACATTCGGTTCATTCATACTTTACACGCCATAATCAAGAGTATCATTATGGTGATTATCCAATATTCTTAGCTGAAATTGCTTCAACTACTAATGAGGGATTATTAACGGATTATTTGCTAAAGACAAATGATGATCCCAAGTTTCAGGCCTACGTATTGAACCAGTATTTAGATGGATTCAAAGGAACAGTTTTCCGCCAAACTCAATTTGCTGAGTTTGAGCAATGGATTCATGAACAAAGTGCGGCTGGAGTGGCTTTGACAGCTGATGAGATGAGTACATTCTATGGATCGTTGAATCAAAAGTTTTATGGATCGGACTTATTTCCAGATGAAGCTATTGCGTATGAATGGGCACGTATTCCACATTTTTATTACAATTTCTATGTTTATCAATATTCGACAGGCGAAGCTGCTGCCACAACTTTGGCAGAACGCATACTAACACAAAATGGTGCTGAGGATTATAAGAACTATCTGAAAGCAGGTAATTCAGATTATGCTTTAAATGTGATCAAAAAAGCTGGCGTTAACATGAGTCAACCGGACTATTTAAATGAAGCTTTCAAAGTGTTTGAAGAGCGATTAAATGAGTTTGAAAAAATCATGTTAAAGTAAAATATTTGTCTATTGGTTAAATAGAAATTGTTAACCACGTATATAAAAAACAAAACTAATCAGTCCTTGCGGCTGATTTTTTGCTAAAATAACATTAGGAGAAAATGATCATGGCCCCACGAAAACTTGTCGACGTTGCAAATCAAGCACTTAACGATACATATACCCCTTACTCTCATTTTCCTGTAGGTGCTGCGTTACTCGGCGAAAACGGTGAAATTTTCAAAGGCGTTAATATTGAAAATGTATCATTTGGTCTAACCAATTGTGCCGAGAGAACTGCAATTTTTACAGCTATAGCAGCAGGGCAACGCCATTTTCATGGGTTAGTTATTTCAGGGCGTACAGACGAACCTATAGCTCCATGTGGTGCTTGTCGACAAGTGATGGTGGAGTTTTTTGATCCTGACATGCCGATTTGGTTGATTAACGATCAGGGTAAAGAAATTGAAACAAACATTGCAGAACTAATGCCGGGATCCTTTAATTCATTACAATAAAGAAAGAAGAATAATAATGTCACAAATCTATCTTGCAGGACCTTTTTTTTCAGATGAACAAATCGATCGTGTGAAACGTATTGAAGCTGCTCTTGATTCGAATCCAACTGTTACTGATTATTATTCACCCCGCAAACATCAAAAGACTGAAAACCCTGAATTCACCTCACCATGGGCGGCAGAGGTTTTTCAACGTGATATCAAGAATGTCACAGATGCGGACATTATTTTGTCGATTATTGATTATCGTGATAATGATGCCGATTCAGGAACAGCCTTTGAGCAGGGCATGGCATGGGTACAAAAAAAGCCAATTATTGTATTTAATGAATTGAAGTTCCCAGTGAATTTGATGCTATCAGAATCACTGACTGCCTACATCACAAATTCGGACGACATTGCAACGTATGATTTTGATCAAACACCAAAGTTACCATTTACGGGAGAACTATTCTAATGAAAAAAGTATTAGTAGCTAACATGACATCTCAAAAAGCTGTCGACTATCTTGAATCCAAGGGATATCAAGTGATTAAAAATGATCAGGCCTCAGATGATGATTTTCTGGGGCATGCAGATGTTGATGGCATTCTAATTATGATGCATCCATTTGGTGAAAGCTTGATGTCCAAAATGCCCAATCTCAAGGTAGTTGCACGTCATGGCGTTGGATATGATAATGTTGATTTAGATGCAGCCAGTGCACATGATATTGTTGTGACCAACACGCCTGGAGCGAATGCAACTGCGGTCGCCGAAACGGCTATGATGCATATATTGATGGCTGGACGACTGTTTTATCAGCGTCGTCAAGCTATTACTGATAACGCGAACAAGCGTTACCTAGCCGCGCATCACGGTCAAGAGTTAACTGGAAAAACAGTTGGTCTTATTGGCTATGGGCACATCGGCCAAGAAATTAATCGTATGTTGACAGGATTTAATGTAAAAGTATTGGCTTATGCACGACATCAACATGAGGTAACTAATGGTCATATGGCAACGCTAGATGAGATATATGAACAAGCGGATTTTGTAGTGACAGCGCTTCCAGCAACTCCTGAAACAAAGCATATGATTAATGCGAGTGTTTTTAGAAAAATGAAAAAGAGTGCCGTATTAGTTAATATCGGACGTGGAGCACTTGTTGATGAGAGGGCATTGGTTGAGGCATTAACTAATGAGGAAATTGCTGGCGCTGGGGTAGATGTTGTTGAAAAAGAACCAATTACAGCGGAAAATCCATTACTACACTTGCCTAATGCATTTGTTACACCACATGTCGCTATGATTTCCAAGGAGGCCATGGATAATGTAGCTTTGAAAGCGGCAGAGGATATCGTTCGTGTCTTGGAAGGTGAACGAGCTGTATTTCAAGTGAATTAACTAAAATAGGGGGTTATGATGGTTAAAAAAACAAAAAATACTGAAAATACTTTGTGCAAGAACTTCACGTGTACTTTCGAACTTTTGGGGCGTAAATGGAACGGACTAATTATTGAAACATTGCTGATTAGTGGTGCCAAAAGGTTTTTAGAAATATCACGTGCTGTTTCAGGGTGTTCGGATCGGGTGTTAGTTGAGCGCTTAAAAGAGTTAGAGGCTGCAAACATAGTAATTCGTCAAACTTATGAAGATTCCAATTTAATTGAGTATAAATTAACTGAGGCGGGAGAAGCTATGCGACCTATGATGACAGCAATTCATGAATGGTCAGATCAATTCAATAACGTTGCTAACCTGGAAGAACCTGACAGTGCAACAAAATTTTGATATACTAAAGAAGCATACGATGAATGACCCAGTAATTGTATTGATGCCCTCAGCGAACGGTGATTAGTGAAAGACCGTGGCTAAGATACGGTGAAATTCAGTCAGGAGTATTGGTTTAATCGCCAACGGTTGTCTCCGTTATGGACACCAAAGCTGGATTTATCCAGGAATTTGGGTGGTACCACGGTATTTAACGTCCCATGTAGTTCTTTTTTGGAAGAATTACATGGGACTTTTAATTTGTAAAGTATAGGTGACTGGTAAAGATAAAAGTTAATGGTCACAATATTGAAAGGAAAAAATATGGGCTTAATTGAAGATCTTACGGCTTTAAAAAATTCAGCAGTAGAACGAATTAATGATAAAAATGCTGATATTGAGCAATTACGTGTGAAGTTATTAGGAAAAAAGGGTGAGTTAACAGGTTTGCTGAAGGGGATGAAGGATGTCGCCGCAGAAAATCGTAAAATGGTTGGTGAAGTTGGTAATGATGTTCGTCAAACTATCACAGAGTTATTGAAACAAAAAAAACAAGCGCAAGAAGAATATGCTTTAAATCAACAGTTATTGGCAGAAAAAATTGATGTTACTCTGCCGGGTAGCGCGCATCAGGTGGGACAACCACACGTTTTACAACAAATTATTGACGAAATTGAACAACATTTCTTGGGCCTTGGGTTTGAAATAATCGATGATACAGTTGATTCACCAGAAGTTGAGACTGATGAATATAACTTTGAACGTGAAAATTTGCCTAAGGATCATCCTGCTCGCGATATGCAAGATACATTTTACATTACGCCAGAAATTTTATTGCGTACGCAAACATCTCCAGTTCAATCTCGATCGCTTGAAAAACATGATTTTTCAAAAGGACCACTGAAAATGATTGCTCCTGGAAAAGTCTATCGTCGTGACACGGATGATGCCACTCACTCGCATCAGTTCCATCAAGTTGAGGGCATGGTGGTTGGCGAAAATATCACAATGGCTGACTTAAAAGGTACATTGCTTTCCATTATGCAAGAATTATTTGGTGAAAAACATCAAATTCGCATGCGACCTTCTTATTTCCCTTTCACTGAGCCATCTGTGGAGGTAGATGTTTCCTGGAATGAAGTTACACCAGATATGAATCCAGAAGACATTGAGTGGATTGAAGTTCTTGGTGCTGGAATGACACACCCAAATGTGTTAAAAATGGATGGCATTGATCCTGAAAAATATTCAGCTTTCGCCTTCGGCTTAGGACCAGATCGATTTGCTATGTTGAAATATGGCGTAGATGACATCCGCCAATTTTACTTGAATGATGTGCGTTTCTTGTCACAATTCAATCGAAAGGGGAACTGATTATGAAAACAAGCTTAACATGGATAAATGAATATTTGGATAATGCAATTGACTTGCACCCAAAATCAGTGAGTGATTTAGCGGAAAAAGTAGAGCGTACAAGTGTAGAAATCGACAGTAATACAACGATTGCTTCAGGGCAAAACGGTCTTGTAGTAGCTAAAATATTATCAGTAATTCCACACCCAGATTCTGACCACATGGTTATTACTCAGGTTGAGGCTGGTGAGCCAGAACCAATACAAATTGTCACAGGAGCGCCTAACGTAGCCGAAGGACAAATGGTTATCTTAGCTAAAGTTGGTGCACATATTATTAACCGTGAAAATGGTGAGCTAATTGAACTAAATGCAGTTAAATTACGTGGAGAATTCTCTTATGGCATGTTAGTTGCACTACAGGAAATTGGCTTCAGTGACAAAATTGCTCCCAAAGATTTTGAAGCAGGAATTTATGTTTTTAATGAAACTGATGATGTTAAACCTGGAGATGATGCGCTTGTAGCTTTGGGAATGAATGAGCCGGTATTAGATACTGACTTAACGCCTAATCGAGCAGATATGCTATCAATGATCGGTACAGCCTATGAATTTGGGGCGATGTTAAATAAGCCGGTTACTCTGCCATCATTTGAACTGGTCGAGTACGAACAAACAGCAGATAGTCAAGTTGCTGTTCAAATTGAGGATCAAGAACTAGTTTCAAAGTATGCGTTGCGCGTTGTAAACAACGTCACCATAAAGGATTCTCCCTTGTGGTTACAAAAGCGCCTGTGGAATGCAGGTATGCGTCCAATCAACAATATCGTTGATATCACTAATTATATGATGTTAACCTATGGGCAACCACTACATGCATTTGATTTGGACAAGTTAAATGGTTCAGATATTTACGTACGCCGTGCGAAAGATGACGAAAAGTTGGTAACCCTTGATGGTGAAGAGCGATCATTGCGATCCGGTGAAGACATTGTCATTGCTGATGAATCAGAAGGATTGATGTTAGCTGGTGTCATGGGTGGCATGGGTTCTGAAATCGATAATAATACGAAAAATATTGTGATTGAAAGTGCCATATTTAACCCAAGTTTGGTTCGAGCAACTGCAAGACGCCATAATTTGCATTCTGAGGCATCATCACGCTTTGAACGTGGATTAAACTGGGATGAAACACTTAATGCCTTGGATCATGCAGCTAGTTTAGTAGATGAATTAGCAGACGGTCAAGTAGCACGTGGCCAAATTGTTGCCGCTGATGATGTTCGTAAAGATATCCGATTGTCATTGTCAACGCAACGGGTAAATAATATTTTGGGTACATCATTAGAAACAGATGAAATTGCTAACATTTTTGATAAGCTGAACTTTGTTTATGAAAAAAATGATGAAAAAATTGTTGTTGATGTGCCAGCACGTCGTGCTGATATTTCTATTGAGGCCGATTTAATTGAAGAAGTAGCACGTTTGTATGGTTATGATAACTTACCAGTTACATTGCCTTACGGTCCTACAACGTCTGGCAAATTGTCTAGAGAGCAACGTCAAATCCGTGCTAGTCGGCATATTATGGAAAGCTTGGGATTAAATCAAGCAATTTCATATGTGTTAACAACGAGTGAAAAAGCCCAGTTATTTGCTGAAAATAAAGCAGATGGTGTTGTAACATTAAACTATCCTATGAGCTCTGACCGTACAACGGCTCGCCAAAATTTATTAGCAGGATTATTAGATGATGTCAGTTATAATGTGAGCCATTTTGTACCTAACGTTGCGTTATATGAACAAGGTCGAGTGTTCATTGCTAATGAACCTAATGAGCAACCAAAAGAAATTGAGCATATAGCGGGAGTAGTAACTGGTAATTTACAAAAATCATCATGGCAAGAATCTAAGCAAGAAAAAGCCGTTGATTTTTATGATATCAAAGGAATTGTAGAAAATTATTTAGATCAGATTGGTGTCGATAACGTCCGTTATATTGCGACAGAACGCCATGAAAGTATGCACCCTGGTCAAACGGCTGATATTTATATTGGAGAACAATATGTCGGATTTGTTGGTCAAATTCATCCCAAGATTACAAAAAAGCAAAAATTAGCGCCAGTATTTGGGTTTGAACTTAATTTATTTACTGTATTTAATCATGTGACAGATAGTATTCAATTTAATCCTATTTCACGTTTTCCACAAATTAGTCGAGATGCCGCATTATTAGTTGATCAGGCGACAACAAATAGTGAAATTAGTGCAACAATTGTAGAGACAGCAGGGGAGCACTTAGTTGATGTGACTTTGTTTGATGTTTATACAGGTAACAATCTGCCAGAAAGCAAAAAATCACTTGCTTACACGTTAACTTATCAAGATAGTGATGGCACGTTGCTAGAAACTGATGTGAATTCTGATTTTGAACATATTATGAGTGAATTACAATCTAAATTTAATGTAGAAATACGCTAATTATTTTTCTAATGTTATTTGAGTTGTCATTGTAAATACGATATAATGGGTTGCAGACTATAAAGTTATAGGATAATTTCATGGCAAAAATAATCGTACACGGCGGTAAACGCATACGTGGAGAAGTCACAATTGGTGGCGCTAAAAATTCAACAGTAGCATTAATCCCGGCGGCCATTTTAGCTGATACACCGGTGAAATTTGATACGGTACCACAAATTCTAGATGTTAAAAACCTGCAATTGATTTTGCAAGCAATGAATGTGACGTCTAAGTTTGAAAATGGGGTGTTGGATATTGATCCAACACGCATTGAAGAAAGTGATTTGCCCAGTGGCGCTATTAAGTCATTACGCGCTTCATATTATTTTATGGGTGCATTACTTGGCCGGTTTGGCCGTGCAACAGTGACTTTCCCTGGTGGCGATAATTTAGGCAGACGTCCTATTGATCAGCATATTAAGGGGTTTGAAGCGCTAGGTGCCGTGGTGACTGAAAGCAATGATATTATTCATATTGATGCAACGGATCATGGTCTAATTGGTGCGCGTATCGCTTTAGATACAGTATCTGTTGGCGCTACTATTAATATCGTTTTGGCTGCGGTTCGTGCAAAAGGCCAAACAGTTATTGAAAATGCTGCACGAGAACCTGAAATCATTGATATTGCAACATTTTTGAACAACATGGGTGCTAACATTCGTGGTGCGGGAACAGATACTATTCGTATTGCTGGCGTACCGACTTTGAAGGCACGCAATACGCACACTGTTATTCCTGATCGGATTGAAGCTGGAACATACATGAGTATGGCAGCAGCATATGGGGATGGCGTGACAATAAAAAATGTTATTCCAGAACACTTAGAATCATATACCTCAAAACTAATTGAAATGGGTGTTAACCTTGATATTGGTGAAGATGCAGTTCATGTATACAAATCAGATGCATTAAAACCGGTCGCCATCAAAACGATGCCGTACCCTGGTTTTGCTACTGACTTGCAACAACCTATCACTCCTTTACTACTAATAGCTCAGGGTGAAAGTACTATTATTGATACCATTTATCCAAAACGAGTGAAGCATATTGCTGAATTACGTCGTATGGGTGGTGATATTGCTTCAGCTAAGCCGGGCGAAATTAAAATTAATCAGTCACCGCGCTTGGTTGGTACGGATGTTGAGGCTGCAGAAATTCGCGCAGGAGCAGCATTAGTCATTGCAGCAATTATGGCTGATGGTGAGACGATCATTAACAATGCCGATCATATTTTACGTGGATATGATCGTATTCAAGAGAAGTTAACAAGTTTAGGTGCCGACATTAATATTGAAGGCATCGACCTTATCAATCTAATGCCATAATGTATTGCGTTACGAATTAATATTTGGTATACTAGTTTAGTTAATAACTGACTCTGGGTCACGAGACTCAGGGCGCTAAGGAGAAATGAACAATGCAAGCAGAAATCCACCCAGATTATCGTCAAGTTGTTTTCATTGATGCTTCAACAGGAAAGAAGTTCTTGTCAGCTTCAACTGTAACATCAAATGACACAACTGATTTTGAAGGTAAAGAATATCCAGCAATTCGTATGGATATTACATCTGATTCACACCCATTCTACACAGGTAAGCAAAAGTTTACGCAAGCCGATGGTGCGGTCGACAAGTTCAACAAGAAGTTTGCTGGATTTGGTTTCAAGAACAACGAAGACAAGTAATTGTTCTTTTAGAAGCGTTCACTTTAGTGAACGCTTTTTATGTATGAGGTGAAAATTATCGCACGCACAGTTTTACCAGTAAAATTAAATCAAGAGTTGATCGTTGTCGTCGATGATATTCGGATTGATGGTATGGGTATTGTTTATGTCACAGCAAAGTATCCGTTGTATGTTGCTGATGCATTACCAGGAGAAAAGGTGCATTTACTGGTAACTCAAGTAGACAAATTTTCTGGCTATGCTAAAGTTCTTGATTGGTTGGAAAGTTCAGATAAACGTCAAAATAGTGACCGGCAGTATTTGATTGATGCCGGTACAGCACCATTAGTGAACTTGAAATATGAGGCACAACTTGAACTAAAACAAGCCCAAGTGAAGAGACTGTTTGAAGAACAGCATATTGATGTGTCAGTTGACCGAACGATTGGGATGGACAATCCAACATACTATCGTAATAAGACTATTGTGCCAGTGAAATGGCAGAATGATCATTTGACTAGCGGGTTTTACAAGAGGGGGACTCATGATTTAGTACCCATGGATGATTATTTTGTTAACGATGCAGAAATTGATCAGGCAATTATTGTGGTTCGAAATATTTTGGAGAAGTATGATATCACAGCATTTGATCCTGATTTGGAACGTGGTGCCATTCGTTATATAATGATACGTCGTGGCTATTATTCTCATGAATTAATGGTCGTATTGGTTTCAAACGAAGAAGTCATTTCGCACGAAACAGAAATTATTGCTGATATCCGAAACCAGCTGACAGAATTAAAAAGCTTGATTTTGAACTATAGTCCCAAAAAAGACTACGTTTTGTTAAGTCCAAATAATCGAATACTATGGGGCGAGAAAGCAATTTATGATACTTTGCTTGGGTATGAGTTCATTATTGGTCCTAATTCGTTTTATCAAGTTAATCCGCAAACCACCGAAGTTCTATATAATTTAGCTGCCCAAAAAGCGGATTTGAAGCCGACAGACACTGTTATTGATGCTTACTCAGGTATTGGGACTATTGGAATTAGCGTTGCTAGTCGGGTTAAAAAAGTACTTGGTGTTGAAGTTGTTCCTGGTGCAGTTGCTGATGCACAATTGAATTTACAGGTCAACAATATTTCTAATGCCGAATATATTTTGGCTGATGCACCTGTGCAATTTAAAAAGTGGCAAGAACAAGGTTTGAAGCCAGATGTTGTTTTCGTTGATCCACCGAGACGTGGCTTAACGACTTCTCTCATTAACGCCACAACTGATATGTCACCAGAAAAAATAGTATATATTAGCTGCAATCCAGTAACTTTGAGTCGTGATGCCGTTGAGATTATTGAAAATGGGTATCATATTGATGGTTCGGTCTTACCAGTGGATCAATTTCCACAGACTTCTCACGTCGAAAGTATTACAGTGTTCCGAAAGGATTAAAATGAATTACTCAGTAAAAAAGATAGGTCAGATATTAAATGCGACAACACAAATAGATTCCAAAATAGTTACTGGTGTGTCTTTTGATTCTCGTAAAGTTAAATCTGGAGATTTATTTGTTGCTCTGGTTGCTGAAAACGATGGGCATGATTATGTGCAACAGGCGTTGACAAAAGGGGCCACAGCCGTTTTAGTGGACGACAGGCATCAAATAGATTCAAAAATTCCAGCTATTATTGTATCAGACACATTGTTAGCTCTTCAGCAATTGGGAGAATATCGTCGTCACCAAATTAATCCTAAAGTTGTTGCTATTACTGGTTCAAATGGTAAAACAACAACAAAAGATATGGCTTCGGCAATAATGGGTTCTCAATACAAAACCTTTAAAACACCTGAAAACTTTAACAATGAAATTGGTGTTCCTTTGACGTTGCTCACCATGCCAGATGATACAGAAGTGTTAGTGGTAGAATTAGGTATGGATCGACCTGGTCAATTGACGACATTATCTGAGTTAGTGAGTCCAGACATTGCCATCATTACTATGATTGGAGAGGCGCATATTGAGTTTTTCAAAACACGTGAAAATATCGCTAAGGCAAAACTCGAAATTACTAAAGGTCTCAAATCACAAGGAACATTATTGATTCCTTACGATGAACCTCTTCTGACAAATGCACAAGTTAAACAAAATGTGCAAACCTTTGGACAAGATATTAAAGATATTAATTCGTCATCCTCCAAGACAATTTTTACTTATCAAAATACTCGATTTGCTATTCCACTGTTGGGTCGGTATAATATAATGAATGCGCTCGCAGCGATTTCAGCGGGTATCTTATTACATATTGAATTAAAAAACGCTGCAGAGGCGCTTCAGCATTTTGATTTGACAAAAAATCGCACAGAACAGCTCACCACATCTCACGGCGTGAACTTAATTAGCGATGTTTATAACTCAAATCCAACGGCTGTTGCTGCTGTCTTGGCAACATTAAAAATTATACCGGCCACACACAAGTATGTTGTGTTGGGTGATATGTTAGAATTAGGCGAACAGGCTGCAAGCTTGCACGCTTGTCTGGCAGAAACGGTGATAAATGCGAATGTTGATGGCGTTTACTTGGTTGGACCATTGATGAATAAATATCTATATCCAATCTTGCAACGACGCTTTGATTCAGCGCACTTGCACCAATATGAAACAGATCAGTTAGCCGAATTAATCAAAGATTTACAGACGTTAGGTGAAAACGGGGACGTGATTTTGTTAAAAGCAAGTCATGGGATTCATCTTGAGAACGTTGTTAACGCATTGGTAAAATAGTTTTATGTGTTGAGGGGCACAAAATGAAACGCAGTCAGAAGCAACAATTTAAGATCAGAAAATGGTCTGTGTTCTTAATATTAGTTTGTACCATGGGATTAGTGTTATGGCCGAATCAGTTGAATAACGGTCAATATACGATTAATCCAATCGTTGATGATAAGTATAGTGCTAACAGTATGTCAGCACTAAAAAGCAATATCTCGCCACAAAATAAATTTGCTGAGACATTGGATAAAAAACTTCAGTCGGAAAACTATATAGGTACAGCGCTGATTGTGCACCATAATGAAATTATTTTGCAAAAGGGCTATGGTGAGGCAGATGAAAAAATGCATCGTGATAACGATGCCTCAACACTTTTTCAGCTTGCCTCAATTGAAAAATCCATGACTGCTGTATTAATAATGCAGCAAATAGAATCTGGTAAACTGTCATTTGATACCAAGCTGAGTGATTATTATCCGAATGTGGTGAATGCTAATCGTATTACGATTAGCGATTTAATCACCATGACTAGTGGTTTAAGCCAACGTATTCAACCGACGACATTTGAGTCCGAAGAAGATAACATTGATTTTTCTGCTGTTCATGCTGTTAAAATTGGTGAACCTGGTACTGGAATCGGTTGGTCTTACCAGCCGGTCAATTATCGTTTGTTAGCAGGTATTTTGATGAAGCTCACTAATAAAACGTTTGCCGTATTGTTGAACCAAGTATTCAATAATACTTATCATTTAAATGTGAGAAATTACCAAGATTTCATCAATTCCAAACATCGTTCTATTGGGTATGATAATAGTTACGATAAAGCTTATAGTGAAAATCAAGTGGCATACAACCGTGAAACTGGCACCGGAAATGTTGCCATGACAACTGGAGAATTGTATCACTTTTATCGATTAATGATTGATAAAGTTATCATTAAACATCCCAGTCAGTTATGGCAAACACGAACCGGTGAGACTTATGCTGCTGGAATGTATCACGAGGGGAAATACCTTAATGCTCACGGCATTTTGCCAGGATTTGAACCCACGGTTGTTATAAGAAATAATGGACAAGATGCGGTAATATTGCTTAGTAATCAATATTATAAGAATCACAGTTTTCAACCATTAGCCAGAGAATTATTTACAAAAATGACTGCCATTCCAACAAAGTAATGGCAAACGCGCACAAAGCGCAAGGAGAAAAAATTTTGAAATTTAGTGAATTAGGTTTGTCACAAGACATTTTGGATGCTATTACAACGCATGGATATGTTGAAGCTACACCAATCCAAGAAAAGACAATTCCATTAACATTAGCAGGACGTGATGTAATTGGACAAGCACAAACAGGAACTGGTAAAACAGCAGCATTTGGTTTGCCAATCTTGGAGCACATTGATTTAAATAATAAAAACATTCAAGCATTGATTGTATCACCAACGCGTGAATTAGCAATTCAAACAGCTGAAGAATTAAAAAAGTTGGGACGCGACAAGCGAGTTGATGTACAGGTTGTCTTTGGTGGTGCTGATATTCGCCGTCAGATCCAAAATTTGAAGTCACATCCACAAATCCTAGTTGGTACACCTGGTCGTTTACTTGATCACATTAACCGTAAGACTGTAAAAATTGATAATGTTCGTACATTAGTATTGGATGAAGCTGATGAAATGTTAAATATGGGCTTCTTAGACGATATTGAGGCAATTATTTCAAAGACACCAGCAGAGCGTCAAACACTGTTGTTCTCAGCAACAATGCCACCAGCAATTAAGCGTATTGGTGTCAAGTTCATGACGAACCCTGAACATATTCAAATCGAAGCAAAAGAATTAACAACTGATTTGGTTGATCAATACTTTGTTCGTATGCGCGAAAACGAAAAGTTTGATACTATGACGCGTATCTTTGATGTGCAGGCACCAAAATTGGCGATCGTCTTCGGTCGTACAAAGCGTCGCGTTGAAGAATTATCACGAGGATTAGAAGCACGTGGTTACCACGCTGCTGGTTTGCATGGTGATTTAACACAACAAATGCGTTCACGTGTGTTGGCTCAATTTAAGTCACATGAAATTAATATTTTAGTTGCAACAGACGTTGCTGCACGTGGTTTGGATGTGAAGGACGTATCTCACGTTTATAACTTTGATATTCCGCAAGATCCAGAATCTTATGTTCACCGTATTGGACGTACTGGTCGTGCTGGAGCTAAGGGTGTATCTGTCACTTTCGTTGCACCAAACGAAATGGATTACTTACGTGCTGTTGAAGATTTGACTAAGAAGCGCATGACGCCTCTTGAACCAGCATCTCTAAAGGACGCCCGTATTGGAAAGATTAACAATGCTGCTGGTGAAGTTGCTAAGTTAATTGATACAACTGAGGTTTCAGAAATTCAATCTCAGGTAGATGCGTTGACAGCAAAGTATACTGCTGAACAATTAGCTGCTGCTGTATTATCTAGCGTTGCTGATTTAGAAAAGCAAAATACACCAGTTGAAATTACTCGTGAACGTCCATTACCACGTCGTAAGGGTGGTAATGGTGGATCACGCGGTGGTTCACGTAATGGCGGCGGACGTCGTAATGGTGGTGGCGGCGGTGGTTACCGTGGCAATCGCGAACGTCGTGGTAATGGTGACACCCGCGGTAATGATCGCCGTCGAGGCAGTGGCGCTGCTTCTAGCGAACGCCGTTTTGGAGATTACAAGCGTCGTGACGGTCGCTCAACTGAAAGTCGTCGCAACAGTAGTGGCGGATCACGTCGCGAATTTACTGTACGTGAAAAAGATTAATAAATTAAAATGCTGTTTGAGACATCTTTGTATGATGTCTTATGAACAAGTGGAGCTCAGCTATTATTGAGTTGTTATCCACACATTTTGTAACACGATGAAACCGTCCAAACATTTTGGACGGTTTTTAGTTGGAGAAAGTAAATGAAAACAGTTGAAGATGCCATATCTTATATTCATAACCGGCCAAAAGGTGGTCAAAAAGAGTCATTATACCGCATGACCACATTGTTAGCAGCCTTGGGAAATCCACAAAATGATTTACCATATGCCATACATGTCACTGGTACGAATGGTAAGGGCTCAGTATCAACGATGGCTAGTAACATTTTACGTGTGGCAGGTTATGATACTGGTTTGTTTGTTTCACCTTTCATCACTAATTTTCGGGAACGAATACAAATCAATAATGAGATGATTTCGAAAGATGATTTACTGCACGCTACTAACAAAGTCGCACAAGTGTTAGTAAACGTTGATGCAGAATTATATCCGGATATTCCTGTAGAATTTGAAGTTTTGACAGCGATTATGTTCACCTATTTTTCTTCAAAAAAATTAGACGCATTAGTGATAGAAGTGGGTATTGGTGGTTTACTTGACTCTACTAATGTGATGCCAAATACAAAGGTAGCTGTTATCACTAGCGTAGGATTAGATCATCAGAAAATGTTGGGTAATACAATTACTGAAATTGCATCACAGAAGGCCGGTATTATTCATGATGATGTTGCTGTTGTTACCGGTGATTTACCAGATGAAGCACGCTTGGTCATTGAAAAGAAAACCCCACATGTCATAAAAGGTCTGCGCCATGAATTTCAATCCGGATTGCCAGGAGAATATCAGATAGAAAACACAGCGACTGCTGTTGCAGCAGTACGTGCTTTTGCTCAGAATATTTCTGATGATACAATTCAAAAAGGGCTAGAAGAGAGCCACTTTTCGGGACGGTTTGAATTAATTGCACCAAACATTATGGTGGATGGTGCTCATAATGCTCAAGGACTTCGTGCTTTATACAAGTCGTTGTCAGTGGCATATCCAAAGGGAAAAATCACCTTGATTATTGGTAGTTTGATGGATAAAAATGTTACTGCTGAATTCAATGAAATATTGCGAGATGACAGATTTAATATTGTTCTTGTGCCATTTACTGGACCTAATGGCCGTCCTAGTTTATCCATTGAGCAGACATTAAAACAGTATCAGGTATCTGCGATGCCACATTGGCAAGAAGCGGTTGAAAAATCAACCGCGGATTTAACGGTATTGACTGGATCATTATATTTTATAAGTGAGGTAAGAGAGCAATATGATAGATGATAAGTTATCCCCACGTTTGGTGCTAAGTGTCTTAGCGATTGGATTGCTGGGATTTACTGATATTATGTTAGAAACTGCCTTGAACGTCAGCTTTCCAATGTTGATGACAGAATTTAAGGTAACCTCTAGCACAGTACAATGGTTGACCTCAGGTGTCATCTTGTTGACAAGTATGGTAGTTATTTTGTCGCCATGGTTAAAGAAAAACTTCACCAATCGGAGCCAGTTTATTGTTGCCACGGTTATATCGATTGTAGGTGTTCTGATTGATGCTGTGAGTAATACCTTTGTGATTACATTGTTCGGCCGGTTGCTACAAGGGATTGGTGGTGGCGTTGGCTTACCATTAATGTATAATGTTATTTTCGAACAAGTTCCTGAGAAAAAGCGTGGCACGATGGTCGGACTTGGCTCATTAATTATTTCTTTTGCTCCAGCAATTGGTCCAGCTTTTGGTGGTTATCTAACTCAAAATTACGGTTGGCATATGGTCTTTTGGGTTGTGCTGCCCGTTCAAATTGGTTCTCTCATACTTGGGTGGGCCACAATCAAGCAAGTTTCAACAATTAAAAAAGAAAAATTAGATATTATTGGCTGGCTGTTGTTAAGTCTGTTTTTTGTCTCTGGTATTTTTGTCATCGAAAGAATCAGCACACATGGATTAGTAAATCTTTTAAGTTTATTGATGACTTTGGCGATGTTTGTGGGTATTATTGGATATATTCTTTATGCAAAAAGAGTTGACAATCCATTGTTAAGCCCAGAAATATTTAAGTTTAAGGTTTTTCGTTTTGGTATAGCAGCGGCATTTGTAGCTCAAATAGTTAATCTAACGTTTAACTATGCAATACCCATGGTTCTACAAATTGTTTTACTCAAAAATCCACAAGTTGCCGGTTTGACTTTACTTCCAGGTGCTTTAAGTTATGCTATGATGGCTATAATTTCTGGTCGCCTATATGATCGATATAGTGCACGGCTACCAATTACAATTGGTGTGACATTGATGTTTGTTGGGACGTTACTAATTGCATTTATCCCAATTAATCTCATTAGTTTAACAGGTGGATTCATGGTTATTCAGATAGGGGCGGGTTTCTGGTTTGGTAACAACATGACCTATTCGGTAAGCAGTGTACCAGTTGAATTTCAAAGCTCAGGAAATTCTATTTTTTCTGCAACAACGAACTATTCCGCTGCAGTTGGTATTGCACTTGCTGCTGGCATTATTGCTACATTTCAAAAGCAAGCAATTAACGTACGTGAGTTGGCTTCATCAACACACATTGGTGCATTGTGGACATTTAGAGTGGACATAGTACTGATTGTTCTAGCCGCCATTCTTTCATTAAGTGCTTTAGGTTCTATAAGAAAATAGAGAGAATGACGTATCATATTGTAGAGGTAAACAATATGGTCAAAGAAAAAGTAGAGGAATTTTACAATGTTTTGGGGTATAAGGAAAAGAAAGATATTCGTATTTTTCAACGTTACTTTCCAAATAACTATAATTTAAATGAATTGACAAATGATATAGTGGAAGATTTTTTGTCTCATAATCCGATTGCTAATGAAGCTTTGCTGTTAGGAATTGAAATTGGCAAACATGTTGCGCACCAGCGACGGCCACAGTTACTAAATGCCAAATATTCAGCAGAAATAGGCCGGTTTGCGCAACAACAAATTGGTAATTTAATGCAGGAACAATTAAGTGTAGCTTTGCTTGATACGCAGTTGAATGTTATCGGTTGGGAAGTAGTCTTTGTGGGTACTTTAAGTCAAGTACAAGCTTCACCACGAGAGATATTTCAACGCGTACTAAAAGCCAACGCATTTGGATTCATGATTGCACATAACCATCCTAGTGGTAATATTATGCCTTCCAATGCAGATATTACTTTCAGTCAGCGTTTGGCAACAATTGGTCATCAAATGGATTTACGTTTATTTGACTCGTTTATTGTGACGCAAAATGAGTATTGGAGTATGTCAGAAAATCAACAATTAAAAAAAGTTATCTGATTTTTTAGATAACTTTTTTATTTAGACAGCTACGGGCGCTTTAATGGCCGGTTCACTATTGTAATCTAATATTTTGATGTCATCCATCGTATAATCAAACAATGATTTAACTTCCGGATTTAGCCATAGTTTTGGTAATTTGTGCATAGGCCGTGACAATTGTTCTGTTATTTGATCAACATGATTATTGTAGATATGCGTGTCACCAATGGTATGAATAAATTCACCAACTTCGTAGCCAGTTTGAGCTGCCACCATGTGTAGCAACAGTGAATAGCTGGCAATATTGAATGGAACACCAAGGAAAAAGTCACCGGAGCGTTGATACATTTGCAAACTGAGTTTACCGTCCGCAACATAAAACTGACTAAGTACGTGACAAGAAGGTAAGGGCGCTTGCGGTGTGGTCTCAGCATTCCAAGCTGTTAAAATGAGGCGACGTGAATTCGGTGTTTCCTTAATTTGATCAATAAGTCTGGCGACCTGATCAACGGTTTCATCACCGGCGGTCAGACTATTTGTTTCCCAGCTGCGCCACAATTTTCCATAAACATTTCCAATATAACCAAATTCTTCCTTGAATTCGTCATCATTGAGAATGTTGTTAACGAAAATGTCTTTTTGTTCTTTGTATATTTTGGCAAAATTTTCATCAGTTTGTGAACGAAGACCAAAATTAGTCATATCGGGACCGGTATATTTATCAGATTCAATCCACTTTTTAAACGCCCATTCATCCCAGATATGATTATTGTGTTCAAGTAAGAATCGGATATTATTATCTCCTCTTAAGAACCATAAAAGTTCACTTTTAATCAAACCAAAGAAAACCTTTTTGGTAGTTAAAAGGGGGAATCCTTCAGCCAGGTTAAATCGCATTTGTGTACCGAACAATGAACGTGTTCCAGTACCAGTGCGGTCTCCTTTATGTGATCCTTCATCAAGAATCTTTTGTGCGAGGTCGAGATATTGTTGTTCATTTTGAGACATATGTCAAAATACGTAATGTGCGCGACTGAATCATTGGCATGCAATGCCTCCAGGCGATTCCTTATCAAACACATTTCCTTTCAAAATTAATCTTTACTTAAAATACTAACGAAAACCCCGTTAAATAGCAAATGATTTAACGGGGTTTTCGATGTGATATCTCTTTCTATTGGATTAAAAAACGCTAAGGTATATCGTATTCATACAATGAATTGGTTCATATCAATTTGCTGTGCTGTAAGTGCAGAAAGTGGAACTTGTTTTAATTCAATTCCTTTTTGTGCTAATAGTTCTTCGGCAAAGGTATTATTTCGATAATCTCTCATAAAATAAATTTTATTGATGCCGGCTTGTAAAAGTAATTTAGTACATTGGACGCAAGGTACGTCTGTTACATAAACTTCCGATCCATCAATTGTTATACCCATTTTTGCTGCTTGCATCAAGGCGTTTTGCTCTGCATGAACTGCTCGAATACAGTGACCGTCAACCATCAAGTCACCAACTTCTGTACAGTGAGGCGTGCCAGATACAGAGCCATTGTACCCACTGGCAATAATGCGATGATCACGAACAATAATGGCACCAACGTGTAATCGCGTGCAGGTAGATCGTGTGGATAAAATTGCTGCTTGTGCAATGAAATATTGATGCCAACTAATGCGTTGATCTGCCATGAATAACTTCCTTTATCAAATAAATCTGTTAGAATGATAATAACACATTTTTATTTGAAGGAGTAAAAAATATGACAGAGATTTTAGATGGTAAGGCGGTTGCAAAAACCATCAATGAACAAACAAAAGCACGTGTGGCTAAACAAAAAAGACCTGTCACTTTAGCAGTTATTTATGATCCTTCAAATGATGGGAGCCAATTATATGTTGGCATGAAGTCACGTCAAGCAGCTAAACTCGGAATTGTAACGCGAGATATACCAATCTCAACTGATGCAACAACAGAAAGTGTTATTCAATTAGTAGAAGAGCTAAATGACGATGAAAGTATTACAGGAATCCTTGTTCAGAGTCCGTTAGCCAAAGGAATTAAAGAACGACAAATTTTTTCTGCTGTGGCACCACATAAAGATGCTGATGGTCTAGGAGCAACAGTTCAAGGAATGCTATTCGGTGATTCTTTGGAAAATTATACTGTTGCGGCAACGCCTCAAGGTGTGATGACACTTTTGGCGCAATATAATATTTCTTTAAAAGGAAAAAATGCTGTGGTCGTTGGCCGCTCACAATTATTTGGCAGGCCAATGTTTGCTTTGCTCACTAATGCAGACGCTACGGTAACCTTAGCACACCGCTATACTGAACCAACGACCTTAAAGGCACTTTTAAAAAATGCAGATATTGTTGTTGTTGGTGTTGGTATTCCAAACTTTATTCAAGGTGAAGACCTGAAAAAGGGCGCTACAGTAATCGATGTTGGTATGAACGTTGTTGATGGGAAAGCCACGGGGGATGTAAACTTTTCCTCAGCCCAAGGGATTGCCGGTTATATAACCCCTGTTCCAGGTGGTGTTGGACCAATGACTATCGCAACGCTGTTAGAAAATACAGTAACACTAGCAGAACAACATCAATAAAACGATAAATAAAAAAGCATCTGGCATATTTGTCAGATGCTTTTTTGTGCGAAAAGATATCTAAACTCGTATGATACTGTGAGCTCAAAAAAGAGAAAGGAGTTAATGATGGAAATTGATCAATTACTTGATAACGCTGTTGCTGAGGAAGCTAGTGATATTTACATATTGCCCAACGATGATAGGTTTACGATAAAGTTTCATGCTGGTGGTTCAATAGTAACTCAAGAATATCTGGACAATAAAGCTGCTGAAAAAATGATTTCAGCTATTAAATACCGTGCTAAGATGAATATTTCTGAGCGACGAAGGCCACAACTCGGGCGTTTTCAAAAACAGGATATTTGGATACGTGTTTCAACTGTGGGAGATTTTTTGAACCGAGAGACAGTAGTTTTGCGTGTAATTTATCCAGAGCACAATACACAAAATTGGTTGGCTGAAAAGCAGTTTGATGATATGAAATTAAAGTTACCTGATTCAGGATTGTTTTTAATCTCAGGACCAACCGGATCAGGTAAAACAACAACACTTTATCATTTATTAAAAAGCATTGCGGAAAATAAATTAGTATTAACCATTGAAGACCCCGTAGAAATTAATGCCCCAGAGTTTGTGCAGTTGCAGGTTAACGAGACAGCGGGCATTGACTATACAGAATTAATTAAAGTAGCTTTACGCCACCGACCTGAAATTTTACTAATCGGAGAAATTCGTGATGTTAAAACAGCTCAAGCTGTGATACAAGCAGCTTTGAGTGGACATTTAGTATTTAGTACTATTCACGCAATGTCAACAAAAGACGTCGCTTTACGGTTGTTGGAACTAGGTGTTGATAAAAGTCAGCTCGAAGCAGCATTAACAAAAATTGTTTATCAAAGGTTAGTGCCCACGATAGACAATAAACAAGCAGCTGTTGCTGATGTTGTAGCAGGAATGCCTTTAAAAGGTTCACCAAAATTTACTAATAGATGGCGAGAAACGCTTGCGGATGCCTTAAAGGAAGGGAAGATAACAAATGAAACCTATCAAAAATTTAGCGCGCTTTAATAAGCGGGACCAGGTATTATTTTTTCAAGAGCTGGGTGAGCTACTATCATCAGGATATAGTATCGCACAGAGCATTGATATCTTAACTAGTGCACATCAAAAATGGCAATCAATCCTTAGCCAGGTTCAGAAAGGTCTATCAACAGGGCAAACATTCTATCAAGCCCTCGAGGCATTTATTAGTCCAAATATTTTATTACAATTGCGGTTATCAGACCAACATGGGGATATTTCCAATACACTGGTTCGAATTGGGCAGACCCTTGCCAAATTTCAGCAACAACAAAGCAAGTTATCACAGGTCATGCGTTATCCAATTATTTTACTGGGTATCCTTGGTTTGTTGTTGATTGGACTAAAATGTTTTTTATACCCAATGATCAATCAATGGCGAGAAACTAATCAAGAGGCGATCAATTATCCATATGCATTTATTTTCTGCACCGGTCTCTTAACTTTAACCTTCTTAACACTGTGGTTATGGTATTGGCATCATTTATCATCAATTCAACAATTAAATATACTGGCTAAAGTACCATTTGTGGGGACGATAGTGCGCAGTATTGTTACCTATCAAGTTAGCCAACAATTATCAATGTTAATGTTTAGTGGACTAACGTTACCAGAAATTATTGATGAAGTTGCACAACAAAATAATAAATCATACGCAGTTGCACTTGCACATGATATTCAAAAGCATCTCAAATTGGGAGGCAATATCGAGAGGTATATATTATCACAGTCATTTGTTAATGATTCATTGGCTGGATATTTTATTCGTGGTCATAAACCTAAGATACTTGCTCGATATCTCGATTATTATGCAAAAACACAATTTAAATTACTTATGCAACAAACAGACCGTTTTATTGGCACGCTGCAACCATTATTTTTTGGTATTATCGGCGTTGCAATTGTTGGTCTGTATATGAGCATGCTATTACCAATGTATCAAACAATCGGAGGACTATATCAATGAATATTTTTAAAAAATCGAAAAAAGCATTTACACTAATTGAAGCAGCAATTGTACTCTTTATTATTAGTTTGTTAATGTTACTTATTTTGCCAAATTTAAATGCACAGCGTAAACATGCGGTAGAAAACCATGCGACAGCGATGGTATCAACTGTTCAAACACAAATTGATTTGTATCAAAATGATCACCCCAATCAGGATAATGTGACACTCGCTGCACTAAAGTCAGAAAATTATTTAACTGAGAAACAGTTTCAAAAAGCACAAGATCTTAAAATAACAATTGTTCATAATGAAGCACGTAAATAGTGGGTTCACATTAATCGAGTCAGCTGTAACATTAACGATTGTGAGTTTGCTGCTTTTTGTTGGAGCACAAACATCGGCGCGTCCCAAAATAGACACGCAACAATGGTTAGCAACATTTCAAACCTACTGGCAAAACGCAAGACTAACGGCACAACATGAACAAAAAACAGTTGAGGTTATTTTTGATAAGAAGGAGGTGAGATTTAATAATCAAGTACTAGTTTATCCATCAGGTATAAAAAAGATACGCAACAAAGAATAAATGTCTTAACAACAGGCTATGTTGCACCAACCACAGTGACACTCACAGGAGAACAGACGATAAAACTAATATTTAGTCTTGGAGGAGGAGAATATCGTGTTGAAACAAATAATTCAAAATAAGCAGTCCGCATTTGTTTTGGCAGAATCAATGTTAGCTTTAATACTAGTATCAGTATGCATGTCATTTGAGTATGAACAAGTTCACCAATTTCATATTCACAAAAGTAACTTGGAAAGGAAATTAAAAGTTGCAGAACGAGAACGAATTGATGCAATAAATCAGTGGGAAGGGTGTAATGAAAAATGATGGGTTTACATTGCTAGAAGCCTTGATATCATTGCTTATAGCCGCGTTAGTTTTGACTTCTTTACAATTTGTTGTTCCGTTTTTAAAGCAAATTTCTGATGCTCCAAAGGCAACAGTCCTGCAAACGATCACGCATCAACTTGAAACTCAAAATATACCATAACCTCAGCAACATTGACATCAGTTAGACTTAAAAGCTACGAGGGTAAAGATATGTATCTTGAAGTCAAAAATAATAAATTACAAATAAGTGGCAGTGGTGCGGGTCAGATAATTTTAATGGAGAACGTAACAAATCTAGCGGTGGATGATCGCAATAATTATTTGAATTTAACAATTACAACTAACAAAGGTAAATTTTCAAGTATATTGCATTTAAAGAAGACGGTACAAAATGAATAAAAAAATGCCTATGTTTTAGTACCAACCATTTTTGTTCTGGGGGCATTAAGCGCGTTATTTATTTTGCAGAATATGGCTTTTAATCAACAGTTGCGGGCACAAACACATTTGGTCGAAATAGCAAAAATTGACAAGATACAAATGATTGTCAGTACGCAAGTATACAAAAATAATGAGACCAAATTCAATTTTGATGAGGCTAAAGTCACCGTTATTAATAAGCAAATAAAAATTGACTTAGGAAAGCGTATATATCAGCGTGAATTGCTTGTGAAATAACCTTGAAAATTGGTCCTAAAACCGCTAAAATAAACCTATGACACAAGAAAAAATAGCACAATATTTTGATGCTTTAACTAGCGCTTCACAATCTTTGGTTAAAGACACGAACACCAGTTATATCGATGCACTAATTGAGATACTTGAAGATATTAATTCGCAGACTGTCCATCGCGAGTTTGATAAGCCAAGTAACGATGTGGTGCAAATAATACAGTCAACAATTGATATGGACTGGTCTTTATTATCACCAGCTGAAAAACGCAAAGCACTACAATTGGCTGTTTTGAAAGCTAATCGTGAAGATCAAACTCCTGCTAATTACCAGATTACCCCCGATGGAATTGGCTATTTGCTGGCTGATTTTATCAACCAGACAGCTGGGTTACGAGATAATGATACTATTATCGACATGAATGTTGGTTCAGGTAATCTTTTATGGACAATAAATGAGATGCTAGATGTGACAGTTAAACGCATAGGGATTGATAATGATGAAACACAACTAGCGCTCGCGTCCGCCACAGATGAAATAATCAATAGCGATGAAACAACTCTATACAAGGAGGACACCATCAGCATAGAAGAGGCCCCTAAAGCCAAAGTTGTTATAGCTGATTTGCCAGTCGGGTATTATCCACTCCAGCCAAGTGACAAATTTATAACTCGTAATCAAAATGGGCGTTCTTTCGTTCATCACCTACTTATTGAAAAGTCATTGGATTTTGTTGCAGATGATGGATGGATATATCTACTTGTACCCGCAAATGTTTTGAACGGCGATGAAGCAAAAAAGTATTACAATTTGTTACGTCACGGGCACAGCTAAAAGCATTTTTACAATTACCAAACGAATTTTTCCAAGACGCGCGTGCAGCAAAAGCTATTTTAGTGCTTAAAAAACAAAGGACTAAAAATAATGAAGTGCTCATGGGCCAATATCCTTCGCTCAAGGATCTAAAATCATTGCAAAATTTTTTGCAAGAAATCAAAGCGTGGGTTAAACTAGAGAATGAACAAAATTGATGTATTCGTGGCATTGTCACTTAGAATTTAGGTAAGGAAGAAAGACAGGTAAAAAGAATATCATGGCTAAAACAATGGCTGTTAACGCAGGTAGTTCATCACTAAAGTTTCAATTATTAGAGATGCCTGCAGAACAAGTAATTGCACAAGGTGTTATCGAACGCATTGGTATGGACGATGCAATAGTAACGATTAAATACGGTGCAGAAATCAATGCAGAGCGCTTGGTTGGCCATTCAGAAGATGACGAACATATTACTTTGTCCAAAGACGGCAAAGGTAAAAAGTACGAAAACGTTACTGCAATTAAAAACCACCAACAGGCCATTAACTTCATGTTGCAAAAGTTAACAGATCTGGGTATTATTAAGGACTTTAATGAAATTACTGGTGTCGGACATCGTGTTGTTGCTGGTGGTGAATGGTTTAATCATTCCGTGGTGGTAACAGATGAGGTGCTGGCTAAAATTGATCGTCTTGCAGATTATGCACCACTTCATAACCCAGCCAATGCTATGGGAATTCGTGCTTTCCAAAAGCTCCTCCCTGATGCATTGTCAGTGGCGGTTTTTGATACTTCTTTCCATCAAACAATGCCTGATGAAAACTTTCTTTATGCCTTACCATATGAATACTACACGCGTTATGGCGCCCGCAAATATGGTGCTCATGGCACATCGCACCGATATGTTGCATCGCGTGCAGCCGAATTGCTCGGTAAAGATTTAAAAAGCTTGAAATTAATCACGCTGCATTTGGGTGCAGGTGCCTCAATTACGGCTATTAAGGATGGTAAGTCATTAGATACTTCTATGGGATTTTCTCCCTTAGCTGGTGTTGCTATGGCAACGCGTTCAGGGGATGTCGATGCTTCGCTTGTTTATTATATTCAAGAACGCGAAGAACTATCTAACGAAGAGATGTTAAATATATTGAACAAAAAGTCCGGTTTGCTTGGTATTTCGACAATTTCAAGTGATATGCGTGACTTGTTAGATGTCCAAGACACTAATGAGCATGCTGACATGGCGATTAGAATATTTATTAATCGTGTTGTTAAATATGTGGGACAGTATGTTGCTGAAATGGGAGGCGTTGATGCTATCGTATTTACAGCAGGGATTGGTGAAAACTCAGTCCCAGTTCGTAAAATGATTGTTGATAAATTAAACTACTTTGGTGTGAAATTAGATGAAGAAAAAAATAATGTTCGCGGCAAAGAAGTTGAAATATCTACGAATGACTCCAAGGTAAAAGCCTTGTTGATCCCAACCAATGAAGAGCTAATGATTGCTAGAGATGTTGAATCTTTGAAAGCATAGTTAGATGTAGAGTATGTGGACGGCTAGTGGACAACACTAGCCGCTTTATTACGCTGTAAGAGGTGAGATGAGATATGCAGTCTAGAAAAGAAAGACATCAGCATGAGATCAAAAATGCTGAGGCGATTGAGAAAGGCCTCGATCCATTTGCTGATACAATGAATAGTGGGAATAAGGGTGGTAGCCCTAGAAAAAAACGTAAAAAGCCTAATCGTCTGATATTACTTTTGTTACTTTTAGTTATAGTGATAGGTCTGTTTTTCGGATTAAAAGTGTTATTGACAGATAATACAGCTGCATTAGATCCGAATGACACAACGTTTAAAACTGTGAAAATACCATCCGGATCTACACCCTCTCAGATGGCAAAAGCATTGCAAAAACAAAAAGTTATTAAAAGTTCTGAGGCCTTTTACAAATATTCATTAAAGCACGGTGCTGAAGATCTCCAAGCAGGAACTTATAAAATATCACCTTCTCAAACTGTTCAATTGATTTTTAAACAGTTGACGATGGGGCCTAATGCCGGCCCACAATTGGGCAAAGGATATGTTTTGGTAGCAACAGGTCAAGATCAGGCGGCTATTGCCAAAAACGTTGCCAGTGAGACTAAATTGTCACAAGATAAAGTGAATAAGGCATTTGGTGATAAATCTATTATTTCTAAGATGAAATCAAAGTATCCGGATTTATTGAAAAATATGTCTTCTAAGAGTAACTTGGCCGATTACGTTTACCCAGCAGCATACGATTTAAATAAAGTGACAGATGTTACTGATTTAATGACGAAATTGTTGGCAACTTCAGATAAACAACTAAAGTCGTATTATAAAGACTTGAACAAAGATGGTATAAATAAGCCTGCTGTTATAACATTGATGGCTACTTCGGGTAAAAGCGAATTTGAACATCGTTTGGCTTTTGTCAACAAAATTGCGACATATGCTCAGACACTCAGTAAGAAATATGGTATCTTAGCATCAATATCCATAGCTCAAGCGGCACATGAATCAAACTGGGATAACTCAAAGCTATCATCTAAATACAATAACTATTTTGGTGTTAAAACTCAGGATGAGACAGCAGGAAAATCAGTTGTTTTGGAAACGACTGAGTATGTTGATGGGAAACCTGAGACACAAAAAGCACGTTTTGCTGTGTATAGTGATTGGAAAGATAGCATGAAAGAACATGCTGAGACATTAGTGAATGGTAATACTTGGAATCCTAATCAGTTCCAAGATGTATTGGATGCAAAAAACTACAAGGAAGCCGCTAAAGCTCTGTATAAGGATTCATATGCAACCGATGTTAATTATCCAAAATTGATTATAAATTTGATCGAGACATGGAATTTACAACGTTTTGATAAATAAAAAATGTACCCGATCATCTAGACATTTTAGATGATCGGTTTTTAATATACGATATAACTGAATATGTTTTCAATTTTTATTTCTTATTTAATTTTAATATTTTAAAAAAATGATGTAAATTTACAAAAATTATCGTGTAAATGATTGTATTGTACTTAATAAAAGTAAGTGCACACCAATAGTAATAAAGATTATCAGTAATTTTATAACGTAAACTTTTTCATGATTTTTATTCAAAATTTTTAATAAATTAACAAGTATTTGAAAACGTTTACAGAAATTGTAAAAAAAGACTTGTGTAAACGGTTTCACTAATGTAAAATAAACAGTGTTAAAAAATGATGTGTTGCAGAACATCATATGAAAAAGGAGCAATATTTAGCATGAGTTTAGCAATTTTACTGGCCCTAGTGCCGGCACTAGCTTGGGGTTCCGTTGGAATCGTCAACACAAAAATGGGGGAACAGCAGGGCAACAGACCTTAGGTATGACTTTTGGTGCTTTGATATTTGGCCTAGCAACAATGTTTTTCTTTGTCATGCCACGCCACATCGAATTAAGCAGTCATATTTGGGTTGTCGGTATCGTTTCTGGATTGGTTTGGGCAGTTGGAACAGCAGGACAATTTTTGGCTATCAAGGATTTGGGCGTTTCGCTTGCTATTCCATTGTCAACGGCCGGTCAAATTGTAGCAAATGCTTTAATGGCTGCTGCTGTCTTAGGCGAATGGAAAACTGCTAAAATGTGGGCAATTGGTGTGATTTCAATCATTACGGTTGTTATCGGTGCAACTTTAATTTCAGCACGTGATAAAGCAAAAAACAGCGCAGGAATTGAAGCACAAGAGCAAAAAAAGGACTGGACTAAAGGGCTTATCTACCTGATTGTTTCAACCATCGGATTCATGTTCTATTTTGTTTTACCAAACTTCTTAAACAAAGTTGGTTACATCTCTGATGCCATTAAAGCACGTGGTAATGGTGTCGATTATATGACCGCCATTGTTGGACCACAAGCTATCGGTCAAGTTATTGGTGCCTTTCTAATTGTTGCCTTCGTTTTGAAAGAATCAAGTATCATGTTTAAGTTACCAACTTGGCGTAACATTGTAACAGGTTTAGTTTGGGCTGCTGGTAATATTTTCATGTTCATCTCAGCTGCCAATCCTGATGTTGGTCAAACTATCGCGACAACATTCTCACAATTAGGTATTATTGTTGGTACTTTTGGTGGTATCTATATATTAGGAGAGAAGAAGTCAAGTTATCAGATGAAGTTAATTGTGATCGGTACAATATTAGTTGTTATTGGCGCAATTATCATCGGCAATATTTATACTTTCGCATAATATAAAACGTCTGAAACATTGTTCAGACGTTTTTTAATGCAATAAAAAAGCACCTAGGCAGGTGCTTTTTGAATACTCAAATTATTTAGTTACGTTAATAATTTCAACGTCAATGCTAATACCATTTGGCAATGGAACAGCAACGGTTTCTCCGACCTTTTTACCAATTAAGGCATTAGCCATTGGAGACTCGTTAGAAATTTTTCCTGCCAAAGGATCAGCTTCTACAGAACCAACGATAGCATATGTTTCAGGTTCTTCATTTGGTAATTCTTTGAATGTCACCGTCTTACCTAATGAAACTTCGTCCTTAGCTGTTGCATTAGAATCAATGATTTCAGCATTATCAATCATATTTTTTAATGTTTGAATGCGTCCTTCAACAAAGGCTTGTTCATCTTTAGCTGATTGATATTCCGAGTTTTCTGATAAGTCACCGTATGATCTTGCAATCTGAATACGTTTTGTAATTTCTGGTCGTTGATTAGCAATAAGATCTTCCAACTCAAGTTGAAGCTTGTCACGGCCTTCAGCAGTCATTGGATATGTTTTTTCTTCAGACATAAGTGTTTCCTTTCAATTTGCGCTTTTTTCCGCAAAATATAACGGAAAAAGCATATCATGTGTGGATTTTTTTTGCAATAGATTTTCGATTAATTATTAATAATAGCAATAAGGCGAGTAAGCTAATTATTACACCGTAATAGAAAAGAGGTGGTGTATATACAAAGGATATTTTATGAAGGCCAGGTTTTGTTTTTACTGCTATAAAATAATTAGCTACTTTGGTCGTTTTGACTGTTTTACCATCAACCTTAACTTGCCAGCCTGGAATTGACGGAATAGTTGTCATAACGAGTGGCTTTTTTGTCGTTGTTTTGATAGTGCCTTCAATGCGTCGCTGCGAGCGTTTGCTTATCTTTAGACCATTCTGTTTCAAATTAGTCGAATCATTGGCTATTCGCTCATTATCGATGTGATACAGAGTCACATTTGTCAGCGCTAGTGTTTGGGTATCTTTAAGCCTAAACGTGATAGTTTGCAGTTTATCTTTGGCATTTGTGGCCAAATTAACAACAACAGTGTGTCGGTAAGTATTGAATTGTGTAATTACCTTGCCGTTAATTAATAAATCAAAATTTTTAATGTCTAATCCGCTGCCGATCGTCAGATAATAACTATCATTATTTGTGGGCGTAAATTGTAAGTCAAGACTTGCAGGTTTTGCAGCATTTTGTCGAGTGATAATTGAACCAGTAATCATACTTGGTGCAGTAATATTATGTCCGATGGACTTCTGGAAGTTATCTACATGAACAGTTGAGGTTGTTGAGCCTGTTATACCTTGCCAAAGATTACCTTGATTTTGGAGTGGATTATTGAAAAGCATTTTCGTATTCAATGCACCAGAGCTAGCTGCAAATGCGAGTGGCAAAGCATTTTTATTTTGATAAACATTTGTGGTTTTGGTAGTGGCCTTAAGGTTGTATTTTTTGCTATCAGGACGAAAACCAATTAGATGTTGGCTAGGCTGGCCAGCGTCTCCATTATCTTTGCCATTTGCCGTGATAAAATACTTCATCCCCAAAAAGGCATCGGATAATACGCTACCATTACTATAAACAACGTAATTATCACCATCTGGTTGACCAAAATTACCAAAGAAAGTTGGTGTTGCCTTTGGTAAAGCAGAACTAAAATGAGCACCACCATAATAGTTAAGCATCATTGAGTCGCCACGTGTGCGCTGGAATGTTTGTGCCACGCGGTACCATGAATGATCTTTTTTAATTTTTTGATTTGCGTCGGTAAGGGCGTGAATGGCATTCTGATATTCGGTGTTTGTAAGATATGAAAAATGATTCAGTGTTAATGCTACATTGGCGCCAAGGGAAACGATGGTGATTAGACTAAGTATCGGCAACCAAATACGATCGTGACTTTTAAAAGTAAATTGGGCTAGCGTTAATAAAGCTAATCCAATAAAAATGGCAATGCTATTACTGTCTGTGTGGCTTGTCTTTTGATCATTTATAAACGCATATACCGCGACGCCTACTAAAGAGACAAATAGCAAAACAAGTGTTATTTTTTGAGGTCGCCAAGTCGGCTGCCAACTCATTGCAGCTAAGTATATAACAAAAAAACTAATTAGGAAACTAAACCGGTAAGGATACCAAACCGGATATTGAAAACCATGAAAAAGTAAGGTTAAGGGCGCCCATGTTGTTGCCAAGATGAGAAAACTCAAAATAGCAAACGCACCAACTTTGACACGCCAATGTATGACACGAGTAGTAATAAAGGTAACCAATGTGATTAAAATAAACGCGCTAACATAAAAATTGGCTTGACCACTCTGCATCTGGTCAAAATCAAAGCTGCCCGGAATTAACTTGAGAAATAGATGCAAAGGATTGTTATCAAATTTGAAAGAAAATTCGGAATTATATTGTGATTTACCAAGCGTCAATTGGAAGTAGGTGGGCAAAATAAGCCACGCGGATAATGCGCCACCAATAATAGAACCAAGAGTAAAGTGCCATAAAATAGTTAGACGATGTTTAACATTAGGCCATGTGAGGCGCCACAAAAAATAAAGAACAATAAAGATGGCTATCATGAAACCAATATAATAGTTCGTGATGATAGTAATAGCAAGTAAGACACTATAACGCCACCAGGTTTGACGATAGAATATTTGTTCAAGCTGATAAATTACAAGTGGCAGCATGACAGCTGTATCAAGCCATAATAGGTTGAGATTATTAGCGACAAACCAACCAGATAGAGCAAAGTTGATGGCAAAGAGGGTAATATAGTAGCCATGTTGTAAATGCAATTTTTTTAAAAGGTAACCCATTGAGAGACCAGCTGCACCAATCTTTAAACAGATAACCAATAGAATCGCAGCAGGTAAATTAGCGTTTGATACAAAAAGAAAAATGAAGTTAAATGGGCTCATCAAATAGTAGGCCCATTCACCTAACATATCTCCACCTAATGCGTTTGAAAATGAATAGAAGAAACTGGATGGGTGTTGTAAAATAGTGTATTTGAATGCTGCAAATTGATCAATGTATTGTTGACCAAGATCAACAGTCAGGATAGAGTTGGAACCAAAGGGTGCCATTTTTCGATAAGCAAAATATCCGATTAGAACAAGAAAAGGAATCCAGAAACTGAGTGCAAGCGGTGAAATTGTGTATTTTTTAATTTTACTTTTCATAAGTATTAGCATACCAAATTTTATTTAAATTGAGAAAAATTAAAACCAGAATCTTCTTCCGTATTAGAAAATTCTGGCCAAGTTGTTGTTATTTAGTTGAAGAAATCGCAACAGATTCTGCAATATGTTGTTCGGGATTTAATAATAGCTGTGCAATAAATTCTGCGACGCTTGTTCTAGTGATTGGGCCACCAATAATTTTTTCGTGAGGATCAGTTTGGACATTCACTTGTTGCATTTTATTATCATCTGTTAATTCATTGGGTCGGATGATTGTATAGTCCAATTGGGACTCTTCGATGCGCTTAGCTGCAGCAGCTTGATCGCCCATGTAGGTGTTTTCATTGTCTGGGGTGCCCAAAATATTACGCCAAATGTCAGCAGTTTCGGTAGCTATCTCATTGTAAATACCGATTGTTGCGACCCAAATTAAGCGCTTAACGCCAGCAGTGTGCATTGCGTTAACTAAGGCATTAGCGGCGTTTTTTTGTCGACCTTCTGCACCAATATTTGCATAAACAATATCAATGTCTTTTAGCGCACGAACCAAGTTTTCTTCCTTGGTAGCATCAAGTGATTTGATTGACTTTTCAGGGCGAGCATGAAGAGAAGTTAATGTAATTTTTGTATCGGTATTTGCCAGTATGTCAACCACAATTTTAGCAATTTGACCGTTGGCACCGAGGATTAAAATGTTTTTTGTCATGTCTTCATTTTAGCACGATTGTTTGTGTTGCGGTAGAATATACTTAGAAAGGGTATAGAAATAAACGTGGTGATAATTATTAGCTTTTAGACACGGTTAACTATACATAAAACATGAGGTTTATATGAGTTTAACTTATCAAAAATTACTAGTAGCTGTACCTTTGATTTTGCGTGGCGGTAACGTACCGACGATTGTGGGAGAAGCTGGAATTGGAAAATCTGCCCTTGTTGCTGAAATAGCTAAAAAATTGGGTGCAAAACTTTTTACAACAGTAGTTTCATTATCTGAAAAAGGAGATTTAGCAATTCCAATTCCACCTTTGAATGAGACATCATTCTTGCAAACTAAAAATTATGGTCGATTGGCTGATATCAAATTTGGTTATACACACACTTTGATACAGATTATAGAACAAGCTGAAGTCGAACCGGACCGAACAATTATCTGGTTTTTAGATGAATTCAACCGAGGATCACAAGCAGTACAAGGTGAACTAATGAATCTTGTTTTACAGCGACAGATTAATGATCTGGTATTGCCTGATAATGTTAAACTCATTCTCGCAGAAAATCCTGATGATTCAATGCAAGGGTTTGAGAATGCCGAATATGCGGTTCAAACATCTGATGCAGCGATTAAAGATCGAACCACTCGACTTGTCATGACTGTCTCAGTTCGTGATTGGTTGCAGTGGGCCGCATCTGGAAAAAAGCGGCCGCACATACACGACTTGGTCCGCCAATTTATTGCCGAAAATGCCGAATTATTGTACCCAAAAAATCGAGATATTGACTTGAACCCTACCCCGCGTGCGTGGCAGCGCGTATCTGATAATTTATTCCAGTTGCAAAAACTAACCAATGAGCAGCAGGATGAACTGTTATTTGATATCGTGGCAGGAGATCTTGGGGACAATTGTGCCACACAATTTGTGACTTTTGTCCAAGAAAAAACAACTAGTCTAACAGCTGAAGATGTCTTTAATTCAGTACCAAGTGGTCCAAAATTACCACAGACAATACGTAAAAAATTTGAGAGCTTTTCAGAAATTCAAAAGCTGAACGTGATGAAAACCTTATTATTAACGGCAGATATGAGACTAGACAATAATGCTGGACGTTTCAGTGAGTTACTCAATTTGATTGCTCCCGATGGACAGTATGCACTGGTAAAACAAATGACGAGCGCGCCAATTTTGGATGATTTATATGCTTCTGATAATCATTATGCCAACGTGTTATATCAACAGATTATGGATATTGCTACACGATGAAATCAGAGAATGACAATCTAATTATTGATGGTATTAAAACATTGCTCGATGTATCGCCCCTCTACGGCAATATTGTGATGAACTTAGTCCGAGAGGTGAACCCACAGGCTGCTAATCCATTAGCGTTAAAATGGCAAGGACACAACTGGTACTTACTGGTTAACCCTAATTTATTAACGGCTCGTTTTACATCACACAACCAGGTTGCTGCTGCGTTAGCTCATGAGGCTTTGCATGTTATTTGGCAGCATCCGACTCGTTATGCGAAAGAACGAGAACATAATCAAATGGTTGATATAGGTACTGACTTAGCGGTCAACCAATACTTACCAAGAGATTTGGGTGAACTACCTGGTGCAATATCGTTTCAAACTATTAATGAACTCTATCACATTAATTTACCACACAATCAAGATTCATCGACCTATATTTCTTTATTGTCAGAAGTTGATCAAAAAATTCACGGGCAAAAAAGAAGGCTTTGCCAAAACATACGGAATGGCAGAGCGCGAGTAATTCAATAGAAGAAGCTGAGTCTGCACTTAAAAATGTGATAAAAAAAGCTAATGACGATACGAAATACGCTGGGCGTGGTAATGTATCGGGTGCGGTTTTGCAACAAATTAGCGAGGTTGTCGTACCAAAACGTAACTGGAAAAGTATTTTGCGATCTGGTATCAGTCAAGCACCAAATAAAAAGAAAGATTCACGAGCTAGGTTTAATCGCCGACAGGCTTATCGACTTGATCTACCAGGAGAAATTAGTCGTTATGATACGGAAATTGCTGTTTTCATTGATAATTCTGCATCAATATCTAATTCACAGGCAAGTGAGTTTTTAGCCAATGCAATGCAGATAACAAAACAATTTGATATTAACGTGCATTTCTTTTCGTTTGATACGAAGGTGCATCAAATTAAAAATATAAAAACTTGGCAGCGCCATGCCGGTGGTGGGACAACTTTCCAAAGCATATTTGATGTATTGCCCGCTTTGAAATTTTCTCCTTTGCAAACACTGGTAGTTATTTTTACGGATGGCGATGGCGAAAATGAGTTGATTCAAACCAAATTTAAACATGTGTATTGGTTACTACCAGAGGGGCAAACATTAAGCATACCATCACCATTTGGAAAGGTTATTACGCTATGAAATTAAAACCTCGAGATCTTAAGAGTTTTATTGATAAAGACATACGCTACAAGCGGGCAGAAGCATTACTGATTGGGCAGTGGGAATCATTGCTATTAAGTGAGCCGTGGAACATGCCGATGATTACACGAGCCGATGTTTCTTTTGCGAAAACATTAAGCGAAGCAAATGTTGTTAAAACAGATGTTGATTTGTCGACGTTTAAGGGTGTACAGAAATTTATAAGCCACAACAACAGTCGACTATCACCAGACGTTGTTAAACTATTAAAGGAGCCATTTTTATGAAAATAAACTTAGTATTAGCACCAGAGCAGCCAGTTTCGGAACTGTTAACATTACAAAGTGCTCAACCGCAAAATGTATTTTATTTAGGAAAAATTTCTCAACTGGCGGGGACAAATTTACTCATCATTGATGCACAGAATGTCGTTGCAAAATTTGCCCGTCCTATTGGATTTGAGAGTCGAGCAGTTATCGGACAATTTAAGGGGAATGTTATCCATCAAATTGCTTTTCAGGCTAAAGATAACAATGATGAATTGATTGCAAAGTTATTAACTGGGAATGCCATTATGGCTCAAAATGACAATGGTAAGTCAGAGTACATGATTTGGTCATTCTGGTCTACTCACGATGAATTGGCACGTTTTCTAGCTAGTGAAATCTATCAACAAATGCACGCTTTGATGAAAAATCCGTATACTACAACTTATCAGCACGTGACTGATCAATCGCAATTATCCTTGACTACCAAAATGCGTGACTTTGACAAGGAGTGGTGGGGATAAGTAATTACGAAGGCTAATTTTCACATTTTTATCGTGTAAATCCCGATATGTTCTTGACAATGTTTTTACTGGCCTGTATGATATTAGATATTAAGAAATTAGGAGGCAACACATCATGCAAAATATGAATCAAAAACAAAACTCATCTCAAGCCCTCCTTCTCCTCCTCATGCTGTAGTCATGATGAGGTTTTTCGCACTCATGACTAACTGGAATCAGTGTTCATGGGTGTTGAAGTGATGAGTATAACTGCTGTCATTATTAACGATTAGTAACCCATGAATTTTGGTATTCATGGGTTTTTTGTTTGCGAAAAGAAGGAATTGAGAGAATAAATTGGAGAAGAAAGAATGAAAAAAATTGTAATTGTCGGCGCTGCGTTTATTGTTGCTATTGGTGGTATTGTTGCATTTGGGGTAGTCAATAAGTCTAGCAAAGCATCAACATCAAATGTGATCAAAATTGGGGGTGTTTTTGATACATCTGGTGACGCTTCCTCATATGGAAAAGCTGAGCAAGATGGTGCTAACTTTGCTATAAAGCAAATTAATGCTAATGGTGGTGTTAAAGTTAACGGAAAAAGCTATAAGTTTAAAATCATTAACAAAGATGCTAAGACGGACAATACTGAAACTGCTTCGGTAACAAGTAGTTTGATTAACAAAGAAAAAGTCAGTGCTATCGTTGGTCCCGTGATTACCTCTGGTGTTCAAGCAGCAGTGCCAGTGGCAACTCAGGGTAAGACGCCGATGATTTCACCAACTGCTGGTGCAGACAACATTACTTTGCAAAAGAATGGGAATGTTCAACCTTACGTATTCCGCGCACAATACAAAAATTCTTTTATGGGTACAAAGATGGCACAATTTGCCACAGAGACTTTAAAAGCTAAAAATATTGTGATTTTCCAGGACAATTCTTCCGATTACGGTACTGGTATCACATCTGCATTTAAAAAAGCCTTTAAGGGTAACGTCGTAGATGTTGAATCTTATCAAGAAGGGACGAAAGACTTTCAAGCAGTTTTGACAAAAATTAAGGATAAAAAGTTTGACGCAATTGCAATCAATGGCTATTACACTGAGGGTGGCGCAATTTTGAAGCAAATGCGTGATATGGGGATTGATGTGCCGGTTATTGGACCAGATGGCATTGGTGATCCTAAAACGGCTGAAATTGCAGGAAATAAAAATACAAGCAATGTTTATTACGCGGCACATTTCTCAGTTGATGCACCAGCTACTAAGGTTTCAGCACCATTCGCCAAAGCTTATAAAAAGGCTTACGGCAAGTATCCATCACAATTTACAGCTTTAGCTTATGATTCAGTTCGCATGATAAAAGCAGCTATTGAAAATGAAAATTCAACTAGCAAATCGGCAATTACTAAGGGATTGGCTAACTTGAAAAATTTTGATGGTGTAACTGGTAAGATGTCAATTGACAAAGACCACAATCCTGTCAAATCAATGGTTATGGTCGGTATGACTGATGGTAAAGAGTCATCTGCCGTAGTTGTTAAGTGAACACGTTTTCTAAGAAACGTATGAAACTAATGCGTTTGATAATATTTTGAGGTTAAAATGACTACTTTCATTCAGCAATTAATCAATGGTCTTATGCTAGGTAGTGTCTATGCGCTACTAGCTTTAGGCTATACAATGGTCTACGGTATTATTAAATTAATCAATTTTGCACATGGTGATATATACATGCTCGGTGCGTATTTTGGCTATTTTTTCATCAAGGTTTTACATTTGAATTTCTTTATAGCGTTAATTCTCGCAATGGCAGTAAGCGCCATTATTGGTGTGGTCATTGAGTATATTGCCTATCGACCATTGCGTCATTCTCCAAGAATTGCGGTTCTTATCTCCGCTTTAGGCATCTCTTTTTTGCTAGAAAATGGCATGACTTATTTGTATGGGTCAGATCAACGTTCATTTCCACAGGCGATTAAGACAGTACAATACCACTTTTATGGTATACAAGTTTCAAATATTCAGTTGATTATTGCTGTAACTTCAATAGTTTTGATGCTGTTATTAACTTACATTGTTAAAAATACAAAAATGGGTCGTGCGATGCGGGCAGTATCCGCAGATCCAGATGCAGCGTCATTAATGGGCATCAACATCAATCACACAATTTCATTTACATTTGCAATTGGGTCAGCATTGGCGGCGGCTGGTGGCGTTTTGATTGGATTATATTATAACAGTATTGACCCAGTGATGGGTATGACTCCTGGGTTGAAAGCGTTTGTTGCCGCGGTTTTGGGTGGTATAGGCATTATTCCAGGGGCAGCAGTAGGTGGTTGGCTAATCGGTATATTGGAAACAATGGTTCAAGCGACAGCTTTTTCAGATTACAAAGATGCGATTGTGTATGCAATGTTGATTGTCATATTGCTTATTAAACCGACTGGTATTTTAGGGAAAAACAAGCGGGAGAAAGTTTGATGGATCAAGCGCATATTAAATACACGTTATCATGGGCATCTTTGGCTGCAATGGGGTTCATTTTGATATTCGTAGCTCAAATGGTTGGCCTTATTGGTCATTATGGCATCACAACGATTGTACTTATCGGCATTAATATCATTGCTGCACTGGGACTTAATCTAGTGGTTGGTATTTCAGGGCAGTTTTCGTTAGGGCACGCTGGATTTATGGCTATCGGTGCTTACGCGACAGCATTAGTTATGGAAGTTGTTCCTGGTATCATTGGCTTTATTTTGGGAATGGCTGCAGGCATCGTAGTCAGTGGCGTAATTGCCTTAATTGTTGGTATCCCAACTTTGCGTTTACGTGGTGATTATTTGGCTATTGCAACATTAGGGTTTGCTGAAATTATTAGAATTGTCATTATGAACTTGAAAATAACTAACGGACCAGCTGGTATTTTTGGCATCGCACCTTTTGTGAGTTGGCAATTAGTTTATATACTAGCAGTTATAACATTGATTATTGTGGTCAACTTTGTTCGTAGTATGCCTGGGCGAGCCATTATTGCCGTTCGTGATAATGAAATTGCTGCCGAATCCTTAGGAATTAATACAACTAAGTATAAGGTAATTGCTTTTGTGACAGGGGCATTATTTGCTGCTATGGCTGGTAGCTTACGTGCAAGTTTCATCCAATCTATTGCGCCTAAAGACTATGCTTTTATGCAAAGTATTATGATCTTAATTATTATTGTGATAGGTGGGATTGGCTCAATGAGTGGGACAGTTGTGACAGCAATTGCGTTAGGTGTGTTAGACACAATGTTACAAAATTTTGGTTCCTTGCGTATGGTCATCTACGCTGTTATTTTAATTGCTGTGATGCTGGTTAGACCTCAAGGTATTTTTGGTAGTCGAGAACTATCATTAAAGAAATGGTTATTTGATGAAGGAGACGGACATGGCTCAGACAATACTGAAAACGCGTGATTTAAGTATCCGTTTTGGAGGTGTAACTGCTGTTGATGGTGTTAGTATTGAAGCTGCCGAAAATGAGTTAATTGGTTTAATTGGGCCAAATGGTGCGGGTAAAACCACATTATTTAATTTACTAACAGGTGTATATTCACCTAGTGAGGGAGAAGTACTCCTATTTGATGGTCAGCAGTTAGCTAATGTCAATCGTCAATCTCCTGCAAAACGTGCTCGATTAGGCGTTGCGCGCACTTTTCAAAATATTCGCTTGTTTGAAAGTCGAACAGTATTAGAGAATGTTATGATTGCTATGAATTCTAGTACTCAGGCACATGTATTCAGTTCATTGTTTCGTTTACCTTCATTTTATAAAAATGAAGAGCAACTAAAAAACGAAGCTCGTAAGCTACTAAGTATTTTTGATATGCTGGAGGTACAAGATACGCTGGCAACAAACTTACCATATGGGCAACAACGACGTTTAGAAATTGTGCGGGCATTGGCCACAAAACCTAAAATCTTATTTTTAGATGAGCCAGCAGCTGGTATGAATCCACAAGAAACGGCTGATTTAACACGTTTAATTAAACAAGTTCAACAAGAATTTAAGATGACAATTATTTTAATTGAGCATGATATGAACCTTGTTATGGCTGTCAGTGAGCGATTATATGTATTAGAGTACGGTAAGTTATTAGCCAGTGGCACACCATTAGAAATACAGCAAAATGCCGATGTGATCCGTGCATATTTGGGAGAAAATAACGAATGAGTGCATTACTGACAGTTGAAAATTTAAACGTAAGTTATGGTGCCATTAAAGCGGTACAAGATGTTAACTTTGTGGTGAACAATAACGAAATCGTATCACTAATTGGTGCTAATGGCGCTGGGAAAACTACAATTTTACGTACGATTTCGGGCTTAGAAAAACCCACTAAGGGACGTATTTTATTTGAAAATCAAAACATATTGACTATGAATTCAGAGCGAATTGTCTCAAGTGGAGTTGCTCAAGTGCCAGAAGGACGTCGCGTGTTTTCTGGCATGACTGTTCAAGAAAACCTACAGTTGGGTGCTTTTACTCGAGGCAAGGGTATTAACTTGAAAGATGAATACACACTTATTTACGATCAGTTTCCAATTTTAAAGGAAAGACGTAATCAAGATGCAGCGACTTTATCTGGTGGTGAACAACAAATGCTAGCCATGGGTCGCGCATTAATGGCAAAACCAAAATTGTTATTGTTGGATGAACCTTCCATGGGCTTGGCACCGCTATTTATTGAGAAAGTTTTTGATATTATTAAAAATGTTAATGCACAAGGAATGACAGTATTAGTAATCGAACAAAATGCGAATCAAGCGCTAAAAATTGCGGATCGCGGCTATGTTTTGGAAAGTGGAAAGATCACGATGACAGGTACGGGAGCAGAGCTACTTGCATCAGATGACGTGCGCAAAGCATACTTAGGCGGTTGATTATTCATATGGATTCAGGTACACTGAAGTAGAATTAAATAAATATCTGGGGTGCCCAAGCTGGCTGAGAGATACCCATTGAACCTGATTACGGTAATTCGTGCGAAGGAAGATTATAATAATGAACTATTCTAGTGTATAAATATGCCTATTTAGCCGTTAACTAATCTTTTCTGATAGTTAGCGGTTTTTTTATTCATTAATGTTAATTTTTAAAATTAATGAAGATATTTGTTTAAAAACACGAAGCCAAACAAAAAAGGAATTTAATCATGAATATTACAGACATTAGAACGAAATCACCTCTTGTCCTGACTTATGCAAATTTTGTTACACCACAATTTGTAGCTAATGTAGTTAATGTTGTTGGTGCCTCACCGTTAATGAGTCGCGAGCTAGCAGAATTTAAGGAATTAGCCGGAATTGCCAATGCGGTGATTATTAACACAGGGACGCTTCAAAAAGTAGAAATTAACGATATTATTAAACTTTCTCAGGAAGCATACCAATTAGGCAAGCCAGTCGTATTAGATCCGGTTGCTGTATCAGTTCCATTTAGGTCTAAAGCCATTACACAATTTTTAGCCTCTGGTCATGTTGATGTTATTCGTGGCAATGCAGCCGAAATTGCTTGGTTTGCCGATATTGATTTTGCTAGTCAAGGTATCGATGCTACTGGAAAAGGTGACGTAATTGAAATTGCACAGCGTGCCGCCAAAAAAACAGGTGCAGTGATTGCGCTAAGCGGGGCTTGTGACGTTGTCAGTGATGGTCAATACACACAAACACTTGATATAAATGTTGAACAATTATCTTCTATTGTAGGTACAGGAGATGCCTTATCATCATTAATTGGTGCGTTCATTGCCGATGGGCTAAAGGTTCCTAATGTGATGAATGCAATGGCTACATTCAAACTTGCTGGACAAAAAGCCGCTACAAAAACGAATCAACCAGGTTCTTTTACAAATCAATTATTAGATGAATTATTTGTTATTGATAATATCGATGTTCAAAATTTTATTAAGGAAAGTGTGCTGAATCATGGTTAATAAAACACCCCAAGTTCTAACAATTGCTGGTATGGATAGCAGTGGTGGCGCTGGAGTTAGCGCGGATCTAAAGACGTTTGCCGCCCAAGGTGTTTATGGCGCTAATGTTATTGTTGCTCTAACAGCACAAAACACAATGGGTGTACAGCAAGTTTCGATGACTTCACCATCTATGATCCATGCCCAATTAAAATCAGTGGCTGATGACTTAAAAATAAGTGCTGTAAAAAGTGGCATGCTTGGTGATGTGCCCACAGTAAAATCAGTGTCTGAATTTTTACAACAAGCAGATTTTGGTAACTATGTATTAGATCCTGTAATGGTTGCCAAGGGAGGCGCTCACTTATTGAGTGATGAGGCCATAGTTGCTATTAAGTCTAGTTTGATACCGCTGGCAACGCTCATTACGCCTAATATGCCAGAAGCTGAAGTCTTAAGTGGGTCAAACATTACTAACCATGAAGATGTGATGCAATCAGCTTCAAAGATACAACAATTAGGAGTTGAAAACGTATTATTAAAAGGTGGGCATGCCTCCGGGAAAGATGTTTATGACTATATTCTATTGGCTGATGGTAGTCATTTTTGGCTTAAAAGCTCACGGGTAGATACAATTAGAACTCACGGGACAGGGGATACAATTTCTGCGGCCATTACTGCTCGTTTAGCTTTGGGAGATGATATGAAAACGGCTATTATTCATGCAAAAGCTTATGTTGATGCTACCATTCGTGAAGGTATCGATGTTGGGCATGGGCATGGACCGCTTAATCACCAGGCAAGAGTGACTGACAGGCATTTTCCAGAGGTACTAGAAAATGTTTGATCCGAGCATATTAGTAAATTATTTTGTATTAGGAACTCAGGACACCAATGGAGAGAGACATTTTTTTGAAGTCTTAGAGGAAGCACTGCAATCGAAAATCAGTGTGTTTCAATATCGAGAAAAAGGGCAACTGGCTTTAAGTGGATCAGAGAAATTACGAGTAGCCAAAAAAGTCCGGCAACTAACAGCTGACTACCATGTACCATTGATTATTGATGATGACATTCAACTAGCACATGAAATTGATGCAGAGGGTGTTCATTTTGGGCAAAAAGATGGCGATATTATCAATAATATTCAATTAGCTGGGAATCTAGCTGTTGGGGTATCGGTGTCTAATGACAGCCAATATAAAAGAATAGAGAATATTAAAGGGATTGATTATATCGGAATTGGTCCTGTTTTTGCGACGGTAAGCAAAGCTGATGCAAATCCAGAGATTGGGGTTGAAGGTTTAAAATATTTGACAAGCAAAAGTAAATGGCCAAGTGTGGCAATCGGTGGAATATCGGAAATAAATTTGTCATCAGTTTTATCTACGGGTGTTAACGGTGCTGCTGTAATCAGTATGATTAGTCAAAGTGCAAATATAAGCGCTACCTTAAAATATTGGCGTTCATTACATTTATAAATAATGTGTTTTGCTGAAAATATCACAAACAAAATATACTTTGCGAATGAATAATGGTGTTATAGTAGGGGTGTTTAGAACAGAAATGTAATTTGTTAATTGAAGAAAGGTCGAATAAAATGAGCTATCAAACAATTAATCCCTTTAACGACGAAGTTATTCAAACATTTGACAATCATGATGACGCTTATGTTGAGAAGGCCATTGCCGAAGGTCATGCACTGTATAAAAAGTGGCGCAATGACCCGGCTAGTAGTCGCGCAGAGATATTAAACAAAATTGCTGACTTGATGGAAGAAGATGCTGATCATTTAGCTAAGGTACTTACTATTGAAATGGGTAAGCGATTTGTCGAGGCTCAAGGTGAAGTAGCATTAAGTGTTTCAATTGCTCGTTACTACGCCAAAAATGGTGCAGATTTTCTTAAGCCAGAACCAATCAAATCCTCGATGGGGGATGCGCAAGTAATTTCGCGCCCCACTGGTGTATTGATGATGGTTGAACCATGGAATTTTCCTTACTATCAAATTATTCGTGTATTTGCACCAAATTATATAGCTGGAAATCCAATGCTTTTGAAGCACGCAAGCAATACGCCAATGGCTGCATCAGAATTTGAAAAAATTGTTGAACGGGCTGGTGCCCCTACTGGTGCGTTTGCTAATTTATTCATTGATTACGATCAAGTGAATAAAATTATTGCTGACGATCGTGTACAGGGGGTGGCGTTAACTGGTTCAGAACGTGCTGGACAATTAATTGCTGCCGAAGCTGGTAAAAATATGAAACAAAGTTCGCTTGAACTTGGTGGAAGTGATCCATTCATTGTTCTGGATGATGCCGATTTATCTGAGATTAAAAAGATTATCGGGGGTGCTCGTCTATACAATGCAGGACAGGTATGTACTTCGTCTAAACGGTTTATTGTAACCGAAAAAAATTATGATGCGGTACTTACAATGTTAAAAGATGCCTTTGCTGAAGCAAAACTAGGCGACCCATTGTTGGAAGATACGACATTAGCACCATTAAGTACCAGCAAGGCTAAGAAAAACTTGACCAAACAAGTGAAAGCGGCAGTTGAGGCCGGTGCTACTCTTGAATATGGTAGTGTTGTCCAAGATAAACCAGCTGCACTGTTTGATCCCGTTATTTTAACTGGTATTACAAAAGACAACCCAGCTTATTATCAAGAGTTCTTCGGTCCAGTTGGACAAGTCTACAAAGTGAAAGATGAAGAAGAGGCAATTACACTAGCTAATGATTCTAATTATGGCTTATCGGGCGTGGTATTTGGTGGTTCACCTGAGCATGCGACGGAAGTTGCTTCTCGTATTGAGACGGGAGCGGTTTATGTGAATAGTTTTGGTGGAACATTACCTGAGTTACCATTTGGTGGTGTTAAAAATTCTGGCTATGGACGTGAGCTAGGACGCTTTGGTATCGAAACCTTTGTGAACAAGGAACTTATTGTTACCAAAAAGGAACCAATTGATTTAGATAATACGTTTGGTGGATTTGTTTAAAAATTACTAAATGCCGGTTATTACTGGTTAGACGATTAGATCTCGAATAATGCTGAGATTTAATCGTTTTTCGTTACTTCAAATTGAGAACTTGGTTGGAAAGGATAAATAATGACCAGTATGCAAAGAAGTTTTACATGTTTTGTGGATGGTGAAGAAAAGAATGTTGTCGATGGTGTCTTACTGGCAGAACTAGATATTGAACTACAACAAAAGATAAAGCATGATTTTCCTGACAGCATGTTGGCAGATTTTATTTGCTTTGATCATTTGCTTCAATACCGTTTAGAAAAAATCGATAAAATGATATTGGAGAAGCATAGAACAAACAAACATATTAATAACAAACTAACGCACATATTGACAGATAAAAGTTTTAAAGTTGTTAATGTGAATAAGCATCAAAGAGAATCCTATACATTTGGCCAAAAAATAGCAGATAATGTTGCACATTTTGGCGGTAGTTGGGGATTTATTATCGTGTCCATTTGTGCAATGATTATGTGGATCATCACCAATGTTTTTCAATTGTTCAACATGCATTTTGATCCCTACCCTTTTATATTATTAAACTTATTTTTGAGTATGGTGGCCGCATTACAAGCGCCGTTAATACTAATGAGTCAGAATCGATCATCTGATTATGACAGATTGCACGCGGATAATGATTACCATGTGAATTTAAAGACCGAGGAGGAGATGAGGGTACTGCATGCTAAAATTGACCGTATTATTCAAAAAGATAACCCCGATTTATTTGAAATTCAAAAAATGCAGACAAAAATGCTTGGAGAATTACAAAAACAGGTCAATGATTTACATAGTCACCAAAAATTAAAAATGTTGACAAATAAAAAGGCCTAGGTGTGATACACTTTAGGCCTTTTGTTCTGTCTATTTTTATTTTATAAATTGCTCAGAAAGTGACAAGAATTCGTCAATATCTTCTTTAACCAAATCGGCACCAGTCTGCCAAAATTCCGGCTTCGTTAGATCAACACCAAGATGCTTTTTTGCTAATTCTTCTGAAGTCATATTAGCAGTGTCACGTAGTAAGGCAATATATTTTTCTTCAAAATTGTCACCATCTTTTTGTGCTTGCGCGTAAATGCTTGATGAGAATAAATAACCAAATGTATAAGGGAAATTATAAAATGGCACAGAATCAATGAAAAAGTGCAGTTTTGATGACCAGAAGTGGGGATGACGGACATCTAAAATACCATCAAAAGCTTCTTTTTGCGCGTTATCCATTAGTTGATTGAGACGCTGTGGTGTCACTAGGCCATGCTTACGTTCTGTGTAAAACGAATCTTCAAATAAGAAGCGGGCATGTATGTTTAAAAACATAGCAATAGGATTAGTCATTTTTGCATCTAATAATACAATTTTCTCGGCATCTGTTGTTGCTTCTTTTACGTTAGCGTCATTAACAATCAATTCGGCAAAAGTTGAGGCTGTTTCGGCAACGTTCATAGCATAGGCATCACGCCAAAATGGTAAGTCAGTTAGCTGCGCAGAGTGAAATGCGTGACCCAGTTCGTGCGCAATTGTCGCAGCATCATTTACTGAACCTGTGTAGGTTAGAAATATTCGAGACTCGTGTAAATCTGGGACAGATTCCATATAACCACCTGGTTGTTTACCAGGACGGTTCTCTGATTCAATCCAATTATTCTCAAAAGCCTTTTGAGCAAACGTTGCCATCTTAGGTGAAAACTTACCAAATTGTTCGATAATAAATTTAGCAGCGTCATCATAAGAAACATCTGATGGTTTGTAGTCACCGATGTTGGTTAGTGGCGCGACTTGATCTTGCCAACCGATGGATTTCAAACCGAGTAATTGCTTTTTACGTTCAAAATATGGTTTAAACATACTCTTGTTAGCATCTACAACTTGCCACATAGCATCCAAAGTTCCGCGAGACATACGGTTGAGCTCCAGTGGCTGTTCTAAGTGTGATTGACGACCATGAGCTTCTTGATTGGTTAGACGAAATCCAGCCAAATGATTTAATGTATCACTCGTTAAATTTTCAGCTTTTGCCCACATTTTTTCATAGTTTGTCATGAGGTTAGCCCGCACCTCATTATCGGGTTCACCATCTAACATGTTCAAAGCTTGTCCAGCGGAAATTTGACGAGTTTTATTGTTTTCATCGGTATAGCTCATCGATAATGAAGCAGATATTGTGTCATAATGCTGGGACCAAGCTTGCTGTCCATCAAGATCAAATTTGTTAATTAACGTTTCTGTTTTATCGTCCAACAATCGTTTAGCATCAGTACGCAACTCTGTTAAGTAAAAAGCAATTGGTGCAAGACGGCTAGTAGTGATAGCTTTTTCAAATGTTTCATCATCTAATTTTGAAAGTAGTTTTTGAAAAGCATTTAAAGGAGATGAGAAAGATACCCATAAGTTTCCCAATTTATTAAAATGAGGCGCATAAACACTGTTACCATAATCTACAGACGACCAACCATTAACAAAAATATTGGCAGTACCAATTCCAGCACCAATATTTTGTGCTAAATCAGCTAAATCAGACAACACCGTGAAATCTTTATCCTGTGCGAGGCTGTAATCGGCTATCATATCAGTAAAATCATTGATTTGCTTTGCGATAAGTTCATATTTTTGAGTGAGTTGTGGTGAAGTTATACCACCCGGGAATATACTTTCTAAATTCCATTTTTGTGAGTAGGTCACGTTAATATACCTCGCTTTCTTTATAATTTATGATACCATTCTTAATGAAATTCTAGGGATAATAATTTATGAAACTTCAATTTTAATCATAATTTATTTGCTCCATAACCAAAATTAGCGTACAATTTTATGGATTGATTATAAGGGAAAGTGATTTATGAAAAGAAAGTATAAGTGGTTAATTGGTTGTTTGGTTTTTATTGCTATTTTATTGTTATCAGCTGGTATGTATTTTTTTCATGTTGCTGAGGCCCGCGATGTAGCAGCAGATAAGCCAGACAAATTGCGTGCAAAAACAAATTCACTTTATCACTACGAACATGATTTTTTGTCTCGTGAAAAGCAAACATGGACACAAAAAACATCTGATAATTTGAAACTAATTGCTTGGTACGTACCTGCTGAGAAAAAAACAGGTAAAACAGCTATCCTGGCTCACGGCTGGCACAACAATAAAACGACGATGGCCATATATGGTGAGCTATTCCATGAGTTGGGCTACAACGTATTAATTCCAGATAATCGTGCACATGGTGATTCACAGGGTGAAATGATTGGCTACGGTTGGTTAGATCGGCGAGACTATATCGGTTGGTTGAATCAAATTTTAGAAAATAATGGTCAAAAATCAGATATTGTCATGTATGGTATGAGCATGGGTGCTGCTACTGTGTTGTCAACTTCTGGTGAAAATGATTTACCGAATCAGGTGAAAGCAATTATTGCTGATTCGTCCTACACAAGTGTTATAGAAGAGATTAAACATGAAGCAGGAGATATGTATGGCTTACCATGGTTTCCACTTGTTAATGTGGTTTCGGGTATCTCGAAGGTACGGGCCGGATACTCATATGAGGAAGCTAGTCCTTTGAGACAAGTTGAAAAAAACACGCGGCCAACCTTTTTCATTCAAGGTGGGGCCGACACTTTTGTGCCAACCAAAATGGTTTACCCGCTGTACAACGCTTCTAGAGGACCAAAGCAGTTATGGATTACCAAGGGCTCAAAACATGTTCAAAGTTTTCATGACTACCCAGTCGCTTATAGAAGTAAAATAAAAGCATTTTTGGAAAAATATGATAAATAAAAGGATCAACTCATTAATGAGTTGATCCTTTTTTGGAACAAAGTTAATATCAGAAACACTACGAATCTTCTGGATTAACCCCAAAGATCTCAATATGATATCCTGTAATATTTAAACCGCTAGCTTTACGTGCTGCGTCAAACAAAGGAGCCATATCGAAATTATCTGCATCAATAATCTCACTAGTTTGTTGATTGATGATGTGATAATGTGGCTCACCATAATAATCAAAGTGGCGCTTGCCATCATCATGAATGTCTATAGCGATGATTAATCCAGTTTCAATTAATTTATCAAGCGTGTTATAAACTGTTGCCAAACTAATATTATTTAAATCTTCGTGAATCATTTCTGCTGTGGGGTGGGTTTTATTTGTGGCGAGATATTCTAAAACGGCCATTCGTTGATACGTAGCTTTTAAACCGTGTTCTTGCAATATTGTACGCAATTTTTGATCAGTCATAAGAATCCTCCATATTTATTACTATTATATCATGATATGTAGAATTGTTCCAAATAACTTGATTTATGAAACTAGATGAGTTAGAATAGTTCTAACAACAAGGGGAAGTTATGTCTGAAAAATCTGAAAAAACAAGCTTTATGCAGCGAAATAATATTATTCGTGCAGCAGTTATGGGTGCCAATGATGGTATTTTATCAGTATCTGGTATCGTTTTAGGTGTTGCAGGTGCTACTAGTCACACAGATACAATCTTACTAGCGGGGTTTGCTGGTATGTTAGCTGGAACTGTGTCGATGGCAATGGGGGAATATGTTTCGGTCAATTCTCAACATGATGCACAAGAAAAAGTGCGTCAAATTCAAACTCGGGCTGTTGCAAATGATTACGATGGCGAATTTGAATTTGTACAAAAAAAATATGAAGAAACAGGTATATCATCAACGTTAGCTCAACAAGCTACGCAGGAGATGATGTCAAAAGATCCCTTGGTCACATCTGTCCGCGAACGCTATGGATTTTCTTTAAACCAAGAATTAAGTGCTGGCCACGCTGCTTTGGCGTCATTAGTTAGTTTCCCCATAGGATCAATATTACCAATGGTTGCTATTTCTATAGCGCCTCAGGGAACGCGAGAAATTGCCACATTTATTGCTGTTATTGTAGCATTAGCCATTACAGGATATGCAGCAGCTCAAGTAAATGGTGCAAACAAAAAGCATTCCGTAATTCGTAATGTCATTGCCGGTATCTTTACAATGATTGTGACGTTCTTAATCGGTAGTTTGTTTAGATAAAAAAGGGGACTGAAATGGAAAAAGTAAAAAAACACGAAACCATGGATGAACGATTAAATGCCATTCGAGCAGGGGTTCTCGGATCTAATGATGGCATACTGACGGTTGTTGGGGTTTTGTTTTCAGTAGCAGCAGCAACGACAAATCAATTTGCAATTTTTATTGCTGGGCTAGCTGACTTAGTGTCATGTGCTTTATCAATGGCTTCTGGAGAATACGCCTCTGTCAGTTCACAGTCAGATAGCGAAAAGGTGGCCGTTGAAACTGAAAAAGAATTGTTAAAAACTGATATGCCAGGGCAACACCGTTGTGTACGAGACTTTTACATGGAACGTGGTGTGTCTGAAAAAACAGCAAGTGCAATAGCTGATGAGCTGTTGCAGAAAAAGCCTTTAGAAACAGTATTAAGTGTTAAGTATGATATTACACTAGGACACTATATGAGTCCATGGTCAGCTGCTTGGTCATCATTGTTTTCTGCAGCTTTAGGTGGTGCCTTTCCATTGTTGACGTTGTTAATTGTGTCAGGAAAGTATCAATTCGTTGCCACAATTGCAGCAACTGTAGTAGCAGTTGCACTTACTGGATTTCTTAGTGCGAAAATTTCTAACGGCTTAGTTAAGCGTGCAGTGATTCGTAATATTATCATTGGTCTTATTACGATTGCAATCCACTTTGGCATAGGAAAAATATTCTAACTAGTATAAGTTAACAATATCTGTTATATTTTTAATTAATGTTGCTGAATACGGGCTATGTTTGAGATAATAGTATTATGAATAAGAAAATTATGCACAAATGGCGTGTTTTAGATGCACGATTAAAAATATCAACTTTAACTACTTTTTTTACACGCTCACAAATTGGTTATGTTGGACCGACATTTGCTTATTATGCACTTTTAACAGTCTTTCCTATATTGATGGGGGCAGCTTTAATTGTCTCTTTCACGAGCATCAGTACTGCTGATTTACTAGCAATGATGCGTAATGTATTACCAAAAAATATTGAGAATATTGTGATTCCAATTATGGAATCCGTTTTATCATCAAGAAGTACTTCGCTACTTTCTTTTTCCGTCCTGTTTACGATTTGGTCGATTTCACGTGTGATTGCGGTCTTTCGTCAATCATTTAATGCCATTGCAGACGTTAAAGAACACATTAATAGTTTGTTCACACGAGCTTTTTCATTTATATGGTTGTTGTTTATTTTGACATTATTTGCTTTGTTAATGGTTGGTAGCAATGTTTTGACCATCGTCATTCAGCACTTGCCGTATTCAGAATGGACTAACTTTTTACAACATCAAACGCGTTGGTTTATATGGTTGGGTATTTGGCTGGCTTTGGTCATGATGAATTTTTTTCTGCCGGCAAAAGACGCTCGAGCACCATTTCGTTTTGTTTTAGTTGGCAGTTTTCTTGAATTAGTGATGTTGAATCTCTTGAATAGAGGATTCACGTTTTATGCTCAATTTGCTTTGGGGAAATATGATTTTTATCAATCCGTGAGTTCTATGATTGCTATGCTGATTTGGTTAAACTTGATTGCTACAATTTTGGTATTAGGTTATGTAGTCATCAAATGGTTATCGGTCATTAATTGGAGGAAAGAAGATGTTTCGAAACAGTGATTTTGATATTTTTGAAGACAAAACGTTAAATGGTCGAATGGAAAAAATAAGAACGATTATTGATCCAAAGTTTGAAGAGTTTGCGTCGATTGTGTTGCCTATATTGAATACAAATGGGCAAGAATGGTATGCACATGTAGCTAAGCATTTACGAAGAACAACTTATGCGCCGGATAATACATGGGTAGCCTTTGCGCCAAATAAGCGCGGTTATAAAATGTTACCACATTTTGAATTAGGCATTTGGGAAGATAATGTTTATTTTTATCTTGCTGTTGAAGAGAATATGAAACCTGCTCAAACCAACGTAATTACTCAAAAATTGCGTGAGGTGAGCCCATTAGTGAGAGAATTACCAGATTCACACCGATTAAGTCAAGATCATATGGTAAACAAGACATACTCATTATTACAATATGACGATTCAGTAGAACGTTATGAATCGGTTAAGCATAGTGAGGTATTGATTGGAGTAGAAATAAAACGTGGTGATAAACTTTGGGATGGCGATGGCATTGTAGATACCTTGGTTCTAGCAATGAAAAATTTGTTACCAATCTACGAAAAAATTAAATAAAAATAATGGCTAGACTTGAATATTAAGTCTAGCCATTATTTTTTTAAGAATTCATTGCTTCTATCTGGTTAATTTGTTGTAACTCTAGCGTTTGGGCTTCATTTATTTCATTGTATAGTACGGCTGCCAGTGTATTGGGAATAATGCCTGTCGAGCTGGCTTGTTGAATATAATTATATTCAAATTGAAATGCTTGAATATATAAATCACTGTTGATAGTTGGCGTTTCTTGATTATATTCACGTTTTATTAAATTAAAATAACGATCAAATCTTTGACGAACATAACTAATGTATTGGTGGTCATCAGTGTCATTATCTAAACTATTACGTAAGAGATTATCCAAGTGCTGATTAACTTCACCAATGACGTCGTTATTTAATAGCAGTAATCCTTCATGAATATTTTGCCATTGTTGTGCACTACCTTGATGCTCTTTGGCCCATTTTTTACGACCCTTTAGCCGTTGTTTTTTCGTAATTTGGCCATTTCGGACGTGCCACTTTATATGACGATATCTTGCCTTTACATAGTGAAAAAATCTTTGTAGGGGGCTGTGTTGGAAAAAACTGCTGATTTTGAGACGATTAAGAATTTTTTCATATGCATCAATTACTTCAGAACTGTATTTTTGTTCAACACTGTCACTGTGGAGATAATGAATAATAAAATCTTTCGTGTTGTTTAGCAAACTATTATATTTTTGAGAATTATAATTTCTTGTTGAATGGTTGTCGTTTAACCAGCCTTTTTGCGACTGTAATTGTATCATAATTGCCTCTCGAACTGCTGGGTTTGCAGTAGTCTCAGAAACCTTTAATGAGGCATAGTCAACCATTTTGTTACGGGTGTTTTCAAGGTCAGCCTTGGTATAGGTGACCGCTTTCTTTGGTAGGGCGATAGGTAAAATAATTGCACTCATTAACATACTAATTAAGATAATCAAAGTGGCAACTACAATAAGTTCAGCACGATAAGGGAAAGCATGATTGGCAATAGTTAACGGTAAAGAAAATGCCATGGCTAGCGTCATGGTCCCATGTACGCCACTGATGGCGAATATATGGGACAAAAAACGATGTTGTTTGGGATTGCTGTGGCTGTCAAAGAAAGTGTTAGCCGACTGGTTGTCTTCGCGAAATGCCCAAATATATCGCACAGCATACATAGCAATATAAATTAAGATGCTTAAACCTAATAGTTGCATGATTCCAACTAAGCCCATATGAATAATTTCTTGCCAAACAATCGGTAAAGAAATACCTAAAATAATGAAAACAATACTATTTAAGACATTCGATATTGATTCCCAAATAGTGTTGGAAGTCAGTTGTACTCGTGTCGATGTTAAGCGAAGCTTATTGGATTCCCAATTGTGCACAATACCAGTAGCAACCACGGCTAAGATACCGGAAGTGCCAAATGATTCTGCTAAAAAGTAAACAATAAACGGGGTTAAGAGACTAATCGGGATGATCGTTGTTTCTGGGCTAACGGTTCTGAAAGTAATATTGGTTCGGATAGTGACGAGTAGAAAACCAGCAATGACACCAATTAGCGCACCACCAACTGCAACAAACAAGAAGTGACCAATGCCTGCGATGAGAGAAAATTTTCCTTGTTCAAGCACGGATAGGGCTAAGTCTAATAAAACTAGTCCTGTTGCATCGTTGAATAGTGATTCTAATTCAAGAGCCTCGCCCACACCATTGGGCATATCAACTGACGAGGTCATTGATTTGACGGCAACAGCATCGGTAGGCACAACAATTGCAGCTAGAGCAATTGCTAATGGTAATGTCCACTGTACTTCCACGCGGTTAGCTATTAAGCCAACAACGATTGCGGTGGCCACAGCTAGGACTACTGATAGGAGAAAGATAATTGAAAAACGTTTTTTTATTTTAGAAAATGATTGTTTTTGTCCATCTAGAAACATTAACGGTGCAATAATCATTAGCATAAAAAACTCAGGTTCAAGTTCGAAATTTTGAAATATCGGTGTAAATGACAGGAAAATACCAACAATAATTAGGATGAATGGTTCCGGAATTTTGGGGAAGAATTGTTTAATTAGGTTAGTACCAATCACACCGATTAACAATAAAACTAATGTATATAGTGCTGTCATATATCCTCCTTAAGAATGAAGTTTCAGTGGTTACAATAGTTCTAGTCAAAGAGATTCTCTCATTTGGATTGTTGACGGGATTCGAATTGTTTTGGACAAAGTGGTTTCATCATTCATAATCTGCATTAAGTTGGCTGCAGCCGTTCGACCTATTTCTTGGGGGTTTTGTGATACAGAAGTAATTTCGGGTGAAATCATGTCAGCAAACATGTCATCATCATAACCAATTACACCAACATCATCAGGTATAGCAATATGATGTTTCTTTAAAAATCGAACAATTTCCCACAAGACTTGTCCATTGAGCGCATACAGCGCTTTTTTTGTGGGTGATTCAAGCATGGATTGTAGTGTGTTTTGCCAGTCCTTATTGTCATCAATTTCGATTAGTTTAATCGTAATACTTGTGTTCTCAATACCAGTTTTTAGGCCATTGTAACGATTCATACGGCTAGACACACCGTTGATATGATTGGATAAAACAATAATTTCTTCGTAATTTTTTGATTTCATTAGATCTGCCACTTCTAGTGATTTTTGAAAATTATCCGATACCACTGCTGGCCAAGTAAATGGTTCAGTATAACGATCAACTTGAACAACGGGGATATTTTCATCAATTAATAGTTGGTAGTGATCAGGTTGGTGAACCAATGGTTGCAAGATAATACCGTCGATCCTTTCGGTGACCATCTTTTCCAAATTACTATATTCACGTTCAATTGAATTGTCGCCGTCCATAATCAAAACTTGATAGATTGTATTTTGAAAATAATCACTGATGCCTTTTAAAAGACGCGAGGTATACATATTGGAAATATCTGCTACAGAGATACCGATTAACAGAGAGTTTTTGGCTTTTAAGGCTTGTGCTTGGCGACTAGGATGATAATCTAATTCAGCAATTGTTTCAGCAATACGTTCTTTTGTTGCTTCTGACATATTATCAAATTTCCCGTTTAAAAAACGGGAAACAGTTGTCTTTGAAACCCTTGCCATTTCAGCTATAACGTTGATGGTCACTTTTTTACTCATGAGAACATTATACGACAAATTAAAAAAAGGGGTTGACAAATATTTGGAAGCGTTTACAATATATCATGTAAACCGGTTTCCGAAAACGATACACGTAATAAAAATAAAGGGATGGAAAAATGGAAAAAGAGCAGTTACATATTGATCCAGAAAAGTTTGCGTTACAATTTCTTGAATCTTTTAAACTAAATTTTGATGCTAAAAATCTTGAGGGTATGGCTAAACAACAACTTGCGGCCTATCTATCTGCTTACTTTCTAGTTGAAAAATTTAATAAAATTGAAGGCGAAAACTTTGATCGGTCACAACCTAATCTATCAGATTTAGGATTTGACGAGTTATTGAAACATGTAACAGAACTAAACAAGTATTGAGGAGCGGATAATGAGAAAAGAACAAATTGTTTTAAATAATTTAGTATTCATGAATGATCATGAGAAGGGAATGCAACAACTTGAAATGTTAAAAAAAGCTGTGTCTTTCGGTGTCTCATCGGTTGAATTACGACGGGAGTACTTTGATGACATTGTTAAAGAAACTCCAGCCATTGCACAGTATGCAGTTGATAACAAGTTGCGGTTATTTTATTCCGTACCAGATGAGGTATTTGTGAACCATCGTCTTAATCCAAAATTGGCACAATACTATGATGAAGCACAGGCGCTTGGCATTTATGCCATTAAATTTAATATTGGAGATTTCGAAACGTTATCTTCGGAAGATGTGTCTGAATTAAACCAATTATTAGCGCGCGGCATTCAAACAAATATTGAAAATGATCAAACCCAAGTTTCGGGAAAAATAAAAGCCATTGAAAAGTTTATGTCTGCTGTTACCGAAAATAATTTAGATATTCGCTATGTTTATGATATGGGTAATTGGCGTTATGTTGGTGAAGACGAAGTTGTGGCAGCTGAAAAACTAACACAGTATGTACGCTATATTCATGTTAAAGATGATCAAGGACACGGTGATAATTTGGTAACCGTACCGCTTAGTGAAGGAGATATTGCATGGCAATCAATTTTGAACATCTTGCCAAGCAACGTTCCCGTAGCGGTTGAATATCCAACAGTTAATGACAAAGTTATACAAGATGGCGTTCAGGCACTCGCCATCTTTAATTAAAGGGGTGTAAGACTTATGACTAATATAATTATTAGTATTTTGCTCTTACTAACATTCGTAGGCTTTATCTATTACATTGTTAAGGGTGGCAATTTAGTTATTGGTTTCTTTGTAATGGCGCTTCTCTGGTCTGTTATTGGGCTGGTGCCTTTCGACCAAGTTGTTCAAAAGGTTATTGCAGAGCCAGCATTGAATTATGGACCAACAATTATTTACATTGTTTTTGGTTCTTGGTTTGGTCGTGTACTAGTTGATTCTGGTATAGCTGGATCCATTTCGGCGCAGACTGAAAGAGTTGGACGAAAAGCGCCTATTTTTGCAACGATATTAGTTGTGCTCGTCACAGCATTGATTTTCTCGTCGGCATACGGCGTTGGTTCGGTTATCGCCATTGGTGTTATATTAATTCCAATCTTGTTGTCGATTGGGGTCCCTAAAAAGGTCGCCATTCCAGCATTCACAATGGCTATTGGTGCGCCAATGTACATTAACGTAGTCCTATTTAATCAAATAAAAGCGTTCTTCCCGTCAGTTAGTTTTTCGGGAAAATACTTGATTTTTGGATTAGCAGCCATGGGGGTTCAATTATTAGGCGTTATTATCTTCATATTGCTTAATAGTAAAAGCATCAAAAATGGTGAAATTGAAACAATTGATGACAGTAAACAAGCAACCTTCCAGAAAACGCATCCAATTACATTTATCATCCCTGTTTTACCGGTGGCCTTGAATATGTTCTTCCATTGGGATGCTATTCCTGCTCTGTTATTGGCAACTATTATTGCGTTGTTATTGACAGGGCAAATGAAATCTTATAAAGGATTAGTTGCTTTTATCAACAAAACAGTTTCACAAGCAATCAATGATATTTCTGGTTTGATCATATTCTTGATGGCGTTGGTTATGTTTGCCGGCGCAGCTACTATGAACGTTCCCCATTTCAAAAGCATGATTGAAGTTATTTTACCAAGTAGTCCATTGGTTTTGGCAATTGCCATTGGTATATTAGCACCATTGGCTTTGTTCCGCGGACCTTTACATGTTTGGGGTGCCGGAGCGGCTACGGCGGCAGTTTTAGCTGCTACAGGTACTTTCCAACCAATATTTTTGCTACCACTTCTTTACACGGCAAGTATTATGGCAGTTTCCATTGATTTAACACAGTCATGGAATACATGGGCGCTAACTTATTCAAAGTTGGAAACAAAGGAATACTTAAAAATGGGCATACCAGTGATGTGGGTAGTATCGTTTGTGAACGAACTATTGGTTTATGGCTTTTTTGGACATTAAAAAGGAGTTAGGAGAAACAAGATGAGTGAAATTTTAACATTAGGTGAACCGGTAGTGACGTTTGCTTCCACCGACTTAAATAAGGGTTTAGTTGATAGTATTAATTACTATAAATTTTTGGGTGGTGCTGAACTAAATGTCATGATCGGTGCTACTCGATTAGGTCATAACACGGAATACATTTCTCAGGTTGGTGCAGATCCGTTGGGTCAATTTACGATTAAGGAAATAGCGCGTTATAATGTTGGTAATCATTATATTGCTACAGATGAAGGCAATTGGACGGCGTTTCAGTTAAAAGAATTAGTTGATCAAGGAGATCCATCAACTTTTAATTTTCGCAGAAATTCAGCTGCGGCACACTTTGACAAATCATTAATTGATCAAGTTGATTTTTCCGATGTAAAGATAGCCCATTTATCAGGGATTTTCCCCGCAATTTCGCTTCAAGCACGTGAAGCATTCCGTTATTTTGCTGAACAATTAATTGATCATGGTATTAGAACAACATTTGATCCAAACTTACGCCCTGCTTTATGGGAGTCTAGAGAAGTGATGATTGAAACGATCAATGATTTAGCAAAATATGGTGAAATTGTTTTACCTGGTATTGATGAAGGTGAAATCCTAATTGGATCAAGAGACCCAGAGACCATCGCCGATTTTTATCTGAATAATAGTGACCGCACACAAACTGTCGTTGTCAAAATTGGTTCTGATGGAGCCTATGTCAAAAACAAGAGCGGTGAGAGTTACATTGTTAATGGGTTTAAGGTTGAAAAGGTCGTTGATACTGTTGGCGCAGGGGATGGATTTGCGCTTGGCTTGATTACCGGTTTGATTGAAGGATTGACCATGGCAGATGCTGTAAGACGGGGGAACGCTGTAGGTGCTCTACAAGTTCAAACACCAGGTGACAACGATGGGTACCCAACACAGGAAGAACTAGAAGCATTTTTGGCAGATAATAAGAAAGAGGCATAATATGACAAAACAAGTATTCTTACCAGATGATATTCCAGCAGTTGGGAAAAAGATTCTTGAAGAAGCAGGATTAGAAGTAGTTGTTGGTTCTGGTCGTGATCATGAAAAGATGAAGGCTGAAGGGGTAGAGGCAAGTGCTGTATTGATTGGTACACAAAAGTTTGATGCAGATATAATGGACGCTATGCCAAATTTAAAGGTTATTGCACGTAACGGCGTTGGTTATGATGCTGTTGACGTGGATGCTGCAACCCAGCGCGGTATCTATGTTGTGAACACACCTAAAGCTTTATCAGGATCAGTTGCTGAAACGGCTGTCTCTGAGTTATTAGCTATCAGCAAGAACTTATATCAAGATTCAAAAGCAATTCATGATGATAATTGGAATTATCGAAAGGCACACCCAGGCCGTGATATTGAAGGGAAAACTGTTGGTATCTTAGGATTTGGTCGTATTGGTCAGCAAGTTGCTAAAAAATTAAGTGGGTTTGATGTTAAGGTCATTGCCTTTGATCCCTTTGCCAAGGATGTGCCTGGTGTTAAATTGGTTGATCGTGAAACGATTTTTAAAACTGCCGACTATGTGATGGTCCATTTGCCGGCATTACCTGAGACTCAGCATTCAATTGGCGCAGATGAGTTTAAGTTAATGAAAAATGACGCATTTCTAATTAATATGGCTCGTGGTTCTATTCTGGTTGAATCTGACTTGGTCTTGGCTCTGAAATCGGGTGAGATAGCTGGTGCGGCTTTAGATGTTTTTGAAGAAGAGCCATTGCCTGTTACAAACCCATTAGTTGCATTGGAAAATGTTTTGCTCACACCACATATTGCTTCTAACACTGTTGAAACTAAGGCGCGTATGGCGGTTGATGCAACCAATGACATTGTTCGGGTATTATCTGGCAAGAACCCAGAATCAGCTGTGAATAAAATTGATAAATAACTAGAAAAACGACTGATTAAAAGTCGTTTTTTAATTTCAAGGTGTATAATGTACCTATTCTAATAGATTACAGGAGAAAACATGACTCAATTCACACGGCTTTATAATAATTTTCAACCTGAACACTATGATATCTATTTAGATATTAATCGTGAGACGAAACAGTTTAATGGTAAAACAAAGATTAGTGGTAATGCGCTAGTCAACAATATTGCCTTACATCAAAAAAATTTGCAAATTCAGTCTGTTCACATTAATGAAAAAGAGATTCCTTTTGTCATTGATGATAACGCTGATTTGATTGAAATTTCGACAGAAACTATTGGTCAGATAGATATCACTGTGACTTATAAGGCGACACTAACCGACACAATGATGGGGATTTATCCTTCGTATTACGATCTAGATGGTATTAAAAAACAAATTATCGGTACACAATTTGAAACAAGTTTTGCTCGTCAAGCTTTTCCAAGTGTGGACGAACCGGAAGCTAAAGCGACATTTGATTTATCAATCAAGTTTGATGAACAACCAAATGAAACAATTTTAGCCAATATGCCAGAGATACGCACAGAAAATGGCGTACATTATTTTGATACAACAGTGCGGATGTCAACTTATTTAGTGGCCTTTGCCTTTGGTGAATTACAAAGTAAGCAAACGGTTACTAACACAGGGGTAAAAGTTGGTGTATTTTCTACCAAGGCACATGCTCCCAAAGAATTGGATTTTGCACTAGACATTGCTAAACGATCGATTGAGTTTTTCGAAGATTTTTATCAGACACCTTACCCATTACCACATTCTTGGCAACTAGCCTTGCCTGATTTCTCTGCAGGAGCAATGGAAAACTGGGGATTAGTAACTTATCGTGAAGCTTATGTATTGCTTGATCCTGAAAATTCAGCATTGAATACCAAACAAATTGTTGCCACAGTTATTGCTCACGAATTAGCGCATCAATGGTTTGGCGACTTAGTCACGATGAAATGGTGGGATGATTTGTGGCTCAATGAAAGCTTTGCTAATATGATGGAGTATGTGGCAATTGATGCCATTGAGCCTGATTGGCACATTTGGGAAAGCTTCCAAACAAGTGATGTTGTTTCAGCATTGAAGAGAGATAGCACAGATGGCGTACAATCAGTCCACACTCAAGTAGAACACCCAGCTGATATTGATGCTTTATTTGATCCAGCAATTGTTTATGCCAAAGGGGCAAGACTGTTGGTGATGGTTCGTTCTTTGATTGGGGATAAGGCCTTACGTGAAGGACTAAAAAGATACTTTGCTCGTCATCGCTATGCAAACGCAGCAGGAGCTGATTTGTGGGAGGCTTTGGGTGAAGCTTCAGGTCAAAATATTAAAGCAGTGATGGATTCTTGGTTGGAACAACCAGGATATCCAGTGGTTTCAGCAAAAGTTATTGATGGCCAGTTAACCCTATCTCAAGAACAGTTTTTCATTGGTGAATACGAAGAAAGTGACCGTCAGTGGCAAATACCCTTAAACAGTAACTATGATGTGGCACCCCAAATACTAGCCAGTAAGCGTGTAGTGATTGGTGATTATGCTCAATTACGTGAATCAGTTGGTACACCTTTTAGGCTGAATGACGGTAATGATTCGCATTTTGTTGTTAAATATGATGCCCAATTACTAAAAGATATTTTAGAACATCTTGATGAATTGGATAATATTTCGCAAAGACAAATTCTTCAGGATCTACATTTGCTAGCTGATGGTAGGCAAATTACCTATGCTGATATCGTGCCACTGCTGGTCAATTTTGCGCACAAAGATGCCATGTTGGTTAATGCAGCACTATATAGTATTCTTTCAGACTTGAAGAAATTTGTTATACCAAATTCAGCTGAAGAAAAAGCTTTGAAGAAATTCTATGATGAACTAAGTAGAAAACAAGTAAAACGCTTGGGCTGGGCCGGTCAAAGCGGTGAATCATACGACAATCAGCTCACACGTCCTTATGTTTTGAATGCTTCTTTGTATGCAGAAAATCCTGATACAATTGCAACGGCTCATGAATTATTTGAGAAAAACAGTGATAATCTACAAAACCTATCTGCTGATATTCGTCACTTTGTACTCGCCAATGAATTGAAGCACTTTGGCAACACGTCATTGTTTGAACAACTGTTAACTACTTACCGAAAATCCTCTGATGCTAATTACAAAGCTGACTTACGTTCGGCCTTAACTAGTACCCCAAAGCCAGATTTAATTGTAAAATTGATTGATCAGCTAAAGGACGCTGACACGATTAAACCGCAAGACCTCCGTGGTTGGGTCTATGGCTTGCTAGTTAATGATAAAAGTCAGCAGTTAGTCTGGGATTGGGTTCGTGAGCAGTGGCAGTGGCTAGAAGACACGATCGGTGGTGACATGGAATTTACGATGTATATTACTGTTATTGCCGTTGTGTTCCATACACCAGAGCGACTGGCTGAATTTAAGGCGTTCTTTGAACCTAAGTTGAATACGCCTGGATTAACACGGGAAATTACTATGGACATTAAAGTAATCTCAAGCCGTGTTGATTTAATCGCAGCTGAAAAGGATGGTGTGAATAAAGCCATTTCTGAGGCTATAAAATAAACTAGTTAAAAAGCAAACGGTTATATGTTTGCTTTTTTGATATAAATCATTTTGTGGTAATCCTTTTGAATTGCTAATTAATACCGACTTAGAGTAGAATGGGGTTGTATTGAAAGCGTTTTCTATTAGAAAGGGGATCACGATGTATTATAGCAATGGTAATTATGAAGCATTTGCAACACCACGCAAGCCGAAGAACGTAGATCAGAAATCAGCATATATTGTCGGTTCGGGGCTAGCAGGATTGGCTACTGCAGTATTTCTTATTCGTGACGGTCATATGAAGGGAGAGTCAATTCATATATTTGAAGAACTCCCACTGGCTGGTGGTTCATTGGATGGTATTCAACGACCTAATGTTGGTTTTGTCACACGTGGCGGACGTGAAATGGAAAATCATTTTGAGTGTTTATGGGATTTATATCGCTCAGTGCCATCATTGGAAATCCCTGGAGCCTCTTACCTTGATGAGTATTATTGGCTGGATAAGGATGATCCTAATTCATCAAATTGTCGGTTGATTTACGATCGTGGAAATCGTGTGCCAAACGACGGTGACTATACGTTAGGTAAATCATCTGAAGAAATTATTAAATTGATTATGACGCCTGAAGCAAAATTAGGCACAACGACGATTGAAGATTATTTTTCAGAAGACTTTTTCAAAAGCAATTTTTGGATATATTGGGCAACAATGTTTGCTTTTGAAAAGTGGCATTCAGCAATCGAGATGAGACGTTATGCAATGCGCTTCATTCACCATATTGATGGGTTACCGGATTTTTCTGCATTGAAGTTCAATAAATATAATCAATATGATTCGATGGTCTTGCCTTTGATCAAGTATCTCGAAGATCATGGTGTTGACGTACAGTTTGATTCTACGGTTGATAATGTCATGGTGAATTTTGATCACGGCAATAAAGTTGTCAAGGAGTTACAGCTCACTGTTGCAGGGAAGCCAGAAACTAAACAGCTTACAGCAAATGATTTAGTTTTCATAACGAACGGTTCCATTACTGAAAGTACGACCTATGGGAGCCATTTTGAACCAGCGCCAGTGACAAACGAACCCGGTGGGTCGTGGCGTTTGTGGGAAAAATTAGCTGAACAATCAGACGAATTTGGTCATCCAAGTGTGTTTTATCAAAACTTACCAGCAAAAAGTTGGTTTGTTTCAGCAACAGCAACAATTAAAATACTGAAATTGATCCCTATATTGAACGACTTACCAAGAGGGATCTGCATGACGGTAAAATCAATACCGGTGGCATTGTAACCATTACCGATTCAAACTGGTTGATGAGTTTTGCTGTCCATCGTCAACCACATTTTAAGCAACAAAAGCCCAATGAAACAACAGTTTGGATTTACGGACTATATTCTGATGTTCCTGGTAACTATGTTAAGAGGACTATTGTAGAGTCTTCTGGTCAAGAAATTACACAAGAATTTTTGTACCACCTAGGTGTCCCTAAAAGTAAAATTAATCAATTAGCACAGCAAGAATCAATTAACACTGTTCCAGTGTACATGCCGTTTATTACAAGTTATTTTATGCCACGTGTCATGGGTGATCGTCCAAAAGTAATTCCGGATGGCTCTGTCAATTTGGCATTTATTGGAAACTTTGCTGAGTCACCTTCGCGAGATACAGTCTTTACTACGGAATATTCAGTACGGACTGCTATGGAGGCTGTATATAGCTTGCTAGATGTTGAGCGTGGTGTACCAGAAGTCTTTAATTCAATCTACGATATTAGAGAATTATTGCGAGCTATGTACTATATGAATGATAAAAAGCCACTGAGCGAAATGGATTTGCCAATTCCTAAACTAATACAAAAAGTTGGACTTAAGAAAATTAAAGGTACTTGGTTAGAAGAATTATTGGCAGAAGCACACTTATTATAAACTTTGTCAGGCACTCGTCCGCAGATGAGTGCTTTTGTCGTATAATGAGATAAAAACAATAAAAGGTGTATTATGATTAATCAATATGGTCGAATTGCTGTTGATTCAGCAACCGAATTAGAAGAGCTAAGAGCTGTTGGTTTTAATAGTGAAGACTTTGAAACACTATTGCGACGTGCTTTGACAAATTATAAAACTTATGAAGCCCAAAATGACTGGTTACGGGAACATCTCGCCACCGATGAGCAAAATATTTTTCTTTTCTTAGAAACAAAGCAACCACTCACACAAGCCGTCTTTTATTGTATTGCTGCCCAACTGCTAGGATTTACGGAGGCCTTGGCGGGTAACGGATATAATGGGGTGGCTACATTTCGGCAATTAGGTTTACCAATAGCGACGGTAAATAATTTACGTCACGCATGGTATGAGTTGCTAAACAGCCACACAAATAATGGTTTGTTATTTATTGATGAGCTGGCAAGCCAAGGATATTTTGAATCTAATAATCATCGCCTACTCTTTAATGGTAAGTCTTTGCCAACCTATAATACAAACGATTTAATCCGTGAGTCGGTTTGGGTGGAAACTTCTGTTGATACTGATAATGACGGGCGATTTGATTTAGTCCAAGTAGATATTATAAGACCAAATACAAATGAAAAATTACCGGTTCTATTTACAGCATCACCTTATTATCAAGGTTTAAACGAAAAAGGAAACGACGCCAAGGTTCATGACGTTAACGTACCGTTAACAAGAAAGGACACGCATCAATCAGTCCTGAGTAATTTGAATCAGATGGAAGAGACTGTGGCAAAACCGCTTGCACGTCAAATTAATGGTTACGCTGAAGAAGCTTCTGTGATTTTTACTCAAGAAGCAGGGAAACCGGTTGATTTGAATCAGTATTTTTTGTCTCGTGGCTATGCAGTTGTTTACGCTGCAGGTATTGGCACACGTCATTCTGATGGTATGCAGGATACTGGATCTCCCGAGCAAGTTGAATCAATGAAAAATGTTGTTGAATGGTTAGCTGGTAATAGAGTGGCCTTTACTGATCGCACAAGTAATATTGCCATTGTAGCTAATTGGTCAAATCACAATATTGCTATGACGGGACGCTCTTATTTGGGAACTTTGGCTACGGCAGTTGCCACCACAGGAGTTTCTGGTTTAAAAACGGTTATTTCGGAGGCTGCTATCTCTAATTGGTATCAATATTACAGAGACAATGGTCTGGTTGTCGCACCCGGTGGCTTTCCAGGTGAAGATATGGATGTATTAGCCGAATTAGTATATTCACGGATAAAAGATCCAGCTGACTGGTTAAAAACTAAAAAACAGTGGGATGATTTTCAAGCGAATACTGAAAAGTTCACTGACCGTGTAAATGGCAATTATGACTACTACTGGGATACACGTAATTATTTAAATCAAGTCAAGAATATTAAAGTGGATATGATAATGGTTCATGGTCTAAACGATTGGAATGTTAAACCACGGCAAGTTTATCAATTATGGTCAGCACTCCGCGATTTACCAAACGTTAAAAAAATATATTTACACCAAGGCCAACATATCTATATCAACAACAATCGCTCTTTGGATTTTTCAGATCAGATGAATCTTTGGTTGACTGAGAAATTATTGGATAAAGATGTCAAAGCTAACGAAATATTACCTACCGTTACATGGCAAGACAACACTACAGAAGATGCTTGGCATGTCCTAGATGAGTGGGGAGCAAGCAAAAAGGGTAAGTACTATATTGGTAATAATGTGCTTACCACCAATCAAAATAGCGGTGAACTCAATTTTAAGGATTGGTTACCTGAAAATCAGTTCGCTTATTACTGCGAGCATTTTGATAAATGGCGTGACGACACGATTACTGGAAAATTGCCAACAAATCAGATATTTAAGAGCGAAACTTATACGAGCGAACGAACAGTAGATGGGGAAATCTTATTAAACCTGCGAGTGAAATCATCACAGAATATAGGATTGATCAGTGCAATGGTTGTCGACTATGGGAATGACACATATCTCAAAGAAACACCTACTAACCAAGGAGTGGTGATTGACCGTGGTGTGAATTTTAGTCCGACAGATTTGATGTCGTTTGAATCCGAAAAATCTGCTTACAAGATGATTACTATTGGTCATATTAATCTACAGAATCGGACAAGTCCTCGTCAAAATGATGACTTATGGCCCAATCAATATGTCGATTTACATTTTGAGTTACAACCAACCTACTACAAAATGAGACCAGGACATCAATTGGGATTAATTATATATGCGACAGATTTTGAAATGACAATTCGTGGAAACCAATCCATCGCGTACACTATAGATTTATCAAAAAGTTCGCTAGATGTACCATTCACTTGTAAAAAATAACTATAAAACATGAAGTTTTATCTTGTAATTAAGATAGGGCTTCATGTTTTCGATTGTAACCGTTTACATAATTGTCAAATTGTGTTATCCTTAAGGTAGTAACTAGTACGTACAAGTTGTTTGATTAAAGGAGAAGGCTATGTTTGGATTTGGGAAAAAAATAAGCGAAGATGAGCACGTTTACGCACCAGTAACCGGTGAAGTAATTCCTTTAGACAAGGTTTCGGATCCTGTTTTTGCACAGAAAATGATGGGTGATGGATATGCAGTCGAACCTAATGCTTCAAAAATTGTTTCCCCGGTTTCTGGGAAGGTGACGATGGTTCAAGGTCATGCTGTTGGTTTAAAACGCTTTGACGACCTAGAGCTGTTAGTGCATATAGGTATCGATACCGTTTCTTTAAATGGCAAACCATTTACAACGGCAGTGAAAGAAGGCGATATTGTTGATGCAGGTGATGACCTGGTAACAGTCAACTGGGAGCAAGTGGAAGAAGCTGGTCTTCCAAAAACAACGCTAGTGTTGATTACAAATACAGCAGATAAATTAGAATCAATCACAGTTCATTATGGACCAGCAGTTGCAGGACAACAGTTGGGTAGTGCTAAGGCAAGGAGAGACTAATTATGGCTAAGGAAGACTATGAAGGCATGGCTCAAGACATCATTAAAAATGTAGGCGGTAAGGACAATGTTGATAAAGTGATACATTGTATTACACGCTTGCGTTTCTATTTAAATGATGAAACTAAGGCCAATACAGAAGAAATGTCAAAAGTACCAGGAATAGCTGGTGCCGTCTATAACAGCGCGTTGGGACAGTATCAAGTAGTTATCGGACCAGCAGTTGCTGACGTCTACGATAAGGTTGTCGAGCATCTAGGATCAAGTGTAGTGGACAACGAAGCAACGAATGCAGCAGTAGAAGCAACAAAAGCCAAAGAGCAAAAGCCAAAAAATGTACTTGACTGGTTTAAAGGTGCATTCCAAACGCTAATTGGTACAATCACTGGATCAATGATTCCGGTGATTGGATTATTAGCAGCAGGTGGTATGTTAAATGGATTTCTGACTTTATTGTCAGATCCAAATTTGCTTGGTTTAATTAGTACCAAGTCAGATACGTTTACGATTATTCAGTCGATGGCGATGGCACCATTTTACTTTTTACCAGTGTTAGTCGGATTTACAGCAGCGCAGCAGTTAAAATCAGATCCTTTGGTTGTGGCGGCGATTGGTGCGCTGTTAGTTAAACCAGAAATGATTGGGTTATCAGCAGCAAAGGCTTCAGGTGTGTTGTTAGGTATGCCAATCAACGCACATTTCTTTGGTTTACCAATTACAATTCCTAACTATGCTTATTCAATTTTCCCAATTATTTTTGCAGCTTGGTTGGCACGTCCCATTGGGAATTGGCTAAAGGACCATTTGCCAGTTTCAATTCGATCAATCTTCCAACCTTTAATCACTATATTTATTGTTGGTTCTGTTGTATTAGTAATCATGGGACCCGCAATTACAATGATTTCATCCGGTATATCTGTTGCTATTAATGCGTTGCTTAACTTTAACTACGCATTATCTGGTTTGGTTATCGGAGGTTTGTATCAAGTATTAGTTATTTTCGGATTGCATTGGATGGTTGTGCCACTAATTGCTAACGAAATTGCGCAAACAGGGCAGTCACAATTGAATGCGCTGGTTAACTTCACAATGATTGCACAAGGTGCTGGTGCATTAGCAGTCTTTGCAAAAACTAAGATTGCTAACTTGAAAGGTTTGGCCGGTGCTGGTGCGTTGTCAGCCTTTGCTGGAATTACTGAGCCTGCGATGTATGGTATTAATTTGAAATATGGTCGAGTGTTCTGGATGGCTAACTTAGGTGGTGCCACAGGTGGTTTGATTGCCGGACTATTCAATCTTCATATGTATGGTTTCACCGGCTCATTAATTGGTTTCCCATCATTTGCTTCTCCAAAGGATAACCCCAATAACTTATTGATTTTCCTTATTGCCTCAGCAGCAACAATTGCCGTTTCGTTTGTAGCAGTTTATCTATGGGGATTTAAAGACAGCGACACGGAACAAGCAGCCGCACAAGTTGAAAAGAAGAACGTCTTCAAAGATGCCATTTCAAAGTGAGGGATAGAAGATTATGACTGAATTAGGAAAACATGTTGTTTACCAGGTTTATCCCAAATCGTTTCAAGACAGTAATGGGGATGGTGTAGGTGATTTGCCTGGTATCATTCAAAGGCTGCCCTACTTGGCAAAGCTGGGAGTTACCATGATATGGTTGAACCCAGTGTTTCCATCCCCACAAAATGATAATGGCTATGACATAAGTAATTATACGGCGATTGATCCATTATTTGGTACGATGACTGATTTTGAGAACTTGGTCAAAGAAGCTAAAACATACCATATGGGTATTATGTTGGATATGGTATTCAATCACACCTCAACTGATCATACTTGGTTCCAAAAAGCGCTTGCAGGTGATCAAAAGTATCAAGATTATTATTACTTGCGACCTTACCGTGATGATGGACATGAGCCAACTAACTGGGTATCGAAGTTTGGTGGTTCGGCGTGGGCTAAATTTGGTGATACTAATTTAGCTTACCTTCACTTATATGATCCAACACAAGCTGATTTAAATTGGCATAATCCAGCAGTTCGTCAAGAGCTCTATGATGTTTTAAATTTTTGGTTAGCAAAGGGGGTTCGTGGTTTCCGATTTGATGTGATTAATGTAATCGGTAAATCTGAAGTACTAGTTGATGATGAAACTGATAACGGCGGAAAGTTTTTATATACTGATACACCAATCGTCCAAGACTATATACAGGAGATGAACGCAGCCACTTTTGGGAAATATCCTGATGTCATTACTGTAGGTGAATTAAGTTCAACTACAGTGCAAAATACAGCTGCATATACAAATCCTGATAACAAGGCGTTAAGCATGGGATTCAACTTTCATCATCTAAAAGTTGATTATGATCATGGTAACAAGTGGACAAAAGTGCCTTATGATTTTGAATCATTGCGTCATATTTGGCATGAGTGGAGTCAAGGATTAATGGAGAATCACGGTTGGCCAGCTTGGTTCTGGAACAATCACGATCAACCACGGGCAATAAACCGTTTCATTAAAACACCAAAATATTATCGTGTCGGTGCCAAAATGTTGGCTATGCTTGTTCATTTAAACCGAGGCACACCATATGTGTATATGGGCGAAGAAATTGGCATGATTGATCCAACGTATCATAAAATTGAAACGTATGTTGATGTTGAAAGTAAAAATGCTTATCAAATGCTATTGGAGCAGGGGTTGACGAAACAACAAGCTTTTGAAATTGTTCAAACAAAATCACGCGATAACTCACGTGTTCCAATGCAATGGCGCAATGAGGATTATGCTGGTTTTTCAACGCATGAGCCATGGCTACAAAATGCGAATTACGAACAAATTAATGTTGCTCAAGATGAAAAATCAGCTGACAGTTTGTATGCATTTTACCAAAATTTGATTCGTTTACGTCAAGAAAATGAAGTGATTGCTGATGGTGACTATACACCAAAGTATGAGGAATCTGAAGAAATCATTGCCTTTGAACGACAAGTAGCAGGAAAACATATTTTGGTTGTTACACATTTTGGTGAAACGCCAGTGTCAATATCTATTTCTGATGAGATTGTTAAAAATGGTCAAGTGTTGGTTACTAACTATCCAGCGCAACCTGTTTCGGGGACAATGCTTTTGAAACCCTATGAAAGTTTTGCAATTGCTTACTAAATAAAAAACAACTGCTCAAGTACTTAGTATTTGAGCAGTTGTTTTAAGTTGTTTGTCGTCGTGCAAATTCATTAAACTGAAATTGATCAGGTCTATGTCTTGCAATAGTGCGTTGAAAATATGTTGTGTCAGTTAAGTGACCTTGGCTTTCAACTTGGATTAATCGATTTTCGTCCTCAGGCAAGCCGACCAATAATTTGCGATCCATTGCTGTAACTAGTTCGGCAGTAATTGTTTTTTCAGCATAGGCAACCGACAAGTGTAGGGTATTCTCAATATAAGCATAAATAGAATGCTTAGCTATGTCTTTAGTGAGGCCAGGAACAATGTCTGCACGAATATAATCTTCGTCAATAACACTATAGATACCGTCGATAATGCGAACACGAACAATATGATATAAAGGGGTGCCAACAGGAAATAAAGTTGTTTTCTGAGTCTTTTTTGTGACGGTAAAATGTTCGAATACAGGAACCTCAGTAACAACATGGAAGTGTTGCAGCTCTTCCAATTCATGAAAACTGGTGAGCCCACTGATTGGAAAGTGACGTAACTGATGAGAAATGACTTGTGACCCCTTACCACGCTGTTTTTGAATAAGTCCTTCTTCGTCTAATTTTGCGAGCGCTTTACGGATTGTATCGCGAGATGTTTGAAATTGAGTCACCAACTCATTTTCGCTGGGTAGAAAAGAACCAGCGGGGTAAGTATGGTCACGAATGTCATCTTTAATCTGCTGATATATTTTAAAGTATAATGGAATCATGTTGAACCTTTAGGATTCTGGATTTGGTGTAGTTAATGCATTGTTACGAATAAAACTACGGAATTTTTTGAACGTATCTGCGAATAACTCGTCTGGTTCAATATTGAGCATTTCCTTTGGGAAAAAGAAGCGCTGATCTATGGAGGCCTTACCTTTAATAGCTGCAACTAATGTGGACATATCTGATAATTCACGATGTGAACCATCGGCTAACAAAAAGTCAATTTGTGTCCTGGGCTTGGCGACATTTGGTTTGTAATCATCATAAGGCAAGTCATAGGCATTATTACGCGCCGTGTAAAATCTAGGATTAAATCCAGCATTATCCACAAGTTGCTCGAGTTCTTCAAGCAGTGGGGCCGTTTCGTCGGTGATTTCCATTGATTTTAGTGGGCGACGTCCCATGAAACGTTGTGATAAATCAGACAAAATGGGATCAGAATGTGATTGCCAAATATTAATATAGGTCATAAAAACATTATCATCGAGCTTTAAATATTCAGATAAAGTTAGTTTTTTGTCGCTAAATAAAGGCGCTAGTAGCGGACCAACAAAATCATTTTCCGCAAACTCGCTAGTTGTATTAGAGCGATACAGTTCTTGTGCGCGTTGTAGTAAATGTTCTAGCAAGACTTCCATGCCACGAGATACTGGGTGGAAGTAAACTTGTAAATACATTTGATAACGTGAAACAATATAATCCTCAACGGCATGCATACCAGCAATGTCAAAGGCAATGCCATCAGGGGTTGGTTGCATAGTACGTAATATTCGATCAATATCGAATTCACCATATTTTGTACCAGTAAAATAGGCATCACGTAGCAAATAATCCATTCGGTCAACATCGATTTGACTAGAAATTAGTTGAACGACTTGTGGATTTTCATAAGTTTTCGCGATAACACTGGCAACTTTGTTTGGAAAGTCTGGTGAAACTTGAGCCAAGACGCGGTGGATTTCTGTATCACCCGTAATAATCTCACGAGTCATCGCCTCGTGATCTGTATGAAATAAGTGTTCAAAGGTATGCGAGAAGGCGCCATGACCAATGTCATGAAGCAGTGCGGCTACTAGCGTTAGTAGGCGTTCTTTCGGGTCCCAAACATCACTGTAATACTGTTCAAAGCGTTCCGTGATACGACGAGCAAGTTCATAGACGCCGACTGAATGGCCAAAGCGAGAATGTTCTGCTCCATGAAAAACAGAACTTGTTATACCTAATTGTTTTACACGGCGCAACCTTTGAAATTCAGGTGTATTGATGAGATCTAAAATAATAGGATCTTCAACATGTATGAAGTTATGGATTGGATCACGCAGTACTTTTTCTTTAGGTAATTTTTCTTTTAACATAGTAAGCCCTTTTGCCGTTTCTTATATTATAATAGATTTTAGATTAAAATAGGGGTAAATTATGGCAATTAAAGACCAAATAGATGTTGAAATTCATCTAAAAACGAAAATTCGTCAAGAAAATGATCTTGAAGAATTCGAATTTCATACAAATGGACAACTTTTTTTGAAAAACGATACACTTTATTTACGATATACAGAAGTAATTGAGAATCAAAAAACACAAATTATGTTTAAGTTTGAAGAGAACCGTGTACGTATGAATCGATCAGGTGACATTTTAACAAAGTTCTCTTTTGTTAAATCACAGCGTATCCCTGCTTTGTATCAAACACCAACTGGGCAGATGCAGTTGGAAACACTGACCACATTAATGGCGCTAAACATAGATCACGAAGAAACGCATGGTGAAGTTGCGATTGACTATGTTCTTTATGCTATGCAACAAATTGTTGGGCAATATGAAATTCGGTTGCAATTTATGCCCAAATCTAGTATGCTAGATTAGTTAGAAACCCCCGAAAGGACGTAGAACATGTCACTTACAACATTAGGCAATCACCCTAAAGAAGAATTTGCATTGGTTGAAATTGCAACAGCCATTTTGACAGAACATAAAGAAGCGATGCCTTTTAGTTCATTAGTTCAAGAAATCCAGGAATTTTTGGAAGTTGATGCAGAGACGTTTAAATCACGTCTTTCACAATTTTATACAGATTTGAACACTGACGGTTCATTCATTTCACTTGGAAATAATGAATGGGCTTTGCGTGCGTGGTATCCAGTTGATGCAATCGACGAATCTATCCATGAGCTTGACGATGAAGAAGACGCTCCTAAGCGTAAGAAGTCAGCAAAAAAGAAGGTTAATGTATTTGCTGATAATGCTTCAGATGATGATGTTATTGATTATAATGACGATGATCCTGAAGACGAAGACTTTGGTACGGTTACTGATGATGATACAGAGACTGACGACGAAGAAACTGAAGTTGAAGTTGAAAGCGATGATGAGAGTAATGAAATCGATTTATCAGATGATGAATCAATTGATGCCAATATGACAGAGTTATCTGGCGGCGATGATCTTGATGATCTGAGCGATGGCGACCAAGAAAAATAATCTAGAATGAAAACTACCTGCTGGGTAGTTTTTTTCTATAATATTAACAAAAAATTTTAATTTTTGTAAGTGACAACGGCTATTTGAATGCCTTTTCAGTTAAATGATAAACGCCAATCAAAAAAAGTAATTTAAATTGAAAAAAAGGGTTGCTTTTTGTTTGGAAAGTCTGTATTATATATAAATGTGCTAAGGCATAAGAAATGCTCCTGTAACTCAGTTGGTTAGAGTAGGGGATTTTTAATCCCAAGGTCCTCGGTTCGAATCCGAGCGGGAGCACTGACGTAAAGTTGGCGACCTTTGGGATAATCCATTTAAAAAGAATTGTTCGTTCAGAACAGTTCTTTTTTTGTATATCAATTAGGATATATAGGGGGGAAATGTGTTTTAAATACTGGTTAAAATTGACTTTGCAAAATAAGCCAATATAGTGTATTATAGGTAAAAACGTTGAAGAGGAAGAGTACTAATAGTTGTTGTTTGAGAGACGTCATGGCTGGTGAAAATGACGCAATGCTGTTTGGAAAACTACCTTGGAAGTGACATACGAGTAGCACGAGTGAAAGTATGACCGGAGTCATTGGTCGTTAACCTGATGAAAGAGTTAAGATGAAGCGCAGCTAATAAGGAATTAATTATTTTTGCTTAAGCTTTATCTTGAACTATTCATGAGGTGGTACCGTGCAAAAAGCGCCCTTAGATTTAAGATTCTAAGGACGCTTTTTTTATTCGTTTTAAAGAAAAGGAAACTGTCATGGCAGAGAAACAGAATAGAGAACTAAGCAGAGATTTATCATCTCGACAGATGCAAATGATTGCGCTTGGCGGCACAATTGGTGTTGGCCTGTTTATGGGATCATCAGCCACAATCAAATGGACTGGTGTGTCGGTATTATTAGCCTACGCGATAGCGGGATTGGTTTTGTACCTAGTGATGCGTGCTTTAGGTGAAATGCTTTATGTCGATCCGTCAGTTGGGTCATTTGCTAATTATGCAACAAAATATATTCATCCGGTTGCTGGATATTTGACCGTTTGGGCAAATGTTTTCCAATGGCTCACGGTTGGTGTCAGTGAGACGATTGCTGTCGGAATGTATTTAGATTATTGGTTCCCGCACATTCCTGGTTGGGTCACTGGGGTGGTAGTATTGGCTATGCTAACAGCCGCGAACCTAGTGACTGTTAAAGCATATGGTGAAATGGAAACATGGTTTTCGTTGATTAAAGTGGTTACTATCATATTTATGATTATTTTAGGCTTGTTGGTTATTGTGTTGGGTTTTGGTAATCATTGGCAACCGATTGGTTTTTCAAACCTTTGGACGTATGGACCGTTCTTTGCTGGTGGTGTTAAAGGATTTTTCTTTGCACTGTCAATAGTTATCACATCATACCAGGCGATTGAGATAATTGGTATAACTGCTGGAGAAGCGGATAATCCACAAGTAGCTATTGTAAAATCAATTAAATCAATTGTGGCGCGTATATTGATTTTTTACATTGGTGCCATATTTGTTATCATTACTATTTATCCTTGGAACGAATTAGATCAAGTCGGCTCCCCATTCGTCGAAACATTTTCACGAGTAGGTATCACAGCTGCTGCTGGAATTATCAATTTTGTGATGATGACAGCAGCTATGTCAGCTTTGAACTCAGGAATCTTTTCGTCTAGTCGGATGCTTTACACATTGGCAATTGGCAAAGAGCTCTCACCAAAATTTTTGAAATTATCAAAGCACCGTGTACCCACATTACCAGTACTAGCAATTTCAGGTGGTATCCTACTAGGGATTATTTTAAACGCCGTATTACCTTTATTTTGGCACGGTAGTTCAAGTATTTTCGTATTAGTTTATTCAGCAAGTACATTACCAGGCATGGTACCTTGGTTTGTTATCTTGTGGAGCCAGATAAAGTTTAGAAAAGAAAATGCTAGTCAAATGGTGAATCATCCTTTTAAAATGCCATTCGCACCATATACTAACTATTTTGCGATTTTGATGTTATTGGTAACACTAGTATTTATGGTATTTAATCCAGATACACGAGTGCCGTTGTTTATAGGCCTTGGATTCTTAGTGATCATGTCAATTGTATTTTTTGCAACAAGAAAGAGTCACCGACGAAATAGTGAAGTAAGTTCATCGAAAACGCTTTGAGCGTTTTTTATTTGCTGTTAACTTGACAATACCATTTTAGTAAACTAAAATAATTAACATGGTTTACTAAAGGAGAATATTATGAAAACAAAAGCCCTTTCGGCTTCGGCTATTTTATTAGCAGTAATTATTGTAATGGGCGCTATTCCAGGGATTCCATTAGGATTCATACCGGCCCCAATTATTTTGCAAAATATGGGTATTATGTTGGCGGGTGTTATTCTTGGAAAAAAATACGGATTCTTCACAGTTCTTGGGTTCTTGATTCTAGCAGCCCTTGGATTACCTATTTTAAGCGGTGGTTCGGGCGGATTTGTTGTGTTCATTGGACCAACAGCAGGGTATTTATTTTCTTATCCAGTTGCTGCATTTTTAATTGGTTGGGTAACAGAATGGTTAGAGAAGAACAACAAGCTTAGTTTTTTAACACTTTTGATAACATTACTCATTTTTGGAATGTTGTTCATTCTTGTATCTGGTGCGATTGGATTAAATATAGTGGCACACATGTCATTAAATAAAGCGTTGATTTATCAAGCAGCCTTCTTGCCGGGAGATACTATCAAAGCTGTCTTGGCAAGTATTATTGGCATTATCTTGCATAAAAGACGTTTGACATTGTGATTAAAGGAATAAATTTAGATCAACAAGGCCGTTGCAAGCATTGGCATACGGATGTCGATGTGGTGGCTAATCGTTGCGCTAAATGTCGAAAATACTATGCTTGTTACTTATGTCATGATGCATTAAATACGCATCCATTCGTGCCAGTTTCTCTAGATACTGAAGAGACGGCCGTCTGCTGTGGCGTTTGTTTGCATCAAATGACACCCGCACAATATCTACATGCTCACTATCAGTGTCCCAAGTGCCATCATTTGTTTAACGCGCAATGTGCATTGCACAAAAATACCTATTTCTGCTAAACTAAAACTATGAAAACAACTGATCAGCTTTTAAAATACTTTCTGAAACACGAAGGTGAATATTTAAGTGGCGAGACGTTAGCTAATCGATTAGGTGTGAGCCGCGCGGCTATTTGGAAAGCAGTTCAGAAACTAAATGAAGACGGGCATCAAATCGATAGTCAACATAGAAAAGGCTATCGCTATGAAGAAACAGGCGTTTTGAGCGTACCAGCTATTAAGGCGCTGATTGCCACTAATTGGGACATTCAGGTATTTGATCAATTAGATTCATCAAATTCATATGCTAAGGAAGCCCTAGCGGCTGGGAAGATAGTTCACCCAACTGTTATCATTGCCGATCAACAAAATGCCGCATACGGCCGCTTTAGACGCTCTTTCGTTGCACCGGAAAAAACAGGGTTGTATTTATCCATTGCGTTACCGGTGATGAATGATAGGGTGTTAGAGCCAGGACTACTGACCACCGCTACAGCAGTAATTGTTCGACACGTTATTGCATCATCCTTAGGATATCAACTCTCCTTTAAATGGGTTAATGACTTAATCTTTAATGATAAGAAAGTTGGCGGTATTTTAACAGAAGGTGTTCTCGACATAGAGTCGCAAAGTTTGACATCTTTGGTTGTCGGTATCGGTTTAAATTTAATTCAACCCACAAATTTACCTGATCAGTTGGATAAAAAAGTTGGTGGCATCGTTTCGGATTTAGTTTTTTCACGAAACATGATGATTGCAAAGTTGGTTGATGAATTTGCTGACATGATTAATCAATATCAGACAGGAAAGTATTTGCCTGAATATAGGGCGCACAATATTGTCTTGGGACACGAAGTTGTAGTTCAATATGCTGGTCAAAAAATTCATGGAAAAGCGGTTGAAATAAGCGATCAAGGTGCATTAATTTTAGTGACATCCGCTGGCGAAAAACTCACAATATCCTCAGGCGAAATTACCAAACTCAATGTTAATGGTAAGGAATATTGACTGAGCACCTTTTCCTCAACCCAAAGTTAAAAATAATTTCAATATTTATTTGACAAATCTACAGCAACTCTGTAATATATATTAGGGCTCCCGTTAATGGGACAGACGTTAAAAGCTCCCAAGTTGATCTTGGGGGCTTTTCTATTTTATTTTTACCCCTAGTTGTCGCAATAAAACGTGTTAAGCCAATGCGCGTTTGAATTATGAGGAGGCATTATGGCAGATAAACAAGTGAAGTATATTTTTGTTACCGGTGGTGTTGTTTCATCTCTTGGTAAAGGAATAGTTGCAGCATCATTAGGTCGATTGCTCAAAAACCGTGGATTGAAATTAGCTATTCAAAAATTAGATCCATACATTAATATTGATCCCGGTACAATGTCACCATATCAACACGGGGAAACATTTGTTACTGGCGATGGTTTAGAAACTGATTTGGATATGGGGCACTATGAGCGTTTCATGGATATTAATACAAACATGTATTCTAACGTGACAACAGGGCGTATTTATTCTGAGGTTTTGGCAAAGGAACGTCGTGGTGATTATAATGGTGGTACTGTACAAGTGATTCCTCATATCACAAATGCCATTAAAGAAAAAATGCAAAAAGCTGCTGAATCAACTGATGCCGATGTCGTGATTGTTGAAGTTGGTGGAACAGTTGGTGATATTGAAAGTTTGCCATTTGTAGAAGCATTACGCCAAATGAAGTCGGATTTGGGTAGTGAAAATGTTTTCTATATTCATACTAGTTTGATTATCTACTTAGCTGCGGCTGGTGAAGCCAAGACAAAGCCAACACAACATTCTGTAGCACAATTACGTTCGTTAGGTATTCAACCTGACATGATTGTCTTGCGTACACAACGTCCTCTAGAAGAGAATTTGAAGCAAAAGATATCAACATTTACCGATGTTAATGAAAATGCAGTTATTGAATCTCGTGATGTAGAAACTCTTTATGAGATTCCGTTAAATCTGCAAGCACAGGGCATGGATGATGTTGTATTAAATAAGTTAAAGCTTGATGCGCCAAAGGCAGAAATGTCTGATTGGTCAAAGATGGTTGAATTAATTAAGCATCCTAAGAAGACAGTTAACGTGACTTTGGTTGGTAAATATACTGATTTGCCTGATGCTTATATCTCTGTTAACGAAGCCTTGAAGCATGCAGGTTATGCCCAAGATGCCGATGTCAAGATTAATCATGTGAAATCAGAAAATGTTACACCAGAGAACGTTGCTGAATTGTTAGCAGGTGCTGATGGTGTGATTGTACCTGGCGGATTTGGTGAACGTGGTACTGAAGGTAAGATTCAAGCCATTCGTTATGCGCGTGAAAACAATATTCCTTTCTTAGGCATTTGCTTGGGTATGCAACTAGCATCAATCGAATTTGCTCGTCATGTTTTAGGTTATAAGGACGCGAATTCGACAGAATTAAATCCTAATACTTCAGCGCCAATTATTGATTTGATGAAAGATCAAGCCAACGTCGAAAACCTAGGTGGTACGCTACGTCTGGGATTATATCCAGCAATGCTATTACCTGGCACATTGACAGCCAAGGCTTATGGGAATCAATCAGAAATCGAACAACGTCATCGTCATCGTTATGAATTCAATACACAATATCGTGAAGAATTTGAAAAGGCGGGTATGTTATTCTCAGCAACATCCCCTGATAACCGTTTGATGGAAGTTATTGAGTATCCTAAGAATGATTTCTTTATCGCAGCGCAATATCATCCAGAATTTTTGTCAAGGCCAGATCGTCCCGAAGGCTTGTATCATGACTTCGTGGCTGCCTCAATTAAAAATAGTTGATTCATAGCATTTTTTAGTTAGATAAAATATCCCTTTAACACTTTTCGTGTAAATGGGGTATTTTTTAATTAAGATTTTGGGAGCTGACAAACTTGACAGACAAGGTATAATGAAAACATGTTAGCAAATACAACACAACATATCGAACAAAAATTAATTTTATTACCCAGTGAGCCTGGTTCATATCAGATGAAAGACCAGAATGGCAAAATTATTTATGTTGGTAAGGCAAAAAATCTAAAAAATCGTGTTCGTTCATACTTTAAGCAAGATCATGACGGAAAGACAGCCGAATTAGTATCCAAAATAGTTGATTTTGATTTCATCGTGACAAATTCTGATAAAGAAGCTTTTTTGTTAGAAAACGAATTGATCAAGAAGTATAAACCATACTACAATATTCGTTTGAAGTATGGTACAGGATATCCTTATATCAAGATTACAAAAGAACGTAATCCAAAAATGGCTTTAGTCAATGAGGTAAAAAAAGACGGTGGTTTTTATTTTGGACCATACCCAAACGTCTATGCTGCCCAAGAAACGCTAAGGTTTCTAGAGAAGAACTATCCATTGCGCCGCTGTAACGGACCACAAGGTAGACCGTGCTTGTACTATAATATGGGTCAATGTCTGGGCGCTTGTTTCCGTGATGTTCCTGTTCAAGAATACAATGATCAGATCAGCCGCATCAAAAAGTTTCTTGATGGTGATACAAAGATTGTCAAGAAACAAATAGCTGAAAAAATGCAAGTTGCAGCATCGTCATTGGAATTCGAACGGGCTGCAGATTTACGTGATCAGTTAAAGTATATCGACGAAACTGTTGAGAGCCAACGTGTGCTATCAAAAGACACTACACCAAGAGACCTATTCAATTATTATATGGATAAGGGCTGGATGACCGTTGAGGTATTCTTTCTACGGCAAGCCCGTTTGATTCGTCAATTTAAGCGAACGTTTTCCATTGTTGGTGAGGCTGATGAAGAAGTTTCCAGTTTTATTCAGCAATTTTATTCGCAAAAAAACATTCAAAAGCCACGCGAAGTTTTGGTACCAAAAGGTATTGATACAAAAGCACTTTCTGCTGTTCTAGAGGTTCCAGTTAGAATTCCTGTGCGTGGTGAAAAACGGGAGTTACTTGATTTAGCTGCTAAAAATGCTCGTATTGTGTTAGAGGAAAAATTCCGACTAATGCAATTGAATGAGCGAAAAACGACTGGGGCAATGAAGGAAATTACTGATGCACTTCAAATACCTATGGGTCATCGAATTGAAGCATTCGATCACTCTCATACACAAGGAGTTGAGATTGTCAGTGCCATGGTTGTTTTTGACGATGGGATCCCTAATAAAACAGAGTACCGTAAATATAAAATTAAATCGACAGATCATGCAAATGAATGGGCAGAAACGCAAGAGGTTATTCGTCGCAGATATTCTCGTCTATTAAAGGAAGACGGCGATTTTCCTGATTTAATTTTAATGGATGGCGGCGAAATTCAATTGCATGCGGCGCAAGAAGTGTTAGAGGATGAGCTTGGGTTAACAAATATACCAATTGCCGCAATGGTTAAAAATGATAAGCATAAGACGGCTGATCTAATCGATGGTGTGACTAATCAGATAGTTACTCTTGACAAACAGTCAGAGGGTTTCTTTTTAATACAACGCGTACAAGAAGAGGTACACCGATTTGCTATTAGTTTTCATCGTCAGTTACGTTCAAAAAACTCACTTGCTTCACGTTTAGACACGATACAAGGTGTTGGTCCGAAAACAAGACAAAAGCTTTTGCGAGAGTTTGGGTCGTTACCCAAAATTACCGCAGCAAGTGTTAGCGACTTAGTTGACATTGGTATTAATGAAAAATTAGCACGTGTGATTCATTTGTCGCTCTCGGCAGGTGATAATAGCTAAGATGGCTTATATATGTTAAACTAGAGTGTTAATTATTCGCAAGCTCTTCGTTGTAGAGCAGTAAAGGAGAAAAGGCGCCGCAGGATAGTCAGCTAAACGATTAAGTTAAATGTTAATTTTTTGGTTTACAAGCAAAGAATATATCTGCTCGCGCTCTATATAGATATGGCATTCGTAGATCAAGCACAAATAGAAGTAAAGGCCGGAAAAGGCGGTGACGGTATTGTTTCATTCCGTCATGAAAAATTCGTAGCAATGGGTGGACCTTTTGGTGGTGATGGTGGTCATGGTGGCTCAATCATCTTTAAAGTAGATGAAGGCCTGCGCACACTAATGGATTTTCGTTATAATCGGCATTTTAAAGCTCAACCAGGTGGCAATGGTGGCACGAAAGGGATGACCGGTGCTTCAGCTGATAACCGTGTCGTTAAGGTGCCACAAGGTACCACCGTTAGCGACGCTGATACAGGTGAAGTATTGGCTGACATGCTTGAAAACGGCCAAGAACTTGTGGTCGCTAAAGGTGGGCGTGGTGGACGTGGAAATATTCATTTTGCTACGCCAGCAAACCCAGCGCCAGAATTGTCAGAAAACGGTGAACCTGGCCAAATTAGGAATCTAAAGCTAGAGCTTAAGGTACTGGCTGATGTTGGTTTAGTTGGATTTCCTTCTGCCGGTAAATCAACGCTCCTGTCAGTTGTTTCAAATGCTAAACCAAAAGTAGCGGCTTATCATTTTACAACATTATCACCAAACATTGGTATGGTTCGTCTAGACGACGATCGTGATTTTGTTATGGCTGACTTGCCAGGATTAATTGAAGGGGCTTCTCAAGGTATCGGGCTGGGGTTCCAATTCTTACGTCATGTGGAACGAACTAAAGTTATTCTGCATCTAGTTGACATGTCAGGTATTGAGGGAACAGATCCCTACACACAATATCGTAAAATACTAGATGAGCTACAACAATATGATGAAACGATTTTAAACCGACCACAAATTGTTGTACCAACTAAGATGGACATGCCTGACTCTGAAGAAAATCTTGCCAAGTTTAGGGAAGAAGTTGCTACTGATTCTGGGTTACCCATCCAACCAGAAATTGTACCAATATCATCAATCACACGTGATGGTGTCAAGGACTTAATGCGTTTAACAGCAGATATGTTAGCTACAGCACCCGCGCCTGAAAGTTATCGACCAGAGACCAAAAATGATACATCTGAAAAGAGCTACACGTTCAAACCGGAAACACATGATTTCACAGTCGAGTGGATTGCGGATGAAGAACGTTGGTTGCTTAGCGGTGCTGAAATCGAGAAGTTATTCTTAATGACTAATATTCAGCGTGACGCAACAATTATGCGATTTGCTCGTCAACTACGTCATATGGGCGTTGATGATAAACTTCGTGAAGCTGGAGCTAAAGATGGTGACGATGTTCGCATCAATAATTCCGACTTCGTATTTGAATTTAGTGAATAAAATATTCTCAAAAAGGTTTGTCAACAAGACGAACCTTTTTTTTACAATTTTTAAAGAGCTATATCTGTTCTTGTGAAAATAATACCTTGTTGTATAAGCGATCTTCACAATTTTAAGGCTACTCAAATTTAATCAAGAGTGCTATGATGAAAATACTAAGATAAGGTGAGGCAAATGAATCATGGCAAATAAAAAATATGGTGCAGATATTGTTACTGATAGTTTAGTCAATCATGGCGTTGATTTAGTTTTTGGAATTCCAGGTGCTAAAATTGATCGTTTATTCGAAACATTAGAACATCCAGCCGAAGGTCAAAGAGTACCTAAATTAGTTGTTGCACGTCACGAACAAAATGCAGCTTTTATGGCACAAGCATTTGCTCGTATAACAGGAAAAACAGGTGTTGTTATTGCCACCTCAGGTCCTGGGGTCGGCAACTTAGCTACTGGATTAATGACAGCAACCGCTGAAAGCGATCCTATTGTAGCCATTGGTGGTCAAGTACCGAGAAATGATTTATATCGTTTGACTCATCAATCAACAAATTCAGTTGCATTGTTTAGTCCGATCACAAACCTCGCTTCAGAAATTCAAGATCCAAATAATATTTCAGAAATTATTGCTAATGCTTTTGCAGCCGCTAATGGCGCTAAAAAAGGTGCGACTTTTGTTTCATTGCCACAAGATGTAGACGATGCACAAGTAACTATTGAAGCACTTCCTAAAATTACCCCTGCACAGCAAGGCGCAGCCGCTATTAAGGATATTGATTGGTTAGCTGAACAAATTAAGGCTGCAAAATTACCGGTGTTGCTTGTGGGATCACGTGGATCTGATGATGCTACCGTTACTGCACTACACCAATTACTGAAACAAACAACTTTTCCAGTCGTTGAAACTTTCCAAGGCGCTGGTGTAATTTCACGTGAATTAGAACCGGAAACATTTTTCGGCCGTATTGGCCTATTCCGTAATCAAACTGGCGACAAACTGCTAAAGCAATCTGATTTAGTGATTACATTGGGTTATGACGCGATTGAATATGAGCCACGTAACTGGAACAAAGAAAACAATCTGAACATTGTCGCTTTGGATACAACACAGGTTCAAATTGATAATAATTTTGTACCGCAACGGCAGTTGGTCGGGGACTTAGCACAGAGCCTACGTTTGTTGATAGAACGTCTTAACGGATATGAACTGCCAACCACTAGCAAAGAAGTGCTAAAAAAATTGAAAGCAGATCTACGAGCATCTGACGAACCTTCTTATACCCCAGCACAAGGAAATTTGAACCATCCGTTGGATGTTATTAAGTCGATTCAAGCCCATGTGACAGATGATATGACAGTATCAACAGACATCGGTTCACACTATATTTGGATGGCACGTCATTTCAAGTCTTATGTTGCGCGTCACTACCTTATCTCTAATGGCATGCAAACACTTGGGGTAGGGTTACCTTGGGCTTTAGCGGCAGCAATGGTTCGTCCTAATGCCAAATCGGTATCAGTATCTGGTGATGGTGGTTTCTTCTTCTCAGCGATGGAATTAGAAACAGCAGTACGTTTAGGATTAAATACAGTCCACATCGTTTGGAATGATAATGCATATTACGATATGGTCAAGTTCCAAGAGGAAATGAAATACAACGGCCAGTCAGCAGGGGTTAAGTTTGGTAACATTGAATTGGTTAAGTATGCTGAAAGTTTTGGGGCCAAAGGCTTACGCGTTGAAACACCAGATGACCTTGATACTGTGCTAGACGAGGCATTTTCAACACAAGGACCTGTTGTTGTTGATATTCCGGTAGATTATTCACATAACTATGAGCTTGGTTCACAATTGATTGGTTCTGAAGGATAACATTATTACTAAGTTTTATAATTAAAAAGGAACAGGCGCAACATTAGCCTGTTCCTTTTTCTATATGTTAAACTGGTTTTTCTATAGTTCGTGTTAATAGGATGCTTTCAAAGACCACAAATACAAGTAACTGAGGCCAAAAGGTAAGGCCTAGAATATTGTTTGTAAAGGTATTAGTGAGTACGAAAGTGCAGCCGATATAACAAAAATAGTATAGCGACAATAATTTATAGGGGACACTAGAATTATTTGTTAAACGAGGCAACTGAAGTAAATAAATTAATGCAATTAGGGTTGTAATGATTATCATAAATCGGAATCTTATACTACTTTGGGGATGAAAATACCAAAAATCAACATGACCTATAATTGCGATAAAAATAATGAAAAATAGATCATAAAGTCTTTTTGACCTTGGTCGGCCACCATCCCAATTATCTAATAGATTATTAAACATACGTAAACCTCTAACCTAGTGTATCACTTATTCGAAGTTTGGGCAGGATGCAGGAACTTATGCCCAATCACCTGAACGGAATACTGGTACAACCTCACCATCTTGAGTGACACCATCAATGTCCATATCATTTGATCCAATCATAAAGTCAACATGTTCATCTGAAATATTCCATCCGCGCTTCGCTAAATTCTCTGGTTTTTCTGTTTTTCCACCTGAAATATTAGAAGCATAAGCAGCACCGATGGCCAAATGATCGGAAGCATTTTCATCAAAGAGGGTATTGTAGAATAAAATACCACTTTGTGCAATTGGTGAAGGGTCGGGTACTAGAGAAACTTCACCTAGTGATTTAGACCCTTCGTCAGTATTGATGATTTTTTCTAATACATCTAATCCAGAAGTAGCTTGTGCTTTGACAATGCGACCGTCTTCAAAATCTAATTCAATATTTTCAATGACATTACCTTGATAAGACAGTGGAAGCGTTGCTGCCACATGACCATGGATATTACGGTTATCTGGTGCTGTAAAGACTTCCTCAGTCGGCATGTTTGGAATGAAGATGTTGCCGGCTTTATCTTGGGAGTAAGCAGCCTCCCAGACATGACCTTCAGCTAATCCAATTGTGAAAGCCGATTTTGCGTTTTTGTAATGTAGTTCTTTGAAATTTTGTTCGTTTAACCAATCGGCTTTGTTTTTGAGTTTGTTGATGTGTAGATCCCAGTTATCCACTGCATCACTATCATCATCAATACGCACATCTTTGAGAATTTCTTCCCACAAGCGGTTCACTGCATCTTGTCCTTTTAAATCTGGGAATACTTTTTCTGCCCATTCTTGACCAGCTGCTGCCACAACAAGCCATGAGATATCATCTTTCATCGTTGCTTCACGAACGCGGAATAATGCTTTTTGATTGGCTTTTGTCAATGTAGCTAATCTTTCTGCATCAACGTCAGCCAAACCATCAGGATCCTGTGAAATTAATGAAATGCGGGAGGCGTATTTGTCCATTAATTCATTTGCTTTAGTTACCTGATAATTTGGTACTTCCTTCAGACGGTCTAGCGACGTATGATTTAGAAATTCTTTGGCGATCGTTTGATCTGACCATTCCATAACAACCTCGTGAGCACCTGCTTTATAAGCTTCGGCAACAATTTTACGAGCAAAATAAGCTTCGTCAACTGCTGCGTAAAGGATTATTGTTTGTCCTGGTTGGACGTTAACCCCTTTTTTTACGATGAGTTCAGCGTACTTGTTGAGTTTTGTTTCTAAAGACATGTTTTCTCTCCGTATGAGTAAATTTAGTTTGTCTGTCAATTTTCCCATTAATGCACCATGTTAGCAAGTTTTTTGTTATTGATTTATCATTTTCGTAAGGCATGTTAATAGGCGTAAGTATCTATTTTCTTGTATAATAATAGTATGGAAAATGTATTTGCAAGTGCCTCACAATATAAAACTAAAAAATTACTAACATTTACTTCTTGGCTATTGATTCTGTCTGGTATTGTTTGTTCATTTACTGTCTGGGTTTTTGCGAAACCAGTGGTGACACAAACAAATACAATTCCTAGCGGCTTTTCAGTGCAGGGTGTGTCAATTAACCAAACATCTAACTATGTTGATTTTAATAATCTAGCAAGTAATGGTGTGAGCTTTGTTTATATGCGCACGACATCTGGTAGTTCGGTCATGTATGGTGGTTATAAATCGAGTTTTTCCCGCGCTAAATCAGCCCATTTGAAAGTTGGGACCATTCATGTTTATGATGCGAGCGTCACAGCAGCGACACAAGCACAATACTATATTGACAATGTGGGAAACAATATTGGTGAGCTGCCAATTGCAATTTCAGTGACGGCTGATCAGATTAGTACGGCAACATCCAAGCAACGTTTAGCATCGCTAGTCCAAATACTAGCTTCGCACTATAATCATGACATGATTATTTATACAACACCAAATGTTCAAAAGAAGTTGTCGTCCACAATTTCCAAAACAAAATATTGGTTGATTGAAGACAATACAAAAAATACAGACAGCAAGAACTTATTTATTCAATATGATGAAGATCAAACAATTGGATCAGGGTTGAAGGCAATTAAAATGCCAACGACAGTGTTTAATGGCACGCAAAAAAAATTTGAGGTGTACAAATGATTAAATTGGGTATTATTGGTACAAGCTGGATCACGGCAATGTTCATTGATGCAGCAATAAAAACAAAAGCGTATGATTTAACAACAGTCTATTCACGTTCACAAGCTAGTGGTGAAAAATTTTTAGCATCATTAGACCTTGATACAGACAATGTTGATGTAGTTACTACTTTAAGTGATTTATATCAAAATATTGATGTGGTTTATATAGCGTCACCGAACGCTTTGCATTTTGAACAGGCTAAGGTAGCCATTCAGTCCGGCGTTCACGTGATTGTTGAAAAACCTTCGTTTAGTAACCCAACAGAGTTTGAAAAAATAGAATCTCTGCTAGCAACACATCCAGATGTGCGTTTATTTGAGGCTGCTCGCCATGTTCATCAACCAAATTTCAAGGCCATTCAGGAAACAGTCGCTAAGATGGATCAGTTACAAGGGGCAACGCTAGTTTATCAAAAGTACTCATCCCGTTATGATGCTTACTTAGCTGGGCAGGAGCCAAATGTTCTGACGAGAGAGTTCAGTGCTGGTGCGTTATATGATTTGGGCGTCTATCCAATATACGCAGCGTTGGCTGTTTATGGTGCGCCTAATGCCGTACAGTATTTACCTAGACTATTACGCAACGGGGCCGATGGTAGTGGTGTAGCCAATCTATTTTACGACAATTTTAATGTAACTGTTATCTTCGGTAAAACTTCAAATTCGTATTTACCAAGCGAGTTTTATGGATTAAAGGATACAATTAGTGTCAGCAATATTGCAGAGCTTGAAAAGGTTACTTATTATGATGGTGAAGGAAACAATAATCATTTAGGAGATGTACCCGAAGAAAATCCCATGATTCGTGAGAGTCAGGATTTTGCAAATATTATTAACGACCCAACTAAAAATCACGCTGAATATAGTCAGTGGTTTCAGTTGGCGAAGCAAGTGAACCAGACATTGTTTGACTTGCGTCAGTCTGCAGGCATTGAGTTTCCTGCAGATATAAAGGAATAAAATGAAACCTGAACTTTTAGAAAAATTTAACGCCTCTTTTGATACACCAACGCCTATACAAAGTGCTGTTTGGCAACGCTTGACGGATGGCGATTCAATATTTGGTTTAGCACCAACTGGAACTGGTAAGACATTAGCTTTTGTATTACCAGTTTTATCTCGTATTGACACGAACTTGAAACGTACACAAGTATTGATCCTAGCGCCCAGCCAAGAATTGGCCATGCAAACAACACAGGTCGCTCGAGAATGGGGGAATGTTGTTGGTGCAAGTGTAGCTAGTTTAATTGGTGGCGCAAATGGCCGTCGACAAGCTGATAAAATCAAGAAAGACAAGCCGCACATTGTAGTTGGCACTTTGGGTCGTGTGCTGACAATGGTAGACGGTGGCGTACTAAAATTAGATCATATTGCAACCGTTATTTTTGATGAGGCTGATGCAATGTTAACTGAGGAACGTCATGACAGTTTACAGGAGCTAGCAGATAAGTTGCCTTCACATATTCAATTAGGATTGTTTTCAGCAACTTCTGGTGTGGATCTAAACTATGTCAGTGACACGTTTGAACAAAAAGTGCATCCGATTTCTGTAGGAACAGATGCGCCGGTATCTATTAAGCATGAATTCCAGTACGTGGATCAACGTGCAAAAGAAAAAGTATTAATACAATTAGCCCGAAATAATCAACAGGCTTTGGTATTCTTTAATACAATCAGTGCTTTAGTGAATATGCAAGCTACCTTGCGACACGCTCATGTGAGTGTTATGAGCATCGGTAGTAATGACAAGCGCCAAGTGCAACGTGCAGACGCTTTGCGTTTATTCAAAAAAGGTGAAGTAACTTTATTGTTAGTAACTGATGTTGCGGCGCGAGGATTAGATATTGAAGATCTGCCATTAGTAGTGAACGCACAATTGCCACAACGTAAGAAAGCCTATGTCCACAGGACGGGACGAACAGGACGTATGGGAAAAATAGGTCGTGTATTGAATCTTGGTAACGATCATGACATTCGTGACCTGAAAAGAGAATTAGGGGATAGCTTTAATCTAGACAAAGCAGAAAACTTGTTTGAAAAAAGTATAAAGTCCCAAGAAAAGACTGTCACAAAAGATACAAACACAAATAATGTTTCATCTGTCTCTAAAGCCAAAAAGTCTTCAAGTGCCGCTCCTTTGGTAACAAAAAAAGAAGTTATAGTTGAGCCTACCACAAAAGTTAAAAATAAGAAACGTGCAAAAAGTTCCAAAGATAAGGGAAAACCAAAGTGGGCTAAGAACGGGAAAACGAAGTGATTGGGTTAGCTTGATACTTGGTTATTTGCGTGACAATATGATATAAAGTTAAAAGCGCACACAATATTTGATTGGGTGCGCTTTAGTGCCTGTGTGTTAAAATAATGTAATATAGAAATAATGCAAGGCAAATTTATAAAATCAAGCTATAAAACAATTAGTCTTGTTTTACAAGACAGCAGGAGGGAAGATGCCAGAACTACCAGAAGTTGAAACAGTCAGACGTGGGCTTGAAAAACTAATTATTGGCAGCAAAATTATTGATGTACAGTTACCTTACCCAAAAGTTATTACTGGTGATGGGCAGCAGTTCATCACCGGTGTCATGAACACAGAATTTAAACAAATTGATCGTCGTGGTAAATATTTATTACTACGTTTAGCGAATAATCATACGATTGTTTCGCACTTACGAATGGAAGGGCAATATTCAGTAGAGTCCCTTGAGACGGTCCCTTATAAACATACAGAGATTGTCTTTGAATTATCTGATAAGCGAGCTTTGTTTTACAATGACACGAGACGCTTTGGGCGCATGGCGTTGACCACAACTGGTTTTGAAAACACAGAAGTGCCTTCGTTGTCCAAATTAGGACCAGAACCGACAGAGGAGCAGCTGACTTTATCTTATATGAAGGCCATTTTTTCAAAGTCTAGAAGGCCTGTTAAAACATTTTTATTGGATCAAACACAAATAGCTGGTATTGGTAATATTTATGCTGATGAGGTTCTGTGGCAAAGCAAAATTCATCCCAAAACGCCGGCCAATGTACTAGATGAAGTTCAACTGAGTGTTCTTAGAGCAAACATCATTTCAGAAATTAAACGAGCGATTAAGCATCACGGTACAACAGTGCATAGTTTTAGTAATGTTTTTGGTGAGGTGGGCAAGTTTCAAAATGAATTACAGGCTTATGGGCATGCTGGCGAACCATGTTTACGTTGCAATACGCCAATGGTTAAAATAAAAGTTGGTCAACGTGGCACGACATTTTGTCCATTTTGTCAAGTGGAGAAGGATTAATATGAATCAAGAACCAATAAGTATTATTGACGTCAAACGCGACGCAAAGAAATTGATGAAGGGTCGACTAGGAACAGCTATCAAAATTAATATTATCGCGATTATTGTGACAGTGACGACCTTATCAATGATGACTTTCACAGTGTATGCGATGATCAAAGACACCAATCTAATGTCTAGCGCTGATGTTTCTTCAACAACAGCATCTCCGGGTCTGAATCCGAGCGAAGTAATTGTTTCAGTATTGCAAGATGCAGCTGGGCTAACATTTATGTGGTCTGTTTCTTGGACAATTATTGATTGGTTTAATAATCCTAAAAAGAATCCAACATTCATTCAAACTTTTCAAATATTTAATAATGGTAAATTTCCGCAAAGTCTGCTATTAGCCGTCGTGCAGTCCATGTTGACTTTCCTTTGGACGATGCTGTTTACAATTCCCGGATTGATTAAGCATTATTCCTACGCTCAAACGTATTTTAGTTATAAACTAGATTTGGATGCTGGAAAACAAGCCAATGCATTGACAGATTATATTACGCGTAGCCGAAAAATAATGAATGGCCGTAAGTGGGAATTATTTTTATTAGACTTGAGTTTTATTGGTTGGCATTTATTAGGAATATTGACAGCTGGCTTGGCTTACATTTATGTTATTCCTTATCTGAATGCTACTAAGGTAGCTTATTCACGTCGGTTATTTAAGCTAAATAATGAAGTAAGCGAGGAACAGTAAATGTTGACAATTGGTTTAACAGGTGGAATTGCTACAGGGAAATCAACAGTTAGCGCTTTGTTGCGTCAAGCAGGTTTTCCAATTGTTGACGCAGATATAGTGGCTCGTGAAGTTGTTGAGCCAGGAACACCAACGCTTGAGAAAATTAAATTAGCGTTTGGTCCAGGGATAATTGACAATGGCGTATTAGATCGACGTAAGCTTGGTCAAATTGTCTTTGAAGATGGTGCCCAATTAAAAAAATTAAATGATATTATGCAACCAGCCATTAGCAGTGCTATGGCAGATAAAATTAATTTTTGGCGTTTACAAAATGTGCCAATATTAGTCCTGGATGTGCCATTGTTATTTGAACGAGACTATGATAAAAATAAGTTAGTGGACAAAATAATTGTTGTTACTGCTAGCGAAGAAATTCAATTATCTCGTTTGGAAAATCGTGATCAACTTAGTAATATGGAGGCACGTAATCGTGTAAAGGCACAGTTACCTATGTCGCAGAAAATTGCGAGAGCTGATTATGTTATAGACAATAATGGCCGTATCGAAGAGCTACAGAAACAAGTTACAGTTTTAATCAAAAAAATAAAGGAGATCGCGTCAACGCATGATGCAAAATGATGGCACAATTGAGTTTCACGCTAAGGCTGGTGTTTTTGTGCAGTCAAACACACCAATCACATTGACTGATTTAGATCGTGCTTTTGATTTATACACGCCGTTTATTGGTGCAACTGGATATGCATTGTACCATATGTTGGTAAGAGAATTACCCTACAATACACGACTAGATGCACGTGAAGATCATAATTTTATTTTAGATAGTCTGAATGTCAGTTTACCCGATTTTGTTAAGGTTCGTCGTCGTTTAGAAGCGGTTGGCCTATTGACGACACTCTATACGGAAGATGCTTTGGGAGAAATTTATACGTATCAATTATTTGCTCCGCTTGACGTTGACAGTTTTTTCAAAGAAAAATTATTGGCCGGACTATTGTTTAAATATGTTGGGGAAGAACGTTATTTAACACTCCAGAAACGATATGCTACACAAGGACAACCAAACGTGAAGGGGGATAATATATCCGCCAAGTTTTTACAGGTCTTCAAGCACGATACAGCTACCTCATTACCAACAGTTGAAGTAAAAGCAAGTCATGGCAAAATTGAAATAGAAGATGACTTTAATTTTGAAAACTTTACCGGCTTAGTGAGAGGTACAACAATAGAAAAGTTAGCACAACATCGTGATTTCTTAGTATCGATGCACGTGATTTACGGTGTTGATGAGGTGACGCTGGCTGGCTATACCTCCCAGGCAATATCATTAGATACGCATGATGTTGACGAAAAGATTTTGCAGCAAGTTATGCGTCAGAATCGTACAACCGTCGTTGCAGAGCCGGTGGTCTCACAGCCAGTACAACAAAACCGTTCCAGAGAAATGTTACAATTAGTTCAAGATGCAAAAACATTAGCGCCTAATGCCTTTATTGAAGATGTTAAGTTTAAAAAAGGTGGCGGATTTGTGACACGAAATGAATATTATTTCATCAGTAAAATGATCAAAGATGTGCGCCTCAAAGCAGAGGTTGTCAACATGTTGGTTTGGTACGAGTTGGGTAAACGAAATCGTGATACTGTCAATGTTGATACAGCGGAAACAATTGCTAATTCATGGTTGAAAATGCATGTGAATTCGGCTGAAGCAGCACTAGATGCAATTGAAAAATATCAACCTAGTCGCCCTACAAAGCGAAACTATACCAAAAAAGTGACGCGTGTCGAACCAAAAATGCCTTCTGATACTTCCCAAAATAAGCCAGCAACTTCTGTGGATGAAGTAGCGGAAGCCTTAGCTGAACTAAAAAAGTTGAATATTAAGACTAAGAATTGAGATTAATATGCAGAATTTATCTGAAGTACTCAAGCAATTTCAGCAACAATATGCTAATAAAGCTAATTTATCGGATATTATTGAATCCATTGGAAAGGATCAAGATATACGTTCTTTTTGGAATGAGCATCAAGATGAATTGAACTCAGATGCTTTTCAACTTAAAATGGGTGATCTGTATGAGTACATTCAACAAAAGAAAAGAATTGCAGCTGGGGGAAAAGTTCTCTATCCAGGATATTATCCACAGTTAACGATTGAAAAAGGTTATCCAATAGTTCATTATGTTGCTGATGAAAAAACACGCAAACAATTAATGCAACGTGAAAAACTGACTTTGTACAAAATGCCAAAATCTGTTCGTTCAGCAGATTGGAGCACTATCGGGCAGGAAATCATTGATCATGCCCAAGAGGAACAGGGTAAAACGGAAGCATTTGTTTCGCTCAATAAAATTCTAAAAAACTTAACTAGTACGGTCCAAAACAACTTTGTTCAAGGTATTTATTTATACGGTGATTTTGGCGTAGGTAAAACATATATGATGGGGGCTCTTGCTAACGCATTGGCCGTTAATAACATAGGCGTTATGTTATTACATTTCCCTTCATTTATTAGTGATTTGAAGGCAACATTTGATCATAAAAATGAATCTTTGGATGAATTATTAAGTAAGGCAAAAAGTGTTTCTGTGTTAATTCTTGACGATGTTGGCGCAGATACGTTGACAGCGTGGAGCCGAGATTCGATTCTTGGTATTATTTTGGAATACCGTATGCAAAATGAGTTAACAACTTTTTTTACCTCTAATTTTGATGCGAATGGGTTTGAACAATATCTGTCGCAAACTAGGGAAGGTAATGAACCTATTAAAGCTGCTAGACTCATGCAAAGAGTGAAGTTTCTAGCTAAGCCGGTCCAAATGACAGGAAAAAATAAACGGTTAGAAAATTGATATTCCTAAAAAAAACAAAAAATTATTGGTTTGTGGCCATTGCCGTAATTGCTGCTTGGTTTCTATTGAGATCTGATTCATTTTTGTATCAAGAGCCAGTAGGGCAGGTTACGCATGTCAAAGTTCAGTCCAAACAAAAAACGACAGATGAGCATAATAATACAGATAATATTTATCATCAACAATTAACGGTTAAACTGTTAAACAGAAACAAAATCATTAAGTTGACAAATCAATACACCGATTCGCAAACTGTGACACATAAGTACAAAGTTGGAGACCAGCTATTATTAACAGGGCATGCGGGACATTCTCGCATTATATCTCTTAAACGTGACGCAGTCATCGGATCTTTAGTTGTTTTACTATTAGGGCTGTTATTGATTTACGGAAAATGGCGTGCGACGTCATGGCTAACCCTCAGCCTTGTCGCTAATGTGATTCTTTTTGCAATTGCATTATATATAGATGTTCATCTTAAAAATCCGAATGTCATTTTGATTTTTAGTATTTTAGCTATCGTTGTAGCCTCACTGAGTTTGGTATTAGTATTGGGCAGAACCCTTCAGATGGTGGTTACGCTTTTGGCAACTCTTTTATCAACGGTCCTTACGATGTTCATCATGTTTGCTGCCCTTAAAATTACAGGTAATGAAGGTGTTCATTTTGAAACAATGTCGTATGTAACGCAAGTGCCAGTGACTTTGTTTATCGCCCAAACGATTATTGGTGTTCTAGGAGCGGTTATGGATGAAGCTGCAGATATTGTTGCTGCGTTATTTGGTCTGCGTCGTGAAAAAATCGAGCGACACTTCAAGGATTATTGGCATGCGGGAATGAATGTTGGGCGCGATATTATGGGTACATTAATTAATGTACTATTCATGATTTTCATTGCGGAAACAATGCCGATGGTTTTTTTGATGCTACGAAATGGCAATAATTGGCCCTATATACTTGACCAAATTATGAACCTAGGTATTTTACAGACAGTTATTTCTGGAATCGGCATTGTATTAGCTGTCCCTGTCACTAGTGCTTTGGTTGGCTGGATTGCTGAGCGATACAAGGTGGTGGACTAATGAATGCAATTGGATTATTAATAATTATTTTATTTATTTTAATGGTATTTGTTGGCGGTGTTCAGGGAATGAAAGCTTTTGTAGGCTTGGTGTTGAACTTTATCGTCATTTTCATTTTAATGATTTTAATCAATTGGCAATTTAATGCTTACATTGTTACGGCTTTAATGAGTGTCATTATTTTGGCTCTTGCAATTTATTTAGGTGCAGAAAATCAATTTGTGACTAATACAGCTTTTAAGACAAGCTTAATAGTTGTGTCAATTTTGATGGTAGTGGCGATTTTGGTTCAGCATTTAGGCCAGTTTCAAGGATTTGCAACCGAAAATTCGGAAGAACTGGAAGGCTTATCGTTGAATGTCGGTCTTCCTTTCACAAAGGTCGCTGTAATTGTAATGGTTATATCCATTTTAGGGGCTGTTGCTGAAGCCGCAATGGCTATTGTGGCGGACTTGAATGAGGTTATAGAGCGTACACCAAATTTGAGCAAAAAAAGTCTATATGCGCATGCACATATTATCGGTGGGCAAATATTAGGTACAGCTATTAACACACTTTTCTTTGGGGTTTTAGGGGCCAATTTACCGCTTTTAATCTGGTTTATTCGCTTACGGTATTCAATCGCAATGTTTTTTAATGCAAAGTTATTAATGATGGAAGTTGTTACAATGTTGTTGGGTATGCTAGGAATTTTGATGAGTATCTGGGTAGCTAGTCGATTAGTTGTACATGGATATGTAAAAATACAAAGCAAAAATATGAGAAAAGGAGAATGAAGTCCACTTCTAAGACTTCATTATTAAAAATTAATTCATTATGAAAGAAACTTTTGATTTAATTGAACGAATCACACGTAATGACGGCAGTTCTTATTTTGAGCTAGGAAACATCCCTCATAATGGTCGTGCTGAGTATGCGGCTGAACACGGGTTTATTCAAAGTGTTCAGATTTTGAAAGTGAACATACCACGCTCCACTCACGTAGAAAAAGTGGAAGAGTATATTAATTCACACTATAAACTATTGCCTTTGGAATATGATGGCTGGGAAGAATGGGTTAAGACACCTGAAATTGAAGAAGAGTTACAAAGAATACTTTTGGATAATCGGTTGGGCTAACTGAAAACCGTGTTTAAAGACCGATTAGTAACAATGTATATGAAAAGTAACCAAAATGTTGTAATTTTGATCAATTTTATATATAATTAAGAGCGTTGTTGTTTGATGTGACAACGCAAATAAGTTTGGTAGTGTAGCCAAGTGGTAAGGCAACGGTCTGCAAAACCGTGATCGCCGGTTCGACTCCGGTTACTACCTTCTAAATATGATAAACGCTGTAAAATTTTATGGATGCTAGTTTAATTGAACAAGCTGACATTATAATTTTAGCAGTGTTTTTTATATAAGAAATAGTTATGATTGAAGATTTTGCCTGCAAGCGAATAAAAAGCTATTTGGTGAAAAAATAGATAACATGAAAAATATTGTTGATGTCTTTCAACCATTGAATTGATGTTAGCGTTTGACGAGCAAATACAGGCAGACACTGCCAACTATTTTTTTTAAAATGAAGTCAAGAAATGATATAGATAGCATTGCTCTGCTGTTGCTGTTGCCACGCTATCGGTACTTTTTTATATGTTATAATATTCAAGATGATAACCCTAAATGACAATGTGAATATTTTGCCAGGTGTAGGTCCTAAGCGCTTAGATGCGTTACATGAAATTGGTATTTTTACCATTGAGGATTTAATCAATTATTTTCCATTCCGTTATGAAGACTTAGGAGAACGGCTACCCTCTGAAACATTGGATGGAGAAAAGGCTACTTTTAAGGGAATTGTGAGTACACCCGCTGTTGTGACTCGTTTTGGCAAACGATCTCAAACACGTTTTGGACTAATGATAGAGCATGAAAATGTACGTGTATCATTCTTTAATCAGCCATGGATTGCTCAAAATGTCGAGGTCGGCCAAGAAGTTGCTGTTTATGGTACTTATGATGCTGCTAAAGCGTCCTTGACAGGAATGAAAGTGATCTCCAAGGCTTCCAATGAACTTGACCCAATTTACCCTTCGTCAAAACAAATAAGCGCTAAAACAATACGTCATTTGATAGAAATTGCGTGGGCCGATGTACGTGGTACAGTTGGCTCGTTAGTGCCCGATAAAATTCGTCAAAAATACCGTTTACTAGACAGAAATACGCAAATTGAAAATATGCATTTTCCCGCTGACATGGAGCAAGCTAAATTAGCACGCCGAAGTATAGCTTTTGAGGAATTTTTTATATTTCAAATGAGATTACAATTGCTCAAATTAGCTGATAAGAACTTTTCCGGTGAAGGTATTAATTATGATAGTAAAGCGCTAAACAAATTTGAAGCTGGCTTACCTTTCACATTGACGGGGGCACAACAAAAAGTTGTTTCTGAAATTTTGACAGATCAAAAACGTCCAGTTCACATGAACCGCTTATTACAAGGTGATGTAGGTTCTGGTAAAACGGTAGTTGCAGCAATTGCATTATATGCTGTTGTCACCGCAGGAATGCAAGCTGCATTGATGGCGCCGACTGAAATTTTGGCTCAGCAACACGCCATTAATTTAGCTTTAATGTTTGAAAAATCAGGCGTTGACATTCGCATTGAACTATTGACCAGTGGTATGAAAGCTGCAGCTCGACGTCAACTATTAGAAGATTTAGCTGACGGAACAATAGATATCTTAGTTGGCACACATGCGTTGTTACAACCGGATGTAATGTTTCATCACCTAGGTTTAGCAGTGATTGACGAACAACATCGATTTGGTGTCAATCAACGTGCAAAATTACGTGAAAATGGTGTGAATCCTGATATACTAGCAATGACGGCCACGCCAATTCCTCGTACCTTATCTATCACTGCCTATGGAGAAATGGATGTATCAATAATTGATCAACTACCCAATGGTCGCAAGCAAATTCAGACACGAAAGATTAGTCATAATCAAATTGACTCGGCAATTAATTTTCTTAAACAACAACTCTCAGAGGGCGCGCAAGCATATGTTGTGACGCCTCTGATTGAAGAGTCAGAAGCATTAGATGTGCAGAATGCGCAAGCAATGTATGAAGCATTACAACTTGAACTGCCAAATGACACAATTGGCTTACTTCATGGTCGGCTCTCGAACGACGAAAAAAAAGCTTTGATGGCCGACTTTAAAAGAAACAAAATTCAGGTTTTAGTTTCTACTACAGTCATTGAAGTGGGTGTTGATGTACCCAATGCTAGTATCATGTTAATTATGGACGCAGATCGATTTGGATTGGCACAATTACACCAATTGCGCGGTCGAGTTGGTCGTGGTACGAGACAATCGTACACGATTTTAGTCGCAGATCCAAAGACCGATTATGGCCGTGCTAGGCTTGATGCAATGGTTGAGACAACAGATGGTTTTCTCTTAGCGCAAAAAGACCTAGAACTACGCGGTTCTGGCGATATATTAGGAACCAAACAGTCTGGTGTACCAGAATTTGCCGTTGGGGATCCGATTAAAGACTTGAAAATGATGGAAGTCGCTCAGCAAGAAGCAATTAGTATGGTTAGTACTGACGATTGGGATAAATCCTCTGAAAATCAGGAACTAGTGGATTACTTATCAAGAACAATGGCGCATTATCGGCACTTAGATTAAGCAGTGTTGGCGTAAGAATAGAGATTAAAAATGGAAAGGAACGTGTTCAGCTAATATTAGTTGACACATTTAAAAAATATGAAAATCGCAATAGATGCAATGGGTGGCGATTACGCACCGATGGAAATAGTCAAGGGTGTAGAAATAGCTCGTGATCGTTATCCAGATATTGAATTTTTACTCTTTGGAACAAGTGAACAGGTTAAGCCACTTGTAAAGGATTGGTCACATATTACCTTAATTCCCACAACTGAAGTTATTGAGATGGGTGATGAGCCGGTTAAAGCAATGCGACGTAAAAAAGACTCATCAATGGTTCGTGCCGCAAATGCCGTTAAAGCTGGCGATGCCGATGCTTTATTTAGTGCTGGAAATACAGGGGCCCTACTATCAAGTGCTATTTTCTTGATTGGTCGTATCAAAGGTGTTGACCGTCCAGCTTTGGCCACCGCTTTACCAAGCTTTGCTGGTGAAAATGATCAATTTGTATTTATGGATTTGGGTGCAAATGCTGAAAGTAAAGCCTCACATTTATATCAATACGGAATATTAGGGAGCTTTTATGCTTCTCATGTTTTAGGAATTAATGATGCACGAGTGCGTTTATTGAACAATGGCGCAGAAGAGGATAAAGGGGATGAGGTTCATAAAATAGCGCATCAGCTGATGAAAAACTCACAATCTTTTAATTTTTTGGGTAATGTTGAGGCACGTGAATTATTAGAAGGAACTGCAGACGTAGTGGTAGCTGATGGCTTTTCGGGTAATGCAGCATTGAAAGCAACGGAAGGCACTGCATTGATGATGTTGAAGCAAATTAAGCAGGCTATTATGCAAACAGGGCTTCGTGGTAAGATGGGCGGTCTCTTGTTAAAGCCAGCTTTCAAAGATATTCAAAAGAAGTTGGACTATAATGAAGCTGGTGGTGCAGTAATCTTAGGTGTTAATGCGCCTGTCGTTAAAACGCATGGTTCTGCCAAAGCTAATGCAGTTGCTAATACAATGGGACAGATTAAAAAAATGATTGAAAAAAATCTAGTACCAGATATTCGAACATACATTGCAGACCATAAGGATGAGTTGCAAGCTGCGAAGAATGAATTGCAGTCACAAATTAGTGAATAAGTTATGGTATAATAGTTCTTTAGATTAAAGATTCTGGGAGTAATTACTGATGGCAATGGAAAAAGAAGCAATTTATAATATGATGGCGGATGAAATTGCAGAACGATTTAATGTGAAAAGAGATACCATTACGCCGGATTTGAATTTTTTGACAGATATCGATGCGGATTCTATCGACTTTGTTGAGCTGGTATTAGAAGTAGAAGATATGTTTAATGTCGAAATTTCTGATGATGATGCTGAAAATTTGGTTACGTTGCAACAGACAGTCGACTACATTGTTGAACACCAAAATTAAATGTTTAAATACTTTGTGTCATTCATTGGACTAACAAACATTTACAATATAGATACGTTTTAATGATTGCAGGCATTGTACTGAATCATGATATATTTTTGTTAAAGTAAGTCCTCACAAGTTGTTATTTGTTTGGGGACTTTTTGTATGGTTGGCCAAAATATTAATTGAAACGATGTGTTAAAATGACAGATAACGAATTACAAAATCTTGTTGAGAAAATATCATTTGATAGTTTTGATCGTCCATTTCAACATCATGCAACATTCAATAGCCATCTACGAACAACAGGTGGTCGCTATCTTTTGAAAACACATGATTTAGAATTCAATCCTAAAATGGTTACATTAGAAGACTTTAACAAAATTATCAAGCATGAATTGGTACACTATCATCTACATTTAAGTCATCAAGGGTATCAACACAAGGATAGCGATTTTAAACAATTATTAGTGCGTGTGGGCGGTATTCGATATGCACCTGATATTGGTGAAAGACAATCACCTAAGTGTCAGTGGTTATATCGTTGTGAAAATGGGCATGATATTATTCGAAAACGCCGATTTCAAACTGAACGCTATCGATGTGGTCAGTGTCAAGCACGGATAAAATTTATTGGTAAATTATCGAATAAATAAACTGTTTTGTTATAATGAATGTACAAACACAATTGGAGATTATAATGATAAAATTGATTCTTTCAGATTTAGATGAAACGTTGCTCGATGATGATGGTACGATTAATTCTCAAAATGTCACTGCTGTTCAAAAATTTGTGAAAAATGGCAGCTATTTTGTTCCTAATACTGGGCGTTCTTATAAGTCTGTTTTTGGTACATTAAAGGATCTAGGCTTAAACAAGCAAAACAAACAGTACGTGGTTTCATACAACGGTGGTGCAATCGTGGAAATCCATGAAGATGGTGGCGAAAAGATTATTGTCCAACACGGCATGGATTTGGAATTAGCCAAGAAAATTTTCTCTCTTGGCCAGATTCAGGCGGACATTGATACACACATCTACACGATAGATACACTATTCATTTATAATATTTCAAAAAATGATGAACAATACATGAGAGAACGTAGTGTGCCATATCAAGAAATGGCCGACGATAAGTTAGATTTTCTTTCGAATGAAAAAACGATAATGAAAGTTATTTTTGAACATCGTGATCCAGATGTATTACAAAAAATTGCTGACACGGTTAATGCTCAGCTTGCTGATAGGGTATTGACAACATTCAGTTCCAATCGTTATGTTGAGTTCAATCCCAAGGGGAGTGACAAGGGTTCTGCCGGATTAGAATTAGCTGACATGCTGGGAATATCACGAAACGAAGTTGCTGCGTTGGGTGATAATTTGAATGATGCAGCTCAAATCAAAGCCGCAGGCGTAGGTGTTGCCGTGGCAAATGCTAAACCGGAAATTAAAGAAATGGCTGACTTGGTATTGTCAAAAACAAATAATGAAGGCGCGGTTGCGGAATTCATTAATGAACATACAGGAAAATAAATGGGTAATTTAATTACGAGAATCATACTGTCGGTTGTTAGTTTCGCACTTTTTGTCCTAATATTCTTGTTGAGTGACCAACAAAACTGGCCATTATGGGTAACGATAACGCTTGTTGCTGTTTTGTTCATCGTGTTTAACATTTGTTTTGTATGGCTGTATTGGCAAAAGAAAAAGCGCACACTGGATGAGGATGACGATGCTTGAAACGACAAATGAAGTAAGACCAAAATCTTTACTGCTTAGAATAATCAATGTTGTTTTTACGCTATTTTTAATAGTTGTGGCACCCATCCCTTTGGTCCTTGCTACAAAAACAGATAATATATTTTTACAAATATTGTGTGCCGCAACAATGTTCATTTTTTATATAGGCATTGGGTTCTATGCTTATAGACTACTAAGAAAAAATGTATCTGGCCCAGTCTTTACCAAACCAGATATTCGAAACTGGCGAGGCCTCTGGTGGCTAGTAGGTATGTGGTTTGTTATGATAGCCATCGAGATGATACTAGCTCAATTACGGGTTCAACTAACAGGGGTTACCACAACCGAAAATCAAGAGGCTATTAATGAGCTAACTTCAAATTTAAATGTGACAATGGTTGCTATGGTAATTTATGGTACGTTTTTGGCACCTGTAGTTGAAGAATTAGTTTTTCGTGGGCTTATTTTAAATTATTTTTTCCGCAAAAGTTGGTGGTGGGCAAATATTATTTTGTCGGGGGCAGTTTTTGCACTGCCACACATGGATACGATTCCCACTAATCTCGCCGACACCTTAAGTTATGTGATATACGCTAGCATGGGGATGGTGCTCGCCTACATTTACAAAAAAACTGGTGATTTGAAAAATAGTATTGCCGTTCATATGTTGAATAATGGTATAACAATGATACCATTGCTAGTTGTAGCAATTATGAATGCTATATAATAAAAGACCAATGACTTAAGTCATTGGTCTTTTATTTATTTCAGAATTGTAGTAGTTCTTTGGTTGTGTGCGTATAAGGAATGAAACCTTCTTTACTCATATAACCACTATCTTCAATACGGACACCAGCAACACCTGGAACGTAGATACCAGGTTCAATAGAAAAGACCATGCCTTCTTCAAGAATCATATCATTTCCCGCCATGATTGAAGGAAACTCATGTACTGATGAGCCTAAGCCATGTCCGAGTCGATGATTAAAATATTGACCATAGCCAGCTTTTGTAATGATATTTCGTGCGATGTCATCCAGTTCGCTGGCTGTCATACCAATTTTAGCTTGTGATTGGGCCGTGAGTTGTGCTTCGAGCGTAATAGCATGTATTTTTTTGGCTTCGTCGCTCACGTTTCCAAAAGCTACTGTCCTTGTGGCATCTGAGGCATATCCTTCAGTCATCGTTCCTAAATCAAACAACGCCATTTCACCAGTATTGAGTGTATTTGTTGATGTTGAACCATGTGGGTCAGCGGCGTGGGCCCCAAATTGAACTAGCGTTTCAAAACTCATGCTAGCTACGCCTGCTTTTTTGAGTTCATATTCTAATTCAGCGGCAACGGCTAACTCTGATATACCAATCTCTAGAGCGTTAAAGCCAATCTCAAAGGCGCGATCCGCATCACGACCAGCGGCCTTCATATGTGCTATTTCGTCTGGTGTTTTTATTAGGCGAAGTTGATTAATTTGATCTGTAATGTCAATAGAAAACTCTCCGTCAGGAAAGGCGGTTTGCAGTAATTTAAGACGTGCAACTGTTAGATTATCGGCCTCAATGGCAAACTTTTTACCGTTGGTTAATGTTCTAATATGGTTAGTTAATTTTAACCAAGGATTTTCATGGTCTTCATAGCCAAAAGCAGCATAGCGCCAGCCACTTTCTTTCATACTGTTGACTTCCAGTGCCGGTCCAAACAAAAAAGGTTCACTATTTTCCAGTAGAACGAGCGCTAAAACACGTTCTATTGGATCAGATTCAAAACCGCTTAAATAGGCAACACTGTGGTAATTTGTAATGATAGCGCCTGACAACTCTTGTTTGGTCAGCCAGCTAGTTAATGCGCTGATTTTTTCTGCATTCATGACACTAACTCCTGTGAAATTTTATATAAATACATTGTATCACTTTCATCATGATGAATCTTTTCTTGTAACAAAGTGAAACAATGGTGAAAACACTTATAATTAATGTTGTAAGCGTTTGCAATTTGATTCTGATTTGATATAATAGTGTAGATAACTTCTAAAAAAAATAATAATAAATGTATTAAAGAGGAATAAATTATGCAAAAAAAGCAAACGGCTACAATTTATGATGTTGCTAGTCGAGTTGGTGTATCACTAGCAACAGTATCGCGAGTTGTAAATGGCAACAGTAATGTCCGTGAATCTACGAAACGTAAAGTATTGGATGCGATTGAAGAATTAGGTTACCATCCCAATGCTGTAGCACGTGGGCTGGCTTCAAAAAAGACGACTACCATTGGTGTTGTGATGCCAGACGTAACAGACATGTACTATTCAGAACTGGCACGAGGCATTGATGATGTCGCTAATATGTATCATTATGATGTCTTGCTAACAAATACAGATGAAGATCCTGTGCGTGAAACAATGGCTATTAACAATCTTGCCAGCAAGCAAGTTGATGGCATTATTTTTATGGGCAATGAATTGGATCGTGAAGTTTTAAAGACAATCTCCTCTGTTGATGCACCGGTTGTTTTAGCTGGTTCTATTGATGCTGAAAAGGTTTTGCCAAGTGTTAACATTGACTATATTGCAGCTACTAAAGAAGCGGTTGAAATGGTAGTTAAAAATGGACATGAACGTGTAGCGTTAGTTACCGGACCAATGGAATATGCAATTAACAAACAACATCGCTTAGTTGGCTACCAAGCAGGTCTAGAAGCTGCCGGACAAGAGTTTGATGAGGATTTGTTATTTGCCTCTCATCAGGACTATTCTGCTGGCTATCAAATCGCTGATAAAATTTTTGCCACTAATGCAACAGCAGCTATTGTTCATGATGATGAAGTTGCATTAGGAATCATGAATTATATGCGCGATCAAGGGAAGTCAGTTCCTGAAGATTTTGAAATCATCACATCAAATGATACAAAATTTGCAATTGTGACGCGTCCTGCTCTAACATCAATCGGTCAACCTAAGTACGATATTGGTGCAGTCGCAATGCGTATGTTAACTAAATTGATGAATAATGAAGTGGTGGATAACATGCAAGTTACGTTACCACATACATTTGAAAAACGAGGAACAACAATTAATTAAGAAATAATATTGAAATATTTGACATGTTACGTTAATAAAAGTAAAATTAGAGAAATGATGTAGATTTCGTGTATTTGAGATTATTGAGGGAACATAACGGTCAAAATTATGGAAAGTCCAAAAAGACGTTATATCAAGGGATTTGATGGCTTACGTGCTTTAGCTGTCATTGGTGTTATTTTATTTCACTTAATGCCCACAAAATTTGTCGGTGGCTGGTTTGGCGTGCCACTTTTTTTTGTGATTTCAGGATATTTAATTACTGATCAATTGATACAAGAGTTTGATCGTAATCACAAGATTGCAATTTTTAAGTTTTATAAACGCAGATTAAAGCGTTTGTATCCTGCTTTAGTAGCCATGATGTTGATAGTGACTGCGGTGATTTTGCTTTTTGATCATCAGTTAGTCTACAATTTACGTCCTACTGTTGAAACTAATTTATTGTATGTCTTTAACTTTTGGGCAATTGGCCATGGACCGTCCTATTTTCAACAATTTGGTGGTGCTTCGCCTTTCACACATCTATGGTCACTTTCGATAGAGGGACAATTTTATTTTATTTGGCCGATAGTTGTTTGGGCTATTTTACGATTGGGTTTGAAGCGAATAAATATTGCTAGTGTACTAATTTTGCTTTCATTAATTAGTGCAACATTAATGGCTGTTTTGTATGATCCTACTGCTATTAATCGAGTATATTATGGCACGGATACCCGACTATTTGCTATCCTATTGGGCACAGCCCTAGCATTTGTTTGGCCCTCGATTAAGCTCTCTAATCATGTTAGTAGCAAGGTGCAACGCTATCTTAATATTGCGGGATTCTGTTCCTTTTTACTTTGGGGATTAGGAACATTGTGGTTGAATGGGCAACATCCTGCGACTTATTATGGATTAATGTACTTGTTAACTATAGCAAGTACTGTTTTGGTTGCTGTAACAGCTCATCCGGCTTCCTGGCATGCCAAAATATTGGATAACAAACTTTTAAATTATTTAGGGAAACGTTCCTATAGTATCTACTTATATCAATTACCAGTTTTTGTGTTTTACGAAAAATTTATCCCACATTATCAACCAAATGTTTTGAATATATTGATTGAAATTGCGCTTGTTCTGTTGCTAAGTGAATTGAGCTACCGCTATGTTGAAAATTTGTTCCGTCGTAATGGAGAAAACCTGCGCCAAGTTGGTCATTGGTTGGTGCAATCACGTAATCGATTTTTCTTAATTTTAACGCCTGCGCTGATTTTTTTGTTTTTCATAGGTCATGGATTGGCAAGTCAAAATGCTGGTCAACCGCAACCACAGACTGAATTACAAAAGAAATTACTCAAAAATAAGTTGGCGGTGAAAAAAAGTAATCAAATCGCTCAAAAATCGGCTAAACACTCTTCTAAGCGATCAAGTAATAAAAACATGTCGGCAGCTGATAAAAAAGTAATTGCAACATATGATTTAAACGCTGCACAATACATGAGCTTCAAGAATATGTCATTTACAGCTATTGGTGATTCGGTTATGTTAGATTCAGCACCATATCTCCAAGACATTAATCCCAAGATAGTGGTCGACGCAAAGGTGGGGCGCCAAGCCTACGAGGCACCGAATTTAGTGAAAAAAATGGCTCGCAACGATGAGTTGGCACCGAACATCTTGGTAGGATTAGGAACAAATGGTGAGATTAGAAGACAAGATTTAGATTGCATGATGAAAACCTTTGGTACAAAGCGACAGGTTTATTGGATTAATAATTTAGTACAGAGTAAACCTTGGCAGAAAGATAACAATGATATGTTGGCGAAAGCTAATAATGATTATAAAAATCTACATATTATTGACTGGTATCGTTTGGCAAAAAAACATTCGGATTGGTTCGCTGATGATGGTGTCCACCAAGGACCTCTTGGCGCACGAAATTACGTCAGATTGATTGTTGAAAAAACAGGTGATGTGAACAAAACTAAGTAAGAATTAGCGCATGCAACGTTTTAACATAATATCATTATAAATTATCCGTCAAAAGTTGAATTTTATACTTATTTATATTAGAATGAATATAAATAAGTGTTTGAGGGGGTATTATGTTTAAAAACATCAGAAAATTAACACCATTTTCACTTGCGTTATTATCGATTGCATTTATCATGTCGATTAGTCAATCTACTATGACAACGGCTTATCCGATTTTGATGAAAAGTTTTAATGTTAACGCGAGCACTGTTCAGTGGTTAACAACAGGTTTTATGGTTGCAATGACACTAGTCATGCCGCTAAGTCCTTGGCTTTTGGATAATGTGTCCTTACGTAAATTACTCAATGGAATTGTAGCCCTCTTTTTACTAGGAACGTTTTTGGCTATGGTTACACCCAACTTTACAGGTATTATTATCGGTCGGTTGTTAGAAGGTTTAGCGGTGGGGGCCTTATTTCCAACATTTCAAAGTGTCATCATGGAAAATACTGATAAAAATCAACGAGGTGTAGCTATGGGCGTAGTTGGTTTAGTTATGGGTTCAGCCTTAGCTGTTGGTCCGATTATTTCTGGCGTTGTCCTGCAATGGATTTCTTGGCGTGCTTTATTTATGTTATTTTTTGTCATATTGCTGATTTTGATTATTGTTTTGCAAAATAAAATAGAAAACACGCACACTATGAAACCATCTGAATTCGATTGGTTTTCGGCTATAACCTTACTCGGATTTGGCGGCATTTTGTATGACATTTCAATAATTCCAACATCAGGAATTAACTTCTCATGGTGGTTGATTTTAATAATTAGTGTCAGTTTATTAGCCATATTTATCGTTCGTCAAGTAAAATTACCTCAACCGTTTTTAGATTTAGCGGTGCTCAAATACAGAGGCTATGTTCCAGCTATGTTTTTAACGGGATTATCATATTCAGGACTAATTATTGCAACGGTTCTGATGCCTTTGTTTTATCAAAAAGTTTTTCATTTTAGCCCATTGTGGTCAGGACTACTCATGGTACCTGCAGCAATTTTTCTAAGTCAATTGAACCCAAGATCAGGGGCGATGCTTAACAGAATTGGGTTAAAAAAATTAGTTTATATTGGTATGGCAATGATGCTTGTAGGGTATGCAATTTTGGGTACTTTAGGGTCAGATTCGTGGATAGCGTGTTTGATAGCAGCTATGTTACTTGAAGGTGGCAATGCTTTCATTATGATGCCCGCAATTACTGCGGCAAATAACGCACTACCTAAAAATTTAGTTAGTCATGGTACTGCGATTATTACTACGATGCGTCAAGTCATTGGTGCAGGAAGTGTGGTTGTTGCTTCTATTTTAATCACCGCAATTAATGCCAATTCATCATTTGTACATGCGTTGTTAATGACAAGTCGCTGGTTTATTGTTGTGCCACTCATTGGATTACTACTGACAGTCAGAATCAAGTCGAATTAACTATTCGGTTGAGAAGATGTGATGCCGACTTGATTGCGTTCCACGATAAAGCATGCTAGTATTGGATATAATAAATTATTAACGGTTGGGCGAAAGCTTCAAGAAGTTAACTAGTCGGGGAGCTAGTTGATTTTTGAAGCTTTTTTCTTTTTGTTTAGGAGAAATAAACGATATGATAAATGTTCTATTATTAATCACAGTAACTCTATTTTTCGGGAAAGTAGCTGTAAAACTAGGCCTTTCAGAGGTCATAGGTCAATTACTTGCTGGCATTGTCTTGGGCATGAGCTTTTTAAACGTCGTTCATAGCACACATTTAGTTCATGTGCTGTCTGAAATTGGTATTTTTATATTGATGCTAAGTTCTGGATTGGCGTCAGATATGAAAACAATGAAAAAATATGTCAAAGCTTCATCATTAATAGCAATCATGGGTGTTGTTATTCCGATGATTGCATTTCCAATTGCGTTTATTTTAATGGGATATAGTGTATCAGTCTCTTTGTTTTCGGGTATAGTTTTTTCTGCCACATCAATATCAATTACATTAGCTGTTTTAGCTGAGCAAAAAAAATTAACATCAGCAGTTGGCGCAATAATATTGTCAGCCGCCATAATTGACGATGTCATTTCATTGCTAGCCGTTACTTTATTTTCCGTATTTATTGGTAATGGTGGCTTCAATATGAGTAGCCTGTTACCATTAATTGCTTTTGTTATCGGCATTTTTCTGAGGAAAACATTGATTGCGGATCAAATATTCGAAAATACAAATCGGGTTGGACAGTGGATTTTTTATCCTATGTTCTTTGGATCAATAGGCTTGAATGTTTCGATAAGACAATTGAACAATAAAATTGTAGCGATTGTCTTATTTATTTTGTTAGCGATTATCACAAAATTTGTTGGATCATGGATTGGAGCTAAAATATCTGGCTTGAACGATACAGCTGCAAAAGCTATTGGTGCGGGTATGGTATCGAGAGGGGAAATGGCATTAGTCATTACACAGATAGGTTTATCATCACAAGTCATTAGCGCTGCAGTCTCAGGAGAGCTTATCTTGGTGATTATTTTTTCTACGCTCATTGCGCCAATTTTAATGAAACCATTATTTGCTAACATATAAAAAGCTTATTTTATATTAAAAAAAGAATATAATGACAAAATAGGTATACGAATCTCATCGATTAGGTTATTCTAAATTATAACTAGTATTCGAAAGGGATCAATTGGGATGAAAAAGCAGGGCATAATTTGTGGGGTTTTAAGTGCGACTTTATTTGGGATTAGTGGCATATTGGCAAGTATTTTATTTCGTAATCAAAATATTAATCCGGAGTGGCTGGTTGGTGTCAGAATGAGCTTGTCAGGAATAATTTTGTTAATTGTATTATTTTGTTTTTCAGGCCGTCGGGTTTTTGAAATATGGTTGAACAAAAAAGATGTTGTTCTAATTATTTTATACGGTATCGTTGGTGTTTTGTTAGCACAATCCAGTTTCTTTTTATCTGTATACTTTGGTGACGCAGCAACAGCAACCATTCTGCAATCACTTGGCCCAACTATCATTGTTATTTTATTGAGTTTAGCGACGAGAACGCTACCTTCTCGCTTAGATATTTGGTCAATTCTGATTGCCTTAACTGGTGTATTTTTGTTAATTACTAATGGCAACATCAATCAGTTAGTAGTAAACTCTAAAGCTTTATTTTGGGGTATACTATCTGCATTTGGTTTAGCTGCGTATACACTTATTCCAAAACCTTTGCTTGAAAAACAGTCACCCTTGGTTGTAGTTGCTTGGGGTTATTGGTTGGTGGAACAGCTGAGAACTTTTTTCATCCCATTTGGTATATACCATCTCAGGTGAGCACTAAAGACTGGATTATCATGGTGTTTATTATTATAGCTGGCACATTACTACCATATGCTTTATATGTTATGAGCCTGAGCCAATTAAAACCTACTACAGCAAGTTTATTATCTACCATTGAGCCGATGGTGGCGACTCTTTTGTCGGTGACACTTTTACACGTTCACTTAAGGATGTTTCAAGTTTTAGGAATCTTGTTCATTATTTCAACAATATTTTTAATCAGCTTACCCCTCGAACGTATCTTTAAAAAAAGGCTTAGTGATCCCAAAATAAATTAAGTATTTGCTCAATTTTTCTGGTTTATTTGCATTATTATACTGATAAACTTAAAATGATAGGTAAGAAGTGAGGCAAAACATGACAACAATATATCAACATGGTACATTAGCACAATTAGTAGCGCGCCAAATGTCAGGGACAATAACAGTCGCTGAAATGTTGGAACATGGGGACACTGGCATTGGTACTTTTGAGGGTCTCAACGGCGAAGCTATTTTTCTAAACGGGGAAGCCTATCAAGCTGATAGTACAGGAAAAGTTCACCACATTACTGATAAACAAATTACATTACCTTTTGCATCAATCCATTTTGATCAACCAGAGGCAAGCCAAAAATTACCTTTTAAAAAAATAAAATATAGTAATTTGACTCAGAACTTGAAAGATAAGCAGTTATTTAACGTTTTCTCTGCCTTAAAACTGCATGGTGAGTTTGCCCACGTTCAGGTTCGTATTGTAACAAAACAAGAGAAGCCATATCCAAGCTTGTTACAAGTAGCTGAACAGCAGCCTGAATTCAAAGCAGACAACATAACTGGTACATTAGTTGGATATTATGCACCAAAAGTTTTTGGCGGTCCAACCGCAGCAGGGTGGCATTTACACTTTTTGTCAGATGATTTAACCTTTGCTGGGCACGTTTTAGATTTTGAAGCAACAGATGTCGATGGTACTTTAGAAGTTTTTGATAACTTTTTGCAACATCTACCTATTAATAATGCTGACTTTAGAAGCATGAATCAGGATATAGCTGGTTTGGATAAAGCCATTGAGGCCAGTGAAGGCGGAAAAAATTAGCAGTATTTCCTTTGGCGAATGCTATGTGAAAAGTAATAATATCAAAAAAAGGAGCTCATTGAGCTCCTTTTTAATGTGATCTTGTTTCTTCAATAACATCGCGCATGGTATCAACAACACTCTGAGTATCTTGCGATAAATGTGAACCAACTAAAGTAAATAAAGTATCGATGATTGTAAGTTGTGCGATTAACGAACTCATGGATTCACTTCGGAAATTAACTTCTTCTGCCAATGATAATAATACTAGATCCGCTAGTTTTGCTAGCGGCGAATCTTTAAATGAAGTTACTGCGATAATTTTAACATGTTGTTCGTGCAACTTTTTTGCGATGAGAAGTGTGTCTTTATTTCGACCGGAATGTGAAATAACAACTGCAGTATCATTTGAATTAAGTTTAACGGCTTGCATTAATTGAACATCGTAATCTGGATGAGCGATGACGTCAATTGGAGTACGCAAGAACTTATGGTAAGCATTAAAAGCAACAATAGATGATCCACCGATACCAAAAAAGCCAACGCGACGAGCTGATATTAAAGCTAATGTGGCTTCGTCCAACTGTGTTGCTGTTAAGTTACTAACGGTTGCTGCTAAAGCATTTTCTGCACCGCCAAAAACTTTTTGAGCAACCGCAATGGTATCATCCGTATCAGCTATTTCTCCAAATAAATCGACAGATGCTGCCATTTGCGTGGCAGCACTTGCTAGTGAAACAGAAAATTCACGAAATGATTCTAAGCCGATTTTTTTGACAAAACGTGAAATAGTGGCGGTAGAAACACCTGATAATTCAGACATTTCCTGAATGTTGGCCTCTCGAGCTTCACTAACATGATTAATAATGAAATCAATTAATTTTTGTTCAGTTGTATTATATTGTTTACGTTGTGCCCGTAATTGGGCTATGATGTTATTTGCCATTTTTAATGCTCCAATAAACTAATAATACAAGATTAGAAAACAATTTTCAATAATAAGGTTGCAATGTGTAAATTATTTTCATATAATAAAAGTGTATTAAAAACTCAAAAAACAAAGAGGTAAGTAGACATGAAGTTTGCGATGATCGGCCTTGGTAAGATGGGCTTGAACTTGGTAAAGAACGCCGTTGATAACGGTCACGAAGTTGTTGCGTTTGATTTAAACGCTGACTTTGTTAAGGAAGCAACTGACTATTCAGCATCAGTTGAAGCTGCTTCTGACATTGATGATATGTTGTCAAAGTTGCCATCTCCAAAGGCAGTTTGGGTTATGGTGCCAGCTGGTGTACCAACTAACTCAACAATCGATACATTGATTGAGAAGATGGACAAGGGTGACATCATTATTGATGGTGGTAACTCTAACTACAAGGATAACTTGGAACAAAACAAGCGCACATCTGCTGCTGGTATTAAGTTCTTTGATGCCGGAACTTCTGGTGGAATGAATGGTGCCCGTAATGGTGGTAACTTCATGATTGGTGGCGATGATGCCGAAGCTTGGAAGATCATCGAACCTTTGTTTAAGTCAATTTCTGAAGAAGATGGTTACTTGTACACAGGTCGTTTGGGTTCAGGTCACTACTTGAAGATGGTTCACAATGGTATCGAATACGGTATGATGCAAGCAATTGCTGAAGGATTCGAAGTATTGGAAGCCTCACAATTTGACTACGACTATGAAGCTGTTTCAAAGTTGTGGAACCACGGATCAGTTATCCGTTCATGGTTGATGGAATTGGCTGAAGAACAATTCGCCAAGGATCCACATTTGGATGCTATCGCTGGTCGTATGCATTCTTCAGGTGAAGGTAAGTGGACAGTTCAAGAATCATTGGACTTGGACGTACCTGCACCAGTTATCTACTTATCATTAGCAATGCGTTACCGTTCATTGCAAGATGACACATTTACTGGTAAGGTTGTTTCAGCTTTGCGTAACGGCTTCGGCGGTCACGCAATGGACGCAGCTAAGTAATTAATAGAAAAACTGTTCAGCTTAATGAACAAAGCTCCCGCTTAAGGGAGCTTTTTCTGTTTAGGAGAGAAAATATTAAACGCTTAACATCGATTGGAGGTAAACAAATGGAGTATATGATAGGAGTTGATATCGGCACGACATCAACGAAGGCAGTTCTGTTTGATGATAAGAACGTTGTCGTAGCAAGTGCGAATAAAAGTTATGCTTTGTACCGTGATTTGCCTGATATGGCTGAAGAAGATCTTGATGAACTTTTTGAGGCATTGGTTTCCGCATTATCAGAGGTTGTACGTGTAGCTGATTTGAATAAAGGTAATCAGATTACTGCCGTATCATTTAGTTCAGCAATGCACTCATTAATTGCATTTGATGAAGATTGGAACCCATTGACACGCGCCATTACTTGGGCAGATACGCGTGCGGTGAAATACACCGAAGAATTGAAGGCCAACGGTATAGGCCAACAAATTTATAAAAATACCGGTACACCTATCCATCCAATGGCGCCATTGTCCAAGCTATTATGGTTAAAATCAGAACATACTGATATTTATCAAAAAGCAGCGCATTATTTGGGCATTAAGGAATACTTATTCTATCGACTTTTTGGTTCAAATAAGATGGACATTTCTATTGCTTCTGGCACTGGTTTGTTCAACATTTTTAATTTGGATTGGGATGACCAAGCTTTGTCAGTAACTGGTGTTCGTAAAGAACAGCTGCCACAACCAGTTGAACCTTATGAATACGAAACAAGTATGTTTGAAAAATATGCTGCGTTGATTGGTCTTCCAGCAAACACACCATTTGTTTACGGTGCCGGTGATGGGCCGCTTTCAAACCTAGGTGTTAACGCAGTTAAACCTGGTGTTGCGGCAATTACAATTGGTACTTCAGGTGCTATTCGAGTCGTGTCAGAGCAACCGGTTATCGACCCTAAAGGTCGTACGTTCACCTATGCTTTGGATAAAGATAATTGGGTTGTGGGTGGTCCTGTTAATAATGGTGGAGATGTCTTCCGTTGGGCACGTGATAATATGTTTGATGCTGAAAAATCAACAGCTGCGTTACTTGGAAAAGATTCCTATGATTTGTTAACGGAAATTGCCGAGCGTATTCCGGCTGGGTCCGAGGGGTTGATTTTTCATCCATACCTAGGTGGTGAACGTGCACCAATTTGGGATGCCAATGCGCGAGGCTCGTTCTTTGGTCTTAATCATGGGCATACGCGTGCACATATGTTACGCGCAGTATTAGAAGGTATTACTTTTAATGTATTTATGGTTAGCTTGGCACTCGAAGAAGTTGTAGGTGATTTGAAATCAATCCAAGCAACGGGTGGCTTCGCACGCTCACCACTATGGCGGCAAATGTTTGCGGATATTTTTGAACAACCTGTCACAGTTCCAGAGGCATTTGAATCTGGGGCGCTGGCCGCAGTTATTGTTGCACAAAAAGCACTAGGAAAAATTGATAGTTTATATGAGATTGAGAAATACATTGGGGCAGCTAATACGTATTTTCCTGAGCCAAAAAACTTTGAAGCCTATCGAGAATTAGCACCAATCTTTATCCGATTATCTCGTCAATTGCAGACAGAATATCAAAATATTGCTAATTATCAAAGGAAGCATTCAAAATAGTTTAGTAAATAGTTACTGAGTATGAGTGGGGGAAGAATGTATTTGTAAATGAAAAGGAGATAACGGTCAGAGACCGTTAATGCAAGTAGATGGAATTTGTTATGTTGATTGTGTCAATTTTGATTTTGCTTATTTTGATTGCAAAGTTAAAGTTAAACACATTTGTTTCACTAATTATTACTGCTTTTATTCTTGCCTTGTTGCTTGGCATGAAGCCCATGGAGATACCAAGTGCCGTGCTTGGTAGTGAAGGAGTAGGAAATATTCTTGGTCCAAACTCGGTAATCTTTATTTTTGGTGGTATGATTGGTCGTTTAGTCGCTGATGCAGGTGGATCATACCGTATTGCCAAAACATTGATTGATTGGTTTGGTGTTAAGCGTCTGCAGTGGGCAGTATTGATCGCATCGTTTATTATTGGTATCTCAATGATTTTTGGTGTTGGTATGGTGTTGTTAATTCCAATCGTATTTGCTGTTGCTATTGAAGCTGGCGTGCCATTGCTTTACTTAGGTATCTCAATGACAGCTGCCTTAAGTTCGGCACAAGGATTTTTGCCACCACAGCCGGCGCCAACAGCTGTTGCCTCAGCTTTAGGTGCTAATATTGGAATGATGTTGATTTTTGGTTTGATTGTATCAGTAATTACTGCAGTTGTGGCCGGCCCAGCATTTACAAAATTAGCACAAAAATATGCACCAGATGCTTTTCAATTTAAAACAGAAATTGAAGCAGTTGGACCCGCAAAAAAGTATGACTTGGATGCGACACCAAAGTTCGGTTTGTCCGTACTAACTTCTGTCTTTCCATTGATATTCATGATCATTGCTACAATTTATAAGTTAATTTACACAGGTGGTGTAACGCCAAAGAACCCAAATACAATTGATCAAATTGTCGAGTTTGTGGCTAATCCTGCAGTAGCTATGACAATCGCACTAGTTTTTGCTATTTTTACAATGGGTATTTGGCAAAAGAAAACAATGGTTGAAGTAGGAAAATCATTGAACGAAGGAATGTCAGCTGTTGCTGGAATTTTGTTAATTGTTGGTGGTGGTGGCGCCTTGCGTGGTGTCTTGGTTACTTCGGGGTTGTCTGACAAGATTGCGACGATTTTCCAAGCTGGTGGTGCCATGAGCCCGATTGCTATTGTGTTGTTTGCTTGGGCTGTTGCGGCAGTCTTACGAGTTTCAGTTGGTTCAGCTACAGTGGCTGGTATGACTGCGGCGGGGATTGTTACGGGTATTTTAGCCGCCAATCCTGGTAACACATTATTGCCAGTATTCGTAGCGTTAGCTATTGGTGCCGGGTCATTAATAGCTTCACACGTGAACGATGCAGGATTTTGGATTTTTAAAGAATTTTTCGACTTATCAGTTAAGCAGACATTCCAAATTTGGACTGTTTTGGAAACAATTATTTCCGTAACTGGTTTGATTATTATTTTGATTTTAACGTCAGTATTTGCTTAAATTAAAAATGCTATTCCGATTGGAATAGCATTTTTAATTTGGAAAGGTGGTAAGTAACAGATTTATTCTATTAAACTTTATCGAAACGCTATTTTATTATCAAAATCCAACGAAAATAATAATTTGATTGGCATAATCATTCCTTATATGGGAAACGTTGACAATAAAATTAGAAAATGTTAATATATTAAAGTAACTTTTATAGAGTTGAAGGGATAAACATATGTCAGAATCAAAAACAAGAACAGGGTGGCTACATAAAGCGACTCCTGCTAGTTTTACCACTAGTGATCGACATCTACGTAAGACGTTAGGTGTTAAAGAAATGTTAGCTTTAGGTATTGGGACTATCGTATCTACAGCTATCTTTACCTTACCAGGTATTGTTGCAGCTAACCATGCTGGACCAGCGGTTGCAATTTCATTCGTAATTGCGGCAATTGTTTCAGGACTTGCTGCGTTTGCTTATGCGGAGTTTGCTTCGGCATTACCATTTGCCGGATCTGCCTATTCTTGGGCAAACGTTGTCTTTGGTGAAGTATTTGGCTGGATTGCCGGTTGGGCACTTTTGGCGGAATATTTCATCGCTGTCGCTTTCGTGGCTTCAGGGTGGTCAGCAAACTTCAAATTATTCCTTGGCTCACATAACTTAGTATTGCCAAAGGCTTTGGCTGGTTCATTTGCTGCTGGAAATGGCGGTGTCATCGACATAGCTTCACTATTTGCGGTTTTGATTGTCGCAGTATTGCTATGGCGCGGAACAAACACGACGGCTCGTGTTGAAAATGTGCTGGTTGTTGGTAAAGTATTAGTTATCTTAATCTTTATTGGTGTTGGTTTAACAGCTATTCACCCTGGTAATTATGTACCATTTATACCTGCTCATAAGGCAGGCACTGATTTTGGTGGTTGGTCGGGTATATTCGCAGGTGCTTCACAAATTTTCTTAGCCTACATTGGATTTGATTCAATTGCTGCTAGTTCAGCTGAAGCAAAGGATCCCAAAAAGACCATGCCTCGAGGTATCATTGGTTCATTAATTGTAGCAACAATCCTTTTCGTGACAGTAGCGCTTGTATTAGTTGGTATGTTCCACTATACAGAGTATAAAGACAATGCCGCTCCTGCTGCCTGGGCATTATTGCACTCAGGTCATGAATTTACATCTAATTTGTTATCAGTGGTTGCCTTAATCGGTATGTTTACAGCAATTATTGGTATGATGCTGGCTGGTTCACGATTGCTTTACGCCTTCGGTCGTGACGGTTTGTTACCAAGTTTCTTAGGAAAAGTTAATGATAAAGGATTACCTAACAATGCTTTGTTAGTATTGTCAGTCATTGCTATCTTGATTGGATCAGTATTTAGCTTTACTGAATTAGCTGGTTTGATCTCTGCCGGTACATTGATTGCCTTTATCATTGTTTCTCTTGGTATTTATGCATTGCGTCCTCGTGAAGGTAAAGATATACAAGAACCTGGCTTCAAAATGCCATTTTACCCAGTGATGCCAGCATTGGCCGCATTGGGATCTGGATTTATTTTCTATGAGTTGGATAATCAAGCAAAGATTTATGCCTTTGGTTGGTTTGTGGTCGGTATAATCATTTATGCCGTTTACGGTTCTAAGCATAGTAAGTTGTCTCAAAAATAATCTAACAAAAAGTCCTGAATTTACAGGGCTTTTCTTGTATATAAATCTAAAAATAAATGTGAAAGCTGCTAAAAATGTCAAAAAATAAAGAGATTTTAGAAGAAGAAAAAATTCACTTGGCAAATGCAACGCGGGTTAAATATTTTGATATTGTCATTGATCACGGAAAAGGAGCCATCATTACGGATGCAGATGGGCATGAGTATATTGACTTATTGGCTAGTGCAAGTGCCACTAATACAGGTCATTCACATCCAAAGGTTGTGGAAGCAATTACTAGCCAAGCTCAAAAATTAATTCAGTATACGCCTGCATATTTTGCTAACACGGTGACTGCAAAATTAGCTGATCGCTTAGTGAATGTAGCACCAGGGAACTTCCAAAAACAAGTTGCTTTTGGTAATTCGGGATCGGATGCAAACGATGCGATTATCAAGTTTGCCCGTGGATATACTGGGCGACAATATGTTGTCAGTTTTACGGGTGCTTATCACGGCTCCACATATGGTTCGCTTTCTATCTCAGGAGTCAGCTTGAATATGACTCGAAAAATTGGGCCACTATTGCCAAACACGGTGAAAGTACCTTTTCCTGATCAGACGCAACGAATAGCCGGAGAAAGCGACAATGATTTTTCCGAACGTTTATTTAAACAGTTTAAATTACCATTTGAGACTTATTTACCAGCAGATGAAGTGGCGTTAGTTATTATTGAACCTATTCAAGGTGATGGTGGAATTATCAAAGCACCACAACATTATGTTGAATTGGTTTATGAGTTTACACGTGAACATGGCATTGTTTTTGCTGTCGACGAGGTTAATCAAGGCCTTGGACGAACTGGTAAAATGTGGTCAATTGATCATTTTGGAATTGCCCCAGATTTAATGAGTGTTGGTAAATCGATTGCCAGTGGATTGCCTTTAAGTGCAGTTATTGGGCGCAAAGAAATTATGGACAGTCTGCAAGCACCAGCTAATGTTTACACGACCGCTGGTAACCCAGTAACAGCAGCGGCAGCGCTAGCAACGCTAGACGTTATTGAAGAGGAGAACTTAGTTGCACGTTCTCGACAACTGGGTGAGTTGGCTAAAGCATTCTTTGAGTCTGCTGCTAAACGTTATGCCTTTATTGGAGACGTCCGTTTATATGGTTTGAATGGTGGTATTGATATTATCAATGATCATGGTGAACCTGATAATGAGGCAACTAATAAGTTAATTTATCGTATTTTTGAGTTAGGGGCGATTATGATTAGCCTAAGAGGAAACACCTTGCGTTTTCAACCCCCACTAGTTATTCAAGAAGAGGAGTTGCAGCGCGCCTTTGAAATATTAGAAAAAGCATTTTCTGATTTAGCGTCGGGTAAAATTGCATTACCAAAAACTGATAATCACATTGGTTGGTAATATGATATAATGATTAGGAATTCTGGACATACGAATTAGCCGTCCGTCAGTTAGAAATGTGCTGGGTGATGAAAAGCACACGTTGGCTTTTTTGCGCTACCAGACTTAATTGTGATTGAAAAATCACCGCTGCTCAGCGTTATGAGACATAAAGGTAAAGATTTTATTCAAGATCATTACAAATTGCGGTGGTACCACGGTAGAGCGTCCGCACTTTGTTTTGGTCTTTTTATATTATTTAAGGAGAAAATTTTTTATGAAAGACTTGAGTTCAGCAGAAATTCGCCAAATGTTTTTAGATTTTTTTGCTTCGAAGGGTCACGAAGTTGTACCTTCAAAAAATCTAATTCCGCAAGATGATCCAACATTGTTATGGATTAATTCCGGTGTTGCGACTTTAAAAAAATATTTTGATGGTACAGTAGTCCCAAATAATCCACGTATCACCAATTCTCAAAAGGCAATTCGTACCAATGATATCGAAAACGTTGGAAAAACAGCTCGACATCATACACTTTTTGAAATGATGGGCAACTTTTCAATTGGTGATTATTTTAAAGAACAAGCAATTCCTTGGGCTTGGGAGTTATTGACTAGTCCTGAGTGGTATGGCTTAGATGCTGAAAAATTGTATGTAACTGTGTATCCTAAAGATCAGGAAGCCAGAAAAATTTGGGAAGAAAAAACTAGCTTGCCGGATGGTCACATTTATGAAGTTGAAGACAACTTTTGGGACATTGGGGAGGGACCTTCTGGCCCTGATTCTGAAATATTCTTTGATCGTGGCAGTTCATTTCAAGATTTACCTGATGATGATCCAGAAATGTATCCGGGTGGTGAAAATGAACGTTATCTAGAAATTTGGAATCTTGTTTTCTCTCAATTTAATCATTTACCAGGATTAACAGATAATTCACAATACCCTGAGTTACCGCACAAAAACATTGATACTGGTATGGGGCTTGAACGTGTCGTATCTGTTTTCCAAAATGGCCGCACTAACTTTGATACAGACTTGTTTTTACCTATCATTCGGGCCACAGAGAAATTATCAAATCAATTTACCTATGATGATAGCCAAGATTCAGAGGTCAATACGAGCTTTAAAGTAATTGCCGACCATATTCGTGCAATAACGTTTGCAATTGGGGATGGGGCTTTGCCTTCAAACGAGGGACGTGGATATGTCATTCGTCGCTTGTTGCGCCGCGCAGTTTTGCATGGACAAAAATTAGGCATTAAAGGACAGTTTTTAACTAACTTGGTACCAATTGTTGGGGACATAATGGAAAGCTACTACCCAGAAGTTAAAGCCAACACTGCCAAGATTCAAAAGACTGTTGCTGCTGAAGAAAAGCGTTTTAATGCAACATTAACAGGCGGACTTTCTTTGTTGAATGATGTGATTAAAGAAGCTAAAAAGACGGGTCAGACACAAATTAGTGGTGCTGATGCCTTCAAATTATCTGATACTTATGGATTCCCACTTGAGTTGACGCAAGAGCAAGCTGAAGATGCTGGGTTGACAGTGGATGTGGATGGATACAATGATGAGTTGCAAGCGCAACGCGTTCGCGCTCGTGCTGCACGCTCTAATACTAAGTCAATGGGCGTTCAAAATGCTGTATTAACTGATTTGCGTGTCGATTCAAAGTATGTCGGTTGGTCCCAAACTGAAGTCAATCATGCGGAAATCGTTGCTATTATTGGCGAAGATGAACAAGGTGTTGATGCGCTATTGGATAATGCTGATGTTGATGCTACCGTACAAGTAGCCTTTGATGTAACACCTTTTTATGCCGAAATGGGTGGACAAGTGCCTGACTTTGGTGATGTTTTGAATACCAATGGAGATGTGATTGCTCATGTGACAGATGTTCAAACAGCTCCAAACGGACAACATATTCATACTGTTGATGTCATTTCAAGCTTTACTCTTGGTGATAAAGTAGATTTGAAGGTTGATATGGCACGTCATATCGCCGTATCCAAAAACCATACAGCAACGCATATGTTAGACCAATCATTACGTAATGTACTTGGCGGTGATGTTCATCAGGCGGGTTCATTAGTAGAACCGGAATATTTAAGGTTTGATTTCAATAATGAGGGACCCGTTTCAAGCGAAGATCTTGATAAAATAGAATCGATGATGAATCAAGAAATTGCTAAGAACCTACCGGTTACTTGGTTAGAAACTGACATTGAGTCTGCGAAAAAATTAGGTGCAGTTGCCGTATTTGGTGAGAAATATGGTGATCAGGTCCGTGTTGTATCCATTGGTGACTTCAACAAAGAGTTTGATGGCGGTACTCATGCTAACTCAACCGCAGAGTTAGGTCTGTTTAAAATAGTTAGTGAATCAGGAATTGGTGCAGGGGTACGCCGTATTGAAGCGGTAACTGGTCTACAAGCACTTTCACAATATAAGGCTCAGGAAAAAGCTTTGAAGGAAATAGCTACTGCTTTGAAAGCACAAAAACTGACCGATGCTCCGGAGAAAGTATATGATTTGCAAGCTGATTTACGTACGGTACAGCGCCATGCCGAATCATTAGAAGCTAAATTAGCTAATGCTACAGCAGGTGAAATATTTAATGATGTAAAAACTGTCAATGGACATACTTATATTACTGCCCAGTTACAGGTTTCTGGCATGGATGGCTTACGACAAGTTGCGGATAACTGGAAAGAAAATTATCCATCAGATGTTTTGGTACTAGCAACCGTTGCTGATGAAAAAGTAAGTTTGATTGTTGCTGCTGCTCCAGATGCTAATCAATCGGGCATTAAGGCCGGCGAACTCATTAAATCTATTGCACCACATATAGGTGGCGGTGGCGGTGGACGTCCGGATATGGCTCAAGCTGGTGGGAAAAAGCCTGCAGGTATTCCAGATGCATTTGCCGCAGTTTCGGCATTCTTAGCAGATAAGTAACTTGTTTGTAACTTGATTGATGTGATTATAGCGTAGTATAATTAGTGAATAAACAAGGCAGTATGGAGATAATTTCTAAAGAAAGGAGCGTGTACTATGACAGTAGGAGATGAAACAGCAATATTTGATTTTGGTAATCAAATGCCAAAAGATATCCATGAAACACTTGAGATTGTGTATAGTTCATTGGAAGAAAAAGGGTATAATCCAATTAATCAAATAGTTGGTTACTTGATGTCTGGCGATCCGGCCTATATTCCACGTTTAAATGACGCACGTAATTTAATTAAACGTCATGAACGCGATGAAATCATTGAAGAACTTGTACACGCCTATTTGAAAAAATAATGCGCATATTAGGACTAGATGTTGGTAGTCGAACAGTTGGTGTATCGGTTAGTGATCCGATGGGGTGGACAGCGCAAGGTGTTGAAATCATCCGCATCAACGAGGATGATAAAGAATTTGGCATTGATCGATTGGGAGAGATCATCAAAGAGAAAAACGCAACAGGTGTTGTTCTTGGTTTGCCAAAAAACATGAATAATAGTGAGGGACCACGTGCGGAAGCATCCCGAAACTATGCAAAGTTGATTGAGGAAACCTTTGGTTTACCAACTGATTTTCAGGATGAACGGTTAACTACGGTAGAAGCTGAGCGTATGCTCATTGAAGAAGCTAATATATCACGTAAAAAGCGAAAAAAAGTTATCGATAAAATAGCTGCTGAATTTATTTTACAAAATTATTTAGATTCGAAAGGCAAGTTAACCAAGTAGAATAAAGGAAGTTTGTCAAATGGTGTTGAAGGATAGTTTCTATCCTTTGGAGATCTCCTCGTGTGGGAGATCTTTTTTGTTGTTTTATTAGTTGCGGCGTTTAATCTGGTGTGTTGTCTGAATATCGTACTTGAAGGCATAACAAATAAGCCTACCATCGTGACGTTATTGTGGTAGACAATCTAGGCAATCAGCTGGTAGACGCGTGTGAACATATTGGCCTGATTGGAGAAGCCATAACAAGCACGTTTGAGCTCCTTGATCTTACGGTTGATGCCCTCTATCGGTCCGTTAGAGTAGGACGATTTGGCGGCGTTAATTACTCCATTAAGATTCTTTCGTAGGGTATGCATGGCCGTATCTAGGGGCGTGCCGTTAGGCTGATAGTTAGTGATGATATTCTTGAGTTCATCAGCGTGACGCCCCATCAAAGCATCGTGGAGATCGATGTAGGTTTCATAAGCTGTTTTGAAGGCCGGAAACGTATCGGTTCCAATATCAATAGCGTTCTGTTCGGTCGAGTACTCATTCAGGCCGAAGAGGTAGCGGCTCTTTTGTGCGTCAGGGTTGGCCTTGTGGAATAGGCGCCATAGTGATTTCAGTACTTTATATTCCCGCGAATGCTTGTCGAGTTGCTTTAAACATTGAGTGCGAATGTTATCCATCGTCCGGCCCATTAATTGAATAATGTGGAACCGATCAATAATGAGTTCGGCGTTAGGGAATAGTTCGTGCACGAATGCCTGATAGGAGGCGTTCATGTCCATGATGACGCGTTGAACCGCGGCCCGTTCTGCGGTGCTGTACTGACTAAGAAAGAACTGTTTGATGGTTCTATTAAGGCGGTCGCTAAGTACTTTAACTGATTTGTGAGTGTCGGCGTCAATGCAAATAAACGACATGGAGCCGTGCGTGGAACGGAATTCATCAAAGCATAGATTAATCGGTAACCGGCGGCTCGCGTGTGGATGAATATTAGCCGTCAAAATACGCTGAACTGAGTTTGTCGAAATACCGGTGAGACTGGCGATAGTCTTAGCCGGGAGTGATTTACTGGCTAGCTTCAGCACATGAGTCGCTAGTCCGTGACCGATGGCGTGGTTGGTTGATACCACTGGAGTGGTGGCCGTACAAGTGCTATGGCAGTTACTACAACGCCAGCGTTGCTTGTTTAGCTCTAGAATTACGGGCCGGTCCATGGGTCCATGTGGACATGAGTGAGCTTGTGTCCGTTAGGGTGCAACGTATTGTATCCACAGCTGGGACAGCGCCTGAGTGTGTAGGTAAGCTCTGCCTGGATGACCAAATACTTTTTGCGACCCGAGCCCCGACCATGAAATTCATCACGAGTACCGAACACCTGAATGTTTGTGTCTGTAATTCCCAGTAATTTAAGTGTATTATCTAGTTGAGACATCTATTCCTACCCCGCTTATCTTGAGTTTCGTCGCTTAAAGCATAGCACTAGGGAGGCTTAGATGCCTTTTTTTGTTATCAAAAAGGGCCTAGTACTTTTGGAATGGAAATACTTTCCAACACCAAAAATTCTAGACCCAGAATAAAAGCCTTGTCCCTATACGGAACAAGGCTTTTATTGTATAATGAACTTATGACATTTGATAAGGAAAAGAAAATGAGCGAAAATAACGCAGAAGTACAAAAAATTACGTTAATTGATGAAAGTGGCGATGAAGCATTATATGAAGTGTTATTCACATTCCATTCAGATGAGTACAATAAAGACTATATTTTGTTAGTACCAGAAGGTATTGAAGATGATGAAGAAGTTGATATTCAAGCATACATTTTCAACCCCGATGAAAACGGCGATGCTACAGAAGAAGAATTAATTCAAATTGAAGATGATAAAGAATGGGATATGGTTGAAGAAGTTTTGAATACTTTCCTTGAAGACGATTCAAATTTTAATTAATAGTGTGCATTAATAATAAATACTGATATTCATGATTCAAACATCATGGGTATTTTTATTTTGTGTTAAAAAGGGGCAAATTACTTTCAACGTAGCTTATCAAGTGATAAACTAGAAAAGGTAGAAACTACTTAGTTTAGAGTTAGTTTAAATATTTGAGGTAGACATGTCGAAATTTTGATCGTGTCTTTTGGAGGAATTATTATGGTTACGTTAGTGGGCATACTTGATTTAGCGCGTTTTCAGTTTGCGATGACCACGATTTTTCATTTTTTCTTTGTACCGATGTCAATTGGTTTAGCAGTTGTCGTTGCATCAATGGAAACAATGTATGTGATTAAAAAGGAAGAAGTGTATAAGAAAATGGCCCAATTTTGGAGCAAAATTTTCTTACTTAGCTTCGCCGTTGGTGTGGTAACGGGTATTATTCAAGAATTTCAGTTTGGTATGAATTGGTCGGCATATTCACGTTATGTAGGTGACATTTTTGGTGCACCATTAGCAATAGAAGCGCTCGTTGCTTTCTTTGCTGAATCAACCTTCATTGGTTTATGGTCATTTACCTGGGACCGTTTTAAACCGGCAATTCATGTCATTTTTATTTGGATTGTAGCCATTGCCTCTAGCCTATCAGCGTTATGGATTTTGGCCGCTAACTCATTTATGCAAAATCCTGTTGGGTATGCCATTGATAATAATATGGGGCGTGCCGAGCTGACAAGTATTTTTGCATTAATGACAAATCAACAGCTATGGATTGAATTTCCGCACGTTTTGATGGGGACTTTTGTTGCCGGTGGCTTTATCATTGCAGGAATGTCTGCATTTAAGTTGTTGAAGCTTAAAAAAGATGATGTGCAGGTTGATTTTTTCCGTAAGTCCATTAATATTGCTTTAGTTGTTGGTTTGATTGGTGTTGGTGGTACGGTAATTACCGGGGATCGTCATGCTTTTGAGTTGCAGTCTATGCAACCAATGAAGTACGCTGCTATGGAAGGCGTTGATGAGACAATGGATTCGTCAAAACGCGCTGATAAAGCACAGCCTTGGTCATTGTTATCTGTTACTAATCCGAAAACACATAAAGTAATCGCAAGAATTGAGGTACCATACGTACTATCAATTCTAGGAAATCATTCCTTAACTGGTGGAACAACTGTAGGGACAACTGAGTTAAACAAGCAATTTGAAAAAAAATATGGAAAAACACATGATGGCATTAAAGATTACTATGTGCCAGAAAATACGTTATTCTATGCTTTCCGTGTGATGGCAGTTGGCGCCGGATTATTAGGTATGGTGGCTCTTGTAGCGCTTTGGTTCAATCGTAGAAAAACGAATTTAATTTTGACTCAGCGTTGGTTCTTATGGATTCTAGGAATCATGACGTTCTTCCCATTTGTTGTGAATACCGCGGGATGGTTGGTAACAGAATTAGGACGTTATCCTTGGGTTGTATATGGATTAATGACAATCGCTGACGCTGTATCACCGAATGTTTCTGCCGCTTCGTTACTCATTTCAAATATAGTTTACTTCTTAACCTTCGCGTCACTTGGCGGCGTTATGATCTGGTTGTCTCGTCGTGTGTTGCATGATGGACCTGATGCAGAAAAAGAGGAAGAGCTATCACCACGTGATCCATATGAGGATTTAGCAGGAAGTGAGGAGGCAGCAAGATGAGTTTCTTACAAATATTATGGTTTGTTTTGATTGCCATATTATGGTCAGGATTCTTCTTTTTAGAAGGCTATGATTTTGGCATTGGCATGCAGTTTATTTTCAATTCCCGTAATCAAGATGATCGAGAAGCGCTGTATGAATCTATCGGACCTCATTGGGATGCCAATGAAGTTTGGTTAATTACTGCGGGTGGCGCAATGTTTGCAGCTTTCCCTTATTGGTACGCATCACTGTTTTCAGGATTTTACTTACTATTGTTTATTGTACTGATGGCATTGATTTATCGCGGTGTTTCCTTTGAATTTCGTGAACATATGCCTACCATTCAGGGGTCACAGTTGTGGGAACGTTTCATTGCAATTAGCTCGTTTATCGCACCATTTTTCTTAGGAATGATTTTTACTGCAATGGTATCAGGTATGCCAATGGATGCTAAGGGAAACTTGTCGGCTGGATTTTTCGATTATGTAACACCATTTACGCTTGTGGGCGGTATTGCTGTCACATTAATGAGTTATGTACATGGCTTGAATTATACACGACTGCGTATTATCGGTGATATTCGCACAAGAGCAATGGCACAATTGAAAGTTCTATATCCAATTTTGTTGGCTGGAGAAGCACTATTTGCAATTCTGCTGTTCTTCTACACGGATTTTTTCCAAACTAAATTGTTATGGACATTAATTATACTAGTGGCAATTGTCCTATCCACAGTTATTGGTTGGTATTTAACGGTTAATAAGAAAAAAGAAGTGTTCCCATTTATTTTATCTGGTTTGACTTTGGTTGAAGTCGTTATCTTAATATTCGTTGGCCTATTCCCACGTTTAATGGTAGCTAACAATCCGTTACACAGTTTAAAAATTATTAATGCATCGTCATCGCCATATACATTAAAAGTGATGTCATTTGTTGTATTAACAGCTTTACCATTGACATTAGGATATCAAATATGGAGTTTCTGGGTTTTCCGTAAGCGTATTGTAGCTGATAAGGTAGTTGAATAATAATTCTAAAAACGTTTACAATTGATTGTAGGCGTTTTTTTATTTAAGGAGAGTGTTTGGCAGGGTATTGTTATAGAGATAACAAACCATTGTTTAACACATATAAAAAATATGATAGATAAAAGACTTTTTGCGTTACCAGGTATTATTAGTTCTTTGGTAATCTTAGTTATTTTGACAGGAATTCAAGCATTTTCGATTATATTCCAGGGAGTTTTCTTGGCCCGAGCAATTGCTGATTTATGGCAAGGTAAAAGCATTGACCAAACACTCATTAATGTATTGTTTTTTGCGTTTTCTTTTTTGATGAGACAACTATTGATTGTGTTAAAAAATAACTATATGTCGAAATTTGCTGATCGTACAGTGGAAAATTATCGTATTCAATTGTTGGCTAAGTATGCCGAAATTGGCCCTAGTATTATTAAACAATCGGGTACAGGAAATGCGGTTACAACACTAGGTGCGGGATTGGATAATGTTAAAAACTATTTTCAACTACTACTGATTAAAGTTTTTGATTTGAGTATTATTCCTTGGTTAATTCTGCTATATATTGTTTATCTTAAGTGGGAACAGGGACTATTTTTATTGCTAGTATTTCCAGTGGTTATATTGTTTTTCATCATTTTGGGCTTGGCAGCACAAAGTAAAGCTGATGCAGAGTTCGCTAATTTTAAGAACTTAAATAATCGTTTTGTAGATGCTTTACGAGGCCTGCCAACCTTGAAGCAACTAGGTTTATCGCAATCATATGGTGACGAAATTTATAATATTTCAGAAGATTATCGAAAAACAACCATGCGAACGCTGAGAATTGCGATTACATCAACATTTGCGCTTGATTTTTTTACGACTTTATCAGTTGCAATTGTTGCTGTGTTTTTAGGAATGGATTTAATGAACGCCAAAATGGCACTTTTCCCAGCGTTGACAATTTTGATTTTAGCGCCAGAATATTTTCTTCCTTTGCGTAATTTTGCTGATGATTATCACGCAACTTTGAATGGTAAAAATTCACTAACTGATGTTTTGGAAGTAATTGATACCAAAATTGTCGGTCCACAAGATGAACTTCAATTAAATAAATGGCAAGCAGAGAGTGAATTGTCATTGAACGCTGTGCAGTTTTCTTATGACTCAAAAGTCACCTTGAAAGATATTTCGTTGCACGCTAAAGGGTATCAAAAAATTGCTTTGGTTGGGGAAAGTGGTTCTGGTAAATCTACACTACTAAGTATTTTGGGAGGCTTCTTACAACCTGAACAAGGAACGATAAATATCAATGGACAGGAGATCAAACATTTAACACAACAGCAATGGCAGAAGCAGTTTTTTTATATGCCACAAACACCTTATATTTTTCATGAATCGTTACGTGATAATATTAGGTTTTACGCACCAAGTGCTAGTGACGAAGCAATCAATGAAGCTGTTGAAAAAGCAGGTTTATCCAGTTTGATTGATGAATTGCCAGCAGGGTTGAATACAGTAATTGGTGAGAGTGGGCGTCAACTATCTGGCGGGCAGGCGCAGCGTGTAGCCTTAGCAAGAATGTTGCTAGATTCATCTCGTAAAGTGCTCCTTTTTGATGAACCAACGGCTCATTTAGATATTGAAACTGAAATTGATTTAAAGAGAACAATGTCAACTATCTTGGATAAGCACTTAGTTTTTTTTGCAACACACCGGTTACACTGGTTAGATCAAATGGATTTAGTTATTGTGATACGTGACGGGCGCATTGTGGAAACTGGCGTTCCTGGTGTCTTACTAGCTGATACCAATAGTGCTTTGAATGCGCTGCGTCATGAATTACATAAAGGTGGTCTGAAATGAAGCGATTGAAAAAATTATTGTCACAAGATAGATGGATTCTTCCGTCCTTACGTCAACAAAAATCTGGCCTTTTTTGGTCGATATCTTTGAATTTTATGATTACTTTTGCCGCTGGTGCATTAATGTTTGTATCCGGATTTCTAATTTCTCGTTCTGCGCAACATCCTTCTAATATTCTCATTATTTACGTTCCAATTGTGCTGACACGTGCATTTGGCATTGCGCGTCCAGTTTTTCGTTATGCACAGCGTTTGGTGTCACACAATTGGGTATTACGTGTCGTTTCGAAAACACGTAAGCGTTTATACGAAAGTGCGGCCAGCACGGCTAGCAGTATTCGAGGACAACTGCAAACAGGTGAAGTGCTTAGTTTACTTGCTGACGATTTAGACCGTTTACAAAATCTCTACCTTAGAACGCTTTTTCCATTAGGTTCAGGTATGGTATTGTACCTTTTTCTCACAATAGCAATTGGCACAATTAATTGGTTATTCATGTTGTGGTGGTTTGTTATGTTGGCTGTTATCTTGGTTATTGTGCCATTATTGAGTTTGGCAGTGAACTATAAAGGTGTGCAACAACAAAAGAAATTACAGCAAAGTCTTTATATAGATGCAACCGATGCTATTTTAGGTTTGCAAGATTGGGTGCTATCAGGACGACAAGAAGATTTAGTACAAAATCAAGGCGAAACAATGTCAAGATTAGCTCATGTTAAGAACCAAAGTATGAAATTTGGCTGGTGGCGTGATTTTGTCATTCAAGTTTTAGTATTGATATTGACTATAACAACTTTAATGTGGGCAACCAATCAGTTTTCTGATAGTTCAAGTACAGTTAATTATATTGCGGCTTTCACACTTGCAATATTTCCTCTAATTGATAGCTTTGTTGCTGTGAATCAAGGTGTAAGTGAATCCTCATTCTACGAAGATAGCATTGTGCGGTTAAATGATTTACCAGAACCAACCTTGCTACAGGAGACTAGACACACAACTAACTCAGCAGTAATTAATTTTAATCAAGTCACATTTAAGTATGGGGACAAAACAATTGTTGATAATTTGTCATTTGAAGTTCAGCCTAAAGAAAAATTGCGTTACTTGGTCGTTCAGGCGCAGGAAAAACAACTTTATTAAAGCTTTTGGCAGGTGATATCCAATCATCTTTGGGTGAAGTGACAATCGATGAAACGCCAGTCCAGAACTTACAAGGGAGTATGTCTAGTTTGGTGGCTGTGTTAGATCAACAGGCGTATTTATTTGATACAACGATTATGAACAACGTGCGTATGGGAAATATTCATGCCACTGATGAGCAAGTTCAAAAAGCGATTAAGCAAGCTGGGTTACAGCCATTAATCAATTCCTTACCCAACGGATACTATACACAAATGCAGGAAGCAGGAACACGCTTTTCTGGTGGAGAACGGCAAAGATTTGCCTTAGCACGAATCATGCTGCAAAATGCGCCAATTGTGGTGCTAGATGAACCAACAGTATCACTAGATCCCAAAACAGAGTACGAGGTTTTATCCCAAATATTTTCAGTTCTCAAAGATCGAACGATTATTTGGGTCACACATCATTTGACAGGAATCGAAAATGTTGATAAAGTTTACTTTTTAGAGAATGGAAAATTCACGTTGAGCGGTTCACCAGCTGAATTGCATCAAACTTCAGCAAGATTTAAACAATTATTACTCATGGATCAATATTAATGGCGAAAAAAAAGCGAAGAAGATCAAAAAAAGGATTACAAAAACAGCGATTGCGTATGTTGTGTGGCTTGTTAGTTGCATTGGTTATTTTAGCCGCCATCACATCCAACACTGCGATTTATGAAAGACCTCAAAACAATCAGATCAATACAAACAGTGAAGAAGCAAAGAAGGTGGCTTGGATTAATGAGCTAGCGCCATATGCTCGTGAACTGCAAGAAAAATATGGGGTCCTGGCATCAATTAGCATTGCGCAAGCTATCTTAGAGTCTGACTGGCACACAAGTACGTTGTCAACAAAGTATAATAATCTATATGGCATTAAAGCGGATGCAGGACAAAAAAGTGCTGTATTACCAACGCAAGAGTATGTTAATGGTGAATGGATCACCATTCAAGGACGTTTTGCGGCTTATGATAGTTGGCAAGAAAGTATGAAAGCACATGCAAAACTATTGCATGATGGTACGAGTTGGAATGCAAAACAATATCAACACGTCTTGGATGCAGATGATTACGCTTCGGCTGCCAAAGCATTAACACAGGATGGTTACGCGACGGATCCTAATTACGCTAAAAAGTTAATTACAATTATTCAAACTTGGCATTTGGAAAGATTTGATGCAACAAAAAAGTAGACGTTAGTCTACTTTTTTTGTTTTTAAAATGTAAATTCATGCGGGAAAATACCCATCATTAAACTGTCATGATATTCTCCTTCAGCAAAAAAATGTTGACGGAGAGTACCTTCAGGAATGAAACCAATTTTTTTATAAATGTGAATAGCTGCCGAATTATTCACATCAACATACAAGTAAACTTTATGCATATTCAGTACTGTGAAGGCATACTCTATTCCTGCTCTCATAGCAGCCTGTGCGTAACCATGACCTTGGAACTCTGAATGGATAATGATTTGAATTTCTGTGTGTCTGTGTAGCGTATCGATATCCATTAATTCAACAACACCGATAAAACGATCGTTCTCTTCCACAACAAAACGACGTTCAGTTTGATCTAAAATATGACGATCGTAAAGAATTTGTAATTCATCAAAAGATGTATAGGGCTCTTCAAACCATAATGCCATCACTTTACGTGAATTTTCTTGTTCGTAAATATAAGGGAGATCTCTTTTTTCAAGTGGTCTTAATTTCATAGAATGCTTCTTTCCTTCAATATGCTTTTACTGGTGATTATGCTTATTATTTTATCATTGATTATGAGGGACGTGTGCGTAAAAATGTTAGAATGACAATGGAAGCATGTTCGGAAGAGCCATTAGAGTTATTACATGAAAAATGGTAAAATAAAGGAAGTTATTTTTACAAGTAAGGACATAAAAATGCCAATTGAAACCCTAATTCAAGGAATGAATGATAAACAGTCAGAGGCTGTTCAAACCACTGAAGGACCATTATTGATTATGGCTGGCGCTGGTTCTGGTAAGACTCGCGTTTTGACACATCGTATTGCCCATTTGGTGCAAGATAAAAATGTATACCCATGGCGTATTTTGGCAATTACATTTACCAACAAGGCTGCTCGTGAAATGCGTGAACGTATTGCACAACTAGTTGATCCAGAAATTGCAAGAGAAATTTGGGTCTCAACATTTCACGCTATGGCCGTGCGAATTTTACGTCGAGATGGCGAGAGAATTGGCCTAGCACGTAATTTTACAATTATCGATACAAGTGCCCAACGCACGTTAATGAAGCGGGTTATTAACGATCTGAACTTAGATACTAATCAATATGACCCACGCACAATTTTAGGCACAGTTTCCAATGCTAAGAATGATATGTTGACAGCTAAGGCTTATGCTAAGCAGGCTGGTAATGTATATGAGGAAACTGTCGCTGAAGTGTATGCCGCATATCAAGCAGAGCTACGTCGCGCTCAGAGCGTTGATTTTGATGACCTAATTATGTCTACGATTGATCTATTCAAACAAGCGCCAGACGTTCTGGAACGATACCAAAATCAGTTTGAATACCTGCATGTTGACGAATATCAAGATACCAATGATGCGCAATATACGATTGTTAACTTACTAGCGAAACGTTCACGTAATTTAGCTGTTGTAGGTGATGCAGATCAGTCTATTTATGGTTGGCGTGGTGCTAACATGAATAATATTTTAAACTTCGAAAAAGACTATTCAGACGCTCACACAGTTTTGCTTGAACAAAACTATCGTTCAACCCAAAATATTTTAGATGCAGCGAATGCAGTTATCAATAATAATAATGAGCGCATCGACAAAAGCCTTTGGACTGAAAATGGCAAAGGCGATAAGATTACTTATTATCGCGCGCAAACAGAACGTGACGAAGCTAACTTTGTCTTGGCCAATATTCAAAAATCACGCCAAGAGAAGAATGCAGCATACAGTGATTTTGCAGTATTATATCGTACGAACGCGCAGTCACGTGGTATTGAAGAAGCACTTGTGAAAGCTAATATGCCATACACCATGGTTGGTGGACATAAGTTCTATGAGCGTAAAGAAATTCTTGATATCATGTCATACATGAATCTGATGACAAATCCTGCTGATAATGCGGCGTTTGAACGAGTAGTTAATGAACCTAAACGTGGTATTGGTGCAACATCGATTAATCGGTTACGGGATTTTGCCAATCGAATGAATTTGTCTTATATGGGCGCAATTGAAAATATTGAATTAGCACCAGAAATTACAGCTAAGGCAGCTTCAAAATTAATTCAGTTTGCTGAAATGATGCACAATTTGCGTCAACAGACTGAGTTTTTAACTGTGACCGAACTTGCTGAATTAGCGATGACAAAATCTGGCTATCGTCAAAAGCTAGCCGAAAAAAATGATCCTGAAAGTCAAGGTCGTCTAGAAAACTTGGAAGAATTTTTGTCAGTTACAAAGGAATTCGACTCAAAATACAATCCAGACGATCCCGAATCCGTTGATCCGATGACTGATTTTTTGAGTTCAACTGCACTAATGAGTGATTTGGATGATTTTGAAGAAGGTGACGGGGCAGTTACCTTAATGACTTTACACGCAGCTAAAGGATTGGAGTTTCCTGTTGTCTTTTTAGTTGGTATGGAGGAAGGTATTTTTCCTTTGTCACGGGCTATGATGGATGATAACCAACTGGAAGAAGAACGTCGTTTGGCTTATGTTGGTATTACACGAGCGATGAAAAAATTATATCTAACTAATGCTTTTTCACGCTTATTGTATGGTCGTACGCAAGCAAATGAACCTTCGAGATTTATTGATGAAATTTCAAGCGATTTATTGGATACACAATATGGTGGTACCTCTTCTTCGTCAAGTGATCGAGCTTTTCCATTTGATAAGAAAATGCAACGAGCAACAGCCACAACCTATAAGGCGGCTAGCCCAGTAACCAAAATGACTTCAGGAACAACTGGTGCTGATAGTACGGTTTGGCAGCCTGGTGATAAGGTGTCTCATAAAAAATGGGGAATTGGTACGATTGTTTCTGTGTCGGGATCTGCACAAGATCAAGAATTAAAAGTTGCTTTCCCATCAGAAGGGGTAAAGCAGCTATTAGCCGCTTTTGCACCAATTAAACGAGCAGAATGACAACGCTAATTATTATACGTGGCAATTCTGGTAGCGGTAAAACAACATTAGCCCATCAATTACATCGTGTTTTACCAGATAGCCTACTCATATCTCAAGATATTGTTCGTCGGGAAATGCTCAATGTTAAGGATCAGGTGGGTAACTTATCGATATCGCTAATCGAACAGTTACTTGAGTTTGGTAATCAACAAGAACAGTTTGTGATACTAGAGGGCATTTTGAAAAATAGTGTTTATGGTCCAATGATACGTAAGCAAATCCAATATTTTAGTCAAGTGGTTACTGTTTATTACCAATTATCCTTGAACGAGACAGTTCGGCGCCATTGCACTAAGCAAGTCACTGACTTTACTCCTAATGATTTAACTCGTTGGTATCAAAGGGATGACTCACTTCGCATAGAAGGTGAAATGATTTTTGATGAGTCTGTGAGTTTGATGATGGCGGAAAAACAAATACTTACTAAAATAAATAAATATTGAGGTCGAGAATGTTACCAGATTTTACGCCAATTGAAAAATTAACAACACAAGACGCGCAACAAGAAACCGCGCGATTACAAAAGCAGCTTGTGCAATATGGCACGGCTTATTATGAAGATGACGCGCCACTAGTTGAGGACTACATTTACGATGCATTATATGCGCGGTTAGTTGCGTTAGAAGAAAAATTTCCACAATATGTGATTCCAGATTCACCAACACAGAATGTTGGTAGCGCAGATACAAAGTCTGAATTACAAAAAGTGGTACATCCTGCCCCAATGCTGTCGTTAGGTGATGTATTTAGCTTAGACGAACTTAACGACTGGGATGCAAGAACAACCAAGTCGCTTGGAAACCAAGCACCTTATAATTTAGAGTTAAAAATTGATGGCTTAGCAGTTGCATTGACCTACGTTGACGGGCAACTAGTACAAGCTTCTACGCGTGGAAATGGTATCGTTGGTGAAGATGTTACAGCGAATGTGAAAACAATTAAAGCAATACCAAAAAAACTGACTGAACCATTAACCATTGAGGTACGTGGCGAAATTTATATGCCAAAAGCTAGTTTTGCTGCTCTAAATAAGCAGCGAGAGGCTGATGGTTTAGAACCTTTTGCTAATCCTCGTAATGCTGCAGCCGGTTCCTTACGTCAGTTGAACGTTAAAATTACTAAGTCACGAAACCTAGCGGCTTTTGTATACTATACGGCTGAACCTGAAATGCTAGGAGTGACAACTCAAAGTGGTGCGTTAGAACGATTTGCAGAATTAGGTTTGCCAACAGACACACACAATCGTGTCATCAATAAAATGGCCGATATTGCTGACTATATTGATGAGTATACTTCGGAGCGCGAAAGCTTGTCTTATGGTATTGATGGTGTTGTTGTTAAAGTGAATCAACTAGATTTACAGTTTGATTTAGGGAATACAGTTAAAATCCCACGTTGGGCTATCGCTTATAAATTTCCTCCGGAAGAAGCTTTGACAATCGTTCGTGACATTGAATGGACTGTTGGACGAACTGGGGCGGTAACACCTACTGCAGTTATGGACCCCGTTTTGCTAGCGGGTACAACTGTGCAACGTGCTAGTTTGCATAATCCTGATTATTTAAGGGAAAAGGATATTCAAATTGGTGATACGGTTACGCTACACAAAGCGGGTGATATCATTCCAGAAATCGGGCAAGTCATTTTAGAAAAACGTCCGACAGATAGTGAAACTTATCAGGTTCCGACAATATGTCCTGCCTGTGAATCAAATTTAGTTCACATTGAAGGTGAAGTAGCACTCCGCTGTATTAATCCATTCTGTTCAGCTCAAATTCAAGAAGGACTAACACATTTTGCGTCAAGAAATGCAATGAATATTGATGGCATGGGACCAAGAGTTGTCGGTCAACTACTAAAGGCAGGCTATATTAAAGATGTGGCGTCCATTTACCGCATAACGGTTGAACAATTACTAACTTTAGACAAGTTCCAAGAGAAATCAGCTGTGAAGTTAATTGATGCAATTAACAGTTCAAAGGAAAATTCTCTTGAACGCTTATTATTTGGCTTAGGGATTCGCATGGTTGGTGCAAAAGCGGCTCGACTGATAGCAGAAAAGTTCAGGACCTTATCAGCTGTTTCAGAAGCCTCTGTTGAAGACATCGCAAATATTAATGGTATTGGTCACACGATTGCCCAGTCAATTGTTCAATACTTTAGTACGCCAGAATCTAAGCAACTACTTGTCGAACTAGCTTCTTCCGGTGTTAACCAATCATATTTATCTGATACAGTGATTGACGAAAATTCATTTTTCTATGGCAAAAAGGTAGTCTTAACTGGTAAACTAGAACAGAGTAGTCGACCTGCTGCAACAAAATGGTTGCAAGATCATGGGGCTAACGTCGCCGGATCAGTGTCAGTGAAAACAGACTTAGTTATTGCAGGAGAAGCTGCAGGTAGCAAACTTGATAAAGCTAGTCAATTAGGTGTTACAGTTTGGACCGAACAACAGTTTGTTGATGAACAAGTAAAAGAGGACGGAAAATAATGAAGCGGATTGGTTTTCGTGGTTATATAGCGATTGTCGTTGGTATTTTGATTATCGCCGTTGGCATTTTATATTTTTTCAATGTGAATCGTGTCACACTAACAACAAGTAAAAAAACAAGTGGTGTCCAGTTGACTCAGAGCACACCAGGTCAGTACCAAACGGTGATCAAAAATGGTCGTTATTTGGTGAGTGCAGCTCGTGGTATTACGTCAACTTCTGAGACGAATAGTCTTGATGTGAAAAACTTTGAATCATCATTGCTTGATTTGGCTAAAACACATTTTAAGACGAGCAGTTATATTTTTCAAGAGGGACAATATTTGAGTTCGTCTACTGTTACTTCATTACTTGAGCGTAAAAGTAGCAGTAATAGTGATGGATTAAATCCTGAAGATAATGGTAAGACAGATAGTTCACGTAATCCGATTTACGTTCAAACACTAACCGAACAAGATTTCATGACCAAAGATGGTGACGACCTTAAATTAGCTGGCATGGTTATCGGCGTAGCGATGAACACACAGGATGAATACCAAAAAGAACAATATGGTGCTACATATACACAAAATATTTCAGATGCTGATCGCATAGCTTATGGTAAAAAAATTGCACCAGAAATTATCAAAAAAGTTCGAGAACAAAAAGGGGTTGATTCAGATACGCCTATTGTGATTGCCATGTATGCCAATTCAAAAACAGATTCATTAGCGCCAGGTAACTTTTATGCAGAGTCTACAAGTAGTAGCGGAACTGACTTGAAAGAATGGACTAGCATTAATCAAAAGTCTATTGTTTTGCCTAAGGAATCAACTGATACATCAAGCTTGGGTTCAGAGGCTAACACATCTTTTGCTAACTTTAAAAATGATGTTTCAAATTTCTTTCCCAATATAGCTGGTGCTACGGCAGTTGCTAATTTTAAGTCAGGTACGCTTTCTAGTATGAAAGTTACAGTGACAACACAGTTCTACAGTCAAACTGAGATTGAAAGTTTTGCGACATATGTATCTCAATCGGCGTTAAAGTATTTACCAACGAATGTACCGATTCGAATAATTATTAAAGCGGCCAATGAAATGCAAGCAATTCTAATCCGTAATTCAGGTGACAAAACATTTACGACAACAATATTAGACTAAAAAAATCGACCAACTTGGTCGATTTTTTTATAGCTTGTTAATATAAATACTGTTAATCCATCCTTTAGTAGCTATTTTATACCAAACAATGTTATTATCATCGTGAATTTCTTCCGTTATTGCCACAAAATCACTATCGGAAACACTACCGATTGGCAACCCATAAGGTTCAGCATAGACTTCTATAGATCGATCGGGAAGGAAATTAACAACCGCGTTAGGCTGATTACTTTTACTTTTTTCTGCATCATTAAAATAGTTAATATTTTCAACTTCTGGAGCTGTGTCTGACAGTTTCATTTGGGTAGCATCATAACGAATCCAATGATAGTCACCAATTTGATACCAAAATTGACCATTACCAGAAATAGCGCGTAATTGAGTTGCCCAAAAAGTATTTGGGTTTAAGTTTGTCGTAACGTTTGATAAATTATCTGGCTCTAGAAAAACTTGTACACTGGTTACCGTTTCGATAAACATGTTAATACGGTGTACAGCTTGCCATTCTTGTGGCCGATAATAAAGCTCTAATGACTGAGGTAGGCTACCAAACAATCCCGTCAAAGATCCTGAAGTATCAATATACTGATAATTGGCGATATCTAAAATTGCGATTTCGTAAGGTGCGCCTGCTTCGCCATCTAATCTTGTTGGTTCGTGTAACTCATCACCAGTTGCTATATTTTTATAATAAACCCATACGGGCGATGTATTTGCCATAATATCCCCTTTGAATATACCTACATATTATATCACAAACAAAAAACGACCCGAAAGTCGTTTCATATCACACGTAAGTTAAATTTTATTTACAGTAACTGGTTCTGGCTTAACTTCACTAATAACAAATTCATTATGAACAATGTCAGCTTGCAAATGATGAACATCTGGGTGTTCTAAATAGAAATCGGCGATACCATCGGCGATTTTATCTTGCATGACACGACGGAGAGGTCGAGCACCCATTGCAGGGTCATAACCGAGCTCCACTAATTTCTGCTTAGCAGCAGTGCTTAAATCAATGTGCAAATCGTTGTCAGACAAGTTATCATTCATATCAGTCAATAACAAGTCGACAATTTTTAGTAGATGATCTTGTGACAAAGGTTGGAAATCAATGATATCGTCTAAACGGTTCAAGAACTCTGGGCGGAAATAATTTTCCAAACGTTGCATCAAACGATTTTGTTGATCAACTTGGGCGAATCCCACAGGTGTATTTCCTGTGTCTGTTGAACCAGCGTTAGAAGTCATAATAATGACAGTGTCTTTGAAACTCACTATGTGACCTTGTGCATCAGTTAGACGGCCATCATCAAGAATCTGTAAGAACATGTTCATTACATCTGGATGTGCTTTTTCTACTTCATCAAAGAGAACCAATGAGTAGGGACGACGGCGAACTTGTTCTGTTAATTGACCAGCCTCTTCGTAACCGACATAACCGGCAGGAGCACCAATCATTTTAGAAACGGTATGTTTTTCCATGTACTCTGACATGTCGAAACGAATCATAGCATCTTTGCTACCAAACATTTCCTGAGCTAATTGCTTGGCAGTTTCAGTTTTACCAACACCGGTCGGCCCGACAAATAGGAATGATCCAATTGGACGACCAGATTTTGTGAGACCAATACGATTACGGCGAATCGCCTTGGCTAGTTTTTCTACTGCCTCATCTTGACCAATAACATGTTTCGATAAGTTTTTGTCCAAATCTTTTAGTTGATTAGCCTCGTTTTCTTTTAAAGCTCCAACAGGAATATCAGTTTTATCTTCAACAATTTTTAATATATCTTGCTCTGTTACTGTTTGTGGCTTTGACATCTCGGGGTGAGCCTCGACTTGTGCCTTTTGTGACTCAAGTTGGTTTACCTGATCACGCCAATAGCTTGCTTTTTCAAAATCTTCTTTATCAATTGCTTCTTGCTTTAATTTATCAGCTGCTTCGATATTCACTTGAATAGTTTTGGGGTCCGCAACTTTCATTGTCAAATTTTTACGTGAGCCAGCTTCATCAAGTAAATCAATTGCTTTATCCGGTAGGAATCTTTCTGGAATGTAACGATCAGATAGTTCAACAGCTGCTTGAAGGGCAGAATCACTGAATGTAACATAGTGATACTTTTCATACCGTTCACTAATTCCTTCTAAAATCGTGATAGTTTCTTCTTTAGAAGGTTCTTCAACTTGCACTGGTTGGAAACGACGGGCAATAGCACCATCTTTTTCAATCTTTCGATACTCATTTAAGGTTGTTGCACCGATTAATTGGAACTCACCACGAGCTAGGGCAGGCTTCAAAATATTACCTGCATCCATACCACCTTCAGCATTTCCGGCACCCATAATTTCATGAATTTCATCAATGAACAAGATGACATCATCGCTGTTCGTAACTTCTTTCATTAATTCACGCATCCGTGCTTCGAATTGACCACGCATGCTCGTACCTTGAACTAAGGCCGACATTTCCAAACGAATAACTTCTTTATGCTGTAACTTTTCAGGCACCTTTCCAGCCACAATAGCTTGCGCTAGGCCTTCAACAATAGCTGTTTTACCAACACCAGGTTCACCAATTAGTACTGGATTATTCTTTGTACGACGATTTAAAATTTCAATTGTGCGAGCAACTTCGTTATCTCGACCAATAACAGGGTCGAGCTTTCCGTCGCGAGCTTGTTTGGTTAAATTAATACCAAACTCATCAAGTAAGCGTCTTTTTTTATTACCATTATTATTTTTTTGTGCTTGTGTATTTTGTTGTCCTTGTGCTTGCGCCATTTGTTCATTCATTGCGCGAAACATTTCATCTAAATTACCAAAACCAAACGAATCTTGTTGTGCCATATCTTTTACTTAGTGTGAAGCACCATGGAATACAGTTATTGCATTTCACCATAGTATTGCACACGATTCCTTTCTGTAGGTTATGCTTTAATTATAGCACGATTTAAGAAAAATGCAATTAAAATTAGCACTCTTTAAAGTAGAGTGCTAATTTTAAAAATGTTATACTGTCTATGAGGTGAATTATGGATTATACACAAGCATTAAATGATTTGCGTGATGGGAAAATAGACGAAATTGAAGTGACACCAGCAGTATTTCCGGAATTTCAAAAGGCATGGGCAAATTTCGCATATCAGAATACTATTCGTGGTATTGCTCACGCTCAGGGTAAAGTTACATATGTTCGCTCAAATTGATGTGCGAATTAAACCAGTTTTATGCTACAATATTATAAGTTAAGTAAAATTTAAATGTGTTGCAATTGCAGTCGTAACACGATAAGGGGCAGTACAGTGGCATTTTCATTTGGACAAAAAAATGTTGGTATCGATCTGGGTACCGCTAACACATATGTATATATCGAAGGTCGTGGCATCATATTGCGTGAACCATCAGTAGTTGCGCGTAATACACAAACCAATGAAGTCGTTGCTGTAGGTTCTGAAGCTAAAGACATGTTAGGCCGAACACCTGCAAGTATCGCTGCTATTCGTCCGATGCGTGACGGTGTTATTGCCGATTATGATACAACCGTTGCAATGATTCGTTACTATTTGCAAAAAGCACTTGGCGGACGTATTGGCAAACCTTATGTAACGATTGGCGTACCTTCAGGTGTAACAGCTGTTGAAAGACGTGCTGTTATTGATGCTGCTCGTGTTGCTGGCGCGCGTGACGCTTATGTTATAGAGGAGCCTTTTGCCGCAGCGGTTGGTGCTGGGTTACCAGTTATGGATCCTACTGGATCAATGGTTGTTGACATGGGCGGCGGAACGACTGATGTTGCGACAATTTCATTAGGTGGAATTGTTTCAAGCCGTTCAATCCGTATAGCCGGAGACAAGCTGGACGAAGCAATTGCTAATTTTGTTCGTAACAAATATAATGTTACCATTGGTGAGCCGACAGCTGAAAGACTCAAAATCGAAATTGGTGCTGCATCACTTGCTTTAGCACGTACCTTACCAAATGCTACGGTCAGAGGTCGTGACTTATTGACTGGTTTGCCTAAGACAATTGATGTTACCGCTGAAGATGTAGCCACATCAATTCAAGAACCAGTGCAAGAAATCGTGGCAGCTATTCGTGAGACGTTGGAATCGACTCAACCGGAGTTAGCTGCAGATGTTATTGATCACGGTATGATTTTGACCGGTGGTGGAGCATTATTGCGCGACATTGAAAAATTATTCAGGATGCAACTAAGGTACCAGTTTTAATAGCTAACGAGCCATTAGATGCAGTTGCTATTGGTACTGGTGAGGCGTTGAAATCTATTGATGTCATGCGACAAAAGTAATGGTAGTTTAAAATAGCGTGGCGCTTGCGCTACGCTATTATTTATTTTCAAGAATTAATGTCAAATAAAAGTTTCTAAGTAAAACAAGGTAGCATACCATTGAAAGTAGATGAAACTGTCAACTGTTTTTAGAAGTGGTAACTGGCTTTTTGGGGAAATACATGAAAAAAATATTTTCATCACGCACGTTGGTATCAATAATTGTTGCGTTTATAGTAATTGTAAGTTTAATTGCAGGATCAAATTGGTGGGCCAAGAGAACGAATACGCCACCTTTTTTACAGCGTTTTGGGAATGATTTAGCGGGTGGCGTTAGTCGTATTATTGCTGTTCCAACGACGGCCGTTGGGCGTACAGCAAATAGTATTAGTAACCTGTTAGATACATTTGAAGAAAACAAGCGGTTGAAATCTAAGATTGATGAATTTGCTCAAGACAAGGTTCACCTACAAACAGTTGAAGAAGAGAACAAATCTCTGAAGCAACAATTAAAACTAAAAGCCACATTGACAGACTATAAAACAGTTTCGGCTGTGACCATTAGTCGTTCACCGACAACATGGCAGTCACAATTAGTTATCGATGAAGGATCCAATTCAGGTTTGAAAAAAGGGATGCCAGTGCTTGCAGGTGCCGGAATTATTGGCCGTATTAGTGAAGTAAACACAACTAATTCAAAAGTGGCTTTGATTTCTGATACTAGTTCCGATGCCAATAGATTTGCGATTAAAATTAAGGGTGATGATGGCGATGTTAACGGCATTGTAACAAGTTTTAACCGTGAAAAAAATCAACTGATTATGGGGCAAGTTACGTCAAATAATAAAATCAGTAAAGGTGATTTAGTTGAAACTTCTGGCCTCGGTGGTGTTATTCCAGCAGGATTGTACGTTGGTAAGGTTGCTAGTGTCACGACGGATGATTATGGTTTATCCAAGAAAATATACATTGAACCTGCGGCTGATCTAGGTAATATCACCACAGTTATGGTTGCAATTTCACAGATAGGAGCAAATTAATGGCATTTTGGCAATTGACGAGATTGCGTGTAATTTATCCTGTGTTATTATTTTTGATACTGTTTGTTGATGGAACATTCATGTCTAGTATGGGGGGGTTATTTACACAATTTCCTTGGCACATTTTACCCACTTTGACACTTGGTTGGCTCTTTTTGGGTGTCCAATTTGATGTTGAAAACGAGTTACCTTTATGGTTTTATGTTGTGGTCATTGGTATATTATTTGATATGTACTACACTGGTATTTTTGGTACATATACTTTTGCATTTATTGCCGCGGTAGCTGTGATGAAGCAACTGCATAAAGTGCTAGATGAGCGTCTAGTAAGTGGCTTGCTTTTATATTTAGCTGGCTTGCTTATTTACCTACTGATTTCTTATGTTAGTGGATTTGTTACTGGAATTGCTAATGTTAGTATATTATCGTTTTTATTGTACGAGGTATTGCCAACAGTAATTTTAAATCTAGTTTTTGCGGCTGCATCATATTATCCCGTATGGTCTTTATTTCAGTTTCTGCGTTGACAAGTTATCTTTTTATAGTATAATTATGACCATATAGTAAAACGTTGAGTAGAAGATTAGTTCATTTTAAATTTAGAAGAGAATTTGCGGTTGCTGTGAGCAAATAGTTAAATTGAACGAAACACATCTATGAGTATAAAGCTGAACAAAGTAAGCTTTGTCGGAAGTGTCCGTTATCACATAACAGTCTTTGACTTATTGAGATGCTACTAGTGATAGTAGCATAACAAAGAGGTGGAACCGCGATGAAACGCCCTCTAAATACATTTCTTGTATTTGGGGGCGTTTTTAATTGGTTAGAAGACTGGTGGAGAACTTTTGTGTGAGCAAAAGTTGAATTCGAGGTGGAACCACGCTTTTGCGTCCTCTTGCAGTAGAAATACTGTAAGAGGATTTTTTCGTTTTATAAATACATTATAAATGTGATTGTTCTTTCTCGTGAAAATATATGAGTTATAAGTGCAATTCAACAAAGGAGTTTCAATTATGAGTTATCTAACTACAATTCTTCCCAGTTTATTGGCTGGACTAAAAACGACGCTAGGGGTGTTCTTCCTAACAATCATTGGATCTGTACCATTGGGAATTTTAGTATCCTTAGGGATGAAATCACCTTACTTTACAATACGTTGGTTGATTAACGATTATATCTGGATTATGCGTGGTACGCCGTTACTTTTACAATTGATTTTTATCTACTATGGTCTTGGAATGATGGGTATAGCATTTCCACGATTTGAAGCTGCTATCATAGCGTTTATTATCAATTATGCAGCCTATCTTGCTGAAATTTTCCGTGGTGGACTACAATCAGTCCCAAGAGGGCAATATGATGCTGCTAAAGTACTTGGCTTTAGTAAAATACAAACATTTTTTAAAATAATTTTGCCACAAGTAGTCAAGATTGTCGTTCCTTCATTTGGTAATGAAGTGATTAACTTGGTCAAGGACACTTCTTTAGTTTATGTTATTGGCTTAGGTGACATCTTGCGAGCAGGGAATATTGCGGCTAGTCGTGACGTGACTTTGATGCCATATCTATTAGTTGGATTGATATATTTGATTATGACGGCGGTTGTCACATTATTATTGCGCCGTAGTGAAACAGTTTTGAATACATGGAGGTAATTTAATGTTAGAAATCAAAAACTTAACTAAAAAATACGATCAAAATGTGATCTTTAAATCCTTGAATTTAACAGTACATGATGGTGAAGTATTAAGCATTGTCGGCCCATCTGGCATTGGTAAAACAACCTTAATTAAAATTATGGCAGGATTAGAAACTGCAGACGATGGCGAAATTATTTTAAATGGTGAAAACATCGATATTAAAGGTGAAAGCTCCGATACGAATATTGGCATGATTTTCCAAGATTTTAATCTATTCCCAAACTACACAGTCATTGACAATATCACGTTAGCACCTATTAATGTTAATAAACAGTCTTCATCAAAGGCCGTTGAACAAGGGCAGGAGCTTTTGGAATCCTTAGGCATGTTAGATAAAGCTAATTTGTTTCCCTATCAATTATCTGGTGGTCAAAAGCAGCGCGCAGCAATTGCACGTGCACTGGCCATGAACCCGAAAATTTTGGCATATGATGAACCTACAAGTGGATTGGATGAAGCATCGACACACCAAGTCGCTGATGTTGTTAAAACGCTTAAGAAACGTGGTGTAACACAAGTTATTATTACGCACGATCAGCCATTTGCTGAAATGGTTTCTGATCGCGTGTTTGATTTTGCAACGGAGGTAAAACGCTAATGCCAAGCATGAAAAAGAAGATTGTTGTTAATAGTATTGTTGGTATTTTATTTATCGCACTGGTCGTTATGGCAGCTCTCTCTTTATCTAATAATTCCCAAAAAAGCAAAAGTACAGAACAGACAGTAGTGAAAACAGATCAATGGTCACGAATCAAGAGGGAAAAGCAAATTACGATTGGTCTAGATGATACATTTGTTCCAATGGGATTTCGCGATAAATCGGGTAAATTAGTAGGATTTGATGTTGATTTGGCAACCGCTGTGTTCAAGAGTTTGGGTATCAAGGTAAAGTGGCAACCCATTGATTGGTCAATGAAAGAAACAGAATTAAATACCGGAAACATTGATGCTATCTGGAACGGTTATACAATTACAGATGACCGGAAAAAGAAGGTTGCTTTTTCAACACCTTATCACAAGGCAACACAAGTGCTTGTTACTTTAAAGAAAAGTAACATTAATAAGTTTTCTGATATGCAAGATAAAGTATTGGGCGATCAAACAGCTTCAAGTGGTGATCAAACTTTTGCACAGTATCCTAAAGTTTTGAAACAATATGTTAAAGATCAAAAGGTTATTGGCTATGATACATTTGACAAAGCATTCAATGATTTGAATGCGAGTCGCATTGATGGGTTATTGATTGATGAAGACTATGCACGTTATTATGTTGCGCATCAGTCTAACCCAAATGATTACACAATCACAACAGGTGGTTTCCCAGTAAATGACAATGCAGTTGGCTTCCGCAAAGCAGATAAAAAATTACGACAAGCAGTAAATAAAGAATTAAAAACTTATAAAAAAGACGGTCGTTTACAAAAATATAGTACGAAATGGTTTGGTAATTGACACATACTTTAGCAGCACCGTAATGGTGCTGCTTTTATGTTAGAATGGTATTAATAGTTTTTGTTGCGCTGGGGAGGGCAGTATGCTTAGGACATCTTTTTGGATTGTTATATTAATAGCATTGGTTATCAATACAATTATTTCATTTATTGCTGTTTTTCGGCAAAAACGTGAAATTGCTACAATTTGGGCATGGATGCTTGTGCTTTTGTTGTTACCTGTTGTAGGATTTGCCATCTTCTTTTTGGCTGGTAGTCGTATTTCTAGTAAAAAGATATTTCGCCTACGGACCCAAGAACAACGTGGTTTAGATCAGATTGCTTTAAATCAAAAAAAACAGTTACAAGATATTGAGAACTTACTTCCTATTCCATACAGTGCAACAGAATTGTTGAAATTATTTTTATCATCTGATCGCGCAGTTTTGACACGTGGTAATAAAATTACAATTTTTAGTGATGGACAAAAGAAGTTTGATAAATTATTCTCAGATATTAGGGCTGCAAAGGAACATGTTCATTTAGAATATTTTTCTATTTTTGATGATAAAATAGGACATCAGCTAGTTGACCTATTAACTGAAAAAGCTAGTGAAGGTGTTGAAGTTCGCGTTATTTACGATCAGTTTGGTTCTCATGGACAACATCCTAAAATGTATAGACAATTACGTGCAGCTGGGGGTGTTGCTGTACCGTTCTTAATGCGACGCTTTCAGCTACTAACTTTGCGCTTCAACTTCAGAAATCACCGTAAAATTGCTATTATTGATGGTAAAATTGGATACATCGGCGGATTTAATGTAGGTGATCAATATATTGGTGAATCTAAAAAATTTGGTTATTGGCGTGATACTCATACTCGAATTATTGGGGATGCAGTATTATCATTGCAAAGTCGATTTTTAATGGATTGGAACGCCACCGCTGAAGGTAGAGAGTTATTGACCCAGACGACAAAGTACTTCCCTGAAAACTTCTCGTTACCAGGGAAGTCTATGGTTCAAATTGTTTCCAGTGGTCCGGATGACGATATGAAGCAGATCAAACAAGGTTACATGAGAATGTTTTCTTCTGCCCGTGAGAGCATAAGTATTCAAACCCCTTATTTCATTCCGGATGGTCCTGTGTTAGAAACACTTGAAGTTGCTATTTTATCTGGGGTTAAGGTGAGATTAATGATACCTAATCAGCCTGACCATCCTTTAGTTTATCGGGCAACAGAATATTATGCTCAAGAATTAATTGATCTTGGCGCGACAGTTTACCGCTATGATGGTGGCTTTTTACATAGCAAGGTTGTGATCATTGATAATGAGGTAGCAACTGTCGGGTCAGCTAATATGGATATCCGTTCATTTTCTCTTAATTTTGAAGGCAACGCATTTATATATGATCCGGACTTTGCAGCTGATCTAGAAGATTTATTTGAGCAAGATGTATTAAAGTCCACAAAATTAACAATGGAATATTTTGAGAAACAGTCTGCCTGGATGAAGTTTAAGCAAAAGTTTAGTAGACTTTTCTCACCAATACTATGAAAAAAACAATAATTAATCATGGCGCGAATCTTGTGATTCTGCCAACTACACAATTTAAAACATTGCACATCGCCGTTGATTTTTCAACAGCAGTTGAGCCTGAGAACATTAGTGCACGTGCATTAGTGTCTTATTTGACTGCTGTTAGCTCGGCGCGTTATAAAACGCAACAACAAGTGGCGCAAAAAACAATTGATTTGTACGGTGCCCAATATCAAACTGATGTTTTCCGCATTGGTCAAACGCATCATGTTCGCTTTACTTTGCAAATACCAGCACCCACCTACATAGTGGGTGGGAAACAGCTTCTGACCGAAGCTTTTGATTTTTTACGCGAGATGATATTTAATCCTTTGACGGAGAATCATGCATTCAATGAACAAGTATTTGCCAATGAGCAGCAAAGCCTAATTAATGAACTTGCCAGCGTTAAAGATGATAAAAGTCGTTACGCGGTGGCTAAACTTCGTGAAATAACCTATGATAAATCTGGCATGCGTGTATCCGCTAGTGGTAATGAAGAGACTGTTGCTCATTTAAATCCATCTGGTGTTTATCAAGCTTATCAGAACATGATCAACGACGATGCTATGAATATCGTTGTGCTTGGTGATATTAATCAACAGCAAATTATTTCATTATTAGAGAAGTGGCCGATTGTGCCACATCAAGCTAAGGAAGAAAAAGAGCCATTTTATAGGCAAGCCTCTCGATTACATCTTAGTGAATTAGTTGAGCATAAAACTTCGATTAATCAGGCTATGCTTACCATGGCTTATCAATTAAATGTTAAACCATTTGATGATCAGCGTTTTGCTGTTATGGTCATGAATTCGTTGTTGGGTGGTACGCCACTATCAAAATTATTTATGAATGTGCGCGAGAAGGAGTCACTAGCATATAGCATCTATTCTCGTTGGCAACATGATACTGGATTTTTAACTATTGCGGCTGGCTTGGATACTACAAAAGTGCGTCAGACTGACACGATGATACAAGAACAAATTAAAGCCGTTCAAGAGGGCGACTTTGACAATCAAACAGTTGATGCGATTAAGATGAGCTTAATTAGTGATTACTTAAGTCAACGTGACTCACCTGCAAGTCAAATGGAAGTTGCTTTTTCTCGATTACTCACAAGAAGAGAAACGAGTGAACAGGAATGGATTGATCGCGTTAAGTCTGTGACTGCTGACGATATTCAAAATGCTGCTCAAAAGATATCGCTTCAAAGTCGTTATATATTATTGCCTGAGGTCTAATATGAAAACAAAACATTATCTAAAGCTAAAAGAAGATGTGATTACAGAAACGTTAGATAATGGTCTGTCAATAGTGATGGTTCCGAAGTCTAATTACCATAAAACTTTTGCTGTGTTAACAACGGCTTATGGTGCGTTAGAGCAAAAATTTGCTATCGATGATGCACAACCAATTCAGATTCCTGCTGGCACAGCACATTTTCTGGAGCACAAACTATTTGAAAAAGAAAATGAAGATGCATTCGCAAGATTTGGTGAATTGGGGGCTGATGCTAATGCATTTACCAATGCTTATCAAACAAGTTATCTGTTTTCAACTACTCAAAACTTAATACCAGCCTTAACACATTTATTAGATTTTGTTCAAACGCCTTATTTTTCAAAACAAACAGTAGAAAAAGAACAAGGAATTATTGGGCAAGAAATACAAATGTATGATGATGACCCTAATTGGGCACTCTATATGGGATTGTTAAATACATTATATCCTGACTCGTCAATTGCTAAAGATATCGCTGGAACCCGTGAAACGATTGCAACCATCACACCTGAACTACTATACGCTATTCATTCTGCATTTTATCAACCTACACAGCTGACACTACACATTGTGGGGCATTTTAATCCTGAAGAAATATTAGCAGTTGTTAAAGATAATCAATTCAAAAAAGATTTACGTCCTAAAAAGTTAACCCGTTTCCAGGAAAAAAATTTACCAGCAAAAGAACAACAATCAGAACGCTACTTTAATGTTTCGCGTCCTAAAGTTGCCTTTGGTATCCGACTTGATCAGAATCAGGTCGCTGGTATAGAAGCAACCAAACGTATTTTAATTGCTGATATTTTGGATGATTTATTGTTTGGCGAGCAAACAGATTGGTATCAGAATTTATATAGTCATGGTATTATTGATACAGAATTTGACACATCATTTGATATTATAAAACATTATCAGTATGTGAGTTTTTTTGCGGAAACGGACGATTATGACATTCTGACGCAAGAAATTCAAAGTCAAATTGACGATTATCAAAATGTTTTAGAAAACCAACAAAATGCTTTTGAGTCACTACGAAGAGCTACAGTTGGCGAGGGGATCCAGAAATTGAATTCCTTAGAAAATATGGCTTTGCAAGGTGATGATGTCTTGTTTGGAACTAATCTTTTTGATAAGATAGAGTTGTTACAAGATTTAACATTTGATGACATTCTTGTAACAGCGGATAAAATATATCGAAATGCTACGTTGCAACGATTTGTGTTGCATAAGTAGTCTTGTGGGCTATTATGAATGAAACTTTAACAAATCAAATAGGCGAGCAACTTAAGGCTGCTCGCTTAGAAAAACAATTATCATTGGATGATATCCAAGAAATTACAAAAATCCAACGCCGGTATTTATCAGCTATTGAAGAAAACAATCTTAGCGTTTTACCTGGTGATTTTTACGTTCGTGCTTTTATTCGGCAATATGCATTAGCTGTTGGGTTACATCCCGATGAGTTATTAGGAGAAACAAAACCAATTTCTATGTCTCGAACTAGCGACTTGAGCCGGGCACACAGGGATAATGATGGTATTGTTCGTGCTGGGATAGATAATACCCCAACAGCAAGATCACGGTTGGCAAACTCTATGCCAACAATTGGTTTAGGGCTATTGATTCTTGTGGCTTTAATAGTTATTTGGTTTGTATTGACACACATAGGAACCAATTCTCAACAGACATCTAACGGCGGTAATATCTCTGTTTCTACTTCTGAGGTTTCCAAATCCTCTAGTAAATCATCAGCATCGAAGTCATCTGCTTCTAGTTCCAGTGAGGAATCCTCGACACTTGATTTAGGTACACCAGAAACAAATACAAGTTTGCAGACGACAATCTATAATTTGTCTAATGAAAATACTAAAAAGCATACAGTTGTTATAACAGCAAAGAACACAGGTACTTCAGTTAAGGTCAATGATGCTAGTAGTAACATTTTACTAAATGAAACATTGGCTAGTGGCAGTAAAACAGTAGAAATTCCATCGGGAACAACGGCATTTAATCTACAATTTTCTAATGTTAATAATGCTTCAGTTACAGTTGATGGACAAAATGTCGAAGTAAGTGGTGCAACAACATCATTTTGGAATGTGCTTTTTAATCTCAATAAATAAAGGATGTATCATGAATTTACCCAATAAACTAACTGTTTTCAGAATTATTTTAATTCCAGTATTTATTTTATTGCTGACAGTACCATATGCTTGGTCTAATATCAGCTTTTTAGGAGCAACCATGCCCGTTAATTGGTTGATTGCCGCTGTTGTATTTGCAATAGCCTCTGCAACTGACTTCTTGGACGGTCAGATAGCTCGTAGCCAGCATTTAGTTACCAATTTTGGAAAGTTTGCGGATCCTTTGGCTGACAAACTTTTGGTTATGACAGCGTTGATTTTCTTAACGAGCTTCAATGTTGTTCCAGCTTGGATGACTGCGGTTATCGTTATTCGAGAGTTAGCCGTTACAGGTTTACGTACACTAATTGTTGAAAACAATGGCAAGGTTTTGGCAGCACAGATGCCAGGAAAGATAAAAACATTTTCACAAATGTTTGCTATTTTCTTCTTATATATTCACAACGCGCCATTTGCCATTATTAATTTTCCTATTGGGGATGTCTTATTGTGGGTTGCTGTTATCTTTACAATTTATTCTGGTATCGATTATTTTTGGCAAAATAGAAATGTCTTTTCTGATGGTATGTAAGGAACTAAAAGCGCTTTTAGCGCTTTTTTCGTATAATCAAGAAGAAAGCAAACAGAAACGAACAAGTGTTCGAAAAGCACTTGCTTTTGACTCGCGAAAAAGGTACACTAATCAAGTAAGATAAAAGGAGTTAGCCGCAATGGTAGCAAAGAAAACGACTAAAAAAGACGATCAAGCAAAGAAAGATGGTCGTCGAGCCGCGCTAGATGAAGCGCTAAAGAAAATTGAAAAGAACTTTGGGAAAGGTTCAGTGATGACGTTAGGAGATAACGCGCTAACGCAGATCGAAACGATCCCTTCTGGTTCTGTTAAAATTGATGTTGCTTTGGGTGTTGGTGGCTATCCCAAGGGGCGTATTATTGAAGTATACGGTCCAGAATCATCAGGTAAAACAACCATCGCACTTCATGCAGTTGCTGAAGTTCAAAAGCAAGGCGGAACGGCTGCCTATATTGATGCTGAAAATGCTTTGGACGTTAAATATGCTGAAGCCCTCGGCGTTAAAAAAGACGAATTACTTTTGTCACAACCGGATACAGGCGAACAGGGATTAGAAATTGCTGATGCTTTGGTACAATCAGGTGCCGTAGATATGATTGTTGTTGACTCAGTTGCTGCATTAGTACCTCGTGCCGAAATCGAAGGTGAAATGGGTGATGCGCACGTTGGATTGCAAGCTCGTTTAATGAGTCAAGCACTACGTAAGTTAGCAGGAACCCTGAACCGAACGGGAACAATTGCTATTTTCATCAATCAAATTCGTGAAAAAGTCGGCGTAATGTTTGGAAACCCAGAAACTACACCCGGTGGTCGTGCACTAAAGTTTTATTCGACAGTACGTTTAGAAGTCAGACGTTCAACACAAATTAAAGACGGTACTGATGTCACTGGTAATTTGACAAAAGTTAAAATTGTTAAAAACAAGGTGGCTCCACCATTCAAAGTTGCTGAAGTTGATATTATGTATGGCCATGGTATTTCACAAACTGGTGAAATTCTTGATCTCGCTGTTGATCAAGATATTATCGACAAAGCAGGTGCATGGTATGCTTACGAAGGTGAACGAATTGGTCAAGGGCGTGAGAAAGCTAAAGACTATTTGGATGATCCTGAGCATGCCGCATTGCGACAAGAACTATATGTCAAGGTGCGTCAAGCATATGGTATTGATTCTAATGCGAATGGTACTGCCGTTTCAAATACGGAGGCTCAAGCAGAAAAATCTGATGAGCAAATTAATCTGCCGGATTTGGATACAACGACTGATGATTCTTTAACGGACGAACCAATTGTATAAATTACGTAAATATTGAGAAAAACGTTAGGTCGTTTTTCTTTTTTTTGTTACAATGCAAGTATAGAAACGCATGGAGATAGACATGACTAAGATACTTGTTGTTGATGATGAAACGGCAATTGCAACGCTGCTGCAATACAATTTGCAACAGAATGGTTACGAAGTAACAGTTGCATCGGATGGTTTATCCGCTTATCAAAAGGCAAAAGAGCAACAATTCAATGCAATATTGTTGGATCTAATGCTGCCAGAAATGGATGGCATGACCGTTTTAAAGCAGTTACGTCAAGATAAAGTTAGCACACCAATAATTTTGGTGACTGCAAAAGGGGATGAGTTTGATCGTGTGCTTGGCTTAGAATTAGGTGCAGATGATTATATCACTAAGCCTTTCAGCCCTCGAGAAGTTGTAGCAAGACTAAAAGCTGTATTACGTCGTTCACAAGTTAGTACAGATACCAACAAAACGGACGAAATGGTTATTTCTATACAAGATTTGCTCATCAATGATAGCAAAAAAACAGTTATGAAAGAAAATATTGTTTTGTCCTTAACGCCACGGGAATATGATTTATTATTATATTTTGCACAGCGATTGGGACGTGTAATTGATCGTGAAACAATTTTGACGGCTGTGTGGGGATATGAATATACTGGCGAAAGCCGTATGGTAGATATGCATATCAGTAACTTACGAGATAAGATTGAGTCAAATCCAAAGGCGCCTAAAATATTGAAAACAGTTCGCGGATTTGGATATACTATGACGAATTAGTGTTTTCATAAGACATATGTGGCGTTATTATAGTAAATGGCAAACTGTAGACATAGCGTCGAAGGTGAGCCATTTTTGTTTTGTAAATTTTTCTTTACACGCATTTACAAGAATGCGACCAAATTGTGGCGTGTTTCATAACATAACTCCCGTAATATATAAGTTGTAAACAAGGAGCGGCACCCAAGAGCCTCTACTACAACCTTGTTTCACTACATATTTCTAAGGGAGAAATCTTCATGAACAAAAAGATTGTAGGAATTATTGGTGGTATAGTGGTCATTGCGGCTGGAATAGCCTTGTATACTTCTGCTAATGATAAGTCCAGCGATAATAAAACAAGTACGACGTCATCTTCTAATGTTAGTGGAAAAGTGTTATCGTTAGGATCAACAGCATTACAGCCTTTAGCAGAGCAAGTTGCTAAGTCATTCCAAGAGAAAAATCCGAATGTAACAATTACAGTGCAAGGTGGTGGATCGGGTGCCGGGTTAAGTCAAGTATCTGATGGATCAGCACAAATTGGTAACTCAGATGTGTTTGCTGAAGAAAAAGATGGTATTGACGCCACTAAACTAGTGGATCATAAAGTAGCTGTGGTTGGTATTGCGCCAGTTGTGAATAGTGATGTGCAGATCACGAGTTTAACAAAAGAACAGTTGCGTAATATTTTTACTGGTAAGGTAACAAATTGGAAAGAAGTTGGTGGTAACGATGAAAAAATTGTCGTTATCAATCGTGCAACTGGGTCAGGAACACGGGCTGTTTTTGAAAAAAATATCTTGGACGGTCAGGATGCTGTACAAGCGACCGAACAAGATTCCAATGGCACGGTGCAAAAGATTGTCAAAACAACACCAGGATCGATTTCGTACCTGGCATTTGCTTACCTCGACTCTGACGGTATTAAGGCACTGGACTTAAATAAAGTTCATCCTAATAAAAAAAATGTTGAAGATAATTCATGGCCAATTTGGGCTTACGAACACATGTACACTAAGGGGAAGCCAACTGGGGCTACTAAGTCATTCTTAGAGTACTTCACGACCAAAGAGGTTCAAAAAAATATTGTACCTAAGCTAGGATACATTGGATTAACAGATATGAAAGTCACTCGCAATGCAAGTGGTAAAGTGACAGATAAATAAGTATATTTGATAAGGACAAGCAGAGTGCTTGTTTTTTTGTGCGTTACCGTTATGCAAATTCAAAACCATGATAGAATAAACTTATGAAGAAAAGAATTGGCAAAATAACCAGTATATATAGTCTAAATATTTTATTATTATTTATAGTAACTCGAGTGATCCACGTGTCTCATAATCAGCTCTACATATTAGTTATTATATTTTTTGTTGTAGCTAATTTTGAAGTATGGTTTTTAAATTTTTGGCAAAACAAAGAAACAGCAGAATTAACAATTATGAAGAATAGAATGATTGCTACTTCAGCTGGAGAAACACCACGGGGTGTTTTAGCAGAACCAACATCTCCATACTACGAATTATTAGAACAATTCAATGAATTACAAAGTTATGTTCGCCATTCGCAATATAGTGCCAATCGTGAAATAAATAATTATCAGACATTATTGGCCAGCTTACCAGTTGGGGTCATTAATGTTAGTCGTCATCATATGATAGATGTTTTCAATCAAACCGCTGCCGATATGCTTGGTGTAGAGATGCCAGAAGTACCAATTTTAGACAGTTTAGTGATTCGTCAGTTTACTTTGTCAGAAATCATTAATCATACCTTTAATACTAATCAAAGGCAGCACTCCATTTTGAACTTGATGATTGATGGCGAGGCGCGACAATATGATGTTAGCACATTATTTCATCAATCTGGATCAAATGCAGAAGTGATGGTTATGTTGTATGATTTGACAGAGGTATTGAAATTAGAGCGCATGCAAGCCGATTTTTTGGCAAATGCTTCGCATGAGTTTAAAACACCGTTGACTGCAATAACAGGATTTGTTGAGACGTTACAGGGTGACGCAGGGGCGGACGAAGGAACGAGGACCCAATTTTTGCAAATTGTGGCGGATGAGGCAAAACGTTTGTCAGCACTGGTTAATGACATATTGTCTTTGTCACGTATGCAACACAAAGTGGATGAAAAAATATCTAATTTGCAAATTTCAGCCATTGTTGAACAACAATTAGAAAAAATTGATACTAAAACGGTTACGGTACACAATGATATTGCACCGGACTTCAGTGTGTCAGGTATTGCTAGTGACGTGTCTACTATCGTCCAAAATTTATTAACTAATTCGGTTAAGTATAATAAAATAGACGGTGAAGTTTGGATATCAGCATATAAAGACACGCAACAATGGCAAATAAAAGTCAGTGATTCGGGTATTGGTATTCCGTTAAATCAGCAGTCTCGTATATTTGAGCGTTTCTATCGTGGTGACGAATCAAGACAACGTAAAATAGCAAGTGGTACTGGATTGGGGCTCGCTATTGTCAATGAGATTGTGAACCAACATAATGGGGAGATCAATATTAAATCACAGGTAGGTGTCGGTACAACAATCAGTGTTATTCTACCCTTGTAGAAACGCGTCAAAACATTAAAATTGATGTTTTTTGTATGAAAACATCATGCTCTTTACACAATCTTTACATAAAAGCGTTTTGACATTTACATAAGTTTAAGATAATAAATATGTAGTAGTAAATCTTGGGAGGCATTAACATGTCGAAATCATATCGCGGTTCAATCGTATTCACGATTGTAGCCGTGGCAGTTGCTGCAGCGCTTGGAACAGCGTATGCAATGCGCGATAAAAGTGCGTCAAATACGTCGATCACTGCAGTTGGGTCAACGGCTTTACAACCGCTGGTTGAAGCTGCTGGCGAGGAATACGCTAAAGACAATCTTGGTACCTTCATCAACGTTCAAGGCGGTGGAACAGGTACAGGGTTAAGTCAGGTGTCGCAAGGCGCTGTTGACATTGGTAATTCTGATGTATTTGCTGAAGAAAAAGACGGTATTGATGCCAAAGAGTTGGTAGATCATCAAGTCGCAGTTGTCGGCATTGCGCCACTATTGAACAAACACAATGGTGTCAAAAATTTGACAACTAAACAACTCATTGCTGTTTTTACTGGAAAGGTAACGAATTGGAAAGAGGTTGGTGGTAATGATCAAAAAATTGTCATCATTAACCGTGCGGCCGGATCAGGGACACGAGCCACTTTTGAACAGTGGGGATTGAATAGCGCACAAAGTACTGAGGCACAGGAACAGGATTCTTCAGGAATGGTTCGTTCAATTGTCAGCACGACACCGGGGGCTATCTCATATGCAGCCTTTGGTTATATTGATGACAGTGTGGTAGCGGCTAAAGTTAATGGTGTAAAACCTACTAAACAGAATGTCGTTTCTGGAAAATATGCTATTTGGTCATATGAACATGTTTACACCAAAGGAAAACCATCCGAACCCGTAGCTAAGTTTTTAAAGTATTTAACTTCCAAAAAGGTTCAATCAACACTTGTATCGAAACTAGGATACATATCAATTCATGACATGAAGATTAGTCGTGACGTAAATGGTCAAGTGACTAGAAAATAAACATATTTCTTGTTCGAAAATATCATATTTCGACATGCACCTTGGAGAAAAAATGGATAACATTACAAAAAAACTTATGCAGAGATCTGAATCCACGCATAAGGACACGTTTGGCCGTGCTGTTAGTTTAACGGCATTAGCCTTGATTGGTATTGTGGTCGTGGCAATTTTCGCCTTTGTTCTGAGTCGCGGACTTTCAACATTCTTTAGAGATGGCGTTAATGTTAAAGACTTTCTATTTGGAACAACTTGGAATCCGTCTGTAACCAACCCGGCAACAAAGCAGCCTTATATTGGTGCATTACCAATGATCATTGGTTCATTTTTAGTAACCTTTTTAGCTGCGGTAGTTGCTACGCCATTTGCGATTGGAACATCTTTGTTTATGACTGAAATAGCGCAAAAACGCGGGGCAAAAATTATGCAACCAATTATTGAATTGCTGGTTGGTATTCCCTCAGTTGTCTATGGGTTCATTGGTTTAACTGTCGTCGTTCCTTTTATACGAAATATAACTGGTGGCTCTGGTTTTGGTATTTTATCTGGAACAATAGTTTTGTTTGTTATGATATTACCAACTATCACCTCGATGACCGTGGACACATTAAAATCAGTTCCGCGTTATTACCGAGAATCTGCTTTAGCAATTGGTGCTACACGTTGGCAAATGATTTATAAAGTTGTTTTGCGTTCAGCAACACCTGGTATTATGACAGCGATTGTGTTTGGCATGGCACGTGCATTTGGTGAAGCGCTAGCTGTTCAAATGGTTATTGGTAATGCTGCATTAATGCCTACAGGCTTAACTACTCCAGCATCTACCTTAACGTCTGTTTTGACCATGGGTATCGGAAACACGGTTATGGGCTCACTACAAAATGATGTCTTGTGGACTCTGGCAATGATTCTATTACTGATGTCATTGGTATTTAATTTGATTGTTCGTGCAATTGGACGTAGAGGAGCGATGAAATAATGAATGCAAAAACTGCTGATAAAATTGCAACAGGCGTTATTTACGCTATTTCTGGCATTGTCGCTTTAATTTTGTTTGCGATGCTAGCTTTTATTCTTGTACAAGGCGTACCACATTTATCATGGCACTTCTTAACTTCTCCAGCACGTGCATTTGAAGCAGGCGGTGGTATTGGAATACAACTTTTTAATTCTTTCTACTTGTTAATTTTAGCCATGTTGATTAGCTTTCCCATTGCGTTGGGTGCAGCAATTTATCTTAATGAATATGCGCAAAAAAATCATTTTACAGCAATTATACGTACAGCTATCGAAATATTAAGTTCTTTGCCTTCTGTTGTTGTTGGTTTGTTTGGATTCTTACTTTTTGTTGTACAATTTAAATTAGGTTTTTCTATTTTGTCTGGTGCAATTGCATTAACATTGTTTAATCTACCTCTTTTGACACGTTCAATCGAAACGAGTTTAGCACAAATTCCTGATTTACAGCGTGAAGCAGGTGCGGCACTTGGCTTGTCACGATGGGAAACGGTTTTGCATGTTATTTTGCCTGCAGCCGTTCCATCAATTGTGACGGGTGTTGTTCTATCGGCTGGACGAGTATTTGGTGAAGCTGCAGCCTTAATTTATACTGCAGGACAATCTGCTCCAGCTTTGAATTTTGCCGACTGGAATCCATTTAACATTTCGAGCCCTTTGAATCCAATGCGACCAGCAGAGACACTAGCTGTACATATTTGGAAAATTAATTCTGAAGGTATTATGCCTGATGTTAGTGCCGTGTCAGCAGGAGCTTCTGCTGTTTTGATTATTGTTGTGTTGCTATTCAACTTTAGCGCACGAAAATTAGGTATGAAGCTTTACAAGAAGTTAACGAGTGCGTGAGGCCATTATGATAAATTCAAATACAGATCTTAAACCAGCTAGTGAGTTCATTAGAGAAAATGCACCAGAGCGGTTTATTTATAAAATGGATACCGAAAAACATGAAATTGCTCTGTCCACACATGACTTGCAAGTGTTTTATGGTGATAATCTTGCCTTGAGCGAAGGCGACCTGCAGTTTGAGCGTTATAAAATTACGAGCTTGGTTGGCGCTTCAGGATCCGGGAAATCAACATTTTTACGTTCACTAAACCGTATGAATGATGGTGTTGCTACCGTTAATGGGAACATTATGTATCGCGGTTTGGACATTAATACCAAGAAAATTGATGTTTATGAAATGCGTCGACATATCGGCATGGTATTTCAACGTCCCAATCCTTTTGCTAAGTCAATTTATGACAATATAACTTTTGCACTAACTAGCCGAGGTAATTACACTAAGCAGCAACTAGATGAAGTAGTTGAAACCAGCTTGAAACAAGCTGCTTTATGGGATCAAGTTAAGGATGAACTAAATAAATCCGCATTAGCATTATCCGGTGGTCAAGCACAGCGATTGGTGATCGCTCGTGCGTTGGCATTGAAGCCTGATATTTTGTTGTTAGATGAGCCTTCGAGTGCGCTAGATCCTATATCATCCGCTCAGGTTGAAGACACGCTACTTAAATTAAAAGATCAATATACAATTATTATTGTTACTCACAACATGCAACAGGCAGCCCGAATTAGTGACTATACAGCATTCTTTCATATGGGCAAGGTCATTGAATACGATCTAACACGAAAAATATTTACGCGACCAAAAGTAGCACTTACAAACGATTACATATCAGGTAACTTTGGATGACAGATAATAAAGAAAAAACAATTTTATCAACCCGCGATGTACATCTTTGGTACGGTAAAAAAGAGGCGTTGCATGGTATTGACTTAGATTTTCCAGAGAAGGGCATTACTGCGTTAATCGGCCCTTCGGGATCAGGAAAGTCAACATACTTACGTGCAATTAATCGTATGCATGATTTAGAAGATAATGTGACGGTGACAGGGTCTTTCAAATTCAAAGATACGGATATTTATGCACCCACAACCGATACGGTTGACCTACGCAAACGTATTGGGATGGTCTTTCAACAGCCTAATCCATTTCCGTTTTCAACTTATGAAAATGTGGCATTTGGCTTGCGACTTGCTGGGGTCAAAGATAAAGCTGTTTTGGATGAAGCGGTAGAAAAAGCTTTGAAGCAATCTTCTGTTTGGGATGAAGTGAAAGATAATTTGCACAAGTCAGCTCTTGGATTATCCGGTGGTCAACAGCAACGTGTCTCCATTGCACGTGTTTTGGCTACATCCCCAGAACTTTTATTGTTAGACGAACCTACATCTGCGTTAGATCCAGTGTCTAGTCACAACATTGAAGAAACTTTGTTAAAATTGCGCGACGATTATGCAATGATTATTGTGACACATTCGATGTCACAAGCATCACGAATTTCTGATCGTACTGCATTTTTCTTGAGTGGTGACTTAATTGAAGTTGATGAGACAAAGCATATCTTCTTGGATCCAGCAAAAAAAGAAACACAAGATTACGTTTCAGGTCGTTTTGGCTAATTTACACAATTTGGATACAGAACAGTTATAATATAATAAAGTTAAAGGAGGTTTCACTATGCGTCGATTATTTGATGAAGAATTAGCAGATTTAGATAGCTCATTTACAGAAATGGGTATGCTGGTTTCACAAACTATTCAAAAAGCTGTGCAATCATTCGTGGACCACGATCGTGAAGGGGCTCGTAAGATCCTAGAAAACGACCACCAAATTAATGAGCGCGAGGCAGCTATTGAAAAGAAAACTTTCGAAATGATAGCTTTGTATCAGCCAGTAACCACTGATTTACGTGAAATTGTTACTATCTTAAAGGCTGTATCAGTGCTTGAACGTATGGGAGACCAAGCACGTAATATTGCAAATTCAACAATACGTGTTAAAGGTACGAAGCACATTGCTAGTGTTGAACAAGAACTGGGCGAAATGGGCGAGATGGTTGCTACTATGGTTTCAGAGGTCATGGATTACTATGTGAAAAATGATGCTCTTGGTGCTGAAGCGATTGCTGATAAAAACAGTGTGCTTACGCAAAGTGCTGCTAAAGTTCGAACAGATTCTGTTAATGGTATGAAAGAGGACGCCGAATTGGTAGACTCAGCAGCAGATTACTTAGTAATTGCAGGATACTTGAAGCGAATTGGTGATTACACGACAGATATTGCTGAGTGGATCGTGTACAAGAGAACAGGAAAAATTATTGAATTAAATCCTGGCTATAATTTCTTTATATAAAATTTGTTTAATTAAAAGGCACGACAACTATGTCATGCCTTTTAATTTGCTATTAATTTGAGAAAAAAATAAAGTTTTGAATCGTAGTTATAGCAAAACGATTCCCACCACAATGAATAGGACTAGAAAAATCATATTGAGTAGGGTAAAGGTTTTGAAGAATTGAAAGTTTGAACGATTTTGCGAATAGCCAGCGTATTGCCTTAAGGCCAGTAAGTTAGCTAAGGAGGCAATAATAGTGCCTAGACCACCAACGCTGACACCTAAAAATAATGCATAGACATGGTTTGTGAATTTGGATAATAATACAGCAGCAGGGACATTACTAATCAATTGACTTGTGACGATAGCCGATATAAAAGTTGATAAAGCATTATTTGTATGGTTAGTGATCAGCCCGCTAACAAAGTTAATACGACTAATCGCGCCAACAATTATGAAAAAATTAATGAACGTCAGTATGACTGCATAATCAACGCGTTTAAATATTTTTTTACTAAGCGTCAACCCACTTAGGAGGCTAATAAGCAGAGATATGATTACAGGAATGACTGATAGTATACCCAATAACACCACTATACTTGCTAGTAGTAGCCACACTGTTTTTGTTCGGTTTATGGATATTATATTTGAACTTTGTTTTTCAATCTGTTTATTTTTAATAAACAAAACAGAGAAAAGCAAAGTGATCAGTGAGATTAAACCAAAAGGAATGCTCATTCCTAAAAAATCAATGACACTTAACTTATAAAAAGAAACAATATATATGTTTTGTGGATTACCAAAAGGTGTGAATGAACTGCCAAGGTTAGCGTAGATGGTTAACAAGCTAATAGCGAATATTTTAGGAAATGGGATGCGTTTACTAATATTAAAGAAAATGGGGATAAGCGTCAGGATAGCTACATCGTTTGTAAATAACATCGAACCAAAGAACGAACAGAGTAAAAGGACTAGAAAAACTAAGCGTGTAGAATGGCACTTTGAAACGATGTAATTGGCAATAAATTTTAAAATTCCTAAATCTTGATAGATGGCAATAATAATTAACAAGGATGATAAGGAAATAATGGTTTTAAAGTCGATGTCTGTTGATTTCACCTGACCAAAGCATAAAGATAAGATGGACAATATGAGCGTTATGAAAAATGTTTTATCAGTTAAAATGCGTTTCAATGTGTTAATCATAGATTATTGTGCCCCGATGTAACAAGGGAATAAGTTAGTCGTTTCATAAGGAGTTCTCCGTATGCTTTCAAATGATGTCGTTATTTCATGCCACTGCTAGTTTTACGTCATCACAATGTGATAGTCAAAAAGTGGATTGATAGCACGACTAATTACAATAGTACCAAATCTGCAAGAGCATAAACACAGTTAGGCTAAATTTAATTAAATACTAAGTATCACAGATGATTATTAGACAACAAAGTAAGTAAGTATTTTGGATAGTTACTTTCAAGTACATTTGACAAACTATCTAGGATATTTGTTATAATGGAATTATTGAAAGCTTACCATATCAATATGGTAAACGTTTTCAAAAATTATAAGTAATGGAGAATTTAATGCGATTTATTGTTCGTTTAGCGATAAACATGCTGACCTTTCTACTTTTATCAATGATTTTTCCATCAGGATTCAGAGTAGATAGCTGGGGTGCAGCTTTGTTGGCAGCATTTGTATTATCGATATTGAATGCTATCATTAAACCAATTTTAACAATTTTAACGTTACCATTAACGATTTTGACATTTGGCTTTTTTGCTATTGTTGTTAATGCAATGTTATTGGAAGTGACTGCTGATCTTGTTGGCGGATTTGAATTTTCAAGTTTTGGCTGGGCAATGATTATTGCACTTATTGTTTCCATTATTAACACGTTTTTGACAAAAGATTTGCATGTGCAAGTAGAAAGACATTAAAATGGCACAAAATTCAGTAACAGTAAAACAATTAGTAGAAAATACCCGACTAAAGATTGTTGCCGGTGAACAGTATCTAGACCGAGAAATTACTACTGCAGATATTTCTCGCCCTGGATTAGAAATGACAGGTTATTTCAATTACTATGCGCCAGAAAGAATTCAGTTGCTTGGTATTACTGAAACATCGTTTTCTGAGCGTATGAGTCATGATGAATTACTATTAGTATTTCGTCGCATGGCGGATGAAGAAACGCCGGCATTCGTTATTTCAACTGGATTACCAATAAGTGATGAATTAAATCAAGCAGCTGATGAAGCACATATTCCGATTTTGTCATCAACCTTAACATCCTCACGAATTTTATCCAACATGACATATTATTTGGGTGGTGAACTCGCACCACGTAAAAATGTGCACGGTGTTTTGATTGATGTTCATGGATTAGGCGTTTTAATTACTGGCGACGCGGGAATTGGTAAGACAGAATCAGCCTTGGAATTAATTCAACAAGGGAAAGCACGTTTGGTCGCTGATGATCGTGTCGATATTTATCAAGAAGATGAAGAGAGGCTGATTGGAGAGCCAAACGGTGTATTACGTAACATGATGGAAGTGCGTGGTGTCGGAATAATTGATGTTCAGCAAGTTTATGGTGCTGTATCTGTTCGATCACATGCTACAATTGCGTTAAACATCCATTTATCTAATGGTAAAATTGGTGAATCTAATTTTGACCGCTTAGGTGACGATAATGACTCCTTAGAAATTTTGGGTGTTAAGATTAAGCGAATGGTTGTGCCGGTGACGCCTGGTAGAAATACTGCAAGTGTGATTGATGCAGCCTCGGTCAAGTTCCGTACGGCGAATATGGGCATTGATGCGCTGAAAACATTGGAAGAGCGTATGACTGCTGAAATGGAAAAGAATGAAAAAATTGATGCAGGGGACGAAAAAAATGACTAAAATAGCCGTATTGGGCGGTGGCTCTTGGGGCACTGCGTTGGCAAACGTTGCTGCAGAAAATAATAATGATGTGCGTCTGTGGACACGTACTGCGACACAAGCGGATGAAATAAACAGTCAACATACCAACCAAAAGTATTTGCCAGACGCAAAGTTATCATCTGAGTTAATGGCAACCAGTAACATGGCCTTGGCAGTGATGGATGCTGAAATTGTTTTGACAGTTGTTCCTACTAAAGTTGTACGAGAAGTTGCACGTCAGCTAGCTGACGTTCTAAATAAGCAAGATCACCAGGTGATTTTGGCGCATGCTACTAAAGGACTAGAGCAAGTAACCTATAAGCGTGTGTCGGAAATGCTTGCCGAAGAAGTACCTGCAAAGTACCGTTCCACGTTGGCAATGATTTCTGGCCCATCGCATGCCGAAGATGTTATCAAGCATGACTTGACATCTGTATCGATTGCTTCTGAAAATGAAGAGGCTGCCAAATTACTACAGCAGGTATTTGCCAATAGTTCATTTAGACCTTATACGAATCATGATTTGTTAGGATCAGAACTGGCAGCGGCTTTAAAGAATATTATCGCCATCGGATCAGGTGCGTTAATAGGATTAGGTTATGGCGCTAATGCACAGGCTGCTTTGCTGACACGTGGTTTATCGGAAATGCGCGCCCTAGGTCAAGCAATGGGCGCCCAACCAGAAACGTTTTTAGGACTTGCAGGCATTGGTGATTTGATTGTTACTGGCATGTCACCAAACTCCAGAAATTACCGTGCTGGGAAACAGTTAGGTGAAGGAAAGAGTTTGCAAGAGATTCAAGATGACATGGGCATGGTTATTGAGGGTGTTAGCACTACAAAAGCAGTATATGAATTTTCGCAACATCATCATGTGGAAATGCCTATAACAGCCGGTATTTATCGCATATTATATGAAAATGAGCCATTACGCGATGTAATTACCGACCTAATGAGTCGTCCGTTGCGCAGTGAAGATTAGAAAAAATAAAGAGGAAAAAAATCATGAAACCAGTACGTAAAGCTATTATTCCAGCAGCAGGATTGGGCACACGTTTTTTGCCAGCAACTAAGGCATTAGCTAAAGAAATGTTGCCAATCGTTGACACACCAACGATTGAATACATCGTGCGTGAAGCGATTGAATCTGGCATTGAAGATATCGTTATTGTTGATGGTAAATCAAAGCGTTCCATCGAGGATCATTTTGATTCTAACCCAGAATTAGAGAATAATTTACGTGAAAAAGGAAAGGATGAATTATTAAAGCTTGTCGAGGAAACAACAGATATTAATATGTATTTCATCCGTCAATCACATCCCAAGGGTCTCGGTGATGCTGTACTGACTGCTAAAGCGTTTATCGGTGACGAACCGTTTGTTGTTTTGCTGGGTGATGACTTGATGCAAGATGAAGTACCGTTGACAAAACAATTGATCCAACGTTATGAGGAAACTGGTGAATCAACGTTAGCTGTTATGAAAGTACCTCACGATCAAGTATCAGAATACGGTGTAATAGATCCAGCCGCGCAAGTTGATAAAGGTGGACTATATCGTGTAAAGAGCTTCGTTGAAAAGCCAAAGCCTGAAGATGCACCTTCAGACCTAGCGATTATTGGCCGGTACCTTTTGACACCTGAAATTTTCGAGGAACTAGAAAATACAAAACCTGGTAAAGGAAATGAAATTCAATTGACTGATGCTATTGATTCATTGAACAACCGTCAACACGTATATGCTCATGAATTTAAGGGTAGCCGTTATGATATTGGTTCAAAAATTGGCTTCTTGGAAACAAACATTGAATTTGGTTTAAAGCATCCGCAAACAAAAGATGCATTACGTGCTTATATTAAAGAATTGGCATCAAAGTTGTAATTTAAAAACAGGAGAAATACTTCCTGTTTTTTTAAATAAGATGGTTATGCTCGACAAGGGGTACATAATCGAGTACAATTAGTGTTAACAAAAAGTAAGTAAAGGGGTAAAATATGTCAGAAGAACTCAAGGAATATGATGTGGTCGTTATTGGGGCTGGACCAGCGGGAATGACTGCAGCCACATATGCTTCAAGAGCTAATTTATCAGTATTAATGTTGGATCGTGGTATTTATGGCGGCCAAATGAATAATACAGCTGAGGTGGAAAATTACCCTGGGTTTGATTCGATTTTGGGACCAGATTTAGCTGAAAAGATGTATTCTTCGTCAACACAATTTGGTGCTGAATATGGTTTTGGATCAGTAGAAAGTATTGAAGTTGAAGATTATAGAAAAATAATTCACACAGACATGGGGTCTTATGCTGCTAAAGCAATAATTATCGCAACTGGGTCAGAGCATATCCACTTAGATGTAACGGGTGAAGATAAGTATCAGGGTCGTGGTGTAAGTTATTGTGCGGTGTGTGATGGTGCATTTTTCCGAGACGAGGATGTTCTAGTTATTGGTGGTGGTGATTCGGCTATCGAAGAAGGTTTATACCTAACTAATTTAGCAAAATCAGTGACAGTACTTCATCGTCGTGACAAATTGCGTGCACAACAAATTATCCAAAATCGTGCATTTGATAACTCTAAAATGAAATTTGAGTGGCATACCGAAGTGGTGGCTATTACTGGTGACGATGACAAAGTTACAGGTGTTGACGTTATCAATAACCAGACAAATGAAAAGCGTCATATTGATGCTTCAGGTGTGTTCATTTACGTAGGATTAAAGGCAAATACGCAAGGCTTTGAAAATCTCAATATTACTGATCCAGAAGGATGGATTGTAACAGACGATAAGATGCAAACGAGTATTCCCGGTGTTTTTGCTGTCGGCGATGTTCGTGTAAAAGATTTGAGGCAAATAACTACTGCTGTCGGCGATGGTAGTTTGGCTGGTCAGGGTGTATACGATTATATAAGCAGTTTGCCCGCTATTGAAAAGATTGCAGAATAAGCTAAAAAAAAACGATGACCAAGAGTCATCGTTTTTTTATTTTAATTATTTAACGATTTCACAGAATTCTACGATAACGCCATCAGGTCCTTGAAGATTAAAGAACTTGATTCCTTGATCCCAAAATGGTAAATGTTGTACTTCTGAATCAATCAGAGTGAAGCCTTCAGCCTTAGCGGCATCAAAAGCGGCATCAGCATCAGTAGTGTCCATTGAAATATGGTTAATAGCTCCTGGCTTACCAGCAACTTCGTCACCGCTCCATGTTTCGATCACTAGATTTTCACGTTGCATAAAGATGACATTTCCGGCAGGAAAATCACCAGTCTTTTTAAAACCTAATTTGGTCCAAAATACTTCAGATTGTTCTAGTGAAGATGATGGAATACCAACGTGTTGTAAACCTGAGTAATAATCAGCAAAAGCCATAATTTTTTCCTCCAAAATTAATATTTTTCATACCAAACAATGAGTTTATCTTATTCACCAACATCAACAGCTTGGTGATCTAAATTACGAAATACTAGTTTGTCAGCAATTCCAGTTATTCCGCCTTGGAAAAGAAAGGCGAAGAGCGTTCCTAAGCCAAAATTATACAGATTTGGGAAAGTAATAATAAACGCAATAATGGCAAAAATTGTTGGTGGAATGTATGAGGCCCACATTGCTTTGAAAGCAGAACCCTTAAAATACTTAAAACGCAAAATTTGCATCAAATCATCTGCTGGATGCAAAACCAAATTCACACGTTGATATATTGAAATAGCAGTACCAATAAGGGCAACTCCTACGAAGTTAATCACGATGTACAAAATGACCATTGGCAATGACTTTGCATCAGGCATAATTTGATTAAAAATGTTTGAAAACCATTGAATGAAAATTGAAAAAGGTAGCATGAATATAAAGTTACCTAAAATTCTTTTCCAATCAAGCTTCTTCATCAAAAATGCATTTAAGAAGGAGATTAACATACCAAGAACTAGAAAAGCCCAGAATAATGCTAGAGAATTATTTCCTAGAATCGCGTGACCTAAGTTAGCTTCTGCTGCTGTCCAGTATGCAGAACCAAGAAAGGCAGGGTGAATATGATCAGAGGTAACTAATGTTAAGACATTACCCATGGCATTGATAACTAGCGAAATAGTAAAGTAGGTAATCGACAAACTCATTGAAATAGTTCTAGAGCTTTTCGTCTTTGTCTCGTTTTGAGTCATAATTATGCCTCTTCGCCGCCAACCTTCACAACAGCCTTAGATACGACACCTAACTTACCGTTAACAAAGTCGTCAACAGTCTTATAGTCTAATTCGTGTGACATCAATGCTTCAACATTCAACTTACCAGATGATAGCAGAGCCAATGAATCTTCAAATGCGTTAGGGTTGATAAATGAACCTTGAATAGTTAACTGCTTTTGGAATACTTCATAAGTGTTCATTTGGAACTTAGCGTCAGGACCACCAACACCAAACATCAATACTTGAGCGCCACGAGCTGATGCTTCAATAGCAGCTTCTTGTGTTTGTGGTAGACCAACGGCTTCAATAATGACATCATATTCACCTTCAGGGATCTTGTCACCCTTCATTGTGTTGTATGTGTTCTTTACGCCGAACTTTTCCTTGTTCATTGCCAACTTTTCGTCAACAATACCAGCCAAGTCAACTTGGTGAATACCATATGCTTGCAAGATTTGAACGAATAATTCGCCCATGAATCCATCCCCAATTACCAAAGCCTTTTGGTAAGGGGTAACCTTCAACAATTGAATACCGTGAACGGCACATGAAATTGGTTCAACAACAGCAGCTGACTTTAATGAAACGTTATCAGGAATTGGATAAACAACAGATGCAGGTGCAGTGAAGAATTCTTCAAAGCCACCATCACGTGTCACACCAACAGCTGACAAGTTTTCGCATAATTCAGGGCGTGCAGTACGGCAGTACTTGCATTGTCCACAATAAATGTTAGGGTCAACAGTTACGCGGTCACCAACTTTAACGTTAGTAACAGCAGAACCGATTTCTGCAACAACACCTGAGTTCTCATGACCAAGAACGATTGGAGGAACAGCATCAGCTGAACCTGGCAAACCAGCGTATAGTGCGTGATCAGTTCCACAAATACCAGCAAACGCTGTGTGAATCAAAACTTCATTTGGCAAAACCTTTGGACGGTCAATGTCCTTTACTTCTAATTTCTTAGTTCCGGTTAGAACAAGTGCTTCCATGATTAATTCTCCTTTTTTGTGACAAAAGTAACTTACGGTGACTATGCTAAACCTTTGGCATTATAAAGTCAAGTCTCAGGCCAAATTAATTTTCGATTATAAGGCTGTTGGTGTGATAAAATAATATAAGACTATGGAGGTATGTAATGGTTGCAAAATTAAGTGATGTCGCAGCGCTAGCTGGTGTTTCTGTGACAACAGTATCACGTGTTATTAACAGCTATGGTTCTTTGAGCCAAAAAACAATTGATAAGGTCCATGCTGCAATGCGTGAACTACATTATCAACCAAATGCAATGGCACGTTCATTACAAGGTAAATCATCACAATTTATAGGTTTGATTCTACCTAATATGGAAAACCCATTTTTTACTGCACTAGCCAATGAAATCGAACAGTTATTGTTCTTAAAAGGTTATAAAGTTATTATTGCAGCATCAGCAAATAATGTTGAAAAAGAGCAGCAATACTTGCAAATGCTCGCTGCTAATCAAGTTGAAGGCATAATAACTTCTTCACACAATCTAGATATTGAAGAGTATCAGAATACTTATTTACCGATTGTCTCTTATGATCGATATCTATCAGATGATATTCCTATCGTTTCTGAAGACAATGAGGAAGGAGGCTATCTTGCTGGTAAGTACTTGCTTTCAACAGGTGCTCGACGCCTATTAATACTGAGCGATGATGATGGCTCGAAATCACCTACACATATTCGCTATGATGGTTTTTTGAGAGCGACAAAAGACTCTTCAGCCAAGGTGTTCCAAGAAAACTTTAACTTGGAAGGGTTTGCTTCCAAAGAAGATCTCGATAAAATGATTAACTACGTTATAAAAGACGATATTGATGGTGTTTTTGCTTACAATGATGTTGGTGCAATTCAATTACAAAACGCACTTAGAAAAATCGGCAAACGTGTTCCAGAAGATGTAAAAATTATAGGTTACGATGGTACACCAATCGTTCGTCAGCTACACCCTGATTTGCCAACAGTCGTACAACCAGTGAAGCAGGCGGCGAAAGTTTTGATTGACGTATTGTTTGCGGTGATAGAAAATCCTGGAGAAAAGCCACAAAATAATGAATTACTTGGTGTTGAGTTATTTCAACCCGAGTAATAAGTGATCTTGTCGCGCTTTTTTCAAAATAATATGACATTTTGGAGGGGAAATGTTTATAAATATATTAGCAACGATGCCAGAGTGGATTACCCATCTAATTGGAAGCGACACTGAATTTTCTATATCAACTTTCATTGTGATGTTTTTACTAATCTTTGTTGAAACGGCAGGTATTCTAACAGGATTTATTCCTGGAGATGCTATTTTGATTACAGTCGGAGGCTTGGCAGGGACACATCACAATATTTTTGAATTGGGGCTAGTTATTTTAGTTTTTGCCGTTGCGTCCTTTTTGGGGGATGGTGTTAATTACTGGTTTGGCGCCTATATTACAAAGCAATTTGGTAAAATTCCAATTATTAAAAAACATGTACATGGTGAGTTAGTTGAACAAATCGCAGGCAATTTTCATCCAAAACGCTGGTTGTTATTTATTGTCTTGGGACGTTTTTTACCTTTTATTCGTGTTGCGGTGCCACTATTAGCTCACCGTTTAGGGTTAGCATTTTTAAATTACTTACGGATGTCAGCCTTTGCTAGTTTTCTGTGGTCACTAGTCATGGTTTCAATAGGTTATTTTATTGGTCATCTTGAAATTCCAAGACGAATTTCAATTGCCTTAATCATTATAATGGCTGTAGTATTTATAGTGATTTTACGCAGTCCTAAATGTCGGCAACGCATTATTCAATTGTTTATTCGAAAATAAATTTGTTATAATTTAAGAAATTACGAAAGAAGAAGGTAAATCATGAGTTATAAAGAAGCACTTACAAAATGGCAAGAAGCGACTTTACCAGATTATTTGGCTGCTGATTTAGAAAAATACACACCAGACCAGCAGGAAGACGCTTTTTATCAAAATCTAAGTTTTGGTACAGCTGGAATGCGCGGTGTATTGGGTGCAGGGACAAACCGCATGAATGTTTTCACAGTTCGTCAAGTAACTGAAGCTTTGGCGCGTTACATTGATGAGCAAGGATCAGATGCAAAAAAGCGTGGCGTAGCAATCAGTTTTGATTCGCGTCATTTTTCGCCTGAATTTGCTTCAAATGCGGCACAAGTATTGTCGGCACACGGAATTAAGAGTTTCCTTTTTAGTTCGTTGCGTCCAACACCAGAATTGTCATTTACTGTACGTGAATTACACGCTTTCGCTGGCATTATGATCACTGCATCACATAATCCTAAAGAATATAACGGTTACAAGGTTTATGGAGAAGATGGCGGTCAAATGGTTCCAGAAGCAGTTGATGCTGTGGTTAACGAACTGGCGAACATTACTGATATTTTTAATATCGCATTAGACGAAGACAACAAAAATGTACAAATTATTGATGATGAAATTGATAATAAATATTTGAAGAAGATGGAAACAGTGACGGTTAACGCTGACCTTGTTGCCAAAGAGGGTGCTTCGCTAAAGTTTGTTTATTCACCGCTACACGGAACAGGGCAATACATTGGTGAAAAAGCATTGCAGCAGGCAGGTTTCACAAATTACACAATTGTAAAAGAACAAGCTGTTATTGATGGTGATTTTCCAACGGTTAAAAAACCTAATCCGGAAGATGCTGCCGCGTTATCATTAGCTATTGAATATGCTAAGCGTGATGGGGCAGATGCTGTTGTAGCAACAGATCCTGACGCTGATCGTATGGGGGCTGCTGTTAAACTAGCGGATGGTACATTCCAAATTTTGACAGGAAATCAAATTGCCGCTGTGTTGGTTAACTACTTATTAACAGCTAAAAAAGACACAAACACTTTGCCAACTAATGGGTCGATTGTGACATCAATTGTATCGTCACGCTTTGCGTCAAAGGTTGCTGAAAGCTTTGGTGTTGAAACAGCTGATGTGTTAACTGGGTTTAAATATATTGCAGCTACGATTGATCAATTTGAGGAAACAAAATCCAATACATTTTTGTTTGGTTTTGAAGAAAGTTTTGGCTACTTGGTCAAGCCATTCTCTCATGATAAAGATGCCATTCAAGCATTGGTATTATTTGCAGAGGTAGCTGCATACTACAAGTCACAAGGGAAGACTTTCGCAGATGGATTGTATGAATTATTTGAGAAATTTGGATACTTTGAAGAGAAAACAATTAGCTTAGATTTCCCAGGAATTCATGGCAATGATGAAATGGCGGCAATTATAGCTGGCTTTCGTGATAACCAACCCGCTGAAATTGGCGGAGTAAAAGTTGCACGCGTGCAAGACTTTTCAACCTCAGTCGAAATAAACAAAGATGGATCAACGGCTAAGTTATCTCAACCAAAAGCAAATGTGTTAAAGTATTGGTTGGATGATGGTTCTTGGGTGGCCTTACGACCATCAGGCACAGAACCTAAGCTAAAGTTCTACATTGGGGTTGAATCTGAGTCACAACAAGAATCACAAGCTAAAATTGATATTATTTCCGCCGATTTAATGAAGCGCGCAAAATAATACTAGACATAAAAATTATAATTTGCTATAATTACTGTTGGCTATCAAAGCCCACATTAACGATAATCCGCTGTGCGTTTAGCCTAAGGGCAAGTGTATGATTGTCGATCAGGAGAATGACCAATGCGTCAAAATACTATTTTAGAAAACGTTACATCAGCACAATTACGTACTGACATTCCTGCTTTCCGTGCAGGAGACACTGTTAAGGTGTATGCCAAGATCGTTGAAGGTTCACGTGAACGTGTTCAGTTGTTTGAAGGTGTTGTTATTAAGCGCAAGGGCGCTGGCATCCAAGCAACTTATACAGTTCGTAAGATTTCTTCAGGTGTTGGTGTGGAACGTACATTCCCATTACACTCACCACGTGTTGAAAAGATTGAAGTTACTCGCTTTGGTCAAGTACGCCGTGCAAAGTTGTACTACTTGCGTGCTTTGCAAGGTAAGGCAGCTCGTATTAAAGAACGTCGCCGCGACGTTTAAGGTATGTAAAAGGTATTTCTTCGGAGATGCCTTTTTTTGTTAATTATTCCTTAAAAAGTTATTTACTTCACTAAATATTATGTCATTGTCGCGTAATACTTTTGTCAAAATCCAGACACATTATTACGAATGAATTAGTCTATAATAGACATATACTCAAATAACATTTGAGTTTCATTACTTCCCCCAGTAATGCATCAATCAGCTCCCCCAATTGTTGATTGATACACCGATAACTTATGTTATCAACCCCCTGACCAACCCCCCTCTTCGGTCAGGGGTTTTTGTTTGCAAAAAAGTATCGAAATGTAATAAAAAAACCGCTAACGCTGTCGTTAACGGTTTTTTATTATTTAAAAGGGGACTGTGAGTTTTCTGTAGATGTTGGCACATTAAATGGATCAATTTCTTCACCAGATAAAGCACTTAACCCAGAACTTTCTTCTGTAGGCATGACGGTTTCATCAAACTTAAAAGCTAACAAGGAGTCTGTGATAGACTGTTCACGTGAAATATCGTCGTTATCGCGTACTTCCACAACGGTAGCTTTTTCTGTTGTAGCATGTGTTCGATCTAAGAAAGAATCTCGTGCAGCTGCACGTTGCCTAAGATCATCAACATTAACTGTTTCAGATAGGTCAGTGATTACTTCAAAAGAAACGCCTTCGTTTTTCTTCAAATACTTGAAATTGGCTTCTGCAATGGCACCAGTTTGTACTTCAAGCTGTTGTGCTAAAAAGCCGGCCTCTAAACTAAAATCAGCATTTTTATTTAACGCAAGACGTTGTCGCACTAAATCGCCAGTTAATTCCCAACGTTGGTTCTTGCTATTTTGTGATTTAATTTCTAAATCACCAAAGGCAGCGTTGGCAAAAAACTCTTTTACTGTCGACAGTGTGTCAGTTGGAAACTGACGTGCAATTTCTTTACCGGCCCAGTATAAAATATGCGGATAGTCTTCTTGAAGTAAATTCTTTAAGAGACCGTCCCGTAGCAAACTGAGTGCAAAACTGTTTACTTGAAAGTTTGTTTGTAAAATTTTATCGTAATCGTTGATATCCATGGTTGACGAAAATCCTTTCATTTCATTATACACAAAATTAGTGCTCAAATGCTTGCATTTTTTATTATCCTCGTCATAATTAATTATATGATAAAAAATAATCCTATTGGGCTAGTTGACTCTGGTATTGGTGGCCTAACTGTTGTCAAAGAATCCCAGAAGCAATTACCGAACGAACAATTAATTTATATTGGTGATACGGCACGTATGCCATATGGACCGCGCTCCGAAAAAGAAGTTATTGACTATACTTTTCAAATGGCTCATTATCTGGTAAATGAGCAAAATATCAAAATGTTGGTCATTGCTTGTAATACTGCCACTGCTAGAGCTTTATCACAATTACGAGAACAATTATGTATTCCAGTCATTGGTGTCATTCAACCAGGCGCAGAAGCGGCCGTTTCAATTAGTCAAAATAAAAAATTGGATTGATTGCAACTCAAGGAACTGTCGAATCGCAAGTCTACAATGAAAAAATGTTAGCAATTGACAATAATGTTCAGATTACTTCGCAAGCTGAGCCTGAATTTGTTACTTTAGTGGAAAATAATCTCTATCAGAGCGATGAAGCCCGCGAGGTAATTGCCCATCATTTGAGTGCCTTCAAAGAGGCAAATATTGACACGCTAATCTTGGGGTGTACTCATTTTCCATTACTGACGCCTTTTATTCAAGAAGCAGTCGGATCGGATGTTACACTAGTTGATTCTGGCGCCAAGACGGTTGCGGTGATGAAACAATATTTGGATGAACTCGACATTCATTCAGAAGTGAAACACAATCATAGCGATGATATTTATAACACGACAGGTGATAAACTAAAATTCAAAACGATTGCTAGTAGTTGGTTAGCACGAAATCATGAGTTAGATGTGCGCCACCTTAATATTGTTGGGGACCATTTGGAGGAAGAAAAGTGAAGCTAATTATAGCGAGCAATAATACTCATAAAATAACTGAAATTGAAGCCTTACTGGCGTCAATAAGTATTGACTTACCTGTCGTTTCACTTCAAGAAATAGGGGATGTTCCCGAAATTGTTGAAGATGGGACAACATTTGAAGAAAACGCTGTGAAGAAAGTTGAAACGATTGCTAAAGTTGCCCCTAATGATTACATTTTGGCTGATGACTCTGGTATGTCAGTGGATGCTTTAAATGGTGAACCTGGAGTTTATTCAGCACGTTATGCTGGTGATCACGATGATCAAGCAAATATTGATAAAGTTTTGCAAAAGTTAGCTAAGGTTCCTAACGAGCAGCGAACAGCACACTTCAATAGCGTTATCGCTTTACATAGTCCTAAGGGATCAAACCTAATAGTTAACGGACAAGTAGATGGCTATATAACAGAAAGTGAACGCGGACAAGATGGATTTGGATATGATCCAATATTTTTTGTACCCAGCATGAACAAAACCTTTGCAGAAATGTCTGCAAGTGAAAAAAATACAATTAGTCATCGTGGTTTAGCACTGCAAGAACTCGGTAAAAATTACCAGTTTGGTTGAAAGGAGAATAATGGTTAAATTTTTAATTGTTTCAGATATACACAGTGATCGAAAAATTTTAGTAGATATTTTGGCTCAGTGGCGAGATAAAGTTGATGGCATTTTTTACAATGGTGATTCTGAATTGAACGCTGATGATGACATTTTTGCGGGTGTTTCTACGGTAATCGGTAACATGGATGATGATCCTGATTTTGCTGAAGCACGTTCAACGGTTATTGATGGTATAACTTTTTTTCAAACCCACGGTCACCTTTACAATGCGACGGCAATATTAAAATGGGCTAATTTGGATTCGATGAACGAAGCTGCAAATGATGCCCATGCACAAGTTGTTTTGTTTGGTCATACACACAAAGAAGGGGCTGTTTCATATGATCATAAGTTATTTATCAATCCAGGTTCAACAACCCTGCCAAAGGGGTCACGTGCGGACCTTGGTGGAACTTATGCGGTTCTAGAAGTAACAGATGATAAGTATATCGTAACGTTTTACACACGTCAGCATCAGGCCGTGCCTGATTTAACTGTGACAGTAAATCGATAAAATTTTTTAAAACATAAAAACTCCTTTTGTTATAATTTACTTATAAGCTTAAGGAGTTTTTATTACGTCATATTAAACAGTATGATGTTCAAAAACATAACCACATCATCGAACGTGTATAATATAGGACTAGCTATGACAGAAGATAACCCACAATTTAATCAATGGTATGAACAAGACACCGAAGTAGATCATTTATTACGTGACGCAGCTGCCAATGATGAAGAACAGCGTAGTGAATTATCATTGCGTCCGCAATTTTTGCGTGAGTATATTGGGCAAGAGGCGTTAAAAGAAGAGTTAAATGTTTATATTTCGGCAGCAAAGCAACGTGAAGAAGCATTGGATCATGTATTGCTTTTTGGACCACCAGGATTAGGTAAAACAACGCTAGCGATGATTATTGCTAATGAGATGAATGTTAATATTAAAACAACATCGGGTCCTGCTATTGAAAAGCCAGGTGATTTGGTAGCATTACTGAATGAACTGGAGCCGGGGGATATCTTGTTTATTGATGAAATACATCGAATTCCTACTAATATTGAGGAAATAATGTATTCAGCAATGGAAGATTATTTTGTTGATATTATGGTTGGTCAGGGGCCAACGGCGCGTCCAGTTCATTTTCCGTTGCCGCCATTTACTTTAATCGGGGCAACCACGCGTCCTGGTATGTTATCCAAGCCACTTCGTGATCGATTTGGCATTATTAACTCGCTACAATACTATACTCCAGAAGAATTACAGCAAATAGTCGTTCGCACGGCAGACATCTTTAATGCACCAATTAAATCGGAAGGTGCATATGAAATATCGCTGCGCTCTCGTGGCACACCTCGTATCGCCAATCGTTTGTTGAAACGCGTCCGTGATTTTGCTCAGGTCGAGGGAAAAGATGCAATTGACAAGAATATTGTGACTATTGGTTTGGATAAATTGCGCGTTGACAATAGAGGTCTTGACGAAACCGATCATAAGCTTTTAGAAACAATGATCGAATATTATAAAGGTGGGCCGGTTGGGTTAAATACAATAGCTGCTAATATTGGTGAAGAGTCAGAAACATTAGAGGCAATGGTTGAACCATATTTATTGCAGATTGGTTTTTTGCAGCGCACACCGCGTGGACGTGTTGTCACTGAAGCGGGGTACACTCATTTAGGGCACGCCTATCAAAGGAAATTATGACAAATTTTATTATTTCAGACACACATTTCAATCATGAAAAAATTCTATATTTTGATAAATCACGGGCAGTATCACTGCAAGCATTAAATATAGAGCCAACGATTGAAAATATGGATCGATATCTTGAGGATACTTGGAACGAAACTGTAACGGATGAGGACACAGTTCATTTTCTTGGCGATTTGGGCATGTTTCGCAAGAAACAGGATTTTGTAGCACAACTTAGTCGTCTAAAAGGTAAAAAAGTGTTCTTTAAAGGGAATCACGATCATTCAGATCAAATTAAAGCAGCAATAAAGACACCGGAAACAAACATTATTGAATATATTGAAACTGCTAAGGCTATAAAAATCAATGGTATTAATGTATGGATGAGCCATTATGCAATTGATTTGCCATACCCCATTTTATCTGTTCACGGACATATTCATGAAGCAGAATACAAACAAGCTGGTATGGTGAATTTATCGCTTGATTCCTCGTTTATGCAAAAAAGACGTTTCGGCCAACCGCTTACTTTTGATGAACTAACTGAAGAACTGACGGACAGATTGGACAAAATTCAAAATGAATATGCAATTGAGTCCGATAACAAGCGTTATGATCGGTCTGTTGAGCGAGCTTTCGATGAAATGATAACAATTAATAAACCGACCGCTACACAGCGTCATGAATTAGCTTTATTAGTTGATCATTTGAATCAACATGATTTGACATATGCTGATGTCTTGGAGCAACTTGAAATTCCAAATGTAAATAAAGTGTTGACTGCCGATGAACTTGAAAAAGTAGCGCAAACTGGCTTTGAATTCGAAAAGAAAACAGGTCTCAGTGGTAACACCGGCAGTGTATAAAGTGTTTTCTAATTTTTTCATTTGTTAAGCCAGTGCAATGGCTTTTTTCTTTGCAAACAAGTATGTTACAATGGAAATTAGATTATTTTTAAAGGGATTAGATATCATTATGGCAGAAGAAAAAAAATATACATTATCAGATTTTGATTATGATTTACCAGAGGCGTTAATTGCACAAACACCGTTGAAGCAACGTGATGCTTCGAGATTATTAGCATTGAACGCTAAAACTGGTGGTTATGAGGATAAACATTTCTATGACATATTAGATTACTTGAATCCTGGGGATGCTATTGTCATGAATAATTCACGTGTTTTACCAGCACGTTTACACGGCGCACGTCCGGAAACTGGTGGACATGCTGAAGTCTTACTACTTCGTCAAGATCATGGTGATGTATGGGAGACGTTAGTTAAACCAGCGAAAAAATCACCCGTTGGGTCAACCATTGTTTTTGGTGATGATATTGAAAATCCGATTATGACCGCAACAGTTGTTGGTGAATTAGAACATGGTGGTCGATATATTGAATTTCATTATGATGGCATCTTCATGGAGCTACTTGATCAGTTGGGCGAAATGCCATTACCACCTTATATTAAAGAAAAGCTTGACGATCAAGAACGTTATCAAACGGTATATTCAAAGGTTGATGGTTCAGCAGCAGCACCAACAGCAGGGCTACATTGGACACCTGAGTTGTTAGATAGGGTTCGTGCCAAAGGTGTTAAAACGGTCGAATTAACGCTTCATGTAGGTCTTGGAACGTTCCGGCCTGTCGATGAAGAAAATATTGAAGATCATAAAATGCATTCGGAATTTTACCAACTCAGCCAAGAAGCTGCGGATGAATTGAATTCGGTTAGAAAACACGGTGGGCGTATCATTGCTACCGGTACGACGTCAATACGTACCCTTGAAACTATTGGTACTAAGTTTAATGGTGACCTGACCGCTGATTCAGGTTGGACGGATATTTTTATTAAACCAGGATACAACTGGACAGTTGTAGATGCCTTTATAACTAACTTCCATTTGCCTAAATCAACACTGGTCATGTTAGTCGCTGCTTTTACTGGGCGTGATAATATTTTGAATGCTTATAAACATGCGGTTGATGATCAGTATCGCTTCTTCAGTTTTGGAGACGCGATGTTTATTCATAAATAATAAAGACGAACAAAACGAAAAAAAAATACATCTGACTCTCAGACGTATTTTTTATTTGTGTATCTGTTTATCAAAGTAGAATGCTATAAAGAGTAACAACGGGGGTAACATGAGATTTATTTTAGGTTTGTGTGCATTGATATCGGGCATGCTTTTTACCAAAATTGTGAATTCGGAAGCGGGCTCTGTGGAGCCACCTTCAATGTTAGAAAAAGTAGTGCTAACACAAATTGAAAATGGTTCGGTAGGCCAAACGCCGCACTCTGGCTATGTGAATGGCAGTTATTATAAGACGGCTGAACCGGCTAACGGTTATTTAGATGATGGAACTGGAAAGTATTTTTTTAAAGATGGCAAACGTCAAAGTGGTTTACAAACGATTGGATCAAAAACTTATTATTTTGATTCAGTAACAAACCTTGCTGTTAAAAATCAATTGAAGTCAGTTGATAAGCATACGTATTACCTTGCTTCTGATGGGAGCGTTCAATACCGTGTTAATGGTAATTTTCAAACAAAGCTAATTGCTCACCGTGGGGCGTCAAATTTAGCACCTGAGAATTCAATACCAGCGTTTCAATTAGCTAAAGGTAGTTATGGTGCGGAGACAGATATTTGGCTTACAAAAGACAAGCAGTGGGTTGTGAGCCATGATGGTACTATTGATCGTATGACTAACGGTCATGGTGCTATTAAAGACTTAACCTTAGCTCAGATTAAACAATATCATATTGATTCTGGTGTTAATGTTGGAAAATATCAATCACTAACTTTGCCAACCTTAAAAGAGTATTTAACTGAGATGTCTAATAATAATTTACGGCCAATTATTGAAATTAAACAGCCGGCTAGTCAAATGAGCGATGGTGATGTTCAAAATTTAATTGCTGCAGTTAAAAATGCAGGATTGTATAACAACAGTACGATAATTAGCCTGCAGTGTGAAGCCTTAAAACACGTATATGCACTAGACAAAAAGATTTCGCTCGAACTTTTATGGGATTCGGCTAGTGATCCAGTGCAGTTGTCTGAAAAATTAAACGAATTAGGGCCCAAAGCAGGGCTGGATATTAACGGGAAAAAATTAACGAGTCAAACAATTCAAGCGCTCAGACAGCAAGGGCGACGACTAAATGTTTGGACAATATCACCGTCAGAGTTCCCTTATTATATTGGACTAGGTGTTGATGAAATTACGACGGATGCTAACAGTTTTAGTTTAAACTGATTTATTTTAGGGTGAGTGCTATGTGCGTTTTATGCTAAACTAAAAGAAACCATTTGAAAGAGAGTTATTGCGTAAATGTATGAGTATATTAATGGGCTAATCACAAATATCACACCATCGTATATTGTGATTGCATCCCGAAGTGGCGTGGGATATCGCCTGTACAGTGCTAATCCTTATCGTTTTGAGGAGAATGTGGAATCGCATGTCTATGTACAGCAAATTGTTCGTGAAAATGACATCAGCTTATATGGATTTATTGATGCTGATGAGAAAGCCTTGTTTAATAAACTATTAAATGTGTCAGGGATTGGGCCTAAAAGTGCCTTAGCCATTTTGGCAAACGGGGACGCCGAGGGTCTTATTAGTGCAGTTGAAAATGATAATGTGGCTTATTTGACACAATTCCCTGGTGTCGGAAAGAAAACGGCGCAGCAAATTGTTTTGGATTTGAAAGGGAAGTTAGATGAGTTAGCATCTAAAACAGGTATGGTTGATTCTACAAGCAATCCAGAACAATCGCAAGCCTTGGATGATGCGCTTGAAGCACTATTAGCACTTGGCTACACAGCTAAAGATGTGAAAGCGGTCGCTCAGATTATTGGTCGTAATAGCGATACTACAGATGGATATATTCGCTCAGCTTTAAAGCTGTTGGTTAAATAAAAACATCCGTGAGGATGTTTTTTTGTAGAATAAATTGATAGGCATTTGAAGTAGTCTGCATTTATTTTGAAGGATGTATTTGATATAATAAACATTGTCTGAAATACTGAAAATACCTCTGAATATTTTGCGAGGATTAATCAGATATGACAAAAGTCGCTCACCAGCGATTACTTGAAAATGGCTGATTTAAACTAATTTTCAAGTCAAAATAATGAAAACATCAGGAAGAAGGTTGTCATGGTGATTATTACTGCGGGTATGATCGGTGTTGGTAAAACAACACTCACAAGTTTGATTGCAAAGCATATGAATACGAAAGCATTTTATGAACCGGTAGGCGATAATCCCGTTTTACCGCTTTATTACTCTGATCCAAAGCAATATGGTTTCTTGTTGCAAATATACTTTTTAAATCGTCGTTTCGACATGATTAAGCAAGCGTTGGCGGATGATAATAATGTGCTTGATCGTTCAATTTATGAAGATGCTTTGTTTACAGAAGAAAACCACAAAGATGGTAATATCTCTGACTCTGAGATGGACGTTTATACCAGCCTATTAGATAATATGATGGTTGAACTACAAAAAATGCCTAAAAAAGCTCCTGATTTGATGGTATACGCTGAAACTGATTTTGAAACCATTTTATACCGTATTAAAAAGCGTGGTCGTGATTATGAACAATTTGATAATAATGAAGGTTTAAGAGCCTATTATTATAAAATGTGGTCAGCCTATCGTGATTGGTTCGATGCTTATGATGCATCTCCAAAAATTAAAATCGATTTGCAGACTTATGATCTTGAGCAAGCAGATAACCAAAAGATTATTTTGGAACAAATTGATGATGCACTAAAGGCTATTCGATAAATAAAAAAAGAAGTTCAAATTTGAACTTCTTTTTTATTGAGCCTTTTTCTCAGCATCTAACAAGTCACGGATTTCTGTTAAAATCTCTAATTCAGGATTAGCTTTTGCTTCTTCTTGTTTGTTAGCTTTAAACAAGCGGTTAATAAACTTAACAATCAGGAATACAACGAAAGCAGTAATCAAAAAATTAATTACGTCATTTAAGAAAGCACCATATTTAAATGTTAACGTTTTTGTAATGACAAGCTGCAATTGGTCTAAGTCTGTTGTTCCGCCAGTTGCAAATGCAATGATTGGACCGATTAAGTTAGTTGTTAATGATTTAACTAATCCAGTAAAGGCGCCACCAATAATGACACCAACTGCCAAGTCAAGTACATTTCCTCGCATAATAAAAGCTTTGAATTCCGATAACATTAAGTTTGCTCCTCTATTCTCTTTAAAATTATTCTTGATTAAATTATACAATAAATGCAGATTTTTGCCAAAAAAACGAATACTATGATACTTTAATTTTCGTTTAATTGATTTGAATTTAATTTAGAAGTGCTAAATTACCAATATTAAGAAATGTTAAGGAGCATTATTATGGATTTTATCAAACGGGCTGGGCTCTATTTACGGCAAAAAATAGGGCGTACAGCGTTGATTACACTGGTAATGAGTGCCATTATGATATTTGTATTGGCAGGTATCATCATACAAAGCGCTGCTATTCAAGCAACGAATAGCGCTAAAAATTCGGCAGGTACGACGGTTACTTTAAGTGCAGACCGTGAAAAAGCTTTTGCCTCAATGCGCAAAAGTCAAAGCAGTTCGTCTTCATCAAGTAGCTCATCGTCTAATGCAGCACCGGCTGCCATTACAATGCCAAGTGTAAAAATTAAAACGGCTGAAAAAATTGCTGCTTTGAGTAATGTGACTGGTTATCAATATAGTAATAGTGCTTCAGTAAACGCTAGTGGCTTTTCAGCGGTTACAACATCCTCATCAAGTGGCGGCGGTGGTCAAGGTGGATTCGGTGGTTCATCAAACAGCGGTGATATAACAATTAGTGGTGTGTCAACAACAGCTGCCGAAACTAACTTCAAATCAAAAAGTTATAAAATCACATCAGGTCGCGGTATTACCGCCGCCGATAAAAATACTAATAATGTTGTGATCGAAAGTGAATTGGCAACAAGCAACAGCTTAAAAGTTGGTAGCACCATTAAGGTTAAAACAACAGACGATGATGCAAAAACTTATACATTAAATGTTGTGGGTATTTACAAAGCAAAGACATCATCATCAAGTCAAGGTGGACCAAATATGAGTGATCCATCAAATACAATCTATACAAGTTATACATTTGCAGGAACAGTTAATGGTGACACAACATCTGTAACAAGTGTTGTTTACACATTAACAGATTCATCTAAAGAAAAGGCATTTACAAAGCAAGCTAAAAAGCTAATTTCAAGCAGTTTCAGTTTGACATCTAGCTCGGAAACTTATGCTTTGTTGATGAAGCCTATGAAGAATGTTCAAAGTTTTGCCAATAAGATTGTTTGGATTGTTGGTATTGCTGGTACGATTATTTTGGCATTAATTACCGTTTTGATGATTCGTGAACGTCGTCATGAGATTGGTGTCTTGATGGCATTAGGAGAAAGTAAATTTAAAATTGTGCTTCAACTTTTCTCAGAATTATTTGCGGTATTAGTATTGTCTCTAGTGATTGCAGGAGTTGCTGGAAACTTTGTAGGAAGTGCGGTAGGGAAGCAACTTGTTTCACAACAAACTACTGCTACGCAATCAACTAGCACCGGCGCTGGGTTTGGTGGCGGTGGTGGACAACAATCAGGTGGCGGCGGTGGATCAGCACCTTCTGGCGCTGGTAGAAGTGGTCAAACTAGTATGACAGCTAGTGGCAGTCAAGTAAGCAACCTAAAAACAAAGATTAGCGCAAAGTCAATGGCTGAACTTGGTGGCTTAGGTTTGGGAATCATTGCGATTGCTGTCGTCGCTGGATCAACACCAATTTTCCGCTTAAAGCCAAAAAAGATTTTGTCAAATGAATAAAGTAAAACTATTGCAAAATTATTCATGCGCCTTAATGGCTAATCAGAAGGAGAATTATTAATGACATTGGCAATAAAAGATTTAACACATCAATATAATGCACAGGAAAAGCCACTATATGAACATATTAATATGTCATTTGAACCGAAAACATTGTACAGTATAGTCGGACAATCTGGTTCTGGTAAAACAACACTGCTTAGTTTTTTAGCAGGTTTAGACACACCATCAGAAGGGACGATTACGCTAGATGGTGAGAACATTAGTAAGTATGGATTAACCAAATACCGGAATCAAAAGGTTGCAATCATTTTCCAATCATATAATCTCTTAAATTATATGACGGCCGCACAAAATGTATCATCAGCATTGTCGATGACCAAATCAAAGCATACTGGCGACAAGGATTATATTTATGCAACCTTAGAGAAGCTTGGTATTAACCGTACGTTGGCAGATAAAAATGTTCAGCAGTTGTCAGGTGGGCAGCAACAACGAGTGGCCATTGCACGAGCTTTGGCTGTAGATGCTAAAATAGTTATTGCTGATGAGCCAACAGGTAATCTGGATGAGGAAAATACACAAGAAGTTATCAAAATTTTCCAAGAACTGGCACATGAAGTTGGTAAAACAGTTATTTTGGTTACACACGAACCCAATGTGGCTCAAGCAGCCGATGTGCAAATTAGTTTGAAAAATCGTCAGTTCACAATTGTAGAATAACAATCAACAAAGAGCGCTATCATCAAAAGTTAGTGCTTTTTTTATTGACAAATTAATGATGTATCTATATAGTTTAGGGCATATGCAATTATTGGGGAGTCTATAATGATCAATCAAAAAACACGTTATTTCGTAATAACGACACTTTTTATCGCAATTGTATTTTTACAAATTTTTGTTCCTTGGCTTGGGTTATTACCCCTTGGGGCATTTATTGTTGGCGCTTCAGTGACGATTATTCAATTTACCGTTGCCATTGCTAGCATTATTTTAGGTCCAAAATATGGCGCAATTGTTGGCTGCTGGTGGGGATTATTATCATTTGCAAATGCCATCACTCATCCAGGAACGATAGGTTCTTTAATGTTTCAAAATCCTTTGACTGCCATTATTCCACGTGTTTTAGTTGGTTTGATTATTGGCTATCTCTTTAATAAGCTACTACGAAACCAGTCTACAGCGATTCGGACGGTTGGGTTAGGGGTATTAGGTACAACCGCAGCTTTAATCAACACAGTAGGGGTTGTTTTGCTAACCACGTTAGGTTTTACCATTATGCATACTAACTTCACGGGTGTACCAACGCACAATATCTTAGCTTGGCTGATTAGCATTGTATCATTTAATGCCTTGTTTGAAATGATTGTAGGATTTATTCTAGTCAGTATAATTGGTAGTGTATTATTACCAATAGCCGAACGAGCGAATATAATAGGATAGAAAAAGGGTGCCAAATCGGCACCCTTTTCTGATGCGTCCACCCAGACTCGAACTGGGAGCTAAAACTTAGGAGGTTCTTGTTCTATCCCGTTGAACTATAGACGCAGTACTCATAAATTATACCGATATTTGGTGACAAAAACAAATGTTAAATGAATAATGTTGCTCTATGATATGATATAGGCGTGGAATACACAATAGGAGTAAATATAATGAGCAACAATAAGACGAAATATTTGGTGATTACAACCTTCTTTATGGCAATTATCTTATTACAAGTACTGATTCCTTGGCTTGGATATATACCGCTCGGTGCTGTTATTGTGGGCGCACAACCAACAATCATACAGTTTACCGTAGCTATCGCTGCAATTCTTCTAGGAGCACGTCGGGGTGCCTTTATTGGTGGCTTTTGGGGATTGTTAACTTTATGGCAAGCTTGGTCGACACCGGGGTCTATCGGTTCATTAATGTTTCAAAATCCTTTTACGGCGTTTATACCTCGTATTTTGGTAGGTCTAATAATTGGTATGGCGTTTAATAAGTGGTTGCGCAACAAAAATTTTGGTTTCCGTACGCTTGGATTGGGATTCTTGGGCGGACTAGCCGCTTTGATTAATACAGTTGGAGTGGTCTTGCTTACTGTCATCGGTTTTACGGTGATGCGCACGAATTTTACCGGCATACCTAATCATAATTTACTAGGCTGGCTCATAGGCATCGTGTCGTTTAACAGTATTTTTGAAATTATTACTGGAATCATTTTAGTAGCTGCCATTGGTAATGTTTTGGTTCCCATTGCTGAAAGAGCTGGGATAAAAGGGTAGCAGCATAATAAAAAGACATCAGTTAAGATGTCTTTTTTATTGTAAACCTGATTGGGTTTTGTTACTTGCGATGAGTTGAACATTATTGCTGTCACCGCTAGGTGTAAAGACGATAGAGACTTTTGTACCACTTTGGCTTTGCCAAGTAGCATAAGCATATTTTTGATCTGCGGTTAAGTAAGTAGGGTTACCGTAAGTAGCACGAATTTGATCATAGGTGGCTGAACCAAGGGCAACTTCATTATAAGTTGCTAAAGACCAGTTTCCAAATGTAGTTGTACTTGAAGAAGCGGCACTTGATGAGGAAGAACTATCGCTAACACTAGATGTATTGCTGTTATCTTGTACTGGTGTCTGCGTCGCATCTTGGGTAGCACTGCTTAAGACTTGGGAAACTTCGCTACTAGCAACAGATGGAGCTGCAGCCACGCTTGTGGAAGAACTTATAACTGAAGTGGATTCTTCTGCTGAAGTACTGTTTGATGTATCTGAAGAGGTACTTGCTTTTTTTGCCTTCTTTTTGCTTGAAGATGTCGATGAGCTATGAGAAACTTTGCTTGAAGAAGTTGCTTTTTTGTTGTCAGATTGGTGACCAACAATTACAAATCCCATCACCACTACTGCAACAAAAATAATAATTATTATAATGGCATTGCGAACTTTGTGTGATGGTTTGAATGGATGACGTTGCATGAGGTATCTTGTTCCTTTCATCTATAGACATGCTGTTTATTAATTTTTATCTGTCATCTTAACAGATACTATTCTATTATTAACACGCTGTTTCAATAATACCAGAAAAGAGTTGAAAAGTATGCTAAAATAGAAACATTACGTATCGAGACAAGCAACAAGGAAGACCTCAGTGTTTTAGACCAGCAGGCTCCTGTTATTCATAAATATACGAATAAAAAAAGTGTGTAGACTATGGTGATACCTAAAACATCAAGTTAATCGCACGTTTATAAAGGAAAGATTAATGACAGATTTAAGTATTATTCCCTTTGGCGGAGTCCGCGAAAATGGGAAAAACATGTATGCCGTCACAGTTAATGACGAGATTTTTATATTGGACGCAGGATTAAAGTATCCAGAAACAGACCAGCTTGGTGTAGATGTAGTGGTGCCGGATTTTGAATATTTGATTAAGAATACTGAAAAAATTGCTGGCGTTTTCTTGTCACACGGACACGCGGATGCAATTGGTGCTTTGCCGTATTTTTTGCAGCAAGTCAATGTACCGATTTTTGGATCCGAACTAACAATTGAATTAGCTAAGCTAGCAATAAAAGATCAGCCGGCACTAAAAGATTATAATGATTACCACATTATTAATGAAAAAAGTGAAATTGACTTTGGTAATGTTAAAGTATCCTTCTTTAATACCACACATTCAATTCCAGAATCACTAGGTATTGTAATTGGTACTGAATATGGCCAAGTTGTGTATACTGGCGATTTTAAGTTTGATCAAACAGCAGAAAGTTACTATCGTACTGATATTCCTCGTTTAGTAGAAGTTGGTCAGGGGAAAGTATTGGCTTTGTTGGCTGATGCTGCTGGTACAGAGGGTGGAGCTGATTCAGTTAATGAATCAAAGATTGGCGATTATATATTAGAAACGTTCCGTGACAACAAAAAAAAGCGCATTATTGTAGCGGCCGTTGCTTCGAATATTCAAAGAATTCAGCAAATTATTGATGCCACTGCTGCGACAAAACGTAAGCTTGTCTTATCAGGAAATGATATCGAAAATGTTGTACGGACAGCTATCAAATTAAAAAAGTTGCAGTTACCTTTGCCAGAAAGTCAACTATTCGTCAGTTTAAAAAATATGAAGAGTTTAGTTGCCCATGAAACGGTTATTTTAGAAACAGGCCGCATGGGGGAACCAATTAAGCATTTGAACCGCATGGCAAATGGCGAAGACGCTCACATTAAGATTGGCTCAGATGATCTTGTGTTTATTACCACAACACCTTCTACAGCCATGGAAAGTGTTGTAGCAAAAACACGCGATATGATTTTCAAGCAAGGTGCTGATGTGAAGCAGATTAGCACTGATATGCGTTCTAGTGGTCATGCATCACGAAATGATTTACAAATGATGCTTAACATCATGCAACCAGCGTACTTTATGCCTATTCAAGGAGAGTATCGTGTGATGTCAGCAGCTAAAGATGCTGCTGAAGAGGTTAATTTACCTGAAGATCATATTTTGATGGCAATGAAGGGGGATCAATTTAAGTTAATTGACGGCCAATTTGAGTTAAAAGATTCGTTTGCTATTGGTGAAACGTTGATTGATGGATCCGGTATTGGCGATATTGGTAACGTGGTCTTGCGTGATCGTCGTATTTTGTCTGAAGATGGTGTTTTTGTTTCTGTTGTGACAATTGATCGTAAAAAACGTCAAGTTGTATCAAAACCAAAGTTAACATCACGTGGATTTGTTTATGTTAAAGCAAATCGTGATTTAATGAAAGAAGCTTCTGATTTAACCGTTAAACAGATTGAAGATTATTTAACTAACAATAAAAGTTTTGATTGGAATGAGCTAAAAGCCGGTGTTCGCGATGTATTGTCACGTTTCTTATTTGAGCAAACAAGACGCCGACCTATGGTTATGCCTGTAGTTATGGAAGTTAACCAAAATCGCAGACCAAATAACCATAAAACAACGGCGGCACAATCTGGTGCTCAAGCAAGCAAAAAACCAGCACAAAAGAAACTGGCAACACCTAATAGCAATAAAAAAAGGTTCGCCGTCCAGCAAAAAAGAACGTACAAAGTAAAACTACTGAATAATAAAAGTCCCAACTCGATTGAGTTGGGCTTTTGAATATTTGAAAGGAGGGCATGTGTTTTAATGATATACTGCATGATTTGGGTATTGTTTGAACACAATAAATTATGGATGAAAATATAACACCAGAAAATCAAGAATTAATTGATCGAGCCAATATTGAGACAAAACAAAAAAATTGGCATGATGCTGCTGAAACGTTAGCCACACTCTACGAAAAGATGCAAACATTCAAAGTTAATTATCGTCTAGTAACGGCGTTATTTATGGATGAGCAATATCAACTTGCTTCATCTTATGCGGATGACTTTCTATTAGAATATTTAGATGATGAATCTAATTTTCGAATGATTGTAGCGCTTGCAGTTCAAAATCAAAATTTTGTTTATGCACAACAATTGGCTGTACTTTGGGATGATTTAGACGTCGTTGATGAAGTTCTAAAGGAAATTAGACAGGCTGAAGAACGGGCGCAAGAGAATATGAAAGCAACACTTGATACTGTTGCGCGTCAGTTTTATCATATGAGTGATTATGATTTACTAGCACAACGTGATCGCTACGAATCTGCGCGACATTTACCAGTAGCACAGTTTGTTGTTGGCGCTAAATTTCTCCTTGTGGATCCGTACGCATTACCCATTATCCGCGCAACTTTATTAGAAGATCTGCAAAAACTACAGATTGATGGGGTAGTTAAGTACCGCTGGCTTGATGATGAAATTTATACGATACAGCTCAGCGATGTAATGCCATTAACTAGTTCAGCAGTTTTTGAAGCTGCAGCAGCAACACTTGAAAGCAGATTAGGGCAAGAAGACCCCATTGCCTTAGAAATGTTGGCTCATCAAATGCGCATTGAGCTAACATTGCTATACCCACGAGTTGATATCGCAATAACTGATATTGAAAAATGGGTTGATAACAGTATCGCACATTATTATGGTCGCTCTAAACCAGATGAGCCAGAAAATCAACGACAATGGCATGAAAAAATAAATGCGTTGACTGAAAGCTTTTTTGAAAATTAAGTTCAAAACGGTTTACATTTTCTTAATAAGTCGGTATAATAATTTCTGGCTTCAAAAGCCGGAAAAATGCAAGTTATTTGTTGTCTTTTGACGGCTTGCGTTGTAAAATATATTTATAAACATTTTTCATAATATTGAAAAATGAATTTTGGAGGAAACTACATTGGCTAAGGAAACTTACGTTCGCACTAAGCCCCACGTTAACATTGGTACTATTGGACACGTCGATCACGGAAAGACGACTTTGACTGCCGCTATCTCAAAGGTATTGGCTGAAAAGCAAGGTGTTGATGCTACTGATTTTGCTGAAATCGATAACGCGCCTGAAGAAAAAGAACGTGGTATCACAATTAACACTTCTCATATCGAATATGAAACAGAAAAGCGTCACTATGCCCACATCGATGCCCCAGGTCACGCGGATTACGTTAAAAACATGATCACTGGTGCTGCCCAAATGGATGGTGCTATCTTGGTTGTTGCTGCAACTGATGGTCCTATGCCACAAACACGTGAACACATCTTGTTGGCACGTCAAGTTGGTGTTGACTACTTGGTTGTCTTCTTGAACAAGACTGATTTGGTTGATGATGAAGAATTAGTTGAATTGGTTGAAATGGAAGTTCGTGAATTGTTGTCAGAATATGACTTCCCAGGTGACGATATTCCTGTACTTAAGGGTTCAGCTTTGAAGGCTTTGGAAGGTGATCCTGAACAAGTTAAGGTTATCGAAGAATTGATGGATACTGTTGATTCATACATTCCAGAACCAGCACGTGAAACAGACAAGCCATTCTTGATGCCTGTCGAAGACGTCTTCACAATCACTGGTCGTGGTACAGTTGCTTCTGGTCGTGTTGACCGTGGTGTATTGACTACAGGAACTGAAATTGAAATCGTTGGTTTGAAGGACGAAGTTCAAAAGACTACTGTTACAGGTATCGAAATGTTCCGTAAGACTTTGGAAGAAGCTCAAGCGGGTGATAACATTGGTGCATTGTTGCGTGGTGTTGATCGTAGCAACATTGAACGTGGTCAAGTTTTGGCAAAGCCAGGTTCAATTAAGACACACAAGAAGTTCAAGGCTGAAGTTTATGTCTTGACAAAGGAAGAAGGTGGTCGTCATACACCATTCTTCACTAACTACCGTCCACAATTCTACTTCCACACAACTGATGTTACAGGTGTTGTTGAATTGCCAGCCGGTGTTGAAATGGTTATGCCTGGTGACCAAGTGACATTCGAAATCGAATTGATCTCACCAGTTGCCATCGAACAAGGGTTGAAGTTTACTGTTCGTGAAGGTGGCCACACTGTTGGTGCCGGAACAGTTACTGATATCGAAGACTAATAATGTTATTAGTCTTCAAAAAAACACGCGTAAGCGTGTTTTTTTTATTTCTTCTTTTCGTCTTTATCATGACCTAGTGCTGCTTTTCGAGTTTCGTCATTACTTTCACTAGTTGGTAATGAAATGAGATCTTCGAATGAATTTGATACTTTTTCTTCACGATTTACAATTTTAGCCATTAATAGTCTCCATATATAGTTTATTAAAGTTAGTTTTATGCAATATTATACAATGTATTCAGTTTAATACGAATAACAGATGCATATAAATTATAACACTGTATAATAGTAATTAACATTAGAAATGGAGATTAATAATGACTGAGTTATTGAATATAAAAAACTTGAAAAAACAATTTGGTGAAAAAATAATTTTTGATAATGTAAATGTCGCTGTGCAAAAAGGAGAGGTTATCTCTGTTATTGGTCCTTCTGGCGCAGGCAAATCTACTTTTTTGCGCGCCATTAATATGTTAGATGCACCAACTAGTGGTAAGGTGAATTTTGAGGATCAGGATTTAACAAATCTGTCTGAAAAAGAGTTGGATCAGTTACGTGAAAAAATGGGTATGGTGTTTCAAAGCTTTAATTTGTTTCCAAATTTGTCTGTGATTGAGAACATTAAATTAGCACCGGTAAAAGTTAAAAATATTAGCGACAAGGAAGCAACAGAAACTGCTGAAAAGCTACTTGCTCAAGTTGGCCTAGCCGATAAAGGAACTGTTTATCCAGACAGTCTCTCAGGAGGGCAGAAACAACGTGTAGCGATTGCACGTGCTCTGGCAATGTCTCCTGATGTATTGCTCTTTGATGAGCCGACAAGTGCCTTAGATCCAGAAATGGTAGGTGAGGTATTAGGCGTGATGAAGAAGTTGGCAGAAGATGGAATGACCATGATTGTTGTAACGCATGAGATGGGGTTTGCACGTGAAGTAGCGGATACTGTATGGTTTATGGCTGACGGTGGCATACAAGAGATTGCTACACCACAATCATTCTTTGATAAGCCAAAGACAAAGCGGGCACAAGAATTCTTAGAAAAAGTGTTGTAAAACAAAAAGATGAACAAGCAAAAGAAACATGCCGGTGAATTTGCCGCCACACTAATAGAAGATGGAATGGTTGTTGGTCTTGGAACAGGTTCTACGATAGCATACTTTTTAGATGCATTAGCTAAACGTATTCAAGATGAAAAAATGACTATTATTGGCGTGACCACCTCAACAAAGACTGCCAGATGTGCGGAAGAACTTGGTATTCCGATTCGTGATATTGACTTAGTACCAATGATAGATTTAACAATTGATGGTGCGGATGAGGTTGATCAGCATTTAAATGGCATCAAAGGTGGTGGAGCAGCTTTCTTAATGGAAAAAATTGTGGCGAGATATTCTAGACGCGTGATTTGGATTATTGACGAACAGAAGCTGCATAGTAAACTGGGACAATTTCCTTTGCCAGTAGAAGTAGTAGCATTTGGCAGTGGTAAACTAATAGCTGAACTAAAAGAACGTCATTTGCACCCCAAATTACGTCTAGACAACCATCAGCAACCGCTAGTAACGGACTTAGGACACTATATTGTTGATCTAGATTTAGAACAAATTGATCAGCCGTTTGAACTAGGGCATTATTTAGATGGACAGATTGGTATCGTTGAGCATGGGTTATTTCTAAATGTTGCGGATCAAGTTATTATTGGACAGGACGAAGGCTATCGGATCATGAATAACTTACAGAAAGAAATGTAATCTATTAAAAGCGCTTACATTATTTTTTTAATAGCGTTATAATGTAGTTATTAAGAAATAAGAGGGATAGGCGTATGGCATATAATAACATTTTGGTTGCAATTGATGGTTCAGAAGTTTCAAACACATTGATAAAAAAAGTTGTTGCGTTTGCTCCTGATTCACACATTGATATTTTGACAGTAGTGGATACCACAGGTGGTGGTTATTTTGGTTCAATCGCAATGAATGAAGACGTGGTTTACCAAATGGAACAAACTGCAGAAAAGGCTATTAATGAATCTTTTAATTACGCTAAGTCATTGGGGCATAATGATGTCGATATTCATGTACGTTTTGGTTCACCAAAGCGCGTGATTGCACGTGATTTCCCGAAGGACCACCATAATGATTTAATTGTGATTGGTGAAACCGGGCTGAGCCGTTTACAAAGAGCGATGGCAGGTACGGTACCATCCTTCGTAACACAGGTTTCTAAAGTAGATGTTTTGATTATGCGGACGTTTGAAAAATGAAGCTCAAAAAAACAGGTAGCATACGCTACCTGTTTTTTTATTGTGCTTCTTTTATAATTTCAATATTTGTAATCTTTACGGGATTAGCCGGCTTTGATTTTTCACCACTTGAAGTTGCGCTAACTTTAGCATTGGCTATTTTATCTACTACCGCCATGCCATCAATGACTTGGCCAAATACAGTGTAATTACCATCCAAACTAGGATAGCCGCCTTTTTTATAAGCATTGACAATTTTTGTCGGGTAAATATTGGGGTTAACGCCACTTGAAACATCTTCTGGGTTTTGGACAATGAAGAACTGACTAGCATTAGTGTCTGTACCTGCATTTGCCATTGAAACAGCGCCACGAATATTGTATAGTGAGGTACTAATTTCATTTTTAAATCCGTTACCACTATCGATATTCTTGTCTTTACCTTTCCAAATTGATTGCCCACCACTACCTGTACCTGTTGGATCACCACCTTGAATCATAAAATTATTAATAACACGATGAAATGATGTGTTGTTATAGTAACCATCTTTGGCGTGAGTAATGAAATTTTCAACAGCTAGTGGTGTGTATTTATTGAAGAGTTTTATGGTGATGTCACCATAAGTTGTCTTCATGATGAGTTTACTCTCGTTTTTAGCAATTTTAGTTGTTAGTTGAGGGAGGGCAACTTTATCTAGTTTAGGATCTTTTTTTGTACTAGCTGTTTTTTGCTGTGTCATCAGTAAAATGCCAACAATGCTAATGATTAATATGATTCCCATAATAATATGCGGCAAAAATTTTTTCATCATTAAATCCTTTCAATAACATCCGTTTGGACGAACCTTGTAATATAACTGGCTTGTGAATAGTCGGCCTCAAGTAGATTATTTTTATATTCATGCCATGCTTCAGGTACTTGCTCAAATTTAACAATGAGTAAACCCCCATGGGTTAGCCGCGGTAAGACGTATGAAATTTGTTGTAGGTAATTAGCTGGTCGATCGTTAACATTTTTAGCGTCATCAGAATAATCGAAAATGGCGACACTAATTTGGTTTTGTGAACCAAGTTCATTGATGAATTGGTCATCCAATGTTTTCCCCAGCAAGGTTACACGATCTGACAAGCCACTCATGAAAAGTGAAGCAGCGGTAGCATTGGCATTGTCCTTGGTTGTCGCATAGCTAAGCACTTTTCCAGCATTCCCAACTCTTGTAGCTAAAAATCTGGTATTGATACCATTTGCCGTCGTGCCATCGAGAACTATATCGTTAATTTTGACTGTTTGTTCAATTAATTGATGTGTGAAAGTATTACTTGTGAGAATCATGAAGAACTCCTGTAGCTGATTTAAGATCAAAAATAAAATACTTCGAAATAAAAAGTAACACGTAACCAAGTGATAAACCAGCAAGAATATCACTTGGATAATGCACGTTAACATACACTCTGCTGATTGGAATAATGATAATTAAACTGGTTAGAACAATTACACTGGCAGTTTTGAATAAACTTGGCTTTAGGTGATAATTGATCAAAATAATTAATGAACCATATAATAAAATTGCGGCCATAGAATGACCAGAGGGAAAGCTGTAGCCACTCTCTTGAATAAGTTGTGGTTGTGGCCTGACACGAGTAATCATGTGTTTGAGCACTTGTGTAATGATTCCAGCTGAGAATATGATATTAACGGACAAAAATAAAAGTTCGCGATAACAATGTTTATAGGCCAGAAAAATACTAACAATTACTGATACTACAATAATTGCAGTCATATTGCCAGCCTGTGTAATATAAGTAAAAAATAAAGTAGTAAAGGTACCACGATGTTGGATCAACTGTTGGAAAAATATATCAAATTGGCGAAACCAGTTGGGACTCATCAGAACGCCAAACGTCATTATACCAAAGAGTATAGTCGCCAATACTGTACTTAATCTTTGTTTCTTTTGTTGAATAGTCATGCATTCAATTATACCTGATTATAGTAATTTGTGTTATAATAATAGCATTATTGTTCAACACTATTACGTATGGCGGGGTATCAGAGAGTAAGTGGCGCTGGAAACTTACCAAACAAAGTTCGGAACTCAGTTGATTAAATTGCTAGTGAAACTAAGTAGCTGGCAACGTTTTGTCGCGTTAAGATAAATGAGACGTAGCAATACGTGAACATGGGTGGTACCGCGAAAATTAAGTTTCGCCCCGTGTCATGCCTTTTTGGTGTGATATGGGGCTTTTTTGTTTCAACGGAGCGTCCATGCATCACTAAAGAGAATAAATAAATGATAAAAGGAAAAATTTATGGCATACGATCACAAATCTATTGAAGCCAAGTGGCAAAAATATTGGGATGAACACGAGACGTTTAGGGCTCCTGATAAATCAGAAAAAGAAAAGTACTACGTTATGGATATGTTCCCCTATCCTTCTGGACAAGGATTACATGTTGGGCATCCCGAGGGTTATACAGCGACTGATATTATGAGTCGTTATAAGCGTGCTAAAGGTTTCAATGTTTTGCATCCAATGGGATGGGACGCATTTGGATTACCTGCGGAACAATACGCAATTAAAACAGGTAATAATCCAGCAGGCTTCACCAACAAAAATGTCCAAGTGTTTAAAAATCAAATTAAGTCACTTGGCTTTTCAATTGATTGGTCGCGTGAAATCAATACAACTGATCCTGAATATTATAAGTGGTCACAATGGATTTTTGAAAAGTTATACGAAAAAGGCTTAGCCTACGAAGATGAAATCATGGTTAACTGGGCTCCAGATTTTCCAGGTGGGGTATTGTTGTTGCCAACGAAGAAGTCATTGATGGTAAGACAGAACGTGGTGGTTATCCAGTTTACCGCAAGCCAATGAAACAATGGGTTTTGCGCATTACAGCTTATGCCGATCGTTTACTTGAAGATTTGGAAGATTTAGATTGGCCAGAAGCTATTAAGGAACAACAACGTCACTGGATTGGGAAGTCAATTGGTGCTTCTGTATTCTTCAATATTGCAGATTCAGACAAACAAATTGAAGTTTATACCACACGACCAGATACGTTGTTTGGTGCCCAGTATATGGTTCTATCACCAGAACATGAACTGGTAGATGAAATCACTACGCTAGAGCAAAAAGAAGCCATTGCCAACTATAAAAAAGAGGTAGAAACTAAATCTGATTTGGAACGAACAGATTTGAACAAAGATAAGACCGGAGCCTTTACAGGTGCTTATGCTACTAATCCAATCAATGGTGAGAAGTTACCTATTTGGATTGCTGACTATGTTTTGTCTTCTTACGGTACTGGTGCTATTATGGCTGTTCCAGCACACGATGATCGTGATTGGGAATTTGCTAAAAAGTTCAATTTACCAATTAAAGCTGTTATTGAAGGTGGCAATGTTGAAGAAGCTGCTTACACTGACGATGGTACGCATATTAATTCTGGCTTCTTAGATGGGTTAAATAAGCAAGAAGCCATCGATAAAGCTATTAGTTGGTTGGAAGAACATAATGCTGGTCATCAACAAATTAACTATCGCTTGCGTGATTGGATCTTTTCACGTCAACGTTATTGGGGTGAACCTATTCCAGTTATTCATTGGGAAGATGGTACACAAACCCTCGTTCCTGAATCAGAATTGCCATTGCGTCTACCAGAAATGACACAAGAACAATTAAAACCTTCTGGAACGGGAGAATCACCATTAGCTAATGCTACTGATTGGCTAAATGTTACTCGTGAAGATGGTGTTAAGGGGCGTCGTGAGACCAATACTATGCCGCAGTGGGCTGGTTCATCATGGTATTTCCTACGTTATGTTGATCCGCATAATTCAGAGGCATTGGCTGATCCTGAAAAGTTAAAGTACTGGATGAATGTTGATTTGTACGTAGGTGGTGCAGAACACGCTGTTTTGCATTTATTGTATGCACGTTTTTGGCACAAGTTCTTATATGACTTAGGTGTTGTACCAACTAAAGAGCCATTCCAAAAATTAGTTAACCAAGGCATGATCTTAGGTGAAAACCACGAGAAAATGTCTAAATCTAAGGGGAATGTTGTTAATCCTGATGAAATTGTTAACAATTATGGCGCAGATACATTACGTGTATATGAAATGTTCATGGGGCCATTGACACAAAGCAAGCCTTGGTCTGAAGATGGCGTTTCCGGATCGCGTCGTTGGTTGGATCGTGTATGGCGTCTGCTGGTTGATGAGGAAGATAAGTTACGTGACCATGTAACAACGGTCAACAAAGGGGACTTAGATAAAATCTATCATCAAACAGTTAAAAAAGTTTCGGAAGATTTGGAGAATATGCGATTTAACACAGCTATTTCTCAATTAATGGTTTTTGTTAATGAAGCATATAAATCAGAAGCCTTACCTGTCCAGTATATGGATGGTTTTGTTCAAATGTTGGCGCCGATTGCACCACACTTAGCTGAAGAACTATGGTCAAAACTTGGACATGAAGAGGATATTAGTTACGTTTCATGGCCAACTTATGACGAAAGTCAGCTTGTTGAAGATAGTGTGGAAATTATTTTCCAAGTGAATGGTAAAGTGCGTGGTAAAGCCACTGTTGCTCGTAACATTGATAAAGATGCTATGCTCGACTATGCTAAGGCTGATGAAAATGTCCAGAACTTTATTTCTGGTAAGGAAATTCGCAAAATAATTGCTATTCCTGGTAAGTTTGTTAATATTGTGGTAGGTTAAGATATCGAGTTAACAAATTTATACTTTATTGCTAGTTGAAGAAAAGCAATAATCCCGCTTTTGCGGGGTACATAATTAAAAATGAGGTCTCAAACATGACGAATGATCAACGTCCAGAAAAATTCAACGGTAATAGTCGCGTTGATAAAACAGATGTTGACGGTAAAACGTTAACGGCTGATGAAATTCTAGCATTGGCAGGACGGCACTTGCAAGAAAAACGTAATCTGGGACCAAAAACGACACGGAAGTCACGTAGCCATGCTACTATGCCTCAGCCAACAGAACAAGAAATTTTGGCTATTAAAGAGAAAAATATTCGTGCACGGCAAAAAATTATAAAAAAGAAACCTAATTTGCAGGTTCCAGAACAACTATCTACTGCTGATAGCTCTCTAGAGAAACAACCAACGACAAAAGAAAGCAATCAAGCAACATTAATTAAAGGTTCAGCGTGGTTGTCCGTTGGAAACATGGTTTCACGCATCTTAGGCGTTGTATACTTAATTCCGTGGATGGCCATGCTTGGTAGCTACGGTACAAGAGCGAACGGCTTATTTAACCAAGGATATACCATCTATGCAATCTTTTTAGCGATAGCTACATTTGGTATTCCTGCAGCCATTTCAAAAGTAGTCGCGGAATTGGCAGCTAAAAACGATGTCTACCGATCAAGGCAGTTAACAAGGCAATCTATGGCCTTGGGTATTGTACTAGGCATAGTGTTTGGTTTGATTTTGTACTTTGCTGCTCCCGCCTTATCCAATGACAATGCTGATGTTATTCCAGTACTTCATTCCTTAGCACCGGCGGTAGCTATTTTTCCTTTAATGTCAATGATCCGTGGCTTATTTCAAGGGCATCAATTAATGAGTATATCAGCCATGTCACAGGTTGTAGAACAAATTGCTCGGGTTATTTACATGCTAGTAATGGCAGTTATTGTGTTAAAAGCTGACCCAGATAATTGGACTGGTGTAGTTGTGCAATCAACTTTTGCAGCATTTATTGGTGCCATTTTTAGTATGTTGGTATTAATGTGGGGATGGGTGAAGTATCGTCATATATTGTCCCGACCAGTGCTTCACTCTGTAAAACACGAAAAGGCTAGAACACTCAGTTTAGTGCTAAATATTTTGAAAGAATCATGGCCATTTATCATTATTGGCTCTGCTATAACACTGTTTCAAGCTGTTGATCAGTATTCATTCTTTAGCATAATGAATCACTTTTTTTCCGTTTCTAAATCGGATTTGTTGGAAAAATTTTCACTCTTTAGTGCAAATCCCAATAAGCTCATAATGATTATTGTGCCATTTTCAACTAGTATAGCGGCGACAGCGTTACCAATGTTATCAGGTAGTAAAGCTGCGTTAACTTATGAAACGATTCAAGATCAATTAAAGCAGGTATTGAAGTTGTTCTCTTTGATTATGTTGCCTAGTGTTTTGGGAATGTATGCAATTGCAGAACCTTTGTATAAAATGTTCTATCCAATTGAGGCCTCAAACCAAGAAGGTATTTACATGCTACAATACTCAACAATCTTGGCATTGGTATTTAGTTTGTTCATGTTGCTTGCATTTGTATTACAAGCTCTTTCAGAAGTTAAAATTGTTATGAAAGCATTCTTTGTTGGCATTATCATTAAAATCGTTTTGCAGATTCCATTGATACGATATTTTGAAGGTATGGGTGCTTTGATGACGAGCGTGATTGGCATGTTCATTTCAATTCTCTATATGTTGGACTTTTTGCAAAAGGTTTATGGTGTTTCATTTAGTATGATTGGTAAAGAACTATGGCAAATGTTTATGGCTTCAGCCCTAATGGCTATTGTTGCCTATATTATCGTCTTTGCTATGGACAACTTTATTTTCCCAATGGATACAAAGTTCTCGGTTACTGTGACAACTTTTAGTGCGGTCTTGATTGGTGGCGCTTTGTTAATCATAACGTATTTGCGAATGGGCTTGGGAGATGAGTTATTAGGCCGAAGAATGCGTTATATTCCCAAAATACTGCAACCAAAACGATGATTTTTCATCGTTTTTTTTATGATAAATAACACCTATAAAGACAATAAAAAATTCTTAAGATAGTACTTTTTGAGGATTATATAGGGTATGCTAAAATTAGGTTTTAAATTAAGCTTTTAGCGGAGGCAAAACAATGACAGATTCTCAAACTGTGTTGCAGCCAGAATTAATCAATCGGCTCGATAGTAAAATTATGTACCTCGGACAATTACAGTCTGCTGTAATGAACCAACAGGTGCCCCAAGTATATGAATTACTTGACTCCAAAAAATTTAACGAGCAAATTCGCCAACGTCCTCATGCAGATTCTAATGCCTTACTCGCCCAAATGGTTACTGACATTCATGATAATCTGGCAATTTTCTTAGCACCTGAATTATTGAAATATTTAAAACAACAGTTTAGTTTTTTTGATTTTGTGGCAACCAGCGATGAACCATCAATTTATCAAGTGTATATTGGCACTTGGTGGGATCACCGCCAATTTGCAATCTTAGACGTGTTGTCGCTCACGTTAACAATTAATAAAAAAATAGTCAGTGAATGGCAAGAAACAATTAAATTGCCAACTGGTGCAAATATCAATGATATTCAAATTCGTGAAATAAAACAAATTACGAATGGCTTACAAACTTTTTTGGACGATGAAACTAAACGGAATTTAGAAGTGCAAGTTTTAAATGATCAGTTAGCTCAACTAAAAGAAAATAAATCTGGACTGCTAGGGCGTACTGATAAAAAGGCCCGGGAAGAATTAGAAAATAAACGTGATTTGTTGTTGGCCTCGCAGCAAAGAGTTCCTGAAGTAAAAGCTAAGTTAGCTGAACACGAATCCGAAATGCTTCAATTGGAAAAAGATGACGCTTTACGTCACCTAGAAATCGAAGAAATATTGTCACATTTTGATGACATTGACGCTTTCATTCAAAAAGTAGATCACCTTTATGTTGACTACTTGAAAACACTATTGCAGAAGAAATGATATGAATTTTGATACTTATAACTATTCACAACAATTGAAGAAAGACTTAGAAGTGTTTCAACGGTGGCAAGTGTTAATTGAAGCACTTTCTGAAGCCAATCAGACTGCTGAAATATTGGATATTACCAAAAAATATTGGCTTTTGACGTTCATAAATCAGAAATTATGCGTGTAGCGAGTGAACACTGGTACCCCAATACACATTGGATTGCTGTGGCTTTCTCAAACTTAGCTAAAATGACCTCGCTATCGCATACGCAAGTCATTTTACCAAAGATGCAAAAAGTGGCTGAACTCCATTTTGAAGAATTTCCAAACGCGGCTTTCCAATTTACCAAGGCACCTTTAGCTGCAGGAGGTTATTATTTAGAAGAAATATCTCAAAATTTACGCGTTGCATACTGGGATATTGTAAATAAACGTTTTTACTTAGACACTGTGCATTTCATGAAGTTAGTGCAAACAGAAGCCATTCAAATCGCTGGTGTTGAGGCATTAACTATTTTTCAAAAGCGCTTGACAGCAATTAGCTATCTTCTAAAAGATAACGAGTATTCTATTGATATTGTCGGACTTGATATGACAGATACTCAAAATTTGATGATGCAGCAAAAGGATTTGTCAGCTGAAATACTTGATAGTTTGTTTGTTGAGGCGGCAAAGCAAAACTTTGTCTTAACGTTATTACAAAATGATAAAGACGGAGCGGTATTAAAAATAGGATCTGTATCATTAGAGATTATTCAGCACCGTGACCAACAAGAGCACGCGGTCTGGCAATATGATATCATTGATAATAATAAACGTGTTACAATTTATACACTGTTTCAACAATTACCTTTTTTTGCCAACTGGTATGAAAATGGTTTAATGAAGTTGGTCTGAAGGACAAACGTGCAGTTTTTGTGGATTAAAGCCAAAACTGGCGTCGATTAGAAAGAGGAAACATTATGACAATATTGATTATAATTGCGATCGTTGTAATTATCGCTGTTGCTTGGGTTAGCATTTACAACTCGCTTGTAAAAACACGCATGCAAACAAAAGAATCTTGGAGCCAGATTGACGTTCAATTAAAGCGTCGTAATGATTTGATTCCAAATTTAGTGGAAACTGTTAAGGGGTACGCTAAGCATGAAAGCGGTACGTTAGAAGAAGTAACGAAACTCCGTCAAGAGGTGGAACGGGCCGCAACGCCGGCTGATAAAATGGTTGCCTCAAACCAATTGACTGGTGTTTTATCTGGATTCTTTGCCCGTGCTGAAGCTTATCCTGATTTGAAAGCTAATACAAACTTTACAAAGTTGCAAGAAGAACTAACAAACACGGAAAACAAGATTGCCTATTCACGTCAGTTGTTTAATTCAACAACAGCACTTTACAATACGAAGTTACAACAATTTCCAAGTAATATTGTTGCGGGAATTCATCATTTTGAACCTAGTGAATTTTTGCAAGTCCCAGAAGCTGAGAAAGAAGTCCCTACGGTTAAGTTCTAATGTTGTACCAACAAATACAATCAAATAAACGGCGCACCATTGTATTATTATTTGTATTTTTTATTTTGGTAGCCTTAGTCGGAGCTGCAGTAGGTTACCTATTGCTTAATTCCTTAGAAACTGGCGTAGTTGCGGCCATAGTTATTGGTGCTATTTACACGATTATTATGGTTAGTAATTCAACTAATGTAGTCATGGCGATGAACCATGGTCACGAAATCAAAAATGCTGACCAAGCTCCAGAACTGTGGCACACAGTCGAGGACATGGCGATGGTTGCTCAAGTACCGATGCCACGGGTATTTATTATTGATGACGATAGTCCTAATGCTTTTGCTACCGGAAATAATCCTGAGCATTCGGCAGTTGCCGCCACTACTGGGCTACTGAAGATTATGAACCGAAGCGAGTTAGAGGGTGTTATCGCTCACGAAATGAGCCATGTGCGCAACTACGACATACGAATTTCAACTATTGCTTTAGCCTTAGCCGCTGCTATCACACTATTAACTAATATTGGTGGTAATTGGTGGTTTTGGGGCAGTGGTGATAGGCGACGGAATGATGATCGTAATGGTGGTGGTGGTTTACAAATACTGTTGTTAGTATTTTCGATTTTAATGATGGTCTTAGCACCGTTGGCTGCTGCAGCAATTCAAATGGCGATTTCACGTAACCGTGAATATCTTGCTGATGCTGGTAGTGCGGAGCTAACGAGAAACCCACAAGGATTGATTTCAGCATTACGAAAATTAGGTAACGCACAGCCGATGAAGGATGTGGATTCTTCATCAGCTGCATTGTATATTAGTAATCCTTTGAAGAACAAGGAGCGTTTGTTTGATACGCATCCACCAATTGAAGAACGTATTGATCGTTTAGAAAAAATGTAAAATGCGTAAAGGTTAATATAATTGAGCAAAACAAAAAGTCACGAACATATTCGTGGCTTTTTTTGTTATGATAAAGGATGATGTAATTTGAATTTTGTGGAGTGTTGGGCGATGAAAAATATTAAAATTAACTGGCGAAAAGTACTACTTACGGTACTCATCTTTTTGCTAGTTCAGTTGTACAAGTAGTTGGATTAAACGCTTTTTTAATTCCTAATAATGTTTTCTCAGGTGGATTTAACGGTATTGCGCAGCTATTATCTTTGTTCTCCCAAAACTTTTTCCACGTTAGCATGCCTACTGGAACATTTATTATGATATTCAACATTCCAGTTGGAATTGTTGGTTGGAAATGATTGGTGGCAAATTTACAATATTGAGCTTTGCTAATTCACTATTCGTATCGGCTGTTCAAATTATTGCGCCAACACAAGCCCTAACTACGAATCCGCTGTTAGCAGCCTTATTTGGTGGCTTATTAATTGGTGCTTCGATCGGACTAGCCATGAGATATGGTTTTTCAACAGGTGGTATGGATATTGTCGCGATGGTTGTTCAAAAGCGAACCGGAAAATCGATTGGTGCACTGATGAATGTGATTAATTTCGGCGTTGTTGTTTTTGCTGGTTCATTTATAGGCTGGCAAAATGCCTTATTCACAATCATTGGCATTTATGCAACCGGTCGTGTTGTTGATACGCTATATACTGGTTATCAGAAGTTGACGGCAATGATTGTGACCTCCAAAGGTGATGAAGTCGTTGCAGAGTTGCACAAAGACCTAATCCGAGGAATTACCATTTTACCATCGAAAGGCGCCTATACCAAACGTGATTCGACAACATTAATGATGGTTCTTTCCCGTTACGAATTATTCGAAATGCAAGAGGTCGTCCATCGTGCTGATCCAAAAGCGTTTATCAATTTAATGAACACAGTTAGTGTTTCAGGGGAGTTTCTTGATGCTGACCGTCAGCTGCAGATGAAGCGGGCGGTCGCTGTTCCAAAAGTTGAAACCGTCGAGGCGCAGATTGAAGCTGAACAACGGCTAGAAGAGCAACTTGAAAATTTAGACGATAAAAGTAAAATATAGGAAATAGAAGGAGAATACTTATGCCAATAGTACAAGTCGAATTGCTTGAAGGTCGTACTCACGAACAACTTGCCAAAATGGTGAAAGACATTACCAATGTTATTGTTGAGGACGCAGGCGCATCACGAGAAGCCGTTCACGTTATTTTACGCGAAATGCCAAAAGACCATTATGCGGTTGGTGGTGTCTTAAAAAGTGATCAATAATTTTATTACAAACGATTAAAAACGGGGTATTTTATTCACCCTGTTTTTTTGTAGAAATAAAATTTCAAGTTAGTAACAATAGTGCATTCCTTATGTTTTTTTAACAATTTCATGATAGAATTAAAATGTTAAGAAAAATTTAAACATTGAGAGTAAAAAATAACACTGATTGTGGTGTTTAGAGTGGAAAGGTAGGGAAATATGGAACGACTGGATAAAAAAGTAGTAGCTTCAGGACTGAGTTTATTAGGTCTAGTAGGCGTTGGCTCGGGTATCGCCCATGCTGATGATGTTAAAAGCACTGTCAACAAGGCTGTTAATTCTGTTGCCGAAGCTGCTGGACTAATTGATAACAAAACGGTTAATCTCACTCAAAAGAGTCTAACAATACCAAAAGATAAAGTAGCTCATATTGAGACACCAGCTGAGAAAAAAGTTTCCCAAAAAGCCACTACTAAATTAACATCATATAAAGTAAAGGCTGGAGATTCTCTTTGGTCGATTGCTCATAATCATAATTTGAATGTAGATGATCTCGTGAGTGAGAATAATAATTCTGATTTGATATCAGTAGGGCAAACATTAAACTTGCCAACTAGTGTTGGCGCCGATACACAAACAACAGTGGCTGATCAATCACCAACAGACATTAATAAAAGTACTGATTCCTACGCTGACTCGTTGCAAACTGCCGCTAGCGCACCTGTTTCAGAGGTGTCAGCAGCTGGTAACGTAGAAGCAACGGAATCTTCAGTCACTTCTAGTACTTCCAGTCAAGATTCGTTGGCCTCGAACTCAGCAGCTGAAAGCTCAGTATCTTCGACTACATCAAGTGAAGAATCAACGTTGGCAAGCACCGCAGATTCTAGTGTGTCAAGTGGAGAATCAGCGCCATCAAGTTCAGTGACAGAGAGTTCGGCAGTCTCGAGCGGATCAGATGAAGAAACAAGTTCAGCGACGGAGGACACCTCTTCAACAACGTCTAGCACGGCAGATGTAGCGTCAGAAACGCAAAACACATCAGGCAATACTAGTTTGCAAAGTAGTGAGACAACAGCTGCAAGTGACGCTACAGCTTATACGAGTTCTGCAGATTCAACTGCAGCAGATGCTTCAGCCAACATCAATAGTTCTTACGGTGCAGCTGCTGTTTCAAGTTCCGAGTCGAGTGCTGGACAACAGTATAATCAGCTATCTTCAACTACGAATAGCAATGGTAATTTAGTCAATCTTTCTACTGGGTCTGTCAGTCAAATAGTAAATTCTAATACAACACAATCTACGTCTGAAAATTCTGCCGCAATTATTGCGCTAGCGCAACAATTGGTAGCACAAAATATTCCTTATGTTTGGGGTGGAGGAACGCCTTCAACTGGGTTTGATTGCTCTGGATTAGTGAGTTATGTTTTCAAAAATGCTGCCGGCATCTCATTACCACACTCGTCCGTTGAACAAGAAATGTACACTCAAAAGAAGTCGGTTTCTCAAGCTCAGCCAGGTGACTTACTATTTTGGGGTACGCCAGGCGCTTCATACCATGTGGCTATTTATATTGGCAATAATCAGTATATTGCCGCACCAAAGCCTGGATTGAATGTACGCGTTGAAACGATTTCACCGAACTTTTTGCCATCTTTCGCCGGTTCAATTAAGTGATTTGGTGCGTCAAAGCAAGAGACTAATTGTAGTATGAGCACTAATCCATCAAGAGGGATAAGTGCTTTTTATTTTATTTTTAAATAAATAGTAATCATTACTTTTATATGGTATAATTAATTCATGAGTTACTTTAAGTAAGCTCATTTTACTATTGTAATTACTGACAGTTACTACACATTTCTTCCATGATTAGATAATTGTAACTTACAATTTCATTTATCTGTTTGTCAGCATTGCATTATTTAAGCGCCGTAGCAGGTGCTTTTTCTTTTGAACAATCCTTGTTTTATTGACTATCGTTTTGGCTTGTAACCGGCTTTTAGAGAACTTATAATTAATAATATAGTTTGGTTGATCTTCAATGAGAAAACTTGAACTTTTGCGAAAGCCACTCACCCCCGTGTGGCTTTTTGTTTTGCACTTTTTGAGGTAAATGGACCCATTATTAGAATCAAAATAATTTACAAACATTATGTACTACGATATGATTGATTTGTAACATTGAATAAACCTCAAGGAGAACATGTACGATGACAGTTGAAGAAAAATTTGATAATGCCAAGGACAAGATTGCTGGAAAAGCAAAGGAAGTTGAGGGGAAAGTTACTGGTGACAAACAACGGGAATTACAAGGTAAAACCCAAAACATTTTCGGTAAGGCAAAAGACGCTGTAACTGATATCAAGGATGCAGCAGAGGAAGCCGTTAAAGATACAATTGATGACTACAAGCAAGATAGCAAAAAAATATTGATAAATAAATATATGAAGAAAAGAGCAACTGATTGTAAAAAAAAAATCAGGTGCTTTTTTTATAAGTTATTGAGTGTTTAATTAGTTGTAAATTACATATCTCTAGGAAAATTTTAAGTCAAGTCAGATGGTTTTTTCCTGCCTAACTAACGGTTGCTTTTTCTCATAAAAGCGGGTAATATGATAACAACAACTAAAGAAGTTATTTGCAGATATATCGTTGGAAAACGGCCAACAGTTTCTACCACGCCCCAAAAGTCGTGACTATCCGCAAATGTTTTTGACGATTCAAAAGCATTTGTGGATCTCTGTGTCCCAGATGCTTTTTTTGTGTTTAAAGATGATGGCGGATCCGTTAACAATTGTGTTAACAAAAAGGCCTGATTAAATTATATAAACTACCGGTGAAGTTCGTGTTAAAAACAAATTGCAATACCTACTGGGGATGGGTTCAATTGTTTATTTGTTTATACGACAAAGGTAGAATGCATGTTTATTTTGGAGGATCTTATGCAGAAGTTTAGTTCAACAAACAAGTTTGTCCCAATGGGATTAACATTTGAAGACGTCAAGTTAGTTGACGACTTACAGTCAACTGTGACACCTGAATCTGTTTCGGTGACCACAAGCTTAACACCTACTTTGAAGCTTAATATTCCATTACTATCAGCTGCGATGGATACAGTGACAGAAGCACGCTTTGCCACAGCTTTAGCTAAGTTAGGTGGCCTTGGTGTCATTCATAAAAATATGACAATTAGTGCACAGGCTGATGAAGTTCGCAAGGTTAAAACGGCAACGTTTGACTCAGCGGACTTTCCTAATGCAGCTGTTGATGCTGAAGGACATCTGCTTGTTGCTGGTGCCGTTGGTGTAACGAATGACACTGTAGATCGTGTGCAAGCTATGGTTGAAGCAGGAGCTGATGCAATTGTGCTGGATTCCGCACATGGACATTCTGAGGGCGTTCTCCGCAAGGTATCTGAGGTAAGGTCGACTTTCCCTAATTTAAATATTATTGCTGGTAATATTGCAACTCGAGAAGGTGCAGCTGCATTATACGATGCGGGCGCTGATGTTGTTAAAATTGGAATTGGCCCTGGATCAATTTGTACCACACGTGTGGTTGCTGGTATTGGTGTACCACAAGTTTCTGCTATTCGTGATGCCGCCCTTGAAGCGGCTGCACGTGGCAAGAAGATTATTGCTGATGGCGGTGTTAAAACGTCATTAGATATTGTTAAAGCAATATCAGCTGGTGGAAATGCGGTTATGCTTGGATCAATGTTTTCTGGGACGGAAGAAACACCCGGTGAAGTGTTTGAAGACAATGGTCAAAAGTACAAAACATATCGAGGTATGGGTTCAATTGCTGCGATGGAAAATGGATCAAAGGATCGTTACTTCCAAGGTGAAGTGAACGAAGCTAAAAAGATGGTACCAGAAGGTATAGAAGCTCGTGTTACATACAAAGGCGATTTGACAACCATTTTAAATGCTATGTTAGTAGATATTCATAAAAAAATGGCACAATTAGGAGAAACGACGATTGATGACTTAGTTAATCATGAGCATATCGCACGTGATAGCGAAGTATTTGATTTCGAAGCAGCAACAGATAAGCAAAAGCCTGTTGTTGCTGCCCAATTCTAATTATCATTGCAAATAATAGTTCAATCATCTTTGGAGAAAATCATGCCTGAAAATACAGAGTTCATAGGTCTTGGCTACGATCAAGTTTTGTTAGTACCGGGAGCCTCAAATGTTTTACCATATAGTGTTACCTTGCGTACACAATTGTCAGAAAATTTTGAATTAAATATTCCGCTTGTTTCAGAGGCTTTTGGTCCGGAAACAGATACACGTGTTGTGCCAACCGCTTTGAATGGTGGGTTAGGCGTTGTTGCTGAGCAAGAAGATTTATCAAAACAAGTAGCCAGTTTGCAACAAGTTAAGGAGACAGTCGTTGATACTGAAAAATATCCTAATGCTTTGGTTGATTCACAGAATCATTTACGTGTAGCAGCTGAAGTGTGGTTAGTGGCTGGTGCAGAAACTCGTGTTGCTGCATTGGTTAATGCAGGAGCGGATGCTATATTCTTTTATTTGCATGAAACGCTAGCCAAGAATACGCGTGATCTTATTAAGCAAATACGACAAGCACATCCAGATTTGTTCATCGCTGTTGGTGTCGTTGAAGATCAAAGCATTGCTGCTGCTTTATATGAAGCAGGAGCAGATACAATACTTGCAGGACGTTCAGTTGACTCATCACTACCAAACGACATTACATACCCATTCTTAACAGTCACAATGAATATTGCAGATGTGGCAGCTGCATATGACAACAAATCAGTCATTGCTGTTGGTGGTATTCATTATTCGGGTGACATTGTTAAAGCGATTGCAGCAGGGGCAGATGCGACAATGGTATCAGATCTGTTAAAAGGATCAGTACTGGAATCTGACGGTTCGTTTAAAGAAGGAGATATGTCAATTGATGATGCAATCTTCCAAACTGACGGTGGCTTGCGCGCCGGAATGGGTTACACGGGGTCACAAACAATTGAAAGCCTAAAATTGAATGCTAAGATTGTTCAAATAACAGATAACGGTTTGCGTGAATCACATCCACATGATGTTGAAATTACTAAACAAGCGCCTAACTACGCGAAAGGATAAGCAATGGTTGACAAACTTGATAAAGTCTTAGTTTTAGACTATGGAAGCCAATATAATCAATTAATCACACGACGTATACGTGAAATGGGTGTGTTTTCAGAACTTAAGTCACGTAATATGACTGCCGAAGAAATCAAGTCCTATAATCCCAAGGCCATCATCTTGTCTGGTGGTCCTAAGTCGGTTTATGAGGAAAATGCGTTTACCATTGATAGCGAAATATTCAATTTAGATATTCCAGTTTTAGGTGTATGCTACGGTATGCAACTAATGGCACAAGAATTAGGCGGTAAAGTTGAAGCTAATCCAGGCAATGGCGAATTTGGACAAACTGTCCTACAACAAACTGAGTCTGCTGGGCGATTATTAGCTGATACACCAGTATCACAAACTGTTTTGATGAGCCATTCAGATAATGTCATTGAATTACCTGAAGGATTTAAAGTGATTGGTGGCTCAGATAAAACACCAATTGCTGCTATTGCTAACGAAGAGCGTCGCTTGTATGGGGTTCAGTTCCACGCAGAAACGACCTTGTCAGAAAATGGAAAGCAAATTTTAACGAATTTTGTTAAAAATATTGCTGAAGCAGAATCTAACTGGGACATGAGTGGATTTATTGATGAACAAATTCAAAAAATTCGCGAAATTGTAGGGGATAAAAAGGTATTGCTTGGACTATCAGGTGGTGTTGATTCATCAGTTGTTGGTGTTTTGTTGCACCGCGCGATTGGTGACCAATTGACATCTATATTTGTAGATCATGGCTTGCTCCGTAAAAACGAAGCAGATCAGGTGATGACAATGTTGGGTGGCAAGTTTGGATTAAACATCATTAAAGTTGATGCCCAAGAACGTTTTTTGGATAAATTGGCCGGTGTTTCAGATCCTGAACAAAAGCGAAAGATTATTGGAAATGAGTTTATCCAAGTTTTCAATGATGAGGCTAAAAAGTTAGATGGCATTGAATTCTTAGCACAGGGTACGCTATATACTGATGTGATTGAATCTGGTACCGATACGGCACAAACTATCAAGTCACATCATAACGTTGGTGGCTTACCAGAGGATATGCAATTCCAGCTAATTGAGCCACTTAACACATTATTTAAGGATGAGGTTCGTGAATTAGGTGAAAAGTTGAATATGCCACACGAAATGGTCTGGCGTCAACCATTCCCTGGACCCGGATTAGGGATTCGTATCCTAGGAGACATCACTGAAGATAAGTTAGAAATCGTACGTGACTCTGATTGGATTTTGCGTGATGAAATCGCCAAAGCTGGTCTAGAAGGAGACATATGGCAATACTTTACGGTATTGACTGGTGTCCGTTCAGTTGGTGTCATGGGTGATTACCGTACTTACGATTACACGATAGCAATTCGTGCCATTACTTCTGTCGATGGTATGACAGCTGATTTTGCACGTATGCCATGGGAATTATTGCAAAAAATATCAGCTCGTATTGTCAATGAAGTTGGTCATATTAACCGCGTGGTGTATGATATCACGGCTAAGCCACCTGCAACTGTTGAATGGGAATAACAGACAACGTTAAGTTGAAGCCAGAACGTTGATTTAACAACATTTAGTTTGTAGCAAAACGGATTATTTGGTGAAATATGTAGTATGTACCCCACCAAATTCACCACCACATAAAGTCATTGTTATTTAGGTAACAGTGGCTTTTTTTTAATAAAATAAGGTAAACTGTAATAAATTTACAGTTAAATCTTGCTTGGTATTTTGTGAAAACGTAACTTGTTTCATGTGAAAGTAACACCCGCAAAAACAAATATTGAAGAAAATTGATATTTAACATTTCTTTTTAATTTAAATAGCATTAGAATAAAGTATGTGTATTTGTGTTTCTCCCAGGCTCAAACAAAACGCAACAAGGACATATAAAAAGTTGATACACTAACTAATTGCACTATCAACTTGTATATTCCAATCTCACTGCAATAGGTTGCGCACGATCTCGGACGAGAGATTTGTTCAGTCTCAGCAAAATAAAATTCTAACAAGGTTCTTAAATTAATGAGGCAAATGAATTTAAGAACTAAAAGTTTCATACACAGCCTCAAACCAATATCTCTTCTAATTCTTGACCTGACTAAACAGTAACTCAATATTATGAACAATAGTTAATGTATTAGAAAATTTGTTGAAATTTTCTCTCAGAATTTTTTTGAGATAATCGCTTACGATTCTGATAATTTTTATTAAATCAATTGTTGAAGAACTGAAGAGTAAACTTCAAGTATTTTTAATACAGCTGTCAGACAATAATTTAAATCGGAATATTGGATTTTAACCTTATTCACTAAAAAAAATTTTGAGATTGTTGTTTTTATTTTAAAAAAATAGTTAAAAAATCGTGATTGATTATTAGAACGTAAATTAGAGAGGGTAAAAAAAATGAATCCTAAAGTGCAAATTCCTAGGTTAAAAAAACATTTAGAATGGTTGCTGTATCAAGCCATAGTAACCAGACAAACATTTAACGCTACATATGCTGTGGGTAAAATGTTATATAAGACAGAGGTATTACTCACTTATGGTGATTATTTTTCTTATTCACAAAGTATCATGATAGAAAACGTTCAGTTACAATTATCTAAAATGTATGAACATAACAAGCAATCTTATACTATTCCAACAATTATAGAAAATTCAATAAAGATATTTAGTTTAAAATATTACGAAGAAGTCAGCCATTCTGCGCAAGCATCTTATTCAGACTGTGTAAACAAACTAAAAAATTTAAAGGTCAAACTTGATGAATTAAATGATCCAATAAATCATCTTAAAAAAATAAGAGATATAAACTTAGCACATTTGGATAAAAGTATTGACACTTTAGACAAATTAGAGGATGTTCAAAATAGCAATCCAATATATCTTATAGAAACAAAAAAATTAATTGATTTTGCAGTAAGCTGTTTAACTACTATTAAGTTAATTATGTTTAATATTGATACTCATGTTCATAACCGAGAATATGAAAATGAATTGAATGAAATAGCTAAAGCAATTGCAGAATATCAACAAAGTGGGAATTTAATTAAGAACTATGGTCAAGTTTGATTTTGAAATGTTAGTTAGTCCAACATCTGATGAGTTCAATTCAGTAAGTGCTTTTTGGACAGTTATTAGTAGAAATAGTTTTTTTTATTGTTGTGAGGATGATAATGTTTTTAATTATCAGGTGAATGATCAACTGACGCTGGAATTTGTAGTAACTCAGCAAAAATCTGACAATTTACTACTTTTTAAAATAGAATCCCAAACTGATGTGCATTGGCGAAAAACTTATTTTTATGATGAAGTTAGATCAAAACTAATTGGCTTATTGAGTTCAGGGTATGAGGTCACACTTTTATCACGGGAATTGTCAAGATATTATGCTCAAAAATGTTATCCAATCATTGATGAGTATGAAAACAATCTTCGTCAACTGTTCTATCTTTTGTTTCATTTCAAAGAAATTGGCGAAATAGATAATGCAATAAAAGGAAAAAAGTTAAAGCAGGGGAAACTGAACATATTTGTGGAAGACTTAAATCTAGGGGAATTAGAACGTCTTTTCTTTTCTAAAATCTGGCTTTTGAACGAAAATGGGCAATATGAATATTTTGATACCAGCGACGGATTAAAAGTAGTTGAGAAAATATCCCAATTACATACTAAGCCAGAATTTAAAAGTACGTGGGAATTGTTCATACTTCCAGTTACAGAAGCAGTAAAAGTTGATGATGATCTTCTAAAAAGAATACGTCAAATCCGTAACAAAGTTTCGCATTATAAGGAAATGATTTTCGAAGATTGGAAATTTTGTCAGGAAGAAGTTCGGGGTATATCTAAAGCTTTTTATGGTATTCAGCAACAAATGATTTCAAATGAATTTTATTCAGATATTAACAATAAGTTAATCCAAAATTCCTTGTCTCTATTAGCCAACGTTTTTCAAAATTTTCAAAAACAAAATTCTGACATAATTAAACAATTAACTGAATCTACTCGAGTTGTTAGTAAAATATTGGAAGGAGTAAAATTACCAGATTTTTCGTTGCCGGTTGTAAATATGTCTTTTATTACAAATTCAATGAATAGCTTGAATATTGGGGCTCAAATAGGAAATAATTTTCTGAAATTTAATTCCGTCTTTCGTTCAGTGAACCAACAGCCCCAGTGGAGTAAGATGTTGCATTTCAATGTAAGTACAGCACTCCCAAGTTATCAAGTTATGCAAAGTTTTTTTTCAAGTAATAATGAAATTACTGGTAATATTAGAAATTATGAGTCTTCTACTTTAGATGATACAGACATTCATGAATATAATAAAGATAAAAATAATGATTAGGAGAAAAATTTTGTAATATATAAATCAACATTAGCATGGAAGTATTAACAGCAGGAGTACATTTATGAGAGAATATGATATAACAAAAACTCAATTATTAGTCATAATTGAGACCTTAATGGACTATACTAAAGAGCCAGATATTCAAATACCGTGTACAAAATTAGGCGAAGGAATCGTCAGCGGTAATATATCTTTTACCTTATTTGAATATTATTGTCAAACAATATTAGACTTTTATGAAAATAATATTGAAAAAATACGTTTGAATGTATACGTTTATAATTTCGATAACCATCAAAAAAATATGAAATTAATAAAAGAAATTGTGCAAGACATAGAATCTAATAAAGAAGAGTATAAAGATAAGATATCTTCACCTCGAATAAAAAAAGAAAACCCAGAATTGAGTGAGAATGAAATATTTCTGGTACACGGACACGATACTGGTCTCAAAAATGAGGTGGCACGTTTTTTGGAAAAGTTAAATATTGAGCCTATTATTTTGCATGAACAGGCCAGTTCGGGCGACACGATAATTGAAAAAATTGAACGATATTCTAATGTTGGTTTTGCGATAGTTTTATATACACCGTGCGATGTTGGTAATTCCCTAGATAACAAAGAAAAGTTAAACCCGCGTGCGAGACAAAATGTAGTTTTTGAACACGGTTACTTTATTGGAAAATTAGGTAGGAAAAATGTTCTTGCCCTGGTCAAAGATGATGTGGAAAAACCAAATGACATTTCTGGGGTTTTGTATATTAATTATTCCGAGGACGATGGTTGGAAACTAGAAATTGCAAAAGAGCTGAATGCTGTTGGTTATAACATTGACTTTAGTAAAATATTTCAAGTGTGAGGTACTATTTAACGATGAAGCGTACATTTGAAGACGTTACAAAATATGTAGAGTTGGAAAGCCAAAATAAATGTAAAGTGTTAAGTGCTAAACCTGAATATAAATTTAATGATTTGGGCATGGAAGTTTGCGTATGGAATGTTAAAACAGATAATGATGGAGATTGGTGGGTTGTTGAAGGCGATGAGGTACCTATGAATTTATATTCTCAGTCTGCCTATTATTTTGGAGCAGATGAAGCGTATTCCTTTCACATGGGACTAATGAAAAGAATGCGGGTAGAGCAAGAAAAATTTAGCTCAGAAGACTTTGTTCGTGGAGTTACACTTGGTACAGACATTGCTCCACAGCTTTTCAGAAAATTAAAAAACGTTGCTCAACTTATAGATAGTGCTCATGAAGTTGAAGATTTTCAATCGATAGGTGTTCAATGTAGAGAAATATTAATTGAGTTGGGTAATTATATTTATGTTCCTGATATGGCAACTAATGGTGAACAACCCCAGAAATCAAATTTCAAGCAAAAAGTAGAACTTTTTCTACAATTTTACTTAAAAGGTTCTGAAAATTCCGATTATAGAAGTATGATAAAGAAGTTAACAGAATCAACATGGGAATATGCCTGTAAAATCACTCATTCAAGTAAGGCGACTTTTTATGAAGCATCATCCTGTGTGATGATGTGTACATCTTTGATTGGAGTTTGTGAAAACATCTTGCAGAAAATCTATGACCCTGTCTCTCAATATGAGTGTTCATCATGTAAGAGCAAAAGATTGGTGATAGATTCTGATGAATCAAATGAAGATAGTATTGTTCAGAAGTTATTTCTTAAATGTGACGAGTGCGAGACAATTACTGAAGTTATCTTTTAAATTAGTGGAGATAACAATTATGTCAGTGGGTGACATCTACAATCAAAGAGAAAATTAGCCACTTTTCAAAGGTGTGCTACCAGTCCTTTATCTATGTAAGAGGGAATAATATCAAAAAATAAACCTCAAATGGGGTTTATTTTTTTCGACAAATTATCTGTCTTTATTTAATTAATATGTACGTCCAGAAGGACTTTTTATTTCAAGAAATTATTGCGGTTTTCCCAAAGATATGAAATCGCTAAAATAAGCAAGCCTAAGTTAGAGGCAATAATAGCAAAAGTTGGTTGGCTCATAATCCAACTAATCAAAGACGCAAACATAAGTATGAGTGAAATCATTAAAACAAAAACTGACACTTTTTTCATAAAATATTCTCCCTAATTTTGATCGTGATTGCTTGAAATTAAATATAAAACATAAGGCACGACTACTACCGTTCATGTTATCACAGCAATTATCTTTATTCAAATAGACCGCTTATCAAACAAAGCGTAACGTTTGGCTCAATGTGACTATTTTTATAGTGATGGAATAAATATGAAACACAAATAAATGAGCACAATAATTTGCACTACAATCCCTACAACAGCTGTGATGATCATATAACGATTATGAAGGATTAGTCCAGCGATTAACAGTGCAGTTAATAGAAGGGTCAGAACAAATAACAATGAAAAGGGCACTATCATATTCTCCGATGTTTTTGCTACTGCTATTTTATCACAGATGGCCTGAGAAAAATCCAACGGAATATCGACTTTTATACAGTTATTGCGTCTGAAATAGCAAAAAGACTGCAATAAGAATATTGGTCAAACAAATAGATTATAGATAATTTATGTGAACATAAAGAAACGAAAAAAACAAAACAGTATTGTTTGAATAACAATACCAAAAGAGGTGATAATGATTGTTCCGCGGCTGCGAATTATAATTCCGACGAATAAAAAGTAATTAAACAGAGTGTTACGAATAAAATAAAAGTGTAAAGAAAAATAATTGTCATGATGACTCCTTAATGAGCTTAGTAAAAATTATATCAAATTCTGGAAAAGGCGTACACACTCGATTTTGAGAATAAATATTGACATAGACAAACCACCCACAGAAACGAGTGGATGGCATGTGACATTATTATGTAATTTGAATATTTAACGAGGATTAACTATAAATTAAATGACTAATTGTTTTCTCTATGATGGAAGATCAGCTGTTAAATATACAATGTAACTTTACTGTAAGTTGTTTACAAGCGCTTACATTTAAGTTATACTATATATGTAACATCAAATAAAGTTCAAGGAGGACATTATATGTCAGTTGAAGATAAGTTTGATAATGCTCAGGACAAGGTTGCTGGTAAAGCAAAAGAAGTTGAAGGCAAAGTTACCGGTGACAAGAGTCGCGAAGCACAAGGTAAAGCACAGGGACTTTTTGGTAAGGCGAAAGACAAGTTATCTGATGCTGCCGAAGCCGTTAAGGATTCTGCTGAAGATGCAGTTGATGCAGTCAAAGATGGCGTGGAAAAGTTGAAAAAATAATAAGTAAAACCGTCCGACTAACTCTTTAGTTGGACGGTTTTTGAATGACTTGCAACACACAAGCATTGACATTGCTTAACCTAATTATGGTTAAGTTCTTTTTTATGGTAAAATAAAAATATATATTTTACAGAAAATATTGAGAGTTGCGATGACAATTAATTATCCAGTCGGTACTCATCACGGTAAGACGTTAAAAAATAACACATTGCGTACCGGTAAAACAACTAAAAAGGTATTATTTGGTAAGCGAGGTATGGGTTTGGAAGATGAAATTAATCTTGCAAATGACTATTATCTTGCTAATCGTTTGGCAGTAGTTCATAAAAAGCCTACACCAATAACCATAGTAAAAGTTGACTATCCTGCTCGCTCTGCTGCCAAAATTACAGAAGCTTATTTTAAACAAGCCTCTACAACTGATTATAATGGTGTTTATCAAGGAAAGTATATTGACTTTGATGCAAAGGAAACAAAAAATAAAACGTCATTCCCTTTGAAAAATTTCCATGAACATCAAATTTCTCATTTAGCAAGTATTTTGTCCCAAGGTGGTATCGGGTTTGTTATCATCAAATTTACGAGTTTAAATGAGAATTATGTCTATCCTGCTAGCGAATTAATACAACAGTGGCAACATTTGAATGGCAAACAGTCGATTTCTTATCAAGAAATAGTTGATAAGAGTTTTGTTGTGCCTGAAAGTTTAAATCCGAGTTTGGATTATCTCACAGCTGTGGATAAAATGCTTGAAGCATTACATTAAATTTTAGGAGTTTTCAATAGTATGGCAAATGACAAAGCGAATCAATGGTCGCGTGTAAATCGTAATCATAAGATGTACGACCAATACCCTGCACAAGAACCACCACGTCCGCCAAAACCAAATGGTCCAAAGGGTAGTGGGCCCAGAAAACCAAGAAAAACTAAAAAGAAGCGTCGTTGGATATTAGCCATATTCTTATGGTTATTTACTCTTGGACTGATTGCTGGGCTTGCGGGAACAGCCTTGTTCTTCACTTATGCGAATGATGCACCCAATATTACAGAGTCGGATTTAGCTTCGGAAAACTCTACACAGCTCTTAGATTCTAAGGGGAATGTCTTTTGGAGCATGGCCACTCAAGATCGTGATTATGCTAATTCCAATGAAATACCCAAACAATTAAAGCAAGCTGTTGTTTCTATTGAAGATCGACGTTTTTACAAACATCATGGTGTAGACCCAATACGTATTGCCGGAGCTGCAATTTCCAATATTAAGGGTTCTTCTCTGGGGATGCAGGGCGGATCTACTCTGACGCAACAATTAGTTAAATTGTCCGTCTTTAGTACATCAACGTCTGACCAAACATTTAAACGTAAGGCGCAAGAAGCATGGTTAGCCTTACGTGTGGAGAAGAATTTTACTAAAAATCAAATTTTGACGTTTTATATGAACAAAGTGTACATGGGACACGGCGTTTACGGAATGAAAACAGCTTCAGAATATTTTTATGGTAAAGCGTTAACTGATCTTTCTTTGCCACAATTGGCTTTGCTTGCTGGTATGCCACAATCACCAACTTATTATGATCCCTACTTAAAGGACACCACGGCTGCAAAAGAGCGTCGTGACACAGTTTTGAAAGCTATGGTTACTTATGGTGCGATTACGTCAAAGCAAGCGACAGAAGCAATGAAAGTGCCTGTCAGCGATGGCTTACAAGATTTAAATGCCAAAACAGAGGCGGCTAATAGCACTCGTCAAGTTGCTGATGGGTACGCTTTATCAGTAATAACGGAAGCCAAAAAGCTAGGTTATGATACAACAAAAGCCGGTTTGAAAATCTATACTAATATGGATTCTAATTTACAACAATCCCTTTATGATAATGCCAATGATGGTTCTGTTACTTTTTCTAGTGATGACTTACAAATTGGTGCAACAATGACAGATCCAAATAATGGTCACGTTATAGCCCAAATTGGCGGACGTAATGTTAATACCTTGCAGGCACTTAACCGAGCAACCGGCAAGAACCGTTCATCTGGTTCATCAATTAAACCATTACTAGATTATGGGCCAGCAATTGAATACCTTAACTGGCCAACTTATCGAACAGTTGAAGATAAAAAATACAAATATAACGGTACAAACATAAGTGTTTACAACTGGGATAAAAAATACATGGGAAACATTACCATGCGTACGGCCTTAACGCAATCGCGAAATATTCCTGCAATCAGAACCTTAGAAGAGGTTGGTGGTTCAAATGCCGAGAAGTTTGTTAATGGACTAGGCATTACGACGAACTCAACACCGGGTGGTTCAATGGCCATTGGAATCGATGTTTCAACCGAACAGGAGGCAGCAGCGTTTGGTGCTGTTGCTAATGGTGGTGTCTATTACAAGCCAACTTATATTTCTAAAATTGTCACTGCAGATGGCACAACCCATAGCTACACATCAAGTGGCACACGTGCTATGAAGACCAGTACAGCCTTCATGTTAACTGATATGATGAAGGGTGTTATCAAGCCTAATGCAACCGCAGCAGATGCCGCAATTTCTGGGTTATATCAGGCTGGTAAGTCAGGGCTAGTAGCCTATGATGATAATGCTGGGATGCCTGATAAAGCGATATCGGATGCTTGGTTTACCGGCTATACAAAATCGTATACGCTCTCTGTATGGACTGGATTTGATGTTCCTAGTAAAAATTACATTCCTTGGACAGAGCAAGATTTACCGGCGCAGTATTATGCCAAAGTGATGGCTTATGCTATGCAAAATAAGTCAAATACCGATTGGACCGCACCAGATACAGTTACTGCTAAAGTGAAGGGAAATATCGTTGAATATGAAGTCAAAGATGCTTCTTGGAGTAACGGTGGACTGCCGAGTGTGAATTCCATTGCGCAATCTGGGGAAACTCCATCTGAAGCAGGAATTAGTGCAAACTCTGCTTCAACTGGTTCTACAACTGGCAACAATTAATTTAGAGTTTCTCGGTCTTGCTTTCATAGCAAGACCTTTTCTTATAGAGGAGAATATTATGCGACTTTGGGTAACGGGTTACCGAAGTTATGAATTAGGAACATTCGGTGACAAAGATCCTAAAATTAAAGTTATCAAGTATGCATTACATCAAACGCTAAAAGAACAAGTTGATAATGGATTGGAATGGGTTATCACAGGTGCCCAGCTAGGCATTGAGCAATGGACAATTGAAGTTGTTGCTGATATGAAGAAAGACTATCCGCAACTTAAATTGGCTGTAATGTTGCCTTTTAAACAGTTTGGCAGTCAATGGAGTGAGGATAATCAAGCCAAATTGCAGAAATTGATTGCACAGAGTGATTTTTCTGAGAGCGTATCCACTAAACCCTTTCAATCGCCTATTCAACTAAAAAATTACCAGAAATTCATGTTAGCGCACACAGATGGCGCATTGTTCTTTTATGATACGGAATTTGAAGGGAAGACAATATTTGATTTTCAAGTTGTTACAAAGTATCAAACGCAAACGCCGTATCCTCTTGTCCAAGTGGACATGTATCAGTTACAAGAGTATGCATCGGAACTTGAAGAAAAAATGAATGAAAACCGTTACGATTATTAGTATTAAAAATGCCTTGTAATTCATTAGAATTATTGGTAACATAGGATAAGTAAAAAATAATCGAGGTATAGCTTGTGGAACAAGTAAAATACACGCAAAAAGACATTTTGGAACGCGTCTTTAAGCAAAAACGTATGGGGGTCGGTTATGATCCTGCTGATGTTGACAGCTTTCTAGATGATATTATTAAAGATTATGGTGCATTTGGTAGCCGAGTTGAACAACTAAAAAGTGAAGTGGCTCGTTTACAAGTTGCTTTGAAAGATGCACAAGATCAACTAGTTGCTGTTAAACAGCAACAAAGTGTTGCACCGCAACAACCAGTTCAAACTGCTTCTCAACCTCAACCAGTTGAGGATCAAAGACAAGCAGCAGTCGCACAGCAAGCGGCAGTAACTAACTTAGATTTGATTAAGCGTGTTGCTAATTTGGAGCGTGTGGTGTTTGGTCGCGATCATAATAGTGCTGAATAAATAAAAAGATAATAATTTTTGCAAGTATCGGGTAATTGCGCGTTATATTTCTAACGTGAGGAAGGTCCATGCTCGTACACTCTGAGATGGGTGTAGTGTTTGTGCTGGGATAAAAAATAAACCCAGGAACAGTGATGTTACGGCAGTCGAAAGGGCTAAGGCTTAGGCTATGTCTGAATAGGCTCGAAGGTGCCATAGAAACGTATATGCTAGTGAAAGCTAGTATTTGAGACGAGGTAAACCCCACAAACGGGCAACCCAAACTTTTGGTAGGGGCGGCTGGCCTAGTGAAATGAAGCGATGGTCGGTATGGTTCGTTTGAACGAACTTAGATAGATGATTACCGAAGGTGTAATGTTACCTGCATTACACTGGAACAAAACATGGCCTATAGATACTTGTAACAGGTAGACTCGCTTCGGCGAGTTTTTTTGTATAAAAAATTTAGTTATTCAATATATTTTGTATATCTACGTTTTTTTATTGTATAAAAATTCAAATCAAGGTAAAATTAGTAATGTTGTTTCACATGAGGAGAAATTAAATGAATAGTATATTAAAAAAAATATCAATCGTGATAATGACGATTACAATGTTACTGCCATTGTTAGCAGTTTTGCCAACTCATGCTGATGCTGCGACTACGGATCCGGCCCTAACTAAAATCAAGAAAAAGGGTACGTTAGTAATTGGTCTGTCAGCAGATTATGCACCATTTGAGTTCCATGCTACGGTCAACGGACGCGACCAAATTGTTGGTTTTGATGTTGAGATGGCTAAAAAAATTGCTAAGGATCTTGGTGTTAAGCCTGTTATTAAGGAAATGGGATTTGATGGTTTAATCGGTGCCTTGCAAACTGGTAAAATTGATGTCATTATTTCGGGTATTAATGCCACACCAGAACGAGAAAAGGTAGTTGATTTTTCAAATTCATATATGAAGCCTTTGCAGACTGTAATGGTTTTGAAAAAAGATGCCTCTAAATATAGTGGCAACCTAAACTCTTTTTCTGGTAAGAAAATTGGTGTACAAAAACAAACTACCCAAGAAACTTATGCTCAAGAAAGTATGAGTGGATCAACAATAGTCAGTCTTCAAAAAGTTCCTGATTTGGTTGCACAATTATCTACTGGTAAAATTGCTGGAATCGTGCTTAATGAACCAATATCTAAAGCTTACACACAACAAAATAAAGCCTTTAAAATCATTTATCCAAAGCCTTCTTCTGGAGAAGGGGCAGTTTCAATCGCAATGCCTAAAAATTCTCCAGTCCTAAAAGCCAAAATTAACAAGTCACTTGGTAACATCATTAAATCAGGTGAATTGGAAGCTTATCAAAAAAGAGCTAATAAGCTAATGTTTGCCGATCAAAGCTTCTGGGCTAAGTATGGTAATTTGTTTGTTAAGGGAACATTGTTGACGCTTGCCTTAGCTGCAGTGGCGGTAGTTTTGGGTATTGTGCTTGGAACAGTCTTTGCCTTATTCAAGTTGTCTCCCAACGCCATTTTAAGAATTATTGGTAATGTTTATGTTGAGTATGTCCGTGGCACACCGTTGCTAGTACAAGCGTTTATGGTATTTTTCGGTACGCAAGTAATTGGCTTGAATTTATCAGCTTTTGCTGCTGGTGCTCTTGCAATGGGACTTAATTCAGCTGCTTATGTTGCTGAAATCATTCGTTCAGGAATCAACTCTGTTGACTTTGGACAAACGGAGGCTTCGCGCTCACTTGGCTTGTCAAAAGGCAAGACAATGCGATATGTCATATTACCACAAGCGGTAAAAAACATTTTACCTGCTCTAGGTAATGAATTTGTGACAATTATCAAAGAAGGTTCGGTTGTTTCTGTTATTGGTGTTGGTGAATTGATGTTCCAAACTGGTGTCGTTCAAGGAGCTAGTTTCAAACCATTTTTCCCATTAGTTATTGCATCACTGATTTACTTCGTTTTGACGTTTGGAATTAGTCGCTCATTGGGTTACGCCGAAAAACGTATGAATCGTAGTTCACGATAAGTTATTTTAATGCAAATAAAAAAGGACGCATCTGTCAATGATGCATCCTTTTTTGTTATTCAAATAATACACGAACACCTTCTGGAACTGTGAAGTCTTTTTGGAGTAGTGATAATTCGCCGGACTCGTCATCACGAGCGTACAATGATACATTGTCGGTATCTTGATTAGCAACCACCAAGAATTGTTCAGATTCATCCCAATTCATGTCTCTTGGGAACTCACCTTCAGTACTGATTAATTGAATACGTTCAATTTCAGATCCAAGATTGGTTGTTTTGAAGACTGCGACTGAGTTATTACCACGATTTGAAACATATATGAAGCGACCGTCTTTACTGATACGGATTGCAGCAGCTCCGTTATGTGCTGTCCAATCTGATGGTATAGTTGGTGCTGTCTGTACGTGTTCAAAAGAACCATCTTCACTGTTGTATTTCAAAACACTGAGTAGACTTGATAATTCGCCGAGGAGGTAAGCATATTGACCATCTGGCGAAAATCGAATATGACGAGGGCCAAAGCCATCTTCTGCTTTGAAATGAGCGGCTTCAGCTAGCTTGCCATTGTCTGATACGTCAAAAGTAATAACTTCATCTGTACCTAGATCAACTGCAACTAAACGGTTGTCAGGAGTTAAATTGCTAAAGTGAATATGTGAAGATCCTTGTTCAGGACGTGGACCTGACCCTTCATTTTGCCAAGTATCGGTTAACGTCAAATTACCATCATCATTAATTCGGTAAACTTCAACAGTTCCACGGTGATAATAACCTGCATAAACAAGTTGACGATCTTCATCAACACCAATATATGCAGGTGCTGAGCCTTCACTTAATTGTGCATCAATCTCAGCAAGGGGTCGAACGGAATTATCAAATGTAACAACACCACCTTGACCATCACGATTCTCAACCGCGTAGACTTTGTTGGCTTTTGATATTGCCAAATAAGTTGGATTTGTCAAACCCCCAACGAATGTGGAGTTTTGTAATAATTTTTTCTCTGTATCAAGCTCAGCTTCATATATACCTTTTGAAACGCGCTTTGTATACGTACCAAATAGAATTTTATAGACTGCCATTATATAGTAGCTCCTTTGAATGTCTGTTTTAATTATACTTGTATGTAAGCATTTACACAAATATAATTTTTAGCCTTATTTAATTATCACATCATCGTAAAAATATTGCAAAGTAACAGCCATTCGCAATTCTATGGTAAAATAATTACAATTGTATAGCATGAGAAGGGGCGTTTTTATGAAAAAACCAGAGCAACAGTCATGGTATAGTCGTTGGTTTTCTGGCAATGACTTGTTAAATGGTCTGATTGTAATTTTATTAGTTTTGCTAATCATTTTTTTGGCTTGGCAAGTACGTTTTTTGTTTGAACCAATTCGTGCATTATTTACGGCTGTCGGTGCACCTATAATGATAAGCGGTGTGCTGTATTATTTGCTGAGTCCGATTGTCGGTCTTCTGGAAAAATATGTGCATTTACCAAGAAACTTATCGATTGGTGTGGTCTTGATTGTCTTATTAGCTATCATTGGAGTAGCCATTGCTGCTATTGTCATGGTATTGCGCAATCAAGTCATTCAATTTATCGATAACTGGCCAAATTACTGGAAAACCAGCGAAGCTTTTATTAATGAGACCTTTGCCAGTGAACAATTTAAGTTTATCAGAGATTATTTGAATCATACGAATTCTGATCTTAATCAAAATGTATTAGATTGGAGCAAAAAATATTTGACAAGCGGGGTTGCAGGCATCAGTTCATTTGCATCAATCCTTACATCAATTGGTGTGACAATTGTTTCGACGCCGTTTATTCTTTATTATATGCTGTTAGATGGACACAAATTTTCGTCATTTGTTTCTAGTAAGTTTCCAAATAACTCACAACTATCAGTACGCTACTTATTAACGGAAATTAGTAAGCAAATCGCTCAATATATTCGTGGACAACTTGGTGTTGCACTCGCTGTAATGATTATGTTTTCCATAGGGTATACCATTATTGGTTTGCCGTACGGTATTTTATTAGCGCTGATGGCAGGCTTCTTTAACTTAATCCCGTATGTTGGATCAATTATTGCACAAGTGCCAGTTTTCACAGTTGCTTTGATTGCTGGTGGCCCAAAAATGCTAATATTAGCTATTATCGTGCTAGCTATTGAACAACCGATTGAAGCACATGTTATTTCACCAAAAATTCTCGGGGAGGCGTTATCAATTCACCCTGTTACTGTTATCGTTGTGTTATTGAGCAGTGGACATATTTTTGGTGTATTAGGTATTGTGTTAGCGGTGCCATCATATGCTGTAGCTAAAGTGTTTGTTACACACATCTATGATTGGTGGCGTGCAAACTCAGATTTATTTGAAGTAGAGGAAGTAGCTGAAAAATGACGAATCATATTGTTTTATTTGAACCTTTAATGCCTGCTAATACGGGAAATATTGCTCGTACGACTGCTGGAACTGATGCAGTCTTACATTTAATTGAACCGTTGGGGTTTGAACTTGATGACAAACACGTTAAACGTGCCGGGTTAGATTATTGGGATCATGTAAAGTTGGTGAAACACCCAAGCTTGCCTGATTTTCTAGACACTTTAGCAGAAACAGACAACTTATACTTGGTTTCTAAATTTGCTAACCAAGACTATACACAGCCTAATTACGCACAAAATGATACTGACAATTACTTCTTATTTGGAAAAGAAACCACAGGGTTACCAGAAGTATTTATGCGTCAAAATCCGGAGAAGGCTATTCGTATCCCACAGGATGATTCACATGTTCGTTCGTTGAATTTATCGAATACTGTCGCAATTGTGCTTTATGAAGCATTGCGCCAGCAATCTTTTTCAAATTTAGAAACAACTCACACATACGAGCAAGACAAATTGAAATAAACAGTTGACAGATATAAATTTCCCTGATAAACTAATATAGTTGTTTCGTTACAACGAACAAATATTGACCATGGCTCGTTGGTCAAGTGGCTAAGACGCTGCCCTTTCACGGCGGAATCGAGAGTTCGATTCTCTCACGAGCTACTAAAAAGCGCAACTCTGGTTGCGTTTTTTTGTGTTTAAAAATTAAATTTTTGAAATAGAGTTAAGCAAAGCTTAAGAATTTGATGTGAACATTTGTTCGAGTTTCAAAAATGATAAAATAAAGTGTTAGAATGAACTGACTAAGAGGTGGAACTTTGGCGACAAGAAAGACTACACAAAGACGGCGTACAACACGTGGTAAAAATAGTAAAAAAAAGAACCCTTTAGTTCAAAACCTATGCTTCTTGGGTGGTATTGTCTTAGGTATACTAGGTATATTTAAGCTTGGCATATTAGGGGTATTTATTGCTGACATTTTCCGTTTTTTCTTTGGAAACATGTATCTTGTGATTTTAATACCTATGACATTATTTTTAGGGTACTATTTTATTACTCGAAAAACACCCAAAATAGCAACTCATTTTTGGGTTGGCGCTTTTATGATGTTTATTGCTATTGAGACAATTTCATCATTGTTATTTTTTGAATACACACTCAAAAATGCAGATGGATATGTTGGCGAAGTGGTGCGGTTAATTGGTCAAGATTTTGTCAATCAATCAGCAAACACACCGGTTGGCGGTGGTATAATCGGCGCAGCATTATATCATCTACTGTTTATGTTAATGTCTAGCATTGGCACGTGGATTGTAACAATAATCTTATTATTCAGTGGTATTGCAATCTTTTTCCGTATTCCAGCTCGTGACATTGTTCAGCAAGGCGTTGAAAAAGCTCATGAAGGGTTACTCATATTCAGGAAAAACGAGCTAACGAAAAGCCAACCCGACAATCGCTTTTCAAACGTGATAGACACAAGAAAGATATTACTGATTATGGAGATGATCCATTAGGTGTGAGCCGTGATGATAGCTTGTCAACCGATGTTGTCCCTAAAATAGAAAAAGACGTCAATGCACCTAGTGTTCAAGAAAATTTCAATGAGCCTGAAATTAAATGGAATGGTCCTATAGCGCCTCAACCAACAAAAAAGTCTTCCAAAGAACAGGCCGAAAAGACTTCTGTTAGTGATAGCGAAGTTTCTACAGATATGTTGGAAAAAGAAAACCCGGATTACCAGTTACCAACTGCTGACCTATTAACGCAATTAGCGCCTACAGACCAAACAAAAGAGTTTAAAAGTTTAACCGACAAATCGCGTCTTGTCCATGATACGCTGCAAAGCTTTGGTGTTGAGGCGGAAGTAACCAGTGTTTCATTAGGACCTACGGTAACTCAATATGAGTTGAAACCAGGGCAAGGCGTTAAAGTAAATCGAATTGCTAATCTATCGGATGATTTAGCATTGGCATTAGCTGCAAAATCAATACGAATTGAGGCGCCAATCCCCGGTAAACCCTATGTTGGTATAGAGGTTCCTAATGATACTCAGGCAACTGTTGGATTCCGAGACATGATTGAGAATGCGCCATTTGATGATAATCCACTCAATGTGCCACTTGGCCGAGATGTAACAGGAAATATTGTCATGGCAGACTTATCGGCTATGCCTCATTTGCTTATTGCTGGATCTACTGGATCTGGAAAATCAGTAGGGCTTAATGGTATTATTGTATCTATCCTTTTGCGTGCAAAACCTAATGAAGTTAAATTAATGATGGTTGATCCAAAAGTTGTTGAGTTATCTATTTATAACGGGATACCACACTTGCTGACACCAGTTGTTTCGGAGCCCCGTAAAGCAGCGAAGTCTTTGCAAAAAGTTGTTGACGAGATGGAAAATCGTTACAAGCTTTTAGCTCAATTTGGAAAACGTAATATTAGTGAATATAATGCGGCGGTTGAAAAGCAGAATGCTGAAGCTAAGGAAACAGATCAGCCAATTATGCAACCAATGCCATATATTGTTGCTATTGTAGATGAATTCGCTGACCTAATGAGTACGGTGGGTAATGAAATTGAAGTTTCTATCGCGCGCCTTGGTGCTAAAGCTCGTGCAGCCGGTATTCACATGATTTTGGCTACACAGCGACCTGACGTTAAAGTGATTAACGGTACCATAAAAAGTAATATTCCTGGTAGAATTGCTTTTAGAACAGCTTCTGGAATTGATTCACGCACTATTCTGGACAGTAATGGTGCTGAGAAGCTGCTCGGAAAAGGGGATATGATTTTTGCACCGCCCGGTAAGCCGACACAACGTGTTCAAGGTGCATTTATTAGTAACACTGATGTGACTAATATTGTTGAATTTGTTAAGTCACAACAAGAGGTTCAGTATTCCGATGCAATGACTGTTACAGATGAAGAAATTGCTCAAGATAATTCGGAAAATGCTGATGGAAATAGTGATGATGAGTTATTCCAAGAAGCTTTGCAATTTGTTATTGAACAACAAAAAGCCTCAACATCACTGTTACAACGTCGTTTCAGGATTGGTTATAATCGAGCCGCTCGATTAATTGATGATTTGGAAGCAGGCGGTTACATTGGACCAGCAGACGGATCACGGCCAAGACACGTCAATATTTCAGATGGTAGCTCTGGGATAGAAAGTTAGCATTAGTTTCAAACTAAGTAGTATGATTATATTTTTTGAGTATAATTAAATGATTAAGCAAACAGGAGAATAATAAAAATGGCACTTACAAAAAATCAAATTGCTGCACTACAAAATGTTTTTGATAATGGTATTTTAGATCATGATGCCGAGGCATTAGAAGCGCTAAAGATTGTATTAGCAGATTTAAAAAATAATTGCAACACAGCAAAAAAAATGTTATGATGTTTCTCAGAAACATTGATAAGGACAACTCGATTGTCATGTACTTAAAGAGAGTTCATGTTTGGTGAAAATGAGCAGTGCATACATAAGAGACTACCTTTGAGTGGTGATTTAGTAGTTTTAAATGAAAAGTTGCCCGGGTGATACCGTTATATATCATTTGAGAGAAATAGGAATTTTTCCTGTTTTAAACTTGGGTGGTACCGCGGTAAAACGTCCCTTTAGATCTAATAAGGATCTAAAGGGACGTTTTTGTTTTATTAATGTAAAATACTAGAATGGAATTTGAAAGGAAAATAGCATGGCAGAAATCAGTCTTACATTCCCAGATGGCGCTATTAAAAAGTTTGATGAAGGGATTAAGCCAATTGGGGTTGCCGAAAGTATTTCAAAGTCATTGGCAAAGAAGTCAGTGTCAGGAAAAATAAATGGTTCATACATTGGCATGAACGATGTTATTACTGAAAGTGGCGATTTTCAACTAATCACTACATCAGATAGCGAAGCATTAGATCTACTTCGTCACTCAGCATCTCATTTATTAGCACAAGCATTAAAGCGAATTCCAAAATTTGCTAACATTCATTTTGGAGTTGGTCCTTTTATTGAAAATGGCTTCTATTACGACACAGATAATGGGGCTGGCAATCAAGTGTCAATCGAAGATTTCCCTGAAATCGAGGCGATGATGCACAAAATTGTGAAAGAGGATCTACCTATTCTTTCTCGCGAAATCACACGTGATGAAGCATTAGAAATGTTTGCTGATGATCCATATAAAGTTGAGTTAGTAAATGATCTACCAGTCGATGAAAAGATCACAATTGCTGTTCAAGGAGATCATATTGAGCTTGATAAGGGTGGTCTGGTACCATCAACGGGTTGGATTAAGCATTTTAAGCTTACTTCAGTGGCTGGCGCTTACTGGCGTGGAGATTCAAGCAACCCAATGATGCAACGAGTATATGGAACGGCCTTTTGGAAAGCAGCTGACGTTGAAGCAGAAATTGCTCGTCGTGAAGAAGCTAAGGAACGTGATCATCGTGTCATTGGACGTGATCTTGATCTATTCTTTACTAGCCAGGAAGTTGGTTCAGGATTACCAGTTTGGCTGCCAAATGGTGCAACAATTCGTCGCCAAGTTGAAAGATATATTACAGATAAAGAGCTGTCAAATGGCTACCAGCACGTTTACACACCAGTATTGTCTAATTTGAACTTATATAAGACATCTGGTCACTGGGACCATTATCGTGAAGATATGTTCCCACCAATGGATATGGGGGATGGCGAATTTTTGGAATTACGTCCAATGAATTGTCCATCACATATCATGGTATTTAATCATAAGCCACGTTCATACCGTGAATTACCAATGCGTATTGCTGAATTAGGAATGATGCATCGTTATGAAAAATCTGGTGCTTTGACAGGGTTATCTCGTGTTCGTGAGATGACATTGAACGATGGACATACATTCGTTGAACCAGAAAAGTTAGAAGAAGAGTTTAAGTCTATTCTAACAATGATGATGGGTGTCTATCGTGACTTCAACATTAAAGATTATCGTTTCCGTTTGTCTTATCGTGATCCCAAAAATACAGAAAAGTATTTTGATGATGATGAAATGTGGGAAAAGTCACAAAAGCAATTGAAAACAGCAATGGATGATCTCGGTCTTGATTATTTCGAGGCTGAAGGTGAAGCTGCTTTCTATGGTCCAAAGTTAGACGTTCAAACAAAGACTGCCATAGGTAATGAAGAAACATTGTCAACTATCCAATTAGACTTCTTGTTGCCAGAACGATTTGACTTGAAATATATTGGTCGTGATGGTCTGGATAATCATCGTCCAGTGATGTTACATCGTGGTATTGTTGGTACGATGGAACGTTTCACAGCCTACTTGATTGAAATGTACAAGGGTGCTTTCCCAACATGGTTGTCACCTTTACAAGTACAAATCATCCCTGTTAATTTAGGTGCTCATGGTAATTATGCGAACGCTGTACAGCAGAAGTTACAGGATGCTGGATTGCGCGCTAATGTTGAAACAAAAGACGCTAAGATGGGCTACCTCATTCGTGAAGCGCAAACGAACAAAATTCCATATACTTTGGTACTAGGCGATTCAGAGGTAGATAGTAACACGGTTACTGTTCGTAAGTATGGTGATACAAAAACAGTTACAATGTCATACGATGAATTCCAATATTTGATTTTGTCTGATGTTTCTAATTACTCACGTGAAACCGAATGAACAAAATAGCGTTGTTTATTTTTAGAAAAAAATCAGCATACTAGATCATGTATGTATGAAAAGTCAAAGCACCCTGAGATGATCGAGGGGTGCTTTGCAATAGGAAAGGGAAATTTATATTATTATGTCCGATTCAAAAGGCGACAGTAATCTTCCGAAACGAGGTTTACAAAACCGACACGTTCAGTTAATAGCTATTGGTGGAACAATTGGTACTGGTCTATTCATGGGGGCAGGAAATTCAATCCATTTTGCTGGACCGTCCATTTTATTGGTTTACTTAGTTATTGGAATGTTTATGTTTGTTGTAATGCGTGCCATTGGTGAACTGCTGTATGCTGATCCCAGTCAACATACCTTTATTTCTTTCATCACTAAATTTTTAGGTAACCGTGCCGGATTCTTTGCACGTTGGTCATATTGGTTAACTGTTGTATTTATGGGGATGGCAGAGCTGACTGCAGTGGCAAAATATATTCAGTTTTGGCTGCCGGATTTACCAAGTTGGTTGATTCAAATCGTCATGCTTATTTTGCTAACGTCGATCAACTTAATTGCCGTAGCACTTTATGGTGAAACTGAATTCTGGTTTGCCATGATAAAGATTGTAGCCATCCTATCATTGATTGTGACAGGTATTATCATGGCTTTGACAGGATTTGAAACACCAGTTGGAAAAGTTGCTTTTAGTAATGTTTGGCATCACTTTGAGTTATTTCCTAACGGGGTTGGTAATTTTATTAATGCCTTTCAAATGGTCATGTTTGCATTTGTCGGCATGGAATTTATTGGCATGACAACGGCTGAAACGGAAAATCCCCGTTCGGTTTTGCCCAAAGCGATTAACCAAATTCCTTGGCGCATATTGTTTTTCTATCTGGGTGCATTGTTCATTATTATGACGATTTATCCATGGCAGAAAATTCCAGAGGATCAAAGTCCTTTCGTGATGGTTTTCCAGTTGGCAGGTGTGAAATGGGCTGCCGCTTTAATTAATTTCGTAGTATTGACGAGTGCTGCTTCAGCATTAAATTCAGTTTTGTTTAGTGCTAGCCGTAATTTCTTTGCTTTATCATTCCAATCTAAGGCCAAGTTTTTACAACCATTTAGAAAAACATCAAAAACACAATTACCAGTGAATGCTGTACTGGTTACATCATTAATGGTTGCTTTTTCGGCCTTAATCTCGGTTATTCCATCAATCACAAATGCATTTAGTTTTGTGACAAGCGCATCGACGGACTTGTTTTTGATGATTTATGTACTCATATTATTCGCTTACATGAAGTATCGCAAGTCAGATAGTTACATGCCTGATGGCTTTCTTGTCATAGCACCCAAGACGTTAGTGCCATTGGCAATTCTGTTTTTCAGTTTTGTATTTATTACGCTTTTCTTTAATCCAGAATCTCGTCTACCAGCAATTGGTGCTACCATTTGGATGGTCGTGTTTGGCTGTATTTCAATGAGACAACCAAAACAGGCATTAAATAAGTAAGTTACCGTAATTTTTCTGGTTAGAAGGCAATTAAAATCGCAATAGGGATGAAAAGGTATATTTTAATATGACATGCTCACATGTGTGGTAAAATATTACTATTCGTACTTTAGGGGAACTTTATGTCATTTCTAATTGATTTTATTTTGCACATTGATGTCCATATTGGTAATCTTGTGCAAGCGTTCGGTTTATGGACGTATTTGATTTTATTTGCAGTAATTTTCATTGAAACTGGTAGTGTGATTATGCCGTTTCTACCTGGAGATTCACTGTTGTTTGCTGCAGGAGCTATTGCTGCTACGCCTGCTGGGCTAAATGCCGGACTTAATCATTGGGTATTTATGATTGTATTCTTCTTAGCAGCTGTTATTGGTGACTCAGTCAATTTTTGGATTGGTCGTACAGGTGGTTATAAAATTTTACATCATCGTTTCTTTGGTCGTTTCATTAAAGAACAACATATCAAAGAAGCTGAAGCTTTCTTTGAAAAGCGTGGTGCTGCGGCAATAATCATTGGGCGATACATGCCGATTGTCCGCACATTTGTACCGTTTGTGGCTGGTATCAGCCAATTTTCATACAAACATTTCCTACGTAATAGTTTGATTGCTGCGTTCTCTTGGAGTTTAATTGCAACCGGTGCTGGTTATATGTTCGGAAATATTCCATTTGTTAAAGCACACTTTTCTGTAATTATTTTGGGTATTGCGTTGGTCACATTAATGCCAACAATCATTGGTGTCGTTCGTTCAGCAATGGTTGCAAAGAAACAGAAAAAATAATGTCGAAATAACCGCCATTCATGGCGGTTTTTCTGTATAATTATAACTATGAATAACTTAAAAAAACTACAAGAATTAACTAAAATTTCAACAATAGAGATTGCTGATGCACTAGATGTTGAAGTTGAAACTGTTGAAGCATGGCAAAATGAAGAAAAAGTACCCAGTGTGAGTGATTTTGAGGCATTAAGTGGCATCTTCTCTTCTCAATTGGATGCTCAAGGAATCGACTCTCAATCCAGCAAGCATCCAATCCACATTCGTTTATCTGTGGACTATCTATTGAACCTAGGAATAACACTTTCAGATTGGATTACTTTAAAGTGGGCCTTTGAAGGTCAGTGGAACAATGATCAGTTAGCCATCGGATTTTTTTCTAATAATCAATTAGTACGTGTTATTAGCACTGAAAGTGAATTTTCGGATGCTTTTGCAGGCTATCTGATTTTACAAACTGAAGGTGAGTTTGAACCATATATTGATGAATTTGATAATGATAGGGAATACGATTGGCGTTTGTTGCGTTTGAACGATGAAAAATTTGTGGATGTAACTAACGATTTAATTGCAGCCAATTTACCAGTCATCAGCTAACAGTAGAGAAGTACACAAAGTAGTGACGTCTGTATAATATTATGATACACTACAATCAGATGATAATACCTGTGAGACAATTGAATAAATTTGTCGATAATAAGGGTATTATTTTGCCAAAAACACAGTTTTCGTAATGGAAATTGTGTTTTTTTGTTCCGATAATAAATTTTGGAGGATAATATGGACTTAGGCAACGATTTTGTTACTCGTTTGGGACTTGAAAAACCACACGACTTAGAAAAGGTACGTGGTGGCGACATTAACGAGGCGTTTTCAATCTATTCGAATAACCAGCGCTATTTTTTAAAGATTCAACAAAATGCTCAAGCAAGTTTTTTTGATCATGAAGTTGCTGGCTTGAAGGCTTTGGGGAAGAGGTGACCGTGCCGGCCGTTTTAGCACAGGGACAGTTACAAGGGCACGCCTACTTAGTCTTGACGTGGATTAATCAAGGAAATGGGTCACAACAAGAATTAGCAAAGTCGCTAGTTAAAATGCACCAAGCTACAGCGCCAAAGTTTGGATTTGATAGTGATAACTTAGTAGATTTTGTGCCTAAAAATAATACTTGGCAATCTTCTTGGGCTGAATTCTTTGTGAAACAGCGCTTGGATCCGCTAATGGCACAAGCGCAAAAAAATAATTTTTGGCTAACCCAACGTGGTGATCACTATAGTAATTTACGTGAAACAATATTAAATGATAATCACGCGCAAACAGTTCAACCATCACTACTGCATGGTGATTTCTGGGCAGGAAACTTTATGTTTAACGATCAAGGTAAACCTGTATTTATTGATCCTAACGTGTTCTACGGTGATCGGGAATATGATTTGACGATTTCAAGAGTGTTTGCCGGCTTTAGTCCGTCATTTTATAATCAATATATGCAAGAATGGCCATTGGATGATGGCTGGCAAAAACGTGAAAAATGGTATGAGTTTTATTATATACTAATGCACTTTACACGCTTTGGTGATATTTATGCACCGCGGATGAACAAATTATTAACGTCTTTTTAAAATCACATGATTGCTAGCAAAGAATTAGACGAAAAAACCTTGACATTCAATAATGATTCAGTCATAATAATGACAGAATAAAAATTATTTCACATAGAGGTCGCGATTGACAATACACTTACCGGAGTTGCTGTAGCAATTGATAGTAAGCTTAGGGATATCGCCGAAATCAAGGGTGTCTACAAATGACCTTGATTGGGCTAATAGTTAAGAGCTATTAGACTGTCGCAGAGATGCGGTGAGCTATGGAAACTGTCAAAAATGCTAACAATGCCCTTTGATAAGTCCGTTTTGCGAACCTATCAAAGGGTTTTTTTGTGTAATTCAAGGGGAAATGATGACGTATCCAATAAATGAAAAGCAACATCTGACAGTTGATGGTGTTGATACAATCGAACTGGCAAAGACATATGGCACGCCGTTAGCAGTTTACGATGTAACACTTATTCGTAAGACAATGAGAGCGTTTAAGCGTATCTTTGAACAAGAAAATGTCCCATATGTAGTGAGTTATGCTGGTAAAGCTTTTGCTACTAAAGCAATTTATCAGGTGGCAGCTCAAGAAAATATTCACGCTGATGTCGTGTCTGGTGGGGAATTATACACAGCAATTAAAGCTGATTTTCCAACTCAGCATCTTAGTTTTAATGGTAATAATAAGAGTTATGATGAACTTGTGATGGCCGTTGAAAATGGTGTGGGAACAATTATTGTTGATAATTTTCTTGAGTTACAGCTACTGTCAGAAATTACGGCGGAAAAAAATGTTATTCAAGATATTTTACTACGTATTTCACCAGGAATTTCAGCTCATACTCATGAATTTATTAGTACTGGTCAACAAGATAGTAAATTTGGCTTTGATTTACAAACAGGTCAAGCGAAGCAGGCCTATGATATTGCAATAAAAGATAACCATCTTCATTTGCGTGGCTTACATGCGCATATTGGATCTCAAATATTTGATGTGACTGGATTTGAGAAAAATGCAGCACTATTAGCAGATACTGCTTACTCATGGGGATGGCAACCAGAAGTCATTAATCCTGGCGGTGGATTTGGTATTCGTTATACTGATGAGGATCAACCTTTGCCAGAAAGTGAGTTTGCGGATGCTATTATCCGTGTTTTGAAAGAAAAGGCTACACAGTACGATTGGGCAATGCCAGAAATATGGATTGAACCTGGTCGTTCGATTGTCGGACCAGCCGGACAAACCCTATATACAGTTGGGTCGCGTAAGGATATTCCAGGAATTAGAAATTACTTGGCTGTAGATGGTGGTATGGGAGATAATATTCGTCCAGCACTTTATCAAGCAAATTACGAAGCGGTTTTAGCCAATCAACCAAATGCTAAAAGTGAAGAAATTGTGCGGATTGCTGGTAAATATTGTGAGTCAGGTGACGTATTGGTTTGGCAGGAAGAATTACCGGCGACAAAACCTGGTGACATTTTATCTGTGCTTGCAACAGGTGCGTACGGGTATGCAATGGCTTCAAATTATAACCGAAATCCACGACCGGCCGTTGTCTTCGTGGAAAATGGTCAACATCAAGTCGTTGTTGAACGTGAAACTTTTGAACACATGATCAGTTTAGATCAGGATTATACTCTAGGAGATAAATAACATGGCTGAAAACGAAGCACAAAAATTAATTAATTTCATTGCAAATGCAAAAAAAATTACCCCAGTAAAAGTTACATATAAAGGTACATTGGCAACTGAAGTGCCAGATACTGTGCAACAATTTGGAGATGAGTCATTTGGACAATTAATTGGCGACTGGTCTGAAATTGAATTGTTAATTAAGAATCTACCATCAGAAGATGTATTTATTGAAAATGATTCACGTAACTCTGCCGTCCCTTTGCTTGATAAAAAGAAATTAATGCTCGCATTGAACCAGGTGCCATTATTCGCGATCAAGTTGAAATTGGTGACAATGCGGTGATTATGTTGGGCGCAGTGATTAATATTGGTGCAGAGATTGGTGCTAACACAATGATTGATATGGGTGCTGTACTTGGCGGCCGTGCCATTGTTGGTGAAAATTCTCATATTGGTGCTGGCGCGGTATTAGCTGGTGTCATTGAACCAGCATCTGCCCAACCTGTTCGCATCGGAAATAACGTGCTAGTTGGCGCTAATGCCGTCGTTATTGAAGGCGTACAGGTCGGTGACGGCGCAGTAGTTGCGGCTGGAGCGATTGTCACAAAGGATGTACCAGCCAATACAGTAGTTGCGGGTGTTCCTGCAAAAGTCATTAAGGAGATTGATTCGAAGACGCAACAAAAGACTGCGTTAATTGACGCATTGCGAGGCTTATAATGCCAGTTAGTGAAGAAGATTTGAAAACCTATCGGCGTGACTTACATAAAATTCCAGAACTTGCTTTAGCGGAATTTAAAACGCATCGTTATTTGTTAGAAAAGATTCAATCTTGGCAAACTAATTTTATGACAATACGTCAAGTAGAAGAATTACCTACGGCATTGCTTGTGAAATTTTCTGGGACTGACCCAAGCCGGACGGTAGGATATCGTGCTGATATTGACGCGCTACCAGTTACAGAAGATACTGGATTGCCATTTGAATCAACACATAAAGGTGTTATGCATGCATGTGGTCATGATGTTCACATGTCTTTAGCTTTGGGATTAGTTCAGTATTTTAGTGAGCATCAACCTAAAGACAATTTAATTGTCTTTTTCCAACCGGCTGAAGAGTCAAAAAGTGGTGGCAAATTAGCGGTTGATTTAGGAATCTTTGAAGGTGAGTGGCATCCTGATGAATTTTACGGCATTCATGATCAGCCTAATTTACCTGCTGGAACTTTGAGTACCTTAGCGGGCACTTTATTTGCTGGAACGGCCGAGCTCGAAATTGACATCCATGGGCAAGGTGGTCATGCGGCCTATCCCCACTTAGGTAAGGATCCAATTGTCATTTCGGCTGAATTAATTATGTTGTTACAAACTGTTGTATCGCGTGACGTTGATCCGATAGAAGGTGGTGTAGTGAGTCTTGGAATGATTAGCGGCGGCTTTACAAATAATGTTATTCCAGACACGGTGCATCTTGCCGGAACAGTTCGTAGCATGACCAAAGATGGCTTGGATAAAATGACAACACGAATTCGCCAAATCGTTGAAGGTGTGGCGTTGGCAAATGATGTCAAGATTAATGTTCGCCTTGAAACAGGAAGTTATTTGCCTGTTGAAAACAATCCTGACTTAGCTAACAATTTGCTGAGTTTCATGGAACAGCGTCAAGACATTGCTTTTGAAGAAGCAAAACCTGCGATGACAGGTGAGGATTTTGGTTACATATTGCAACATATTCCTGGTGTCATGCTTTGGCTGGGTGTTAATGACAATCATTCACTGCACAGTGCCAAGTTAAACATCGATGAAGCAGCTTTGTTGCCAGGATTTAATGCTTTGAAAGATTTTATTGAGTGGCGAATGTCACAAGGAGAATAAGCATGTACGAAGGAATTAATTTAATTACGGCAATTATTACGCCTTTTACAGTAAACGATGAGATTGATTATGAGTCATTAGAGAAATTAATTGAACACCTGTTAAATCATGGTTCGCAAGGATTTGTGATTGCAGGAACAACAGGTGAATCTCCAACACTGTCTTTTGAAGAGAAAGTAGAGTTGACACGGTTTATTGCAAAACAGGTTGGTAATCGTGCACTTTTAATTGCTAATGCAGGTTCCAATAATACAAAGGAATCCGTAGAAGCAGCCAAAGCTTTAAGCAAAATCGAGCATATTAACGGCATCTTGGCAGTAACACCGTATTATAATAAGCCAAGTCAAGCTGGTATGATTGCACATTTTAAAGCTATCGCTGATGCATCCGAAAAGCCTGTTATGTTATATAACATTCCTGGACGTACGGTGGTCGGTCTCACGGTTGATAGTGTGATTGAATTAGCTCAACATCCTAATATTAATGCAATTAAGGAAACAACATCAACTGAATTTGTTGAAGCAGAGGTAGAAGGGACCACTGGATTTGCAGTCTATACTGGTGAAGATGCAATGACTCTTTCGGCTTACACCGTCGGCGGTGCTGGAACAATTTCGGTAGCTTCACATCTTTATGGTGACGAAATGTCTGAATTGTTTTCTGCTATGAATGCAGGTAATTGGCGCGAAGCTGGGCGTTTGCAACGTTACCTAACCCCACGAATGAATGCCCTATTTGCTTACCCTTCCCCAACTCCAGTTAAGACGAAATTAGCCGAAAAAGGATTCGTACGTGAAGCTGTACGTCTGCCTCTTATTCCTTTAAGTGACGCAGAAAAATTACATTTGAATGAATTATTGGAGAAATAATGACAAAAATAATTTTAGCTGGTGGTTTTGGTAAATTAGGCCAAGCTATTCAAGATAACTTGAATGAAGAATATGAAATTGTTGGTATTGTGAGTGGTCATCAACATGAGAGTAAGGTACCTGTATGGACCTCCTTATCAGATATTAATGTGGCAGCAGATATTTGGCTGGATGTCAGTACCCCAGCAACTGTATTTGACAATGCAATGTACGCAATCGAGCACAACATGCCGCTAGTGATTGGTGCCACTGGTTTGTCTGATGAACAAGTAGCAATACTGCGTGAACAGTCATCAAAAGGCGTTTTAATTGTACCTAACTTTAGTTTATCAGCGGTTTTGTTAATGCAATTCTCACAGTTAGCGGCCAAATATTTTCCTGATGCAGAAATTATTGAAGCGCACAACCCTAAAAAGGTGGATGCACCATCTGGAACGGCTAAGCAAACAGCAAGATTGATTGCAAAAGCCCGCATTGCGGAACCTACATCAACAAAATTAGCGCCAGCTCGCGGCGAACAGATTGATCGTGTGCCAGTTCATGCTGTACGGTTACCTGGCTATATCGCACAGCAAAGCGTTTATTTTGGTGGTGTGGATGAGCAATTAACGCTGACCCAAAGTACAACAAGTCGATCAGCCTTTGTACCAGGTGTAATTCGCGCTATAGAAGCTGTGAAAAATATAGACGGTGTTGTCATCGGATTAGACCAAATTATTTAATTTAAAAATTGTGATGTTAATGTCAGTATTAGCATCATTTTTTATTTTAAAATACATGTGAATAGCAATATTTATCGTACAATAGAGTTATGAAAAAGATAACTAAAATTTCAATTCAAAAAAAAGCGGGTCGCTATAATATTGATCTAGATAATCAATTCGCTTTTGGTGTGGCGGAAAGTGTTCTCATTAAATTTGGTTTGGCGAAAGGGCGAGAATTAGATGACGAATTAATTGCAGAAATTAAGCATAATGATTCCATTGCCAAGGCGTTAAGCATTGCTCTTAACTTCCTTAGCCACTCATTGCACACAGTCAAACAAGTGAAACAGAAAATGAGTGAAAAAGAGGTATCTGAAAGTATTCAGGATGAAGTTGTTGCACAATTATATGAACAAAAATATATCGATGATTTAAATTATGCGCAACACTATGTTTTAACAAAAAAAATTATTAGTCCTAAGGGACCCAATGTTATCAAGATGGATTTGAAGCAGGCAGGTGTTAATGATGATGATATCGAAACAGCATTATCTGATTATACTCACGAGGAGCAAATTGAAATTGCAGAGAAACTTGCTTTAAAATCTGCTACCACATACAAAAGAGAATCAACTCGTGCTAAGAAACAAAAATTGTACAAGCTTTAGCCACAAAAGGATTCTCTTTTGATATTGCAGAGATTGTTGTTGATAGGGTGATTACAGAAAATGACGATGAAATTGAGTTAGAAAATATCAAGCGTCAAGCGGAAAAAAGCTGGCGACGCTACCGTAACGAAGTACCAAGTCAAAGGATATATAAAACTAAAAATAGTTTGTATACGAAAGGTTATAATGCCGAATTAATTAATGTGGTAATTCATGAGTTAGAAGTATCTGCAGATGATTGAAATGTGGTACAATTAAATAGGAATTCGGTGTTAGAAGAGTAGGTAGCGTTATGAACGTTGATAGACCCAGTCGTGGACCACGAGAAGGTGACTTCATCACGATCAAAAGCTATAAGCATGATGGCTCGTTGCATCGAACTTGGCGCGATACCATGGTACTAAAGACCAGTGAAAATTCTATCATTGGCCTAAACGATCACACTTTGGTAACGGAAGATGATGGTAGACGATGGGTTACCCGAGAACCTGCTATTGTTTATTTCCATAAGAAATATTGGTTTAACATTATTGCGATGATTCGCGATAATGGTGTATCGTATTATTGTAATTTAGCTTCTCCGTATGTACTCGACAAAGAGGCGCTAAAATATATTGACTACGATTTAGATATTAAAGTTTTTCCTGATGGCGTCAAACATTTACTGGATGCAGATGAATATGCGGCTCATAGTAAAAAGTGGCATTATCCGCCAGAAATCGATAAAATTTTGAAAGCTCATGTCAAAATTTTGGTTGATTGGATAAACGAAGGTTCTGGACCATTCTCACAAGGATATGTTGACGTTTGGTATACACGATATCAATATTTGATGCAACAGCGGTTAAAAGATCGTCGTTGAGAAAAAGCATTCGATTTGTCGAATGCTTTTTCTGATGCATACGAATAAGTTAATTCATTTATCACACAACAAAACATAAAAAATCATAATCTGTTAAAATAAAGGTTATGAAGGCATTAAAAGAACAATATCAAACAGCACCGATAACGACAATTATATTTTTGGTAACTACTTTTGTATTCCTAATTGAGCTTGTATTAAGCCGCGGAACGACGGAGAATAGTGAATTCTTAATTAATATGGGTGCAAAATGGGGACCATATATTCAGTTAAAACATGAATACTGGCGATTGTTAACGCCGGTTTTTCTCCATGCTGGTTTTTTACACATTGTCACTAATATGATCACTTTATGGTTTATTGGACCACTTGTTGAACGAGCATTTGGTAGCGCAAAATTCTTTGGACTATATTTTTTTGGTGGCATTATTGGTAATATTTTTTCATATTTATTGGCGCCGTCGAGTGTTTCTGTAGGTGCATCTACAGCACTTTTTGCCATGTTTGGTGGATTGATTTTGTATGCCATTCGTTTTAAAGAAGATCCGCAAGTTAAGTCGATGGGAACAATGTTGGGGCTCTTTGTCATTTTGAATTTAGTCACAGGATTTTCATCAACGGATATTGATATATGGGGACACATCGGTGGCTTAATCGGTGGGATGATGTTTGCGGTAATGTTTGGTTTCTATGGGCGCAGTGGGAAATACGCTATTCGAGTGCGCTTAATCATGGGCGCTATAACAATATTGCTGATTATTTTAACTTTTTGGGCAGGTTTAAGAATATGAAAACATTTTATGATGTATTACAATATTTAAAAGAATTCGGTGTGTATATTCACGTTGGTAAGCGTCTGTGGGATATCGAATTAGCAGCACTAGAAGTAGATAATCTCTACAAAACTGACATTTTAAATGCAAAAGATTATGCAACGATTAAGTTAATTTTATCACATGAACACACAATGGAAGTCGAAAATCCAAGTGATTGAAAACATTTAATGAAAATGATGAAAACGCTTGCACTATGTAAGCACTTTCTGTTAAAATATGTAAGTAATAAATTTTATGGAGGAAACATGCATTGCGCTGATTAATCATCATATAAGGCAGTTAATTTGTCTTTAGAAATACGCTTTGCACTTTAATAATCATGGCAAAAGATAAACTTATTGGCGTTGATCTTGGTGGTACAACTATCAAGTTTGCAATTTTGACTGATCAAGGTGAAATTCAACAAAAGTGGTCAATTAAAACAAACATTTTGGATGATGGTGCACACATTGTTCCAGATATCGTTGAATCCATTAATCATCATTTAGACTTATACCAATTGGATAAAGAACGCATCATTGGTATTGGTATGGGTACACCGGGAACTGTTAACCGTGAAACAGGTACAGTCACAGGCGCCTTTAACTTAAATTGGAAAACAGAACAACCTGTCAAAGCAGATATTGAGGCAGGAACTGGATTTACTTTGACAATTGATAACGATGCTAACTCTGCTGCTCTTGGCGAAGCATGGAAGGGTGCTGGTAATAATGATGATGAAGTTTCATTCATTACCTTAGGTACCGGTGTCGGTGGTGGATTGTTAGCCAATGGTCAGCTAATCCACGGTACAGTTGGGGCCGGCGGAGAAGTCGGTCACATGATTGTTGAACCTGATGGATACTTGTGCACATGCGGTAATCGTGGCTGCTTAGAACAATATGCTTCAGCTACTGGTGTTGTTCATTTGGCACAAAATATTGCTGAAGAATATGTAGGTAGTTCAAAATTAAAGAAGATGATCGACAATGGAGAAGAAGTCACATCAAAAATTGTCTTTGATTTAGCAAAACAGGGCGACTTTTTGGCAAATAAAGTTGTTGACAAAGTGGCTTACTATTTGGGTTATGCCACAGCTACTATGTCTAATATCTTGAATCCATCAGCCGTTGTTATCGGTGGTGGTGTTGCTGCTGCTGGCGAGTTCTTGCGTGCACGTGTTGAAGAACATTGGACCAAGTTTGCTTTCCCAACAGTTCGTCACTCTACACGTGTAAAGTTAGCGGAGTTAGGTAACGATGCTGGTGTGATTGGTGCGGCGAGTCTAGCTCGAATAACTGCTTAATATGATTACAAATAAAAAACTGCTATCTCGTAGCAGTTTTTTTATTTGTAATCATTTATGCTAAATTAACTGATGCTTCTGCGTTTTTTTCTGATGCATCATCATCTGATATATGGGGTAAAAATGCAGGTAGCAAATCGTTAACAGAGAAATCAGTTAAGATTTGTGTTTTTAAATCGACTGCATCATCAATCGCTACCGTAGCCTGAACCTTTGGCATCATACCGTGAGCTAGTTGTTGATCTTCTAATATGGCCTGCATCGTTTCTTTTGAATTACGGTTATACAGAAAGTCTGTGATGTTGATGCCCACTTTTTTAGCAATATTGATTACTAAATTACGTGAGTATTTCTGATGACCAACCGTTAGCGCCTCTTGTAGGTTAATGAGTAATGCTCGCGCTTTTTTATTACCTTCAATTTGAGCAGCTTTGAAATCGAGAGTGAGTCGATAGACTAAGCTGGCTTTGTCTGTTGGTTCATCAGCACATGATGAATTATCATCTTTAATCATTTTCAAAATTGGTTCATTGATTAAAGGCACAAAAAACAGATGATGTGAACGATGAATTTGTTGACTAATTTTTTGTAGATATTGCTCTGTAATTAAGCAATTATCGGACAGTGGCGTATCGAAATGATATATAGATAGCATGATTGTTCTCCTGAGTTATTAACTTATTCAATATACAAAATATTAGTATAGTCGTCAAGGGTGTACTTGACAAATGATACGCTCATAAATATGTTAAAATAGAATAGTAGTAATTAAAAAAATATAATAAAGGATGACAGTATGGATTGGGATCATTTTTTTATACCATATATTCAAACCGTCTCAGAGCTTAAAGTAAAATTACGTGGTTTGCGTCAGCAATACGAAAAATCTGGTGAAGATTCATCAATTGAATTTGTAACTGGTCGTGTAAAGTCTCAAGCCTCAATTGAAGAAAAGATAGTTCGTCGACATTTAGATGAGAATCGGTTGGCTCTTGATTTGCAAGATATTGCCGGTGTTCGTATTATGACAAAGTATGTTGAAGACATTTATACTGTGGTCGATTTGTTGCGTCAAAGGACGGATTTTCAAATTTTAGAAGAGCGTGATTATGTCAGTAATGCTAAACCTTCGGGTTATCGTTCGTATCATCTTGTGATTGAATATCCAGTCCAGATGTATACTGGAGAACTAAAAGTATTGGCAGAGATTCAGGTGCGGACAATGGCGATGAATTTTTGGGCTACTGTGGAACATGATTTACGTTATAAGCATGGGGAGTTGAACGAAGATTTAGCAAATCGACTGACTAAACTATCCGAATCAACTTTTGCTTTAGATCAAGAACTTAGTGAGATAAGAGCAATAGAATGAAAATCGCAATTTTCAATAATCATGCTGAACATAGCGTGATTATTGCCAAAAAATTAATACTGGCAATGAAGAAAAATAATGTCGATATTGATGATAGAAATCCGGATATTGTCGTTTCCGTTGGTGGGGATGGCACGCTTTTGGGCGCTTTTCAAAAGTATGTTGATCAAACAGAAAGCGTGCGTTTTGTTGGCCTTCATACAGGTCATTTGGGGTTTTATACGGATTGGTTAAGCACGGAGCTTGACCAGTTTGTTGATAGTTTAATCCATGATAACGGCCAAAAAGTTAGTTACCCACTACTCGAGCTGACTGTTGTGAGAACTAGTGGTGAATCTTACAAATTTTTAGCGCTTAATGAAGCGGTTATAAAGCAACCTATTGGCACTTTAGTTGCCGACATATATTTAGGTGGCCAGGCCTTTGAGCGTTTTCGTGGAGATGGTATTGCTGTTGCAACGCCAACTGGATCAACAGCTTATAATAAGGCTAATGGTGGTGCAGTGCTACATCCGAGCTTGCCAGCAATTCAAATGTCTGAAATAGCCTCAATTAATAACCGAGTATTTCGAACCTTAGGTTCACCGCTAATTGTGCCACAAGATCAAGAAATTGTGATGAAACCAAAAAGCAATCATTTTTTGGTTATGTATGACCAAGAAGAGATTAAAGGGCACAATATTACTGAACTACGCTTTAAGGTCTCTGAAAAAAGGGTCCATTTTGCTCAATATCGGCATGTGGATTTTTGGCGACGTGTACAGAATGCCTTTATCAGTGAAATTGAATAAATTAAACAGCTAATTACTGTCTTGAGGGACAGGATTTTTTATACATAAATTTGAGAGGAAATTTAGTAATAGTTTGTTCCAAGGCGGTACAAGCTAAATATTATATAATGCGATTATTGTAGTATATAATTTAAGTTATTGAATAAGATTAAATATGAAATTTACTTGGAAATATAGTGGTAATGAACAGCGTAAAGTGCGTACTTTTTTGCAAAACCATGGCGTTTCACATAGAATGTTTAGCCAGATGAAGCATAACGGCGGCGCAATCTTGGTTAATGAAAAACCAGTTTATACATCCGATTATTTGAAGAATGGTGACATCGTTACGATTGTTATGCCTACGGAAAAAAGTAATGACTTGGTTGTGCCGGACTATAAACCATTAGACATTATATTTGAAAATGAACATTGGCTAGTTGTTGATAAACCATACGGTATAACAACGGTTCCAGGACATGCTGATCGTTTGCATACTTTGGTCAATCAAGTTAAAGGACATCTCGAAACAATTAAGGCTGATGATTTAGTTCCTCATGTTGTTACTCGCCTCGATCGTGATACATCAGGAATTGTCTTATTAGCCAAGCATAGATTTGCCCATGCTGTCTTGGATCAACAATTACAAGACCACACGGTTGAAAAATTTTATTTGGCTTATCCATCAGGAATTTTAGCGGATGATCATGGCGATATTAATGCACCAATTGGTCGCATGGATGGTGATTTTATCAAAAGAGAAGTCCGTGATGATGGCAAACCATCTCGCACAGAATATTGGGTAGAACGTCGTTATGAAGATGATGAACAAAATATGACTCGTGTGAAGGTGCAATTGCATACAGGACGAACACATCAAATTCGTGTTCATTTTGCCAATATAGGGCACCCTTTGGTAGGGGATACTTTGTATGGTGGACCAGCGTGGCATGGATTACAAAGACAAGCGTTGCATGCTTATCATATGAAATTTTATGATCCCTTCATTGAGGAATACCGAGAATTTAATACGCCTTTACCAGACGATTTAAAAACTTTGAGAGATATAGAGTAAACAGTGGAAGAAAAATCAGAACAACTACATCAAAATATCGCTCATCTTTCTGATTTATTGCATTCAGGACAAGATGAGGCTTTTGTGACGTCATTTAATGCGCTACACGACTTTGAAATGGGACAAGTGTATAGTGGATTGCCTGAGCAATTACGTGCAGTAGCATGGCGATTACTTGACAATGAAACATTAGCGACTGTTTTTGATAATATAGATGTTGATGATGAAGATATTGATGACCTCTTGCAAGAAATGCCTCCTCAAAAGGCGGTTCAAATTTTGCGCAATATGTATGCCGATAACGAGGTCGATCTTCTTCAGGAAATGCCAACGCGGTTAGTTGCAACCTACTTAAGCTTAATGCCAAAAGATGAGGCTGAAGATATTCGTAAGCTGATCAATTATGAGGAGCAAACTGCTGGGTCATTAATGTCAATTGAGTACTTGGCAGTTGAGGCAGATTTGCGTGTTGATGAAGTGATGCGTTTAGTTAAGCAACAAGCACTTGAAGCTGAGGCGATCAACTACGTTTATGTATTGGATAAACAAGAACGGCTAGTTGGTGTTATTTCTCTTCGTGATTTGTTAACACATCCTGATGATATGTTGGTATCGGAAATCACGAAAGACAGAATTATCAGTGTTAAAGCTGGTGATGATCAGCAAGACGTTGCACAAATTGTGGCTGATTATAACTTCATATCCATTCCAGTTACAGATGATAATGACCGATTATTAGGTGTCATTACAGTTGATGATATTGTGGATGTTATTGATGAAGAGGCTGTTGAAGATTATTCTGGATTGGCTGCCGTTAACGTTAGCCAAACAGATGATACGGCGTGGCATTCGGCGATTAAACGTATTCCTTGGCTGATTGCACTTCTTTTATTAGGAATGTCAACGGCTACACTGATTAGTTCATTTGATGGTCTGGTACGAAAAGCGTCAATACTGGCTGTGTTTATTTCTCTGATTACTGGTACAGCTGGTAATGCTGGGACGCAAGCATTGGCTTTGGCTGTCCGGCGCTTAGCTGTGGGAAGTAGTAATAGTGCCGTCAAAAATTTCTTGAGTGAAATTCTTGCAGGGTTTTTAGTAGGGACAGCAACGGGTTTCTCGGTTTTTCTAATTGTTACTTTTTGGAAGCATAATTATCAACTGGGTCTTGCGGTGGGAATCGCGATGGCAGTTGCCATTATGGTAGCCAACCTAGCGGGGTATTTGATCCCTGAACTTATTGATAAATTAGGCATGGATCCGGCGGTAGCAAGTGGTCCATTTATTACAACTTTATCAGATTTAACTTCAGTTCTAATTTATTTTAATATTGCGCAATTATTTATTTCACATTTTACCGGTGCATAAAACTAAAACACAGAAAAAAGCAATGGCGGTTCTCATCGCTATTGCTTTTTTGTTTATATGATTTTAAATATTGGTTTGATTTGCTTCGCGAAGTTACCATCAGGATCATTGACAAATGAAGCGTAGTCTTGCCAATATTTGTCTGATAAAATAATTGGTTCAGCAATATTATCGGGGATGTATTGGCGAGGAATCGCACCATCCTCAGTAACGGGGCCGTCATAACTGTTGATGAAGTCCTGCATTTTTTTCTCAATGACAAGCGCCTGTGGACCAAACCAATTATATGGTTCTCGATGGATATTGCTTTCATCAATATTAAATAATTCGTCACGATTAATCACTTTAAATGGATGGACCAAAGTAATAAATTTAACTTGACCAGTGTCACTAACTTCGGCTAATGCGCCTGCCATTTCAGAAGGTAGGTTTGGTTGTTGATGCACCGTTGATGCCAGAAGTAGTTGGCCTGCATAAGAAATATCTAAAGTTATGGGTTGCCCAATGATCATTGTTAATAATTTTTCTGGGGAAATACTTAATGCTCTCATTTTTTTAATCCTGTACTGTTATGAAATCAAATTTTTCGAAATCGAATAGGCCTTGATCGGTAATCTTTAAACTTGGAATGACCGGTAATGCCATGAACGATAAAGTTAAAAATGGATCAAATGGCACGTCACTGATTTCTGAGAAAGCTTGTAGTAATTGCTGGTTAGTTTTGATGACATTTTCAAATGGTTGATCTGACATTAAACCGCCAATTGGGAGTGGTAGGGTCGTAATTTTACCATGGTTAACGACAACTTGGCCACCGCCGATTTCATGCAGCGTATCTGCTGCTAAAATCATGTCGTCGTCGTTTACGCCTGCTATAATCACGTTATGGGAATCATGAGCAATAGTTGAAGCAATCGCACCGTCGCGCATGTTAAATCCTTTGATGATACCGACACCATGGCCAAGATTGTGATAACGTTCTGCGACTACAATTTTAGCGAAAGTTTCGTTTGCAACGAACAGCCCTTGCTCAACAGGAACTTCTTCCACTGTGTGCTCGGTGGTGATGTGGTGAGGTGTGATATTGATAATATGTGCTGGTTTATCAGATTGGAGAGGTAAGGCGATATCGGATTTGGTTAATGAGAAGTTTAATGATTGGTTGGCTAACGGTGTGACAATTGATTGATTGTCTTTATACCAATGACCACCAATCATGACTTTTGGTGTCTCCAAATGTGCTAAATCATCGAATACTGCTAGATCGGCCACAAATCCATCTGTCAATGCGCCGATATTTTGTAACTTATGCGCTTGAGCGGCATTATACGTTGCTATTGTAAAAGCAATTGCTGGATCCATACCATTTTCAATGGCAAGTTTCACGCTATAATCAATGGAACCTTCACTTTGGATGTCGTTAGCTGTTTTGTCATCTGTGGCAAAAGAAAAGTGTGATTGATTGGCCATTGTAATTGCAGGCAGTATTGCTTTTTCATCACGCTCAACCGTGCCTTCGCGAACAAATATGGAGAAACCAGCATTTAAGCGTTCTAATGCTTCTTTTGCATTCTCACTTTCGTGATCAGTGTCAATGCCAACATTTCGATAAACTGCAAGTTGCTCCGGAGTTAAACCGGCAGCATGCCCGTCAACATGTCGACCAGCATCTTCAGCATCTTTAATTTTTTGTAACATATCGGGATCAAGATTTGCTACAGCAGGAAAATCCATAACTTCTGCTAAACCGTTGACTTCCGGCACGCTATAGAATGGCTTTAAAGCATCAGCGTGAAGCGTCGCTCCAGCATGTTCAAAAGGTGTAGCGGGTACTGAAGAAGGTAACATGTAATGAATGTTTAGCGGTGTTTGTTTAGCATCTTCCAACATATATTGGATGCCAGACACACCAGCTACACTGGCAATTTCATGGGGATCTGCAAATATTCGAGTGATTCCATGTGGTATAACCAGTTTTCCAAATTCACTGGGCGTGAGTAATGAGCTTTCAATGTGTAAATGGGAATCTATCAACCCAGGCACAATATATCCGCCACCAGCATCAAATGTATTTTCAGCTGTTAAGTCACTTCGCTTTCCGCGGTATAAAATTTGATTATCGTTAATCCATAATTCTGTATCGTCAAATTTTAAATTAAATACATCTAGAATTTTGGCATTTTTGATGTGCCATGTAACGAGTTTTGTCACAATATGTCTCACCTTCAATTTTTTTATATGATACCATAAACTCATATTGTATAGAAGAAATATTCTAAATAGTAATGTTGTACCAATCACTTTTATAAGGTATACCAATAATTAAAAAGTTGTTTGACAATGGCTTTTAAGCTGTGTAAAATAACACTTGTGAACAAAATAAAAAATAAAACCATTTTTGAAAGTAGGACTATATAAATGTGTGGAATTGTTGGATTTACTAGTTTTAATCAAGTGTTACCAACTTTGTTAAAAGGTCTAGAAAAGCTAGAATATCGTGGTTATGATTCAGCTGGCGTGTATGTAAATGATGGTGACCAAGGAGACTATTTGGTCAAGGAAACAGGCCGTGTAGCTGATTTGGAACGTGCTACGGAAAATAAGAATATCAAGGGTACTTCGGGTATTGCTCATACGCGTTGGGCAACTCACGGTGGTGTATCTGTTGAAAATGCGCATCCCCATGCTTCAGAAGATGGACGTTTCTACTTAGCACACAATGGTGTGATTGAAAATTACGATGAATTACGTGATACATATTTGCAAGGTGTAAAACTACATTCTCAGACAGATACAGAAGTTGCTGTCCAATTGATAGATAAGTTTGCAAAAGAAGAGAACTTGTCAGCAGTCGACGCTTTTAAGAAAATGATTGCTTTACTAGACGGCAATTCAGCATACGCATTCTTGTTGATGGATCGTCAAGAACCCGGGATTATGTATACTGCTAAAAAGAAAAGTCCTTTACTGATTGGTGTTTCAGATCAGGGAAATGTGGTGACCTCTGACGCTGCTGCTATGTTAGATATAACCCATGACTTTATCGAATTGATGGATGATGAAGTAGCGATTGTTGAGAAAGATAAAGTGACATTATTCAATGCGCAAGGAGAACCAATTACCCGGTTACCATTCCACCTCGATATTGATGCTGCAGAAACAGATAAAGGTGTTTATCCATACTACATGCTTAAAGAAGTGGATGAGCAAGCAATTGTTACTCGCACGCTTTCTCAATATTATTTTGATGACGAGAATAATATTCAAAATATCGATGCCAACATTATTGATGCGATGAAAGCGGCTGATCGCTTATATATTGTTGCTGCAGGAACATCGTATCATGCCGGATTAGTTGGCAAACGGTATTTTGAACAATGGGCTAAGATTCCGACTGAAGTCCATATTTCTTCAGAATTTGCTTATGATCAACCAATGCTCAGTCAAAAACCATTCTTTATTTTCTTGAGCCAATCAGGTGAAACGGCTGACTCTCGTGAAGTTTTGGATAATATTACGAAACAGGGCTATCCAACCTTGACTATTGCTAATGTTATGAATTCAACATTAACACGAGAAGCTGACTTCGCATTACCTCTACTCGCCGGACCGGAAATAGCGGTTGCTTCTACCAAGGCATACACGGCTCAAATAAGTGTTGAAGCTATTTTAGCCCACGCTATTGGTCATTCAGGATTGAATTTGAAGCTTGAATTGGCGAAAGTAGCTGTTGAAATGCAAGTGATCATTGATCAAAAAGAAGATTTTAAAGCAATAGCAGAAAGTGCATTATCTGGACAGCGCTCAGCATTTTATATCGGACGTGGCCTAGACGCTGCCGTAGCTGTTGAGGCGGCACTCAAGTTAAAAGAAATCTCCTACGTGCAAACGGAAGGGTTTGCTGCTGGAGAACTAAAGCACGGTACGATCTCACTTATTGAAGAAGGAACACCAGTTTTTGCACTCCTTACACAAGCGAAGACAGCTGGATTAGTTCGAGGTGAAATTGCACAAGTTGCCGCACGTGGTGCTAATACAATTGTCATAGCAACCAAAGAACTGGCTAAAACTGGCGACGCCTATATTTTGCCAGAAGTCAATGAACTACTGATGCCATTATTGGAAGTGATTCCAGCTCAATTAATTGCCTATTACGCAACTCTAGATAGAGGGTTGGATGTTGATCGACCTCGAAACTTGGCAAAGAGTGTAACAGTTCAATAAAATATAAAAATCGATAGAAATATTCTTATCGATTTTTTTTGTACGCAGCGTTTCATTCTGGTAAAATGTACTAGATACCATTATGCAAAAAAATATTGCATACGAAGGAGGAGCGTTTTGGCGCTTTTTAAAACAAAAGAGAACACCGTTTACGATACTACGCAACTTAAAATTCCAGAGCATATTGCAATTATCATGGATGGTAATGGTCGATGGGCAAAGAAACGCTTAATGCCAAGAGCTGCGGGACACAAGGCTGGCATGAATACAGTAAAGCGCATTGCGTCTGCAGCAAGTGATATGGGCGTTAAAGTCCTGACACTATATGTATTTTCTACGGAAAATTGGTCACGTCCCAATGATGAGGTCAACTTTCTAATGCAGCTGCCAATCGCTTTTTTTAATGATTTCGTACCTGATTTGATTAAAAATAACATTCGAGTTTCTGTTACTGGAAATGTTGATGCGTTACCAGCAGCGACTCAAGATGCTGTTAATAGAGCAATTGAAGAGACTGCCAGTGGTACCGGCATGGTTTTAAACTTTGCAATGAATTATGGCGGACAAATTGAAATTGTTGATGCTACAAAAAAAATAGCCGAAGAAGTAGCCAAGGGCCATTTGTCACCGGATGATATTAATTCGGAAGTTTTCGCTGCCGCCTTACAGACAGCACACTTGGGAGACTTGGCCACACCAGACTTGATGATTCGAACCTCTGGTGAATTGCGCTTGAGTAATTTTTTGCCATACCAAGCCGCTTACGCAGAATTATATTTTACTGATGTTCTATGGCCTGACTATTCTTCGGATGATCTAATGACAGCCATACAATCTTATACAAAACGAGATCGACGATTTGGCGGTCTCAATGATGAAAGTGAGAAACAAGCTTAATGAAAACACGTGTTATTACAGCAGTCGTTGCTTTAATTATCTTTGTGCCATTGTTAGTAATTGGTGGTATGCCTCTTTTGATTTTGACGTTAGCCATGGCAGTTGTTGCTATGAGCGAGATACTACGTATGAAACATCGTTTTTTCGTATCTGCGGAAGCATTGCTGAGCTTTGTTGGTGTTATTGTAATTACACTACCGAAATCAACTTGGCAAGATATGCCATTTAATATTAATGGAAGCGTCATTTTTTATATTATTGTCTTCTTACTTTTGCTACATACCGTTTTGAGTCGTAATCATTTTAATTTTGATGATGCAGGAACATTGGCGCTGACGATTGTATATGTTGGTACAGGATTCCATTACTTTTTTCAAGCAGATAGTAAGGGGATTGCTACGGTCATGTTCGGTATGCTGATTGTATGGATCACTGATTCAGGTGCTTATATGGTTGGTCGTGCCATTGGAAAAAATAAACTGGCTCCTAAAATCAGCCCCAATAAAACTTGGGAAGGTTCTATTGGTGGTAGCATGGTAGCTATTATTGTGATTCCGGCATTATTTACCATCTTCCATTGGTTGCCGGATTATAACTTCATCGAATTGCTAGCGTTTACGGCCATTTTGTCAATTGCTGGTCAGTTAGGTGACTTAATTGAATCCGGTTTCAAACGTCATTATGGTGTGAAAGATTCGGGTAATATTTTGCCTGGACATGGTGGCATATTAGACCGTTTTGATTCAATGTTAATCGTTATGCCTATGATGGCCGTATTGGGTATACTCAATTAAAAATGATTTTGCAAGATTATTAGATTTCTTCAAATCAGGTAGGTGCTAAATTTATGAATGTTACATCAATTATTGCTTTTATATTTGTGTTTGGCGTGCTCGTTACAGTGCATGAATTTGGACATTTTTTTGTCGCGAAAAAATCTGGTGTATTAGTTCGTGAATTTGCAATTGGAATGGGACCAAAACTGCTCAGTTGGAATCGAAATCATACAGCCTATACTATTCGCATACTACCTGTAGGTGGGTATGTTCGTATGGCTGGCATGGATGAAGAACCCGATCTGGATGCAGGTCAACGATTACGTTTGACTTTTAATGAACAGGGAAAAGTCACAAAAATAGATACACAAATAGATGAGGCTGGGATCGGTGTGCCTTTCCAAGTTGATTCGTTCGATTTAAGTGACGCTTTGACCCTGACGGGATATTCAGACAATGCCACAGACATGACGACTGTACATGTTGATCATGATGCAACGATTATTGAGGAAAATGGTGTTGAGGTTCAGGTTGCGCCACGAGATGTATGGCTACAAAGCGCCAAAGTATGGAAACGTGCGTTAATTAATATTGCTGGTCCAGTTATGAACTTTATATTAGCCCTGGTTATTTTTTCAGGAGTAGGGTTTGCCATCGCTAGTGTGGGTTTAAATGAACCTATTATTGGCACCGTTCAAAAAAATATGCCGGCTGATCAAGCTGGTCTAAAAGCTGGTGACGAAATCACACAAATTGATAGGGTCAAAACGACTACTTGGGACCAAGTTGCCAATGCTATTGGTAACTCTAAGGAAAGTCAGCTGAACATCACAGTGTTACGCAATGGTCACAAAAAGCAGGTTGAAGTGAGACCAAAAACTGTTAAAATAAATGGTGTGCAGACTAAACAAGTTGGTATCATCGAAAAAACACACACTGATACCATTTCACGTCTAAAGTATGGTTTAATAAATACAGGTGCGACAATTAGCCAAATATGGCATGCATTAAGCCATCTATTTACTGGTGGCTTTAGCTTAGATAAGCTTGGTGGCCCTGTGTCTATTGCTAAAACAACTTCATCCGTAGCAAAAACAGGATTCTTAAACATATTAATATTTATGGCTATGCTATCACTTAATTTGGGTATTATGAATCTAATTCCAATTCCAGCATTGGATGGTGGTAAACTCATTTTGAATTTGTTGGAGGGTATATTACGTCGACCTTTGCCACAGTCATTTGAAAACGCTGTAACTATCGTTGGCGCTGTATTTATGATTATTTTAATGATTGCCGTCACTATAAACGATATTTTAAGATAAAAACTGGTGCTATCGGCACCGTACATAACAACAAAACATAAGGGGAATTCATGAAACAGTCGAAATTATTAATGCCAACATTGCGGGATATTCCAGCAGAGGCTGAAGTAAAAAGCCATCAACTTTTGCTAAAAGCAGGGTATATTCGCCCAATTGCAGCGGGAATGTTTTCATATTTACCATTAGCAAAACGAGTTTTAAATAAAATTGAAACAATTATTCGTGAAGAGATGGATAAGATTGATGCCAACGAAATGTTGGTACCCGAAGTCTTGCCAGCCGAGCTATGGCAACGCTCTGGTCGTTATGAAACATACGGACCAGCTTTATATAAGTTTAAAAATCGTCAAGATCGCGATTTTATTTTGGGTCCTACGCACGAAGAAACTTTTACGCAATTAATTGCTGATGAAATTAAGTCATACAAGAAATTACCATTGACTGTTTATCAAATTCAGGCAAAGTTCCGTGATGAAAACCGACCACGTTTCGGTCTATTACGTACTCGTGAATTTATTATGAAAGATGCTTACTCATTTAGTGCTGATCAAGAAGGCTTGGATGAGGCATTTCATAATATGGAAGAAGCCTACACCAATATCTTTGATCGACTAGGGCTCGAGTATCGTGCAATAGTTGGCGATGCTGGTGCTATGGGTGGATCAGATTCTAAAGAATTTTCGGCACCTGCTGCAGCTGGTGAAGATACGATTGCTTATTCTGATGCAACAGATTATGCGGCTAATCTTGAAATGGCTAAGGACTTTTACGAACGTCGATCTGCAACAGCTGAACAGTTGGCGCTTGAAAAGATTTCAACCCCTAACGAAAAGACAATTGATGATGTTGCCACACTTTTGGATAAGCCAAAGAATGAATTAGTTAAGACGATTATGTTCGTTGCAGATGACGAACTAGTTGCTGTTGTGACAACTGGCGATTTTGAAGTCAACGAAGTTAAGGTTCAGAATTATTTACATGCTGATTCGTTGGTTATGGCTGAAGAAGCGGATGTTCGTAAAGCGGTTGGTGCTGGATTTGGTTCATTGGGACCAGTTGGATTACCAGAAGAAGTTAAGCTTTTAGTTGATGAGAGAGCAGCTGATCTAGCTAATTTTGCCGCTGGTGCTAATGAAGATGGGATGCATTATGTCAATATTAACTGGAATCGTGATGTTGACTTACTCGCAGAAAATGTTAGTGATTTCCGTACAGTACGCGAGGGTGATTTAGCCATAGATGGTAAGGGTAAATTACAGTTTACTTCAGGTATTGAAATTGGTCATATTTTTAAACTTGGTACGCGATACTCGAAAACCTTAGGCGCACAAGTTCTGGATAATAACGGACGCCAAACCGATGTTATCATGGGATCGTATGGTATCGGTGTGTCACGTTTATTGAGTGCTATTGCCGAACAAAAGGCTGATGAAGATGGCTTAGTTTGGCCTGCTAGCGTAGCACCATTTGACATTCATATTGTTCCAATTAACATGAAGGATGAAGACCAAGCTCGTGTGGCTGAACAGTTAGAAACATTGTTGGTAGCGCAAGGCATGGAAGTATTAGTTGACGACCGTAAAGAACGAGCTGGCGTTAAGTTTGCTGATGCGGACTTGATTGGCCTACCAATTCGTATTACAGTCGGTAAAAAGGCTGACGAAGATGTCGTAGAAGTCAAAGTTCGAGCAAGTAACACAAACATTGAGATGCGAGTTAGCGAAGTCGTGGATTCTGTCTCAGTACTGCTAAATGCGTCAGAAAAATAAGTATATTTAAAATTGCCGATATTTTATCGGCTTTTTTACTCAAGTAGAGGATAAAATGAAGTTAACGCAACAAGAACAATTACAGCACTTACTTACGCATATTCAACTGCCAGAAGAAATTCATCATTATTTTGATGACGGTTGTTTGTCTCAAGTTGATGTTTCAGTTAGTCAAAAAATGTGGCTTTTTCATGTCGAAATTGAACAGATACTGCCGGTAAATGTATACATGCAATTTCAGCAGTATTTACGAACTGCGTTCACTAATATAGCAGTCGTTCAACTTCAGATCACCACGCCAGTACAGCAAGTTGACGAAGAAGTCGTCAACTCTTATTGGCATCTAGCGCTACAAGAATCAAGTCTTAACCATGCGACAACGCAACAACTTGCTAGCAACACAATACTAAAGACAATTGAAACGAACCACTTTGGTGTTGCAGTCGGCGCATCAATTTTGTATCGCGCACTGACTGCTGAGGTTATCGATTCAATTGCGACAGTTTATCATTCTTTTGGATTACCAAAAATTAAGTTGACTCCAAAATTGGATGAACAACTTGAGCAAGAAATTCAAGAAAATGTGGCACAACATCATGCTAGAGCGCGTGAAGATTTGCAGAAAGCCATTGTTGCCAATGAACAATCAAAGCCTAAAGTTTCTAGCGAAGGTGTTGCGTTAGCTTTAGGGCGTAAGATACCTGCTGATGCTGAAATTACACGTTTAGATAGTATAGATGGTGAAGAAAATCGTGTCGTTATAGAAGGATATATTTTTGCGGAAGAAATAAGAGAGCTACGTTCTGGACGGAAACTACTAACACTCAAATTGACAGATTATTCAAGCTCGATTTCTGCTAAGAAATTTTCAAACAATGAGAATGACGAAGCTGTTTTTGACGGTTTAAAGTCCGGTTTGTGGGTGCGATTAAGTGGAAATATTCAAGAGGATCAATATGCACGTGAATTGGTGATGAACATATATGATTTGCAGGTTGTAGATCATGCTAATCGACAAGAAGTTTATCAAGGTGAAGAAAAACATATTGAATTGCATGCACACACTAATATGTCAGCGATGGATGCAGTTACTGATTTTTCAGGCGTTGCGAAATTAGCAAAAAGCTGGGGGCAAACTGCCTTGGCTGTTACTGATACTGGTAATGTTCAGGGATTCCCTGAGGCATCAGCTGCTGGTGCAAAAAATGGTTTGAAAATGATTTATGGCATGGAAGCTAACTTGGTTGAGGATGGTGAGCCTATTGGCTTTAATTTAGATCAAACCGAGTTATTGAATAAAGACACTATTTTTGTAGCTTTTGATCTTGAAACAACTGGTTTATCGGCAGTGACAGATCGTATTATTGAGTTATCAGCGGTTAAAATGCAGTTGGGTAACGTAATTGAGAAGTTCTCAGAGTACATTAATCCTGGATTCCCACTTTCTGAGTTCACCACCAAGTTAACTTCTATTACCGATGCTATGGTTGCCAATTCAGATACCGAAGAAAATATTATTAAACGTTTTCGTGAATGGTCTGGAAATGCCGTCTTGGTTGGGCATAATGTTACATTTGATGTTGGCTTTATGAATGCTGCCTATACGCGCTATGATCAACCCATTATCACGAATGCTATTATTGATACGTTACCATTTACACGCTGGTTATACCCTGATTATAAGTCTTATAGATTAGGCACAATCGCCAAGCGTTTCAATATTAATTTGGAACAAGCGCATCGCGCTATTTTTGATGCAGAAACCACTGGACATATCGCTTGGCGATTAATTAAGGAAGCACACGAACGTTATAATTTAAACCGACATAATGAGTTGAATGATCGCATGACTGAAGGAGACGCTTGGAAGCACGGGCGTCCCGTGCATGCCACTTTGCTAGTTCAAAATGCAACAGGTTTGAAAAATTTATACAAATTAGTGTCTCGATCTAACATTGAGTTTTTTGCTCGGGTACCGCGTATTCCGCGTTCTATATTAGAACAGTATCGCGAGGGACTACTTGTAGGAACGGGTGATACCAGCGGTGATGTGATTATTTCTTTGATTGAAAAGGGTATTCAGGAAGCAGAGAAAAAAGCAGCGTATTACGACTTTATCGAAATACAACCAACGGCAAATTATCAACCGATGATTGAGTCAGGGTTAATTGCAACGGAAGAAAAGTTGCAGAGTATTTTGAAAGATATGGTGGCTATTGGGGATAAACTTAAAAAGCCCGTTGTAGTTACTGAAGATGTAAAGTATACAAACCCAGAAGACAAAATATATCGCAATATTTTAATCGCTACACAGCCCGGTAATCCACAAAATCGCACAGCTTTACCAGATTTGAATTTCAAGACAACTCAGGAATTACTTGACGATTATGCTTTTATGGGCGCTGATTTAGCAAAAAAGTTGGTCATTGATAATACACATTTAGTTGCTAATATGCTTGAAGATATTGAACCTTTGAAAAGCGGATCTTATCCACCAAATATTCCTGGCGCTGGTGATGAATTAACTGAGAGAACTTATCGAACAGCTAAACAATGGTATGGTGAGCCAATACCCAAAGAAATACAGGCCCGTATTGATCAAGAACTGAAAGCGATTATTGGAAACGGTTTTGCGCCACACTATATCATTGCGCAAAGATTAGTTGCTAAGTCAGTTAAGGACGGCTATTTAGTCGGTTCACGTGGATCAGTTGGCTCCTCTTTTGTAGCTACAATGTCTGGAATCACAGAAGTAAATCCATTACCGCCTCACTATCGTTCTGCACATGGAGACTACTTTGAATTGGTTGATCCGAAAGAATATGAATCTGGTTATGATTTGCCTGAAAAAGAAGACCCAAATCATCCAGGTGAATTTTTAATTGGGGATGGACAAAACATTCCTTTTGAAACTTTCATGGGCTTCACAGGAAATAAAGTGCCTGATATTGATTTGAATTTTTCTGGTGATTATCAACCAATTGCTCATAATTATATGAAAGTTTTGTTTGGCGAACATAATGTATACCGCGCTGGAACCATTGCGACCGTTGCTGAAAAAACAGCTTTCGGCTATGTTAAAGCTTATGAGCGCGAACATGACCAACATTACCGTGGTGCTGAAATAGAGCGTTTAGCGCAGGGGATGACGGGTGTGAAACGTACTACTGGACAACATCCGGGTGGTATTTTAATTGTGCCCCGTGAATATGAGGTCTACGATTTTACTCCGATTCAGTATCCTGCGGATGATCAAAAGTCCCTTTGGCAAACTACGCACATGGATTATCATTCAATCCACGATAATTTGCTCAAGATGGATATATTGGGTCACGATGATCCCACGATGGTGCGTACATTAAAAGATATGTCTGGTATTGATCCACAGTCAATACCTGCAAATGACCCAGGCGTATTAAGCTTATTTACCTCAACTGAAGCTTTGGGTGTTACGCCAGAACAGATTTTTTCCAATACTGGCACACTAGGATTACCAGAGTTTGGTACAAACTTTGTGCGAGGAATGTTGACAGAAACACAGCCACACACATATTCAGAATTATTACAAATTTCTGGTCTATCGCACGGAACAGACGTTTGGGTAGGCAATGCTAATGAATTAATTGAAAATGGAACAGCCACCATTGGAACAGTAATTGGAACACGTGATAAAATTATGACTGATTTGATTAATTGGGGTGTTCCTGCAGCAGATGCTTTTAATATTATGGAAAAGGTCCGTAAAGGAAAAGGAATAACAGAAGAATATCAGAAACAACTACGTGAAGAAAAAATCCCAGAGTGGTATATCCAATCAATGCTTAAAATCAAGTATATGTTCCCACGGGCGCATGCTGCTGCCTATGTGTTAATGGCATTGAGGATCGCGTACTTTAAGGTTTATTTTCCAACAATCTATTATGCAACTTACTTTTCTGTACGTGCTGATGCATTTGATATCGTAGCAATGAGTCGGGGTAAAGATGCCACTAAAGCTGCTATTCAGAAGTTGAAGTCACTTGGAAATGATGCAACAGTTGGGGATAAAAACTTATTGACTGTTTTAGAAATGGCCAATGAAGCCTTGGAGCGTAACATTACTTTCGCTATGGTTGATTTAAACAAGTCTGAGGCGCTTGAGTGGGTGATTGATGGGGACACCTTAATTCCACCTTTCGTTTCTTTGCCAGGCTTGGGTGATAACGTTGCTAAGCAAATTGTAGCTGCACGGACCGAAAAACCATTTATCAGCAAAGAAGATTTAAAGAAACGTGGTAAGGTTTCACAAACAATTATTGAGTTTATGACATTGCATTCTGTTTTAGATGGATTACCAGATGAAAATCAGTTAAGCTTGTTCGATTTTTAATTATTATGTTAAACTTTTAATACAGATATGCAGTTGTTGTTCATCTATCTGTTCGTATTAAAGGGAGAAAAAAATGAAACATGAATGGCATCAAAAAGTTGCTGGATATTATGAATATGTCTTGAACATTATGATGATTTTGATTGGTATCGTAATATTTGGATTTTTAATACGTGAAATCTGGAATTTAGCACAGATGCTATCGATCAAGAATATCTCAGGACATTTCACTGAATTAGCTGAACAAATCTTAATTGTATTTTTGTTTTTTGAATTTTTGGGGATAGGCAGAGAGTATTTTGTCAAAGATGCTCATATTTCTACTGATAATTTCTTGTATATTGGTGTGACAGCGATAGTTCGTGCTATGCTGGTATATCACGATCAAACTTATAAGACCTTAATGCTGGCAGCTGCAATATTTTTATTGATTTCAGCGCAAGCTATTTATCGCTATTTCCGGCCTAAATACAGATCTTAAAAACTAATTATTAGTTTAATAATTAGTTTTTTATTTTGTGCCTATAAAATAATATGAATCATCTATGCTATTAAACAACCATTTCATGGTATGATAATAAAAGAAATTTTATCAAAATTGGACGGGAACATGACTAAAAACATTGTCGTACTCGGCAGCTTGAATGTCGATAATATTATGAAAATGCCACGTATGCCACTGGTTGGTGAAACGATGGCACTTACTGAAGTAACAACAGCACCAGGTGGTAAAGGGGCTAATCAGGCAGTTGCCGCATCACGACAAGGAGCAAATGTTTCATTTATTGGTGCTGTTGGGAATGATGCAAATGGACAGTTTATGAGAGCAACATTACTCACCAATGGTGTCAATGTGGACGCAGTGTCAACAAATAGTGATGTGCCAACTGGATCAGCATACATTATGTTGCAAGAGAGTGGTGCAAACACAATATTGATTCATGGTGGGGCAAACCAAGCCTTAACGATTGAGGACATAAATAAAGCGTTAATTGCGCAAGCTGATGTGCTAATCGCACAATTTGAAGTGCCGTTCGAAGTTATTTTGGCGGCATTTAAAATTGCTAAAAAAAATAATGTGCAAACAATCCTAAATCCAGCTCCGGCTGTGTATGAACTTACTCCAGAATTAATGGCTGTCACTGATATTGTGCTGCCCAATGAAACAGAAGCGCAATTACTGACGGGCATCAATGTTATTAATGACGAGGGTGTTTTAAACCGAGTTAGCGATGCCCTACAAGCGAAGGGAGTCCAACGGAGTATTATCACATTAGGAGAAGCGGGATCATTTATCGCTGATGGTCAAAAAAGATGGTGGGTACAACCTGAAAAGGTAGACGCACAAGATACTACCGCGGCAGGTGACACTTTTATTGGTACATTAGCCAGCGTCATAGCACCTGATTTTAGTAATTTAGATGATGCTGTGCAGCGGGCCAACATTGCTAGCGCAATCGCTGTAACACGTCCAGGTGCTATTCCTTCAATTCCTACAGATAAAGAGGTTGATAACTATTGATGTTGCCTGAAGACTTTAAAAATAAATACAATCGGATCCTCGGCGATGAGTATGAAGATTTTTTATTGAGTTTTGACGAACCGGTTCAAAAAGCGTATCGTGTGAATCCGTTAAAGCCACATCCTGTCATCAGTGATACAGAAGATCATGGTAATCTTCCTTATGGTAAATGGGGACATTTTGGAGCTGTTAACGGGCATTCAGTAGATCACGTTACTGGTGTGGTTTACTCCCAAGAACCGTCAGCGCAATTTGTGGGTGAGGTTGTTCGGCCAAATCCTGGCGAACGCGTTTTAGATTTAGCCGCTGCGCCAGGTGGGAAATCAACCCATCTAGCAGCATTCATGGGACAAAAAGGGCTATTATGGTCTAACGAAATATTTTTAAACCGCGCTAAAATTTTGAGTGAAAACATTGAGCGTATGGGTATTAAAAATGCGATTGTCAGTTCACATACACCAGCTGAGCTGAGTTCAAAATTACCTGGTTTTTTTGATAAAATTTTATTAGACGCCCCTTGTTCTGGTGAGGGGATGTTTCGTAAAGATCCTGGTGCGATAGCCTATTGGCACGAACATTATCCAGCAGAGAACGCCACGAGGCAGCGTGAAATCCTCACAGAAGCTGTTAAAATGCTTCGTCCGGGAGGGCAGATAGTTTACTCGACTTGTACATTTGCTCCAGAAGAGGATGAGCAAATAATCAATTGGCTCATGGCGGCGTATCCTGAATTTAGTTTGGTTTCGATTGAAAAGCCGGATGGCGCTAATCTTAGTGATGCACGTCCTGAATGGATAGACGAAGCTTTTGTCAATGGAACAACTGAGCACAGTGCGACGATGACAAAAGATGTGGTGAAAAAAGCTGCAAGATTGTGGCCACATAAGCTGGAAGGGGAAGGACATTTTGTGGCGAAGCTTGTTAAGGCTAATGGTGATTACGATGATGTATCTGTTGTCAAACCGCTTAAGAACAAACCATTAGATAAACAACAACGTGAAATCTTATCTAATTTTTTTGAGGAAGCACTGATTACATTTGATCAAAAAGCGAATGAATATGTTTTGTTTGGTGACCACTTGTATATGGCACCAATTGGGACACCAGATATTTCAAGTATGAAAATATTACGTCTTGGCCTTGAATTAGGTCTATTTAAGAAAAAAAGGTTCGAGCCAGCACATGCGTTAGCTCTGGCTTTAAACCCTGTTGAAGTTAAACAGTCGTATGAAATGAATCCTGAGGAGTGGGCACAGTTTGTCCACGGAGATGTCATTCAGACAAGGCTGGACCTAGACAAAGGTTGGGTATTAATGACTGCTAATGGCAACGGTGCTGGATGGGGACGCTACGTTAACGGACAAATTAAGAACTTTTTTCCAAAAGGATTGCGATTTGTTGTTAAAAAATAAAGTGTGTTGGGGACATTTTTTTAAAAAAAACAAGGACTGAAAATGGCCTTGTTTTTTCTTCGCGGTCACGTAAAATGTATTAATGTTAGTATCTGAGAAATTGCTACACTAAACAAGATTATTTATTTGAAAACAAGGTGAAATGGGAGAAATTATCATGAATAGGTCAACAAAAATTTTTACTGGTTTAGCAGCTGCTGCTGTGATTGCAGGTGGCATTTATGCAGCTACCAGTCACAACTCATCTAGCTCAAAAAATGCAAATAAAAGTGCTACTTTAGGATTGGTCTTGGATGTTGGTGGTGTTGATGATCATTCCTTTAATCAATCAGCATGGGAAGGCGCAAAATCTTATGCCAAGGAAAACAATTTAAAGGCTGGACAAAATGCAGCAGTTACATATTTTAATACAAAAAGTCAGTCAGATTTAAATCAGAATTTTAATTTGGCTACAAAAAGTAAAAAATATGACATTGTCTACGGTATTGGTTACTCGTTAAACCAATCAATCAGCAAATCAGCAAAACTTAATCCAAAACAGAAGTTTGTGCTAGTTGATGATATTGTCAAAAACCGTAAGAATGTAGCAAGTGTGATGTTCCGTTCGGAGCAATCTTCTTACTTAGCTGGTGTAGCTGCAGCAACCAAAGCAAAAGAAAATGGTGAAAAAACAGTAGGCTTTATTGGTGGTATCCATGGAAACATCATTGACGCTTTTGATGCAGGATTTGAAGCGGGCGTGAAAGCAACGGATTCATCATTGACGGTTCAAAAACAATATGCAGATTCTTTCTCTGATTCTGCCAAGGGAAAGACTATTGCGGCTGCTATGTATGCTTCTGGTATTCGCACAATCTTTGCGGCCGCAGGATTTGTCGGTAATGGCGCATTTGCTGAAGCTAAGGCTGAAAATACAAAGTTAGATGCAGACTCAAAAGATCGTTTGTACATTATTGGTGTTGACCGTGATCAAAAATCTGACGGATCATATACATCAAAGGATGGGAAAAAGGTCACATCGACGATGGCCTCTTCAATTACTTCAGTTGGCGATGGTGTGAAAAACATTGCTGATAAATATAATAAAGACAAGAAGTTCCCTGGTGGTAAAACAATCGCTTATGGCTTGGACGATCATGGTGTTTATTTAACAAAGTCTGAATTGACTAAGTCTCAAAAGGCCGCAGTTAAAAAGGCAGAAAAGTCAATTATCAATGGTAAAATTACAGTACCAAATCATCCTAAGGGTTCACAATTTAACCAAAACTTTTAAATACTAGAAGCTATTCATTTGAATAGCTTTTTTTGTACTTAGCTGTTGCTATTTGGTACTATATTCGTTCAAGAAGTTTATTGGTAGCAAAGCATTTGAACGAAATACTTGTTATAATATTAATTAGACAAATCAGGGAGAAAATAAGACATGGCTTTTGACAAAACTGTAACGATACCTGGCGATAAAACATATAAACTTAGTAATAATATTAAAAAATATACGCTTGGAGATCTTGGCTTTATTACAAATAAAGCTGGTGTACATATATTACACCGTGCTTTAGAACCAGAAAAAGCGCTCGATAATGCTATTCAATTGAAAGTCTCAATCAATCAAGAACTGACTGGATTTAAAATGAGTACAGTTTCTGCTGGAGATGTTGTCCGAGTTGATATTTTCAAAAACAATAATGCTGCTGAGTTGGTGAAACTCTATTATTTTTTCGTGAATGAGTTAATTGAACGAGGCGTTCTGGAAGAAATAAATGAATAAATTTCTTTTGAAGTGGTTAATGCAGGAGGCCTAAGTAATTAATTATGACAAAATTTTATTTTGTACGACATGGACAAACTGAATGGAATCTTGAGCGCCGTTTTCAAGGTGGGCATGGTGATTCTGAATTGTTACCTTCGAGTTACAATGATATGAAAAAAGTGGGCAAGTTCTTGAGTAAAATCAAGTTTGAACACATTTATGCTTCGCCAATACGTAGGGCACGTATTACTGCGATTAACATCGCTAAACAACTAAAATATAAGCCTGCTTTATCTTTACGGTCAAATCTAGCTGAAGTTGGCTTGGGCGAATGGGAAGGTGAACTAGTTGCTAATGTAAAAGAACAGTATGCATCAAGCTTTGACAACTACCGCAATGATTTAGATAAATTTGAAGGTAAAGAATTTGGTGGCGAGGGATATACAAAAGCTGAAGCTCGGTTTGTTCGTTTTATTAAAGCAACCGCTAATAATTTCCCAGAAAGCAATATTTTAATTGTTTCTCATGGTATGGAACTGTCTTTTGGAATAAATGGCTTACTAAAGCAACCCCGTATGAGCATTCGTGAGCGGGGTGGTTTGACTAATACATCAACGACTATTTTATCAACTACTGATGGTGAGAATTTTGTGATAAAGGACTGGAATAATACCAGTTATCTGAATAAGAAACAGGATGATTCGACAACAATTTGATGGCATACCCGGAAAAACAATTAGATAAAATAACTGGCACGTTACAAAACGTTATTTTTTCATCGACAGAATCCTATTTTAAAATTTTGTCGGTACATATTGAAGAATCAACTTTAGAAGATTGGCAAGAGCCAGAAATGATTGCCACTGGAACATTTGCTGACGTCCAAGAAGGAAGTGTATACGGATTTTATGGCCAATTGGTTCGACATCCAAAGTACGGACAGCAATTTAAAGTCGATCATTACGAAAATGAACTGCCTCCCGATGAAAACGGGTTGATTAAGTATTTTGCTAGTGGCCAATTTACTGGAATTGGTAAAAAAACGGCTGAAAAAATTGTTAATCATTTGGGATTGAATGCTGTCAATCTAATTCTAGATGACGCAAAAATTCTTGACGGTATTGTAAAAGCAGAAACAGCTCGAAAACTGGCGCGTACGTTGCGACTTAACTTAGGTCTAGAACGCTTGTTCCAAATTGGCAATCAATTTGGTATTGGTGCGGACATTGCCGGACGTTTATATGATCAATACGGTAACGAGGCACAAGACATTTTAACGCAAGATCCTTACCGTTTAGTATTTGAATTTGATGGCATTAGTTTTAAAAAAGCCGATGATATTGGTCATAAGGTTGGTGTAGATAAATTCGATGAACGGCGTATGCAAGCCGCTGTTTACGCAACAATTATGAATGTGACGTTTCAATATGGTCATATGTTTTTATCACACGATCAACTATTATTGTCAGTCGAGCAAATGTTGCATCAAAACAATACCGAAATGTCGAATCAAATTCAAAAGGCCATCCAGAGCTTAATTGAAAGCAATATTTTGATTAACGATGATGGCCGTTATTATGCGAAAAGGTTGTACATTGCTGAAAAAGAAACGGCTATTAACTTAAAACGATTATTAAATACAAGTTCTCCATTGAATATAACAGCAAATGATATTGATGAATCATTTGTGACGCCTGGACAAATGACGCTCGATCAGACACAAGTTGAGGCGGTTAAAACTGGGTTGAAATCACAAATTTTCTTGTTAACAGGTGGACCAGGAACTGGAAAAACGACAATTATCCGCACAATGGTCGCCACTTGGAAGAAAATGATTCAAAATCGTGCAAAGTTTGCAGACAATACTAAAGATTTTCTCAAAAATTATCAGGTCAGAATGGCTTCACCAACAGGACGTGCAGCAAAGCGGATGACTGAGGTAACGGGTTATGATGCTTCGACAATCCATCGGCTACTGGGTATTGCTGATTTGGATGAGCCAGAGTTTAATGCGGATAATCCTATCGCAGGCGGTCTACTAATAATAGATGAAGCGTCGATGCTAGATATTGAATTAACTTCAAAATTGCTAGCAGCGGTTCCAAATGGGATGAAGGTAATTATCGTCGGAGATAGCGATCAACTACCGTCGGTTGGACCAGGCAATGTATTAGAGGATTTAGTGAGTAGCGGAGATATCACTCATATTGAATTAGAAGTTATCTATCGACAAGGCCGTGGGAGCAGTATTACTGAACTTGCAACGCATATTAAAAACGGTGAGTTACCAACAGATTTCTTAGAGAATCAACCAGATCGTTCGAGTTTTATGGTAAATTCAGAGCAAGCTTCGCAAGCAATTGAACAAGTGGTTGCATTGGCGATTAAAAAAGGTTACACGCAAGACGATTTACAAATATTAACCCCAATGTACAAAACATCTGCCGGTGTAATTGCCTTAAATCAAATGGCTCAAAAATTGTTCAATCCGCTTAAATCAAATCAAAAAAGTTTGCAGTTTGGAATGACAATTTTCCGAAATGGTGATAAGGTCTTACAGCTAGAAAATGACAGCGAGCGAGATGTTTATAACGGAGATATGGGCAAAATAATTGCTGTCCAGTACAAGTCTGACATTGGCAATGATGATAATGAAGATCGCCTCATCATTGATTTTGATGGTAAAGAATTGGCTTATCCAAAAAAAAATTTGAATCAACTGTCATTAGCGTACGCTACGACCGTCCATAAAGCACAAGGTAACGAGTTTCAATTGGTTATCATGGTTTTGACAAATCATTTTGGTTTAATGCTTAATCGAAATTTATTGTATACAGGAATTACCAGAGCCAAAGAGGCTTTGATTCTTGTGGGAGAATACACCGCATTTGAACGTGCTTCACGCACACTGGTGCCGAAAAGATTCACATTCCTGCAACAAAGGTTGAGTCACAGCAAAACTGAAGTTAATGAGCACGATAGTTCAGATGAATCGGAAACTATCCCTGAAAAAACACCTCATTTGACAACAACAATGGTTATTAGTAGTGCGGTTAATCCGATGATCGGAATGGAAAATATTACCCCATATGATTTCATGTAATCGTTTTCATATAGTATATAGTATAATATAATAATGAATGGAGAACTTTATGACACCAGCATATGAGCTATTTAACCTTGGCAGTAATGATGAACTGGCAGGTGAAATATCAACAATTTTAGGTGTACCATTAGCCCCAATTGATATCAAAACATTTGCTGATAATGAAATATATGAGCGAATTGAAAATACTGTTCGTGGTCGGAATGTGTATGTCATTCAAGGAATTACGGCGCCGGTGAATGATAATTTCATGAAATTGATGATTTTTATTGATGCAGCACGTCGTGCTTCTGCCAATTCAATCAACGTCATTATTCCCTATTTCGGTTATGCACGTTCAGACCGAAAAGCCCGTTCTCGAGAACCTATTTCAGCACGTATGATTGCCAATATGTTGGAGTCGCAGGGCGTAAAACGGGTCATGACGATGGATTTACATGCGGATCAGGTTCAAGGATTCTTTGATATTCCTGTAGATCATTTGCTAGCCATGCCGGCTTTGGGGCATTACTTTTATGCTAATGATTTGTTAGGGGATGATTTAGTTGTTGTTGCGCCGGATCATTCTAGTGTTGCTCGTGCACGCAAGTTTGCCAAACTTTTACATGCAGATTGGGCACTAGTTGACCGACGTGTTGATAGTGTACGCCCAAATACACCATATCAAATTACTGGTAATGTGGCTGGTAAACGTGCTATTTTAATTGATGATATCATTGATACAGGAACAAGTATGGTACTTGCCAGTGAAGCAGCTGCTAATGCAGGTGCGATTGAAATTTATGCTGTTGCTACGCACGCTGTGTTGTCAGATAACGCGGTTGATCATCTTGAAAAAGCACCAATTGATCATGTTGTTGTAGCAAATACTGTTGAAATAGCCGAACATAAAAACATGAGTAAGCTGAAAGTATTGTCTGTGGCCGAATCATTTGCTGAAGCAATCAGACGCATCAATGTGTTTGAAAGTATTGAGGATGTGCTGAAAAGCCCAGACAATTTGGACGTAATGTTATGAAAATAGTGGATCTAGAATCTTTTTTATCTCCTGAATGGGGAAAAACAAGTAATGGATTTGTTACAACTCAATTTGGCGCAGCGTTGGAATTTATGGTTCAAGGTGCGCAAGAAGTCACTTTAAAGTTTGCAAAAAAATACGAGGGTCTATCGCTGGTATTGTCTCTTAACGGAGAAAATTGGCATGAAATTAACGTTGAAAATAATGTACTCAAATTATCAGTAACTGACGGACACTATATTTTGTTGGTACGGTCTATTGCTGGTAATCAAATGACGCTATGGACTAATCCAATCACATTAGTTTCGGGCCAAATTGATTCTGGAGAGCTAGCCCCAATTGCAACCGATGTAAATTACATTACATTTATTGGTGATTCCATTACTGCTGGTGAAGAAATGATTGAACATGAGCCGCATCCAGAGCTCAGCTATCCTGAATTGATTGCTGAAATGCTCCATAAGCCACTAGCTCGGATTGGCTATGGTGGTTCAGGTTTAACGCCAAGTGCTCCTTTTCAGGAACCAACTGCTGTCGAGGCATTGTGGCACGTTGCTCCGAATGTTGAGCGCCCTAGGGCATCTTCTGATTTAGTAATTGTCAATTATGGCACAAACGACTATAATTATGGTGCAACGGTGCAAGATTTTTGTTTTGGGTTACGGGTGTACTTGCTTGAGCTAATTAAACGTTTCCATGATGCCAAGATAGTGCTCCTAGTGCCTTTCAACGGTGCGTTTAAAAAAGTTTTTGAGCAAGAGATAAAACGCTTCGATTGTTTTGTTTTATTGGATACTACGCCGTGGAAAATTTCGCCACAACAAGTGCATCCGAATATTTTGGAGCACGAGCGCGTGGCAAAACTACTTTTAGGAGGATTGATTTAAAATGGTATATGCAGCGGATGAACAACGTTACGAAAAGTTACCTTATCGCCGAGTTAGTGATTCTGGTCTTATTTTACCGGCAGTTTCGTTTGGATTGTGGCGTAATTTAGGTGATCAAATGCCACTTGAAAATTCTAGAAATGTGATTTTAAAAGCGTTTGATAGTGGTATCTTTAGTTTTGATAACGCATCAAATTATGGGCCAAGCAATGGCACAGCCGAAGTGACATTTGGAAATGTTTATCGTAATGATTTAAAACCTTATCGTGATGAATTGGTGATTACGACGAAAGCCGGTTATCATATGTGGCCTGGACCATTAGGCGAATTTTCTGGCAAGAAAACATTAGTTGCCGCGCTGGATTTGAGCTTACAACGTATGGGACTAGATTATGTTGATATCTTTTATGCACACCGTTGGGATCCAAACACACGTTTAGAGGAAACTGCTCGTGCGTTAGACTTGATTGTAAAACAGGGTAAGGCGCTTTATGTTGGTGTTTCGAACTACACTGCCGAGCAAACAAAAGCAATCACTAAAATATTCGATGAACTTGGTACACCATTTATTGGTAACCAAGTATCTTATAACATGTTGAACCGCACAGCTGAAAAGGATGGTCTTTTGGATGTCTTGGATCAAAAGCATGCGGGTCTTGTAGCCTATGGACCACTTGCTGAAGGCTTATTGACTGATCGTTATCTGAAAGAAATTCCTGCTGATTATCCAATCCATCCAACAAACCAATTCTTATTTAAGAACGGTAAGGATGCCTTAATTGCCAAGCTAAATGCTTTAAATGCAATTGCGCAAGGCCGTGGACAAAAATTGTCACAAATGGCGCTAGCTTGGTTATTAAAGGATGAACGCGTTGCAACAGTCGTCATTGGTGCAAGTAAGGTTGAACATTTAGTTGACAACTTAAAGTTTTCCGATAATTTAGATTTCTCTGCGGCTGAACTTAAAGAGATCCAAGCTATTTTAGACAAATAAATACTGAATATATCAGGAATCAGTTTTTTACTGGTTCTTTTTTGTTGTCCAAAAAGAAACCGTTTACAATCCAAACGTTCGACAAATTTTGTCAAATCGTGAAAATACCTATTAAAAAACGAACTATATATTTATTTATTATAAAAATATAATTTAAAAACATACAAAATTGTCAATATAATTGTTAAACTATAGTTATTAACAAACAAAGAGGCCAGTCATGACAAAAGTTTTGATTATCGGTTCTGGTGCACGTGAGCATGCGCTAGCACAGACATTTTTAAAAAGTCCACAAGTAGATGAAGTCATTGTTACACCCGGAAATGATGGGATGACAGATGACCATTTACGACGAGTTGAGATTCCAGTGACTAATTTAATTGAACTAAGGGATTTCGCAAACCAAGAACACGTTGATCTAACGTTTGTTGGCAATGAAGAGCCGTTGACACTAGGTATCGTTGACGTATTCACAGAAGCCTCCTTAAAAATATTTGGTCCAACAAAAAAAGCAGCTCAACTTGAAGGTTCTAAATCATTTACGAAGAACATTCTTCAAAAGTACAATATTCCAACTGCGCAATCAATGACCGTAACTTCTTTTAATGAAGCGAATCAAGCTATTGCAAAATTTGGTTTTCCAATTGTTTTTAAGCTAGATGGATTGGCTTTGGGCAAAGGGGTCACTATTATTGAAAATGCCGCTGATGCTCAAGTTTATTTGGAAAAGTTATACACGCAAAATGTTGATGTCAAATTGGTTATTGAGGAATATCTGAAAGGAGTCGAGTTTTCTGTATTTACATTAGTGGGTCAAAACGGTGCAATGACTCATGCGCCTTTAGCACAAGACCATAAACGTCGTTTTGATGGTGATGAAGGACCTAACACCGGTGGAATGGGGGCTTATAGCCCAGTGAAATGGATTTCAGATCAAATTCGTCAGGAAACTATTGAAACTTTAGTTAATCCAACAGTGAAAGCAATGGTTGAAGAGCACGCGTCATTTACTGGTGTCTTATATACAGGCGTCATGTTAACTGAAGAAGGTCCTAAAGTCATTGAATTCAATGTACGTTTTGGTGACCCTGAGGCACAAGTAGTATTACCTCAATTTGAGGGTGATTTTTATCAATTAATTTTGCAGCTATTGTCAGGTGAAAAACCAGCGTCACATTGGCAAAAGGAAGAAGTGTATGTTGGGGTTGTTCTAGCAGCGAAGGGTTATCCTGAACGTCCTCAAAAAGGAGCAATCGTTCCTCAAATCCCATTAGTGACTAATTATGCTGGCGTCAAATTGGCGAACACGGTGTTGCATGCAAATGGCGGGCGTGTAGCCACTGTTATTGCTCATGACAAAAATGTGAAATTGGCACAAGAAAAAGTTTATAATGTATTAGATAAGACACCGATGGATTTACAATATCGTCACGATATTGCTTATCAAGCTGTTCAAAAATTATAAAGGGAAACAAACATGCAAACAGATATTGAAATTGCCCAATCCGTTGAAATAAAACCAATTACCGAAATTGCTACTGCTGCAGGGCTGCAGGCTAATGAAATTGAACCCTATGGATACGATAAAGCAAAAATTAATTTGGATCCATCTATCGTGCGTAAGCAAGAATTGGGTAAGTTGATTTTGGTTACGTCAATTAATCCAACTCCCGCCGGCGAAGGAAAATCAACAGTAACGGTTGGTTTGGCTGATGCGCTAAATTTGGCCGATAAAAAAACGATGATTGCGCTACGTGAACCCTCCTTGGGGCCTGTGATGGGACTTAAAGGTGGCGCAACTGGTGGTGGCTTTGCGCAAGTCGTTCCAATGGCTGATATTAATTTACATTTTACTGGAGACTTCCATGCACTAACATCAGCTCATGATACACTTGCTGCATTACTAGATAATAGTATTCACCAAGGAAATCCATTAAATATTGATCCACGTCGTATTTTGTGGAAACGCGTAGTAGATATTAATGATCGTGAATTGCGTCATGTCACTGTCGGCTTAGGTGGACCAACTTCAGGTGTTCCGCGTGAAGATGGATTTGACATTACTGTAGCTTCTGAATTGATGGCTATTTTAACACTCTCAACTGATTTAATGGATATGAAAGAGCGTATCAAGCGTATTGTTGTTGGTTATACCTACAGCAAAGAACCAGTGACTGTTGCTGATTTAGGTGTTGCTGGCGCCTTAACTGTTTTGTTGAAGGACGCTATCAAACCCAATCTTGTCCAAACACTGGCACACACACCGGCAATTATTCACGGTGGTCCATTTGCTAACATCGCTCAAGGAACTAACTCTATTTTGGCAACCAAAACAGCTCTGAAATTAGCAGACTATGTTGTAACGGAGGCGGGATTTGGTGCAGACTTGGGTGGCGAGAAGTTTCTAGATGTTAAGGTGCCGTTGCTTGGTAAAACGCCAGATACAATTGTTATTGTCGCTACCGTACGTGCTTTGAAACACCATGGTGGCGTTGCATTATCAAATTTGAATAATGAAGATGTCACTGCGCTCAGGAACGGCTTAGAAAATTTAGGTCAACACCTGACAGCGATGAATCGTTATGGCGTACCAGTGTTGGTAGCCATTAATCGCTTCACCTCGGATACGGAAGCAGAGTTACAGGTTATTAAAGACTACGTCCAACAATTTGGCGCAACAGCTTATACAACAGAAGTTTGGGCAAAAGGCGGTGCAGGGGCACAAGAGTTGGCTGCAGCTGTCATTAAAAAATCAGCTCAAGAAGCAGATTTTACACCACTATATCAAGCTGACGATTCAGCTATTGATAAACTAAATACTATCGTGCAAACAATATACGGTGGGACGGGTGTTGAATTATCAACTAAGGCGCAAAAACAATTACAAGATTTTGAAAAATATGGTTGGGACAAGTTACCAATTATTATGGCAAAAACGCAGTATTCATTTACAGATGATGCTAAAAAACTTGGGGCACCTAAAGATTTCAAAATTTATATCCGTGAATTCGTACCAAAACTTGGCGCTGGATTTTTAGTTGCATTAACGGGAAACATCATGACAATGCCTGGATTACCAAAACATCCAGCGGCATTGGATATTGATATTGATGAGAATGGTACAATTACTGGTTTGTTTTAGACTAAAAAATGGCCTTTTGGCCATTTTTTTATTACTTATTTTCTGGCTCGACATGGATTTCAACGTCAAAAATTTGGTACGCTTCAAATAATTTTTTTTCAATAAGTTTTGTGATGGCATGACTTTCTGCCACAGTCAGTTGTGGGTTCATTGTTACGACAATATCCAGGGCAATGTTTTCACTATAAGATCGACCTCTTATCTCTTTTACAGCGATGACACCAGGAATTCTGTTAACTGTCAAACGATACTGATCCAGTGTATGCTGATCAAAACCATCTGAAAGCATAAACACACTGTTTTTAAAAATATCAACTGCCATGTTAAGGATTAATAGAGAAATAATGATTGCTACAGTAGCATCAAGCCATGAAAAATGAAATGAGGATGCGAGGATTGCCAACGTGGTGGCTATACTAGTAAAAATATCACTGAGGTTGTCCTTAGCAGCTGCAAGCAAAGCTGTGCTATGTACGTTTTTGGCCAACTTCTGGTTGTGAAAGTACAAAAAGCTAAGTAGGATGGCTGAAATAATGCCAACAATTGCGCTGAGGGGGCTAGGTGTGACTATTTGACCACTCAGGATATTTCTAAAAGCACTAAATAGAACTTGTAACGCAACGATTAACATAATTATTGAAGTAATCATGCTGGCGATGTTTTCTGATTTCCAGTGACCGTATTGGTGGTTTTTATCAGGTGGTCGGCGCGAAAAATGAAGCCCAATCAGCACCGTTAGTGACGCTAAAATGTCAGTTGAATTATTGAATCCATCAGCGATTAAGGCTTCCGAATGACCAATATTTCCAACTAGCAATTTCATAATAGTGATCAGACTATAGGCAGTAAGGCTGATAATAGCGCCACCTTCAGCGGCTTTAAGTTGTTCATAGCGTTTATTGAGCATTTTGGTACCTGCATATCAATGATAGATACATGTGCAAGAGTTCACTTTTATTATACAATGAAATATAGTTGTTCCACCAAATTTGACTTTCATTTTTGGTGGAGAATAAGTTCCTTTTAACGTTGTGCTTGAACCGTTTTAAACTAACAATATAAAGGTGTGTTATACTATATTTATGAAAACAGGAACAGTAAAAATTTGGCAAAAAGAACGTGGATATGGATACATTACGCCCGATGAAGGTGGAGATGATGTCTTTGTTCATTTTAATGGTATTGATATGGATGGCTTTAAGTCATTGATTCAAGGCGAAAAAGTAGCGTACGTACTGGTACAAGGGTATAAGTCTTATCAAGCAGCCCAGGTTCGTCCACTTTCGGTTGAGGCAGCAGACGTTTAATGGTGGCATATCGTGAGACAGTAACATCGTCTAAGATAATTTATGAGGGGCCAATATTTAGCGTTGAAACGCAAGATGTTGATCTCTATAATGGAAAAAAAGCTAAAAGAGATATTGTTCGGCACGTGCCTGCAATTGGCGTTTTAGCTTTTGTTGATGATGAACATATTATTTTAGAGAAACAATGGCGTGCCACAATTGGCGATTTTATTTTGGAAATTCCCGCTGGAAAATTGGATCAACGTGATTTTGACGAACCTCACCATGCAGTTGAGCGTGAACTAAATGAAGAATTACGTATGGCAGCGGGTTCTATTGAAAAAGCGTTAGGTTTTGTTGAAACAGTTGGTTTTTCTGATGCTTATATGCATTTATATGTTGCGAGAAATTTGACACCCATTGAACAAGATCAACAATTACCACGCGATTTAGGGGAGACAATGGATTTAGTAACCATGTCTTTTAGTGAAGTGAAATCGTTGTTTGATTCAGGAAAATTAATTGATCAAAAAACTGTCACAGCCTTTTTGTATTGGAATTACTTGCGGGGTTAATTTATGGATAAAATGTCACGTAAAGCAGCCAAAAAAGAGCAAAAGGCGCGTGAAAAAGAACGTATCAAAGTTGAAAAAGACTACGCTAGAAAACATCCAACTCAAGTTGAAATTGTCCAGCCAGAAACTCGAGAAGAGATGCGGTTAACACGTAAAGGACGTTATGAATTAGGGTCAGATGGTAAGTTAACAGCGAAAGGCAAATCAAAACGCTTAACGCATCGTTACAATGTAATTATTATTGTTTTGATTTTATTAATTATTGCAACGTACGCTGCCTTTTTTTTAATTAACTAGTAAATTTGGAGAAAAAAATGAAAATAGGAATTATCACGCCAATGGCGGAGGAAAAGATTGCATTGTCTGCAATTCTTGAAAATACAGAAACAAGACAGCACGGCAGCACAACGATTACTTCAGGAACTTATAAAAATCATGAAGTAATGCTCACTGAGTCTGGTATTGGTAAAGTGGCTGCAGGTTCTGCTGCTACAGTGATGATTGATAATTTTAATCCTGATTTGATTGTTAACACTGGTTCTGCTGGTGCATTAGACCCCGATTTAAAAATAGGGGATGAAGTTATTGGCACACGTATTGCGTATTCAGATGTTGATGTGACAGCATTCGGATATGCTTATGGTCAATTGCCAAACAAGCCCTTATATTACGAAGCTAATCCAGCAGTGGTTGCTGATTTTAAGAATTTGACAGCGGGCAAAGAAGGCTTAATTGTTTCTGGTGATCAATTTGTTCAAGATGATGGTAAAAAGAAAATTTTGTCCCATTTTCCAGAGGCATTAGTTGCTGAGATGGAAGCAGCAGCAGTAGCACAAGTTGCTACACAGTTTGGAACCCCATTTATTGTATTACGTGGTGTTTCCGATTTAGCTAATGGAGAATCTAATATTGTCTTTGATGATTTCGTAGTTGAAGCTGGTAAGGCTTCAGCCCAGTTATTAATCAACTATATGGATCAAAAGAAATAAGCCGACAGGCTTTTTTTTTGTACTGTGAAGTCAGTGCAGTGCTAGATATAGCTGATTTCTGTGGTAGTTGGTATAGAGGTTAGTGTGCAAGCAAGTTAAGAATAATGTAAAATAGAAAATATATTAAATTTAAGGAATATAATAAAATGATTACTTCATATAACCAAAAATCTTGTGGGGACATACTTGTTGTTACACTTGCTCCTAACGCGGAAAAACAAATTGTGACTACTGTCGGAAACGTGACACGAATAAGTAATGCTGAAACAGGTCAGGCCACTGGGTTTAACATTGCTAATGTAGGTGCCGAATTAGGGATTATTGGAGAAAATGGTCAAATATTTTTAAACGAAGAGCAAATAAATATTCTTAACGCCAACATCAAATCAGCTGGATTTGATGAAATTATGAAGGTTTCACCTTCAAAACTTGTTATTGGTTTCGTTGAAAACCTTTCGAATCATCCAGATTCAGATCATTTACATATCACACAAACAAAAGTTAGTGACCAAAAAAGCCTTCAAATTGTCTCTGGATCGCCAAATATGAAAACAGGGATTAAAGTTGTGGTAGCTCAGCCTGGAACTATGATGCCCTCAGGCGCCTTGATATGGGATGGTGCATTACGCGGTGTGCCATCTTCAGGGATGATTGTTTCTGGACGAGAGTTACATTTACCGGGCGCTCCTGAAAAACCAGGTGCCTTGGTTTTACCAAATGATTTTGGTGAAATTGGCGATGTGTTTGACTTCGAAAAAGGTGCAACGCTCTATACAGATGGATTAGTTGATACAAATTATTAAGACAGGGGAAGTACAGCTCGTGTTGATCAATTGATTAATGCAGCTGAAAGTGTTGATAAGATGGTAGATAAAATTAGAAACGCACCTCATGTTTATCGAATATTCAATGATGAAAGTACAAAGTATCGGAAATTGGTGTTTGAGTTGCGAAAAGGTGAGTTACAGTATTTCACGTTTGTGATGGAGATCGTAAAAAAATGAGTAAAAAATATTATTTTATTGGCATCAAAGGTACTGGAATGGGACCGTTAGCACAAATTTTGCATGACCAAGGAAATGAGGTGCTTGGTTCAGATATTGATACGTATACATATACGCAAGCTCCATTAGAGGCAGCAGGTATTAAAATATTAACATTTGATGCAAGAAATATAGATGCCAATCAAGATGCTATTTTTGTGAGGGGAAACGCTTTTAATAATGATCAAATTGAAGTGGCTCGGGCATTAGAAATTGGTGTAACCATGGTTTCGTATCCAGAAGCTGTTCAAGAACAAATATCACAAACTACATCCATAGCAGTTGCAGGAGCCCACGGCAAGACGTCCACAACCGGATTACTAGCTCACGTGTTGAAGAATATTGCCCCTACCTCATATCTTATCGGAGATGGTACAGGACGAGGCGTGCCTAACTCACAATTTTTTGTTGTTGAGGCAGATGAATATCGTCGTCATTTTAAAGATTATGCCCCGGATTATGCGATTTTAACAAATATTGATTTTGATCATCCTGATTATTATACTGGCATTGAAGATGTAACGTCTGCATTTGCTGATTTTGCTAATAATGTTAAAAAGGCTATTTTTGCTTGGGGTGATGATGAGCACTTGCGTTCTTTGAAACCCTCAGCAGATGTTTACTACTATGGCGTCAATCCAGAAAGAGATGATTTTGTAGCGACTAACATTCACAAATCAACTCAGGGGTCGCATTTTGACGTTGTTTTTCGTGGTAAAGACTTAGGCGAATTTGCTGTTCCTTTATTTGGGCAACATGGTATTTTAAATGCGTTAGCAGTGATTGCTGTATCTTATATGGAAGAGGTTGACCTTGATTTAATTCGTCAATATTTGCTGACCTATCAGGGGGTTAAACGTCGTTTTAGTGAAAAGCAAATTGCTGATATTACAGTGATTGATGATTATGCTCACCATCCAACAGAAATTACAGCGACATTAGACGCGGCACGCCAAAAGTATCCCAATAAAAAAATTATTGCCATTTTCCAACCGCATACTTTTTCACGCGTAATTGCGTATAAAGACGAATTTGCTAGCAGTTTAGAAGCGGCAGATCAAGTTTATCTAGCCAATATTTTTGGCTCTGCACGAGAACAAGCCGGAACGATTACTTCCAAGGACTTAGGATCTGAAATTAGTAAGTTTGGTGGCATCATTGAAGAAAACGACATGAGTCTGTTAATGCCATATGAAAATGCTGTAATGGTCTTTATGGGCGCTGGTGACATTGAAAAATATGAATTTGCTTATGAAAAGCTACTTGGCCAATTGAGAACAGACTTGACTTAATATCTATTTAATGTGATTTCTGTTATAATTGATATAACCAGAATTGTTTAGAATACTGGAGGTAAATAGTAATGGATAATTTTAATATGAACGCCCGTCGTGATGTGACGGGTGTAGATGAGGGAATGCGCGCATTCTTTAAACAGACATATAGCTTTATGGGTATAGCAGTTTTACTTACCGCAGTGACAGGCTTTATAGTACAAAACTTTTTTTTGGAACAAGTTGCTAAGTTGCTTGTAGGTAATGTTATTGGTCTTTTGGCACTGTTGGGTATTCAGATGTTGATTATAACGATGATTGGTCGTGCAACTTTTAAAAATCCTGCTCGTGCTTTTGGCTTGTTGATGGCTTTTGCAGTGGTTGAAGGCTTGACGCTTGGTGTCTTGTTAGCTGTTTATACAGGAGCTTCTGTGATGATGGCTTTCGTTTCTGCATCCGCGGTTTTCGGTGGAATGGCAGCTTATGGTGTTTTCACAAAACGTGATTTGACGGGACTAGGTTCGATTTTGTTTGGTCTGTTAATTGGTTTGCTGATAGCATCAATTGCTAATATGTTTTTCTATAGTGGAATCGTTTCGCTATTGCTCTCATGGGCTAGTGTCGTTGTCTTTTCCTTATTTACAGCATATGATAATCAGAACTTGAAGGTAATGTATTCACAATTTGCTGGTCAAGCAGATACAACAGGACTTGCAGTAAATGGCGCCTTGAGATTATACCTAGACTTTGTCAATATTTTCTTCGCGCTGTTACGCATCTTCGGCGTTGTTAGTGGCTCACGCGACTAATGAAGAAGACCCATATGGGTCTTTTTTTTGTGAAAAAAATTTAGTTATAAACTAGAAACAAAAATTTTAATTTTAAAAAATAATCACGTATAATGAAATAGTTGGTAAAATATGAAAATTATTGTTGAGGAATATTATGAATTTGAATCGGAGAAAAAGCATTATTTTGGTATCAATTATCTTGGTATTACTGGCTATTGTTTTTGTGCAAGCAGCACGTTATTATCATGATACATATGTAACAGAAGTCGGCTATGCCAAAGCATCTGCACATGTTCCTAAAAAAGAAAAAACTACAGATGATAACGGGAAGGTTATTGCTCATTCACATAGTTATATATACAAATTTCACTTTGTTACCAAAAAAGGTGAAAGAAAGACACTCAATTATGAATTAAGTGGTGAAAATGTAAGACCATTGAAAAAGAATAGTTTTGTTAAAGCCGATATTAGTGATAAACGGGTAGTAAAAGGTCCATACATCATTAGTAAGTCAACAATTCCAGATAATATTATTCATAAGCTGAAATAATACTTTTGAACACTTTCACAAATACTGACTAGTATAGTCCATTGCTTTCAAAATGTTATCGTTTTAAAATATTGTATGTGCTTTTCAACTCTACCGAAAAATGCACACTCTTGAATGTGGGACCACATGTTTACCTATTGTGTGGCTCTTTTTTATTTAGTTAAAATGACTAACGTTTGACAAATAAAATGTTTCAGGTAAAATAAATCTTATGCGCAAATTTAAGGGAGAGAGTATTTTTATGACATTTACAAGACTACTAAGGGTAGCTGGAGCAGTATTTTCACTGTTTTTCATCAGCACTTCACCTGTGCTGGCGGGGACTGTGACATCAAATGAGTATCAACAATATTATCACCATAATATTGAGCAAGGGCTTATGAATGACGTACAAAGTATTTGGCAGGATTCATCGGGGATACTACCATATTTACTATTTAGCTGATTTGAATTATAAGCATGATGACGATGGCACGGAATGGTATCATGTTAAGACAAAAGATTTCGTACATTACGAGAAACTAGGTATCGCTATTCCAAAGTTTCAGAATAAATGGGAAGCAGTTGCGACTGGATCAGTAATTAAAAACACGAATAAGTTCTTTTCTGATTTGCCAAAAAAGCAATCATCGCTTATTTCACTAGTTATACACCAACGGGACAAAAACAATATGTGGCTTATTCTATCGATAATGGTGTGACCTATCAACCTTATTCTGACGGAGCTATTATGTCTGCATCATCTGCAAAAGCTCACTTTAGAGATCCATACGTCTTTTTCAATAAAGAAACGAAAAAAATGACGATGTATCTTGCTGAAGACGATAAAATTGGTGTTTATACTAGTGGCGATGGTAAAAACTTCAACTATGTAGGTGCTACACCATTGAACAGCGGTGCTTTAAATGGTAAGGATCTGGGATTGATTGAATGCCCAAATCTAAAAACAATGTGTGATACAACTACGGGGACAACTAAAACGGTGATGTTTTTCGGTGCTAATGGCTACAATTACGGTCAGACCAGTGGTTCTTATTATATGGTTGGGCACCTTGATGATAATGGTGTATTTGTTGCTGAACAGCAACCAAAGCGTGTTGATGATGGTTCAGATTATTATGCTAGTAACTATTTTCAAACATCGGATAACACGAATATATTGTCAATTGGTTGGTTAGGTAATTGGGAGTATTCATGCAAAAAAATAGTTGATGCGAATAATGAACAATCATATAAGTTGGGATCATTATCGTTAGCGCATCAATTGAATTTAACCAAAGTTAATGGTGAGTACACAATGACATCTTCACTGGTTAAGCCCTATGATAGTTTGACAAAAACAGTTAAAGATACGATTAATACAAGTCAATTATCTAAAGATAACGATGGCTATTATCAACTATTGGATACCCAACGCTGGACAAGTCAAAACTTCTATTTACAAATGACAAATAAAAGAAGGGAACTGTCTGTGGAAACATTCATTTGTCATTCAAGCAAAAAGATTCAACCGTTGACTTAAATTATAATGCAGATACCGGATATTATACGGTAACACGACAAACAAAAATATCGCTGATAGTGATGCAAATACTGAATATAATAAAAAATTTGTCGAACAAAGCGGCGTCGTTAATCCAAATGTCTTCAAGCTGCATGTATACACGGATAAAACAAGTGTTGAACTTGAATTCGAAAATAGTGGACGTACTTATTCATTATTAAAGTATTCGACAGAAGAAAATTTATTATTTAATATTGAAACTGACAGTGAGAACGACTTGTTTTATTCGATGAGCAATATTGATAATAAATAATCTTTGCTAATTAGCAGCATTTTTAACTAAATAAAAAAGCACGTAGAACTTTTAGCTGGTGAATTTGGCTAAAAGTTTTTTATCTTTTTGACTAGTAACAACATAAAATGCGTGCAAAAACTGGTTCATAAGAAATTACTATACTTAAGTGATATATCAACGTGTGTTACACTTAATATAGATAAATATAAGATGGGACATTAAGATGACCAATAAAAAACTATTACTTATTGATGGTAATTCGCTGGCTTTTAGAGCTTTTTATGCGATGTACAATCAGTTAGATCGTATGATCTCGCATGAAGGATTGCATACAAATGCATTAGTAGCTTTTAATAACTTTTTAGATAAAATTGTAGATCCAATGGCTCCAGATTTAGCATTAGTGGCTTGGGATGCTGGTTCTGGAAAAGAAACGCATCGTGGGAAGTTATTTCCTGAATATAAGGATGGCCGTTCTAAAGTACCAGAGGAATTTAAAGAACAGTTTCCATATTTACGTGAAATGGTTATGTTGCATGGATTGCGGAATTATGAACAGGCTGGATTAGAAGCTGACGATATCATTGGAACTTATTCACGTATGGGTGAAGCAGCAGGATATTCTGTCATTATTGTAACTGGCGATCAAGACTTGACGCAATTAGCCACGGAAAACGTTACTGTAAACGTGACTAAAAAAGGTGTAACAGATATTGAAAGCTATACACCAGCTTATATTAAAGAAAAATTTGGGATTACACCGGCTCAAATCATTGATAAGAAGGCGTTGACGGGCGATACATCTGATAATTACCCTGGTGTTACAAAGGTCGGTGAAAAGACAGCATTAAAACTTCTTGCCGAATATAATAACATTGACAATTTGTATGATAATATCGATAAACTGAAGCAGTCAAAAATGAAGGACAATTTGATCAATGATCGTGAATTAGCCTTCCAAGCACGTGAATTAGCTACAATTTTAACTGATGCTAACTTACCTTTACTGCTTGAAGAAATGGAATATAGAGGTGTCGATTTTGAGAAGATTATTCCATTCTATGAAAATTTGGATTTCAAACAACATTTAGCGAAAATAAAAGCATTACGTAAATCTGGGCAGCTTGAGAATACAAAAGAATTTGACAATGGTATAAATTTTGTCGAATTAAAAGAAAATAATTTAAGAGCAATTGCGATGCTAGGTGATAAGATATCAGTTCATATTGAATTTGTGGGTGATAATTATCACGAGGGTGAAATGATTGGTTTCGCTATTGGTAATCCAGAAGTTGGCTACTATGCTAGTCGTGACATCTCCTTGTTACAAACTGAAGAGTTGAAGTCGGTGATTGAGAATGAGCAGATTTTAAAAAATGTTTTCAATGTTAAAGCACAGCTTGTATTATTTAAGCGACTTGGTTTGGCACTTAAGGGCGTGAATTTTGATTTTATACTGGTTGCATATTTGCTTGATACGGTAGCTAATGATAATGTTTTGTCCACTTTGGCACAGCGTTTTGATGTTTATTTGGCACCTGATGAAGATATTTATGGTAAAGGCGCCAAATTCACTGTGCCAACCGATACCAATCTTTTATTGTCGCACATTGCTCATAAAGCGGATGGACTTTTCAAATTAGAAAAACCAGCGTTCACAGAATTAAAGCAACACGAACAAACGCACCTATATACGGACATTGAGCTACCATTAGCGTTTGTTTTAGCTGATATGGAATATCAAGGTATTAAGGTCAATCCTGAATACTTACGAAATAAAGGCAAAGATTTATCCGAACGAATAGCTGATATTCAATCAGCCATCTATATTGAAGCTGGTGAAGAGTTTAATCTAAACTCACCAAAACAATTAGGGGTATTGTTGTTTGAAAAAATGGGTTTGCCTGTAATTAAAAAAACAAAGACAGGCTACTCAACGGCTGTGGATGTTTTAGAAAAACTAGCACCACAAGCGCCTATAGTTGACCATATTTTGCAGTATCGTCAGCTAGCGAAACTAAAATCAACTTACATTGACGGCCTGCTTTCAGTTATATATCCTAAGGACAGCAAGATTCACACACGATTTTTGCAGACTTTGACACAAACTGGTCGATTGTCATCAGTTGATCCTAATTTGCAGAATATTCCAATGCGTTCAGAAGAAGGGCGCTTAATCCGAACAGCATTTGTTCCTAGTCATCCGAATTGGCAAATATTTGGTGCCGATTATTCTCAAATTGAATTACGTGTTTTGGCCCATGTTACGGGTGATAAAAACATGCAAAAAGCCTTTCTAAATGGCGAAGATATCCATGCCGAAACAGCTCGAGCTGTCTTTGGCTTAGCCGATGATGCAGTAGTTGATCCACTTAAGCGTCGTACGGCTAAAGCTGTGAATTTTGGTATTGTGTATGGTATTTCGGATTATGGATTGGCTAATAATTTGGGGATTTCACGTGCCGAGGCGAAACGTTTTATTGATACTTATTTCCAAGAGTTCCCTCAAATTCATGAATGGATGAATACAATTAAGACTTTTGCACACGAACATGGTTATGTAGAAACAATTGCCCATAGGCGACGTTATTTGCCAGATATTCAAGCAAAGAACTTTAATTTAAGGTCATTCGCTGAACGCACTGCGATGAACTCGCCCATCCAAGGTTCAGCAGCAGATATTATTAAAATTGCGATGATAAAGGTTAACGAGGCTTTACGAGAGAATAATTTACAGGCGAGAATGTTGCTTCAAGTACACGATGAATTGATTTTTGAAACCCCCGTAGACGAAATTGATGAATTGACCGAAGTTGTTACGAATGTTATGGATTCAGCCGTTGCATTAGATGTACCATTGAAAGTTGATGCACATCATGGTGACACTTGGTACGATGCAAAGTAGGATCACAAGAATTCAGGTGAGGACGGATTATTATGATGATAAAATTGCCTTCAGTATTAGCAGTGGCGTCTAGTGGCGACATGACAGTATGGCAGATCATGCAAAAAATAGGGATATATGTTGCAGTTTTTGTGATGATCTTTTTGTTAGTTGCTGCTAGTCAACTCGTAATTTCTAGACTGCGTCATAAGAAGTTTAGTCATCATCATTTGTTTTATGATGCACTGTTTGTTACAAGTTTCATCTCGTTGCTTGTCCTTGGAGGTTCTTACTTATACCAAAAAAATGTGGCGGGCATCAAAACAGTTATTTTGAAACCAATTCATGAACAAGAACGCAAAACGGCTAATAAAAAAGCATCAGAGGATACAACTTCGCGCGCCCTGATTCGAAAAATGGTTATGCGAAATGCAACAAAAAATTTTGAGAAACAAGGATTTGTATCAATTCCAAGTACAAATATTTTATTGCCAATTTATAATGATGCCTATAGTGATGAAGGACTGAACCTTGGTGCAAATTACGCGAATAAATCTGAAAAAGATCCGGAGGGGAAACAAAAGCCAGTTATGGGACAGGGAAACTATGGGTTGGCAGCCCACAATTTTAATGATGGTCAGACTGGATTTAGCGCGTTGCAACAGACAACCAATAATGATTCACCGTATTTGCAAGATGGCAAGGTGAAGGGTTCATCATGGTTAAACGGGAAAAGCGTTTTGTTGGCTAATAGCAAGGGGATTTACCGATACGAAATTACTAGCCAAAATACAGTTGCATCAACAGAGGTATCAGTGTTAAACCCAACTAAGAAAGCACAGTTAACGATTATTAGTTGCCTTTTCCCATCAACGGCATATCGAATTATTACACATGCTGAATTGAAAAAAACATATACGTGGCGTAATGCACCCGAAAAATTGGTTAGTGAATTTAATTTGAAAGTACGCAATACTAATGCCCGTGTGAGTTGGTGGAATCCAGGAATAGAAGAAGGCGCAAATGGTGATGCTGGTGGAACAAAATAAATTGAATTGACTGAATAAAAATGGTTTCAGATAATGAAACCATTTTTTGATAAATAAAATTCATTACCATTTATTTATACAGTGAACAGCGCTATAATAAGCGAAAGCATAAAAATAGTGTCAAAAATTTTTCTTTATATAGGAATAAAAATGATAGATAAACAAAAACGTAAGGATACTTCACTAATATTTAAGCGACAATTTTTCGATGTGAAAGCACAAGAATATTTGCCCATTTCTGCTGATGAATTATTATCTCAGCACTTGCTAATTACTGGTGTTACTGGTAGCGGAAAGTCTTCGACTGCGCTAACCATTATAGAAGAGCTCAAAAAGAACCAGCAGAATGTTATTGTATTAGATCCAACAGGTGAATTCCGTACAATACCAAATGTACAGCGTATTGTGTTGGGGGATGATGGTTTCTTTGATGTTACTCACTTAACGAGTGATCAAATTGCTCATCTATTAAATATTACAGATGAATCGCTGCTAGCCAATTTACCCGCTGCAATTGAAAGTTTGCAAATACAAAACAATGTTGTAGCAAAACCAGGAATCTATAAAAAGATCAATAGAAGCCAAATTGAACATGATAACCTAGTGGAACAGCTTAAAATTAAGGATAAATACTTTGATTTAAGCTTGCTGGCTAATCAGTTGCAAGAAGAATTTATTACGCCTTATGTTGATGAGCGTGCTGATTTTTCATTATTAGGACAAATTTATGATAAGGAAGCCATTGCCAAAGCATGGTCAAGTCTTGCTCAATTAAAACAAACCTTAAAAAATAAACAAATACGTACTTTATTGTTAAGATCAACGAAACAAGAAATTGTGCACTATGATGTCGATTATTTACTGCGATTGTTTATAACACGTCGGGCGACGAAACAGAGTTTGATCATCGATTTATCTTTGTTTAGTCACGAACAAAAATTAAATCAAGTACTTGTTGAAATTCTGACTCTGCAGATGATGAGCATAGCAAAACTTAATGGACTAAGCTTTCCTGTAACAATCTTTATTGATGAAGCACATCGATACTTGTCTAAAGATGATCATGGCAATTACGGCATCTTTTCGTTAATTCGTGAGGGACGAAAACTAGGATTGGATTTGATGCTGAGTACACAAAGCCCATTAGATGTTCCTGTTGAGTTACTCGGACAATTTGGTAGCTTTATCGTGCAGCGATTAAACACACGAAATGAAATGAAAAGCTTATTAATCATCAAAGAGGACCTAATTGACCAAGTAGCACATTTAGCAACTGGGGAGGCGATTTTAAAAACAATTGGTCGCCAGGAGTTGAAAAAGGTCAAAGTGGAACTGAGTACAATTAGCCATCAAACCGAAAATATTCCATTTGGTCTATAACTAAACTTAATGTTAGAAAACCTGACACATAATTTGCAAAGGTTATTAATTTCGTTTAGAATAAAAGTATCTTAAGCGGAGGTATTGTGATGAGCGAACGCGAATTGAGACGTAATTTATCAATTTTACCAATTGGTACTGTACGCGAGCTCACGTTATTGACTGATCGTCAGATTAGATACTATGAACAACAGAAATTAATTGCGCCGGGTCGCGGCAAAGGTGGCCAGAGACGTTTTTCATTAAATGATGTTGATCGTTTGCTCGAAATTCGTGATTTCTTGGATGCTGGAGACTCTATCAAGGATATTCAAGAAATTTTTGCCAAGCAACGCCGTAAAGCACAAGAAAAACAAGATTCAGAAGCAGCACTACGCCGTTCACTACAAAAAGAATTCGCCCAACTTGGACGATTCGGGGCTCATTAAGAAAGGACAATCATGGCTCGCAAAACTTTTACCAAAGAAGAAATTAAGCAAATCGTGGCAGACGAAAACGTGGAGTTTATCCGCGTAACATTTACAGACGTCTTGGGCGCTATTAAAAATGTCGAAGTGCCCACATCACAGTTAGATAAAGTGTTAGATAATGATTTGATGTTTGACGGTTCATCTATCGAAGGATTTGTGCGTATTAATGAATCAGATATGTATCTATATCCTGATTTGTCCACATTCATGATTTTCCCATGGGCGACTGACGGACACGGCGGTAAGGTGGCACGATTAATTGCTGATATTTATACAGCGGATCGTGAACCATTTGCTGGCGACCCTCGTCACGCACTACGTACTGTGTTGACAGAAGCACGTGAAGCTGGATTTACTTCATTTAATGTTGGTACTGAGCCTGAATTCTTTTTGTTCAAGCTTGATGAAAAAGGAAACCCAACCACTGAATTGAATGATAAGGGTGGCTACTTTGATTTGGCACCTTTGGATATGGGTGAAAATGTTCGTCGTGAAATCGTCTTGACATTGGAAAAGATGGGCTTTGAAATCGAAGCAGCTCACCACGAAGTTGCTGAAGGTCAACACGAAGTTGATTTTAAGTATGCATCAGCATTGGAAGCGGCAGATAACATTCAGACATTTAAGCTCGTTGTTAAAACAATTGCGCGTAAGAATGGTTACTTTGCAACATTCATGCCAAAACCAGTTGCTGGCATTAATGGTTCAGGTATGCACACAAACATGTCTTTGTTTACTAAAGAAGGCAATGCATTTGAAGATGTTTCTGATGAAATGGGACTTTCAAAAGCAGCTTATAACTTCTTGGGTGGTGTTTTGGAACACGCTACAGCCTTTACAGCTTTGGCAAACCCAACTGTTAACTCATATAAGCGTTTGACGCCTGGCTTTGAAGCACCAGTTTATGTTGCTTGGTCAGCTTCAAACCGTTCACCAATGGTACGTGTTCCAGCATCACGTGGGCAATCAACACGTTTGGAACTGCGTTCAGTAGATCCAACGGCCAACCCTTACACATCTCTTGCAGCAATTCTTGCTTCAGGATTAGATGGTATTAAGCGTGAGTTGGAACCATTGGCTTCAGTTGATAAAAACATTTATTTGATGGATGAAATTGAACGTGAGCGTGCCGGTATTACGGATTTGCCAGACACATTGTTGGCGGCAGTTCGTGAACTTGCAGCTGATGACGTTGTCCGTGCAGCGATTGGTGAACATATTGCTGACAAATTTATTGAAGCAAAGAAGATTGAATATACATCATATCGTCAGTATGTTTCTCAATGGGAAACAGATTCATATTTAGAAAAGTATTAATTTCGTAGAAGCAGAAATGCTTCTTTTTTATTGCTCAAAATTTTAGACGAACGTTCAGTTTTGATGTTTTTGTAAACGCATACATCGCTAACGTTCGGATAAAAACAAATAAATGTCAAAAACGTTCGTTATATACGAACTATTTTTTAATTATTGTGAATTTTCTTATTTTAAAACGAACACAAATGTATAAAAATCTGTTAAATTGTAATTGTAAACGAACGATAACCTTGCAAATCACAAAAATTGTACACATTGGAGAAAAATATGCCTCAAGTTGCAGTTGTCATGGGATCAACTAGTGATTGGTCCAGCATGAAAAAAACGACAGAAATTTTGGATATATTAGGTGTTACTTACGAAAAACACGTCATTTCAGCGCATCGCATGCCTCAAGAATTACAATCATTTGGCACACAAGCAAGAAACAATAAGCTTCAAGTAATTATTGCTGGTGCCGGCGGCGCGGCTCATTTGCCTGGTATGCTGGCAGCTAATACAACGCTACCAGTCATCGGCGTGCCGATGCAATCACGGGCACTAAATGGACTGGATTCTTTACTCTCTATTGTTCAAATGCCAGCGGGGGTTCCCGTTGCAACAGTTGCAATAGGTGATGCAGGTGCAAAAAATGCGGCAATTCTAGCCGCACAAATTATTGCTTTAAATGATAATGACGTATTGCAGGCCTTGAATGAATATCGAGAACGCCAAACAAAGACTTCTATTGAAAGCGAGGCAGAATTGATATGACGGGAGTAATTTTACCGCCGGCAACGATTGGTATTATTGGTGGTGGCCAACTTGGTCAAATGATGGCTCTTTCTGCAAAAGAAATGGGGTACCGTGTCGGAATTTTGGATCCCACGAAAGGCTCTCCAGCTGGGCAAGTATCAGATTTTCAGATAGTTGCTGATTATGATGATGTCGAAGCATTAAATGAATTATCACGACGAAGTGAAGTGTTAACATATGAATTTGAAAATGTTGATCGAGATGCATTGAATAAGCAAAGCGATGCAGAATTGCCGCAAGGTACAGAACTACTAAGAATTACAAGCGATCGCATTACTGAAAAAAAGTTTATTCGGGATGATGCTAAAGTACCAGTCACAAATTTCATTGAAGTAAATTCACCCGAAGATTTACGAAAGGTAACTTTACCAGCTATCTTAAAAACAGTGAGTGGAGGATATGATGGCCATGGTCAGTGGTCAATTAATACAGTGCAAGATATTGTTAATCTTGAAAAAGATTTTCCAGATACGCAATTAATTTTAGAACAAGTTGTGAATTTTAAACAAGAGCTAAGTATTATGGTTTCACGTTCCCAAGATGGGCAAATTGTGACCTGGCCGATTGTCGAAAATGTTCATGAAAATCACATTTTAAAAACGACAACAGCACCTGCCGACATCTCATTAACACTCAAGAATAAAATTGAAGCAATTGCTGAGAATATCGCTGAGTCACTTAAATTGCGTGGCGTACTTGGTATTGAGTTATTTGTCGCTGACGAGGAAGTATGGGTTAACGAATTAGCACCGCGACCACATAATTCTGGACATTATAGTATTGAAGCGACAAATGTATCACAGTTTGAAGGACATATTAGAAGTATTGTCGGTCTACCTATACCAAAAATTGAGTTGCAAAGCCCTGCTACAATGTTGAATTTGTTGGGCGATGAGTTAACACAAGCTAGAGAAGATTTAATTCATCATCCTGAGTGGCATTTTCACGATTATGGTAAATTGGCTGTTAAACCTAATCGTAAAATGGGACATATTACGGTATTAGGAACAGAAAATGGTCGAAAATTAAAAGAATGGGGTGACTTGCATGAGCAGCGCAACTGAATACGAAGACAAAACAGTGACTCGCGGAGAACTGAAATATCAAGGCAAGGCGAAACAAGTTTATTTCACAGATAATCCTACAATTTTGTGGGTTCATTATATGGATCAAGCAACAGCTTTAAATGGTAAGGTACATGAAAATATACCAGAAAAAGGCCAATTGAATAGTGCAATTTCGCATATATTATTTGAACATTTAACACGTCAGGGCATTGAAAATCATTATCTTTCTTCGGTTTCTGAAACAGACGAATTGGACTTAGCCCTTGAGATTTTGCCCATTGAAGTGGTTACGCGAAACTACGCATCAGGGCATTTTGTAAGTAAATTTAACGCAACGCCAATGCAAAAATTAACACCAGTTGTTCAAGAATTTTACTATAAATCAGACGAGCTGGATGATCCCTTCATGAATGATTCTCAAATTTTAGCTCTTGGTTTTGCCACATTATCTGAACTCACAAAATTACGTGCATATGCCCAAGAAGTTAATCAAGCGCTCACAGAAATATTTGATGAAATTAATATTAACTTAGTCGACTTTAAATTAGAATATGGTCGTGATAGTGAGGGAAAGTTAATCTTGGCTGATGAATTGTCACCAGATAATATGCGTTTGGTCGACCAAAAAACAGGTAAGTCACTTGATAAAGATGTATTTCGAAAACATGCTGGTGATGTTACTGTTGGTTATCGTGATGTTCTATCACGTTTAGAAAATTTGGAGAAATAATATGTACTTAGCAAAAATATATGTCACATACAAGCCATCAATCCTTGATCCACAAGGTGAAGTGATTAAAGCTGCGTTAAATCGTATGGATTATAGCGGAATCGAGCAAGTATCACAAGGAAAATATTTTGAAATTAAGCTGAAAGCGACCGATGTTGATGCTGCTACTTCAGAAGTTGAAAGTTTCACTGATGCCCTATTAATCAATCAAAATACCGAAACCTACCGCTTTGATTTATCTTTGGTAGATGAGGACGAGGTACTATCATGAAAGCTGCGGTTATTAGTTTTCCAGGATCAAATTGTGATTTTGACATGTTACATGCATTGCAAGAATTTGGTGTTGATGCAGAAATTGTTTCTGCAAAACATAATAATTTGAAAGAATATGATGCAATCTTTTTACCAGGTGGTTTTTCATACGGAGATTATTTGCGTACAGGAGCGATTGCCCGTTTTTCACCAATCATGAGTGCTGTGACACAGGCGGCTAATGATGGCAAGCTTATTGTTGGCATTTGTAATGGATTTCAAATTTTGACAGAAGCTGGTTTGCTACCTGGACAACTATTAACAAATAAAAAACCAGGATTTATTTGCGATGAGATAGCACTTTCAATTGCAAATCCAAACACTGCTTATACAAATACTTATGATTCTGAAGAAATAATTAATATTCCTGTGGCACATGCAGAAGGAAATTATTATGCCGATGCAGAAACATTGACGAAACTTGAAGAGGATAATCTGATTGTTTTCCGATATGTGGATAATCCCAATGGATCAGCACATGATATAGCGGGGATTATGAATGAAAATGGTAACGTCTTTGGTATGATGCCACACCCAGAGCGTGCAGTTGATGCAGTGACTGGTAACGAAGATGGTAAGAACTTTTTCAAAAGTATTTTGAGCGGCATTCTAGCAGGAGCCTAATATAATGACAACAAATGAATTATCACCCGAAGAAGTACGTGACAGTAAAATTTATATAGAGTGGGGGCTTACAGAACAAGAATATGATTTGATTGTTAAGGAGTTAAAGCGTCTACCTAATTTTACTGAAACAGGCATTTTTTCAGGAATGTGGTCGGAACACGTTTCTTATAAGAAATCAAAGCCAATTTTGCGCAAATTCTGGTCATCCAACGAACGGGTTTTACAGGGACCAGGTGAAGGTGCTGGAATTTTAGACATTGGTGACAATCAAGCAGTTGTTTTTAAGGCTGAAAGTCATAATCATCCTTCATTTGTTGAACCGTATGAGGGGGCAGCAACCGGAGTTGGCGGTATCTTACGTGATATTTTTTCAATGGGTGCCCAACCTATTGCTGTACTGGATTCGCTACGTTTTGGTGAATTGGACAATGCGCATACAAAACATATTGTTGACGGTGTCATAGCAGGAATTGCGGGATACGGTAATGCGATTGGTATTCCCACAGTGGGAGGCGAAATTGGTTTCGATGGCGTTTACGCTGGCAATCCATTGGTAAATGTTATGGCTGTTGGCTTGATGGACCAAAATGCTATGCAAGTTGGACAAGCTAAAGGCATAGGAAATTCAATTATCTATGTTGGTGCTAAAACTGGTCGTGATGGTATTAATGGCGCTTCATTTGCCTCTGCTGAGTTTTCAAGTGCAGAAAAATCTGATCGTTCGGCTGTTCAAGTTGGCGATCCATTCTTGGAAAAGTTGGTGATGGACGCAACGCTCCAAGCAATTCGTGAACATTCTGATATTATTGTTGGCATTCAAGATATGGGTGCAGCTGGACTCCTATCTTCGAGTTCTGAAATGGCTGCTAAAGCAGGCATGGGTATTCACTTGAACTTGGATATGGTCCCTCAACGTGAAACAGGAATGACGCCATATGAACTAATGTTGTCAGAGTCGCAAGAACGCATGGTGCTGGTTGTTAAAAAGGGTGAAGAACAAGCTATTATTGATTTGTTCCAATCGGCTGATTTAGATGCTGTAATCATTGGTCAAGTTACCGATGATGGTCGTTATCGATTAAACTTCAAAAATGAAGTTGTTGCAGATGTGCCTGTTGATTTCTTAACGCATGCGCCAAAGCAAGACTTACCAATGATTGAACCGGCAAGATTGGCGAACTTTACAGATGAACAATTTGAGCCAGACATGGGTAACGTCAAAGAAACAATATTAACATTACTCGCACAACCAACAATTGCTTCTAAAGCATCGTTGTTCCGACACTTTGATTCTCAAGTGCGCGCTGATACGGCTATTAAGCCTGGTGGAGATGCGGCGTTGATTCGTATTCGTGATACGCAAAAGGCATTAGCGATGACAACAGATGTCAATGCTCGTTATTTATATCTCAATCCACGTGTGGGTGCCAAAATGGCAGTTGCTGAAGCGGCTAGAAACATTGTATCCACAGGGGCAAAGCCAATTGGCATCACAGATGGCTTGAACTTTGGTTCACCGGATAATCCAGAAGTTTATTATGAGTTGGATCAAGCTGTTGCTGGGATTAATGGCGTGGCTAAACATCTTGACACACCAATTATTTCTGGAAACGTGTCTCTTTACAACGAAACAGATGGGCAAGCAATTTATCCCACACCAATGATTGGCATGGTTGGTTTGCTTGAAGATATCACAAAAGCAACACGAACGGCATTTCAAAAAGCAGGCGATAACATTTATCTTGTAGGGCGAACGAAAGATAGCTTTAACGGTTCAGAAATTCAAAAGATGCAAACAGGACATATTGCCGGTCAATTATTTGATTTTAATGATGAGGACGAGTTAGCAGCGCAACAGTTCATTCTAGATGTCACTGATCAACGTCTGCTTAATAGTGCGCATGATTTATCTGAAGGTGGATTAGTCGTTGGTCTTCTTGAGAGCGCCTTTGCTGGAAATCTTGGTTTTGATATCTCGGTAGACTTAGCCGATAAGTATTTATTTTCGGAAACACCAAGTCGTTTTGTAGTCAGTGTGTCACCTGAAAATAGGACAACATTTGAATCACTAGCCGGTGACCGAGTAATAAAATTAGGTGTGGTTACTGCAGATGATACGATTAATATTACAACGACAACAAGCGATATTCAATTGTCATTAAGCGAAACGAAGAAAATCTACCAGGAGAGTATCGCATGGAAACTAAACGCGGAGTAACGATGATGAACGAACAAAAAAATGAAACATCACGTCTTAATGTGCGTAGTTTGAATGAAGAATGTGGCATTTTTGGCGTCTGGGGTCGATCCGATGCGGCGCAATTAACATACTATGGACTACATGCATTACAACATCGTGGTCAAGAGGGTGCTGGTATTGTTGCTAACAATAATGGTCATTTGTGGCAAGAACGTGGTTTAGGTCTACTGAGTGATGTTTTTCGAGATACATCTCGCATTGAAGCATTATCTGGGAAAAGTGCTATTGGTCATGTGCGTTATGCCACAGCTGGATCTAATGGGTTAGAAAATATCCAACCTTTGATGGTGAATTTTCATGACATGCAAATCTCATTAGCGCACAATGGTAATTTGACAAATGCCCTTACATTACGTGAAAATTTGGAAGAAGAAGGGGCCATTTTTCAATCATCTTCTGATTCTGAAATTTTATTGCATTTAATTCGCCGATCTAAAGCAGACAAATTTATTGATAAACTAAAAGAAGCTTTAAACATTGTACATGGTGGATTTGCGTTCTTGCTATTGACGCCACATGGAATGTTTGCTGCGTTGGATCCACACGCGTTTCGACCTTTTGTCATTGGTCAAATGCCGGATGGTCACTACATTGTTACATCTGAAACAGCTGCTATTGAAGTTGTTGGTGCCAAGTTCGTACGCGATGTACAACCTGGCGAACTAATCGCGATCGACGACAATGGTTTAACCATCGATACATATACTGATAAAACCACTTTAAATATTGACTCGATGGAATATATCTATTTTGCTCGCCCTGATTCAATGATTTATGGTGTGAATGTACACAAGGCACGTAAGCGGATGGGGGCAGCTTTAGCAGCAGAACAGCCGGTTCCGGAAGCAGACATTGTTGTTGGCATTCCGAACTCTAGTTTGAGTGCAGCCGCTGGGTTTGCTGAAGCCAGTGGTTTACCAAATGAGATGGGGTTAGTAAAAAATCAATACATTGCGCGTACATTTATTGAACCAACACAAGATAAAAGAGAACGAGCCGTTCGTATGAAATTAAGCGCTGTCCGTGACGTTGTTGTTGATAAAAATGTCGTTTTGATAGATGACTCAATTGTTCGTGGAACAACCTCTATGTTTATCGTGCGAATGCTGAAAGAAGCTGGTGCTAAATCAGTTCATGTAAGAATTGCGAGTCCTATATTTAAATTTCCGTCATTTTATGGTATTGATATGCAAACAACAGAAGAACTGATGGGCGCAAATCATTCATTGCTTGAAATGACAAAAATGATTGAAGCTGATTCACTTGGATTTTTGTCAGTTGATGCACTGGTTAAGGCAATTGACTTACCATATGATGGAGAAGGAACCGGGCTAACGACCGCTTACTTTGATGGGCATTATCCAAGTCCAATTTATGATTATAAAGCCAGTTTAGACCGATTTGTTCGTTCTGGAGAAGTTGATTTTGTTCCTGAACCAGTAACCACTTATCATCCCCGTCAAGTGGCTTCATTGCGACATCAGGAGCTTTTGTCAGATGGCACTATCCATTTAGATTCACAAACAATTCAGGGGGTGGAAATATGAGTGAGAAAAATGCGTATCAGAAAGCTGGCGTCGATATCAAGGCTGGAGAACGTGCTGTTGATTTAATGAAAGATGCAGTTGCAGATACATATAATGACCAAGTGCTTGACGGTATTGGTGGTTTTGGCGCTGCATTTGCTTTAGGAAAAGGATACACTGATCCGGTTTTGATTTCAGGCGCTGATGGGGTAGGAACAAAACTACTGTTGGCTATCGCTGCGGATAAACATGATACAATTGGACAAGATTTAGTAGCGATGGTGGCTAATGATATCTTAGCTCAGGGCGCAAAGCCAGCTTTCTTACTGGATTATTTAGCTGTGGACAAGATGAGACCAGAAGTTGTTGCTGAAATTGTCACTGGCATTGCCAAAGCCGCCAAAGCATCAAATATGTCTCTAATTGGTGGTGAAAGTGCTGAACTACCAGGATTGTACGCGGAAAAACATTATGACTTAGCAGCTTTTGCTGTTGGTATTGCAGAGCGGCAACAATTATTGTCTGCAAAAAATGTCTCTGAAGGAGATGTTTTGATTGGTTTGCCATCTTCTGGAATTCACTCTAACGGCTATTCGCTAGTACGTCAGGTTTTTGGTGTTCAGTCGGATGACGACTTTAATCAATTATCTCCTGAGACAAAGGCAACCTTACTGACTCCAACAGCTTTATATGCTCAATCTGTTTGGCCGGTTGTTGCAGCCAACCTTGTGCAGTCCATGGCGCATATTACTGGTGGAGGAATCATAGAGAACTTACCTCGAGCATTGCCCGATAATGTTTCTGCTGAAATAAGCTGGGGTTCATGGCCAATTTTGCCTATTTTCCACGAACTACAAGCTAAAGGACATTTATCTTTAGAAGATATGCTATTGACGTTCAATAATGGATTAGGTATGATTCTGATTGTAAAGCCACAACAATTAGCAGATGCAATGACCTTATTAACTCATCAAAATCAAACAGCCTACGTGCTTGGTAAAATAACGCCTGCTCAGAACGATCGAGTTGTCTTTACAGGTAATGAACCATGGTGAGAAAAGTAAAGTTAGCAGTTTTTGCGTCTGGTACGGGGACCAACTTTCAAGCATTAAATGATGCTATTTTACAACGAAATCTGAATGCTGAAATCGTACGTTTGATTGTTGATAAATCAACTGCTGGTGCCCTGAATTTAGCGAAATTATTCGGTATTCCTGCTACAGCAATCAAATATTCTAATTATGAAACGAAGATCGAAGCGGAACAGGTCATTATTAATCAACTTAAAACAGATCAAGTTGATGGTATTTTATTGGCTGGTTATATGCGTATTTTGACGCCAAAGTTAATCGATACCTATTCAGGGAAGATTATTAACCTCCATCCGGCCATGCTGCCTAAATTCCCGGGACGACACAGCATCCTAGATGCCTTTGAAGCCGGTGTTTCAGAGACCGGTGTAACCGTTCATTTTGTGGATAATGGCATTGATACCGGTGAGATAATTGCTCAAGAAGCTGTCCCAATTTTGGTGAATGATACCATTGATTTACTTGAGACACGTATTCATAATGTTGAACATGTGCTGTATCCCAACACACTTGCAAAGTTAATAGATGAAGGAGTATTTTTAAAATGACACGAGCATTACTTAGCGTTTCTGATAAAAGTGGTTTAATCCCTTTTGCCAAAAATTTAGTTGAATTAGGTTATGAATTGGTATCTACTGGCGGTACTCATAAAGTGTTGGTCGATGCCGGTTTAGATGTTATTTCAATTGATGAAGTAACTGATTTTCCAGAAATGTTGGATGGCCGTGTAAAAACTTTACATCCTCGTGTCCATGCTGGTTTACTTGCTCGTCGTGACTTACCAGAGCACATGGCTAAATTAGCAGAATTTGATATCACACCGATTGATATGGTAGTTGTTAATTTATATCCCTTCAAATCAACCATCCAAAAAGAAGGTGTTACTGAGGCGGAAGCAATTGAAAACATTGATATTGGTGGACCCTCAATGTTACGTTCTGCAGCTAAAAATTTTGCATCAGTTTTGCCAATTGTGGATCCAAAAGATTATGATGTTGTTGTCAATAAGCTAAAAGCTGGTGAAGTGGATCGTGAATATCGTAAGTCATTAGCCGCAAAAGTGTTTCAACATACTGCCAGTTATGATGCCTTGATTGCCAATTATTTGACGGAAACATCATTTCCTGAAAATCTAACATTAGCTTACGAAAAATTTGATGATATGCGTTACGGGGAAAATCCACATCAACCAGCTGCTGCCTATAAGACAGCCTTACCTGAAGCCTATTCGGTTCTGAATGCTGATATTTTACACGGCAAACAATTGTCATATAACAATATTCGTGACGCTGATGCAGCCCTTAGAATAATTGCTGAATATGAAGAAACGACAGTTGTTACAGTTAAGCACATGAATCCAGCTGGAATAGGGCAGGGACAAACTTTGGAAGCTGCTTGGGATCAAGCCTTTGCTGCTGACGATATTTCAATTTTTGGTGGTATTGTAGCGCTTAATCGTGAAGTTGACGCAGCAACTGCCGAAAAGATGCATGATATTTTCCTTGAAATTATTATTGCACCAAGCTTCACACCGGAAGCATATGAAATTTTAGCAGCTAAAAAAAATCTTCGTTTGCTGACATTACCATTTACAACAAGTATTCCACAAAAATTGGAAGTCACTTCCGTATTAGGTGGGGTGGTTGTACAAGAGCGTGATTTGGTTGGTGAGTCTGAAAATAATTTTACCGTGGTTTCAAAAGCACAGCCTACTAAAGAACAGTTACAGGCAATGGTTTTTGCTCAAAAAGTAGTGAAACATGTGAAGTCAAATGCTATTGTTGTCGCTCGTAATGGTCAAACATTAGGCATCGGTGCAGGACAGCCGAATCGTATTGATTCAGTTGTTTACTCAATCCAAAAGGCAGAAAAAAAGCCAGGGTTTGATGAAGCAGTATTAGCTTCAGATGCATTTTTCCCAATGGATGATTCTGTTCAGTATGCAGCAGAACATGGTATTAAAGCGATTGTTGAGCCTGGTGGATCTATAAAAGACAAGGATTCGATTGCCAAGGCTGATGAATTGGGCGTTGTCTTAATATTCAGTGGAACACGTCACTTTAAACATTAAAATACTGACAAAAAGCGCTGTTTAGAGCGCTTTTTTAGTTGAATCACATTATTTTTTTAGGTATACTTATCTATACGAACAAATATTCGCTTAGGAGATTATATGAAATTTATTCATGCAGGTGATGTGCATCTTGGCAATCCTTTTTCTGGTCTGGATAAACAGTTGCCATTTACTCTAAAAAAACAGTTCAAACAGCAACAATTAAGGCATTTGAGCAATTAATTGATGATGCTATTTCTGCTGAGGTCGATTTTGTCTTATTCCCAGGAGATTTATATAATTCAGCGGAGAATAGTCCATTTATTCAAGAAGTAGTGAGCAAACAATTCAAACGACTTTCAGATGTGAACATTGATGTTTTTTTAAGTTTTGGGAATCATGACTTTGAAGCAGATACGAGAAATCATCTGCCCTGGCCAAACAATATCCATGTTTTTCATCAAGAAGTAGAAACAAAAATTAAAATACTTCATTCTGGAGAAAAAGTTGCGCTGACGGGCTTTAGTTACCAAACCCAACGTCAAACTGAAAAAATCATTGATGATTTTCCTAGCAAGGGAGATACTGACTATCAAATAGGCTTGTATCATGGTGCACTTGGTGTGGCTGGTGATCCTTATGCTCCTTTTTCCTTGAGTGATATGTTGCAAAAGAACTATGATTATTGGGCTTTGGGTCACATTCATATACGTCAGACGCTAAATGAGCAGCCGTTTATTGGTTATTCTGGTGTTTTACAGGGCTTAAATCGTAAAGAAACCGGGGACAAAGGCTATTACTTGGTTCACTCTGAGAATCAACGTTTAATTCCAGAATTTAAAAATATTGCACCAATTAATTGGAATAGTACGACGATTTCGTCAATGACAGATGAGACTGACCTAATTGATCAAATTATCAGTCTCAAAAATGACAAAATAACTTTTTGGTCAATCACTATAACTGCTCAGATTGATGCAACCATTATTGAAAGAATTAATAGCGGTGTGACATTAGACAAACTACGTGATCAATTACCAACTAACATGTGGGTCGTTCGTTTAAGTGTTGCTAATGCTAGACAATTATCATTAGTTTCTGACAATATTGATCAACAATACTGGACGGGGGCGCTTGACAAGGTGTTTGAAGAGTCTAACATAACTGATTACTTGCCAAGTCAAGTTCCTGTATTTATTCGTGAGCATTTCATGAGTGATGATGGTCAGGAAGAACTTCAAAATGCTATGGAACAATTAATCGCAGAAAGGCGACAAAACAATGAAGATTAAACGCTTAGAAATTAGCGGATTTGGCCGTTGGTCGCAAGAAGCTTTTGATTTATCGGATGGTTTGCAGGTTATTTTCGGACAAAATGAGTCGGGAAAAACAACCCTAAGAGCATTTATTGTAGGTGTCTTGTTTGGCTTTCCAACGAAAAAAAATGGTCATAATGTTTACGATACAAAGGACGGAAGCCAATACGGTGGTAGCCTAATTTTAGAAACCGATGAGGGTGATGTCAAAATTACGCGTTTGAATCGTACCAAAACAACTTTGACAATTACACGCTTAATTAATCAAACGGAAATTATTGATCCAGAAAAGTGGTTGAAACAAAAATTATCGCCACTTACAAGAGAAGCATTTGACGATATTTTTAATTTTAACCAAGAAGACCTAACCCGAATATCTCAAATCAAATCAGTGGATTTTCAAAAGTTGCTACTAAATATTGGTGCTGTAGGGAGCACCGGTTGGTTAGATGTCATGGCTGAATTTGATAAGTCTGCTGATAAACTATTTGCTCCGCGGGCAAATAAAAGGCCTTTAAATATTGCCATTAAAGAATATGAAAATGCCACGGAAGAATTACATCAAAAAAGTGCTGAATTAGATGACTTTATGTTGGCAGAACAAGTACTAACTGATTTAGAAAGTGAGCAACATGAGCAAGAAGAAAAAATTCTTACTGCTAGTCAACAACTACAAGAAACACAACAGTTAGTACAACAATACCAATTGTTTGAATCAGCTAAAAAAATAGAAATCGAAAATGTACCCTCTGTTGATGAAAAGCAGGTCGTGCAAGCACGACGATTACAAATTGAAATTGACTCTTTGAATGATAATATTTTGCGGCATAATGAAGCGTTAAAAAATATTGAAGTGCCTCATGAAGTGAGTGATGACAACACCGACCAAATGGTTTTGACAAAAGCACAAGTAGCGCAACGAAATTTAGCAGTGAATACTGAGAAGCGAACTAATTTGCTAAAGCAGAAGGAACAAATTGAAGCTCAGTTTGAGGGGGATGTGCCGAAAGGATTAACAGACAGTGAATTGCAAAGTTTATCCTCTTCAAATGTGTATTTGCTGTCAACTGGTGCGTTAATTTTAATCTTATTCGTTAGTATTTTTATAATGCACTGGCCTGCCCTGTGGATGGTTATTTTGTCACTAATTGTAACCGCAGGTCTCTTCTATAAGCGACAGAAGAAAAATCAAATACGCCAAATGATTCAAAAGGCTTACAGCCCCCTTAATATACAAAACATTAAGAAGATACAGCCTGAGGTGGATCAATATGAACAACAAAAAATGGATATTCAAAGCTTAAATGAACAAATTGAAGGCCAATATGACAGTCTTATTCAAATGATACAGCCAATTGCATTGAAGCTTGATATTCAGATTCTTTCAGATTCGTTAGAATTAACCATTGCGCAATTAATAAGTGTTCAACAACAAGAAAGTCTTTCAGAGCAAAGTAAGCGAAGTATGTATGTGCAACAGCAAAATCAAATTGTCACTGAAATACAACAACAACAGGAAAAGTTGTCTGAGAAGTTGAACGAACAGAAAACAATTTTTAAAGAATATCATGTCACAGATTTGCACGAACTGCAAAACACATTAGATCAATATAATAAAAATGAACAATTAAAGCAGCGCTATCAAGATATCATGAACCAAATTGATGAAAGTACGAGCCAAGAACTGTTAAAGTATGATAATGAAACTCAACTGCTTGAACAGAAGGAAAAACAACAAAAACACTTAACGATACTACAAAAACATGCCTTTGAATTGCAGAGCGACATTGCACATTATAAAGCTCAGCAAGAGCAAAGAACTAGTAACGATCAGTTCATGATGTTACAACAAGATCTTGCTAACCAAAAAACAGAACTGACACAACAATTTGGCGAATATTTAGCAAAAAAAATGAGCGTAAAATGGATAAATCAAGCCTTGCAAGATGCATCTCAAAATCGCTTTCCAAAGATGCAGCAGTTAGCAACGGACTATTTTCAAAAACTGACAGCCGGTCGATATGTAAACATTCAATTCGATAAAAATACGTTGCAGGTCGTGAGAAATGATCGACAAAAGTTTAGTGTAGTAGAATTATCTACCGGGACGCAAGAACAACTATATGTGGCTTTTCGTTTAGCGTTAAGCCAAGTTATTAAGGATATTATTAATATGCCTATTCTAGTAGATGATGGCTTTGTTAATTTTGATTTAAGTCGCAAACAAAATGTTATAGCATTATTAACTGATATTGGACGGAATCAGCAAGTTATCTATTGGACAGCTGCTATTCATAACGAACACTTCGACAAAGTGATAGAATTATAACTAATTAAGCTGGTAAGGGGCCATGAGATGAACAAATTATTAGCAGAGTATCAAGATACAGAGCATATTGATAATTTTGCATTAATCAAAGCTGCAGAGGTACGTTTAACGAAAACAGGGAAAACTTATATCAGTATACTGTTTTCGGATCGCTCAGGAGATCTGCCTGGTAATCTTTGGGATGCTACTGATGAACAAATTAAGACTTTGATTCCTGGGAAAGTTGTTAGCTTACAAGGCGTTAGGGGATCATATCGTGATCAGCCTCAGATACAAATTACTCACGTCAGACTAACTGAAGCTGGGGAACCTGATAGTCCTTCAGATTTTATGACTCATGCGCCAGTTAAAGAAGCCGAAATGAGCGAAGAACTTAGTGATTTTATCTTGTCAATTGCTAATCCTACCTGGAATCGATTAGTTAGAAAGTTATTTACGCAATATAATGATTTGTTTTTAAAATATCCTGCCGCAAAGATGAATCATCACGCATTTGGAGGCGGACTGGCTTTTCACTCTTTGTCGATTGCTAAACTAGCAAAAAATCTTGTTTTACAATATCCGCAACTTAATCAGGATTTGCTGATTTCTGGTGCCTTGCTGCATGACTTGGGGAAAGTGATCGAACTTTCTGGACCAATTGCTACACAATATACATTGGCAGGAAACTTAATTGGCCATATTACGTTAATTGATGAGCAAATCGTTTTGGCAGCAAATGAGTTACATTTTGATTTGCAGAGTGAAGAAATGATTATTTTACGTCATGTGGTTCTAGCACATCATGGTTTGCTAGAGTTTGGATCGCCCGTTCGTCCGGCACTAATGGAAGCAGAAGTTCTCCATCAACTTGATGAGCTGGATGCGGGGATTCAAATGATGACGGGGGCTTTAGAAAAAACAAATTCAGGATCATTTTCCGATAAAGTATTTGGCTTAGACAATCGGAAGTTTTACAAAACAGAAGAGGATTTTTAACTGAAAAATTAGTAGCGTACCCCACTATAAACGTTTGAATAAGAAAAAAGCAAAGGCACAAAATCCGATTTGGATAATCAACACTGTGCTGACAAATGCAAGTAAGTGAACATCATTCAGACGAAATGACACATAAATTAGTAATAATAAAACTGAAAAAATGATGATATAAAACCCTGGCATAAATTTCTCCTTATTTATTGTGATCCTATTTTAAATTATTATAAGGTGCAATAGTTATATGAATTTTAAATGATCATAAGACGTCTATCACTTGAGTTTTAATTGTCTATTTAGTAATGAATTTAAGTTAAAGTATAGTACTCAAATACTAATGTTATATTTTTGAACGTCTCTCATATCAGTGCTACAATAAATGAAATATAAATATTTGTAATTTGACGAGAAGGAAGAAACTCATGACTATTAAAAACCCGTTAGTAATTGTATCTTTTGATGCTATGGGTGCTGAAGATATTGCAGAGCACATTGATTTGATGCCTAATGTTGCTGCTTTAATCGCTCGGGGAACCCATGTAAAAAAAGTTGAAGGCATTTATCCAACGCTAACTTATCCTTCACATACAACTATTATGACTGGTGTTTATCCCGCCAAGCATGGTATTGTAAACAATACAAAAATCCAGCCGGAGTTAGGGGATTCACCAGACTGGTTTTGGTACGCGCGGGACATCAAGACACCAACTTTATTTGATTTGGCACACAACAAGGGATTAAAAACAGCCGCTTTTTTATGGCCGGTTTCAGCCAAAGCGCCAATTACATGGAATATCGCTGAAATTTTTCCTAACCGAATTTGGACCAACCAATATTTTGTGTCGTTTCATGCTAGTTCACCCTATTTTTTATTTGATATGAATAGAAAATTTGGTAAGTTTCGAAAAGGAATTGCACAACCACAGTTAGACCAATTTATTACAAAAGCCGCAGCAGACACAATTAAACACAAGAAGCCAGATATGACAGCTATTCATCTAGTTGATATGGATTCGCATCGTCACAAATATGGGGTGCGTTCTAAGCAAGCTTATGAGGCTTTAAAAAGATTAGATGGCAACCTTGGTGATATTATTCAAGCGACGAAAGATGCAGGTGCTTTTGAGCAAACCAATTTCGTTGTTTTAGGTGATCATTTTCAAATTGACGTTGCAAATATGATCCATTTAAACAAGTTATTTGCCATTAATGATTGGCTCACTGTAACTGACAAAGGGCTGATTGCAAATGATTGGCGAGTGTTAGCCAAAACAACTGATGGGTCTACGTATATTTATATAAAAGATCTTTCATTAGTGGATGAGGTGCGTGCTGTTGTACAGCAAGTACCTGGTATCGAAATGATTTATACTTCTGCAGATATTATCAAGTGGCACATTGATCCAGAAGCCACTTTTATTGTTGAAGCGCAAAACGGTTTTTTCTTTACAGATGAAGTTGATCGGCCAGTAGTTGTGGAACCCACAGATGAGAAGGAATTAGGTCAAAGCGATCGCTATAAAGCAGTACATGGATTCAGACCGGATAAAGTAGGCTATCAGACTACCCTTGTGATGGCCGGACCAGATATTGCGCATGGCACAATTGAAGAAGCGAGCTTAGTAGATGAAGCGCCCACTATGGCACAATTACTTGATGTGGAATTCGAAAACGTCTTAGACGGTATACCGCTCACCAAAGCGTTTAAATGAAAATATCTTTTTTGGAGATTGATTGTGGATAAAAAAATGGATAAAAGCGAGTTAAAAGTTACAACGCGCTACAAGACAGTGTTAAAAAGTCTGGACAACACATGGCGTATTCTTGATGAAGGTAGGGTAGCTGTACTAAAAGAGGTGTTGATGTGGTTAGGGCATCCTGACAAATCGTTAAAAATTATCCATATTGCTGGGACTAATGGTAAAGGGTCAACAGGCACAATGTTGGGATCAATTTTAAAGGCCAATGGATACACCTATGGTCATTTTTCAAGTCCTTCTATCATGGACGATCGTGAACAAATTCGTATTAATGGGGAAATGATATCCAAAAGTGATTTTTTAAAATATTATGATCAATTAGTCGTTCTTTTTAAACATCACAATGTGCCACTTTATTATTTATCTTATTTTGAGTATTTTACGATTATTTCATTGCTGGCATTTGTTGACAAAAAAGTGAATTTGGTTATTTTTGAAACGGGGTTAGGTGGCCTTTGGGATGCCACTAATGCGATTGAGCCACCAATGTTAACTGTTTTTACTAAAATTAGCATTGACCATCAAAATTTGTTGGGACATAATATCGCCGAAATTGCTGAAAACAAGGCTGCTATTATCAAACCGGGTACATGGGTAATCGACTATCCGGGACAAGATATTGAAGCCAAAAAGGTATTAAAAGCGCGAACAGAAAAAGTTGGCGCACGTTGGTTCGAACATAAGCGAGATGAAATCATTATAGCTAATACCTCACCATCTGGTCTTGATTTGATTATTAATGGCAAGAGCGGTTATTTCTTAAGTATGGCGGGTGCTTTTCAGGTTCATAATTTCAGTATCGTATTGAAAACGAAAGCGGCATTGATCGAAAAAGGATATCAATTTGATACCGAAAAGACTCGTAATGGCATTGCTAATGTAAAAATGTTGGGACGGATGAATTATCATGCTGATAAAAACATTTTGTTTGATGCTGCTCATAATGTTGATGGCATTCAGGGATTAGTCTCTGCATTAAATTCTTGGCATTTAAAAATTAAGCCGACTTTGATTCTAGGTGTTCTCAAGGACAAAGATTATCATGAGATGTTGGATGAAATTATACCATTTGTTCAGCGCGTCATTACCGTCACACCGAATAACAAAACACGAGCGTTATCTGCAGACGAATTGGCAACTGATATCTTATCGAACTATCCAAGTATTGAGGTTGAGATTGCTAATGATGCTTCGGCAGCCATCTCACTTGCAATGCGTGTTCGTGAGTCTTCTCAGGCATTGATTGTCGTTACTGGATCATTCTACACTTTAAGTGCGATTCATAGGGAGGGGCGTATTTAGAGCCATTTCAAAAATGATGATGCTTAGTAGCAGATCAAATTGATCATTTATTCACTTTTTTAGGTTGTTAATATTTTGTGAAAATGTCTTTCTCATGTTAAAATGGGAGAGATATTTTTATGAGTATGAAACTTTATGAGGCAAAATAATGTCAGAATTAAAACCAAATTTTTTCTGGGACGAAGTCATTGAAAAAGTACAAAATAATCACGAGAGCAAACAACCTTTTTTTAGTATGGCACCAATGGAAGCCGTAACTGATACTGTTTTTAGACGTGTTGTCGCCAAAGCAGCGGCACCGGATGTTTATTATACTGAGTTTACCAATGCTAGTTCGATGGTTCATCCTAAAGCTAAGTTTTCTGTTCAGGGTCGCTTAGCAGTCGCTGAAGGCGAACAACAGCCCGTGGCACAGATATGGGGATCAAGACCCAAAGAAATAGCTGGGTCAATAGAGGTTTTAGCAGGCATGGGCTATCAGGCTGTTGATATTAATATGGGTTGCCCAGATGGCACAGTGATTAAAAATAGTTCTGGATCTGATTTGATCAGGCATCCTGATTTAGCTGAAGAAATTATTGTTGCCGCTCAAAGCGGTAGTTTGCCGGTTTCAGTAAAAACGCGGCTTGGGTTTTATAAACCAGAAGAATTTAGAGAGTGGTTACCAATTATTTTACGGCATCAGGTAGCAGTTCTGACTGTCCATCTACGGTCTCGTAAAGAGATGTCTAAAGCACCAGCTCATTATGAACATATTGATGAAATACTGGCAATGCGTGATGAAATAGCACCCAACACATTAATCCAAATTAATGGTGATATTAAAACTAGAGCACAGGGAATAGCATTAGTCCAAGAGCACCCAGGTATTGATGGGATTATGATTGGTCGAGGGATTTTTGAAAATCCGTATGCTTTTGAAAAGGAATCGCGCCAACATACACTAGAAGAATCAATTGCGTTGTTGAATCTACAATTAGACTTATTTGATAAAGTTAGTGAAACGGTAACAACGAAACACTTTGAGGCTTTGAAAAGATACTTTAAAATTTATTTGCGTGGATTCGCCCATGCTTCAGCATTACGTCAAATGTTGATGGATACACATACAACGACTGAGGTTCGAGAAATTTTAACCCGGGAATTAGCCAAGGTCTATGCTGCAGTGGCTGACGATAAGCATATCTACCGTGACAATGCTGCTGCCAGTGCTGATATGGCCTTGTCAGTGAATAAGCAAAAATAAGAAGGCATTTGAAAGTTTGTGCGACTATTGCACAGCTTTTTTAGTATAATGAAATTATGAGATTAACAACTGAAACAATTCAAAATTTATTAGTGGACCATAATCTATTATTAGATGCACCAGACGTTGATATGACGTTTGATTTCTTACACTATGATACCCGAGAAGTACAAAAAAATACTTTATTTGTTATTAAGGGCGCCTTCAAAAGGGCTTACTTGGATAATGTACATGGTATTACAGGATTAATTACAGAAACAAAAATTGATGTTGATTTACCGCAGTGGCAAGTAACGAATGTTCAAAAGGCTTTATCCTTGTTATCAATGGCTTTTTTTGACTATCCGCAGGAGCAGCTATGGATTGGTGCTTTTACAGGTACCAAAGGTAAAACGACTGCTGCTTATTTTGCCTATACAATGCTGAAAGAGGCAACTAATAATCATACAGCCTTATTTTCTACAGTTGATCGCATTACTGGTCCGCAAGCATCCGACAAGAAAAAGTCTGATTTAACAACACCTGAGTCATATGAATTGTTTAAAGATATGCGTCAAGTTGTTGATAATGGTATGACTCACCTTGTGATGGAGGTGAGTTCACAAGCATATCTTAAAAATCGTGTTTATGGACTACGCTATGATGTGGGCGCCTTCTTGAATATCTCCCCAGATCATATTGGCCCTAATGAGCACCCAACATTTGAAGATTATTTGGCACACAAGTTGATGTTACTAGATCACTCAGATGAGGTGATTGTCAACGCTGAAACAGACCATTTTGATACTATTTACACCTATGCTAAAAAAACACATCATAAGGTCTACACATACAGCCGTCAAATGTTTACTTCTGAAGAAAGTGCCATTCATGAAAGTAGGTTCACTGTTGTTAAGAGTGAATTCAACGAAATGCTTGGTTCGTATCGTTTAAATGTTCCAGGAGACTTCAATGAGTCAAACGCAATGGCAGCAATGATGTTGGTTTCTTTTGCTGGTGTTAAGCATCAAGCCATGGTAAAAGGATTAGATGAAGTGTTTATTCCCGGCCGGATGCTTAGTTTGCCAATTAATGGACATGGGGTTGCTTTTGTTGATTATGCTCATAATTTTGTCTCCATGCAGGCCTTACTTAGCTTTGCGCAGGCCCAGTATCCAAATGGTAGAGTGCTTGTTGTAGTTGGCTCCCCAGGTAATAAAGGTGTTTCGAGACGTGCTGATTTTGGACACGTAGTGAGCGATTTGGCTGATGTAGTTTATTTAACCGCTGATGATCCACAATTTGAAAACCCATTGGATATTGCACATGAGATTGCTGCGCATATCAATAATGATAAATTAGAGGTGCATTATGAAATGAATCGTATTGCAGCCATTCATGAAGCAATTTCTGCTGCAAATGAAAATGATATTGTTATTGTTGCTGGCAAGGGTGAAGATCCTTATCAAAAAATAGATGGTGTTGATGTGCCTTACATTGGCGATTACGCCGTTGTAAAACAATTTAGAGATCAGATAAAGAACCCGTAAGGGTTCTTTTTTGCGCTGTAAACTTTAAAATGTATCCTTTTTTTTGGTCAAACTAGTGGTACAATGAAGTTGTAGAGTGTAAGCGGTTACAATAAGGAGCTGATAATATGCAATTTATTAATTACTTTAATCAAGATGCCTATACCAACATCGCCATGGATGCTTGGTTACTGAAAAATTTAAAACCAAAAAAGCCGGTTTTTGCATTATGGCAGAACAAAAAAGCAGTGATTATTGGTGAAAATCAAAACACCTTTTCGGAGGTAAATCAGGCGTATATAGAGTCACAAAATGTTCAAGTTGTTCGTCGTGTTTCAGGAGGAGGCGCAGTTTATCATGATTTAGGAAACATTTGTTTTACATTTTTTGTTCCAGTTGCTACTAGTGCTAGTGTTGATTTTCATCAATTTGTTAAACCAATGGCGGATGCTTTGGAGTCACTTGGTATACATGTTGATATCTCCGGACGAAATGATTTAGAGATTGCGGGGAAAAAGGTTTCTGGGAATGCACAGAGATATGCCGGTGGCTATCTAATGCATCATGGCACACTGCTCTGGGAAACTGATGTGGATGCTATGGTACGTTCTCTTAATGTGGCTGACGAAAAGTTCATATCTAAGGCGGCTAAATCAGTTCGTGCTCGTGTTGGCAATATCAAAGACTATGCGCCTGAAGGGTTAACAATTAGTACATTTATTGATCAGTTGAAATACTATTTAACAGATGAGGGCAAAGATACGGAATATGTGTTGAGTGAAGCACAAAAGGCTTCTATCAAAAAGCTGCGCGATGAAAAGTTTTCACAGTGGGCCTGGAATTACGGAAAAAGCCCACAGTTTATGTATAACAATCATGCTAAATATGATGGTGGTGCAATTGATGTACAAATCGATGTTAAAAATGGTGATATTACAGATATAAACTTTACAGGAGACTTTTTAGGGGTTAGAGATTGGCGTGAAATAAAATCAGAATTAATCGGTATTCCATTTACTCGCGATGCAATTGCCGAAGTACTTGACAGAAATAAAGATGGTCAATACTTTGGCAGCATCACAAATGATGAGCTTTTAGAAACATTCTTTCAGAAAGATGAGGTAAAAATAAATGGCTGACATAACAGCAACAAATAAGCAAGTACTTGACTTTAATCATCAGCTTACTGCACAAGCAGATAGTTTCCCAACATTAAGTGTATTAGACAATACTGGAAAAATTGTTGATGATGAAGCTTTCGAGCGTGCTGAGTTATCTAATGAAGACTTAATCAATATTATAAAACGCATGATTTTAAGTCGGCAGTTAGATATTCGTTCAACAAAACTAGCTAAGCAGGGGCGGTTTGGATTTTTTGCACCAACAGCTGGTCAAGAAGCCTCACAGATGGCCTCCTCTTATGCTTTTAATGATGATGACTGGCTAATGCCGGGTTATCGTGACATCCCCCAAATTGTTGTGAAGGGATGGCCAATTTGGAAAGCGATTTTGTGGTCACGTGGGCATGTTTTAGGTAATGTATATACTACTGAAGACGACAAACCAGTAAATTCGTGGATGCCACAAATTATCATTGGTGCTCAGTATGTGGAGGCGGCCGGCATTGCGTTAGGGTTGAAGAAACGTGGAAAAAACGCGGTCGTGTATGCTTATACAGGTGATGGTGGTACATCACAAGGCGATTTTTATGAGGGCATAAATTTCGCCGGAGCGTATAACGCTAATGCAGTGTTCTTCGTTCAGAACAATGGTTACGCTATTTCTACACCACGCGCTTTGCAAACAGCAGCACCGCATTTAGCTGCAAAAGGTTGGGCGGCTGGATTACCAAGTCTGGTAGTGGACGGGAACGACCCAATCGCTGTTTATTTGGCTTCTAAAGAGGCTCGTGCATGGGCGGCAAACGGCAATGGCCCTGTGCTGATTGAAACGATTACTAATCGTTTGGAGGCTCATTCGACAGCTGGAGATGATCCGCTACGTTACCGAACGAAAGATGATATTGGAGAATGGTGGAAAAAAGAACCGCTTATTCGCATGCGCAAGTTATTGCAGGATCAGGGTATTTGGAACGAAGAACAAGAAGACGATTATGTAAAAGAAGTCAATCAACTGATTGATGACCAAATTAAGATTGCAGATAGTGTCGAGAAACAAAAAATTTCTAACTTTATTAAAAATACACTCGAAGTCCCAAGTCAAGCAATGAAAGAGCAAATAGCTAAGTTTGAAAGCGAGGGAAAGTAACATGGCTGTGAAAAGTTATATCGATGCCATCCGTGAAGCGATGGACTTGGCATTGGAAAAAGATGATGATGTGATTATCTTTGGTGAAGACGTTGGAAAAAATGGTGGTGTTTTCCGTGCCACTGATGGTCTTCAAGCTAAATACGGCGAAGATCGTGTGTTTAATACGCCTTTAGCAGAATCAGGTATAGGTGGCATGGCAATTGGTTTGACTACTCAAGATTATCGACCAATTATGGAAATTCAATTCTTTGGCTTTTTGTTTGAAGTAATGGATTCGATAGCAGGTCAAATGGCACGAAATCGTTTCCGGTTTAATGGTACGCGTAACATGCCAATTGTTGTCCGTTCGCCTTATGGTGGCGGAACTAAAACACCAGAAATGCATGCTGATAATTTAGAGGGCATGGTAGCACAAATTCCTGGTATCCGAGTTGTGATGCCGGCAAATCCTGCTGACGCAAAGGGGTTGCTACTAAGTTCTATTGCGTCCAATGATCCAGTTGTATTTCTAGAAAATTTACATTTGTATAGATCATTGAAAGGTGAAGTGCCGGAAGGATACTACACGACACCATTAGATAAAGCTGCGATTGCACGCGAAGGAGATGATGTATCAATCATTTCGTATGGCGGTGGTGTTCCTGTTGCCTTGAAGGCAGCTGAGGAATTATCTAAGAACGGTATTTCAGCTGAGGTGCTAGATCTTCGTACAGTTTCACCATTAGATATTCAATCAATCGGAGAAACCGTTGCTAAAACAGGTCGTGTGGTTGTTGTGCAAGAAGCGCAGCGAATGGCAGGTATTGGCGCTGCTATTATGAGTGAAATTTCTGAACGATTTATTTTGAGTTTAAAAGCACCTATCGGTCGAGTAGCTGCACCAGACTCTGTTTATCCATTTGGACAAGCAGAAAACGATTGGATGATTAAGTCTGACGATGTTGTGGCCAAAGTAGTGGAGGTTGTAAATTATGACTGAGATTTTTAAGATGCCAGATATTGGCGAAGGTATGGCGGAGGGAGATATTACGTCTTGGCTGGTTAAAGTTGGTGATACGATAGCGGCTGATGATCCAGTCGCAGAAGTACAAAATGATAAATTAATGCAAGAAATTTTGTCTCCGTATGGTGGTAAAGTTACAAAACTTTTTGTTGACGCCGGAACAACAGTTGAGGTTGGCGATCCATTAATTGAGTTTGATGGAGACGGCAGCAGTGAAAATGACTCTGATAACGGTCATGTAGCGCAACCAAGTACTTCTTCGAACGTAGTGGAGACAGAGCAAAGCACCCCAAAAAACACAGCTCCTAAGGAAACTAGCACTGTTCAAGTAGCAAACGGTCATGTGCTGGCAATGCCATCAGTACGTCATTTGGCTCATGAGAAAAATATAGATTTAACACAAGTACCAGCTACTGGTCGCCATGGTCATGTTACATTATCAGACGTTGAAAATTTCCAGGGATCAGACAATTCAGCACCCACTCAAACGCAAACATCAACCACATCTCAAACAGAGTCGTCTGCAGCTGTTCATGAGGAACCAGCATTACCATTGCGTGAAGGGCGTCAACCAATGGCACCAGTACGTAAAGCGATAGCTAGAGCGATGGATAGGCAAGCAGCTATTCCAACAGTAACGAATTTTGATTCTGTTGATGTTAGAAAATTGGTTGGCCACCGTAAGGCGTTTAAGGAAATGGCTCGAGATGACAAAGGCATACGTTTAACATACCTAGCCTATGCTGTTAAAGCGTTGGCAGCTGTAGCTAAGAAATTCCCAGAATTAAATGCTAGTGTTGACATGAAGGCGCAAGAAATTGTTTATCACGATGATGTTAACATGGGTATCGCTGTGGATGCGCCAACTGGGTTGTTTGTGCCAGTCATTAAGAATGCAGATCGAAAGTCTATTTTCACAATTGCGCAAGAAATAACTGATCTTGCTGAAGCAGTTCGTGATGGATCAATTACACCTGCCCAAATGCAGGGCGGAACAATCACAATTTCTAACCTTGGTTCGGCCCGAGGTACTTGGTTTACACCAATTATTAACGGTAAAGAAGTAGCAATATTGGGATTAGGTTCGATCTTAAAGGAACCGATTGTCAATGACGATGGAGAGCTAGCCGTGGGACAAAACATGAAATTATCATTGACCTATGATCATCGTTTGATTGATGGCATGCTAGGACAATCGGCCCTTAATTATTTGAAGCAGCTATTGTCTGACCCAGCCTATATGTTGATGGAGGTGTAATTATGGTTGTTGGTGCACAAGCACGTGAAATTGATACAGTAGTCATTGGATCTGGTCCTGGTGGTTATGTTGCTGCTATTCGGGCTGCTGAGCTTGGACAAAAAGTTGTTATTATCGAGCGTGATAATATTGGTGGTGTGTGCTTAAATATTGGTTGTATTCCATCAAAGGCATTAATTAATGTGGGTCATAGATACCGTGAAGCAACTGAGGAGACTCCGTTTGGATTACTCACTTCTGGAGCCACACTTGACTGGCAAAAGACACAAGATTGGAAACAAAATAAGGTGGTACACACGCTAACTTCTGGTGTAGAGATGCTATTAAAAAAGCATCATGTTGAAATTATTAAAGGAGAGGCAGTGTTCAATGACAACGAGACCTTGAATGTTTTACAAGAGGATGGTCATGAACTATTGCAGTTTAACAATGCAATAATTGCTACAGGTTCGAGGCCAATTGAAATTACAACTATTCCGTTTGGTGGACGCATCGTTGATTCTACTGGTGCTTTAGGTTTTACTGAAATACCAAAAAGATTAATTATTGTTGGTGGTGGCGTTATTGGATCTGAGATTGGCGGTGCCTATGCTAATTTAGGAGCGCAAGTAACCATTATTGAGGGTTTGGATCACACACTGAACGGTTTTGATGCAGAAATGACGAAACCAGTATTAGATGATTTTAAAGCTCATGGTGGTACGGTTGTGACATCCGCAATAGCTAAGGAAGCAACACAGACTGTTAAGGAAGTGACGTTGACCTACGAGGCAGACGGTAAGGAGCAAAGTATTACGGGCGATTATCTCTTAGTAGCTGTGGGACGTCGTGCCAATACAGACGGTTTGGGATTGAACAATACCGATATCAAAGTAGACAGCAAAGGCTTGATTACAACAAGCGATACAATGAAAACGAGTGTACCGCATATATATGCCATTGGAGACGTTGTCGCAGGTCCGCAGTTGGCTCATAAAGCTAGTTTTGAAGGAAAAATAGCTGCTGCAGCCATCGCAGAAGATGCGCAGGCGCGTGATTTACATTATTCACTACCTTCTGTAGCCTATACGCAGTATGAATTAGCAACAACTGGTGAAACGCCTGAGTCAGTCAAAGTAAATCATTTGGAAGCAAAAATTTCAAAGTTCCCGTTTGCCGGTAATGGTCGAGCCATTTCTATGGATCAAGCTGTTGGTTTTGTACGGCTGATTAGTGATAAGAGTAGTAATGCCTTAATTGGCGCACAGATTGTTGGTCCCTCTGCATCAGACCTGATTTCCGAGCTGTCCTTAGCGATTGAAAATGGTTTGACAACGAAGGATATTTCATTGACAATACATCCACATCCGACACTCGGTGAAGCAATTATGGATGCAGCTGAGTTAGCCGATGGGCTACCAATCCATATTTAAGTACAAAGTTGTGATGAGTTTAAGAATTGAAGATGTTGGGGGTAAACAATGTCAACATTTATAACAAATGATGACGTAAAACTGAATTACAATATATACGGCGACGGGCAACCAATTATTTTAGTTGCAGGTTATTCAGGCAATCAGGCTACGTGGGCGGCACAAATAGAACCGCTTAAACAGGCTGGGTTTCAGGTGATTACTTATGATCGTCGCAATCATGGTGAAAGTCAAACGGTTGATTATGGCATGCGTATGTCAAGACATGGGCAAGATTTAGCCGAGTTGATCGCAGCGCTTCATCTCAATCAAGTAATTCTTGTAGGACATTCAATGGGTGCAAGTACAATTTGGTCCTATTTGTCGCTGTATGGCGAAGCAGATGTCAAAGCTATTATTACGGAAGATCAAATTCCCAAGATTTTAAGGGATGAAACTTGGTCTCTGGGGATTTTTAATGCAGATATAACAATGATATGGACGGCGGCAGAAAAGTTGCCACATACTAAATTAACACATGCTAAAATTTCAAGTGACATCAAACGTAAACTTGCAGCGGCTTATCATCCCTTTAACTTTAAATATAATGAACCGTTATTAGTAAACAGTTTTATCGAAGATTGGCGTGACATTGTGAAACGTGAACGCGTACCACATTTATTCTTGGCGGGTAAACATTCTCCGTTATGGCCAGCTGACCACGTTTATGATTTGAAGGATATGTCTACATTCGGTGAAGAACACATATTTGAAGAAGCGGGACATATTCCACATATTGAAGAACCAGAAAATTTCAATCAAGTGACCATCAACTTTTTAAAACGCATCGATGATTATTAGACTGATAATAACAGATTATGACATTAATTTGTTTTAATGGTAACATGAGATTGTTCGGGTTACGTACTATAAATAGTACTAGCTTGTGCTTTCTTTTTTATGTCTAAAATAAAATTTATAATATCCCTGAAGTTCGTGAGAGAATACTTATGAAGAAAATAAAATTAAATACACTTTTTAAATGGGCAGTCGCCTTGTTTATTTACAATCTCGTTGCCAAAATAATCATTTACTTTGCTCAAAAAACGTTACCAGACTTTTATCGAGTTGATACGAGTAGTTTAGCTTCACTGACCGACTCAGCTTCAAAATACTTAGAATCTTTATTCGGAATAATTGCGGTTTATATTGTCCTCTGGTTTATGTTCGCAGGTATTGTATTATACTTTCTTCGGCGTTCGTGGGGAGAAAAAAGCGAAAAGCATTTTACCAGGCAGTTGTTGTCTTACAAATTACATACTTCAATCGCGGCATTTATTATTTTGATGATCCCGTTAGTTGAATTTGGTTTAAAAGTGCCATTTGCTCAATATCTTGCATTACCCAAAACTTTTGTTGATATGGTGAGTGGATTTTGGGCAAATACAATTTTCACAGCGTGTTATCTTGTACTGATTTTATTGTTAATTAAATTCAGACACATTAGTTATTTTGCGATTTATCAAGATTATTCCTTATTGAACGCTATCAAGATATCTGCAAGAGAAGGCATGGCCTAGTTATTCTTAAAATCAATAATTCGTTTGGTGGTAGCAAGTGGCATTGGTTTTGCGTTATTATATTTTTTGCAGCTATTTGCTGATACTTTTTTTGACGTAAATAATAGACGCCTCATTGCTAATATCTTACTTGCCATTACAAGTGGATTAATGTATGTTATTACTGCATATATCTTAAACCTGTATGTCACTCTTTTGACAACCGACCACAAGAAAGATGCTGAAAAAAAATTGAATGGCTCTTCGATATTTTTGCAAGGACTCATACTCATAGTCATTGGGGCAGGCAGTACTTTAATTTCCGGTAATTATTTTATATCGCCAAGAGAAAAATATTTAGTGATTGCACATAAAGGTGTTTCATATCCGAATGCCGTCCCAAACTCGTTAATTGCTTTGAAAAGAACTATTGCTACTCATCCTGATTACATTGAAATTGACATTCAACCCACAAAAGATGGCGTATATGTTCTGACACACAATACTAAAGTAAAAACAGTCTCGGGGGAAACGCTTGACATATCAAAAACAAATTGGTCTACTCTGAAAACCAAAAAAGTTACAGAAGATGGGCATCAATTTTATTTAACTAGCTTTTCGAAATATATTGATTTGGCGAATAACAAAAAACAAAAATTATTAGTAGAATTGAAATTGAATCAAACGATAACAGATGAGCAATTAAAACAATTTGTAGCCAAATATGGCAAGCAAATGAAGGAAAATAAAAGCGAAATTCAATCAATGAACCAAAACGTTATTAAGCGAATATATCAATACACTAGTTTAACTACAGGATTATTATCACCCGTTAAAAATACAGTTGATGGAAATAAAATTAGTAAATTCTATGCTATAGAATATTCAAAGGTTGATGCACATTTATCCAGCCAAATTAGACAGTATAACAAAGATTTGTACAGTTGGACAGTTAACGACAAGCTTGATGTTGAAACGGCCTATATGATAGGTGTCAATGGCGTGATTACCGATAAGCCACGAGAGACACGGACGATTTTAGAAAATATCAGTGAAAAGTTGACTTATCGTAGAGCATTTATTTCTATGATTTTGAATCAGCAAAGTGATATTTAATTCAATCTTTTTGAGTTCGTGCAAAATAATTATGTATGCCCGTGAGGGCTTTTTTGTTAACGTAATGATTTACGATATCCTGCCGCTTGGGCGTCTGCTTCACTATTAAAATAAACAGCGTTGCTACTGTTCATATAGTAGCCAGCTTGACCAGGAACATGATAAATATGTGATTTTGAATTTCCGATAATTTGTTGACTTTCACCAGTGTATGTTTGTGTTGCTGCAGATTGATTCTGTGCTGCTTGTGCTTGTGCAGCTGAAGCTGCTGCTGCAGAATTAGCTGCCGCTTGAGATGACGCGGCGGCTGCCTGTGATACACTAGCTTCACTTGCAGCTTTTTGTGCAGCAGCTATTGAAGATTGTTCTGCTTCGGAACTAGCTTTGGCAGATGACACTGCTTCAGAACTGGCTCTGGCAGATGAAGAAGCTGCCGCGGAGCTAGCTTCTTCTGCAGCTTCTTTTTGAGCGGCTAAGTCAGCTTTTTTGTGTAATGTATTTTTGGCCGTTCCATCAGCATAATTAATAATTGCGTTTGAACTGTCATTATTTAGGTAAACTACTGTTGCACCGTCATTGCCATCTTCTTCACGGTATGATTTAAGACTAATCTTAACTTTCTCTCCAGAGTTAGAATAGCCTATGTAAGATAGGCGAATCTGTCGTGGCAAGAGTTCATTGCCACTATACATTGGTGTAACTTGATAATCTAAACGGCTTGATTTGTGGTGCTTAAGCCATTTTGTGAGACCTCTTTCATAATAAAGCATAGCTTTTTTGTTACTGGCATTCGATTTTTTAAGTGCGCCAGTATTTAGGTAAGCTGTCTCTGGAACTAAGTTTTTTGCTTCATCATTTAAACCGCTGAATTGATAGCCAATAAGATGTCCGCGATTGAATAGCCATGACTTACCAATAGATGCGTTGGCTTTTTTATATTTGAATTTATAATTGTGCCAACCAACAGGATTGTAGTTTAGTTTTGTCGCTTGTTTTGCAGTTGGTTCTTCAGCATAATTGAGCTGAATATGAGCATCAACCGCACGCTTTTGACTATCTTGATCAGCTAGAACAAGTTGTTTTTCGTTTTTGAAACTAAGAGGATGCTGCTCAGCACCACTTAGTTTGTCCTTCTGATAACTATCAGCAGCAACACCCAAAGCAGGGTATATCGTACTAGTGGCAACCACTAACACTGCACTGATAGTTACTTTTTTTAGTAACTTTAACATAATAAATTCTCTCCCGAACAGTTTAGCGTGGATATTTGGCACGTATTGAACAATCATTTTTTAGTATTATTAAAAAATAGGAACAAATTTTTTATTTTTAAGCGTGAGTTACCATACTTTTTTAATTATAATACTTCTAAAGTATGACATGCAAATATACTTGTACAGACCAGTTGTTCGATATGTAAACTTAAAACATTTATATCATAAAAGGCATTGACGGAACTTGAAATGCTGATATAATAAATTTGTAAGCGTTTTCTTATGTTGAGGATTCGTTTACACATCAATAATTTTCTGACAACGAGTCAGATGCTCCTTAAATATGTATGCTGAAATGTGTACAATAAATAAGATGTGGTCACGGAAAACCATATCTTATTTTTTCAATATTTATGTTTTTCAAGTTTAATTTATTATGTTTTGATGATATAATTTAAACTGGTTATGACCTACGATAGTTTCGAAAATATCATGATGTAAAATTACCAATTTTATTTCAAAGTACTATTGTGGGGCATTACTGTCTGGACCATTAGCTCAGTTGGTTAGAGCAAACGGCTCATAACCGTTCGGTCGTTGGTTCGAGTCCAACATGGTCCATCTATTTACTTTAATTTTAGTAGGAGCTTGTCTTCAAATTGTCTTTCTGATATCGATTCTTTAATAGGCACCAATCAATAAAAACGAAATAGGCTAAGAACAACCAAACGGAGTATTTTGGTTGTTTTTATTTGCTACTATTTTAAGTGAAAGGAGGATATGCTAATGAGTCGAGATATTGATTACGATGTACTGAGAAAAAATCAGCAAGAAAACCGTGCCAATGCTTATTTGAATAAAGGCTTGCGATTTGGTGCTGCGCCTATGGTAACTATGGGGGTAGCCACTAAAGGTTATATGACCGAGAGTGGTTTTTATTCAGACAAGCATTGATAATAGGGAAAAAAAGTCAGCCAGGTTGGTTTCTGGTTGGTTTTTATTTTCACAAAAAGTAGATGATGAATTAAGTCTAAAGCATATTAAACATCAAGATTAATCCAAAAATGAGAACTAGCCATTAAAAGCGTATAATATGAAGTAAATGAGGAGGAGGATGGATGATGTCAGACATATTTTTAAAAAAACTACGCAATATTATTGGATTTGACGCTATTGTGTCAATTATTTTTGGTGCTCTGATACTTTTTTGGCCAACGCACAGTGCTTCAGTAGTAGCCGCTTTGATTGGGTTAGCTTTTATTGCGATAGGTATATCGCACATAGCATCCGTATTCGATAGAAAAGATGAAGACGGTTGGGCTCGTGTGGGTAACTTGGTTATTGGGGCTGTCTACTTTATCGCTGGCGTATTTACCTTTATAAACCTGTATGCAGCAACTACCTACTTGTTTATAATTGTCGGCTTGCTTGTTGGTATGACATGGATACTCGAAGGAATTATTGAATTTGGGTCACTGAAGTATTACACACAAAAAGGGTGGGCGATGTTTTCAGCTCTCATCAGTATTATTGGTGGAATCGCGTTATTGTTTGCGCCTTTGCTTAGTGCAATCTTCCTTTGGCAATTACTTGGGGCCTCTTTACTGGTACTAGGTATTATTAAACTGTTGCATTTCTTTGCTTGGAAAAGGTAAAACTTATTTTCCAATTACAACGCCGTCTGCTTAGATTAATTCTGGACAGACGGTTTTGTGTTATAATCAAATCAATTTTAAATTATAAAGTCTTAAACAATTTGATTAGTGACTGATGTAACAGAAAATACTATATTTAAACATAAAAGATTGCGAGGAAATTTACTTTGGCAGAAACCAAAACAGCAACAAAAAAGAAAAAAGCGGCACCACGGAAGAAATCTAAAATCAAGAAAAATCTAGTTATTGTTGAAAGTCCATCGAAAGCAAAAACAATTGAAAAGTATTTAGGTCGCAACTATAAAGTAGTTGCTAGCCTTGGTCATATACGTGATCTGCCTAAATCCACCTTAGGTGTTGATGTCGAAAACGATTATGATCCTAAGTATATTAATATTCGTGGAAAAGGCGATGTTATTAAGGGATTACGCAAGGAAGCAAAAGCCGCAAAAGCCGTTTATCTGGCTTCCGATCCGGATCGTGAAGGTGAAGCAATAGCTTGGCATTTGCAGCATATTTTGGATTTAAATCCTGAACAACCTAATCGAGTTGTTTTCAATGAAATCACAAAAGATACGATTAAAAATTCCTTTAAAACACCGCGTGTTATTAATCAAGATCTTGTTGATGCACAGCAAGCACGTCGTATTCTTGATCGATTAGTAGGTTATTCAATATCACCGATTCTTTGGAAAACCGTGAAGCGTGGGTTGTCGGCTGGCCGTGTGCAGTCTGTGGCCTTAGGCTTGATCATTGCGCGTGAACGTGAGATACAGGCTTTTCAGCCAGAAGAATATTGGACGCTAGATTCTATGTTTAAAAAGAATCGTACCAAATTCAAATCAATATTCTACGGATTTGATGGAAAAAAGCAGCCATTGCCAGACAATGACAGTGTGCAAGATGTGTTGAAGCGGATTAACAAAGATGGTGATTTTGATATTGTTAAGGTGGATACGAAGCAACGCAAGCGCCAACCTCAACCACCATTTACGACGTCAACAATGCAACAAACAGCCAATACACAGTTAAAATTTAGAACGCGTAAAACAATGATGGCTGCACAGCAACTATATGAAGGTATTAATCTGGGTAAGGGGTTAGGTCAAGTAGGATTAATTACTTATATGCGTACAGATTCGACGCGTATTTCATCTGTTGCAAAGAATGCTGCAGCACAATTTATTCACGATACATGGGGTGAAGAATACTCACAGCATAAGCCAGTGCAAGGAAAGCTACAGGAGGGAGCTCAAGATGCCCATGAGGCCATACGACCATCTGATGTCAATCGGACGCCAGAGTCTATCAAAGATAAACTAACCCCTGATCAATTTAAGCTATACTCTTTGATCTGGTCCCGATTTGTTGCTAGCCAAATGACACCAGAAATTTTAGATACAATGGCTGTGACAATTGAACAAAACGGCGTTATCTTTAGAGCTAACGGTTCTAAAACAAATTTTGAAGGATTTACAAAGGCCTATCCAACAGCAAAAAAGAAAGATAATGTTTTGCCTTCGTTGAGCGAAGGGGACAAGGTGAGTTTGGCAAATACAGATCCTGAACAACACTTCACTTTGCCACCAGCACGCTATTCTGAAGCAACGCTAATTAAAGCCTTAGAGGAAAATGGCGTAGGGCGTCCATCAACTTACGCGCCAACTCTAGATACAATTCAACGGCGGAACTATGTTCGTATTGATGCTCGTAAGTTTGTGCCAACTGAACTGGGAGAAATTGTTCAAACGATTGTCGAAGAAAGTTTTCCTGACGTGACAAACATGAAGTTCACGGCTGCGGTTGAACATGAGCTAGATGAGGTCGAAGCGGGTAACAAGCACTGGGTACCAGTCATTGATTCATTCTTTAAACCCTTTCAAAAGGAAGTCGAGAAAGCTGAGACATCTCTTGAAAAGATTATTATGCATGATGAACTGGCGGGGATGGATTGCGAGGTTTGTGGTGCGCCCATGCTAGTCAAAATGGGTCGTTATGGCAAGTTCTATGCCTGTGCACGTTTCCCCGATTGTCGTAATACAAAAGCAATTGTTCAGGAAATCGGTTTGCTATGTCCAAAGTGCCATAAAGGACAAATTGTTCAGCGAAAAACTAAACGTGGACGAACGTTTTATGGTTGCCAAAGATATCCCGATTGTGACTTTGTAACTTGGGATAAACCTACGGAAAAGACATTAGCTGACGGTACAACACCAAAAGATGATGAGAAAAAAGAACCAGTCAAAAAATAAAAGCCACAATTTTATATTGTGGCTTTTATTTTAATTTGAATATTGATTTTTTGGGACGAAGATAAGAAAAACCTTCGCCAAGCTGTTCTTGCGTTGTAAATATGGAAACAAAAGCTTTTGGATCTACCTGATCAACAATGCGCCGGACTGTGCTGACTTCTGAAGGGTCAACTACGGCATAAACAACACGTTGATCTCGATGAGAGTAGCCTCCTTCAGCTTTAAGCAAACTAGTACCACGATCAAGTTCATCCATAATAGCATGTGACATTTCTTCTGGATACTGTGTAAAGATCATAAAGGACCTTGCATCATAAGCGCCTCGTTGCGTCATGCTAACAACTTGTGAAAATACAAATGAAGCAATCAGTGTGTACATCATGTGAACAATATCAATATAAACAAGTGATAACAGTAAAACACAGGCATCTAGGATAAACATTGTCCGTCCGATAGGAATGCTAAATTTTTGCTCTACAATACGAGCGACAACGTCACTGCCGCCTGATGTGCCACCAAAGCGGAATACAATACCTAAACCAAATCCGGCAATTATCCCGGCAATTATTCCAGCAATCAGCATATCATGATGAAGTGCAGGCGGAGTGGGCACAACTTGCCACAACCAAAGCCAAAATGATAGGGATGCAATGCCCCAAATAGTGTAAATCAGTGCACGACGCCCTAAAATACGATAGCCAATAAAAAGTAAAGGGACATTTAATAGTAAGTTAGTATAAGCAGGATTCCAATTAAAAAGTGCACGCAAAATTAGTGTGATACCAGAAATGCCACCTTCGGCTAAGTCATTAGGAATGTTAACATTAATTAACCCCCAGCCATACATTCCAGTACCAATTGCGATCATAATTAAGTCTCTAATAGAAATACGTTCTAGATTAGTTGTTTCCATAGTCAAAACCTCGTAATATCTCGTAAAATTAATCATACCATATATATGGTAGGAAATTTATCGCTTTATTTGATATAATAGTTAGTGATTAGAGGTTAATATGGCAGATTATAATAATTATAAACGACCACAATTTTATAAAAAAAAGCATCCAGTACGTAATTTTTTTATCGTGCTTGTAATTTTAATTGTTGTAGCGTTGAGTATTTTTATCTACATGAATTATTCAACTGCACAAAAAACAACCACACCAATTGAACAGAAAACTAGTACAAACAGTACAATCGAAGAAAATTCTGATTCAACATCTGAAGATAGCAGTTCTTCGGATGAAAGTGAATCAAGCGATTCTGAGTCATCGTCAAGTGAATCAAGCTCGTCGTCTTCAAGTAGCTCAAGTTCATCATCTTCAAGCAGTTCAAGTAGTGCCGCTGATTCAGCGCAATTAAAGGGCAAAAAGATTAGTGAAGCTATTGCATGGGCTAAAGAAAATAGGCGTACTTATTCATGGAACATTACATCAGGTGGAAATGATGCCGTTGTGACGCAGATTACAGATGATGGACAGAATATTAGTTTTACAGCATCGGCTGATCAATAATGGTTAAGAAGTTACTAACAATCGCTGGCTCTGATTCACTTTCAGGTGGTGGGATTCAAGCTGATTTAGCTACATTTAATGAATTTGGATACTTTGGGTTAAGTGTGATCACAAGTATTGTGACCGTAACAAACGACAATTTTAAAATTTACCCAACTGATTTAAAAATTATTCAAGCACAACTTGATTCAACGTTAGCATTAGATGATATTGCTGCGATTAAAGTTGGCTTACTGCCCACAGTTGACATTATTGACTTAGTTGCTGAGTATTTAAAAAAAGTTGATGTACCTGTTATTGTTGATCCCGTGATGGTGTTCAAAGAAACGGATAGTACAAATACTGATTTTTTGGTACAAGAAATAAAAAATCAGTTATTACCATTAGCCACAGTCGCAACTCCAAATCTATATGAGGCACAATTATTGTCTGGTTTAACGATTCAGAGTGTAGACGATATGAAAGCTGCGGCAAAAGTTATTGGTAGTTTTGGAGTCGAGAGTGTTGTAGTTAAAAGTGGCGCGCGACTCGCTGGTAATCAAACATTCGATCTTTTGTTTCACAATAACAACTATAAAATATTTGAACAGAAAAAAGTGATGTCAAATATCCCCATGAACAACGGCGCTGGCTGTACTTTTTCATCCAGCATTGCAGCCAACATCGTAACGTCCAGTGTTACGGATGCTGTAGCGGATGCAAAAGCATTTGTACTTGCGGGCATTGAAAATGGTGTGATAATAAATGAAAATTTTGAAGTAGGCAATGTCTGGCAGGCCGCTAGGCGTCTGCGCAACAACTAAAGTAAAAGCGACAGATCAACATCTGTTGCTTTTTATATGTTAAAGGCACATGTGAAATGGTAATCATAGACGAATTGATACAATATCGACGCACGCTGAGGTCGATGGATCGCAGTTTATTAAATCAAATGTTAGATAATGTTCAAGTTGCTGCATTCTTTGAAACTAGTGATAAAAAAAGCACAATGTATGCGTTTGGACAAAAAAAAATATGGTCAAAAATGCCAGATAAAACAGATTCGATTGTTTTTGGTGCCAGCTCTTTTGATGATCAGTTAGAAGCAGGAATCATGAAGGGTTTTTGGTTTGAGCCTGAATTTTTAGTTTTATTGCAAGATAATCAATTACTATCTAGTACTACAGCTATTGACGATTATTTAATGCAACTTAGTCAATTAAAAAAACCACAAGCACCGCAAATTATCGATGAAAGTGCTGAGGCTGATTGGCAAGCAAGGGTGCAGACTTTAATTAATGAGTTGAGTGTTAATCGAAGTTTAAAAAAGGTGGTTTTTAGTCGGCAACAGCAAATAACCTTATCAGCAAAATTGGTTTTGTCTAAAGTTATACCAGCACTGCAAAAACAGCAAGATGTTTATCATGCGGCCCTCAAAAGGGATACTGAACTATTTATAACTGCCACACCAGAGCGACTGGTTAAAATAAATGATAACCAAGTAGAAACAGCAGCTGTGGCCGGTACAATTCGTCGCGGACAGATAGACCTAGAAGATGTTAAACTGGGTAAAGAGTTATTGAATAGCGAAAAGAACAATCAAGAGCATCGTTATGTTGTGGATAATATTGTTCAGCAATTGGGTAGTTTAACTAATCAATTGCATGTGCCAAATAAGCCTTTCTTGTTGAAAAATAAGCAGGTTCAACATCTTTATACGCCAATCCAAGGCACATTAGCTACCAACATTTCTATTAAAGATGTTGTCGGAAAATTACATCCAACCCCAGCTTTGGGCGGTTTACCAAGAAAAAATGCCTTGGTATATATTCGTAATTATGAATTGCATCCCCGAGGATTATTTGCATCCCCAATAGGATATTTTACAAAAAATAATTTCGGAGAATTCGTTGTCGGTATTAGATCAATGTATGTTAATGGGCGAAATGCTCGTCTGTTTGCAGGCGCTGGTATTGTTGCTGAATCAGATAGCCAACAAGAATATTACGAAACAACTTTAAAGTTTCAACCAATGCTTGAGTTACTGGAGGAACTATCAAATGACGGACACACTAACTTTTAATACAAAGCACCTACTAGAGGCACTATTTGAAAGTGGCATTCGACATTTTATTGTGTCTCCTGGATCCAGAAGTACACCGATAGCATTACTTTTAGCAGAATACGCAGAACAAAATAATGAAATTAAATTATTTGTTGATGTTGATGAACGGTCAGCTGGCTTTTTTGCTTTAGGAATCGCCAAAACACTTTTAGAACCTGTTGTCCTGCTAGGAACATCTGGCACTGCAATTGCAGAGTATATGCCAGCAGTGGCTGAAGCGTATGCTGCGAACATACCATTAGTCGTATTATCGACTGATCGACCCCAAGAATTGCAGTTCAATGGGGCGCCACAGACTATACCGCAAAGCAACTTGTTTGGACAATTAACAAAGCAGGCAGTTTTAATACGTTTGCAAGATATGCACAGCGATGTGACAGAGTATATTGATTTCATAGTACAAAAAGTGGTTAACTTATCTATTACTGCACCACGTGGCCCTATTCAAATTAATTTACCACTTCGTAAGCCATTAATGCCTATATTAGCTCGCCAAGATGAGGTGCATGTTCAACGAGTAGTTTTTGACAAGCAATCCGTGCAATATCGTTTACCACCAATAACGGCAAAAAGATTATTAATATTGGCTGGTCCAAATGTTTTGAATAGTTATGACGATAGTTTAAAAAAGTTCGCTATTAAAAATAATGTACCTGTCATTGCCGATGTTCTGAGTCAAAGCAGACACACATATACAATTCATGGCATAGATGTTTTACTTCAGGCACATAAGATTAATGCTGATTTGAAGCCTGATTTAGTTGTTCGGTTTGGTAAAACGCCAGTGTCTGCACGTGTATTACAGTGGCTAAAAGAGGAAAATATTTTAACTTGGCATGTTGATGAAGATGCTGGTGTAGATCATACAAGGCATATTGCACGAGCAATCAAGATGGCGCCACATGATTTCCTGGAAAACATGCATTTGACGCTGTCTAAAAATCAGATTGATTTTAATCAAAAGTGGTTGTCTTTGCCTAAAGTAATAAAAACTCGTAACGAAATGAATATTATAACTGCTTTGGATGATGCTGTTCCAGATGACACGCATATTTTTGTGGCTAACAGTATGCCAATACGTGACATGGATAACTTTTTTACTGGAAACCATACGCAGCGCATTTATGCAAACCGTGGAGCTAATGGCATTGATGGTGTGATATCGAGTGCATTGGGCATGAGCGCAGTGGTTAAGCAGCGGAGTGTTTTGTTGACAGGTGATTTGACGCTATTTCATGATATGAATGGTTTAATGATGGCTAAAAACTATCAGTTACCGTTAGATATTATCGTAATTAATAACAACGGTGGGGGCATTTTCTCATTTCTACCACAGGCCGGTGCGCCAAAGTATTTTGAACAATTATTTGGCACGCCGTTAAATATAGACATTAAAAAAATCGCTGATTTATATGATATAGACTATCATCAATTGAATGTTCCAGAAGCATTAAGCCAAATTCTACAGACACCTTCAAAAACGACAAGACTGATTGAATATAAAAGTGATCGTCAGAGGAATAGAGATGACCATCGTGAAGTATTGGAGATGTTAAAATGATTATTGACGTCAATAATTATCCTTATCAGGCTTACCTGACGAAAAATAATGATGAAAATCAAAAGTGGCTATTATTACATGGCTTTATGGGCTCTCATTGTGATTTTAATCATATTATTGATCATTTACCGGGACAAGTACTGACTTTGGACTTACTGGGGTTTGGTGGTCATACAACGTCGGTTGAAGTTACCAGATTTGAAATGGCTCATCAAATACAAGATTTAGCGATTATATTGAATCAATTGCACTGGAAAAATATTAACCTACTAGGCTACTCGATGGGCGGTCGGTTAGCTTTAGGCTTTACCAAGGTGCACAGTGAGTTGGTAAAACGATTATACTTAGAGAGCACAACTGCTGGACTGAAGACTGCTCAAGAACGTCATGAACGGCGTGTTTCTGATTATAAAAAGGCTGAAAAAATCCAGCAAAACTTTGAAACATTTGTTACGGACTGGGAGCAGATGCCACTATTTGCTACACAACAACATGTTAGTCCAGAGCAAAAGAAGTTTATGCATCAACAACGGATAAATCAGAATCCAATCAACGTTGCGAACTCACTCCGTTATATGGGTAGTGGTGTGCAACCAAATTATTGGCCTTGTTTGCAATCATTACATACACCCACACAAGTTATTGTAGGAGAACAAGATATTAAATTTAACCTTATTGCCGAAGAAATGACAAACTTACTGCCAAATGCCAAAATAAGCATTGTGCCCAATGCTGGACATAATGCGCATTTTGAGCAACCAGCAGCATTTATTGAGGTACTCGATGTATCAAATTAAAAAAATAACTTTAATACCTATTGCACTGACTATGTTGCAAGCCTTTGAAACTGCGCATCACACCATTAGCGAACGACCATTAACTATTGTCACCGTTGAACTATTGAACGAAGATAGTGGTGAGATAGCTGTAGGTTATGGTGAAGTTCAGTCGTTTGCAGACTTCTCGTATACGCTTGAAAATCAATCTGTCAGTCGAGAAATTTTAAAAACAGTTTTGTTACCACAAATTCGAAGATTCTCTTTTAGTAATCCCCAATCGTTTTCGATACGTTTGAATCAACTGACGCCATTTGCTTCATTCGCTAAGGCAGGTTTAGAAATGGCTGTTTGGGACGCGATTGGTAAACTAACGCATCAATCTCTACAACAAATGATTCATGGCCAAGGGGGAACAGTTCCAGTCGGAATCGCTGTCGGTATGGCAGATAGTATTGATGAAGCATTAACGCAAGGATATCAGAGAATTAAGCTTAAAATTGATGCTCATGTAGTTGACTTTGAAAATTTGAACCGGCTGTTAAAAAATATCCTGAACAACAATTTTCAATTGATGCAAACAGTAGCTTTACAGATGAAAATATTGCACAAATTAACAGGTTACCTGAAAATGTTGGGTTCATTGAACAACCACTTGGTGAAAATGATTTTGTACAGCATGCGGTACTCCAAGCTCATACAAGTAAAATCATTAGTTTAGACGAATCAATTAATAATCTTAACGATGTTGCTACGATGTTGAAATGTCGTTCGGCGAAAGCTTTGACAATTAAACAGGGCAAGATTGGTGGTATTTCCAACGCTTTGACGGCTATTCAACTTGTTGATAAGCCATGGGTTGGCGGCATGCTAACTAGTGGTTTAGGTAGAAGCGTCGATATAGCAATTAGTAGTTTACCTAAAATTGCTTTCCCAGGAGATATTTCAGATAGCAGGCGCTATTTTGAACGTGATATTATTGAGGAACGTTTACGCGTGAATAATGGGATTATATCAGTGCCAAGGAATTACGGCATTGGCGTGACAGTAGATTTAAATGCGATTTCAGATCTGCAAACGGAACAAATGTTTACAATTACTGATTAAAAACGAGGTTATTATGGAAACGAACTATGCGCAACAAATGCTTGATGCTCTCTCAAGTGGGCAACTAGATGATGCAAAAAAATTTTTTGCACAATCATTACGAAAAGATAGTGATGATTTAATTTATAGTTTAGCTGAGGAGTTATATGCTCTTGGGTTTTTGAACCAGTCACGTCGTGCCTATAAAAAATTATTAGAAAAATACCCTGATGAGGATGAACTTCGTACGGCATTAGCTGATATTGCGATAGAAGATGGTGAGATTGATGAAGCGCAAGACTATTTAGCGCAAATTAAGCCTGATTCACCTTCATACTTACAGGCTTTACTCGTTAAGGCAGATGTCTATCAGTCTGAGGGATTAACGGAATCTGCAGAACACAGTCTATTGCAGGCAGAAAGAATATCCCCAGATGAAGATGTGATTCAATTTGCCTTAGCTGAATTTTATTATGCTAATCAAAGTTATCCCAAGGCGATTCCACGTTATCGTGCGTTGTTGAAAAAAGGCAAACGAGAAATTAGTCGAGTTGATATTGTAGCGCGTATTGGTATGGCGTATGCTCAAGTGGGTAATTATGAGCATGCGGTTGGTTATTTAGAACAAATTAAACCAGAACAAATGACATTAGATACACGATTCCAATTGGCAGTTCTGTATCAAGAAAACAAACGAACCAGAGAAGCGATTGATTTGTTTAATGGTGTATTGGAAGTGGACCCTAAATATACGTCTATTTATCCGATATTGGGACAAGCGTATGAACAAGAACAACAACTTGAGGACGCTTACCGAGTTTATCAAGAAGGATTAGCTCAAGATGAGACCAATACAGTATTATATCGTCTAGCAGGGTTGGCAGCAGAAAAACTTGGAGATGATGCTAAAGCTAAAGCATATTATCAAAATGCTTTGGCGTTAGATGATACAGATGTGACGTCAATAATTATTTTGTCTGCTTTGCTATTAAAGCAACGAGAATTCGAAGCAGACATTCAGTTGTTAGAGAAACATATTCAAGAAGATGTTATTGATCCGGAATTTTACTGGCATTTGGCGCGCGCCTATTATCAGGAAGGCAAGGAAGATCAAGCTACTAAATATTGGGAAATGGCTTTACCCTTTTTCCAAGAGAATACTTCATTTTTGCGTGATATTATTGATTGGTACCATGAAGAAGGTGAACGTCAAGGTGAGATTGATATGATGGTCAGATATTTAAATATCGAACCAGAAGATGCTGATATGCAAATGCGATTAGAAAATGCAAAATATTAAAGATACGCAAATGCTGCTATTTTGGTAAAATAGACTCATATGAAAATTACACAATTACCTCAAGAATTTATAGATGCACAACCAATATTAACAAAGTTAGAAGATGCTGGATTTGAAGCTTATTTTGTTGGTGGTTCGGTACGTGATACTATGCTTGGAAAAACGATTCATGATGTTGATATTGCAAGTAGCGCTTTTCCAGAAGAAGTTAAATCATTGTTCCATAATACTGTGGATACGGGCATTCAACACGGGACAGTGATGGTTTTGGACCATGGGACAGGATATGAAATTACGACTTTTCGTGTCGAGTCAACTTACACAGATTTTAGGCGACCTGATCATGTCACTTTTGTACGTAGCCTCGAAGAGGATCTTAAAAGACGTGATTTCACAATTAATGCTTTGGCAATGCGGCACGACGGTGAGGTATTAGATCTCTTTGATGGTCTAGAGGACATGAAAAAAGGCGTTATTCGAGCCGTTGGTGATGCCGAAAAACGCTTCACAGAAGATGCCCTGAGAATGATGCGTGCCCTGAGATTTAGCGCCCAACTTGGTTTTAACATTGAAGCTGATACTCAAAAAGCATTGGTAGATTTGGCACCGAACTTGGCTAAAATCGCGGTTGAACGAGTTCGAGTTGAATTTGAAAAATTATTGTTAGGTAGTCAAGCATCGCAGAGTTTAGAACTGGCCCTGCGCGATCAGGTCATGAATTATTTACCAGGTCCGCACATTGAAGATTGGTCAAGTATTATAGATGATTTAAATAAAGACCAGGCTACAAATTACACCGTGGCTTGGGCACATATATTATCAAGAACGCAATTTGATGACAAGAAACGTCGTCAATTTATGTACGATTGGAAAATGAGTCGTAACGTGATGAAAACGGTCAACGCAATTGTTCCTATTGTGCATAATCCAAAGAAATCAACTGTATTTGATATATACCAAGTTTTAGCTTATCAGGAAGAATTGCTTGAAGTTTTGTCACTAACTGGTAGTCAGCCCGAGACAATTCAGAGAATAAGTCATATAATAGAGATGTTACCGATTACAAAAGCTGCTGATCTTAACATTAGTGGCGGTGAATTGATCCGTTCTGGTATTTTAACACCTGGGCCTTTATTGGGGCGTGTGCTTAAAAAAATTGAGTACGCAGTCGTTGTTGGTGATATTTCAAATGATCACGACGCACTTGAAAAGTTTGCAAAGGAGTACGTAAATGACCAAAATTAAAATGGTATGGGCTGAAGATCGTCAACATGCAATTGGAAAAGATGGTGGTATACCTTGGCATATGCCTGATGATCTCAAACTGTTTAGAGATGAAACAGTCAATACCCTAATGATTATGGGGCGCCCAACGTGGCTTAGCATTGGGCGGCCATTGCCTAAACGAACAACTGTAGTTATGACTAGGCAAGAAGACTGGACACCAAGTTATCCAGAAGTAAAAGTTATTCATTCCATTGAAGAAGCCAAAAATTTGATAGCTAAGGAAGAGCGAGATATTACGATTGCTGGTGGCGCAGCAGTTTACCGTGAATTTATGCCCTATGCAACAGATTTAGTTATAACGCGAGTTGACGGTGTGATTGATGGCGATACTTTTGTTGATGAGGTGGATTTAACACAATTTCAACTAAAGTCCAGTGAACCACATGCGAAAGATGATAATCATGATTACGCATTCGTTGTCGAACGCTACGAACGCATATAAGGAAAGAATATGTCAAATATTAAAATCGTTACAGATTCAGCTGTAGCATTAACTCCAGAAGAAATTACCAAATACGATATCAAAATTGTGCCGCTATCAGTACAAATCGATGGTACAGTCTATGAAGATGGTGTCACTATTCAGCGCGATGAATTTCTTGAAAAGATGATTGAAAGTAAGAGTCTTCCTCAAACATCGCAGCCATCAATCGGCACATTTCAAGCTGTTTATGATGATATTCATCAGAAATTTCCAGATTCCGAAATTTTAAGTCTCCATTTATCATCAGGGCTGTCAGGAACTGTCCGCGCCGCTGAACAAGCAGCCGCATTGACAAGTGCTAAGATTACAACATTTGACACATTAGCGGCTGACCGTGCGCAAGCATTTGTTGTCTTACAAGCGGCAAAAATGGCGTCCCAAGGGGCTACGATGGCTGAAATATTACCAGCGGTTGAAAAAGCTCGTGATGAGTCGCATATTTTTTTGAGTTTTACTTCTTTGACAAATATGGTTGCCGGTGGTCGCTTGAGTAAAACACAAGGAATTATCGGTAATTTGCTAAACATTAAGGTCGGTGCTGGTGTAACAAAAAATGATGGCACGGTTGAAGTACTGCTCAAAGGCCGAGGCATGAAAACTATTGCTAAATTCAACAATAATGTTATTGCTAAGATGCAAGAGTATAAGGAAGTATTGTCAATAGGTATCTCTCACGCAGGAATTCCAGAGGAAGCAGCTCAAATTGCAGCACGCTTAAAAGCAATTTGGCCTGATATTGAAATTCGAGTTTTAAATACAACACCAATTATTTCTACTCATACAGGCGTAGGCGCATTAGCAATTTTGTACCGAGCACGCTAAAATAAAAACCCCAGAATTTTATTTCTGGGGTTTTATTGTTGCATTAAAATTGGTACACTTAAAAAGCATTTATCAAAATCGGCAATCGTGCCGGACTGGTTCGGAAAATCCCAGAATAAAAAACCAAGTGTGATTGTATTGTATCAATAAAATCACATATGACAGAAAGGAAAGATAAAATGCAAAAAGTTATAATTGACACGGATCCAGGAATTGATGATAGTTTAGCACTTTTGGTCGCATTAAAATCACCAGAGCTTGATGTTATCGCCATTACTGTTGTCGAGGGAAATGTCCCTACAAAAATCGGTGTTCAGAATACTCTCAAAGTGCTTGAAGAGGTAGGAAGGACTGATGTTCCTGTCTTTGAAGGGGCACATGAACCCTTGCAACATGAGTACATCAGTGCACAGGATACCCACGGATTGGATGGGTTAGGACAAAGTAATATTGCTGTCCCAATGATAGAGGCCAGCACAATAAGTGCCCACTCAGCATACAATCAGTTACTCACCAATCATAATGATGTTTGGGTACTGGCTTTGGGACCGTTGACAAATATTGCGCTAGCCATGCAAGAAAATCCCAAGGTTTGGCAAAATATGTCGCGCCTAATCATTATGGGTGGATCCTATCTTTCGAATGGAAATACCTCACCAGTTGCTGAATACAACTTCTGGGTAGATCCGAATGCAGCTGATTATGTTTTGAAAAATAGTCCTATTGTAGCTGAAATTGTCCCATTAGATGTTACTCGAAAAATGTTACTGACACCAAATATCTTGTCATTAATGCAGCGATTGAATCCTGAGCAATCAATATTTATCACAAAAATCATTAAGTTTTATTTTGATTTTCATTGGCAACAAGAACATGTGTTGGGGGCGGTTATTAATGATCCACTTGTGATTATTCATGCATTATATCCTGAGTATACTCGTGGCATTAGTAAATATGTCACTGTAGTAACAGAAGGTGTAGCCCTCGGACAAAGCATAGTTGATATAGCTGATTTTTGGAAAAAAGAAGCGAACGCAGTGATTTTAACAGAGGTGGATTCTTTGCATGTTATGGCGGAAATCATAGCTCGCCTATTGGGAATTTCGTCAGCAACCATATTGACTGAATTAACCAATATTGCCACAGATCTTGAGGTATTATCATGAAAAAGCTATCTACTCAGCGTATCACGTTAATTGCCTTATTTATTGTGATTAATATTGTTGGTGGTCACATTGCTTTACTTGCCAAGTTACCAGTTTACTTAGACACGATTGGTACGCTTTTAGGCGCATCTTTTTTTGGTCCAGTTGGTGGCGTAGTCGTTGGTATTTTGACAGCATTAATAAACGGTACAACAGGTGACCTTTTTTCAATTTACTACACGCCTAGCCAAATTGTTACCGCTCTTGTGGCAGGATTAATTTACAGAAAAGTCAGCGCTACGGATGTTAAAAATATTTGGTGGTCAGCTTTGATCATATCCGTACCGGCGACAATTGTGAGTTCAGTAATTACCGTCATTCTTTTTCACGGCATTACTTCTTCTGGGTCAAGCACGATTGTACAGGTGCTTCACGGTCTTGGGGTCAACCAAACACTTTCTGTTTTTCTAGTACAGATTGGAACGGATTATCTCGATCGCCTGATTGGCGTGTATGTTGTAGCCGTAGTATATAGTGTTATCGTATCACGCGTTCATTTAATTTAAATATCACTTTATAAAATAAAAAAATAAAGAACGAGGAATACTTGCTCTTTGTACATAATGGTCATTTACGCTATAATGGTTACCAGTTAAGTTTCAGGAGAATTGCACATGCGAAAGTTTGCCATCAGTTTAATAACCATCTTATTGATTGGCATTGGGGCATTTTATGGCATCAAAACTTGGGAAAATCAAAAAAATGATTTAAATCAACCTCAAAAATCGGTGCAAAAAGTATCACATATTAATTTAGTTGCCCTTGGGGACTCATTAACAGAGGGTGTTGGAGACGAAAAAAATATGAAGGGGTATTCTGGGCGCATTGCTAAAAAAATTCGTGCACAATACAACGTTAGTGTCACTGTTAGTAATTTTGGTAAAGCAGGGGATCGATCTGACCAAATCAAAAAAAGATTGGATACGCAACAAAAATTTCAAAAACGATTACAAAAAGCTAATGTGATTGTAATGACCTCTGGTGGTAATGATTTACAACAATTGCTTTTGAAAAATGTTTTGGCAACGTCTCCAAAGACGTTGTCAGCTGCCGTTAAAGCAGGGCAACAATCTTATCAACAAAAGTTATTTGCTTTGATAAAGGATATTCGCTCTTATAATGCTGATGCACCAATATTTATATTTGGAAATTATAATCCTTTATATGTTCATTTTGCCGATCGATCTGATTTTAATGACGACGTTAAGCTATTTAATAACATTAATGCTCAAGCTGCCAAAGAAGCTGGCAATGCATATTTTGTCAGTATTTTCAATTTAACGTATGGTCAATTTAAAACAACAACGCAACGAGAAGGGCTCATTAAGGAATCAGCTAACTCAAATAGCAGTTCAAATTCGAATGCTGCCATGACAGCCGTATTGACGGGTCAAAAGAATGTTAACAACGCATGGATTAGTACGGAAGACAATTACCACCCTAATAATAAGGGCTATAATTACATGACAACACAGTTATTTAACAAAATGAAAAAGGAAACAAAGCAATGGCTGATCAAACAATAGCTAGATCAAATAAAATAGTCAAAAAGAAAAAGCCAATTTGGTTCTGGCTTTTTTGGGGTCTAATATCTATATTATTGGTAGGTGGAATCTGGCTTTTCAATGAAGCTAGCGGGCCAGTAAAAATTAAGGACAATGTATCCAAGATCAGTAAATCGGACGCGACGTTTGATGTATCCTTAAATAAAAAACAAATCAATGCCTTAGTTGCTCATTATCTTAATGATACAGATAACAGTGGCTATACTTTTAAAATTGGGGATGACGTGATGATGTATGGTAGCGCCAAACTTTTGGGCCAAAAATTTAATTTTGGCATGGCGCTAGATGCCAAATTAACGCCTAATGGGAACATCGTTATGCAGGCGAAATCTTTAGCAATTGGTAACCTATCGTTGCCAATTAAAACTGTAATGAGTTACGTCAGATCAAGTTACGATGCGCCTGAATACGTCACAATCGTACCGAAGAAGAAGCAAATATTCATTGATATGAGTAAGTTACCCACAACGCAGGGCATTAAATTTAAAGCAAAGGTCATTAATATAAAAGCAGATCAGTTTGTTTTCCAAGGAGGTCTTGCTAATGAGAAAAAGTGATCGTTCATTTTACAATTGGTTAATGACGAATCGTAATTCTATGGCAGCCAATGAAGTGCAACAATTTGCAAACAATGCCTTTTTAGATTCGTCATTTCCAAAACAAAGTAGTGATTTTGATGAATTGTCAAAGTACTTAGAAGAGAATACAACCTATTTAATGAGTATGACAACATTTGATGAAGCGTGGTCAATATACAACGCTGAGCGTTAATGTTAGAAAGGATATATGTTTAATGGCACAAATAATTCAATGGTTCCCAGGCCATATGGCCAAAGCCTTCCGTTTGATGCGGGAAAATTTAAAACTAGTCGACGTTGTTTTTGAGCTGGTTGATTCCCGTATTCCCGAAAGCTCACGTAATCCGGAAGTGGATAAGTTAATCGGCAATAAACCCCGTTTGTTAATTATGACTAAAGCTGATTTGGCAGATCCTGATCAAACACGGGCATGGAAAAAACATTTTGAAGCACAAGGATACACAGTACTTGTGCTCGACACGCGTGACCCAAGAACTCCGCAATTAGTGACTAAAGCAGCCCGACGAGCAGTTGAAGCAAAAAAAGCAGCACAACTAGCAAAAGGTATCCAAGATCAGCCTATTCGCGCCATGATTTCTGGGGTGCCAAATGTCGGTAAGTCAACATTATTGAATCACTTGGTAATGAAAAATGTTGCGCCAACGGCGGATCGACCAGGTGTAACGAAGAAAATTGCTTGGCTAAAAACACCAACAAAATTAGAATTACTGGATTCTCCTGGGGTGCTCTGGCCAAAGTTTGAAGATCAAAACATCGGCATGAAATTAGCATTAACAGGAGCGGTGAAAGATACAATCTTTGCCAAAGATGATGCTGCGCTATTTTTGATCAACTTTTTTCGAGAATATCGGCCAGAGGCCATTATTGATCGATATCATTTGAACGACAATATTTTTAATCAAGAAAATGTAGATGTTTTATTATCCATCACAAGCAAATTAGGATTCAAAGACGATTATGACAAGGCCAGTGAACGAATACTAAATGATCTTAGAAAAAATAAACTAGGGGCGTTTACACTTGATTTAATTGAGACGAAAAATGACTGACACAATTGCAAATATTAAATTACAACTCAAAAACACATCTCCTAATGACGAGCAGTTGCTAATTTGGCAACAAGATAAGCGTGTTGGTGTACAAAATGCATTGAAGGCTTGGCAAAAAAAGCAAGTGATGTTGCAGGAAAAACGCGAGCATTTTTTATCTCGTTTTGATATTGAGCGTCAGTACTGGATGCAAGGCTACGACTTAATTGCTGGCGTGGATGAAGTTGGTCGGGGGCCTTTAGCTGGCCCAGTTGTTGCAGCAGCTGTTATTTTACCGCATGATTTTGATGTTTTAGATGTCATAGATTCTAAGCAACTGTCTGCAAAAAAAAGAGACGAGTTGTACGACAAAATTATAGAAAAAGCAATTTCTATAGGTGTTGGCAGCGTCGAAGCCTCAATTATTGATGAAATTAATATTTATGAAGCAGCACGTGTTGCGATGACCGAAGCAGTCAACCAGTTGGCTCCCGTACCTGAAGCTTTATTAATAGATGCTATGCGGTTAGATTTAGATTTGCCGCAAGAATTTTTAATTAAAGGAGATGCACGAAGTAATTCTATAGGTGCAGCCAGTATTATTGCAAAGGTCACACGTGATCGCCTAATGGCTTCTTATGGTTTAAAATATCCTGGTTATGGTTTCGAAAAAAACGCTGGATACGGTACAAAAGAACATCTTGAGGGTATAAAAAAAATCGGCATTACACCGATTCATCGTAAAACATTTGCACCCATTAAAGATATATTATGATGCACTGTAATATGACTAAGAGACTGATTGCCATCATCCAGTCTCTTTTTTTGATTACAATTGTGTTAAAGTGTGTCCGCTCAGCATTTTCGGTAAATCCATGTGAGGCCATAGCTTCTGCTAAGCGAGTTGACCACCGGAGTGAGACCAAAATAGCTTTGAAAAATAATTGTGGTGAGTAAAATGTTAAAGATTCACCACGCATTAAAGCTGCCGTTCGGATAGTCTGGACTTCTTGTTTAACACGGGGCGCAAAGGATAATGCACCGCGAAGACCGTAGACAAAAGTGGTTGGCACACGAAATTTTTGTTCGAGTGTGTCTAGAAGCAAGATCATGTCAGTTGTAAACGAAAAAGCTGCTCCTAGGAATATGTAGGCAACAATTCGAGTCATCATGATAATTGCCATTTCATGGGAACCAAAAGTTGTAAATGATGTCCATGCACCTAAGACAGGCAAGATAGGCATGGCAATTAATAGCAAATAACGTTTCCAAGACAGTTTTGAAAAAACAAGATAAATACCAGCAATAATCGCTACAACAACATTGACTTGATAATTAAGGACAAAAGTTAGTTCGATGCTAACGATAAGTATAAGTAGAAATTTAACACTTGGATTCATAAAAAATGCTCCATATATTGTAAAGTTCGATTAGATAGATGCAAATGATAATCAATGATTGGGCGTAGCTGATCTAGTTGGTGGCTAATAATAATAAAACGTTGCCGTCCATTATCTGCGATTTCTCGTAAAATTTCGCCTACAACCCGAACGGAATCTGTGTCCAGACCAGCAATAGGTTCGTCTAACAATAATATTGGTGTGCCAACAATTAACATCACCAAGAGTTGAACTTTTTTCTTTTGCCCGCCAGAGAGCTGATAAACGACATGATCTTGTAGCCCATCCAAATTTAAGCGCTCTAAGTAACGAGTAATTACGTTTTCGGACCATTTTTCTGGTTGTTGCGCATGTTGCATGCTCAACGCGATTTCCTCACGAATCGTCATTCGTAAAAACTGCCGTTCTGCATTTTGAAAGATCAATGCTACTTGTTTTGCATATTTAGCAGCATTAAATTTTTTGATATTTTGATCTATATACAAAATGTCACCCTGGTAGGATTTTAGTCGAGTTAGCGCATTGAAAAGGGACGACTTGCCTGTGCCATTTGCTCCAGTAAAGAGCGTAATTCCACCGGGAGACAAAGGTAAATCAGAAATACTAATTAATTGACGTTGCCCCACTAAAAGTTCAAAATTTTTTAATTGCAAAACACCTTCTTTAGGTAATTGCAGGTGGACATTTTGTTCCGGTAAAATACGATTCTGAAAGTTACTAACAGTTGCTACTTTTTTGTGGTGTATTTCCCACACATGATCAACAAGTGGCTCGTACCCATGTAAATCATGATCAGTGATTAATATAGTGGTTTGTCCCTGTATTTGTAAATCTTTCAATTTAGCTAATAGGTCTTGGCGAGATTGGCTATCAATATTTGCAAAAGGTTCGTCTAATAATAAGAAATCACTTTGCATTGCAACAATGATAGCCAATGCAACTTTTTGTTTTTCACCACCTGATAAGGTGTCAATGTCTTGATGAGTTAAGTCTGAAATACCAACAAATTCTAGAGCGTGCGTTGCACGTTGCTTGATATCAGAAGGATCAACTTGCAAGTTTTCTAAAGTGAAAATCAATTCATCCAGTGGCGTTTTCATAACAAATTGTGTGTCTGGATCTTGAAATAAAAAACCGACGACTTTGGCTTTCTCGTTAGCCGGTAATGTGGTAACTGCTTGATCATTAACAAGTACTTCACCTTTTAGTTGCGGATATAATCCTGCAAATATTCGGAGAAGGGTTGATTTTCCAGAGCCAGAGGGACCAATTAGCAGGTTAAAACTATTGTGAGATATTGACATGGTGGTATCATCAAGTATTTTTGTATTGCCATATGACAAACTGATATGTTTTAAATGAGTAACCATAATAATTCCCTATGTACGCGGAAATTCCGCTTATTTATATTTATCTGTTTTCTTTGCAATGGTTAAAACATCAGAATCTGTAGCCATGTTTATTTTGCTGTATACCATGACAGGGATGTCACTAATTTCTGCTGCAACCTTGGGCAAATTTTTTAAAATATCCATTAGTTGATCGTAATCACCTTCGAGAGTTGATTCGAAAGCACCTACCTGATAGTTGACACCACTCTTGTCAATATAAGCAATCACATGATCAACTATGCGAATGACTTCTTCTGTGTCAGCTGTCATCGGCAATACTTGGACCGCAATACTTGATATCATGAGACCACCTCGTTTTTATTGACCTCTAGAATACCTGATTTAGCAACTAATTTTTGTGTGAAGTAAACGATAACTCCTGCAAAAATAGCTGCTGAAATGAGGCGAGTAATAAATAATCCAATCAACAAACCAAATGAGTAGTCAGCATAACCATTACGGAACAGGTCCCAAATAAACGTCACAATGGTAACTGTGATGACAGACATTGACAAACTCGTTTTGTCCCAACGACGGTAGCCAAATACAGCAAATCCAAGTTCGGTACCAAACCCTTGGATTAATGCAGAAACAACGTTCATGACACCCCATTGAGAGCCAAACACCATTTCAATTGTGCCGCCAAGTGTTTCACCTATAATTGATGCGCCAGGACGACGTAAGATGAACCCAGCCATCGGACCAGCCATTAGCCAAGGACCCAATGTTGCATCATTAGCATATGCGCTTAATCCAAATGGTGTTAAAAAGGCAGCGATGACATTATAACCAAATGCCCAAGCCCAAAATATAAATCCAAAAAAAACACCGATTAGTGCGATGAAGATAACATCGCGAAGTGACCATTTGTTTGCAGACATTTGCAAAACCTCCTAAAATTTCCGATATTAACCAATAGGTGCATGAGCTATACAACTGTTTACATGACTTATTGGTTAATAATTGATGTAACCGAAATCACCGCAAAATCGGGTGTAATTAGAAAAAGCCAGACTTCACAAGGAAGACTGGCTTGAAAAATTGTGGTCATGATCTCAATGCAGAAACGTTACTTAACAAACTTGTGTTATTTCATCATCATATATTATAGTGATAACGTTACAAAACATAGTACCGTCAAGATATGTCAGTTCATTAATACATTTTCAAGTAAATCTCCCTACGCTAGTATTAACTAGATCAGGTGTGATGGGTTTTATCTCAGCGCGACGGCACCCCAGATTTTGGTGTTTTCAGTTATTTGTGAAAAGCTCACGCCTAGAGTGTAACACAAGACAAATTATCGTGCAAACTATTCGTATGCAATAGAATTTAATCCCAAAATTATGTTATATTTTCTAACATTCTAATGTTTTTAATTATGAAATTTGAGTATGATGTAACTTGTGGTCTTTATTAATTAAAAGTACATGATATCAGCGAGATATTGACTTATTTGTTATACTAAAATGAGTAAAAAAAACAACTTTAAGGATAGAAAATGGACAGTATTCATCTTTCACCACGGCTTGCAGCTGTGGCTTCATTTGTACCCAAAGGCGCAAGGTTAGCCGATATTGGCTCTGATCACGCCTATTTACCTGCTAATCTATTAATCAATAACAAAATATCGTTTGCGATTGCTGGTGAGGTTGCTAAAGGACCTTACGAAAATGCGCAGCACGAAATTGTTCGAAGAGCGTTAACCACACAACTTGAGGCGAGATTGGCGAATGGATTAGCGGCAATTAAAGATGAGGATCATATTGACACGGTCACAATCGCTGGTATGGGTGGTGTCTTAATTACAGATATATTAGAAGCGGGATTTTCAAGAGCAAAACGTTTTGAAACGCTTATACTACAACCTAATACTGATGAGCACATTGTGCGAACATGGCTAAACAACCATCAGTATAAAATTAACGACGAGGTTATTGAACAAGAGGATAACCACTTTTATGAAATTATGATTGCAACAAAGGGCACCCAAAGTTTATCAAGCCTCGATAAAAAATTTGGTCCTGTCTTGCGAAAGAGAAAAACGTCAGTTTTTGTTGCTAAATGGCAGAAAGAATTGGATCGTATCGACACAATTTTTGAAAATCTTGAATTTGCTGGAAAAGCTGATTCACCCATTTATCAAGATTGGAAAAAAAAATATCAGCAAATTCAGGAGGTTATCAAGTGATTGCACAAGAGTTAATTGACAAGATTGAACTTTTTGCGCCGAAACAATTAGCTGAGGAGGGTGACCCCACGGGATTGCAAATTGGTGATCCTAAGCAGCCTGTACATCGAGTAATGACAGCCCTTGATGTTCGTCCAGAAGTGGTTCAAGAAGCAATTGATAATCAGGTCAATTTTATATGGGCACACCATGAGATCATGTTCTTCCCGGCGAAAAATCTAGACTTATCACAGCCTCAAAATCGAATGTATGCAGATTTGATTCAACACCATATCGTTGTTTATGCTTCACATACTAATATGGACAGTGCACAAGGTGGCATGAATGATTGGTTGGCCGAGGCACTTGGTATTCAAGATGTAGTGCCTTTAGTACCAAATGTAGATAAGAAAACTGGTCTTGGCAGGATCGGACAATTAGAGCAACCAATTTCTGTACAAGAATACGCTGTGAAAATTCGTGATTTGTTTCATGTTCAAGCAGTGCGTGTTATTGCTAAAGATGTGACAAAGCCAATTCAAAAGATCGCTGTGCTAGGTGGAGATGGTGGCCGTTGGTGGCGGGTTGCGCAACAAGCAGGAGCTGATGCCTACGTCACAGCCGATGTCTACTATCACGTTGGGCATGACATCTTGGCTTCAAATTTTATTGTGATTGATCCTGATCATCATATGGAAGCTATTGCCAACGAAAAAATGGTTGATAAGGTCACAGAATGGTTTGGTGACACTGTTGATGTAGTTGCTACAAAAATCAATACAGATCCATACAAATATATTTAGTTAACGGTTAAAACAGTGAGCAAATGCTCAAAAAGGAGTAATATATGACAAAGTATCCTGAATTGACAGAACGTTTTTTGAAGTATATAAAGGTAGATACACAATCTGATGAGAACTCAGAAACAGTACCGTCATCACCTAAAGAGGTCGCTTTTTTGGCAGATTTAGCTGAGGAGTTAAAAGCTATTGGTCTTGAAAATGTACGCACCATGAAGGATGGTTATGTATTTGCGGAATTATCAAGCAATATTGATGACAGTGCTGTGCCTACAATTGGCTTTATTGCACACGTTGATACTGCAGATTTTAATGGAGCGAACATTAACCCACAAATTATTGAAAATTACGACGGCCAATCGTCAATTAAGTTGGGAAATAGTGGTTACGAATTGACAACTAACGAATTTCCTAGCTTAAAAAAATATGCGAGACATACTCTAATTACAACTGATGGCACAACACTATTAGGTGCTGATGATAAAGCTGGAGATGCTGAAATCATTACGGCAGCTCAGTATATAATTGCACATCCAGAGATCAAGCATGGTGATTTGCGATTTGCTTTTGGACCAGATGAAGAGATTGGTATTGGTGCCGATCATTTTGATGTTGAAGCATTTGGTGCTGACTTCGCTTATACAATGGATGGCGGACCGTTAGGCGAGCTTGAATGGGAGACATTTAATGCTGCGAGCGCCGTTATCACAATTCAGGGACGAAATGTTCATCCAGGAACTGCAAAAGATACAATGGTTAATGCCATTCAACTAGCATTTGATTTCCATGAACAACTTCCAGTCCATGATCGCCCAGAAAATACTGAAGGAACAGAAGGATTTTGGCATCTTCTAGCAGTTGACGGTAATCCTGAAGAAGCAACCCTGCGATATATTGTTCGTGATCATGATCGAAATATATTTGAAGAACGTAAGCAAAGATTATTAGATATTGCCGATGCCTTTAATCAGAAATTAGGGGAAAAGCGTATTAAAGTTGTATTGAAAGATCAATACTATAATATGGGTGAAATCTTGAAAGATGATATGCGTTCAGTTAATTTGGCTGAAAAAGCGATGAATAACTTAGAGATTAAACCAATTATTGAGCCTGTCCGTGGCGGTACCGATGGTTCAAAAATAACTTTCCTAGGGCTACCAACACCAAATATTTTTGCCGGTGGCGAAAATATGCATGGCCGTTTTGAATATGTTTCTACAACTGTCATGGAACAGGCAACAGACGTCATTTTAGAAATTGTAAAACTTGCACAAGAAAAATAACTTTTAGATAAACAAAAAAGAGCTCAACTGAGCTCTTTTTTGATCTTGTGATTTATTCTTCAGACGCAACTTCTTTTGGTGCAGCTGATCCTGAAATTGCTGGAATTGCAACTAGCGCAACTTCACCAACAATGACAGCAATGACAGCAACAGTAACAAAATCATAAGTACCAGAATTCAATTGGGATACAATATAACCCAAAATCTCACCAAATATTGCCGACCAAATTGCTACCATAATGTATTTCATGATTTTTACCTCTTTACTGTCATTATAATACACCTTTTTTCACAAATGGCAAGTTTTTAAGGGAATTTAAACAAGAAAATAGAAAATGTCTAATCTGTGATTTTACGGAACCCTAATATTTGTTAAAATTAACGACTTTTCTGTGATTTTTCTGTATAATTAAAGAAAACGGATGTTCGTATAAGGAGTTGAAATGTACGCACCGCTTCAAATTTTAAGCAGTTATAGCTTATTAAAAAATCCAAATACAATTGAACAAATTGTCCAAACAGCAAAGACTCGTGGTTATGAAGCCATTGCACTGGCTGATGTTAATGTAATGTACGGGGCGATAGACTGGTTTCGACAAACAAAAAAGCATGGGATTAAACCTTTATTTGGCTTGACATTAATGGTCAACGGACTTGTGAATACTGCTACGCTATTTCCAGTCGTACTATTAGCTGAGAATCAAGTAGGCTACCAAAATCTAATGTGGCTATCATCAGCCAAGATGACTAGTCAAGGAGATTTTCAGTGGGAAACAATGGTTAAACACTTAGACGGTATAAACATTGTTTTTCCAACTGACAGTGAGCTCGTTCAGCTCATCTCTTCAGGGTATGAGGAAGTTAATAATTATTGGCAACAACTCGTCACCCTTGTTGACGAGCACCATTCTTTTATTGGTATTAATTCCCAAATGGCACCGCAGATACAAGAGAGGTTAGCACAATTTAGCGAACGTACTGGTGGTCATATGATTGCTTTAGATGATATTGATTATCTTAACTCAGATGATGCTTTCACCACTCAAGTCTTAAAAGCAATTGATGCAAATGTTAAATTGGACGATATTAAAATTTTGGCTCAACAACAAGGCTCACATATTTTAAGAGATTTAGCTGTCGTTCAGCAAGAATACCAAGGTACAGAAATACTAAAGACAGCCTATATTAATAACGAATTATTGGTATCAAAAAGCAATGTCAGCATTGAATTTAAAGATACAGCTTTACCACCCTTTGAAACACCATCTGGCGTGACCAACGCACAGTTTTTAGAAACGATTGCTGTCAGTGGATTAAAAAAACGATTGCAAGGACATAACGTGAGTTTGAACTTGTACGAAGAAAGATTGCAGCACGAATTAAAAACCATTGAAGTGTTAGGATTTAGCGATTACTTCCTGATTGTTTGGGACATTGTTAACTTCGCACATAAAAATCACATTCAAACTGGACCAGGACGTGGCTCTGTCGCTGGATCTTTGGTTGCGTACAGTTTACAAATTACCGATGTAGATCCCTTGCAATTTAACTTGCTATTTGAACGTTTTCTAAATGATGAGCGAGTGCAAATGCCTGATATTGATATTGATTGGCCACCAAGCAAACGTGAAGAACTATTCACCTACCTTCATCAAAAGTACGGGAAAAGAAATTTTGGTCAAATTATTACATTTGGTACTTTAGCTTCTAAACAAGCTCTACGCGATGTTGGTAGGGTGTTTGGATTACCAACCCCGACATTGAGCAAGTTGAGTGCTAGTATACCTGAAGGAAAAAATGGACGTAAGGTGTCCATTGATGATGCGCTTAAAGCACCACAATTACAGAATGCCCTTCGTGATATTGATAATGGTAGATTGTTATTACAAACGGCGTTGAAAATTGAAGGCTTACCAAAAAATTACTCTACACATGCGGCAGGAATTGTACTTAGTGCGAATCCTTTGGTACAAACATTACCTGTGCAATCTGGTACGGAGGGACGCTTATTAACACAATTTGAAAAAGATCCGGTTGAACAATTAGGGTTACTTAAAATTGATATTCTAGGACTACAAAATTTAGCCATTTTAAGCCAGGCACTCTATTATGCTCAAAAAGAGCTACCAGAAAGGTTTGATATTACCAAAATTGCTTTAGATGATGCCAAAACCTTAGCATTATTTGCTAAAGGCGACACAAATGGGGTTTTCCAATTTGAATCTGCAGGCATTAAAAATGTGTTGCGAAAGCTGAAGCCAGCCACCTTTGAACATATTGTGGCTGTTAACGCGCTTTATCGTCCTGGTCCTGCACAAAATATTGATAAGTTTATCGCTCGACGCCATGGTAAAGAAGCAGTGACGATCCCAGACCCTAGTTTGAAATCTATTTTGGCGCCCACTTTTGGTATTATTGTATATCAAGAGCAAGTTATGCTAGTTGCGGAATCATATGCTGGATTCACGCTAGGTGAAGCGGATGTTTTACGAAGTGCCATGTCGAAGAAAAAAGTCGACAAAATGCAGAAATTGCATGAACAATTTATTAAAGGCGCTTTAAAAAATGGGCATGATCAAGAACAAGCAGAACTTATTTTTTCTTATATTGATGAATTCGCTAATTATGGTTTTAATCGTTCTCACGCAGTTGCTTATAGTAAATTGGCTTTTGAGCTAGCCTATCTAAAGGCACATTATCCAGTTGCTTTTTTTACAGCTCTATTAAATGCAAATCTGGGTGAACAGAAAAAAGTGCAACAATATGTTTCTGAAGCCAAAATACGCGGAATTGTAGTATTAGCGCCAGATGTCAACAAGTCATATAAGTTTTGGACATCTATCGAAAACCAATTACAAATGGGTTTGAATAATATCCGTGGTGTTCGTACAGACTTTGTGACTGGTGTATTGGAAGAGCGACAGAATAATGGTTCATTTCAAACAATCCAGTCCTTTGTAAGACGTTTGCCAGATAAAATGCGTAAACGAGAAGTGTTAGCGCAGTTAGTATATGCTGGTGCACTTGATTCGTTTGGCTATAATCGACGCGAACTAATCGAAAATATAGCGAGTTTGATTGAAGGTGCAAGCTTTGGTAACTTAATTTTGGAAGAAACGAAAATTAAGAAGTATGATGATTTTGCTTTGTCTGATCGTCTGAAAAAAGAAAAAGAAGTCATTGGCGTAAATTTATCAGGTCATCCTTTAGATACATATGTTGATTTCATTTTGGAAAATGGTTTTAGTCAAATAGGAAATGTCGTACAGCCCAGTCAGGTTGAAAAAATAATCGCAATTGTCGACAGTATTCGCCAGATCCGCACTAAAAAAGGGGATGACATGGCTTTCGTGAAAGTCTCTGATACCACTGGAGAAATTAGTGTAACTATATTCCCACAACTATTTAAAAAAATAAGCAATTTTCTAAAGCCCGGAACGATATTGAGTATTGCTGGTAAATCAGAGCGTGATATGCGGAATGAAATTGCTATTGTGGCTAATCATATTAATTTAGCGCCAGAACCCCAGCGCGTTCAACCTATTCAAGGGACCTGGTTTCTTCAGCTTGACGAAAAGCATGACACACCGGAAAGACGTGAGGAAATCAGCCAAATCATGAAAAAACATCATGGCCATAATCCAGTGGTGATTCACTGGCAAAAAGATGGTAAAAATCAAAAACTTGATCAAGAATTTTGGATGACTAGTGAAACCGTTATCATGCGCGAATTAGCAGCTTTACTAGGCAGTGAGAATATTATTTTTAAACAAACTTACTAATAATATGACTTGTACAAATGGGTCATAATGTATAAATAGAGATTGGGTAGAGTTGCACAAGCAACAACCAAGATAACTAAGGAGCTATTTAACCATGAAAAAGACGAAAATCGTCTCAACACTTGGTCCGTCATCATCTGATGTCGAAACAATCGTAAAGTTAATCCAAGCGGGCGCCAACGTATTCCGTTTTAACTTTTCACACGGTGATCACGAAGAACATTTGGGTCGTATGAATGCTGTTCACGAAGCCGAAAAGATTACTGGTAAGACAGTTGGTATTTTGTTGGACACTAAGGGTGCTGAAATCCGTACAACAAAGCAAGCTGACGGCAAGATCGAATTCCATACAGGTGACACATTGCGTATTGCAATGGATGAAAACCTTGAAGGAACGAAAGAAAAAATCGCCGTTACATACGCTGGTTTGTTCGATGATGTTAAAGAAGGTGGACAAGTCTTGTTTGATGATGGGTTGCTTGGTACAACTGTTATCGAAAAAGATTCAGCCACTCGCGAATTAGTTGTTCGCGTTGATAATGATGGTATTTTGGGATCACGCAAGGGTGTTAACGCACCTGGTGTTTCAATTAACTTGCCAGGTATTACTGAAAAAGATGCTGATGACATCCGTTTTGGTTTGGATCACGAAATCAACTATATTGCTGCTTCATTCGTTCGTAAGCCTGAAGATGTGCTTGAAATTCGTGGACTATTGAAGGAAAAGAACATGGAACATGTTCAAATTATTCCTAAGATTGAATCACAAGAAGGTATTGACAACCTTGATGCAATTTTGGAAGTTTCAGATGCCTTGATGGTACCACGTGGTGACATGGGTGTTGAAATTCCTGCTGAAAACGTGCCTTTGGTTCAAAAAGACATGATTCGCAAGATGAACAAGGCAGGTTTACCTGTTATTACTGCTACACAAATGCTTGACTCAATGGAAGAAAACCCACGTCCTACGCGTGCCGAAGCTTCCGATGTTGCCAACGCTGTGTTTGATGGTACTGATGCAACAATGTTATCAGGTGAATCAGCTAACGGAGACTATCCAGTTGAATCTGTTGCCACAATGGCTGCTATCGACGAAAAAGCTGAAACTTCATTGCGCGAAAACGGTCGTCATGAGGATATTTTCTTCGATGAGACTGATTCAACGGAAGCTGTTGCAGCATCTGTTGCTCGTATCGCACGCAATGTGAACGCTAAGGCTGTTGTTGTATCAACTAACTCTGGTTACACTGCACGTATGGTTTCAAAGCACCGTCCTGATGTTAACATTTTGGCCGTTACTTATTCAGAACGCGTACAACGTGGTTTGACATTGAACTATGGTGTTGTTCCAGTAGTTTATGATGCACCAAAGACTATTGACGAAATGGTTGACTTAGCTAAGAAGGCCGTAAAAGACCAAGGATTGGCTAATTCAGGTGATACTATTGTTATTGCAGCAGGTGTACCAATGTCACAATCAGGTACAACAAACATGTTGACTGTTCAAACAGTATAATAATTCTAGTTTATACTTGTAAAAAAGACTATAATGATTTGATTATTCAAATCACTATAGTCTTTTTTAATTTAATGTAAGAAAAGCTACCACAGTTTAATACTAAAATTTAGCGAACTGCTAATATTAAATTAATAATAAAAAAACAAGTAGGAGTGATTTAATGAACAGTGGTGATTTAGCATGGGTTTTAGTTTCAGCTGCATTAGTCTGGGTAATGACACCTGGATTAGCCTTGTTCTACGGTGGCTTAGGTGAGCGTAGGAACTTGTTACACACGATGTTTATTCCAGTTATGATTATTGGAATTGCTTCGTTAGTATGGTTTGTTGTTGGATATACGTTATCATTTGGTGGTAGTGGAAATGTGATTGGTAATTTTAAACATTTGTTCTTAACGAATGTTTCATTCACGCATTCTACTAAAGATTTAACAATTCCTGACGGTGCATTTGCCCTGTTCCAAGGTATGTTTCCGATAATAACAGCCGCAATTATTACTGGATCCGTCATTGGTCGAGTTAGAATTAAAGCATTGCTCGTATTTATTGCACTTTGGTTGATTTTCATTTACTCACCGTTAGCGCACATGGTTTGGGGCGGTGGCTTCTTGGCTCAGTTAGGCGCAATTGATTTTGCTGGTGGAACTGTTGTTCATATTTCTAGTGGTGTAACTGGATTGGTGCTGGCTTTGATGATTGGACATCGTCATATTGACAAGCACATACCTGTACGACCTTCTTATGTTTTGATTGGTGGCGCTTTGTTATGGGTTGGATGGTTTGGTTTCAACTCTGGATCAGCTCTTGCAGCAAATAGCACAGCTGTTCTAGCATTAGTTAACACATGGTTAGCATCAGCGGCAGCTGTATTGACTTGGGGTCTTGTTGAATATAAGTATCATGGACGTGCTACATTATCCGGTATTACTAGTGGTGGTGTTGCTGGTCTAGTTGCTATTACGCCTGCTGCTGGTTTTGTGGCACCATGGGCAGCTGTAGTGATGGGACTCTTAGCTGGTTTTATAGGCTTTGCTGGTATCACATTTGTTAAAAATAGTTTTGGATATGATGATACATTAGATGCTTTTGGTATTCATGGTATTGGCGGCGCCGTGGGTGCAATATTGACAGGTGTATTTGCTGATAAAAGTGTTGGCAGTGTTGCTGGTCTAATCAACGGGAATATATCATTGGTTGGTAAGCAGTTAGTCGCAATTTTATTTACTATCGCATTTGCTGCGATTGGCACATATGTTTTAGCTAAAATAACAGAACTCATTGCTGCACCACTGCGTTTGACAGCTGATGAAGAAGCTGAAGGTTATGACGCAATTATGCATGATTTGACTGTGGAATAAAGGACAATGGTCCTTTTTATTTTGCCTGATATTTAGTGCATAAACTACCATCAATCACGGCAATATGGTAGAATAAAGGAAACATATAAAGGGGATTTGCTTTTTGACAGCACAAGTTCAGCAAATTTTTACATTTGAAAATGTGGAGCAACAGACTAAGTTGCTTGGCGTTAATGATAATTTTTTACAGTTAATCGAAGAAGGATTAACTGTGCGACTTCATGCTCGTGGTGACCAAATGACCATCTCAGGTGATGAGGATAAAGTGCCATTAGCTAAAGCTGTACTACGCGAATTAACTAGATTAATTAAGCATCAAATTAATATATCCGATACTGACGTTGTGAGTGCAATAACAATGGCACAGCGTGGAACATTGGAATATTTTGGTGACCTATACTCTGAAGTACTAATTCGTGATAATAAAGGGCGTTCCGTTCACGTTAAAAATTTTGGTCAACGCCAGTACGTCCAATCAATTCGTAAAAATGATGTCACGTTCGGCATCGGACCGGCTGGAACAGGAAAGACTTTTTTAGCAGTTGTTATGGCAATATCAGCCTTGAAGCGTGGTGACGTCGAAAGAATTATTATCACACGTCCTGCTGTTGAAGCAGGTGAGTCACTAGGATTTCTTCCAGGTGATCTGAAAGAAAAAGTAGATCCATATATGCGTCCTATTTACGATGCTATGAATGCATTAATTGGCGCGGAACAGACCCAGCGGTTAATGGAGCGTGGTGTGGTCGAAATTGCGCCACTGGCCTATATGCGTGGTCGAACATTGGATGATGCATTTATTATTCTAGATGAAGCACAAAATACAACGAATCAACAAATGAAAATGTTCCTAACGCGTTTTGGATTTGGCTCAAAAATGATTATTAATGGGGACATCTCTCAAATCGATTTGCCATATGGTGCAAAATCCGGGCTCATTTCGGTCCAACGTATTTTGAAAGACGTGAATCATGTATCGTTTATTCATTTTGGTAGTGCCGATGTGGTTCGTCATCCGGTTGTCGGTCTAATAGTTGGTGCCTATGAAGCAGCTGAGAAAAAATTAGCCGAATTAAAAAAGGAGCAAATTAACTAATGGATTTGGCTATTATTGACCAAACAAAAGCTGGTGTTAATCAATATCATCAGGATCTGGTTCGTTGTGTACTAGATTATGCTGGCAAATATTTGGAATTGCCAGATAATACAGAAATGTCTGTAACATTTATGAACAATGAAGAAATTCATCAATACAATAAAAAATATCGTGGTATAGACAAACCCACTGACGTCATTAGTTTCGCAATTGAGGAAGACGGTGATGATCTTCCGGTTTTACCAGACGAATTGATGGATGCCGAGTTAGCGAAAAATATTGGTGATATCCTGGTTTCTGTGGATATTATTAATTCTCAGGCAGAGTACTTGGGGCATAGCTATGAACGTGAGTTAGGCTTCCTAGTGGTGCATGGCTTCTTACATTTGAATGGATATGATCATATGTTAGGCGATGCAGAAGAAAAAGAAATGTTTGATTTACAACGAGAGATTTTAGATAATTATGGCCTCAAAAGATAAAAAGCTAGAAGGTGCGCCTAAAGACTACAATAAAAAAGTACAACGAAACAGTACATTTTTTCGAGCCATGAGAAACTCTTTGCACGGTATTTGGCTGATACTAGTCAGAGAACGCAACATGCGAATACATATCTTGCTAGGATTTCTCATTTTGCTTGTGGGCTTACATCTTGGCTTAAACCGTGCAGATTGGTTGTGGGTTGCGGTCGCAGTATTTACAGTGATATCGAGTGAGTTTTTGAACACGATTATTGAAGCTGTGGTTGATTTGGTTGTCGAAAAAAGATATCATCCACTTGCCGGGCTGGCAAAAGATGTCGCTGCTGGTGGCGTTTTAGTTGCCGTGGGTTTTGAAATTATTATCTTATTGATTGTATTTCAACCTTATGTTTGGCGGCATTTTGGTATTGTTACCAATTTTTCACAATTTATTCATGACTTCAGTAAATAAAACACATACAGGAGAATGCGGCCAAAGACCGTATATATATTATGACAGAATCTACTTTTAAATCAGGATTTGTGGCGATTATTGGTCGTCCAAATGTTGGTAAATCAACGCTTTTGAACCGCATCGTTGGCGAAAAAATTGCCATTATGTCAGATAAAGCACAAACGACCCGTAATAAAATACAAGGCATCTATACAACGGATGATGCACAAGTTGTGTTTATTGACACGCCAGGTGTACATAAACCACAAAATTCACTCGGTGATTTTATGGTGAAATCTGCATTTTCTGCGCTTCATGAGGCAGATGCAATCTGGTTTGTGGTAGATGCTTCAATGGCACGTGGTCGTGGTGACGATTTCATTATTGACCGGTTACAAGAAGTTAAAAATACACCAATTTATTTACTAATTAACAAAGTTGATTTATTAGCGCCAAATGACTTGCTTGATGTTATTGCTAGCTATCAGAATGATGCGCCTGAGTGGGCTGAAGTATTTCCAATTTCTGCCACAGAGGGTGATAATGTTCCAGAGTTGTTGGACAATATTGTGTCTCACTTGGATGAAGGGCCTCAATATTTCGATGCAGACCAATTAACGGATCACCCTGAACGTTTTGTTATTGGAGAATTAATTCGCGAAAAGGTATTGCAGTTAACACGTCAAGAGGTACCACATTCAGTTGCTGTCGTTATCGACAAAATTGCTCGTGAAAATGAAGAAAAAATTCATATTCAGGCATCAATTATCGTTGAACGACCAACACAGAAGAATATCATCATTGGTAAACAGGGTGCGATGATCAAAGATATTGGTACGAGGGCGCGCAAGGACATTGAACGCTTACTCGGGGACAAAGTTTTCCTTGAAACTTGGGTTAAGGTTGAGCCTCGCTGGCGTGACCGACCACAAGCTTTGCAGACATTAGGATATCGTCAAGAAGATTACTAAAATGATGCTGTATCAAAGCACCGTGTTGTCATAAAGAAAAATTTTGGCGATTGATTTAGTGGAGTCATTATGGCAATTATTCGTGGCATTGTATTATATACACGACAATATAAAGATAATGATTTATTAGTTCGCATACTAACGGAAACGTACGGCATGCGAACTTTTTTGGCGCGAGGTGCAAAGAAAGCTACTTCTAAACTCTCAGCTGGTACACAACCTTACACAATTGTAACTTTTGATGGTGCTCTACCGAAACGAGAAACCGGACTAGGTTACATGAATGATGTTCAAGATATAAAAGTATATTCACGGCTTATCGAAGATATCGAAGCAAATGCCTATGCTGCGCTGATTGCTAGTTTAATTGATGCTTCCTTTGAAGAAGGGGAAAAGATAACACGCTGGTATAATCAACTTTATGTCGCGCTACAGAAACTAGATGAGGGACTCGATCCTCAAATTATTGCTAATATTTTTGAAATTCAATTACTTGTTCCTCTAGGGGTGGCGCCAAACTTAAGGGCTGATCCGATTACAGGTCAAGTAGATGGGAAATTTGATTATTCTGAAAAGTACAATGGCATTATTTCAGAACATCATTTTAATCTGGACGATCAGCGATTAATGCTTGATCAAAAAACTGTGTTTTATTTACGTCAATTTAGCGTCATTGATATGCGCCAAGTACATGACATCAAAATGTCAGCAATCACCAAACGTGGTTTGCAACGTGTAATTGACTATATTTACGAAAAACAAGTTGGTTTGAAGCCACGTGCAAAATCATTTATTGAGCAAATGCATTCGTGGCAAAATACGTTAGTTAATTTTAGAAGGAATAAGTAATCATGAAAAAAATTTTGGTTTTGCATACCGGTGGTACAATTTCTATGCATGAAGATGCTGATGGCGATGTCGAAACAGGAGATGAAAATCCTTTAGCTCAAGCAAAGGTTACCTTTCCAAATATCGAACTAGAAGTTGAGAACATTTTTAATTTACCAAGTGAACATATTGGTCCGTCTCATATGCTACAATTGCAAAAACGTATCTCCGAAGCCAAAAATGATTTTGATGGTGTGGTCATTACTCATGGTACTGATACCTTGGAAGAGACAGCATTCTTTCTGGATAGCACATTAAAAGTTTCGTTTCCTATTGTTATAACGGGAGCAATGCGTTCATCCAATGAACTTGGTTCAGATGGTTTGTACAATTATCAATCTGCGCTACGTGTAGCGGCAGATGATACATCCAAAAACCGTGGTGTGATAGTTGTGATGAATGATGAAATACATGCCGCTCGATTTGTAACTAAAACACACACTACTAATGTGGCAACGTTTGCGTCACCACTTAGTGGCACGATGGGGCTACTAACGAAACGACAAATTATTTACTTTTATGACCTGCCACAACGAGAAGTATTACCAGATGTGGATATTAACAAAAATATCCCCGTTTTAAAGGCGTACGCTGGCATGGATGGCCAATTATTGAAAATTTTGGCTGATGCTAATATTGACGGCATTATTATTGAAGCACTTGGTGCTGGTAATTTATCTCGCGAAGCAGCTCGCGGAGTAGCATATTTATTAGCGAAAAATACGCCAGTAGTCATTGTGTCAAGAAGCTTCAATGGTGTTGCAGCACCAGTATATGATTATTTAGGTGGCGGCGTTCAATTAGAGAAATCTGGAGCAATCTTTGCGTCCAGCATTAATGGGCCTAAAGCGCGACTAAAGCTATTAATCGGACTATCAAACAACTTAAGTAAAGAACATCTAGAAACGTATTTACATGGTATTTAACTCACTATGAGAAGAATCTATTTCGTGCGTCATAGCATTCGTGATGATAAAATTAAAGACGATTATTCGGCACCATTAACGATAGAAGGAAAGCAGTTGGCCCATGATTTGGTGGGTTATTTTGTAGACAAAAATATTAAGGCTATCTATTCATCACCTTATCAGCGTGCGTTGCAGACTATTGAACCAACAGCAACTACACTGGGTATAGAAATTAATTTGAACGCTGCATTGCGCGAACGGCAAACTAATGACCAAATAGATTGGCAAAATCATTTAGAAAAGCTGTGGCAAAATTTTTATTTTAAAACCGCTGGGGAAGAATCTTTAGCAACTGTGCAACAAAGAATGAAAACAGCTTTTTATCAAATTATTGATGAATCTTCTGGTGAAATAATTATTACAAGTCATGGGACGGCATTAAGCTTATTGTTCCATTACTTAACAAGTGGTTATTTCAATTTTATAGACTGGCAAAAAATGGAAATGCCGGATGTATATATTGGCCTATTTGATGAAAATAATCAATGCATCAGTTTAACAAAAGAGGCGTATTAACTTTAATAGTTAATACGCCTCTTTTTAATGTCATTTAAAGATATTTGTATAGATTGCTTCTACAGCACTATCAGATAAGTCGGGCTGAATTCCTAACATAATCGAAATTTCGCTCGCTCCTTGGTTAACCATTTGTAGACTGATATTACGCTCCTTCAGGGGCGCGACAATCTCCGTCAAGGCACCAACACGATTACGCATTCCTTCACCAACAACCATTATAATACCGTAGCTTGGAATCCACTTTAATGTATCAGGTTTAATTTCAGCAGCAATATCGCTTAACATGTTATCAACTTGCTCTTGCGTTAACATTGTTTTATCAAAAATAATTGTCAAATCATCAATACCAGAAGGCATATGTTCGTAAGAAATATTGTGACGCTTCAAAATCTCAAGAATACGAAGGGTAAAACCAACTTGTTTATTCAATAAATACCGATGTAAGTATAGGGCAGCAAAACGGTTGGAGTTGGCAATACCAGTTACAGGACGTGTTTGCTGAACCTCTGTAGGTGGTACGATAAATGTTCCAGGGGCATCGGGATCATTGGTATTTTTGATGTTTATACGAATACCACCTTGAATGGCTGGAATAATGGCTTCATCATGGAATACAGCAAAACCAGCATAAGATAACTCGCGCATCTCATCGTATGTCATTTGTTGGATAGCTGCTGGATGTTCGACAATTGAAGGATTAACAGCATAGATAGCACTGACATCGGTAAAGTTTTCATATAAATCAGCTCGTAGTCCGCGTGCCATAATAGCACCAGTTATGTCTGAACCACCACGTGAAAATGTAGCCATGTCGCCATTCTTAGTGTAGCCAAAGAAGCCAGGGACAATGAGTCGTTCAGAAGTTGACAGGTCTAACTCGCCGATTGTGGTATAAGAAGCGGTATCAAATGTTGCTGATCGCGCATTATCATCCACGACCAATCCAATCTCTTTAGGATCCACAAAACGAGCTGGCATACCTAAATGGTTAAAGACTTTAGCAATCAATTGCGCATTTAAATATTCGCCGTGAGCAGCGAATGCTGCATATAAATAATCAAATGATCGGTAATGTTTTTTTGCTAGATGTTCAATTCGTTCATCGAGGTCAGCTAGTTCATAATCTGGTAACTCAAAGTATTCACCAATAGAGTGATAGCGATGTTTAATCGTTTCAATAATTTCAGTGGTATCTTCGTCTGCAAGCGTAGCTTGCGCGTATGATATCAATAAATCGGTCACCTTCCGATCATCTTTGAATCGTTTACCAGGTGCTGAGACAACAACAACTTTTCGATCATCATCAGCACGAATGATATCGTAGACACGTTGCAGTTGTTGACCGTTAGCTAGTGAAGAACCACCAAATTTTGTAACTTTCATAATATGTAAGTGCTGGTAAGCACATATTCTCCTAATTATTTTTTGTAATTTGTAAACCAGTATAATCTGGTTCTAGTAATAATAGTTTTCCTGGCAAAGCCATGTTTGTCAGCACTTTTAATAACTTAGTTGCATTATCCTTTGATACGAGAGTGATAACAGTCGGACCCGCACCAGAAAGATAGGTGCCGATGATTTCTAGTTGATGGGCAGTATCACGAATAATTTTTAGGTGTGGTGCTAAATGAGCACGAGCCTGTTCATGAAATTGGTCTTTTTCAATTAAAACACGAGCTGTATTGAAATCACCGGCGTTCAATGCTGCGGTTAAAGTATTACTGATAGCGCTGGCAGCAACACTATCTTTAAATGTCATCTTAGCAGGCAACGCATTACGTGCTTCAGTTGTGAGCAGTTCGTAATTCGGAATGAAGGTGATGAAATTAATGTCTTTTGGTAAACTTAATGGTGCATGATAGACCTGCTCGCCATCGTAAAAGGCTGCTACACTACCTCCAAGTAACGCAGGAGCAACATTATCTGGATGACCTTCTAAAGCCGTCGCTTGCTTCAATAGAGCGTCATTACTCGATCGCATATCAGCCAGAACATTGGCCATTGCTAGACCAGCCAACAGCGCAGAAGATGATGAACCCAGTCCGCGTGCAAGTGGAATATCAGATTTTACAACAATACGATGAGGTGTCAAGTTTGGGGCTAATAAGAGTGCTGTTTTGACGATGAAGTTGTTAACATCACTGGGCATATTTGCACCGTAATCATGAATCACTTGCCATTCGGAGGTTTCTTCATACACTTCTAAGGTTAAGTATAGTTTTAAGGCCACGCCAAGAGAATCAAAGCCAGGGCCAATATTGGCGCTAGTAGCTGGTACAGTTATTTTAATCATGAGAAAATTTTATACTCCGCCGCTAAATTAATGCCATCAGCATTTCGGATTGTTGTACGAATAACATTGAGCTGCGCATCAGAGGCAGCGTGTGTCAGAGCAACTAATCGAGCAAAACCATTTTTTGCTGGGGTTTGCTTCAAATCAGTAAAACTTATTTTTGCGGAAGCAAACATACCGGTTACGGAATACATTGCTCCTGGCGTGTCAGCTACTTCTACAACAATAAAACGTCTTGCCACGCGCTGTGAAGGTTTAGCCAAATCTAGATCTTGGTTAAAAGTATTAAATGGTCTTCCTGGCGTATTCAGCGCTAGATTGGTAGCGACATTGGTTAAATCACTTAATACCGAATTAGCAGTAGGCATTTCACCAGCGCCTGGTCCATATAGCATCACTTCACCAACTGACTCACCATTAACTAAAACGGCATTGTTTTCATTGTTAACGGTCGCTAAGGGATGGTTAAACGAAACAAGGTGAGGGGAAACCTCAATACTGAGTGCATTACCAACTCTTTGGGCAACACCAAGCAATTTGATTGCGTAGCCAAAACCATTCGCATCGTTGATATCTGAATCCGTTAAGTCGGCAATGCCAGTAATAGTTACGTCATCCATAACAGGTTGCACACCAAACGAAAAGTTAGACAAAATAATTAACTTGTATGCTGCATCAAAACCTTCCACGTCATTTGTGGGATCAGATTCAGCAAAACCTTTGTCTTGAGCTAATTTAAGGGCTTCTGCATATGTTAAACCATTTGTAGCCATTTGCGTTAGAATAAAGTTACTTGTGCCGTTAATGATACCGGCGACACGTGAAATCTCATCTGCCGTAAAACTGCTTGAAAGCGTACGCAAGATAGGCACGCCACCGGCAACGGCAGCTTCATAATATAAATCAACACCATTCTGGTTGGCTAATTCAGCTAACTCTTGTCCACGACTTGCGATTAAATCTTTGTTTGCCGTGACAACATGCTTTTTTGCCATAAGTGCGCGTTTGATAATATCGTATGCATAATCAATTCCACCCATGACTTCTACTACAATTTGTATTTCGTTATTGCCTAAAATATCCTCAGGATTATCAGTGATTGGAAAATCTTGTGTAAAACCTGTGCGCGGTTTATTAAGATTATGTACGACGGCATGACGTACGACCAAATGAGATCCCGTGCGTTGGGTAATTTGATTAGCGTTTTGTTGTAAAATTTTTACGACACCACTTCCAACTGTGCCGAGACCAAAAAGACCGATGCCTATTTCCATGTGATATTCCCTTTATTTTGAGTATTTTATATATGTTCTTCTTATGATTTTATCATTATAATATCTAAAAATAAACAAATTTGTTATAATTGGATAAATTATAAAAAAGGAATTTAGTTACTATGAATTATGTATCAACACGTGGACAAGCGCCTGCAGTTACATCTAGCCAAGCAATAATAAACGGTATTGCGCCAGATGGCGGTCTTTACGTTCCAGAAAAATGGCCAAAATTAAAATTAGATTGGAAAAATCTAAGCCAGCAAAGCTATCAAGAAATTGCCACGCAAGTATTTGATGCCTTTTTTGATGATTTTACAGTTCAGGAAATTGACCATATTATTTCAAAATCATATGGCAATCAATGGGATGCTGAGAGCATTGTGACCTTGCACAATGAAAACAAGTTGCACTATATTGAATTGTTTCATGGACCAACCTTAGCATTCAAAGATGTTGCACTACAGGCACTACCACATCTATTAACGACAGCTGCTAAAAAGCAGTCACTAAATGATAAAATTGTTATTTTAACAGCTACATCTGGCGATACAGGAACTGCTGCTATGAGCGGCTTTGCAAATGTTGAAAATACTGAAATAGTTGTTTTTTACCCAGAAGTTGGTGTTAGTGATATTCAGCGTCAACAGATGCAAACTGAAGAGGGACACAATGCTCATGTTACAGCAATAACTGGTAATTTTGATGATGCCCAAAAAGCTGTAAAATCTATTTTGAGCGATGAAAAATTAATTCAGGAATTATCAGAAAAGGGTATGCGTTTTTCATCAGCTAATTCAATTAATATTGGTCGATTAGTACCACAAATTGTGTATTACATTTATGCTTACGCCCAATTAGTAAAAAATGATGTGGTGGTACCAGGAGAAGAAATCAATATTGATGTGCCAACCGGAAACTTTGGTAATGTGCTTGCTTCATATTATGCCAGTCAGTTAGGATTACCAGTTCATCAGTTTACAGTTGCTTCGGATGAAAATAATGTATTAACTGATTTTTTCAACACTGGTATCTATGATCGTCAACGTGATTTTAAAGTCACAAATTCACCGGCAATGGATATCTTAGTATCAAGCAACTTGGAACGGTTGTTGTATTTTGCTAGTGGTCGTAATGATGAAGAAGTTCGCCAGTATATGAAGTCATTAGCTGAAAATGGTCAATATACCTTGACTGATAAAACGCGTAATTATTTGCAAAAATTCACAGCTAAATTTGCGACACAATCTCAAGTGGTTGATACGATTAAAGATGTCTTTGAAAATAGCGGTTACTTAATTGATCCGCATACGGCTGTTGGTCGCTTTGCTTACGAAGAAGAAACACAGCAAACGTTACTTGCAGCAACAGCAGGTCCTTATAAGTTTCCACAAACAGTTTTGGCAGCATTGCAGGAAAAAAACGAAGGGGGCGTAGTGGATTTGCAAAAGCTAGCTGAACGAACAAATACAGTTATTCCAGCACAAGTAGCAACGTTATTTGATAAAACTATTGTACACACTAAAATCATCGAGCCTGCGATGATTATGCAATCTATTAAAGACGAACTATCTATCTGATAATTGTGGGATTGTTTGCTATATTATGACATTTTATGATTTAAATCGTTGATTTTTTAATGTATAATTAGGCTATATCAACCAAGGAGAATCAAATGTCATATCAAGAATTAGACCCTATTGTCTGGAGTGCGATTCAACAAGAAAGTGCGCGTCAAAACCGTACAATTGAATTAATCGCTTCTGAGAACTTTACATCGCAAGCCGTACGTGCCGCACAAGGTTCGGTGTTGACAAATAAGTATGCTGAAGGATACCCTTATAAGCGTTATTATGGTGGCACGGAGTACGTGGACGTTGTTGAACAGGTAGCCATCGATCGTTTAAAAGAACTTTTTGGTGCTGAATATGCTAACGTTCAGCCGCATTCTGGTTCCCAAGCGAATGCTGCTGCTTACATGGCATTTTTAAAGCCAGGTGACAAGATATTGGGTATGAGTCTTGACGCTGGTGGACACTTGACACATGGGGCCAAGGTCAGTTTCTCTGGAAAAGTTTATGAATCACATACTTATGGATTAAATTCGGAAACAGAAACCTTAGATTATGAAGCAATTGCCAAGCAAGCACGTGAAGTAAAACCACAGATGATTGTGGCCGGTGCTTCTGCATATTCACGAATCATTGAATTTGATAAGTTTCGTGCGATTGCTGACGAAGTGGGTGCCTATTTAATGGTTGATATGGCGCATATTGCCGGACTTGTAGCTGCTGGGCTACATCCCAATCCAGTAGGCATTGCAGATGTTGTTACATCAACAACACATAAAACATTGCGAGGTCCGCGTGGTGGGGTTATTCTATCACAGGAAAAGTATGCTAAGCAGCTTAATTCAGCTATTTTCCCTGGATCACAAGGTGGACCATTGGAACACATTATTGCAGGTAAAGCAATTGCCTTTGGAGAAGCTTTACAACCTAAATTTAAAGACTACGCACAACAAGTTATTAAAAATGCGCAAGCTATGGCAAAAGTTTTCAATGATACTGAAGATATTCGTGTTGTAGCTGGTGGCACTGACAACCATTTATTCAATTTGGACCTAACTAAAACAGCGTTAAATGGTAAGCAAACACAGGAATTATTAGACACAGTTTCAATTACTACAAACAAAGAAGCTCTGCCAAATGAACAATTAAGTCCATTTGTTACATCTGGTATTCGTATTGGAACTGCAGCAATCACAACGCGTGGATTTGATGAAGATGATGCCACTAACGTAGCCGAATTGATTGTGACAGCCATTCATCATTATGATGATGAAAAAGTACTCAAGCAAGTGAAACGTGAAGCTGAAGCATTAGCAATGACGCATCTATTTGAATAATTTAAAAGCTGGTAAAACCGGCTTTTTTTGGTGAAAAATGCAAACAAAATCAGAATTAAGAATTCAACAAAAAGCAGCTCTTGCTAGAGAAAATCTGATGAAGCGTAAAAGGGAAGAGGAGCAACTTTATGCACTACTTTTCCAGACGCCTGAATGGCAATCTGCTGATAGTATAGCAGTTACTTTGAGCATGGAGTTCGAATTAAATACGAGTCCGATTATTATTAAAGCCTGGGAAAAAAGCAAGCGAGTTCTCGTACCAAAAATTATTAATCACAAAATGATTTTTGTGGAAATAGATTCAAATACACGTTATCAAACGGGGATGTTGAACATTAGAGAGCCACTAATAGATAACTATCAGGCCGTTGAACAACTGGATCTGGTAATTGTTCCTGGGTTAGCTTTTACTGTTAGCGGTAAACGTTTAGGTTTTGGGGCTGGATATTATGATCGCTTCTTAGAACACTACGCGGGGCATACGATCAGTGTAGCCTTATCGACGCAATTACTAGATGATTTACCAACAGAAAATCATGATCAAACTGTTCAACGTATTTTGTATGCAAAATAGCTAATTCCTTGATGCAGCACTATCCTCCATTTTTGGCAATGTTTGACTTTTGGTAAATGTTTTCTTACAATACCAATATAGTAGGTAAAGGGGAAATTATGCTTGACAAAACAATTTATAAACAGATTTTTAAGTCTAGTTTCGACGCCCCAATCGACGTTGAATTTTGGGATGGGGAAAAGGTAAGTTACGGTCAAGGAGACCCAATTGCCACAATCATCCTTCACGAGGTCATACCGATCAAAGACATTATGGCACATGCCTCGCTCACTTTTGGTGAAGCGTACATGGATGGAAAAATTGAAATTAAAGGTAATCTACAACAGTTGGTTAAGATTGCGTATGATTCCAAAGAAAGTTTTTTGAATGGATCTAAGTTTTCTAAACTTATTCCTAAACACTCACACTCGGAGAATAAGAGTAAAGCAGACGTGCAGAGCCATTATGATATTGGTAATGATTTTTATAACATGTGGTTGGATCCCACAATGACTTATTCTTGTGCTTACTTCGTTAGCGAAAAAGATACACTTGAAGATGCACAATGGAACAAAGTACGCCACATTTTAAATAAACTTCATGCACAATCTGGTGAAACTTTATTAGACATCGGATGTGGCTGGGGCACATTACTGTTCACCGCAGCTAAAGAATACAACTTGGAAGCCACTGGTGTAACACTTAGTCAACAACAGTATGATTTTGTTTCTAATAAGATTAAAGAAGAAGGACTTGAAGGTCGAGTTCATGTTTATTTGGAAGACTATCGTGAGTTAAAAGATACTTATGACCATGTAACTTCTGTTGGTATGTTCGAACACGTTGGGAAAGAAAACTTAGGTGAATACTTCAACCAAGTGAACAACCTTCTCACAGAAAATGGTACAGCCTTAATTCACGGCATTACTGGGCAACATGACGGTGCAGGTGTTGATGCTTGGATCAATAAATACATTTTCCCAGGTGGTTACATCCCAAATATAGCGGAAAACGTGGGACACATTATTGATGCTTCTTTGCAGGTTGATGATATTGAACCGTTGCGTCGTCATTATCAGAAAACATTGGAAATTTGGACAACTAATTTCCACAAAGTTGAAGAGGAAGTTATTTCAAAATATGGTGAACGTTTTTACAGGATGTGGGATTTATATTTGCAAGCTTGTGCAGGTTCATTTGAAGCTGGAAATATTGATGTCGTTCAGTATTTGCTCACCAAAGGGCCTTCTGGTACAAACTTACCAATGACGCGTTCATATATTTATCATGCTGATGTTGCTAGCGGTGTGAAATAGCGTGTAATCTCGTTAGATTAGTAAAAAGCAGTCAACTATGATTAGAAGTTGACTGCTTTTTTATTGATTAAAATTCCTGATAAACTGCAGGATCTTGATTATTTGTCCTGCCATCAGGTTTTGTTAGATCGTTGATACGTTGCATATCAGATGAACTAATTTCAAAATCAAAAAGATCTAGGTTACCTTTTTGTCTTGCGTAACTACTTGCTTTAGGTATAGGCAATACGCCAAGAGATATTTCCCATTTCAACACGAGTTGACCAATATTCTTGTGGTATTTTTTAGCTAATTCAACTAAAACAGGGTCTTTCAAAATCGCACTTGCACGACCCAATGGGCTCCAAGCCTGTGTTAAAATATTTTGAGTGTTATTGTATTCACGCAATTCCTGTTGATTGAAATAAGGATGCAATTCAACTTGGTTAACAACTGGTAATATATTGGTTTCTTTTTTCAAACGTTCAATATGTTCAGGAAGAAAATTGCAAACACCGATTGATTTAACAAGACCAAACTTTTGCGCCTGAATGAGTGTGTGCCAAGCCTCTAGATAATGATCATCAATCGGGTTGGGCCAATGTAATAGGTACAAATCAAAGTAATCTAACTTACTTCGATACAAGGATTCTTGAATTAGATCAATTGAGTCTTGATAACTACTGTAATACTTCCCTGGAAGCTTTGAGGTGATGATTAATTCATCGCGATTGACATGCGATTGTTGTATAGCTTGTCCAACTGTACCTTCGTTCTGGTAATTAAAGGCAGTGTCGAATAGACGATAACCAGCATCAACTGCGGATAAAATTGATTGTGTTCCTGCAAAGCCATTTAATTTATATGTGCCGAAACCAATTTCTGGTAAGTGTTGACCATCGCTTAGTTCATGAAATGTCATAAATATAGACCTACTTTCTTCGTACTATAATCCCTATAGTAGGTCAAGAATTTAGGAGTTGCAAGAGAATGGTTTGCTCACTAGCAAACAAAAAAACATCATCTAAGTAATGTTTTTAAGTATTAGTATATTTTAATAATTAAAATACCAATCAACATGCCAATAACGCCAATTATTTGATAGATAGAAATTGATTGCTGTTTTGATTGAAATAACCCAAATTGTTGAATGAGCATGGCGCCAATCATAACGCCTAGTGTTGAAATACTAACCGTGAGACCTGGACCTAACGGTAGGATGAGAAGTGACATAAGGGTTACAAAAGCAGCACCAGCTAAACCAGCAAACCAAGATTGTGACAGACGGATACCAATGCGCAAATAACGCCAATTGCTGTTTTTCAAAAAAGCGAGCACGATCAATCCGATTATGAAGGCCCATAATGCGCTAACAGTCGGGCTTTGGATGTAATGACCTAGTTGACCATTAAAGGTAGACTGCACAGTGCATAAAATACCAGCGCCAAAAGCCCAGAGACGATTTAGCATTTGTGATTTTGAATGCTCACTACTTGCCAATTCTATAGTTGAATGTCGAGCCGATAACACCACGGCAATATAAGTGCCAGCTAAAAGAATGATGATACCAATGATGCGAGTCACTGAAACCATAACAACTGTTGTATTAAACCATCCAAAGGTTTCAAAAAACATACCGGATAAAATTTGCCCTAATGTTGGAAACATGACTGTTTCCACAGACCCAATTTTTGGGAAAAGAATAATACAACTTGTAATGAATACCAATCCGAAAAGACCACCTGTTGTCATCCATATTGGTGCTGAGAAGATAAGCTCTATTTTTGAAAAGTCACCCAGAATAACAGTCAGAATGAGCAATAAAAATGAACCAACTATATATGCCATAAAACAAGCAACGAGGGGAGATTTGAGCAAAAAACTTAACTGCGCGTTAACGGCATTTTGAGCAGCCAAAATTAAACCAGCTCCAATGGCAAGTGCAATATATATCATGTACATCAGTTTATCTCCACATGAGCTTGCTGTCGTTCTTTAATTTCTACTGTGTTATCGCCAATAATTATTCGATCACAAATATTTAAAAACAAACCGTGCTCAACAACGCCAACTTGGCTTTCAAGATATTCGGCGAGGGCATATGGATTGTTAATTGTGGTCATATGGCAATCAATAATGTAGTGACCAGCATCAGTGATAACGGGCTTGTTATTTCCGGGATGACGACGTAGCTTGGGAAATAGACCTTTATTGGCAAATTGTCGTAACAACTGACCGCTACCGTAGGGGATAACCTCTACGGGCAGCGGGAAAGAACCTAGCGTGTTGTGCACTTTACTGCGATCAACGATCCAGATATTTTTCTTTGAGTTTTTAGCTACTATTTTCTCCATCAGTAGGGCAGCTCCGCCACCTTTTATACCGTTAAGGTAGGAATCGACTTCATCTGCACCATCAACTGTAACATCAATATGGTCAATGGCATCAATGTCGACAATTGGAATATTTAATTCTGCGCATCGCTGACTAGTAATTGTTGAAGTGGTCACGCCGATGACGTTATATTGAGAAGCAGCTAAAGCATCTAAAAAATAAGAAACAGTTGAACCAGTTCCTAGTCCGATAATCATATCGGTCTGGATATAATTTAAAGCGGCGAGGGCTGCTTGTTTTTTTTGGAAATTTTTTTCATTCATGATAAGCCTCATTCCGCCATAGCAGCATTAGCAAGCAAACCAGCGTCAACGTCTTTTTTATTTGGAATCGAGGCTATTGCACCAGATCGGCTGACGGCTATTGAACTAGCAAAGCAACTACGCCGAATGACGCTTGGTAGATTCGACAAGTTGTCGTCAATATTAGCTGAAAAAGTACCAATAAATGTGTCACCAGCAGCAGTGGTATCAACGGCATTTACCTTGAAAATAGGTAAAATATCTGCCGACCCATTGACATGATAGTAAACACCATCACTGCCAAGTGTAACCACTACGTTGGAAAAACCTACTTTATTTAATTTGGAAGTGAGTGACGTTAACGACGATTGTTTTGTGGTTGGCTCAGTGTGAGCTAGTGCCGCGGCTTCAGTTTCGTTTGGTATGATTAAATCAGTAGATGAAATAATATTTGAATCAAGATGTGACGTAATAGGTGCCGGATTTAATATAGTTAGTACGCCATTTTCCTTGGCGATATTAAACCCAGCAACAATGGCTTCAGTAGGTACTTCAAGCTGTGCTACGATTACATCAGCATTAGCAATTATATTGCGCGCTTTTTCCACATCGGCGCTGGTTAAATTCATATTTGCGCCACCATATACCATAATCGTGTTATGTCCATCTGGCTCCAACATTATAGTGGCGGAACCAGTAAACTGGCTCTTTGTAAAAATATAATCCGTTGATATTCCTTCATCACTTAATAATTGTTTGAAGGCACGTCCACGGTCATCATCACCTACAGCACCGATCATTGTTACATCAGCTCCTTGACGAGCAGCTGCAACTGCCTGATTGGCACCTTTACCACCAAATGTACTTGCTTGATTGTTAACGGTGATGGTTTCTCCTTGGTTTGGTAATCTATCAATCATTTGAATAGTATCAATATTGAGACTACCGATAACAACAACCTTATTTTTCATAATGATTACTCCTTAAAATATCAAAGTTGGTTAAACGTTTTACTAAATTAAGGGTTGATCACAGTGTACGTTATTTTAAAAATAATGTCAAGAAAAAAAGCAACCATAATGTCTTAATGATTGCCTTTTGTATTTTTAACTGGCCCGGTCGATTCACGAATAACCAATTTAACATCGAAAAATTCGGTTTGCAAGGGGAGGTTAGGATGATCGAGACGTCGGATAATCATTTTTAAGGCCGTTTCACCAATTTCCCAAACAGGTTGTGCTATGGTAGTTAATGTAGGAATCATAAATTCTGCATAATCTGTATCATCATAACCAATGATGGAAATATCATCAGGTACTTTAATATCTTGATAGGCCAAACCACGCAAAACACCGATAGCCATTTCATCATTCAAAATGAATGCTGCTGTAGATTTACTTTGAATAAGTTGATGAACAGCTGCCAAACCGCCATGTTTTGACAAAGTAGTAGTAATGATTGCTTTTGGCGTTAAATTTGCTGTAGATAATGTATCTAAGAAACCAGCTCGACGTTGCCGCATGTTATCGGTCAGATTATTTGGTAAAATTAAAGCGATATCTCGATGACCAAGTGACATTAAATGACTGGCTGCCATACTTCCGCCTGTAAATTCATTTGTTTGAACCATATCATGTGCATTTATATCGGCATTTTGATCAAGCACCAGATACGGTATATTACGTTTTTTTAAAAACGTATTAACTTCCGCTCGATTAGGGATGTGCCGGCCAAAAACTAATGCTTCTACGCCACGCTCAACCAAGGAAAAAATTGCATTTTGTAAACTTTCATCGGTTGACCCTAGAAATACTAAATTAACATCAGATGGCGCACTAGCTTGCATGCTTTGAATAATATCGGCAAAAAAAGGCATGCGGAAAGAAGGGACTATGATGCCAATCAAGCGTTTGTGCCTGCCCTTAAGATTTCTTGCAGCGCTGTTAGGAACATAGCCTAACTCATCTCGTGCTTGAAGTACTTTTTCAATCGTTGCCTCAGAAAAACGTTGGCCTTTGTTATTTAAAATTTGAGATACAGCAGCAATGGAAACGCCCGCTTTTTTGGCAACATCTTTTATTGAGATTTTGCGCATCACATTTTACTCCTTAGTTTAAAAACATTGTTCTTAAACTATTGTACCAGTAAAAAATAATTGAGAACGCTTCCATTTTCAAAAAGTTGGTGTTATAATGTTTTTGGTTAAACGTTTTACTAACTTGCATTTTGTTCAAGAGAGGAATAACTTATGTTCTTATTTGCTAATATTCTTGGTATTTTTGTTTTCATTGCCATTGCAGCTCTGTTTTCAAGGGATCGAAAAAATATTCAGTGGAAATCGGTCGGCATTGTGCTGGCACTAGAGATTTTGCTAGCCTGGTTTTTTACTCAATTCAAGGCCGGACAAATCGCTGTGCAAGCTGCAGCTGATGGTTTCAATTGGCTTGTTTCTGTGGCAACACAAGGAATTGCATTTGCGTTACCTGAATGGTTGACTTCCAATAATGGCGGGCCAAACTTTGTGACTTCTGCTTTGTTGCCAATTTTATTGGTTGTGCCCTTGTTTGATATTTTAACCTATATTGGTTTACTACCATGGCTCATTAAGTGGATTGGTAAGGGGCTCGCTTTTATAACTGGACAACCAAAATTTGAAGCATTCTTTTCGATTGAAATGATGTTTCTAGGAAATACAGAGGTCTTAGCTGTTTCAAAAGCACAACTAGATATGATGTCTGCTCGAAGAAACTTTACGCTCGCTATGATGTCGATGAGCTGTGTCACATCGGCTATTATTGGTTCGTATACTCAAATGGTTCCTGGTAAGTATGTTTTAACCGCCATCCCGCTTAATATATTAGGTGCTATTATCATCGCTACGATTTTAAATCCCACTAAAGTGACGCCTGAAGAAGATGTCATCGTCAGTGTTGCATCAGATAATGGTAAAAAGGAGCCTTTCTTTTCATTCTTAGGCGATTCAATTCTTGGCGCTGGAAAGTTGATTTTAATTATTACGGCTACTGTTATTGCGTTTGTTTCTTTGGCGGCACTGATCAATCAGTTGTTCAGTTTAACTGGGCTACACTGGTTAACATTAGAAAATATCTTTGGCGTAATCATGTTCCCATTTGCATGGTTACTGGGATTCAATGTTCACGAGGCTTTCCAAATTGCGCAATACATGGGCACAAAATTGGTAACTAATGAGTTTGTTGTCATGGGTGAAGTTTCAAAATCAATTATGGCCGGTAAGGGACTCTTTGCAAATGAACATGCACGTATTGTTTTGACGGTTTTCCTTACTAGTTTTGCTAACTTTGGAACCCTGGGCATGATTATTGGTTGTTTCAAAGGCCTTGTCAGCAAAGAAAAAAATGATTACATTAGTGCACGAGTACCGTACATGTTGTTGTCAGGGATATTAGTTTCATTATTGTCAGCTGCAACAGCAGGAATGTTCGTTTGGTAGTCAAAAGAGAAGTTCTTAAAAGGAGAAATGATGATACCTATAATTTTAGACATGGATCCAGGGATTGATGATGCAGTTGCTCTATCGATTGCCCTCAGCAATCCTAGCATTGATATCAAGCTACTAACAAGTGTTGCTGGAAATGTTAGTGTTGACAAAACAACCAATAATTTATTAAAGTTGACAACATTTTTTCATCAAACGCAGATTTCGGTTGCAAAAGGTGCCGCTGCACCATTGAAAAAAGATTTCTCTGATGCTGCTTATATTCATGGCGAATCGGGTATGCCTGGATATGATTTTCCTCAAGTGACAAAAGAAGCAATTAAATTAGATGCAGTTACTGCAATGGCCGAAGAACTGGAGGCATCGATCGTGCCAATGACTATTGTTGCTACTGGGTCGTATACGAATATTGCAATGTTGATCCAAAAATATCCAAGTCTACTTCACAAGATTGAAAAATTTGTTTTGATGGGTGGCTCTTTGTCAGGAGGGAATGTGTCTTCAGTTGCAGAATTTAACGTGTTTACTGATCCAGATGCAGCCGACATTGTTTTCAAAAGTGGTGTGCCAATTGTTATGATTGGCCTTGATGTAACGCTCAAGGCGCTATTACCTTTTGAAACAATAGATGCTATTGGTAGTCAAGGGGAAGCAGGTGAAATGTTACAGAAAGTTATGACAGCTTATGGTGATACTGCAGAAGGTGGTAAGCCTATGCATGATGTCAATACAATTTGTTATCTATTAAATCCTGAATTTTATACAGTAAAAGATTACTGGGTTGATATTATTGTTTCTGGACCGGCTGCGGGCGCCACGATTGCCGACACGCAAAATCGATGGTCAGAAGGTCGATTGAATGCACAGGTGGCGGTTGATATTGACACAACAGCGTTTGAAAAGTGGTTTGTTGAACAAGTACCGAAAATGAATCAATATCGTAAAGAGGAAAATTAAAATGGCATCAACAAAAATGATTTTGGACTTGGATACTGGTGTTGATGATGCGCTAGCTTTGGCTTTAGCTGTGTGTGATCCACGAGTGGATTTAATTGGTGTGATTGCTTCTTACGGTAACACACTAATGAAAACTGCAGCACAAAATACATTAGATTTATTACATTTGTTACATGCTGACGAAGTACCTGTATACTTAGGCGAATCACAGGCTTCCACAGTTAATGATTTTGAGGTAATGCATATATCGAAAGCTATTCATGGTGACAATGGTGTAGGAAATATTTTATTAGAAAAATCGCCGCGATCAATTGAAAAAGAAAGTGGCATTCAGTTCTTAATAAATATGGCTCATCAATACCAAGATGAATTAGTATATGTACCCACTGGACCATTGACGAATTTAGCCAAAGCATTACAAATTGATCCAAAGATTGCACAGTTGATTGGGAATACTACATTAATGGGTGGTGCTTTAACGGTTCCTGGCAATGTTACACCATTTACAGAGGCAAATATTAACCAGGACCCGCAGGCTGCAGATCAAGTATTTACTGCTCAAGAACACTTGACAATGGTAGGTTTAGACGTGACCCTTCGTACGCTACTGACAAAGGCACACACAAAAAATGGCGTGACTTAGGAACTAAAGCTGGTCAAACATATGCTGATTTGATGGACTATTATATTGATGCTTATGATAATTTAGGTATTGATCATAGGGGAGCGGCCTTACATGATCCTTTAGCCGTTGCGGTAGCGATAGATCCAAGTTATGTTATGACAATTTCATTAAATATGCGCGTGACTCATGATCAAAAAACGAAAGATTATGGCCGAACGATTGGCGATCGGGAGCGGCTACTTGAACCGACAACGACAAAAGTGGCCGTTGGTGTAAAGTCTGAGCGCTTCGTACATGACTTCATGGATTTTATGATTGCAGTTTTAAAAAATTAATAAAGTAGAAAGATGGCCATTACGATAAGTAATTTGTTGTAGTGGCAATCTTTTTTGTTTAGTTATTATATAATAGTGAGGTAATTCAATATTTATCAGAGAGATAGGGTGAGTGCTTGTCATGAAAAACACATTGCAGAAAAACAACGTTAAATCCGATCAGAGTAAACATCAGTTAATGGTTTTAATTGGTGGAACAGTTTTGATTGGCATTGTCGTTGGCCTCAGTTCTCTTTTTTTAGGGCTTTTATTAGAGTATGTTGAACAATTATTTTTGAACTACGAAGAAACCGTTTGGCAACCAGCTCCAACCGGAACAATTCCTGTCCGCCGATTATTTTCAGTGCTTATCGGTAGTGTGATTGCTGCCGTTATTTGGTGGTTTTTAAGAACAAAGACAAAACCAACGGTGGGGATTACTAAAGCATTGTCGGGAGAGAAGATGCCTTTTTGGCAAACTATCCTTCATGTCATGACACAAATATTTTATGTAGGTACTGGTGGTTCAGTGGGGCGTGAGCTCGCTCCTCGAGAAGCTGGCGCTATGCTTGCCCAAAAAGTAGGGTCGGCGTTTGAAAAATTTAACCTGCCTCAGTTATCTAGTGATGATCGTAAATTACTAATTGCATCAGCCGCAGGCGCTGGTTTTGCAGGAATATACATTGCGCCAATAACAGGAATGTTTTTTTGTACTGAAATTTTATTAAAAAAAATGACGGTACGTACAGTTGCAGTCAGCTTAAGTATGTCAACGATTGCAATGCTTATTGGGTCAATCGCCAAAGGCTTTAAGCCATATTACTTAGTTGGGGATGCAAAATTGTCAGTAGCCACTTTGCTGGTGGTGTTAGTGATTGCACCATTATGTGGTATTGCTGGGTCATTATTTCGAAAGTTATGCCAATGGGCAGAAAAAATCAAACCCGCAAGAATAACATTCTGTGGCAATTACCTATGATGGGATTGACCACGGGACTAATTTCCATAATATTCCCAGAAGTGATGGGGAATGGTCGGTCGTTAGCACAATTGGCTATCAACAGTGAAGGGTTTCTTTCTGTGAGTTTATTGCTATTGGGTGCTTTAACAAAAATGGTGGTGACTGTATTGACTATTCGATTTGGTGCTGCTGGAGGGACCTTGACCCCAGCAATTGCCATTGGGGCTGTTCTAGGAGCATTTATTGGTAGTTTTTTACTTTATTTGGTTCCAGGTATTCCAATGTGGGAAGTAGCTATACTAGGTGCTGCCACGTTACTTGCCGCCTCACAACAAGCACCGTTAATGGCCTTATTTATGATATTTGAAATTTGCCATTTGAATTATGCGATGTTATTACCACTTGGTCTGGGCGTTTTAATATCAATTGTTATCTCGCGAAAAGTATTGAGTCAGTTCAACTGATTTATATATGTTTATATTAAAAAAGACTGGAGGTTTTTCCAGTCTTTTTGGTACAAAGCAAATATCATTCTAATACATCATGAATGGTGACCACACCGACAACTTTTTTATCCTTATCCAAAACGACTAAGTTGGAAATATTATAGTTGGCCATTTTTCTCCAAGCTTCACGATTTCTTTTGTCTTCACTAATACTAATGAAACCTTGTGTCATATAATCTTTTGCTGTTGATCCTTTGACTTTACTGATATTAAGGAACTTTTTTCGAATATCACCATCAGTAATAATACCAATCACATTTTCTTGTTCATCTTTGACTAAGGTAATACCTATTCCGTAGTCACTGATACGGTAGATTACCTCATTGATTGAGGTGTCGACATGAACATAGGGAATTTTAGTGTGCATTGAATTTTTAACGTTTTGAAGCAAAATTTTTCCAATGGAGCCGCCAGGATGGTACATCGCGAAGCTTTCACGATCAAACTCTTTGGCAGTTTCGATGGCAACGAGCAAGGCATCTCCCATGACAAGTGTGGCTGTTGTTGAGCTAGTTGGTGCTAACTTTGTGATATCGGCTTCTTCAGCAACATCAATTGAGAGCACAATATCTGTATTTTTTGCGAGAGTCGAATCTTCAGAACCTGTCATGGCTATAGTTGACAATTCATTGTTATGAATATTTTGTAGTGCTGACAGGGCTTGAAGTACTTCTTGTGTTTCACCACTGTTGGATATGAATATAACAACGTCATCAGATGATACACGTCCTAAATCACCATGATAAGCTGTCCCTGCATCAATATAGAAACTTGCCAAACCTACTGAAGAAAATGAAGCAGCAATTTTATCAGCGATGATACCAGATTTTCCAATGCCGATAAATATAACGCGACCTTTAGTAGATAAAATTTTATCTACTGCTTCATCAAATGATTTACCCAGCGAGCTTTTGACGCGAGTCAGTGCTTCTATCTCAACATCAAATGTTTTCTTTGCGTCTTCATAATAAACCTTCATGATCATAAACCGCCTTCATCTTGAGATTTTGATGGAAGAGGTCGTTAGCTACCTCTAAGATTGGACGTATTTTAGAAAGGTATAATTGACTATCCTGATCAGAAATAGCCTTTGGTGGGTTGGGGTGTACTTCCGCAAAGATACCAGCGACACCAATCGTTAAGGCTGCGCGCATCAATGGGAATGCATAATCTCTATTACCACCCGAATGGTTACCATAACCACTAGGTATTTGGATAGAGTGAGTAGCATCGTAGATGATAGGAAAATTAGTCTCACGCATTTGAATAAGACTGGTCATATCAACTACGAGCTGATGATAACCAAACATACTACCACGCTCAGTAACTAAAATATGTTTGTTGGTTTCTTCGACCTTATGCACAGCACTTTGAATATCTTCTGGCGCCATGAATTGAGCTTTTTTAATATTAACGACACGACCAGTTTTGCCAGCGGCAATTAAGAGGTCAGTTTGTCGACTTAGATAGGCAGGGATCTGTAATACATCAGCGACCTTTGCAACTGGTTCACATTGGTAAGATTCGTGAACATCAGTAACGATAGGGACATTATAAGTCTCTTTTATCTTTTTCAAAATTTCAAGGCCATGAGCCATTCCCGCACCACGATCGGAATCAAGTGAACTACGATTGGCCTTATCGAATGATGATTTGAAAACAAAGTTGATGCCCAATTCGTCAGTAATTTCTTTTAACTTTTCGGCAACCTCAGCACATGTCTCATATGTTTCAATTGCGCATGGACCAGCTAACAGCGTTAGCTTATCATCCGAAAAATTGTACTCTTGGAAAACTTCACTAATTTTTGTCATAATATATCTCCTTATATAGATACAAACGATGCACATATCCTCGCGGTATGTGCCACGAGCCCAAGTATTGAGTGAAGAAGCCTTGGTAAACTTATTGTAGCATTTTTGAATTTAGAAGTAGTAAAAAATGACTTTTCAAGTTTTAAGGAAACAAGCGAGAGCGACTGCTACTTTGGAACAAAGCAGTGGACTAAATAATAATTATGAGAGATAATAATTGTTAAGTAAATTTGATGAATAATGAAAGTGTAATACTATGACAGATGAAGAGTCACAATACAAAAAAGGGTTGGATATCTTACAGAACAGCGAATTTCGTGTAACGAAACAACGCAAAGATCTCCTCAAATACTTATCAAAATTTGAATCACAATACGTCTCAGTGACTGATGTTGATAGTTTTATGCAACAACTGTATCCTAATGTTAGCCATACAACAACTTATCGTAATATCAAAGAATTCTCTGAGCTAGGCATCGTTGAACAACGTTCTGAAAATGGTCAGCTGAATGTCAAATTTCAATGTGACTTTGTTTCGCCACAACATGGCCACTTTTTTTGCCAAAATTGTCATCGGGTGATAAAAATAGATTCAAGTTTGTCTCCTGCATTAAAAGACTCATTGAAAGAATTTTTGGTATTAAACATAAAATTAGAATTGTTTGGTTTGTGTGACCGGTGTCAGCAAAATAACAAGACAGCATGACATTAAGTTACCTTATTTATAAAAAGAGCAGCTATATTGTAAAGATATAGTTGCTCTTTTTTCTTTTAAAGTAAGCATTACTTTTTGTTGACTTTAATAGTAATGATTACTATAATAAAAAAGAAATATTTTAACGCTAAATATAGAGAGAAGGCAGTTCTTATGTTTCAAACTTAAACAAAACGTTTATCTCAACATAAATTTTAGAATAGATGAGAAAGTAGGAAATAGAATTATGAAACAAAAGTATTTTTTTGGCAGTTTGATTGGCGTTATTTTAACGCTCTTCATATTTGTTACTGGTAACAGCACAGTGAGAGCTGATACAAAAAATATCCAGGTAGTTTCCTCAGTTGATTTTTATGGTGAAGCAGCTGAAAAAGTGTTGGGTCAGTATGGTACGGTTAAATCGGTCATTACGAACCCTAATGTTGATCCACATGATTATGAACCAAGTGCCAAAATTGCTACAGAAGTTTCCAAAGCTGATTTAGTTGTATACAATGGCATTGGTTATGATTCTTGGATGACTAAGCTAGCAAAAAATGCAAATGTTAAATCTGTTCGAGTTGGTGAAGATATTTTAGGTAAGAAAAACGGCGATAATCCTCACTTATGGTATCAAAGCCAAACCATGCCTAAACTCGCAAACTACTTGGCTGACAAGTTTTCCAAAATAGATCCTAAACATAAGGCTGCTTTTAAAGCAAACGCTAAAAATATATCGCGAGCTTGGAACCTATTCAAACAAAAATAAAATCACTAAAAAAGAATTCAGATAATAAGTTAGTTGATGTAAGTGAACCGGTATTTGATTACGCTTTGGAAGAACTTGGATATTCTGAAAATAATACACATTTTTCTAAGTCTGTTGAAGATGGTACAGACCCATCACCAAAAGATATCAAGGCAATGCAAGATGATATTAAAAATAAAAAAATCAGCTTCTTTGTTCAAAATACGCAAGCAACCGACAAAACAGTTGGACAATTAGTAAAGTTAGCAAAGAAACATGATGTACCAGTATTAAATGTTACTGAAACGATGCCTAAGGGTAAAAACTACAAACAATGGATGTTAAGTCAGTATAAGCAGTTAGAAAAATCCAAAAATCAGAACAGTAGTCATCATATGATTGAGAAAATTTTAGAAGTTAAACAGTTGGATGTTGAAGTGCCAGGAAGTCTATTAATTCAGCAACTTTCTTTTTCAACCTACTCAGGGGCATTATTATGCATCACCGGCGATAACGGTGTTGGCAAAACAACCCTAATTAATTATTTACTAAAGGCAGCAAGAGACAAAAATAGTTATCAATCAGAAATTCATTTGCACATTAAATTTGATGACATTCAATTAGTACCACAATTTAGAGATATTGATGCAGAGTATCCGCTTAGTATAAAGGATTTTGTAGTGTTGAATTTGACGCATCCTCTTACGCCTTGGCTAACTCTTTCAGAAAAGAAGCACTTAGAAAAAATTATTTCTGTAACTAATTTAAACGAGATTAAGAATCGTGCTTTAGGTCGTGTTTCAGGTGGCGAAAAGCAGCGTGCCTACTTAGCACAAGCATTAATGGCAAATCCCAAGATGTTGATTTTAGATGAGAGTACCTCTAATTTGGATTATGAGTCACGGATTGATCTTTTGAAACTAGTTAAAAAAGTTATTGCACAAGAACAGTTAGCTGTTATTTTCATTACACATGATCCGGAGCTGGTTAGTTTGTTTGGTGATTATGAACTGCACATTAGTAATCACCACGGTGAAATGAACGAATTGCGTTCTTCTGCAGAAAGGGGTACGCATGTTTAATTATCCGTTTATGCAGTATGCGTTCATAGCAAGCTTTTTTATATCAATTATTTGTGCAGTTGTTGGTGTTTTCGTTGTGGCACGTAAAACATCCTTTTATGTCCATACTTTATCTGAAATTAGTTTTTCAGGTGCAAGTTTTGCTATTTTTGCCGGAATATCACCCATTGGCGGCATGCTATTATTTACGATACTAAGTTCAATATTTGTTTCTCTCGCAGGTAACCGGTTGAGTCAACGGGAATCTTCTATTAGTGTTTTTTCAGCAATATTCATTGGATTAGGCGTTTTATTTTTGTCTCTGTCGAATAAGCAGTCTAGTTATGCTACTAACATTTTATTTGGTAGTATTGTTGGTATTAGCCAAGAAAATTTATATGAGCTATTAGTTTTAATTATCGTTATTTTATTAATCACGCTATTAATGTATCGAAAGCTCAAGTATATATCTTTTGATACAATCGGTTCTGATTTGAATGCTACAGGAACCGTCTGGATTTCTTTACTATTCTTAATACTAGTGGCATGCACTGTCAGTGTGACCGCGCAAATTGTTGGATCATTATTGATATTTTCTTTGTTAACGGTTCCTGCATCCTCTGCCAAATACATTGTTAGGTCTGTCCATCATATGATATTGCTTTCGTTTGTGTTTGCATTGTTTGGCACCTGGATGGGATTGTATTTGAGCTATATTAGTAATTGGCCTGTCAGCTTCTTTATCATTATTATTGAGGGTGCTATTTATTGCTTATCATTGCTATATTATAAAATAGACATGTTACATCGTTAATCATTGAGCGAGTATATTGTTTGCCATAAACATTTACCTGAACTATAATTGCCATAACTAATATAGGAAGAACCACTAAAATTGGAGGAAATTTTATGACACAGCAATACGATTATGATGTTTTATATTTGGGTAGTGGGCATGGGACGTTTGATGGTGCAGTTCCACTTGCTCAATCAGGGGTCAAAGTCGGTATTATCGAAAAAGATTTGATTGGTGGTACATGTCCAAACTATGGTTGTAATGCTAAAATTACACTCGATGCTCCAGTTACTTTACTTCGTGAATCAGAGCGTTTCTCGGGCGTTGTTACGGGTAACTTGAAAATCAACTGGAAAGAAAGTGTTGCGCACAAGCAAGAAGTGATTGACGAGTTGCCAGGGATGATTGGTGGACTTATCAAGAGTTCAGGGATTGATATTATTCAAGGATCAGGTGTTTTTCAAGATAATCACACTATTCTAGTAGATGGTCAGCCAAAAACAGCTGATAAAATTGTCATTTCAACTGGCTTACGTCCACATAGGCTTGATATTCCTGGTAGTGAGTTGGCCCATGATAGCCGTGAGTTTATGGATTTAACTGAATTACCCGACAAGATTGTTATTATAGGATCTGGCTACATTAGCATGGAGTTTGTAACAATTGCCAATGCTGCTGGTTCTGACGTTACAGTGCTGATGCACGGGGACAAAGCGCTTAAAGAATTTTATCAGCCATATGTCAACAAAGTAATTGATGACCTTAAGGAACGTGGGGTAAAGTTTGTTAAAAATGCTAAGGTTTCAAGTTTTGAAAAATCAGGTGATCAAGTTATCGTGAATTATGGTGATGATCAGTCATTATCAGTTGGATGGGTGTTAGATGCGACTGGTCGCATCCCAAATACCGACAACCTAGGGTTATCAGAGATTGGCGTGAACTACAATGAAAAAGGTGTGATCGTTAACGAGTATTTGCAAACTAATGTTGATAACATATACGCATCAGGTGATGTTATTGATAAAACACAGCCTAAATTGACGCCAACAGCAATTTTTGAATCAACTTATTTGTTTAAGCGTTTTTCTGGGCAAAGCAGAGAACCTATCACATATCCTGTGATTCCATCAGTTGTATTTACATCTCCTAGAATTGCTAAAGTTGGCGTAACTGTTGAAGAGGCAAAAGAGAACAATTATCAAATTGAAGAGAATAATTTGGTTGGTGATTGGTATCGTAAGGTGAACAAGGAAACAATTAGTGAGAACACCTTAATTTTTGATGATGAACATCGATTGCTTGGTGCAACAGAAGTCAGTGAGCAAGCAGAAAATGTTATCAACACATTGCTGCCAGCCGTTGAATTTAAGTTTAACAAAGAAGAAATTGCTCGGTTAATTCACTTGTTCCCTTCAATCAGCGCCTCTACTTGGGATTTGTTATAAGCTAGTGACAGCTTAAACTTTCTATGGTGCTGTAATCATAAAATAAAAAAGTATAATAAAAAACTGTTTGAGTTGGCAAATGTTAGTTTCCCAATACTGTACACTATCGTTAATAGACTGATCAGCATCGTGAAATAATTACTGATATTTACTGTAACCGTAATCTTTAAATGGTTCAGTCCCTTAGGGATTTTTAATTTAAGAGCGTGGCTGTTTGCAAGTTTTACTTTTTTGTGATTTAAAGTAACATTGTAGTGAATGCCTGAGTATACAGCAATTGGTAGAGAATAGTATCCTTCCTTTGCCGTAGTGATCATGTACTCAGCACTATTATATGTTTGCGATTTTATTTTCAGGGAAGAAACACTTGCATTTTGTAAAGCAGTTATTCTAGATTGTAGTTGATGCTTATTGTTTGCGGGTAAATAATCAATTCCTATTGCGCTATTTTTAATGGTTTGGACATAGTTGTCTCTAGTTAGCCAAAACCGGTAACCATCTTTCGTGGTTTTGTTGTGATAAGTGTGAACCGCATTTAAACTGACTGCAACCAAAGCTAAGGTAATCACAAAATTAATGTCTTTGTATTTTAAAGGATACTGGTCAAAATAATACATAACACTAATGGCTAGCAATAGGGAAGAAATGAACAATAATCGCCCCAAAAATTGAATCATATTGATCGGTGTACTGGTGAGGTTTTGCCAAGGTAACCAGTCAAAAGTGCTAAAAAATACGATAATTGTTGCAATTGTCCAATGGCGCCATAAACCAGATTTATTTGTAAACAACATAATCATTAGGAAAAACAATAAGAAGGTGTTAATTGGTCCCATGTTAAAGCTAGCGGAACGTTCAATGATACTATTATCAAGAAGAGCTTGCCAGTATTTTGTTGCATTTAACGGTACTAACTTTGGTGTTGGACTCATTAATAAATTGGAGGATAGCAGTGACCCGATGTTAGTGAGCGTATAAAAAGACGATAAAATTGCTAGAACAGCGGCTTTTGTGTAATTGATGACTTCTTTTCGTGTTAATTGATGACGCAAAATTCTGATAAAACAGAAAATAGCAATCATGATTGTTACAATGATTAGAGAAAGAATGTGACTGTTAGCGATGGCGCCCATACCGAATCCTAAGTATAGCCAACCATTTGTTAAATTATGCCATATTTTGAGACATCCCAGCAGTACTAGGGGTAAAAAAGCATAAGCCAGTGCTTCCCCAAGTGCATTGCGAGAATAAAGGACAGCCATATGATAAGAACTAAATTGGTATATTGTTACGCCGAGTATTTGAATCCATCTTTTATGTGTTATAAACTTAGCTAGTAGGAAAACGTTGAAAATTGTTAAAAAGTTTAAAATGATAAATCCAACCATTAATGCAACTATCGGATTATTAAACAATAATTTGGGGATTATAAAAATAGTGCTAGTTATCCATGGATACATACCGTTCATGGCAAGCCCAGTGTGGTGAAGGCCAATAAAATTTACAAGAGGGGGTAAAGAACCATGACTAAGCGCTTGTGTTATAGCGTCGTAGCGTGCCAAGTGAATATTACCATCGTAGCTCAATTTGAATGTGTTGTTGGTAAAAGCGGGTAACGTTGATAAGAGTGATGATACACAGATAATGACAAAAACAATGAAGTGATGCAACCATACTGGGGAATGACGTCTTAACATGATATATCCTTTTTTAGTTCGTTCTAAACTGATTTATACCTACCATAATAAAAACAAGGTCAAATAGCAACTATAAAAAGACTAAAATGTCATTATGTATAAATATGTTTAAAATTAATGTTCATTTTATGTTAAAACGATAGTATTTTTCTGGCGTCTAATCTTAGCCAAGAAATACATAAATAGGGGAAGTTATGTCAACATTTTTACAACAGGTTAAAAAACTATGGCCAATCGCCATTCTACTACTGTCGTCAATACTGCTTTTAATACCATTCTTCTTAAATAATGCAATGATAATTGGGTCTGATGCTATTTTTCATTTTAATCGCTTGTATGATACGGCTATGCAGATAAAACATGGGAACTTTCAATATTTTATTTCCATGTATGGATTCCAATCTTCTGGTCGAATTGTCAATGCCTTGTATGGACCATTTATGGCCTACATCCAAGGGCTGATTGTATTAATTAGTCCTTCTTGGTTTGGTTATCAGGTGATTTCAAATGGCATTTTGTATTTTTTTTCTGGCTTGTCCTTGTATCTTCTTTTAAAAAAAGCTGGTGTACAGCTTGTATATAGAATACCATTAGGTATTTTTTATATGACCACATACTCTGTTCAATATTGGACATTACGACAAGGATTTTCGAGTTGGGGAGCAGCATTATTTCCACTCTGCCTTATACCGCTAATTGACTTAATTGAAAAAAAGACGCTTCATCCAATCCAAACGGCTATATGTATCGGCGTCATGTGTCAAATCCATATGTTATCAGCGTTTTTGCTTGTGTTTGTGTATGCTTGCTTTTTCTTAACAGCTTTTTTTGCTAACAGTAAGCACACTAAAATTAAGCTTTTGAAACAGCTAGGATTAGCCATTGTTATTTTCGGTTTTCTAGTATTAAATGTACTCTATAGTTTTATTGCTATTTACAGTGAAAATAATATTGCTCAACCATTTGTCAATAAATGGATGGCAGAAACAACTATTTTTAAAGGTAGTAGTTATTGGTTATTTTATCCGCCCATCTTAATGATTATTGTGCTGTTTGCTCTATGGACGATCTGTAAGCATTGGAAAAAAGAGTCGCAATTATTGAAAGTAACAGCGGTTACCTGCGGATTTTTGTTTATTTTATGTACAGATCTATTTCCGTGGAAATTATTGAATAATTCCCATAATCAATTAATTGAGACAATTCAATTTCCGTTTCGTTTTTTCGTACCTTTCACAGTTCTACTACTCTTAGCAGTTGGTTTGCTTTTGGAAAAGTGGCATACTAGATCAGTTATTTTTGGGCTTATCAGCTATGGTTTATTACTATTGTCGTTGTTTCAAACAGGCATTTCAACTAACAATGCCTTGAATGTGTGGCACCGAACCGAATCCTTTTTAAATTCTTCTGTTCATACGTATTTTACGTCTGAAAATACCAGTGAAATCAAGAAATCTTTTTTCATAAAAAATAAAGTACAAGCTTTACAATACGTGGTAAAGTCCACCCCTGATTACTTACCGGTGAAAACAGTTAAGTGTAAAGATAAATATTCACTTTATCATCATCAAGTTATTAACAAACAAAAATACTTCCATAAGTCTGTTAAAGGCAATAAGTTGGTAGTCGAATGGGAAGGCAGAAGCGTTAAGAATATTCAGGTTCCGGTTATAAAGTACACAGATACCATCTTGCGATTAAATCAAAAAATGCTGCACACAAATGTCAAACTCAGTCGAATAGGAACGCCAATCGTCAAACAAAGGAAAGGTCACAATGAATTAGTTGTTTCTTATCGTAGTGATCGTCTGTTAGATACGATACTCATATTTAATTTTATCAGTTGGTTAATTGTATTTTATATGAATTACAAGTTCAAATTTTTGAACGAGTGATGATTAACTAAGAAAAGCCTGTTCCCATTAAAGGAATAGGCTTTTCTTAGTATTTGGCGGCGTATTGTTCCAACTCTTTTAAATATAATTCTTTCTGGTCGGTACTAATCCAAGCTGATTCAAAAGGATTGCGAGCTAACTGAATTAGTTGCTCCTTACTTAGATTGAAATCAGTAGCCATTTTATAGTAATTGTCACTGATATATCCACCAAAATAGGCTGGATCATCAGAATGAATGGAAATTTTAACACCTTGGTTTAACAAGTCAATCAATTCTTTACCCTTCATGTCTGGCGTAACAAAAGAATTAGAGAGGGGGCAAGATGTCAAACCGATTCCTTTTTTAATAACGAAGTTGACTAAGTCTGGGTCTTCGACGATGTTGGTACCGTGGTCGAGTCGCTCGACTTCCATGATTTCAAGTGCTTGGCGGATATGGTCAATGGAATTCTTCTGATCAATATCACAATGAGTTGTTAAATGCAGGCCGTGGGCTGCGGCATCTTCAAACTGACGAGCAAACTTTAAAGGCGGATTATTATGTTCATCAGAATCAAGTCCTACACCAATAAATTTATCTTTGTAAGGAAGCGCTTCTAGAAGCGTTTGCTGAGCTGACTCTTTCGGTAAGTCACGCAAGAAACACATAATAAGTGCAGCATCAACATTTAAAGCGCGTGCATCTACAATGGCTCTATGGAGGCCAGTAATGATTGTTTTAAAGGCAATACCTCGCGTCGTATGAGCTTGAGGATCAAAGAAAATTTCGACATGACGAACATTATTGTCAGCAGCTCGTCGTAAATAGTCAAAAGCTAAATCATAAAAATCTTCTTCAGTTATTAAAACGGACATTCCTGGATAGTAGACAGCTAAAAAGGACGCTAGATCGTTAAATTGATAAGATTTTTGTATGTCTTCGACGGTTGTTTCAGTTAGCGCAATATGATTGCGTTGCGCTAACTTAAGCTTTAGCTCTGGTTCAATGGTTCCTTCAATATGCACATGTAACTCGCATTTTGGTAGTTTTTTTGTGAATTCATTCGTAATCACAGTTGTCATTGTGTTGTACTCCATTTGCTGTATTGTTCATAATTTATTGATATTTTTTATTTTAACATACTGATTGATTGAAAATAGTCGATAAATACTTATTTATTGTTTAATTTATTTTTTATTGTTCGTTTATTGGTGATAAACGCTTTAATAGTTTATTATTTATTAATTTGATACAATGCACTATAGGCAACTGTTATGGTGTTTTGCCATAATTATTCGCAACCATAAAGAAGTAGGGGGATAGAATGGTATCTGTTATGTGGTTTCGCAGAGATCTTAGATTAGAGGATAATATTGCATTATTTAATGCATTGCGACATAGTAATGAAATTTTTTGTGTGTTTCATATCAATCCGGAACAAGTGACAGAAAAGAGTACTGTCAATCAGAGTGCTTTTTTTGCGAGTGTCTTGTATTTTAAAAACAAACTCAAAAAACAAGGTATTAATTTAAACATAATGTATGGTGATATTAATGACTGTTTTGCTTCTTTAAAACAGAAGTTGCCAGATTGGCATGACATCTTTTTTAATTTTGATGAAAGAGGTTTTGGGAGAAATAGGGATCAAAAAAGTGTAGCTTTTTTTGAGGATAAGTTAAAGGTTAAAGCACATCCTTATATTGATTATAATCTACACGGTGCCACCGAAGTAAAAAAGGATTCAGGGGCAGGGTACAAAGTATTTACCCCTTACTTTAAAAGGTGGATACGCCAAGAAAAGCCAGCACCAGTAAGCTATGTGATTGATAAACGAATCAAAAGCGCCCGATTACTTTTTCCAGAAAATGAGCAGCTACTAGAAACATTTATTGATGATCGTTTTTCTTTTATAAAAAAAGATTTAGGTAGTGAGACGGCCAAAAAGGTGCTCAATCGATTCATTAATGAAAGTTTAGATCAGTATGATGAGGAAAGAGACTTTCCGGCAAACGACAGCACAAGCCATTTGTCGCGATATTTGCGGACTGGAGAAATATCAATTCGAACAGTTTGGCGAGCAATTGATCAGTCTCCTGATAGTGATGGCAAAAGCACGTTTATGAAAGAGCTTTGCTGGCGTGACTTCTACAACATGATTTATGTGATGTACCCGAACCAAAATGTTGAATCGATTAATAAGGATTTTCGACATGTTGATTGGATAAACAATGAACAGCAATTTGAAGCCTGGCGGACAGGCCAAACTGGTTTTCCGATTGTAGACGCTGCTATGAGGCAATTAAATGCGACTGGATGGATGCATAATCGTTTAAGAATGATTGTCGCTTCATTTTTGACTAAAGATTTACTCATTGATTGGCGGTGGGGAGAGGCTTACTTTCACAATAAATTGCTAGATTATGATGCGGCAAGTAATATTGGCGGTTGGCAGTGGGCTGCTTCTACGGGAACAGATAGTGTTCCTTATTTTCGAATATTTAATCCTACTTTACAATCAAAAAAATTTGATTCAAATGGATTATTCATTAAAAAATATGTGCCAGAACTAAAGAATGTGGACAACAAAATGATTCATGAACCAGGAAAACTCTCGGAATCAGAACAGACACGATTTAATGTTAGAATAGGTCAGAACTATCCCTTTCCGATTGTGGATCATTCTTACGCAAGGAAACGCGCAATTAGCATTTATGAGAGCAGTAAAGATGTTAATTAAACAGTTAGAGAGGCAGGAGGCATATCATGTTTTTGGCATTAAGAGAAATCAGACATGAGAAATTACGTTATAGTTTAATTGTTACGTTAATACTTTTTATTAGCTATTTAGTTTTTATTCTAAATGGTCTTGCTACAGGCTTGTCTGATTTAAACAAGTCAGCAATTACGCAATGGCAGGCATCAAAGATACTATTAGACAAAGATGCTGAAGGACGGTTGACACAGTCATTTCTGGATAGTGATGATCAAAAGAAGGTTAGTGGGCAAGGAACTGCAATTAGCCAGTACAGCACACTAGTTAAGAACAGCCATGCTGATAAAACTAACGCACAAATTTTGGCAATTAAAAGCGATGGCTTTATCTATAAAAACATAAAAATTATATCTGGGCATCGTTTTACTGGAGATAATACGGCGACCGTATCTGATGAATTAAAAAAATCAGGGTTTAAAATCGGGGATGAGATTACCATAGCTAACAGTGACGCGAAGTTGAAGATTGTTGGCTTTACTTCGAATGCATCCCTGAACGTGGCTCCGGTTATTTATACGTCTTTTCAAACTTTAAAGAAAATTAACCAGGCTCCCGTCAACGCGTTAGTGTTTAATAAAAAGATCACAGGCGACGCTCACTTTAAGAATAGCAAGTTGTACACGATAAATAGTTTTATTGAAAAGTTACCGGGTTATCAAGCCCAGCAGTTAACCTTTAAATTTATGATTGGTTTTCTTTTTGTGATTGTTTTGATTGTTATTTCAATCTTCTTATACATCTTGACAATTCAAAAATTACCTAATTTTGGTGTTATGAAAGCGCAGGGTATTTCTACTAAATATCTGGTATTAAACACCCTCACACAAACATTTTTAATGGCAGTGGTGGGTATCGTGCTGGCAATTATTTTTACAATTATAACTTCTTACGTTCTCCCTAGCGAGGTGCCAATAGCCATTTCAACCACGCAAGTGGTTGCCACAAGTTTTGGTATTTTGATTATGTCGTTACTTGGTTCCTTATTACCAATCAGGCAAATCATTAAAGTAGATCCATTTGAAATGATTGGAGGTTAATACTATGTCACGCTTAGAGTTTGAAAATGTTAGTAAAAAATATGGCACCGGAACAAGTGAATTTTTGGCTTTGGATAATGTTAATTTCAGTGCTGACTCCCAGCAATTAATATTAGTTGTTGGTCCTTCAGGTTCTGGGAAAACAACCTTTTTAACAATTGCTGGTGGATTGCAATCCCCCACATCCGGTACGGTGAAAATTAATGATGAAATAATCGGCGAGTTATCGAGAAAAGAGCAGTCAGATCTCCGATTAAATACGGTAGGGTTTATTTTGCAATCTTATAACCTAGTACCTTACCTAACGGTTAATGAGCAATTTGAACTAGTGAATAAAGTGAAAGAACAACATTTATCTCATGAAGCGTTTCGTACTGTTTTAAAAACATTAGCTATCGAGGACTTGGGAGCAAAGTATCCTAACGAACTCTCTGGTGGTCAAAGACAACGTGTTGCTATTGCGCGGGCCTTGTATGCTGATCCGGAATATATTTTAGCCGATGAACCAACTGCTTCATTGGATACAGCCCGGTCCAAAGAAGTTATGTCGCTATTACGTGAATTAGCCCATAAGAATGATAAAACAATTATTGTTGTTACCCATGATTTACGTTTGAAGGAAGAGGTGGATAAAGTTTATCAAATTATTGATGGTAAAATGTCCAAAATTGATGATGGTAAATTCAGTGAGATATATTAAAAAACCTACGTGATTCACGTAGGTTTTTTTATTAGAGAAGGAAAATTTAAGACTGATAACACCATTTGTTGAAATAAGATGTGAGCGTCTTAGGCGACTCTTTCATGTCACTTTTTATCCAATGTCTGATCATACCAACAACTCCGTTCAACGTATACTCGTATAGAAATTGCTTTTCACTCATTGATAGTGTGTCGTCGTCTGGAACTAGCTGGTTAAAAAACTTCTGTTTTGTGGTAGATAAAATATTTGCTAAAAAGTCTTGATCTTCAGTCAAAATAAAATTGAAAACTTTATTATTTTTTTTAACTAGTTCAAATATGGCTTGCAATAAAACTTCCACAGAATCAGTTTGTTTATCATTCTCAAGTATAGAAAAAAGTTCATCAGCAGTTTCTTTTTCCATATGATTCATGCAATCAGCAACATCAACAAAATGAGCATAAAATGTCCCACGATTAATATCAGCAGTTTTACAAATATCTGTCACAGATATATTGTTGATATTTTTATCGCTCATTAGGTGGATTAGAGCATCTTGTATGTTTTTTTTCGTTAACTGTGCACGTCTGTTATTTTTGGTACCAACCATTTTATTTCTCCGATTCATTAGTAAGAAATACCATCAATATATTATAGCAATAAATAATAACCAGTTGATATGAAATTAAGATATGATATAATATTTTTCGTACACTATGTTGTTTTAATAACACAGTGTACGAAAAATACACTGGAGGAATAGACGGTTGAAGAGAAAAAGAATGTTTCTCATACAAGCTGTTATTTGGCTAATTATTATGATTTCGGCAGTCATATGGTTGCCAAACACAAGTCAGCTCATCAAGGAGAAAGGGGATACGAATCTGCCAAGGGCTGTCAAAAGTGAGGTAGCGCAGAAAATTCAAGACAATTGGGGCAGAGGTCAAGACAATACGCGACAAGTAATCGTTGTTTTCAACAATGGTCATGAAAAAATAACTGCTGATCAGGGAAAAAACATTGCGAAAACAGTTGATCACCTGAAGAAGAATAAATCTACCTATCATATCAAGTCAATTTTAGCGCCAGAAGATAGTTCTGAAGCTCAAGCGCAATTGCTTTCCAAAGATAAGACAACAGAATTAGTTCAGTTAACCGTGGATAAAAAGCAATCTGTCAGTCAAATGACACAAACTTTAACCAAGCAAGCTAAAACTGATGGTGTTAAAACCTACATAACAGGTAGTGACATTCTTGAAGATGACTTCTCTGAAGAAATTGAAAAGGGATTACATAAAACAGAATGGATAACGGTTGTATTTATTTTCTTAGTGTTAATGGTTGTCTTTAGATCAGTTATCACGCCGATTGTATCACTATTCTCTGTGTGGGTTGCATTTATTACCTCATTGAGCGTTGTTATGAATTTGGTGGATAAGTTTAATTTTCCCCTTTCAAACTTCACGCAGGTATTTATGGTTGTTGTTTTGTTCGGAATAGGGACTGATTATAATATACTTTTATTTGATCAGTTTAAGGAAGAACTGAATGCAGGATATGAAAAAGTAGAAGCGACCAAACGTGCTTTGAAAACGGCTGGCAGAACAATCTTGTACAGCGGCATTTCTGTGCTGATTGGTTTTGCTACGCTGGAGCTGGCAAAGTTTTCAATTTATAAGTCAGCAGTAGGCGTTTCAATAGCGGTTGCTGTATTGTTGCTTGTACTATTAACCTTGAACCCATTCTTTATGGCTGTATTTGGTAAATACTTGTTTTGGCCAAGTAAACGGTTTGGTGAGACTTCCGAAAGCAAGTTATGGCAAGGCATAGCTAAAAAGTCCATCAAGTATCCTTTGATTGCTTTATTGACTGTGATTTTAATGGCTATACCGCTCTTTGTCAGTCACAATAGTCAATTAAACTATGACACATTAACAGAGTTAGGTGAGGATATTCCTGCTAAAAAAGGATTTAAAGTAGTTCAAAAACATTTTTCAGCAGGAACTGCAGAACCTTCGACACTATATATAAAGTCAAAGAATAGGTTAGACAATGAAGCAAGTCTTCAGACTATTGATAGTTTGGCAGACAAACTAAAAAAGACCAAAGGTGTTAAGACAGTTACGTCAGCCACACGTCCTGGTGGATCCAAAATAAAAGAGTTATATGTGCGTAATCAATTGGGTAGTGTTACTGATGGTTTGAAAAGTGCAATTTCTGGTACAAAGACTATTGGTAATGGTTTGAGTGATGCAAGTAATCAGCTATCAACTAGTAATATTAACGAGGGGGTTGATGGGGCCAAGCAATTAGCAGATGGTTCCGCAGAACTAAAGAGTGGTAGTGCACAACTAAGCTCAGGTGCAAATGATTTGAATACCGGTATAGGTACGCTATCTTCTGGCACGTCCGGGTTGGCTGAGGGGTTGGCAACTTTGGATAGTAATAGGGCGGTCATTCAATCAGGAGTTGGTACACTGAATACTGGTGTAAGTAGTTTAAACAGTGGTTCTGCACAAATTACAGATGGACTAAAGCAATTAGAATCAGAACTGAGTGCACAATCTGGCAATAATGTAGCGGGTCAACAGAGTCAGATTAATGAATTGAAGGAAAGCTTACAAAGTTTGAATGAATCCATGGCATCATTATCTAAAAGCTCAGACAATAGTGATAGTCTATCCAAACTTAACAATACTTCTAGTCTGCTAACGACATCTAGTGCTAACGTACAGGAAGATGCAAGTGATTTGAAAAGTTCATTAAATACAGCTTTGAATAGTAATAGTTCACTCAATGTGCTTTCTGAAAATGATATTAATAATATTATTAGTAGCATTAATAGTAAGTCATCATTAAGTAATGAGCAGCAAGCTGCATTAAGATCAGCATTACAAGAACAATCAAAATCCATCAATGCACAAATCAGTTCAGCACAAAGTACTAACAAAAATAATATTGCTGCAGCAAGTACAGCTGCGCAAAAATTAGAAAATGACATGTCTGCTTTTCAACAAACAGGCAATGCACTTACTGAAGAATTAAGTAATTTGAAGGCTTTTGCTGAACAAATGTCTAACTTAGGTGCTTTAGCAACCAGCTCAATTAAAGCCAATACTGCTTCAATTGCAGCATCAGATAAACTCAGTGAAGCTATTTCTGGTACACAGCAAATACTGACGGCATTAAGGGGAACAAATGGTCAAGCTGGATTAGTAAATGGTTCACAACAATTAACAGAAGGATTGTCACAATTAAATACCGGTGTATCAGATATGCAGAGTCAAATGCATACATATACAAATGGTGTTTCTAGTGCTTCTTCTGGTGCAACGGCAGTTAATAATGGTGTTGCAGAAATCAAGTCGGGTAGTCAGCGTTTAGCCGATAATCAAAGCCAATTAACTTCTGGTATTGATGCACTTAATAGTGGTCAACAAACGATGTATAATTCACTGAAAGGTACGGTTGGACAAGTTCAATCACTACAAGAGGGATTAAAAGAGGCGAGCCAAGGATCAACCCAAATCAGCGGTGGTTTAGAATCAGCAAATGATTATTTGATTGGCTTGAAAGAATCTTCAGCAGCTAATACTTACTATGTACCGAAAAATGTATTGCATGGAAAAGCATATAAATCGTCTTTAGATGCATACATGTCTGAAAATAAGAAAGCAACCAGCTTGAATATTGTTCTAGATAGTAACCCGAATTCTGAAAAAGCAATGAAGAAGGTTTCTCAGTTACAAAGTCAAGTTGAGGGCGCCTTGAAAGAAACAGGATTAGCTAACGCAATTGCTGCAATTGGTGGGCAAACTTCGAGAACAAATGATACAAGAACAATTGCTTCGGCAGACTTCATTAGAACAGGCATTATAATGGTCGTTGGTATACTGATTGCGTTAATCTTTATTACCAAATCCTTCTTACAACCGTTATATATTATGGGAACCTTGCTGGTATCTTATGTCATGGCATTGAGCCTTACTCAGATTACAAGTCTTATCTTTCTCAAGCAAGATATGCTTTCTTGGACGACACCATTTTTTGCATTTATTATGTTACTAGCGCTGGGTGTTGATTATAGTATTTTCTTGATGATGAAATATCGTGATCTGCAAAAAGAAATACCATCAGCTAGAGATAGAATACTCAGAGCTACTGGGATAATTGGTGTTGTTGTATTGTCTGCCGCACTCATTTTAGGTGGTACTTTCGCCGCATTGATACCTTCTGATGTATTAACTTTGATTCAGGTGGCAATTACAGTAATCTTTGGATTAATAATATTAATTATCGTATTACCAATTGTGATACCAAGTATGATTTCTTTGACATATCCTATTAAAAGTATGAAACGTCATTGATGGCTTACTGAATTGTTACAAAAGGATAGTTGTGTGTAAAGCACAGCTTTTTTGTTAAAATAAATTGTAAGCGCTTGCAATTCGACGGAAGGTGTTGTATACTTTAGACATAGATTAGAAGAAGTCCTGTAGCAACGCAGTTGCTAGACTTATTTCACGTAAGTGGTATAAATGGATTTCGGCTAATCCAGGAGACAACCTGCTCGTTGTTTATATTATGAAGTTAAGTGAATGCTACGTGCATGATGTTAATTGATTAGTTTAAGCAGAATAATAATTATTTGGTCAAGTGAAAGCCTTGGGGAATATTGTTAGAGAGTGGGTTGTTTTTTATTGTTTAAAGTATTCTTACGCTTAAGGCAGCGTTAAGATTGGCCACCTTATGTTTATTGGAAAGGAAATGCTCATGATTAATACAATTGTTGTTGCGACTGATGGTAGTGAGGCAGCTATGAGAGCTGTGGAGTACAGCACCCAGTTAGCTAAAAAATTTAATGCAAAGATAGAAATTGTTAGTGTCATTCAATACTCTACTGTTGCCTATCATGATGGTAGCCAGATTTTTTACGCCTCGATGACAGATAGCTTAACAAAGTTAGCATCAGATAATCTTTCCAAAGCAGCATCTGTTGTTGAACCTGCTGGTGTACCATTTGACACACATATCTTTAAAGGGGATGCTCGTTTCGTTTTGGTTAACGAGGTCATAGAAAATTATAATCCAGACCTGATTGTAATGGGAAAAACAGGTACAACTGTCTTGACACGAATGTTTATTGGTTCTACTGCACGTTATGTATCTGAACGTGCGGATACAAATGTCTTGCTTGTAAAATAATTGTAGTTTATAAAAAACATCTAATTATGCAAATTAGGTGTTTTTTTGATGTTTAAACTCGCAGAAATTTAACTATTTATGATGATGCATCCAGAACAAATAGCCACCCATAATAACTAGTATTGCTGTAAGTAGCGTATAAATAAGGATGTAAATATATCTGATGTGTGACACAATGTAATTTAAAAAATGGGCCATATTTTATCTCGCTTATTAGTATTTTTATTGTAAGTCTATGATGATTGATATGTACGCCCAATAAAGGGCATTTAATTATTGCGGAAGATTTTCGATAGCATAATCAGCCTATTCTTGGGTAAACTTTTCTCCAGCATCTGATGTTAATTGATCACGAATTGATTCAGGAGACATATCCATTTCTTGGTAAGATTTTGCAGACTCAAGAGCATTTTTGTTCCAATCAGTTTTCACATTATCAATAGCATATTGTGCTGCTTCAGGAGAAAATTTTTCTCCAGCGTCTGCTGTTAACTGATCATATAATCCTGCCTTTGACATATGCATTGTGTTAGCATATGTATCCGCACTATTAAGAGCTGACTTGTATTCTCTAGGAATATTAGTAGAGTTTGAATTACTTTCTGATGATTGAGCTTCACTAGAACTACTGGTTTCAGTAGTAGTAGATTTTTCTTCCGAGCTCGATAAGCTATCTTCTGATGAACTTGAACCACTTACTTTTGAATCCTTACTGGAAGAATTCGCTGAATTTGAATTATTATTGCTACCTGGTCTTGATAAGGCAATACAAATTAGAATAATAGTTAAGATGATAAACCAAATTCGCTTATAAAAAGGCTTCTTCTGTATATATACTTTACCATCTTCTCCGACAATTTTTTTACTCATGTTACTCTCTCCTCAGTCTTTTAACGTGGTTACTTGGCACGTAATAAAATCTCTCAATTTATCTCTATGTACTCAATACTTTCATTCTATCAATAGAAAAATAAAAAGCAAAAGAACTGCATAAGATATTAAAAAACTAGTTATCATATCAACGTTTATGAGTAATTTATTCCAAAATTATATCAAAAGATTAAAAAATAAGAGTATAATTATAAAAAGTTTTAATTTTTTCCGTTTTGTGTTCAATATATGGGCAGCTTAAATTAAGATGAAATGTGGGTAAAAAAGAATGAAACAATCAAAACTTCGTGAGCAAATGGTGAAAAACGCGCCGCTTTGGGATGAGTCTCTCGAGCACGATGCCTGCGGTATGGGATTTATTGCGCAACGTTATGGGCAATCTTCTCATGAACTTGTTGAACGCGCTATTACATTATTAACGCGAATGAATCATCGAGGTGGCACAGGATCAGAGCCAGATACAGGGGATGGTGCAGGTCTATTGATGTCAATTCCTGACAAATTTTTTAGAAAAGTAGCAAGAATAGAGGGTATTACTTTACCACAATCAGGTGAATATGCTGTGGCAATGCTTTTTTTGCCGTTTGATACTGTGGCTAAGAATAAGGTTTTAGATAAAATAATTACTGAAATCAGTGCAGATGGTTTTGAGTACATTTTTGATCGAGATGTACCGTTTGATTTTGATGCTTGTGGTCCTACTGCGCAACAGGCTATGCCTGGATTTCGACAGATATTTATTAAGAAACCGCAGCATGTTGCTCTAGGAAGGGGTTTTGATGACGCGTTGTATACACTACGCCGTCATTTAGAAGATACGATTTCAGACGAAGATATGTATATTGTTTCGTTATCGGCTAAAACGATTACCTATAAGGGGATGCTTCATGCTTACCAAGTTGGGCAGTTCTTTTTGGATTTACACGATGAAGATGTTGAGGCCAAAATAGCGCTAACTCATTCACGTTTTTCAACTAATACTTTCCCATCTTGGGACCGTGCACAGCCATTTCGTTTTTTGGCACATAATGGTGAGATTAATACTTTGCAAGGTGACGTTAATTGGATGAAAACGCATGGGGTTGCGATTTATAATGAAGAAAATTCCGACTCAGCCATGATGGAAAATACAATGGAACACTTGTATCGACATGGTCGCTCAATACCGCAAGCCCTATTAATGCTGGTGCCAGAAGCACATTCAAAAGAAGCGAATGTGTCAGATGAGTTGGCTGCCTTTACAGAATATAATGAATCATTTATGGCACCTTGGGACGGTCCAGCCGCTGTTGTTTTTACTGATGGAAACATTGTCGGTGCAAGATTGGATCGTAATGGGTTACGACCTTCACGTTATTTGGTGACGGACGACGGGTATGTTATTTTATCTTCTGAATCTGGGGTGGTTGATGTGCCCGCTAATTCAATTATCGAAAAAGGAGTGCTTGGACCGGCAAACATGATTCTTGTAGATACGACGACGGGAACCTTTACAAGGAATGAGGAATTGAAGCATCATTTTGCGACGCGATATCCTTATCGACAATGGCTCGATGAATACCAAGAAACATTGCAAGACCTACCAAATCAAAATTTATTAGAACAACGTTTAAATGATAAAGAACGGCTGACTCTTTTTAAACGCTTCGGATATACCCAAGAAGTGATTGATGGTGCAGTTTTGAAAATGGCTAATACTGGGCAAGAACCAACGGTTGCCATGGGTTATGACTCACCATTGGCAATCTTATCAGACAGGCCACAAGGATTATTTACTTTTTTTAAACAACAATTTGCGCAAGTGACCAACCCGCCAATTGATGCACTTCGTGAGCATTTAGTCATTGCAACACAAATGTATTTAGGCAGAGAAGTTGATTTTCAACGAGATTTACCAGAAAATGCTAGCAAGTTAAAAATTGACTCACCAATTCTTTCACCGGCTGATTTTGCTAAAATTGCACATATTTCCAATTTTAAACAAAAGGTTGCGCTTATCAAGCTGGCTTATAACTTAACCGGACTAGCAAATGGGCGATTGGAGCGTGCTCTAATTGGAATTAATCAGCAAGCCGATGCAGCGATTGCTTCTGGCGCAACAATTTTGATTCTATCTGATCGTGAGGTAACCAAAAATCAACTGACTGTACCGGCTCTTCTAGCTGTGTCCTCACTAAAAAATTATTTGGCGGCCAACGGAAACGCCACAAATGCTTCCATTGTATTAAACACTGCGGAAGCAATTGAAACCCATCATTTTGCAACGTTGGTTGGGTACGGTGCAGCCGCGATATATCCGCGTGGTGCTTACAGAATTTTAGAAGCATACGATATGAATGATGCAGCACATCAAGAAAACTATCGTGTAGCTGCTGAAAAAGGTATCGTTAAGATTATGGCCAAAATGGGTATTTCTACGATTCAAGGCTATTATGGAGCACAATTATTCGAAGCAATTGGTTTATCAAAAAATGTAGTTGATACCTACTTTACTGGTACACATTCACGAATTGGTGGTTTAGACTTAAATCAAATTGAGGAAGAATACTTAAAACGCTATACAACAGCGTATGACGAATCTCAAGACGACCCAATTCCTTCAGGTGGTGCTTATTCACTACGAGAAGATGGTGAATACCATCTATACAATCAAATGATGATGTATAAATTTCAAACGGCGGTTCGGACTGGAAATGAAGAACTCTTCAAGGAGTATGTGGCTGACATTCATGAAGCGGAGCATGAACATCCTGGCACTATCCGGTCAATGTGGGAGATTGTGCCTAATCGTCAACCCATTGACATTCATGAAGTAGAGCGTATTGAAAATATAGTGAAGCGATTTAAGGTTGGTGCCATGTCATTTGGTGCATTATCTCAAGAGGCTCATGAAACGATAGCTGAGGCAATGAACCGATTAGGCGCTAAGTCAAATTCTGGTGAAGGTGGTGAGAATAGGAAACGTTTTCACACAATTAAAAATTCTAAAATTAAGCAGGTTGCTTCCTCACGTTTTGGTGTTAACGCAGAATACTTGATGTCAGCCGAAGAAATTCAAATCAAAATGGCGAAAGGGGCCAAGCCTGGCGAAGGTGGACAACTAGCTGGAAATAAAGTATTTCCATGGATTGCCGAAACACGTGGTTCAACACCAGGGGTACGCTTAATTTCTCCGCCACCACATCACGATATCTATTCGATTGAGGATTTAAAGCAGTTAATATTTGACTTGAAAGCGGTTAACCCATATGCCAAAATCAATGTTAAATTAGTTTCCTCAACAGGTGTTGGTACGATTGCAACTGGTGCGGTGAAAGCTGGTGCTGATACGGTGACCGTTTCTGGATATGATGGTGGCACAGGGGCGGCGCCACGAAATTCGATTCGTGATGCTGGATTACCATGGGAATTAGGGTTAGCTGAAACACACCAAATTCTATCCGCTAATAAATTACGTCAGCGAATGACTTTAGAAACTGATGGCAAACTGTTGACTGGTAGAGATATAGCTATTGCCGCTATGCTTGGTGCGGAAGAGTTTTCATTTGCAACCTTATCAATGGTGGCTATAGGCTGTATTATGATGCGTGTTTGCCATTTAAATACTTGTCCAGTGGGCATTACTTCTCAAAATCCATTATTGCGTTCACGTTTCCAGGGAAAACCGGAAGATATCATAAATATGATGACCTTTTTGGCACAAGATTTACGCGAGTTAATGGCTGAATTAGGGTTCCGCACCTTGGAAGAAATGGTCGGACATACAGAACTGTTAAAAACTCGCTTTACGACGAACAAAAAGTATAAGTCACTTGATTTTTCGAACATGATTGGGCAAGTAATTCCAATAGCACGAAAAACAAAAGATCCATTCATTGCTAAGCGACAATGGCCAGAATTAGATATGGCTGCCAAAGCGGCCATTGATAATAAACAAACATTAACGATGTCTGCACCAATTGATAATGTATCACGTGCTGTTGGCGCTCGGATGGGTGGTTGGATAGCAGAGCGTTATGGAAATACCAAATTATCACCAGGACTCCTTAGATATACGTATACTGGCTCTGCAGGGCAGTCTTTTGCAGCCTATACGACACAAGGTATGGAGCTTAAGGTCATTGGAGAAGCCAATGATTATGTTGGTAAGTCATTATCAGGTGCGCGTTTAATTGTAACGCCACCAAAAGATGCAGGATACGATACGAATAATTCACCAATTATCGGTAATGTTGCTTGTTTTGGTGGATTTGCTGGTGAGGCATATTTCCATGGCCGCGCGGGTGAGCGATTCTTTGTTCGCAACTCTGGCGTTTGTGGTGTTGTTGAAGGCGTTGGGGATCACGGTTGCGAATATATGACGGGTGGCGTTGCTGTCATTCTGGGTAAAATTGGTCGTAATTTTGCTGCTGGTATGTCGGGTGGTATTGCTTATATTTATGATCCAGATCATCAAGCGGCTGCTAATATTAATCTGGAAATGGTTGATCTTTTTGAGATAAATCAAACACATGGAGACGACGTATTGTATAGTTTACTTCAATCACATGCAGCGTACACTGACTCACAAAAAGCTAAAGATATTTTAGCGCATTTTGAGGATGAAAAGGCTAATTTTATTAAAGTATATCCAACCGAATATCATCAGGTTTTAAACATTATGAATAAATATGAAACCGAAGGATTTAGTGGATTGACTAAGGAACTCAAGGCTTTTAATGAACTGATGCCAGAATATGAACGAGTACCAGAAACTGAAGAAGAATTAGGAACATTATTATCGAAATGAGGTAATTATAATGGCTGATCCATTTGGCTTTCTCAAATATGAACGTGTTGATAATCCTTATCGTAAAATTAATGAACGTATTAAGGATTTCAATTACATGGCAGAACCACTAGCGTTTGATCAACGAGTCGAACAAGCTGCTCGATGTATGAACTGTGGTGTTCCTTATTGTCATATTGGTGCGTTGTACGGCAATAAAAGTAAACAAATGAGTGGTTGTCCAAACGACAATCTAATTCCGGAATGGAATGACCTCTTGTATCGAAAAGAGCTCCATCAAGCTTGGTTAAGATTGGCAAAAACAAATCCAATTCCTGAGTTTACTGGAAAAGTTTGTCCTGCGCCATGCGAAGTGTCGTGTAATGAGTTTTTGAATGGTGCAGGTGTGACAATCAAAGACAATGAAGATTTTATTGTTGAATATGCTTTTGCGCATGGCTGGGTAGTTCCAGAAGGATTACCAGAACAGCGAACTGGTAAAAAAATTGCAGTCATCGGCTCCGGGCCAGCAGGGATTACAGCAGCTTGGCGCTTAAATCAATTGGGCCATGAGGTCACTATTTTTGAAAAAGATGAACGTTTAGGTGGCCTTTTAATGTATGGCATTCCAAACATGAAATTAGAAAAGTGGGTTGTTGATCGTCGTTTTAAAGTCATGTCAGAAGTCGGTATCAAATTTAAAGTTAATACAACGATTGGAGAGGATATTACTAAGGAACAATTAGACGCTGATTTTGATAAAGTCATTGTTGCTACTGGCGCATCGGTTGCACGAGATGTAGATGTACCCGGACGTGATTTGAAAGGAATTGATTTTGCACTACCATTTCTAAGCCAGGCAACCAAAAATGTATTAAAAAACGGTACGACTACATTTGAAAAAACATTATCTAATCAGCAGGTGATTGTGATTGGTTCTGGTGACACGGCGACAGATTGTATTGCAACAGCGATTCGGCTAGGTGCAGAAAATGTAACACAGTTTGATTATCATACTGAAAAGCCGACAGATCGTACGACACCTTGGCCGGAATATCCATGGCAAAAGCAAATTAGTTATGGGCAGGCGGAAGCCATGGACACAGTTAACCAGGAATTAATACCTTATCAAACGCAAACAGTAGAATTTTTAGGTAATTCATTTGGAGAAGTAACTGGCGTTCGAACTGTTTTGATTGATGCCAATAAGCAAGTGATTTCGAATTCGGAAAAAGACTATTCTGCTGATTTGGTATTGGTTGCAGTAGGATTTACAGGTCTCAATACGAAAATATTAAATGATTTGGATATTACTCGCCTGAATGTCATGGGGACAACAAACCAAGAGAATTATATGGTAGCGGGTGATGCTAATACTGGTGCTAATTTGGTTATCACTGCTATTCATGACGCTCGTTTAGTGGCCGAGTTGGTTGATGCAAAACTTCAAAGTTTTGCTGATCGTTTTTCAGTTAAAGTAAATTAGCTAACGAATTAAAAATATTTTTCTTGTAAGCATTATTTTGATAGAATAATGCTTTTTTGAGTGTTCTTTATATCATTTTAAATAGATGTTGCATCTAAAATCTATTGACAGGTTAAGTGAATTACTGTAAAGTTATTAACTAAGGTAATTACTTTAGTTAATCAAATGCGCAGAAAGAGGTATCGAATCCTAATTCAATTATATAAGATTCTATTTTAAAATAGTCAGCAATTGTGTAGAAGTGCATAGGCAGTTCGCGAAGCGAGAAAACAATTAAATTAATACGGAAAAATATTATGACTCAAAAAAAGATTGAGCAACGTGCATTTATGGTCGGACTTGCGATGAATTTGCTGATGGGCAGTTTGGGAATTGTTGTTTATTATATTACCCAGATTCAAGCGTTGTTCGTAGATAGTTACTTTACAATAATAACACTGGTTTCTGGAATCGCTGCAATTACGATTTCAAAGTATAGTGCCAGAACAAGTGAGCGTTTTCCAAATGGTCACTTCATGTTTGAACCAATGTATGCTGCTTTTAAATCAATGATGACACTGATCTTGTTAACGACCTCCACTATTCAAGTAAGTCAAAAAGCATATCAATATTTCGTTTACCATAAAGGGGATGTATTAAACTTAACGCCGATCATTCCATATGAAATCATTATGGTCATATTATGTTTAACGATATCTTTGTCTTATAGTCGGCAAAATCGAAAAATTGGTCGTGCTAGTACGATGCTATCTGCAGAATCCAAAAGTACGCGAACTGATTCAATCATGTGTGGGGGGATTGGGTTAGCAGCCTTTCTAGTTTTATTGATTCCAAAAAATTCAATCCTAGGGTTCTTGCTATACACGGGTGATTTCTTTGTGACGGTAATACTAGTCTTATTTTCAATTACAACGCCGGTTAAAGTACTAAAAAATGCATTCATTGAAATCTGTGGCGGCCGGTTAATTGATGAAAACATTCAGAATGAATTTGAAGCATGCCTTAGAAAACACTTTGGAAAAGAAGTCATATTAACTGGCTGTCATATTTATAAAACGGGCATGTATTTTTCAGTTAAGGTGATGATTGATGTTGTCGATGACGAAATTGGGACAGGATTGTTACGTGATAAAAAAGTCCGTATTTTAGAAGAACTTAAAGCATGTTATGAGTTTGTACATTTAGAGTTTGTGTATGCTTAAAAGAAAAAGGGGAAATCAAATGAAAATCAATGTTTATAACGAATATGATCCATTAAAAGAAGTCATTATTGGGGATGCAACAAAGCTATATTTTCCAGATACGCATGAAATAGAGCAGGAAGAACATACTGCAAAATGGAAACAATTTATGACAAAACATATTTATACTCTTTTGCGAGGTAAAAAAGTTCCGAGTTTCCTTGCTAAAAAATTTCAACGAGAATTAGCAGAATTCCAACGAATTTTGGAAACACATGGTGTCAAGGTACACCATGTTGATTCGGTAACCCCAACAAAGCTAGATCCCTATGGAATGGGGCAAATGTATGCACGAGATAGTGCTATGAGCGTTGGAGAACATTTTATTGAAGGAAATGTTCAAATTGAAATGCGAAAAATTGAACGACGTGGGTATCAAAGAATTGTTGCAGCTATTAACGATAAGAATCAGGTGCACACGTTAAATCAAAAGGATAAAATATATCTGGAGGGTGGTGACGTTATCGTTAACTATCCTTATGTATTCGTCGGCATTGGTAAATATGCTAGTAATGAAGCTGGTGCAAAATGGCTACAAAGTATTTTAGACAAGGACTATGAGAATGAAATCGTCGATAAACCGTGGAAAGTAGTACCAGTGTATTTGAATGATGATGCAATTTTGCACTTGGATTGTTGTATGACCATTATTGGTCCAAAAACTGCTATTATCCATAAACCTGTCTTAAAAGACTTACCGAAAAAACTGGTCGATTATAAATTTATTGATATCGATGCAAAAACCAGAAAAGAGATGGGTGGGAATGTTTTAGTTATTGGGCCTAAAAAAGTTATTGTGCAAAAAAGACATACAGCGTTGCAAGAGGCTTTAAAAAATGAAGATTATACGGTCATCCCTATCGTGTTTACATGGCATTCACTATTAGACGGTGCACTAAGATGTGCATCATGCCCGTTAGTGAGAGAAAAAAATGAGTAAAAAGGGCGTTTAGGGCGACTTTTTACTTTTTTGCTGTCTACAGAATAAGAATTAAAAAGCGTAAAAAATATTTTTGATTGACATTGTAGAATTCTAATGATAAATTAGTTTTGTTAAATAATTTAATCTTCGGGGCAGGGTGTAATTCCCGACCGACGGTGATGGTGAATAACCTCAGTCCGTGACCCGCGATATTTTCGCGGTTGACACAGTGAAATTCTGTGACCGACAGTTAAAGTCTGGATGGGAGAAGATTTGAAATAGTTTAGACGATGCTTTTTTAGATTGTCTAGGTTTTTTGAATTAATCTAAACTACTATAAACCCGATGTGTATTTTTAACGCATCGGGTTTTTTGTCCTGAAAAATTCAGGAGGTAAGTATGAATGATTTAACATGGATGAAGCTCGCTGCAGATGAGGCAATTCGAGCAATGCCGTATCAAACTTTTGAAAATCCTAGGGTTGGTGCAGTAATTGTTAAAGATGGTCAGGTTATCGCGACAGGATATCATGAAAAGTTTGGTGAAGCGCATGCTGAAATAAATGCTTTTAATCGTGTCAAAAACAAGACCGACATTTTAGGTGCTACGCTTTATGTCACTTTGGAGCCGTGTTCCACGCAGGGGAAAGTAGGCTCTTGTGCAGTTCAAATTCAAAATTGGGGACTGAAGCGTGTGGTTGTTGGTAGCATTGATCCGAATCCGTCAACAAATGGAACAGGAATTAAAATGCTAAGATCAGCTGGTATCACTGTCGATGTTTTGAATATAGTTGAAAATAAAGAGATCAACCCTGCATTTCATTATTTTTATACCACACGATTACCATATGTTCAGTTGAAACTTGCCATGTCTCAAAACGGATCTGTTGCTGAGAAATTTGGAAAACGAAAAAAATTGACTGATGAGCTAGCTGATGCTGATGTACACCGAGAGCGTGCAACTAGAAGTGCAATAATGATTGGCAGCGAGACCATGATCACAGATCAACCAATGTTAACTGTACGGCACATCAATATCAGTCATAAACAACCATTGAGAGTTGTTATTGATCGTCGTGGACGGTTGCAAAATACAAACTTTGATTTTTCAAATAATTGGCTGATATATACAGAAAATGTTCTATTTTCAAAACAGCATTCTTATGTCAAATTAATGTCTGGTGCGCTCAAAGATATATTAATAGATTTAGCCAAACAAAATATTCAATCTGTGATGGTTGAAGGCGGACCAAGTTTGATTCACTCATTTTTGAAAGAAAACTTGTGGCAGGAAATGCTAATTTATACAACAGATAAAGTATTATCTAAAGATAGTCTGAAAGGAATATCTGTTAGCCAAAAGCCTAAAAATGAAGTGCAAGTTGGCAATGCTGTCAAAAAAGTCTATATCAATCATCAAGGGGGAAAGCAATAATGTTTACAGGTATTACACAAGAAGTTGGTCGTTTAATAAGCATTTATCAGCGTAATGACAAAGAAATGCGCTTAAAAATTGCTGCATCCGAGGACTATTTTTCTGATAGCAGAGTAGGCGATAGCATTATGGTTGATGGCGTTTGTTTAACAATTAATCAGCTAGAATCAAATTATGCTGAATTCGATATTATGGTACCGACTTTTGAAACGACCATTGTTAAATTCTATCAAGTTGGGCAAAAAGTAAACTTGGAGAAAGCACTTTTAGTTTCCAACCGATTTGATGGTCACTTTGTTCTAGGTCATGTAGATCAGACAGCTGAAGTAGTCAAAAAAGAGTACAGTGAAGAAACCACATTGTTAACTTTTAAATTAGCAGACCGTCAACAAATAAATCAAATCGTCAATAAAGGTTCAGTTACTATTTCAGGTGTGAGCCTAACCATTGTTCAAGCGAGAGAAGATGTATTTCAAGTTGGTCTAATACCACTTACATTAACCAAGACAACTTTGGGATTATTGCATGAGCGAGATTTGGTAAATGTTGAAACCGATATTTTGGCGAAATATTTAATGAAAGGAAAGTAATAATGACAAGTAGTACAGAAAAAGTTAAAACAGCAGTTAAAGAGTTGAAAAAGGGTAAGCTGATTATTTTGAGCGATGACAAAAAAAGAGAACATGAAGGAGATTTGGTCGGTTTAGCATCATTTGTGACGGCAGCTACGGTCAATGAAGCCCTTTCAATTGCAAGGGGTGTTCTAGCTGTACCAATCACTAAATCTCGTGCTGATGAACTCGGGTTAGACCAAATGACGACGCATAATTCTGAAAAATTTGGGACAAAGTTCACTGTGAGCGTTGATCATATTGACAGCACGACGGGTGTTTCTGCGTATGAACGTGCTGCCACAATCAAAAATTTAGCTAATCTAAGTACAACATCTGTTGACTTTGAGACGCCCGGTCATATTTTCCCATTAGTCGCTGAAGATGGTGGCGTATTGACAAGACAGGGACATACAGAAGGGGCTGTTGAGTTAGCTAAAATAGCTGGTGTGCCGCCTGTGGCGTATATAATAGAAATTTTGGCACAAGACGGAACAATGGCTCGAGAAAAAGAACTTAAAGAATTAGCGAAAAAACACGATATATTTCAATTATCAATGCAGGATCTAATTAATTACCGTGAAGACCAAAAAAAAGCAGGTATTGATGAGGGACCAACGGTATATTTACCAACTCAATACGGTGATTTTCATTTGACGGAGTTTAGCGTGAATGATGAAGAAAAATCTGATTTGCTTATTCAAAGCAGTCGTAGTTTTGATCAAATTCCCTTAGTTCGCTTACACTCCGAGTGTTTAACCGGCGAAATATTTGGTTCACAACGTTGTGAATGCGGTCCTCAACTGAGAGAAGCGCTCAAAACAATAAATAAGCAAGGTGGGGCTCTTGTTTATCTTCGTCAAGAAGGTCGTGGTATTGGACTTCATGAAAAACTAAAAAGTTATGTGTTGCAAGAAAATAAGTTTGATACGTATGATGCGAATGTTCACTTAGGGCATTTGCCGGATGAACGGGACTATAAAAAGGCTGCCAAAATTTTGAAAATATCAGGATTAACCAAAATTCGCTTATTAACGAATAATCCGGATAAAGTACAGTCGTTAATTGACGAAGGTATTGAGGTTATTGAACAGGTACCCTTAATTACGGGCATTAATGATAAGAATGAACAATATATGCAAACAAAAAAGGAAAAATTTAATCACAAGCTGTGATTGACATTAAGAAGGTAAATAAAAATGATTTATAAAGCTAAGTTAATTGATCAAACAAATAAAAAAATTGCAATTGTGGCCAGCAAGTTTAATGATTTAATTGTTAAACAACTTATTTCTGGCGCGCAAGAATCTCTAGAAATGCATGGTATTGATGAGAGTAATATTGATATTATTTGGGTACCAGGAGCTTTGGAAATTCCAATGGTTGCGAAAAGAATAGCGCAGGTTCAAAAATATGATGGTATTGTAACACTAGGTGCTGTAATAAAAGGAGACACAGATCATTATGACCTTGTTATTAATGGTGTTGCTAACGGCATTTCTCAAATAAGTTTAAGTACAGATGTACCAATTGTTTTTGGGGTGTTGACTACAGATACTTTAGAGCAAGCACAGCAACGGTCAGGTGCCAAATCAGGAAACAAAGGGGCCGAAGTTGCACTCAGTTTGTTGGAGCTTATTAATATCTTTGAGCAAATAAAATCCATTTGATAAGCGTTTCTCATATTGCGGATATTGTTTTCATTTTCTATTCTTTTTTGTTTACGTATAATACAGCGTTTGTTCAGTTATGTTACAATAGAAGTATCATACTAATTAGATAAGAATAATCATTTTTATTCTTCTTTTATCATATTCTCATATATCATGAGAGAATAAATTTTGACAGCGAAGAGCGTAACTGAGTTACGTAGAGACATACAATGACTAATTTAAGATGGAAATGATTCATTTTTATCTATAAAGCGCAATGATCAATCAAGTGAGTGTTAGGGACTTCGCTTGAATTGATCATTATTGTTGCGCTTGTTCTTGAATAGTATGCAACTGCCAACATGAACACGCTGGGAAAAACGTGTCGTGGCCACATTTTATCATGTGGTTTTATAATCTTTCCATAAGCAGTAAACAAAAAGGAGGACACTAAATGGAAGCATTCCGAAGAGGTGTTAAGGAAACAATCGCATCGCATCACGTTGATATGGGGAAAGGCTTAGATGCTGAGCAAGTTTCTAAAAATCGTGAAGAATATGGTGCCAACGTTTTTGTAGCTGAAAAAAAAGTTTCATTATTGAAAAAAATCTTAATCAGCCTAAATGATGTTGCTACAATTATCTTGCTAATTGCGGCAGTTATTTCGTTTGTTGCTACATACTTAGAAGATACTGGGAACTATTTTGAAAGTCTCTTAATTATTGGTATTGTCGTTATTAATTCGGTCTTATCAATTGTTCAGGAAGGAAAAGCTGAAGATTCATTAGCAGCCTTGCAAAATCTCAATCGAACGCAAGTTAAAGTTTTACGTGATGGACAGATAGAACAGATTGACGCGGATGATGTTGTGCTTGGTGATGTATTGGTTGTCGAAAATGGTAGCGCAATCGCCGCTGATGCCCGGTTAATTGAGGCTATTGAGCTTCAAGCTGAAGAGTCTGCTTTAACAGGTGAAAGTTTGCCGGTTGAAAAGAATGCAGATGCCACGTTTAAACTAGACGATGAAGTTGGTCTTGGAGAACGAATTACGATGGTATATCGTGGGACGACGATTGTTAATGGTCATGGACGAGCAATTGTTACAGCCGTTGGTATGCAGACTGAAATGGGTAAAATTGCAAGTCTACTTAGTAATGAGTCAAAAATTCCACTAACACCATTGCAACGACGTCTAGTTCAATTAGGAAAAAATATCTCTTGGGTAGCTATAGGTGCCGCAGTGGTTGTGCTTGGGCTAGGTATTTACCAGGGCATGGATTTGAAGCATATCTTTTTGACAGCAATTTCGCTGGCCGTTGCGGTTGTTCCAGAAACATTAGCAGTAATTGTTACAATGACGCTGGCGCTTGGCGTCCAACGAATCGCACAAAAGCATGCGATTATTCGACGGTTACCAGCAGTAGAAACCTTGGGAACAACGAATGTTATTGCTTCCGATAAAACGGGTACATTAACGCAAAATAAGATGACTGTTCGAAGGGTGTGGCAAGATGAACAGGATCATTTGACCAATATTGCAGATGGATTGGACGATGCTACTAAGGAAGTGTTATCTTTGGCAGCCATATCAACCAATGTTTCGGTTAAAACTGTTGAGGGACAGACTGTTTATGATGGTCTACCAACAGAAGTAGCGTTAGTAAGAGCTATTGATAAAGAAGCGACACGGGAAGAGTTGTTAGAAAAGTATCCGCTAGTCGAACAGATACCGTTTAATTCGACGAAAAAAAGAATGACCACCGTCCATAAGCAACCAGAAGGTGGCTATATTGCGATTACCAAAGGTGCATTTGATGTTTTGCTTCCAATGATTAAGCATGGAAATCGTGATAAAGCTGAAAGTGTTAACAAAACTTTCGGTGGACAGGCATTACGTGTTCTGACGATTGCTAAAAGAACATTTGATGTTATGCCGGAAGCGCCAACACAAGAATTTTATGAACAAGATTTGACCTTGGTGGGGCTAGTTGGTATTATCGATCCGCCACGCCCAGAATCGGCACCAGCAGTTGAAAAGGCTCGTCTTGCAGGTGTTAGAACAATTATGATTACCGGAGATCACGTTGAAACGGCTAGTGCAATTGCACGTGAAATTGGCATTTTACGTAATGGGGATCAAACAATTACAGGTTCAGAGTTAGCTAAATTATCAGACAAAGAGCTAGATGGTAATGTCCACAAGTACAGCGTATATGCCCGTGTAACACCAACTGACAAAATTAGAATTATTAAATCATGGCAACGTCAAGATGCAACCATTGCGATGACTGGAGATGGTGTCAACGATGCTCCAGCATTAAAAGCAGCAGATGTTGGTATTTCGATGGGTGAGACAGGGACAGATGTTGCCCGTGAAGCTTCGGACATCATTTTGACAGACGATAATTTTGCGACGATTATTAATGCTATTTCTGAAGGACGTGGTGTTTATGTTAAAGTTCGAAAGACAATTAATTTCTTATTAAGTGCCAATATATCCGAGTTATTAGTGATCTTGATAGCCATGTTGCTGGGGTGGGGCTCGCCATTGCTACCCGTACATCTGTTGTTCATTAACCTGGTATCAGATGGTTTGCCAGGATTTGCTCTTAGTCGTGAGCCAATGTTAACCAACGTTATGAACGAACCGCCGATGCCTAAAAATACTAAGTTATTTGCACAAGGGTTAGGTCGTCAAATCGGCTTAAATGCTGCTTTATTTGCGATTGTTACCTTGGCAGCTATATGGGTTGGGCAAAATGTTGTCTTTGGTGGTTTGCAAGCTAACGAACAAATTGGTCAAACAATGGCTTTCACCATTCTGTCATTGACTTCTATATTCCACGTGTTCAATATTCGTTCAGAAAAGACGCTTTTTGCTATTAGTTATCGTGCGAATCCTTCGTTAGTTAACATGGCAATTTTAGCGACAGTAATTACCTTGGTGATTACGTTAATACCATTTACACAGACGTTATTTGGTTTAACGGCGCTTTCATTAGGACATTGGATTGTGATTATAGTTCTTTCTTTAGCACCTACAATCGTTATTGAGTTGTTGAAGTATGTACGCCCAACATTGTTTAAAGTGTGATAAATGAAAAAGCTTTGTCCTTGAGACAAAGCTTTTTTGTTATATATTTTAAACCTATTTATGATCATTAATTCATAATATTTTGATGTACTTTTTTCTGGAAAAAGGTTTGGTAAATCAATACAATCATTGTCAGAATGATTAACAACCAGAATGCTGTTAAGAATGGGCCAGCATGTGTCGTTAATGAGTTCATTTTTCCTAATTCGCTTAAGAACAAGGGGGTTGAGAAAGACCCAAGATTTGCGCCAATTAATAGAGTTGAGTTAGCCAATGTTTCTGATCCTTTTGGTGCTATAACACTGACTAGCGAGAAAATATAAGATCCTACAAGTGGATATGACATACCGCAAACAACAGCACCAAGTGTGACACCAAAAACGCTATGAAAACTAACCATAATTAATGAACCGAGCGCCATAAATAAAATGCCTAATGGTAAAATAAATTTTTTAACAAAACGATAAATACGTCCGAAAAGTATGCCCATTACCATGCCCATCAGTGTATTAGCTGAAATAATCAAACTTGAAACGGCGCTTGATTTTGAAAGATCAGTGACTATAATATTTGGAACCTGAATAATAACTGCTGTAGTACAAGCAACCATGAACGCTAATAATACTGTCATAATGAGGACAGGTAAGTTAATACGCTGTTTATTATTATCGCTACCTTGTGGGATAGGTGGTTCTGGCACTACTTTTAAAAAGAAGGCTAGTAGTGGGAAAGCCAAAAGATAGATTAAAAATGAAGCATGCCAGTTAATTAGCACGAGTAAGCCAACGACAATGTTTAAAATTGAAACACCAATTTGTTCCGTAGCAGAACGAAAACCAAGCATTTGAGAACGCGTAGGGTCTTCGTAAAATAAATCAATGATAGTGATGGCAAGTGAATTAAACAGGCCAATACCACACCCCACGATTAACCTTGAAATTAAAATTAAGATAAAACTATGGGAGAAAAATGGAAATACACCGGCTACGCCCGTTAAAATCAATCCAATTGTAATCGTCCTCTTAATACCAAGCTTTTTGGAAATGATACCAGAGAGAAGTAATGTTATCATAACTGAAAATTGCTGTATGGTAGCAATCATATCAATTTGTGATACGGAAATATTTGGGAAACTCTTCGCCATTTCAGGTAATGCAGAGGAAATGGCTGTACCTGTTGTGATCATAACAGATACGGATAAAACAGCTAGAACAAAAATTTTAGAATGAGGATTTTTTTGATTCAAAATAGCACCTTCTTTTTGTCAGAAATTTTGATTATTTCGTCAAAAGATAAACTTTGCTTTCATATGGGCGTAAGGTTGTTCCCTGATCATCTAAATAGTTATTGATTAACAATTCTGAGAACTTCGTTTGTCCATAGTCACGGGTGACTACTTTGTCAGTGAAGTTGCTCAAAACAAGAACAGACTGTTCTTTATAGTGACGAAGGTATGCGTATACCTGGTTGTCTTCAGAATCAATCGCTTCAAACGTTCCATATCTAACAATCTCTGAATCATGACGAAGTTGTATTAGCTTCTGGTAATGATAGTAAACGGAGTCGTTATCAGATAAAACATTTTCGGCATTGATTGCTGTGTAATTTTTGTTTGGTGCATACCAAGGTGTCACATTTGAAAATCCGGCATTTTGTTGGTTATTCCATTGCATAGGGGTTCTCGCATTATCACGTGACATATTAGCTAAATACTTTAGCATTGTTGCGCTGTCAACAATCTTTTGCTCATCAACAAACTCGTGATAAAAGTTGACTGACTCAATATCTTCATATTGTTCCAAACTCTCAAAATGACCGTTAGTCATACCTAGCTCTTCACCTTGATAAACGTAGGGTGTTCCTTGCATCATATGCAAGGTAGTTGCTAACATTTTAGCAGATAATACTCTGAATTCAGGTTGATCATTTCCAAATCGAGAAACTGCACGTGGCTGGTCATGATTATTCCAATAGAGACTATTCCATCCCTTGCCATCTAATCCAATTTGCCAACGATTTAAGGAAGCTTTCAACTCCACTAGGTTAATAGGTTCGTCATTCCATTTACCCAGTCGTACGTCCGGATTTGGGCTGAGGGAAACATGTTCGAATTGGAAGACCATGTTCAATTCATGACTATCTAATCCAGTATATTTAATCGCATCTTCAGGGGTTGAGCTAGGCATTTCACCAACAGTAATTGTGTCGTATTTGGACAGTACTTCGTCGTTCATTTGGCGTAAAAATTCGTTAAGTCGGTGACCATCTGCTACAAAATCCATTGTTGTTCCTGCAGTTACTGGTTCTGTGACATCAGGCAAGCCTTCAGGTTTAGAAATTAAATTGATTACATCCATTCGAAATCCATCAACACCTTTATCCAACCAAAAGCGTTCAATATCGAAAACTGCCTCGCGAACTTCAAGATTTTCCCAATTGAGATCTGGTTGTCCTTCAGCAAACATGTGTAGATAGTATTGCTTTCGTTCAGGAACATAAGTCCAAGCAGAACCGCCAAATGCTGCAAGCCAATTGTTTGGTTCATGTCCGTCTACTGGATCCCGCCAAATATAATAATTGGCGTACTCGTTAGTTTGATTCTTGCAACTTTCTTTAAACCAAACATGTTGATCTGACGTATGATTAACAACCAAATCCATCATAATTTTAAGATCTAGGCGATGTGCTTGTTGAAGTAAATCTTCAAAATCCTGCATTGTGCCATAATTTGGGTTAATATTGCGATAATCAGCAATATCGTAGCCGTTGTCTTTATTTGGAGAGACATAAATAGGATTTAACCAGATGACATCAGCACCCAAGTTATGGATATACTGCAATCGTTGAGTGATACCAGCAAGGTCACCAATACCATCGTTATTACTGTCTTGAAAACTCATAGGATATATTTGATATACTACTGAGTCCTTAAACCATTGTTTTGTCATTGTTTGATTCTCCTTTTTATTTTGTACTCATAGATTACCACTTTGCGTAAACGTTTACAATTCATTTATACCAGTACAGTAAACGTTTACTTAGTGTAATAATTGATTTAATCATAAGGGCACGACAAAAATAAGAATTTATTTAATTTATACGATGGAGTAGTGTTGGGATATAATAAAATGAGGTAGTAAGTTAGAAAACGGGGTTAATGATGTCAGTTACAATTAAAGATGTTGCTAAAAATGCAAATGTTTCAATCGCAACTGTTTCCAGAGTGTTAGCGGGTAAAAAAGAGGCCTACTCTCTAGCAACTGAAAAAAGAGTTCATAAAGCAATTCAAGAATTGGGCTACAAAAAAAATAAAGCCGCAGTAGAATTGGTGACCATGAAAAGCAATGTTATTGCAATTTTGGTATCAACGCCCAAAACAAATTTTGCGATGAAAATCATTGAAAGTATTCAAAAAAATGCCTATAAGAAGGATTTGAGTGTGATAATTTTATTTGTGGGTGATAATGATGAAGAGACGCAAATTAAAGCACTTAATACTGTTATTGAGCGACCGGTCAAGGGCATATTATTAATTTCCGTAGAATTATGTGGTGATGCTATCAATCTACTAAAGAATAGTGGCATTTCGAATGTATTTGTTTCAACTGCAATGAGTAAAGAATCAAAGTTTGTGTCTTCAGATGATTTTAAAATAGGATATGAAGCAACCAAGTTTTTGATTCACAAAGGGCACAAAAAAATTGGTTTATCAAGTTTGGAAGTGGATAAATTTATAGGTCAGCAACGAGTAGCCGGCTATTTGTCAGCTCTGAAGGACCATCATATTCCTCAAAATGATGATTGGATTTTTGATGGCGATTACTCATATGAAAGTGGTGTAGCATCAATGCAATATTATGCATCACAAACGGATATAACAGCAGTTATTGGCGCGAGCGACTTGGCAGCAATAGGCATTATTAATACAGCTCAAAAATTAGATATTAATGTACCAGATCAACTAGCAGTGATCAGCATTGACGGCACCTATTTAGTTGATATTGTTAGCCCTCGTATCACGAGCGTCACACAGTCATTCTATAATATGGGAGAAACTGCTTTAAAAATGTTGTTTAGTAAAGGCAATGAGTCCAGTCACATTTATACCTCTTTTCAGATAGACGAACGTGAGAGTAGTTGAATAAAATGAGAATGATTTCAGAATATATTTGTACTAAAAAGACCCCTATACATTCATCATGTGATGTGTGCATGGCGGTCTTTTTACAGTTGCAGTCATTTAGCGCGAAATGGACTTTATATGGGCTCGAAGTGTTATCACCAAACCAACAATAATTAAAAAAATACCAATTGCCGCACCAAACAATCCTGTTGATGACGAAGCACTAGGTGAATTTTCATAGGACAATAGTGCATATTGTGTCATCACAATGGCAACTAATCCATCAGCTAAATTTAATGATTTTAAATAAGTAATAATTGGACTACGAAAATGACGAGCTTTAATCCAGCCAACGACGGATGTCACAATTTTAGTGAAGCCAATTAGTGCAATTAGCAACACAATACTCTGATTATATCGTTGTGGTTCGTTTACGATATACATATAAATCGATAATGTAACAAGAGCCATGCCCAGTAAACCGTATAAGATACCACCTTCTCGCAAGTATCTAATTTCAATTTTTTCTCGCTCTAAGGGATTTATGTTTGAAACTCTAATTTGACGATATCGCCACAAAAAGTATGATCGAATAGCCAGTAAAATAATATAATAGCCCCCAAATATTAAAAACCATAAAGATAAAAAGAATATACCAATAGTTAATTTGATAAGCGCAAATACCAAATTAGATATTGTGCTTGCGGCATTATATAGAACTACACGATCAGATTTTTCTGAAATGTGATGTCTTAAGTTGTGATGATCAATGATGTCATTAAATTTTGTCGTTATTTTTTTGATGAGCTGCATATGATTATCTTTCGTGGAATGATATATGGCGTCCAGTTAATCAGTTAAAGAATTCAATTCTCATTGTATCAAAAATTTGCTGATAAAACGCAGTAACGCTTAAGATTAACAAATTGTAAACAAAAGTATCGATGTTTTGATTAATAAAACGTCATTAACAAAACCGAAACAAAACCTTAGCAATTTATAAACAAAGTAATTAGATAATTAATTCAATCAAAAGGATAAAGGAGATAAGAGATGGCAATTGTATTAAATATCATTATCGGAGTTGTGACAGGGTTAGGTGTCGCATTTTTGGGAAATGTGGTGAAACAACCTGGTACAGTATTGAGGAAAAACATCACCCTTGGCACTGGTATTTTGTTAGGTAGCTTGGGTGCAGTTTCGGCTGATCAACTACTAAATTACGGACCTACACTGATGGAAACTAACTTTGTACCAGCCATTGCAGGCGGCATAGTGTTATCATTTGTCGGCGTATACGCAGGAAAACGATGGTTACATTTAGGCACAAACTAAAAGGATAGTGGAATCTAATGAAGAAAAATGACTTTATAATCTTGCTAGGGTGGATTAGTAGTGGCTTTCTATTCGCAATTGGGATGTGTATGGTTTTACTACCGGAATGGGGCGTAGAGTTACAAGGTGCAATTCTAGGTGGCGTTGGTATTATTAGTGCTCTATCTGTATTTTTGGCTAAACGTAAAATGGCAGGAAAAGCGTTATGGATTTGGAATACTAGAATCGTAGTAATCAGTTTGTTTGGTTTTGTTAGTGCGATCGTATTTGGATTAGGTATGGTAATGACAATGGTTTGGGGGATGATGACTTTGGGTATTATTCTAGGATTTGTTGGCGTACTGATGTTAGCTGCCTTGCTACCAATGGTTAAGGGATTTGAAGAATAAGGCTGAACTCAATTATTATTTTTAATATTAGAAAAGGCATTGTTGATTACATAACGATGCTTTTTTTGTGTCGATATGCGAACTTGTGTTCCCTTTTTCTATATGATAAGCTATTTAAATATTAAGAAAGAGGAATGATACATGAAAACAGCAGTGTTTCTTTTGTTAAACGAATATGCAGATTGGGAAGGTGCCTATCTATCAAGTCAATTAAATCAATTAACCGATTGGACAGTCAAAACTGCTTCCATTCAAAAAACTATACACTCCATTGGTGGTTTTCAGACTAAAGTAGACTACTCTATTAACGAGATTCCTCTAGAAACCGAGTTACTTGTTTTGATTGGTGGTAATTCATGGCATATCAACAGCCTTGAAATTACTAATCTAATCAAAAATCGTTTAGTCGCGGGGAAAACGGTGGCGGCCATTTGTGGTGCAGTTGATTTCTTGGCCAAAAATGGTTTATTGAATGATAAAAAGCATACTGGTAATTCAGTATATTTGTGGCAGAGTTATGAGCAATATACAAACTTGTCTAGATTCTTGGAAGAACAAGTTGTAGTAGATGAACCTTTAATTACTGCCAATGGAACAGCAACCTTAGAGTTTACAAATCAAGTTATGAAAACAGTTCACGCACTGCCAGTAGATCAAATTGATAAAACAACCAATCTGTACAAACTGGGATTTTACAAGTATTGTGACAAATTCGGTAATCCCTATGCTTAGCGAATGAGCTTGCATTTATTCATGATTTGGTTTACCTTCAAGTAAGTAAATAAAGGACACAAATTATGAAATATAAAATTTTTATAGTTGAGGATAATCAAGAAATCGTAAGCCTGCTGAAAAAAGGTTTGATTAGTTGGGGACTAAGTGCAGTTAGTTGTAAAGATTTTAATCAAGTTGAAGAGGAAATTACAATGCATTCACCACATTTAGTGTTGATGGATATTAATTTACCTTACTATAATGGCTTTTTTTGGACACAGAAAATACGTCAAAATAGCATGATACCGATAATTTTTTATCTAGTCGTGATGAAGAAAGTGATATGATTCTGGCCATGAATTTCGGCGCAGATGATTACATTACTAAGCCGTTTAACATAGATTTATTAATCGTAAAAATTAATGCATTGCTGAGACGCGAATATAGCTTCAGTGTAGAGAAAAAGCATTCTCAATTTCAAGGTTATACCTTGAATATTATTGATAATCAGTTAATATATGACAGTCGAGAGGTAGTTCTCTCCAAAAATGAAACAAAGCTATTGTATCTTTTATTTACTCATCCAAATCAACTTGTTACCAGAGAGGACATTATGGCTACTTTGTGGGATAACGAGATGTTTGTTGATAAGAATACGTTAGCGGTCACGCTAACGAGATTGCGTAACAAAGTAACAGAAATTGGATTTTCAAAGTATTTACAAACTGTCAAAGGTAAGGGGATTAAGCTTAGTGATTAAAAAAATATTTGGCTTAGCGTTGCAGTTTTTATCTGACTTTTGGTATCTGTACGCCTCATTTATGTTAACTTTTCTTTTGCTAATGTGGAGCGTGATTATGCGATCACTAAGTTTAGACTCGATGTTCGATGTCCTTTGGGGTGGTTGTTATATTTTAATTGTAATTACTTGTATTTTATTTTGGAAATGGTACCGAGCACACAAGGGACTGATTCAGTTGCTGTGCGAAGAAGAGGTACATACATTATCAAGCATTGCGACCTTGTCTAGTCACGAACGAATGTACCAACAATTAATTAAAAAGCAACAATTGCATCAAGAAAAAATGCAGGCACAGTTAAATGAAGATGCAAATGACATTCAAGATTACTATGCAATGTGGGCCCATCAAATTAAAGTACCGCTGTCCGTTTTAGATTTAATGAATCAAACTGGGACAATTGAAAAATATGAAACTAGTAATCAATTGTTAGTGATCAATCAGTATTTGGATATGATGTTGCAGTTTATTCGTTTAAAAAACTTCAATCAGGATATAGCGTACCAGGATATGAGTGTCCAAAAGTCTTTAAGATCGGTGATCAAAGATTATAAATATTGGTTCATCCATAAAGATTTAGCTGTTAGCATAAATGAATTTGATTTTTCTGTCGTTAGTGATGCCAAATGGCTTCGATTTGTATTTGAACAAGTTATATTTAATGCAATTAAATATACACCTCAGGGCAAAATAAATATTATTTGTCAAAATGACAATCAGGTCATTATTAAAGACACGGGCATTGGTATTGCGCAAAATGATTTACCAATGATTTTTAATCAAGGCTATACAGGATTTAATGGGCGCATTAATAGTAATGCGAGTGGCCTTGGTTTATACATGGTTAAAAGAATTTTAAATAATTTAGGTCACGATATAACCATTCAATCTGAAGTAAATGTTGGTACAACAGTCATAATTAATTTTCAACAAACTGTAATTAAATAAACCTTACAAAGTTGTAAGGTGTGGAGATGATATGTAAGGTTAATCATCTCTTTTTTAATTTAAAATAGAATTATGATAAACGATATAGGAGAATAAAATTCATGACACTACTTAAAGTTGAGCATTTGAAAAAAGAATATCAGAGTAAATTTAAAAATAATACAGTTGTTGCCTTGGCGAATGTCAGTTTTGAGGTAGAGAAGGGTGAGTTCATTGCAATCATGGGTGAGTCTGGTTCAGGTAAATCGACTTTGCTAAACTGCATTGCCACACTTGATCAACCAACAGCAGGAACTATTTCTTTAAATAATCAGAATTTCAAACATTTGTCAGATAAACAATTAGCTGCCTTTCGCCGAGATCACCTAGGATTTGTGTTCCAGGATTTTAATTTGCTTGATACAATGTCGGTTGCGGATAATATATATTTACCGCTTATACTAGCTAAAAATACAAATAATAAGGAGCAGAAACTGAGTAATCTTGCCAAACAGTTGGGATTACAAGATCTATTGAATAAGTATCCATATGAGTTATCTGGCGGACAAAAACAGCGAGTGGCTATTGGCAGAGCGTTGATCACCAATCCAGAAATTTTATTAGCTGATGAACCAACAGGAGCTTTAGATTCTAAGAATTCAGCTGATATTTTGTCAATATTTGAACAATATAATCAGCAAAATCAAACAATATTAATGGTTACGCATTCTGCTTTGGCCGCTAGTCATGCTCAAAGAGTTTTATTTATTAAAGATGGAAAAGTGTTCCATCAGACATACCGAGGGAATAAAACGGAGCAAGAAATGTTACTGACAATTAGTGATGCCATGACTAATTTATTAGGGGGGATTGATTAAAATGTTGTATTGGAAATTAGCTTGGCAATCAATTGTAAAAAACAGGTTAGAGTACTTACCATTTATGTTAGCAGGCAGTGCTGCTGTCACTTTGAACATGGTTATTCAGTTACTTATTTATTCAAAAGGGGTCAAAAAATTAGCAGCCAATGTATCTGTAATTGAAATGCTTACTTTTTCTCAAATCGTAATTGCTATTTTTTCTATTATTTTTCTGCTCTATACCTATAGTTTTCTAAGTAAACGAAAACAGTCAGAGTTTGGTCTTTTCAGCATTTTAGGGTTACAGAAAGTTGATCTGATTAAAATTAGCTGGAGACAACAATTTATTTCTTTTTGGCAGTTACTTTTTTTGGCCTCATTACTGGTGTTGTGTTCAGTAAAGTATTAATCTTACTATTTATGAAGCTCGTGGGTGGTACCGAATTCCAGCTAAACATCACAGCCGAGTCAATAGTATTTATTGTCGTATTTTTTATGATATGTTTTTTATTCTTGCTGATAACAGACATGTTTTCGATTTTTAAACTTAAAACCATATCTTTATTGCATGCAACTAAAAAGGGAGAATCAGAACCCAGAAGCCATTGGGTATTATTTGGCCTTGGACTAGTCCTGCTAACAATGGGATATTATATTTCTTTAACGGTTCATTCACCTTTAAAAGCAATTGGTCAATTCTTTATAGCTGTACTGTTAGTTGTTTGTGCGACATATATTCTGTTCATCGTAGCTTCGACGATTATTTTAAAAGTAATGAAACGAAATGGAAAGTATTACTACCAAGCAAATCATTTTATAACTGTGTCGAATATGTTATTTAGAATGAAGCAGAATGCAACAGGTCTGGCTAGCATTACGCTATTAACAACTATGTCGCTGGTTGTTATTGTTACAACAGTTTCAATGTTTGTTGGACAAGAAGACTACATCAATCAACAATTCCCGCGGGCTGTTATTTTGACAAGCTCATCTGACCGTAAAGTGCCCATTAAGTCTGTGAGAAAAGTTGCTAGTAATAATGGTATAAAAATAGACAAACCCTACAAATTAGAAATTAGTACTGCGATAGCTGGGGATTTAACGACTCAAGGGAAGCTACAACCTTTAACTGATGATTCCGTTGGGAGTGCCGACAATTTGTCTGAAATCCAGTTCATAACAGAAAAACAGTATAAATATATGGCCAATAATAGCTCAAACAAGTTAAAGGCTAATGAAATATATGTCTATGATAGACAAGGAACATTCAATGGGGGCAATATCACTTTTTTGGATAAAAACTACCATGTGAAAAGCGTGTTGAAAAAGATTAAAGGGATTCCTAGCGTTCAGTCTAATATGACACATTCATTGATAGTAGTTGTGCCTTCTAAGAGTGTTACAAGTGCTCTAGGAAACGAGTTTAATGATTTAGGTGATACGAAACAGAATATTACTTATAAGAACCAGTTATTATTCAATGTCACAGGTACTGAGCAGCAAAGAGAAAAATTCTTAAAAGAGGTATCTCAAACATACAATATTACGAGTGAAGATAGATTTTCAACAATATCTGTATTAAAAGAATTTTATGGTGGCTTTTTCTTTATTGGTTTAGTATTCTCAGTTAGTTTTATTATGGCAACTGGTTTGATTATTTATTATAAGCAAATATCTGAGGGACGTTCTGACCAAAAGCAATTCGATATTTTGCAAAAAATAGGCATGTCCAGTCAAGAAGTTAAGCGAACGATTCGTTCACAAATCATTTGGATATTTGGTCTGCCTGTGGTTGTCGCGATTATGCACTTATGTTTTGCGATGCCAATGATTCATAAAATTCTGCAATTGTTTGGTATAATTATTGGTCCAGTAGTTTATCTGACCACTGTACTAACAGTGATCTCGATAGTCTTAATTTATTACTTAATCTATCTGAAAACATCGAAAACATATTATCAGCAGGTTTCAAGAAAAATATCTTAGAAGTGTGTTAGAAAAAATAAAAAAGCGATTTCAATCACTGAAGTCGCTTTTAAAATTTGGAAAAATTAAACTTATAAAAATCAATTAAAGTTTTTTAAAACTGCAGTTGCTTGATCGGTAATCATTTGCGACACGATTTTAATTGCAGGAATTCTTTTTTGTGGCTTACGTTCTAAAAGGTAGATTTGTCTCTTGCTTTTAATATCGAAATCATGAATAAAAATTCCATTCATATCAGTACCCGCAGTAAGTGCTAAGGAAGGCAAAATGGAGATACCGAGTTGTGATTTCACTAAGCTTTTTATAGCATCATAACTGTGAATTTCACTAACGACATCAGGGTCAAATAAATTTTCTCGGCACATTTGGATGATATGATTGGATAAATATGTATTCTTGGGTTCTATGATCCACTTTTTTGATGCTAAGTCTGAAAAGTGCTTAATTGGGAAAATACTTTTATCGTCTTTACTTGAGACTACTAATAATTTATCTTCGCCAATATTGGTCGATATGATGTCTGAATTGGGAAAAGTGACCTTTTTTTCAAAATAACCGGTTAAAACAATATCAAATTTGTGTGACCGAAGTCCTAATAAGCTTTGGTCGGGTTCTTCTTCATATATTCTGCATTCTATACTTGGAAAAGTTTGATTAATCTTTTTATGACAGGAATAAGTATAGAATTTAATGCGCTGGTGAAAGTTGCAATTCTAACAATGCCAGTAATTTCACTTTGTCGTGTTTTAAAATCATTTTCGATCGTTTCTAATTCTGATAAAACTGGCTGGGCTCTCTCCACTAGTTCTTGTCCAGTTTGGTTCAGATAAACTTTCCGTCCTTGTTTTTCAATCAGCGTTAATTCTAAATCGTCTTCAAGGTCTTTTAATTGCTGTGATATTGTTGCAGGACTAACAAATAAAGCCTCAGCAACTCGATTCATTGTTCCTAGTTCGGCTAGGTGGGTTAAAATTTGCAGTTGCCAAATATTCATTCATATTACCTCAATCATTTAGAAAAACTGAACTATATCGTCAGATACTTTATCTTTTCATTAATTTTATATTGCTTTAAAATTAATTTCAAGTTAACTATTAATTGAAAGAGGTATCTGAATATGATAGAAGCATTTGAAAAATCACAGGAACCGTGGGCTGATGTAGAAAAATATGTTGGTCGGTACGCTGGAATGGATTTTAGTCCCGATATTATTGATCACGCAAAAGGAACCTACTTGTTTACAGAATCAGGTGAAAAAATACTTGATTTTACATCAGGGCAGATGAGTTCTACATTAGGACATTCAAATCCGGAAATTGTTACGACTTTACAGCAAACCGTACAACGATTGGATCATTTATATAGCGGAATGCTTTCGCGACCTAATATTAATTTGTCTAAAAACATTGCCAGTAAAACAGGGGGAAATTTAAAAAAAGTTATTCCGTTGTCGACTGGGTCGGAAGTTAATGAAGCCGCTTTGAGAATGGCTAAATTGGTCACAGGAAAATTTGAGGTTGTCTCTTTTAATAAATCATGGCACGGTGTGACGCAGGCTAGCGCTGGTGCTACCTATGCCTCAGCTAGAAAATCAGGGGCACCAACGTCTCCAGGTCAACTTTCAATTCCAACGCCGTATACATACCGTCCCAGTTTTTTCAATTCAGAAGGAGAATACGATTGGCACAAAGAACTAGATTATGGATTTGAAATGGTTGATGCACAATCGGTTGGTAGCCTAGCGGCTTGCATTGTGGAACCAATTGTATCGGGTGGTGGTATTCTGGTGCCCCCAAAAGGATACTTGGCAGCACTAAAAGAAAAATGTCGCGAACGTGGTATGCTACTGATATTTGATGAAGCGCAAACTAGCTTAGGTAGAACTGGTGAATGGTTTGCATATCAGTACGATGACGTTGAACCTGATATTTTGACTTTATCAAAAACATTGGGTTCGGGTCTACCCTTGGCAGCATTAGTTACGACGGATAAAATTGAAAAAAAGGCTCATGAAAAAGGATTTCTTTTTTATACATCGCACGTAAACGATCCCTTGGTAGCAGCTGTTGGTTGCACAGTTATGAATATTATTGAACGTGATAATTTATGCCAAGTAACCAAGGAAAAAGGAAATTATTTACATGACGGATTGCAGAAACTAGTCGATGAATATGATATTGTTGGGGATGCTCGCGGTCGTGGGCTTCTGCAAGGATTAGAAATTATAAAAAGTAAAGGCAATAAAGAAAGATCTGAATTTATTGGTGATGAAATTACAAAACGCTGTTATAAACTAGGGCTTCATATGAATATTGTTAATCTGCCAGGGATGGGTGGTGTGTTCAGGATAGCTCCACCATTAACTGTTAGTTATGAGGAATTAGATAGCGGTCTGGCAATACTAGAACAGTCTATTAAATCTGTTCAAAATGATATTAACCTTGGTAATTTATAGAATACTCAAAGGAGAATAATTATTTTTGAAAATATTAAAATGATCAGAAATTACGATCCCGCCATTTCTTCTAATTTGCAAATTATTTTAACTTATTCTGGTTTGCATGCCGTTTGGTTTTATCGCATTAGTCATCAGTTGTGGCAACTCAATTTGAAGCTTCTTGCGCATCTATGTTCGCAATGGGGACGTTTAATCACGGGAGTCGAGATACATCCTGGCGCGCAAATTGGGAGACGTCTGTTAATTGACCACGGTTCTGGAACTGTGATTGGTGAAACAGCAATTATTGGTGATGATGTTATTTTATATCATGGTGTAACTCTAGGCAGCACCCATCATGCACTTGGAGATACAAGTCGCCGGCACCCAAAAATCGGCAATCACACATTGATTGGTGCCCATGCTACTATTTTGGGAAATATTACAATTGGAAATCATGTGAAGATTGGAGCTGCAACAGTGGTCTTACATGATGTTCCAAGCCACGTGACTATCGTTGGTAATCCTGCGCATATATTGCACAAAAATCCGAATATCTAATAAAAATAATGTAATATTATCATAATTGTGTTAGAATTTATGATATTCTAAACGTTATGAGGGAAAATTATGAGTGTTTACTTTAAAAGTACGATAGAGAATAATCTTGCTATCGCGGTGACCGAACTAAGCCATGCCGATGAAATATTTGAGTTACTCTATAATGATCAAGAAAACATCGGTCAATTTCTTGGGTTTGTGGCATTAACAAAAACAAAAGAAGACGAAGTTAATTATATAAAGAAAAAAATGCATGGTATCGCAGATGGTACTGATGCCTTGTTTTCAATTATTCGAGATAATCATATTGTGGGTGTAATTGATCTTCATTATATTGATTCAGAGAACAAAAAAGCAGAGATAGGATATTGGCTACATTCAAAATTCCAGCATCAGGGTATCATGACCAAGTCTGTCCGTAAGATTTGTGAGTATGCTTTTGAAAATATTGGTTTGAATAAGTTATCATTGTTTGCCGATGTAGAGAATATTGGCAGTAATGCAGTTGCCAAACACGCAGGTTTTTCATATTTGGCAACTCATCCGGATTACTATGTTCATCGTGGTCAATTGCGCGATATGAATGAGTATTATCTGCTCAAACGAGAATTTTAAATGTAACAATTAAGCATGAAAACAGTATTGTTGATTAACCTGCTATATAATTAAGCTAATTAATAGTTAGTTGAATGTAGAGAGGAGAATCATGTCACATAATCAAAAAGAAAGTAATAAGGCTTTGAAATTGGGCATTGGCACCAACAAAGTGGGCGGTCATAATTTATTCGAGGGCCTACAAGATGAAGACGGCTTTGATATAGTTCGGGAAGCATTAGATTCTAAGGTCCAAATGATTGATACGGCTTATATGTATGGTCTTGGTCGCTCAGAAGAAATCATTGGGGAAGTTCTTAAAAAGTACCCCCGCTCAAGCTTTAAAATTGCTACTAAAGCGGCACAAGATCCAGACAATGATTTAAAAATAAATAATACACCAACTTTTCTTAAAAAAGCAGTTGATGATGCCTTGGCAAGACTTCAGACGGACTATATTGATATTTTCTATATTCATTTTCCTGATGAAAACACGCCCAAAGATGAAGCAGTTGCTGCTTTAAATGATTTGAAGAAATCTGGGAAAATTCGTGCAGTCGGTGTGTCAAACTTCAGTTTAGAACAAATTAAAGAAGCTAATAAAAATGGTCAAGTAGACTATGTAGAAGATGCATATAGTTTAGTGCACCGCGAAGCGGAAAATAAATTATGGCCATACTTGCAAGAAAACCATATTGGTTTTGTGCCATATTTTCCATTGGCTTCTGGATTGTTAACAGGAAAGTACAGCTTGGCGGATGCTGATAAGTTTGATCAGTTTACAAAAGAGCAATTTGAAACAATTATCTCTGCCTTAAAACTTGTTGAGAAAATATCGGAAAATCACAATGCTTCAATTTCGCAAACTATTCTGGCTTGGTATATTGCTAATCCCAGTATCAGTGCGGTTATTCCGGGGGCGCGTAATGCAAGCCAAGTGACCAATAACGTTGCTACATTAAACATTGACTTAACTGAAACAGAATATCAGCAAATTGACACTGCCTTTGAAAATTTTTAGGTAGTGTTGTACTATAAATTTATATGAAAAAGCAAGTCATATTACTGACTTGCTTTTTTACGCTATTCACACTTTAGAAAGAAGGAATGGATATGGAAAAATATCATCGTGCATTTGGCGTTTATGGCATTATTTATTCAAGCAGCAAAGGGATTGTTGTCATAAAAAAGAATGGTGGACCTTACATTAATCGTTTTGATTTGCCGGGTGGTAGTTTAGAAGATGGTGAAGAATTATCGCTTGCTATTAAACGTGAAATAGCAGAAGAAACAGGTTTGACGGTTCAGAAATATAGTCAGTTGGGAATTACTAGTTTTAAATATCCTTGGGATTATTTAAATTACCACTATAATCAACACATCGCTGTATTTTATGATGTTGAAAAGTTGTCTGGCAAAATTGAAGAGATAGCACCACAGTTTGATGGGCAAGATTCATTAGGCGCTGTTTTTATACCGCTTGAAAATATTAGTATTCGTAATGCTTCACCATTGGTTTTAAAAGCAAAGGAATACTTATTGAATAATCGTCGTTTTGAAGATGAAGATACGATATTTGATGAGTGGACCGTGTTGGAAAATGCTGTATTTTAAGAAAAGTACTGATTGTTAACAGTCAGTACTTTTTTATTGATGACTTTTACGATATTGATAGGGAGTATTTTCAGTCCATTTTTTAAATTGTCGTGAAAAATGAGCGGGATCTCGGTAACCCAGCGCTTCACTAATGTCAATCACACTCAAATCAGGCATTTGCAGTAACCGCTTGGCTTGGGCAATTTTTAATTTTGTTAAATATTGTCGTGGCGCGTATCCATAAATTTTTCTAAACACTTCTCCGCCATAACTTGGACTAATTTTTAAATCACTATAAATTTTGTCGATACTTAAGCGTGACGAATGATCGCTAACAATGAAATCTTCGTTAAAATAACTGTGGATATTTTTTTGCAAAGTAGTTCTTATACCATAAGCAATTGAACTGGCTATTTTAAGTTGTGAGGAGTTAAGTGGTGTGTGTTCTAATATTTCACTAGAAAATAATTGGAAAATAAAATCAGACAGTAACACGTGAAGTTTCAACTCGTCCTTAAAAGTGTACGCCATATTCTTATTTAGCACATCCCGTAATTTGTCCAAACTTTTTATAAGAGGGATATTTTTTAGTGAGCCGTTAGGAAAATTAAGGATACCCTGATTTATTAAATTTGTGACGAATCGTTCATCATCTAAATTGAAATGAAAATTAAAGTAGGTTGTATTTGTTAGACTTGTTGTTTCGTGCCATACATTGGGATATAAAACCATAATATCTCCAGATTCTAGGCGAATTGTATTATCAAAGGCCGTTACATTGATTGCGCCTTCGACAATGTAAAATACTTCAAATGCCAGATGACGTTCAGAAGGGTAGTGCCAGCCAGATTTGATATCTTGCTGATGACCGCCAAAGAAAGAGATGTTCCAATCTAATGCGGGTAATCGTATTGAGCCTTGGAGCTCTTTTTTTTCGAATGATTTCATTTGATAACCTCAAAAAGGGCTGTTTTATCATAAATAAAGCGCTTACATTTAAGATAATTATGCCCCATAATGAAAGCGTTATCAAGAGTTGTAATTTTATTCTAACACAAAGGAAGGAATAGTATGAACAAAAATAAGGAATTATTGTTTGGCGTTGCCTATTATTTTGAGTATTTGCCCTACGATCGTATTGATCAAGATATCAAAATGATGCAAGAAGCTAAAATTAATGTCGTCAGAATTGGAGAAAGTACTTGGAGTACCTACGAACCACAAGATGGTGTATTTGATTTTAGCAAACTGATTTATACGCTAAATAAAATGAGGGATGCAAAGATATCGGTTATTGTGGGCACGCCGACGTATGCATTTCCTACTTGGTTGGCTAGGAAGTTTCCTGAGGTGCTTGTTGAAAATAACGGGAACAGGTTACCTTATGGTGCCAGGCAGATAATGGATATTACCAGTCCGATTTATCGATATTATTCTGAGCGAATCATTCGTCATATGTTGCAGGAAACGGTTGATTACGAGAATATCATTGGCTATCAAGTCGATAATGAAACCAAGCACTATGGTACATCTGCAAGTCACGTACAGGCCGGTTTTGTTGAAGAAATTAAAGAAAAATTTTCTGGTGATCTTGATACATTCAATAAAGAGTTTGGTCTTGAATATTGGTCGAATCGTATTAACACATGGGAGGACTTTCCGAATGTAAACGGTACAATTAACGGCAGTTTAGCAGGTGAGTTTGCAAAATACCAACGTTCATTAGTGAAGGAATACTTAAGTTGGCAAGTTGACTTGGTCAATGAGTATAAAAAAGATTTTCAATTTGTAACACACAATTTTGATTTTGAATGGCGTGATTATTCGTATGGCATTCAACCAGATGTCAATCATTTTGAAGCAGCTGAACCGTTAGACTTTGTGGGAATTGACGTCTATCATCCCTCACAAAGTCAGCTTACAGGGACAGAAAATTCTTTTGCTGGCGATGTTGCGCGTTCAATTAAGCATCAAAATTATTTGGTGCTAGAAACGCAGGCACAAGCATTTAAAAGCTGGACACCATATCCAGGACAACTTTATCAACTTGCTTTTAACCATATCGCCAATGGCGCGAACATGATTGAATATTGGCACTGGCATTCTATCCATAATTCTTTCGAGACATATTGGAAAGGGTTACTGAGTCATGATTTTGAACCAAATCCAGTTTATGAAGAGGCTCAAAAAGTGGGACATGACTTTGAACGTTTGTCTGATAAGTTAGTCAACTTAAATCATGGAGCAGACGTAGCGTTTGTGGTAGATAACGAAAGTCTCACAGCAACATCTAGTGATTGGATAGAGTTTGCGATTGGAAAAGACGTAAACTACAATGATGTATTTCGAAGATTGTACGATACATTTTACAAATTAAATGTCCGAACCGATATTTTGAATCCAAAGACAATTAATTTGAGTGATTACGCATTAGTTGTCGTACCAATGTTATATGTCAGTGACGAAAATTTTTTGAAAGCGTTAAATCAGTACATTCATGACGGTGGCAATGTATTGTTCACGTTTAAAGACGGTGTGACTGATGAACATGTCAAAGTGCGGACTGATATACAACCAGCAATTATTCGAGAAGCAATTGGTGCGCATTATCACATGTTTGTCGACCCCAACGGTGAGACATTAGAAGATCAAACTGGCATATTTGAAGATACTGATTTGCACATCAGTGAGTGGGCTGAATTGCTCGAGAGTGACGGAGCAACAATTTTGGCCTCATATAATAATCATTGGAAAAAATTTGGTGCTATTACAGAAAACAAATATGGTAATGGTATGGCATGGTATTTAGGTGCTTGGCCAAGCCAGTCTGTTACGAATGCTCTAGTAAAGCATGTTATCAATCAATCAGGAATTTCCCAATCTGATTATGATGTAACTTTTCCAGTGATTGTTAAATCAGCAAAAAATGAGTACGGCGCGAACATTGATTTTCTGTTCAATTTTTCGGATACGAGTACAAGCCTTGCTACGCCTTTCTCAGGTATGGAGCTAATCAAACAAGAACACATGGCTCAAGGTAGTCAAGTGACATTGCAACCTTGGGATGTAAAAATTATAGAAAGAAGTAACTGATAATGGATAAGACAGTAGATGCTCAAATTAAATTGGGCAAAAAAGATGGATTTCGATTCACGATATCCTATTTCTTGTTCTCATTGTTGTGGATGGCTGGATTGGCAATTATAGCTGCAGTTCTTTTGCCACAACATTTGCGAAATGTGGTAGGAGCCGAAGGTTCCACAGCCGTGTTTGGTGTTTTAAACGCAGCAACCGCCATAACCTCATTATTATCAAACTTAATCGTTGGTAATTTATCAGATCGCACGCGTTCTCGCTTTGGCCAACGTACACCATGGATTGTTGCAGGTGGTGTTATCGGCGGTGTATCCTTGTTTGCTATCGGTCTGTTTCAAAATGTCTGGTTGATCGGTGTTAGTTACTGTATCAGTATGATTGGTTTAAATATGATGATTGCGCCAGCTATGGCGACTCTGTCAGATCGAGTTCCTGAAAACTTGCGTGCAACGACATCAGCCTTTTATTCAGCTGGTACTACCGTTGGAACGTCGCTTGGAACCTTGATTGGTGCCCGCTTTATTACGTTACAGACCCCAGGATTTATTACAGCCGGTATCCTAATGGGTATTGCAGGTATTGCGACAGTTATCGTTTGGCCACACGAGCGTTCTGCAAAGTCATTACCATCAGTTACAGGTGGCGTTAAGGAATTATTAGCTTCATTTCGTCCACCGCTTAAAGGCGCCCGTGATTTTTGGTTAGCCTTTACCGGTAGGTCATTATTAATTTTTTCATACTACATGATTTTGAATTATCAGTTATATATTTTGTTAAGTTATATTGGTCAAAGTGAAACAGCTGCTGCTGCGACTATTTCGGTCATGTCAATCGTGACAATGGTTGTCGGACTAGTTGGTTCACTAGTTTCAGGAAGTTTGTCAGACAAATTTGGCCGTCGAAAGCTGCCAGTAAATATTGCAACCTTGCTCATGTCAATTGGGTTTTTGTTACCATGGATTATGAAGTCACCATTCTCAATGATTCTGTTTGCAGGATTCTCAGGACTAGGTTATGCGGTGTATGGTGCGGTTGATCAAGCGTTGAATATAGATGTTTTGCCTAACAAGAATGAATCGGGTAAGGATTTAGGAATCTTAAACATGGCAACCACATTAGGCCAGACAGTTGGTCCAATTGTTACGAGTATTTTAGTTGGATTTGGTGGATATAATTTGGTATTTCCAACAGCTGTTGTTTTTTCTGCACTAGCTATGATATTTATCCAAATGATTAAGTCGACAAAGTAAAGGAGAATTTAGACAATGATTAAAGGTGTTAATTTAGGTGGATGGCTTGTTTTGGAAAAGTGGATGGCGCCACAATTATTTGATGGTGTGGAAGCAGAAGATGAGTATTATTTGCCACGTGACTTAAGTGAAACAGAATACAGAACGCGCATAAATATGCACCGGGCTAATTTTATTACGGAGGCTGATTTCTTAAACATCGCTAGTTTAGGAATTGACACGATACGTATTCCAGTTCCTTATTTTATCTTTGGTGATGTGCCACCATTTATTGGTGCTATCGATTATCTTGATAAAGCCTTTAGTTGGGCTGAAGCATATAACCTTAAAATTTTAATTGATTTGCATACAGTTCCTGGGAGTCAAAATGGTTTTGACAATGGTGGTATATCTGGCGTTCAGAACTGGGCACAACACTCAGACCAAGTAGATTTTGCTATTTCAGTTTTGCGTCGTTTGGCCGAACGCTATGGGCAAAGAGTTGGATTATATGGTATTGAAGTATTAAATGAACCTGCAACAGCCGAAATGTTTCAAACAATGCTTGATCGGTATAAGCCTCGTGATTCGGAGATGGCATTGGAAAACGCACCGATTACCTTTAAGTTTCTATACGAATTTTATAAGCAAGCATACATCAAATTACGAGAAGTACTACCGCTTGACAAGGTGGTTATGTTTCATGATGGGTTTGATATTTCAAAATGGGCGGACTTTTTTAAGAAAAATGAATTTGAGAATGTTGTATTAGATACCCACCAATACCTAATGATTGCTGAAATGAAGACAGGGGAGTTAACACTTGATTCGTATCATCAATACATGAATGAGATTGGGGATGCGATTGCTAAGGTTAGAGAATTCGTTCCAGTAGTGGTGGGTGAATGGACTTTGTTTAATTCTTTGGCCACAGGTTCAGACACCAAAGGTGGTGTTAGTCCTGTTCAACAGGTATTTGATCAAGAAGTAGAAATTGATCAAAACAATGCGCTGAGTATTTATCAAGATCTTTGGAACTTACAAATTGAGCAGTGGCAACGTGTCGATGGTTATTTTTTCTGGAGTTACAAAATTAATATTGACACAATTAATGATAAGGAATGGTTCGGCTGGGATTCTTGGTCACTCGAAAGGTCTGTCAACAAAAAATGGGCCAAGATTTAAACATACTGAGGCGATTAATTGAAAGAGAGTGATCATATGTTAAAAATAAAAAACCCGATTATTTCTGGAATGGCACCTGATCCATCCATCATTAGGGTAGAAAATAAATATTATATTGCTACTTCAACCTTTCATTGGACACCTGCAATTCAGCTATTTGAATCAACTGACTTAAAAAATTGGCAATTAATTGATCATGTTTTGAAAAAAGAAGAGATCTCTTTGAAGGGAACAAACACACCAGCAGGAATTTGGGCGCCACATCTATCCTATGATGCACACAAAAAACGTTATTGGATTGCTTATTCGCACATGTTAAACATGGCGGGTCGAGAATTTAATGCCGATTCGTATGCGCTTTGGTCGGAAAGTATTCACGGCCCTTGGTCAGAGCCAATTTACCTCACATCAATAGGCTTTGATCCATCTATTTTTCATGACGATGATGGCAAGAAATATATTGCTATCTTAGAATGGGAGTCAAGGCCAAATTATCAAGCGCCAGGTCATATTGTCATAGCTGAATTCAACTTTGAAAAGCAGAAAATTGTTGGTTCGTGGCATCGAGTGACTACCGGATTTACTTCAAGGGGTGCTGCTGAAGCACCAATAATTTACAAAAGAAATGGTTACTATTATCTTATGATTGCAGCTGGGGTACAGGATATGCCCACGGTGTCGAAATTGGCCGATCAAAAGACATATTTGGACCTTATGAATCACATCCTAGTGGCGAACCAATTATTACTTCCTCACCGGAACACCTTTTTTCCCTAGGAGATCCTGATGCTGGGCAATTTGAGATGTATAATCCAAATTCTAATATACAAAAGTCGGGCCACGGTTCTTTGGTGGAGACACCCAATGGTGAGTGGTACGTTGCCCATTTGATGTCACGCCCATTACCTGGTACGACATTAAATCCATTAGGACGAGAAACTGGTATCCAGAAAGTAAATTGGACGGCAGACGGTTGGTTACAAATGGCTGACGGCACAAATTTTGCTAAGGAAAATATCGATGGCCCACAACAAGAAGAAGCGACAATAAAGTATTCTGAAGATATCACGGAGTACTTTAATGAGCCTCATTATGACGAGCGATTTTTATCCCCGTATCGTTTTCAGAACAAAACATGGGTCAATCATTTGGGAAATACAAATTACTTAAGAATTTATGGCGGCGAGTCACTTTTCTCACAAATGAATCCAAGTATTTTAGCTACACGAGCTACATCGTTCACTTATTCTCTAGAAACTGAAGTGGAAATTCATCCAGATCATTATTCTGAATCAGCTGGAGCAGGGCTATATTATGATGCTAATAATTGGTTGTATGCAAATTTATACTGGTCAGAACCATTAAACGCGATAGCATTAGGTTTAACACAAGCAAAGTTGGGTGAGAAAAAAATTTATCAGTATGTTAAGGTGCCTATTTCAAATGGACACGTTCAAATAAAATTTGTCTATAATTTTGGTGAAGCGACAGTGTTTTATAGAATGTCTGCCGACGATGAATGGCTGATATTACTAAAAAATGTTGATGTTAATTATTTATCTGATGAAGGGGTTAATGGGGAAAAAGGTGAAATTGGAGGTTTCACGGGGCTCTTCAACTTCATAGCGGTCACTGATGCACATCAGCATGATGGTTACGGCGACTTTTCGTTCTATAAAGTGACGAGTCTTTGATGTATTATTTGTTTTAATAATAAATTCCAACATACTAAGTGTGTTGGAATTTTTATAAGGTGTTATCTAATTATTTGCTAATAAACCTCTTAACATTCAAAAACAGATGTGATAGGATATTTATATCGCTTCAACCGACTAAAATTTTAGGAATTGAGAATAATCTATGTCGTTATCACAACAACAATTGAATGATTTTTGGAGTGGCGTAAAGGCTTCCCTGCCAACCATGCTAGGTTATATTAGTATTGGCGCAGCATTTGGAACAATAGCTGGCTCAGAACACTTTACTATTTGGCAAGTCTTTTTGCTGTCAGCGATTTTTTATGCTGGTTCTGGACAGTTTATTGTTGTTAGTATGCTGGCTGCCAATGCTTCTATTAGCAGTATTGTCATGATGGTTTTTTTGGTTAACTTTCGCATGTTTTTACAATCATTAACGGTTACACAAGTTTTTCCACGGCAATCTACAGTATCTAGTTTGCTTATGGGTAGTTTAGTAACTGACGAATCATTTGGCATACTATCTGTGAATATTGCTGCTGGCAAGGAAAGATCAGTGATGTGGATGCATGGCTTAAATATTGCTTCGTGGGCAACGTGGTGGCTAGCTTGTGTTATTTTTGCAGTAGTTGGCAAAAACATTACTGATCCTGCAGCATTCGGCTTGGATTTTGCTTTAACGGGAATGTTTGCCGGACTTTGGTTGCTGACAAGCATTTCTATGTTCCAAAATCCGAAGGAAAGCAAGTTTAAGGTGCTGTCAATTATAATTGTTTCTACGGCTTTGTTATATATACTTATGTATTTCTTTAGCGCAGTTGTGTCTGTATTGATAGCCTCTGTTTTGGGAAGTTTTTACGCCGTTTTGGTAAATAGAAGTGAGGGTAAGTGATATGAGTGATACGAAATTTTATATCGTCCTTCTAGGTAGTATTATTGTGACACTTATTCCTAGAGTAATACCTTTTTTTATGGCTAAGTATATTAATTTTCCAGATTGGATGACGACATTTTTAAGGTATTTACCGTTAGCAATGATGACAACACTTATGTTTCAAAATATATTTGTTGTTCATGGGTACGGGCATCTGGCGACAGTGAACTTTACTGCTTTAGTAGCATTGTTGCCCGGTTTAATTATTGGTTATTTTAGGCGTTCTCTGATGGCTGTAGTTTTATTGAGCGTGCTAGTAATGGCTTTGATGAGATACTTTAATCTATAAGTAAAATTCCATATCAATTTAAGTGGATTTTGGCTGAGTTAATACTACTACTAGTGCCGGTGTGATAAACTCTATATATAGATCAATTTTATTATGGACTACTTTCTAGACACGCAAACACTGAAAGTACACAATAAAAATATGAGAATTAAAATAAGCATACCAAAAAGGAAACTGAGCGCTGATTATAAAATTTTCATAGCGCATTTTTATTAAATATGGCAAATAAATATGAAATTGTTAAAAAAGACATTTTAGAAAAAATATTGAGCGGAGAATACGATAAAAATCAACAGCTGCCAACAGAGAGCGAAATGATGACAGCATTTTCTGTCAGCCGTTATACCGTACGACGTGCTATTTCTGATTTAGAAAATGAAAAGTATGTTTATCGTGTGCAAGGTGGCGGTTCGTTTGTGGCTGATTGGTCGGCTGCAAAAAAATATGAGGAAATTCCCAAAGTAATTGGTATCTTATCTACTCATGTGGCATCTTATATTTTTCCAGCAATTATTGATGGTGCTGATCAAGTGCTATCTGAAAATGGATTTTCGCTTATTTTGGCTAACACCCATAACGACCCAAAACGTGAACGCACAGCATTAACAAATTTGATGAGCCAAAATTTGGGTGGATTAATCATTGAACCAACTCAAAGCGCCATCGATACACCTAATATTGATTTGTATCAAAAAATTGCGCAACTAAATATTCCGATGGTTTTCATTAATGCATCATACAATAATTTTGAAGGTACAACGTTGGTCAGTGATGATAAAAATGCAATCTATCAGGTAACGGAAAATTTGATTAAACGCGGACATAAAAGAATCACAGGTGTATTTCAAGTTTCTGATGTTCAAGGTATTCATCGTTTGAATGGCTTTCTTCAGTCGTATCAGAACCATCCGAATATCTTACCAGAGAGTTCCTCGATCATGTATAAATCTGATGAAGTGAATGAAGCACTTCAAAATATGCGTGAATTGTTGGTGAAAAATCCAGATCAGAGGCCCACAGCCGTCATCGCGTATAATGATCAATTAGCGATACGCATTGTCGATTTGATTCATGAGGTGGGGCTTAAAGTACCACAAGATATCTCCGTGATTGGTTTTGATGATTTCCAATTATCACAATATTTGTCTCCTAGGTTGACAACGGTGTCACATGCTAAAGAGAAAATGGGACAAGATGCAGCAAGGTTGCTGTTACAGAAAATCAAACATCATAAGGTTGAGTCGATTGTCTATCATTCTCAATTGATTGAAAGAGAATCAGTAAGTGATATTAGTTAAATTAAACGGCTAAAATAAAGCTAACTAGAATCTATCTTCTAGTTAGCTTTTTTGTGTTTTTAAAAATAAGTTATCGTATAAAAATATATTTATTTGACTTATACGGACAAATGTTTTATAGTTTGTTTGTAAGCGTTTCCAAAAAATGATTATTCTAGATAGTATTGTTCGATTCCGAGTCGCTTCAAAATAACTAATGTCGCTACAAGTACAAATACAGAGGATGAAAAATGGCTGATATAAAAGATTACAAGTTTTGGTTTGTGACAGGATCTCAATTTCTGTACGGTCCTGAAGTACTGAAACAAGTTGAAGAAGATTCAAAAAAAATTATTGAAAAGTTAAATGAATCAGGTAATTTACCTTATCCAATTGAATTTAAAACTGTTGGTGTGACAGCTGAAAACATTACTGAAGCAATGAAAGAAGCAAATTATGATGACTCTGTTGCTGGTGTTATCACATGGGCACATACATTTTCACCAGCTAAAAACTGGATTCGTGGCACGCAATTGCTCAACAAACCATTGCTCCATTTGGCAACCCAAATGTTGAACAATATTCCATACGATTCAATTGATTTTGATTATATGAACTTAAATCAGTCAGCACATGGTGACCGTGAATATGCATTTATCAATGCTAGGCTTCGATTGAATAATAAAATTGTCTTTGGACACTGGGCTGATGAAGCCGTTCAAGTACAAATCGGCAAGTGGATGGATGTTGCGGTTGCTTACGAAGAAAGTTTCAAAATTAAAGTAGTTACTTTTGCTGATAAGATGCGTAATGTTGCGGTAACTGATGGTGACAAAATCGAAGCGCAAATTAAATTTGGCTGGACGGTTGACTATTGGGGTGTTGGCGACTTAGTGACGTATGTTAACGCAATTGATGATGCTGATATTGATAATCTATATATCGAACTTCAAGATAAGTATGACTTTGTTGCTGGGCAAAATGATTCTGAAAAATATGAACATAATGTGAAATATCAATTACGCGAATACCTTGGTATCAAGAGATTTTTGACTGATAAAGGTTATTCGGCTTTCACCACTAATTTTGAAGACTTAGTTGGCCTTGAACAATTGCCTGGTTTGGCAGCACAGCTTTTGATGGCAGATGGATTTGGATTTGCCGGTGAAGGGGACTGGAAGACGGCAGCCTTAACACGTTTGTTAAAAATTGTGTCACATAATCAAGCGACAGCATTTATGGAAGACTACACTTTGGATTTGAGACAAGGTCACGAAGCAATTCTCGGATCACATATGCTCGAAGTGGATCCAACGATAGCATCAGATAAACCACGTGTTGAGGTGCATCCTCTTGGAATTGGTGGTAAAGAAGATCCCGCTCGTTTGGTCTTTAGTGGACGTACTGGTGATGCTGTTGATGTGACAATTTCTGATTTTGGTGATGAGTTTAAGCTAATTAGCTATGATGTCACAGGAAATAAACCAGAAGCTGAAACACCATATCTACCAGTTGCTAAGCAATTATGGACACCAAAGGCTGGTTTGAAAGCGGGTGCAGAAGGTTGGTTAACAGTGGGTGGCGGACATCACACAACATTGAGTTTCTCTGTTGATTCTGAACAGCTGACAGATTTGGCCAACTTATTCGGTGTCACATATGTAGATATTAAGTAAAGGGCATAATCATGGAAAATGGATCTACAAAAAGAATCGCCAGTTCATTTATATATTTCTTTGGTGCATTTGGCGGCATTTTATTTGGTTACGATATTGGCGTTATGACTGGCGCTTTACCATTTTTACAAAAAGACTGGCATCTAACAGATGCAGGAACTATCGGTTGGATCACTTCAACCCTTATGTTAGGAGCAATTCTTGGCGGCGCATTAGCTGGACAACTGTCAGATAGATTAGGTCGTCGTCGAATGATACTGGCTTCATCATTTATCTTTGCAGTTGGTGCAATTATGGCTGGTGTTTCTCCAAATAATGGTGTGGTGTGGTTATTAATTGCTCGCTTCCTCTTGGGCTTAGCAGTTGGTGCAGCTTCGGCATTAGTACCTTCATATATGTCCGAAATGGCACCTGCCAAAAATAGAGGTCGGTTATCCGGGTTGAATCAGCTGATGATTGTTTCTGGAATGCTTTTATCATATATCGTTGACTATTTGCTACAAGGCTTGCCGCATACGATTGCTTGGCGATTAATGCTTGGATTAGCAGCTGTGCCGGCAATCATACTTTTCTTTGGTGTTCTTCGTTTACCTGAGTCACCACGATTTTTAGTGAAAACGCACAAATTAGCCGAAGCACGACAAGTGTTAACTTATATTCGTACTGCCAGTGAAGTGGATCCAGAGCTAGAAGACATACAAAATACTGTAGCAATTGAGTCCGGTGCGCAAAAAAATATTACTTTAAGTACATTATTTTCCAGTAAGTATCGATATTTAGTCACCGCGGGTATTGGTGTGGCAGCTTTCCAACAGTTTATGGGTGCCAACGCAATATTTTATTACATTCCGTTGATTGTTGAAAAAGCAAGTGGACAAGCTGCGTCAAGCGCATTACTATGGCCAATCGTACAAGGTGTGATACTTGTCCTAGGCGCGTTGTTGTATATGGTAATAGCAGACAAGTTCAAACGGCGTACGCTACTGATGGTCGGTGGAACCGTAATGGCATTGTCATTCTTAATGCCATCAGCACTCAATGCATTGGTGGGTGCAGACAAGTTTCCACCTATGCTGATAGTGGTATTTCTGTCAATATTTGTTGCTTTCTATTCATTCACTTGGGCACCACTCACCTGGGTATTAGTTGGTGAGGTATTTCCGCTAGCAATTCGCGGTCGTGCTAGTGGATTGGCATCGTCATTTAATTGGCTTGGTTCCTTTGCTGTAGGGTTATTATTTCCTATCATGACGGCTGCCATGCCGCAAGCAACGGTATTTGCTATCTTTGGTGTAATTTCAATCATCGCCGTCTTATTTATTAAGTTTGCCGTACCCGAAACTCATGGCAGAACGCTTGAAGAAATAGAAGCGCAAGGAACAAACCATTAAAGAGTATTCGATAGATAAACTGGTTCAGTTGAAATAGGGAAATCGCAGAGCGGGCATCTTGTACTGGTTGGCGTTTTTCCATAAAGGAGAGCATATTTATGGCAGATGAAAAAATAAAACAAGCGATTAAAAATGGTGAAGTTGCACTTGGTGTTGAATTTGGTTCGACAACGGTAAAGGCAATCTTAACAACTGAAGATTTCAAAACAATTGCTTCAGGTAGCTATGAATGGGATAACAGTTTGCAAGATGGGCTGTGGACATATGCGATAGATGATATTTGGCTGGGATTGCAAACAGCTTATAGCAATCTTAGAAAGAAAGTATTTGTCGATTACAATGTTGAGATAAAAAAAATCAAAACCATGGGATTTTCAGCGATGATGCATGGTTATCTAGCATTTGATAAAAACAATGAATTATTGGTTCCTTTTCGTACATGGCGTAATGCCATCACTGAAGAGGCATCGCTAGAATTGACAAAATTATTTGAATTTAATATTCCACAACGTTGGAGTGTTGCCCATCTTTATCAAGCTATTTTGAACCAAGAAACCCATGTCAAAAACATTGAATTTTTAACAACCTTGGCAGGCTACGTTCATTGGCAATTAACTGATCAAAAAGTTATAGGTATCGGGGACGCTTCTGGAATGTTCCCAATTGATGAGAAAACTGGGAGCTACAGTCAGCGCATGCTGAGCCAGTTTGATTCTTTGAAGTCTGTCCAACAATATAATTGGCACATTCAAGACTTACTACCAAAGCCATTAACAGCTGGTGAGGTTGGTGGGTACTTAACAGAGAAAGGGGCGAGGTTACTTGACCCTAGTGGCAATTTATCAGCAGGAGCAACTATTGCACCTCCGGAAGGAGATGCAGGAACGGGTATGGTGTCAACTAACAGTGTTAAAAAACGTTCTGGAAATATTTCAGTAGGTACATCAATTTTTTCTATGATTGTACTAGAAAAAAGTTTACAGCACGTTTATACAAATATTGATATAGTGACAACGCCTACCGGCTCGCCAGTAGCAATGGTTCATGCCAATAACTCAGCATCTGATTTGAGTGCGTGGGTCAAACTATTTTCGCAATTTTCTAAGATGATTGGCAGTACTATTTCTACCAGTGAATTATACCAAGCACTTTTTAATACCGCATTGACGGAAGCAGAACCAGATGCTGGTGGTCTGTCTGGTTACGGTTATTATTCTGGTGAGAATATTACCGCGGTCCCAGAAGGACGGCCATTATTAGTGCGACAGCCAGATTCTGAATTTACTATTGGTAATTTGATGAGATTTCATTTTTTCACAGCATTTGGTGCTATTAAAATCGGTATGCGTATTCTATCTGACGAAAAAGTTTTGACAGACAATATCGTGGCGCAAGGAGGTGTCTTCAAAACGCCCATTGTGGCACAAAAATTATTAGCCGCAGCACTAAATACCGATATTACCGTAATGAAAACAGCAGGTGAAGGTGGCCCATGGGGAATGGCCGTGTTGTCTTTGTACACGATAAATAAAAAAACAACTCAAACTTTGGATGATTTTTTGGATAATAATGTGTTTATCAATGAAAAATACGAAACCTTATCTCCTGAACCTGAAGATGTTCAAGGATTTGAACAGTTTATGGAGCGATATGTCGCAGGGCTAGATATTGAATTGACAGCGATTAAAACATTGCCATCAAAAAAAGAGAAGGAGTAAACGTTATGTTAGAAGATTTGAAAAAAGAAGTTTACGAAGCTAACATGGCTTTGCCAGCTAATAATTTAGTGACCTTAACTTGGGGAAATGTTTCCCAAGTTGATCGCGAGAAAGGGGTTTTTGTAATTAAGCCTAGTGGTGTTGATTATAATGACCTCAAGCCTGAAGACATGGTGGTTGTTAGTTTAGATGGGCATGTTGTGGAAGGAAATTTGAATCCTTCTACAGATACCCCAACCCATGCATTTTTGTACCGACATTGGACTGATTTGGGTGGAATCGTTCACACCCATTCAAAATGGGCTGTTGCCTTTGCTCAAGCAGGAATACCAGTTCCTGCTGCTGGAACAACCCATGCGGACACATTTTATGGGGATGTTCCAGTCGCTCGGCGTTTGACTAAAAATGAAGTAGATAGTGAGTACGAACTAAATACTGGGAAATCAATTGTACGCGCGTTTGAAAGTGAAGATATTGATCCCATAGCAGTTCCGGGTGTTTTGACGAATGATCATGGACCATTTACATGGGGGAAAGATGCTATGGATGCGGTTCATAATGCTATAGTTTTGGATGTTGTAGCTGAAATTGATTATCATACTATGAGCCTTAATCCTTCGCAAGATATTCACGTACCACAATATTTGTTAGACCGTCATTACTATAGAAAACACGGTGTAAACGCATATTACGGACAAAATACTCATTGAAATATAATTTATTAAGATAGTTAAAGTTAATAAAAAAGAGTCCTTGATTTTTCAAGAGCTCTTTTTACATGTTAATCGTGTTATTTTTTAGTGTAGTAGGACAGTATTCGATCAAATAACTGAGTGGTATTAACATCGTTTAGATATTCTGTAATATTATAGGCTTCTTTTATTTTCTTTTCATTATTATAGTAAATTCCGGTTAGAAATAATTTCCATAATTGTTGATTGGTGTTGAGTGATATTTTTTCCATTTCCAATTTATTAAGTAAAAAAGTAGTAATATTATTTTCCTTCTGCATGATACTAGTTTCCAAATATTTAATTATCGTATTAGTAATTATATCAGGGTAGCACATAACATTGGATTCGCTGTTGTATTGTGACAAAATGTCTAAGAAATACGATTTCGTTTTCTTAACAGGAAGCATATTAATAGTAGATTCAAACAGATAAATATCGTAGAGACGCCAATTAATAATTTTATCAAAATATGAAAAAAGTATATTTTGATCAATTTCATCTGCTGATTGAAAGAAAAGATGATAAATAGTTGATTGTACCATTAGCATACGATGCTTTGTTTCTATATCTAATGATTTATGATGCTTATAGTGTGAAAATATTTTACGTAATTCATCAATGCTTCCCTGCATGTATAGCTTATCTAGGTTATTTCTAAAAGTTGTCGTATTTTGATCCGGACCAAATATACTATAGAAGTATTCCTCAACGGTAATCTCAAGTTTGTTACAAAGAATAAATATGGTTTGAGCATTTGGCAAAATTTGCCCATTTTCTATTCTGGAAACCATGGCCTGAGAACCAACAATATCGCCCAGTTGCGCTTGAGACATATTTCTCAATTTTCTCTTTTCTTTGATAATGTTGCTCTTAAATTCTCTCATAATTACAAATCCCCATCCCGTTGCTATATAAAATTTAGTAACTAAAAACTAGCACGGTATGTGCTAGTTTTTTTACTTTATTCAATATTGAATATGCTATTATGCATAAATTACAAAAGAGAAGCAGAAGGCTTATAGAATGAAATGGTAAAGGTTTGACATCTTTATGAGTACTTTACGGTAAGAATATGAAGTGAGGGAAAATTTCATGAGAGACAAAAGAATAATATGCGATCGTAAAAAATTGTATAAATCTGGGAAACTGTTAGTGACAGCCGGTATTTTTTCTGCTGTGATATTTGGCGTTTCCACAACTAACGTAAGCGCTGATAGCACTAACAACACTGGTGTTACGGTGTCACAAGCAACAGATAAAGTAGCGGACACAACAGCTGCAACGGATAAAGCAGCGGACACAACAGCTACAACAGATAAAGCAGCCGATACAGCGGCTACAACGGATAAAGTAACCGACACAGCAGCTGCAACGGATAAAGCAGCGGACACAGTAGCTGCAACGGACAAAGTAGCGGACACGACGGCTGCAACGGATCAAGTAGCGGACGCAACGGCTGCAACGAATAAAGTAGCGGACACAACAGCTACAACAGATAAAGTGGCCGACACAACAGCCACAACGTCAGAAAAATCAAAAAGTATTAAACAAATTGATGGTAAAACTTATTTCATTGGTGATGATGGTCAGCCTAAGAAGAATTTTACAGCCATTGTTGACGGTCAAGTATTATATTTCGACAAAGATACTGGTGCTTTGACATCAAATAGTAGTCAATATACCGATGGTTTAGTCAATATAGGAAATGAGCATAATGCGGCTTATTCATTGTCTTCGGATAGTTTTACACAAGTTGATGGCTATCTAACGGCTAACAGTTGGTACCGACCTAAAGATATATTAAAAAATGGTACAACTTGGACGGCTGCAACAGCAAACGATTTTCGACCATTGTTAATGTCTTGGTGGCCAGATAAAGATACCCAAGTTTCATACTTAAAATATATGCAATCTGCGGGATTATTATCAGATGACGTTGCATTATCAAACAATGATAGTATGAACAGTTTGACGGATACGGCTATGACTGTTCAAAAAAACATTGAAGAAAAAATTGGCTTATTGGGCAGTACTGACTGGCTTAAGGCCGATATGAACCAAATGGTTGATTCACAATCGAATTGGAACATTAGTAGTGAGTCTAAAGGAACAGATCATTTGCAAGGTGGTGCGCTCCTATACGTTAATAGTGATTTAACACCAAATGCCAATTCTGATTATCGTTTATTAAATCGAACGCCAACTAACCAAAAAGGTCAAATTACAACAAATGGTAATCAAGGTGGCTATGAGATGCTGTTGGCCAACGATGTTGATAATTCTAACCCAATTGTTCAAGCTGAACAATTGAATTGGTTATATTACATGATGAATATCGGTAGCATCGCCCAAAATGATCCAACAGCAAATTTTGACGGTTACAGAGTTGATGCTGTTGATAACGTGAATGCTGACTTGTTGCAAATTGCTGGAGATTATTTTAAAGCAGCATATGGAACAAATCAAAGTGACGCTAATGCAAACAATCACATTTCCATCTTAGAAGACTGGGACAATAATGATCCAGCGTATGTAAAAGCACAGGGGAACAACCAATTAACCATGGATTTTCCAATGCATTTGGCATTGAAGTATTCATTGAATATGCCAAGTAGTGCTCGTAGCGGTTTGGAACCAGCAATTTCAACAAGCCTAGTAAATCGTGCAGCAGACGCCACAGAAAATGAAGCCCAACCGAACTATTCATTTATTCGTGCACATGATAGTGAAGTACAAACGGTTATTGCTCAAATTATTAAAGATAAAATTAATCCTAGTTCCGATGGATTGACTGTCTCAACAGATGAAATTGCCAAAGCATTCGAAATATATAATGCTGACGAATTAAAGGCTGATAAAGAGTATACCGCATATAATATATCCTCATCATATGCATTGATGTTAACTAACAAAGATACAATTCCTCGTGTGTATTATGGTGATTTGTTTACGGATGATGGACAATATATGTCTGCAAAATCACCATATTATGATGCGCTTACTTCATTGCTTCAATCGCGAGTAAAATATGTTTCAGGTGGTCAATCTATGAATATGACTTACCTTCATAATAATCAAGGCCTTTTGACGTCAGTCCGCTATGGAAAAAACGCCATGACAGCTACCGACACTGGTACAAGTGAAACGCGCACACAAGGTATTGGATTAATTGTCGGCAACAAAACTGATTTAAACCTGAATAATGATGAGCAAATTGTGCTTAACATGGGGGCCGCACACAAAAATCAAGCTTACCGTGCATTAATGTTAAGTACTAAAGATGGCTTGAAAATTTATAATAGTGATGACGAGGCACCGGTATCGTATACAGATGACCAAGGCCGTTTGATTTTTAAATCTGATGTGGTTTATGGTGTGAGTGATGCTCAGGTTTCTGGTTATTTAGCAGCTTGGGTGCCAGTTGGTGCAAATGATAGCCAAGATGCTAGAACAGAAAGTAGTACAACAGCGTCAACAGATGGTAATACCTATCATTCAAATAGTGCCTTGGATTCTCAAGTTATATATGAAGGCTTTTCAAACTTCCAAGCCATGCCAACACAGGCCGATGAGTATACCAATATCAAGATTGCCGAAAATGCACAATTATTCAAGAGTCTTGGGATAACAAGCTTTGAATTGGCACCTCAATATCGTTCAAGTACGGATAACAGTTTCTTAGATTCAGTTATTCAAAATGGCTATGCCTTCACGGATCGCTACGACATTGGTTATAACACGCCTACAAAGTACGGTACAGTTGACCAACTACTAGATGCTTTAAGAGCATTGCATGCCCAAGGCATTCAGGCTATCAATGATTGGGTCCCAGACCAAATTTATAATTTGCCTGGCGAAGAAATAGTGACAGCCAGTCGAACAAACGGTTCGGGAAAGGTGAATGAAAGTTCAGTTATTAATAATACGCTATATGATTCTCGTACTGTTGGTGGCGGAGAGTATCAAGCAATATATGGAGGTGCTTTCTTAGATAAGTTAAAACAAGATTATCCTGAGTTATTTGAAACAAAACAAATTTCAACAGGTGAAGCAATGAACCCTGATGTCAAAATCACAGAATGGTCAGCTAAGTATTTTAATGGCTCAAACATTCAAGGACGTGGTGCATGGTATGTTCTCAAGGATTGGTCAACAAATCAATACTTTAATGTTTCAAGTGGTAGTGAATTTTTACCTAAGCAACTGTTAGGCGAAAAAACAAGTACAGGGTTTACCAACGTGGACAATGGCAAGACTGAGTTTTATTCTACGAGTGGCTACCAAGCAAAGAATACATTTATTCAAGATAATGACAATTGGTATTATTTTGATAATGATGGCTATATGGTTGTTGGCGGTCAAGAAATTAATGGTAAAAAATATTATTTCCTACCAAATGGTGTAGAGTTACAAGATGCTTATTTGTCTGATGGGACTAGTGAGTATTACTACAGTAGTGATGGTCGTCAAATTTCTAATCAATATTATCAAGGATCAGACAACAATTGGCGTTATTTCTTTGCAGATGGTCATATGGCTGTAGGGTTAGCAACAATTACTACAGAAAATGGTACAACAAATCAACAATATTTCGATGCAAATGGTGTGCAACTTAAGGGCGTAGCTATAAAGGATATTGATGGCAATGTGCACTATTTTGATGGTAAGACAGGAAACATGGTTATAAATTCCTGGGGTAAAATAAGCGATGGTTCATGGTTATACTTAAATGATAGCGGTGTAGCGGTCACAGGACCGCAAAATATTAACGGTCAAAATCTATATTTCAACGAAGATGGTATTCAAGTAAAGGGTGAAGCCATTACTGATAATAGTGGAAACATACATTATTATGATCGCAGCACAGGAAATATGGTTGTGAACTCATGGGGTGAAACGAATAATGGTTCATGGCTATACTTGAACGACAAGGGTGATGCCGTTACAGGAGAACAAGTTATTGACGGTCAAAAACTATATTTCAGTAGTAATGGAATCCAACTTAAAAATACATTCAAGAAGCTATCCGATGGTTCATGGCTATATTTGAACGATAAAGGTCTTCCAGTGACAGGAGCACAGGTCATTGATGGACAAAACTTGTATTTCGACCAAGATGGGAAGCAAGTCAAAGGTGACGTTGCTACAGATGGACAAGGTAACACTCATTATTATGACGGCAACACAGGAAATATGGTTACTAATTCATGGGCAGAGGTAGCGGACGGTTCATGGATGTATCTAGATAATGATGGCAATCCTTTAACAGGACAGCAAAAGATTGATGGCCAGTCACTCTACTTTAATGATGCTGGTAAGCAAATCAAAAACGCATTGGTTAAACTAGATGATGGGTCAACAATTTACCTCAATGATAAAGGTGTTTCATCAACCGGTATTCAAAGAATTGATGATAAGATATATTATTTTGATCCTGATGGTAAACAAGTAGTATGTCGTTTTGAAGAATTACCAGATGGTTCATGGATGTATCTAGATGATGACGGTGTTGCTGCTACGGGCGCTCAAAAAATTAATGGCCAGGAATTATATTTCGACAATAACGGGAAACAAGTCAAAAATGACAAAGTAATTAATGACGATGGAACAATAAACTATTACACAGGTATGAGCGGTGAAAAACTAAAAAATGATTTTGGTGAATTACCAGACGGTTCATGGATGTACTTGGATAATCAAGGTAATGCTGTAATAGGTACCCAAAAAATTAATGGCCAGAATCTTTACTTCAAGACAGACGGACGACAGGTTAAGGGTGAAGCAAATGTTGATTCATCGGGTGAAATGCACTTCTATGATCCTGATTCTGGCGAGCTAATTACAAATAGATTTGAACAAGTTGCTAGTGGTGTATGGGCTTACTTTGATGCCAACGGTGTTGCTGTAACTGGTGAGCAACGCATTGGTAAGCAAAATTTATTTTTTGATCCAACTGGTTATCAAGTTAAAGGCGACAAACGAACAATTGACGGAGTTCTCTATACCTTTGATAAAGAAAGTGGTGAGAGAAAGGGTTTAGATTCTATATCGGTATTACCCACCAATGGACAATACACAACCGATAAGGCCCAAAATTGGTATTACCAAGTCGATGGTGAAAATGTAAAAGGGCTATATACAAATAATGATGGTCAATTACGTTACTTCGATTTGACAACTGGCGTGCAGACTAAAGGTAATTTTGTGACAATTGGCAATGATACCTACTATTTCACCAAGGAACAAGGGGATGGACAGATAGTTTCTGAGGTTGTGTCAGGACACTATGGTACTGTCCAGTTGAGTGACAATTCGTCTGCATGGGTTTATCGCGGTGCAAATGATCAAATTTTGAAAGGCCTACAGAATATAAACGGTCGTCTGCAATATTTTGATCTAACCACCGGTGCGCAATTAAAAGGCGGTGCTGCAAACTATGATGGCAACCTTTATTATTTTGAATCATCAGATGGTAACCTAGTCAGTAAAATTCAGCAATCTTATTCTACTGGGAATTATGTGACCGATGGTGATAAAGTAACATATGTTGATGAGCAAAACAACCAAGTCACGGGATTAGCGTTGATTGATGATCAACTACAATACTTCAATCCAAGTGACGGTAGTCAAGTCAAGAATGAGCAGGTTATCGTTGATGGCGTCACATACTACTTTGATAAAAATGGTAATGGGCAATACTTGTTTACAAATACTGCAACGATGTCTACTAATGAATTTGCCAAACATAGTGCTGCTTATAGCAATGATAGTTCTAGCTTCAAGAATACGATAGATGGTTTCTTGACGGCCGATGCCTGGTATCGCCCTAAAGATATCTTGGAAAACGGACAAACGTGGGTAGTTTCTTCAACAAATGACGTGCGACCACTGATAACAGTTTGGTGGCCAAATAAAGATGTTCAAGTTAATTATTTAAATTTTATGAAGCAAAATGGTTTGCTAGATACAAGTAGTCAATTTAATCTACAATCTGATCAATATGACTTGAATGTCGCCGCGCAAAAAGTTCAAGTGGCTATTGAAAAACGCATTTCGAAAGAAAAGAGTACAGATTGGTTGAAAGATCTTTTGTTTGAAGCTCATGAAGATACGCCTTCATTTGTGAAACAACAATTTATTTGGAATAAAGATTCTGAATATCAAGGTCAAGGGGATGCGTGGTTCCAAGGTGGTTATCTGAAATATGGTAATAGTGAATTAACCCCAACAACGAACTCAGATTATCGTGAATCCGGTAATACATTAGACTTCTTGCTTGCTAATGATGTCGACAATTCTAACCCAGCGGTTCAAGCTGAAAATTTGAATTGGTTACATTATTTAATGAACTTTGGCACGATTACAGCTAATGATGATGATGCCAATTTTGACAGTATTCGTATTGATGCCGTTGACTTTATTGATAATGATGCCATTCAGAGAGCCTACGATTACATGCGCGATGCTTATAAAGTTGATGCAAGTGAAGACAACGCTAATAAGCATATTTCACTAGTGGAAGCTGGATTAGATGCTGGTACCTCTACAATTAAGAGTGATGCTTTAGTTGAATCTAACTTTAGAGAGGCAGCTACACTATCGCTAGCAAATCAATCAGGGGAAAATAGTTCCTTGACTAATATGTTGCAAGACATTGATGGTGGCCAGATTATAGCTGATCACGCCAACAATGCAACAGAAAATGAAGCAACGCCAAATTATTCAATTATTCATGCGCATGATAAGGGGATTCAAGAAAAGGTTGGTGCAGCAATTACCGACGTTACTGGTGCAGACTGGACGAATTTCACCGATGACCAATTAAAAGAAGGATTAGCAGCTTATTATCAAGATCAACGTTCAACGAATAAAAAGTATAACATCTATAACTTACCTAGTATCTATGCTTTGATGTTGACCAATAAGGACACAGTTCCTCGTGTTTATTACGGTGATATGTATCAAGATGATGGCCAGTATATGGAAAAGCAAAGTATTTATTATGATGCCATTGTTTCCTTGATGAACACTAGAAAGAGTTATGTGAGTGGTGGGCAAACTATGGATGTAGATGAACATGGTTTGTTGAAGAGTGTTCGTTTTGGTAAAGACGCAATGACAGCTAGTGACCTTGGTACGAATGAAACACGCACTGAAGGTGTTGGTGTGCTGGTCGGTAATGATTCTTCACTAAAACTAAATGATTCAGATACAGTTACTTTAGAGATGGGGGCGGCTCATAAAAACCAAGAGTACCGAGCTGCATTGTTGACAACTAGTGATGGTATTGTTACGTATGATGCTGATAATGATGCACCAACAATCTGGACAGATGGCCGTGGTACATTGACGTTCTCAAATAAGGAGATTGCTGGTCAAGATTATACTAGTGTGCAAGGATTCGCTAATTCACAAGTATCAGGTTACTTAGCAGTTTGGGTGCCCGTAGGAGCTAGTGACGATCAAGATGCCCGAACAGCAGCATTAACAGATGCAAATCTTGATGACAAAGTGCTGCATTCTAATGCTGCATTAGATTCGAACTTGATTTACGAAGGCTTTTCTAACTTTCAACCTAAAGCAACCACCAATGATGAACTGACTAACGTAGTAATTGCTAAAAATGCTAATTTATTTGAAAAGTGGGGAATCACAAGTTTTGAGATGGCACCACAATATCGTTCAAGTGGGGACCACACGTTCTTAGATTCAACGATTGATAATGGTTATGCATTTACTGACCGATACGATTTGGGATTTGAAACACCAACTAAGTACGGTACTGATAAGGATTTGCGTACTGCAATTAAAGCATTGCACCAATCAAATATGCAGGTTATGGCTGATGTAGTTGATAACCAAGTTTATAATTTATCTGGACAGGAGGTCGTATCAGCTTCACGTGCTGGTGTTTACGGCAATGATGTGTCAACTGGATTTGGGACACAACTCTATGCGGTTAATAGTGTTGGTGGTGGTAAATATCAAGCCCAATACGGTGGTGAATATTTGAATGAATTGAAGCAACAATACCCAGATTTGTTCGAAGCTAAGACGTATGACTATTGGGTTAAAAATTATTCAAATGACGGATCGGATCCGTATTACACACTGTCGCAAAACACACGAAAAGATATGCCAAGTAGTGAGGTCATTAAACAATGGTCAGCTAAATATATGAATGGTACTAATGTATTAGGAAACGGTATGGGATATGTTTTGAAAGATTGGAATACAGGTGAGTACTTCAAAATTGGAGAAAAGAATGCTGATTTTATAACAAATTAATCAATAAGGTTTTCTTATATTGTTGAGAAAGGAAGTGTGATTTTTAAATCATCACGCTTCCTTTTTTTTCATTTATTTTCATCTGATATTAACAAATTACATTGTCAAGTATCTAGGCAAAATTTTTGTAACCGCTCTCTACTAATGATATAGTAGGCATAACAAACAAAGTGTTTGTTAAACAATATACACGTTATTAGTGCGTGTCAAGATTGTGCTGAGTATTGTATGAAAAAGGGAGGAATTATATGACAAACATAAATGGAGAATATGCAAAGCAGAATTTTCCAAAACAGAGTCAACCTGAACCAGGATTACAAAGCAAGATGTCACCAACACCAGATGATGGTGCAGCAAGTTACGTTGGGCATGACCGCCTGAAACATAAGAAAGCACTGATAACCGGTGGTGACTCAGGAATCGGCAGGTCTGTGGCGATAGCGTATGCGCATGAAGGTGCTGATATTGTGTTAAATTATCTTCCTGAAGAAGAACCAGATGCACAAGAAGTTAAGGGCATTATTGAATCATTGGGTCGTAAAATCAAGCTAGTTCCAGGTGATTTAAAGAATGAAGCATTCAGCCAAAAGTTGATTGATGGAGCAGTTTCATTTTTTGGTGATTTAAGTATTTTGACGTTAGTAGCTGGCAAACAACAAGCGGAAGTTGATATAGCTAATTTGTCGACACAACAAATAACCGACACTTATGCAACAAATGTTTTTAGTCTCATTTGGCTTGTTAAAGCGGCTTTACCACATATGCAACCTGGCAGCAGTATCATAACAACGAATTCTATTCAGGCAGAGCAACCATCGTCATTTCTCGTGGATTATGCAGGTACAAAAGCTGCTATCAAGAATATGACGATGAGTTTGGCTAAACAATTGGCTAATCGAGGGATTCGCGTGAATAGTGTGGCACCTGGTCCCATTTGGACACCTTTGCAGATTGTTGGTGGACAGTTACCGGAGAACATTCCAACATTTGGCCAATCGACACCCATCGGTAGAGCTGGTCAACCGGCAGAATTAGCAGGCGCTTATGTTTTCCTAGCTTCAAATGAATCTAGCTATGTAACAGGTGAGTCAATCAATGTTACTGGTGGCTTAAAGTAAATCATGAGCTCCTTTGAATTTCGTAGATACTAATCAGAAATGTGGTTGGATCAACGAAGAAAGTGGAGAAAAGATGGATAAAAAGAATAAAAAATTTGGCTTTTGGGATAAACTGTCGATGCTTTTGGCGTTGTCTCAATTATTGTTCAGTTTCTATTATTTTGTCAGAAATTGGAAGAAAACAAAAGAAGATTAACAAATTTTCATTTTAGGTATAAAGGAGGAAAACTATGTTAAAAACTGTACTTAAGGTATTGTTGGCATCTACATTAATTCTAGGCGGTATAGCGGTTGGAGGGACCATATTTGCAGCTAAAGGCATCGACAAAGCTGGGGACCGTTTGGAAGAGGAAATCCATAATTAAATCATTGAACAGATAATAACGATAGCAACTTATTGATGAGGAGCTGTTGTTTTTTAATCTTTTAAAAATAACTCATAATTTCATTGTTTTGTAAAGGGGGTAAGCGTTATTTTTGTAAACGCTTTCCGATAGTGTTATATTTAGGCTAGTGAATTGGATATCATAATTCATAGAGAAGAGAATGGAGGAAAGATTATGATTTGGTCATTAATTGTAGGTGCCATTATTGGTGCCATTGCAGGTGCTATCACAAATCGTGGTGAGTCAATGGGGTGGATTAGCAATATTATTGCTGGTCTAATCGGATCGGCTATTGGCCAGGCTTTGTTGGGTCAATGGGGACCTAGCTTGGCGGGAATGGCAATCATTCCTTCGATAATTGGTGCTGTGATTCTTGTACTAGTCGTGTCAATGGTGCTTGGTATGAGAGCAAAACAGTAGCATAAGGTAATAGAGAGGTATGATATGAAGAAAAGTCAAAAAATTGTTCTGAGTATTTTCAGCCTCGGATATTTGGTTGGGCTTTGTTTGTTGATATGGCCAAAAATAATTGATGAAGTTTTCAAATTTTTAGCAGAGTTTAATATACATTTAGACTTTAAGAGTGATCTTTTCATTTATTACTATGGTCTTGTACTGCTGGCACTGACCGTGCTTGTGTTTTTACTCATATTGATATGGCCTGTAGAATTACCAGATATTCCTTTGAAGCAAACCAAAGAAGGACGGCTTGCGTTGAGTAATCATGGTATCAACCAGTTTATTCAGACAAAGCTCTCAGGTGAAGATTTATCAAATATTAAAGTGAGATTGAAAAATACTCGTCGTCAACGAAAATTTTATATTGTTGCTGATTCAGTTTATAAACAGGCGACAGTCGAAGAATTACCTCGTATTTCATACGATTTAACGAAAAGCTTGAATGATTTACTCGCTGGCATAAATCGAATTCCCATTAAAGTTGATATTAAAGTAAATCAGAAATCAAACTCAAAGCGTAAAGTCACACGTGTGATTTAAAAAGGAGTGCGGATATAATGAAAGACAAAAAATCAATTAATATTTGGGTTGGTGGTCTTGCGGGTTTCATTCTGTCAACTCTATTGGTAACTGTAGGATTTTGGAAGACGATTTTGATTATAGTTGTCACCTTACTAGCAGGTTGGATTGGCTACTTGCTCGAAGCGTATAATGTCGATTTGTCAATTGTCTCTAAAATATTTACACGTAAAAATTAATTATTTAGATATAGAAAGGATTTAATTATGTCTACAGAAACAAAAACTACACAAAATACTGCAACAGAGAATCGTCAACCTAAAGGTGAATTAACATTTGATGACAAAGTGATTCAAAAAGTAGTGGGCTATGCAATTGAAAACGTGACAGGATTGCTAGGTGTTGACGGTGGTTTTGTCGCAAACATTAAAAATAAAATTGTGAATACGGATAACCCCACTGATGGCATTGGTGTCGAGGTCGGAAAAGAACAAGTTGCGGTAGATTTAGATATTATCATGGAATATGGACACAACGCACATGATATTTATAAGCAACTAACAGAAGTAATCACAAAACAGGTGCGAGAAACAACAAGTTTGACGCTAGTTGAGTTAAATGTTGAAGTAGTTGATATTCAAACACAAAAAGAATTTGACGCATCACAAACAAGCTTACAGGATCGCGTAACAGACGCTGGTAGCACAATCAAAGAAAAAACTTCAGATGGCGTTGATGCCGTGAAAAAAACAACTTCTCAAGCAGTGAACGATGACGATAATCGTGTCAAGTAAACGTACAAGCGGTTTGAAGTTGCAGTAGCAAGTCTCAGCACAGCGGTCTAAACGTTGTGCTTTTTATATTAGAACTAGGTTGATGTAAGCTATGAAGCGAATAAAAATTCAAAAATTTTTGCATAAACACGGGAATGTTTTCTTGCTTGCCTTGACTAGTGGTACCTTAGTAGCTTTGCTAACTTCTTTGACTGCGTCTTGGGAATACATTCTCCTAACAGGATGGGACTGCGCTATAGTCGTACTTTTTTGTTTAGTAATTTACTCTTTTTATCCGATGGATCAAGGCCGGCACACGAAGAAAGTAATTCTCAAAGAAGGTATTCGATATCCACTGATTGATGCGTTTGTTGTCTTTTCAAGTGCAGTGAGTGTGTTTATTGTGATTTTGTTATTAACTATCAGCAAAGGCAGTCGCCTGGAAATTGTATTTTGTATTTTTAGTGTTTTTTCTTCTTGGAATTTGATTCAATTATTGTACGCTATTCACTACACGGAAATTTATTACCAAAATAATGGTGGTGTGTCATTTAATGCAAAGGGTCTTCCTAATTTCTGGGATTTTTTGTATTTAGCCTATACTATTGGTATGACTTACCAAGTTTCGGATACAAATTTTTCTACAACCCGTTTTCGAAAAGTTGCATTAGGGCACTCACTCATTTCTTTTGCCTTTAGTACACTCCTCATTGCCACTATGATTAATTTTATAGCCAGTTTGATTAGTAGTCACTAAGCCCTTTTTAGAATCAAACGTGATAAAAGTGCAAGCTAAATATTTGCGGAAAAAATATGACAGTGGTAATCTGGACTTAGGTTCTGATAGAGAACCAGAAGGAGAGATATCATTATGGGATTAATTTGGACACTTATCGTAGGTGCAGTTATCGGTGCTATTGCAGGAGCAATTACAAGCCGCGGTGCAGCTATGGGATGGATTAGTAACATCATTGCTGGTTTAATTGGTTCTTGGTTAGGTGAAAGCCTTCTTGGATCATGGGGACCAAGCTTAGCAGGAATGGCACTTATTCCTTCAATTATTGGTGCAGTTGTATTAGTCTTAATCGTATCTTGGATTACTAGTCGCACAAATAAGTAATTTATAAAAACTCACTGCGTAAAACTATAATTAACTGTTTTACACAGAAAGTAGGTATAGGAGAAACTTATCATGACAGAAAACAAAAATAAAGACCAAAATAAAGAAGAGCAGGTTAAGGATCAAAAGGAAAAGATTGATCCTGAGTCAACTGCCGAAAATACTAATCTTTACGAACATGATCCAAAAAACGCTGATTATAAAAAAGCTGATTAAGGATTATATCAGTATTGCTACTAAAGCTTAAATTTGTTAGTTAACAAGTTAGGCTTTTTTATAAACCCTTTTGCAGTAGAATAGGAGACATTTTTAATGAGCTTGAATGAGTTATATGAACTAAATGATGGGCATCAGTTACCAAAAATTGGCTTGGGAACCTTTCAGATTCGAGGTTATCAAGGCGTTGACCAGATTTTAAATGCTATACAAATCGGTTACCGATTGCTTGATACGTCTACAAATTATGACAGTGAAGGTGCGGTTGGAGAAGCTATTCGTCGTTCAGGTATCCCACGCTCGCAATTTTATGTAACAACAAAACTTCCTGGTAAATATCATCATTTCGATGATGCTCTGAAAATCATTGAAGAATCATTGCTTCGTTTAGGATTAGACTACTTGGATCTTTATTTGATTCATTGGCCACTTCCTAAACGAGACAATTATGTGGAGGCTTGGCAAGCATTAATTGAGGCACAAAGGCGTGGACTAGTTCGTTCGATTGGTGTATCCAACTTTGAAAAGAAACATCTGGATAAGATTATTTCAGCAACGGGGGTCACACCGGCTGTTAACCAAAATGAAATTCATCCATATTGGCCGCAGGAATCATTGGTGGCTACTAATCAAGAGTATGGTATCGTAACTGAGGCTTGGAGCCCATTAGGTCGAGGCAGTAGCGAATTAACAGAACCGTTAATTTTAAAACTAGCCGAAAAATATGATAAAAATGCGGGTCAAATTATTTTGAGATGGCATATACAACGCGGTATTTTACCAGTTGCTAAAGCTACCACTCCTCAGCATCAGCGACGTAACTTAGATATCTTTGATTTCACACTGACAGAGACTGAGGTTAGCCAAATATCTGATTTGGAACGTAAAGATGGGCGTGTGGATGACCAAGATCCAAAAGAATACGAAGAATTTGTTTAAGTGATTTATGGTTTTCTCACTTTTAAAATTTTTACAAAGGAATATTGAAAAGTATGAAAACTAAATCAAAAAAAGTTAAGCTGGATTTTCTGCATTACTGTGTTTACGTTATATCATTAGGCGGATTTCTATTTGGCTATGATACTGGTGTGATTAACGGTGCACTGGCATTCATGAGCCGTCCGGACCAACTGAATTTGACACCGACCTTACAAGGCGTTGTGTCCAGTTCATTGGTTATTGGTGCTTGTTTTGGGGCACTGGGATGTGGTCGAGTTGCTGATAAAATTGGTCGCCGTAAAACGCTACGAATCATTGCAATCGTATTTACAATAGCTACGGTGCTTTGCGCTGTTGCCATGAACTTTTGGCTTATGTCACTTTTTCGATTTGTATTAGGTTTAGCAGTTGGTGCTGCATCAAGTTTGTCACCAATGTATTTAGCAGAAATTTCACCGGAAAATTTAAGAAGCGCCAATGTCAACAAAAACGCTATTTTTATTGTACTTGGTCAGTTATGTGCTTTCATTGTAAATGCAATATTAGGCAACATCTGGGGTCATTGGGGTCCAATTTGGCGTGTTATGGTGATTTCTGGTGCGGTTCCATCAATTATTCTGTGGGTAAACTCGTTTCGTATCAGCGGTAGTCCGCAATGGTTACTCTTAAAGCATCGTTTTAACCGAGCTCGAAAAATATTTCGTCGATTGGGATTTAAAAATACTAGCCAGCTTATCAAATCTCAAAGTGATCAATCTAGTGAGCAAAACGATAATGAATTTAATTGGTCAATAGCATTAAAAAATAAAAAATTGTTTTATTTGTTAGTGACAGGAATTGTGATTGCTCTGATTCAGCAAATCTCAGGTGTAAACACCGTGATGTATTACGGTACAATTTTACTTGAAAAAGTTGGTATGGGTGAAAGTGGCTCCTTGTACGCCAATGTGTTAATTGGCGTCGTTTCTGTTATTGCTAGTATATTTGGTACTCGAATGATAGAACATGCCAATCATCATCGCATGTTGATTATTGGTCTGATTGGTAACGTTGTTTTTATGGCGCTACTTGGAACTATTATGAAATCTAGTGTTTTTTCTCAAGGAATAACTAATGCTTTGGTGCTTGTCAGTTTAACGTTGTTTTTGGCTAATCATCAAGGTATTGTAAGTCCTGTTACATGGCTCTTGTTAGCCGAAATGTTTCCTGGAAAGGTTAAGGCGCAATTTATGTCCGTGGCTACAGCAACAACTTGGATAACCAACTTCGTCATTAGTTTAATCTATCCCCAGTTAGTTGCTATTCTTGGAACAGCATTGGTATTTTTCGTTTTTGCTATGTCAAATGGATTAAGTATTGTGTTAGCAAGTCTGTTTGTCAATAGTAAAAAAATGGCAAAGGCTTATGATACAGCTAGTCTATCATAGCCTCCAAAAAGGAGTGTAGTTAATGGCTAATTTTTACATTGATACGACAGAAGTCGTTCATGAAATTCCACAAAATGATGGTCCAAAATTTTATATGTTTGGTGTACCACGTTATACAAATATGGGTGATCAGGCAGTATCATTGGCTGAAAGAAAATATATTGAGAACGAATTTCCAAATTATCAGTATATTGAAATTATTGAGGAAGACGGTGATGAGGCGATACCTGTTGTCCAAGAGAATTTGCGTAAAGATGATGTTATTGCGTTTACTGGTGGTGGCAATATGGGTAATTTGTATCACAACCACGAAGAGGCAAGGCGTAAAGTCTTTTCGACATTTGTTGATAACCTTACGATCTCATTTCCCCAATCAATTCATTTTGAGGATAATGAGGATGGTGAGATTGAAAAAAGAAAAAGTCAGGAAGCTTATAGCAAGAACCCAAATCTTGTTCTTGTAGCTCGCGACGCACAAAGCTTTCATCGTATGCTTACGACTTTTGACAATAAAGTTATTTTCACGCCGGACATGGTATTATACATGAATTCGGTGGACTGGAAATTTGAACGTAATGGGGCTTTGTTTGTTTTGCGTCATGATTCAGAGAAGGTTGTCAAACAAACCACCATTGATAAAATAAAAGAAATACTCGGTGGGGACAGACCAGTGGAACGTGTTGATACCGTATTAGATGAACCAAAAGAGATTACGCCGATCACACGTGACACTTTGTTTGAGCAACAGCTGGAGTTGTTTTCACACCAAGAAATTATTATCACGGACCGTTGGCATGCTATGGTTTTCTCTGTCCTCACTGGGACACCATGCTTGCTTTTTGGAAATAGTTATGGAAAAGGGAAGCACGCGTACTTTGATTGGTTAGAGCATGTGAATTGGATTGATTACACAGATGAAACCGATATCGATCGAATTGAAAGTAGTTTAAAGGAACTGATGAAGCAGGAACGTCATGATTATAATGTGAAAAAAGACTTCCAACAACTCCATGACATTATTGAAGAAAATATATCTAAATAAGAAAAGACATAACTTGCGTTATGTCTTTTTCTATTCATTTTAATTTTTTATAAAGAATATTTTGTGTGTTAAATCAACAATAGGACCTTGCAAAAATAGTGAAGCTACAAGTCCAATACCAACCCCAAACCATTGGTCATTAATATAAAAAGCTAGAACCAGAATGGACAAAGGAAGCATATAAGCGATGAGTTGTGCTTTAGTTGCATTTCCATGTGTATATTTGAATCGTAATGTGAACATCAATTCATCGTTTGGATGCAAGATTAAGTTTGCCTGCTGGTACATGGCAACTGCTATAGCAATCGTTGTAATTGCTAAAAGATTAAAGATTAGTTTAACATACAAGTTACTTGTTAAAAGAAATGAGTCGTTTAAGCATGTAACAATCCAATCAACTAAGTAACTAAACGGAAACATGAACAAAAAATTTCCGATAATTCGACGGAAATTAATTTCACGCGCCAGCAGAGAATTCAGCAACAATACGAAAACACCAAAGCTGACCAAAGCTGTACCGAGAGATATGTCAAAAGTTGCTGCTAATCCTTGACCAGCAGCAGTCCATGGATTAGCACCAAGATTTGTAGTGATTGCAACGGCATTACCAAGTGCGTTTAATAAAAGTGAAAATACTAATAGATAAAGTCTACTTTTCATTTTTGTCACCTTCAACAAAGTTTGTATCTACTGTTACATGAACAGGGACTTTGTATTCTTTTAAAATTAAATCAATTGCCATGTCTACCATGACAGACACATTTACTGAAACTGTTTTAATTGGGATCGGTGATTGAGATAAGGTTCTGATATTATCGAAACCAAAGAGTGCTTTCACGTTATGTGTCAATTTTTTTTCGGCTACAATCTGTGCAATTTTCAAAGCTAAATAATCGTTCTCAGCTACTATAGTTGTGTTATTTTGTAGCGTATTGATAATAAGTTGTTGCTCAGAAGTTGTTGTTTCTGAAAAACTAAAACTATCCATTTTAATTTCCGTTAAATTGAAATCTTTCGTCTGGGCTGAATATTTAAAGGCAGTGTTGCGTTCCTGAAAATTAGGAATAGCTGGTAATCCGTGAACGTATAAAACGGTCTCCTTTGGAGAAATCTGATGGATAATGCTTCGAACACCCTCTTTATTATTAATAACTACCGAACTATGAGAATTTTCAATAGACGGATTGTCCAAAATAACTATGTTTGCATGCACCTTGTTTAGCAATAATACATCATCTGATGTTAAAAATGTGCCTAGTATTACAACGCCATAGATATTTGTCTGTTGCCAATTTGAAAAGGTATCTTGATCTAGCTTAGAAACTGTCTGAAGTGAGAGGTTATAACCTTTTAAATACGACTTTGTTTTGAAAGCATCGATAATGGATTGAAAAAAAGGGAGACGTTGAAAATAATCCAATGATTGCGCGTGATCATTAGTAACTAAAAGAAAAACAATAGTATCTTTTTTTATTTTTCGTCGAGGAACATAATTCAATTCTTCAGCAATCTTTAAAATTTGATTGCGTGTTGCTTGGCTGATTCCAGGCTTATCATTTAGGGCGAAAGATACTGCTGCTTTTGAAACACCAGCTATTTTCGCTATTTTTTCCATATTCATAACATTTCCTCTAACATTATCATACACTCGTTAACCTTTGTTTAGTCATATAAGTTCATTTTGTTAAGTTGTTTAGTTTTTTTTATGTAGTCATTTAGTGTTAGTATAACAATATAGAAAGCGCTTTCAAAATATTGGAAAGGTTTATGATATGATTAAACAACTTAACGAAAAAGCACGGACCATAATTACTACTGATGGCGAAGTGGATGATATGAATTCTTTTTTGCGGTATTTGTTATACAGTAATGAATTTGATACAGAGGGTATCATATTGACGAGCTCAGTATATCATTACGCGGGCGATGATGAAAAAGGGATTAAGCCAGAACGTTGGACTGGAGAAAAGTGGATTCCGTATCTAATTTCAGAGTATGGAAAAGTTTATGATCATTTAAAAGTCCATGGTGAGGGGTATCCAACACCTGAATACTTACAAAGTATCTACCATGTTGGTAATATCAGTTTCAAAGGTGAATATGAACAAGAAACAGATGGTTCAAGGTTTCTAGAAAACTATTTACTAGAAGATACAGATGAACGTCCGTTATATATTCAAACTTGGGGTGGAACCAATACAACGGCTCGTGCATTGAGATCAATAGAGGAAAAATATGGGCACAGTCCAGAATGGTCCACTATAAAAAAACGTATTGAAGAAAAAGTGGTTATTTATATAATTCTTGATCAGGATGATACCTATAGTGAATACATCGCAAAAAAATGGCATATTAAAGTTATTAATGATAAATTCAATTTTTGGTATTTTGCTTATCTTTGGAAATATACCAACTACAATTTAACCCGTAAATTGAACCACGATTGGCAAAAAAAATTGGTTAATAATTTTGGTTCATTCTTGGCAAACTATGCTTTGATAGGTGATGGACGCATTATAGATGGTGAGAATGAGGATGAGCAACGAGGAATTGATTCATATTTAGAAAAAAATCCCGAATACGAGCGTTTTGATTTTATTTCGGAAGGGGACTCACCATCGTTTTTCTATTTAATTAACAATGGCTTGAGAAATAGTTCTGATCCAACCTTTGGGGGTTGGGGTGGCCGATTTGTTGAAAAATCATCAACGCTCTATACTAACGAAGCATTGGACTTTAATCCATATACGAAGCGTTATGAAGCTGCATATACTTTAACACGATGGTTTGATGATATTCAAGATGACTTTATTGCACGTGCTGCATGGAGTGCTACAGATGATTTCGATAAGGTGTCGCATTATCCAATTGTTGACATAGATATGAACTTAGAAAGGGATGTGAAGCCAGGAGAAAGAGTTGAATATACAGTTTATGCTAAAGATTTGAACGGACGTAAGCTATATTATAAATGGTGGATTTATGATGAAGCCTCTACCTATAACGCTCACGAACATTTGGAAGCAAAGCAGGAAGATATTGAGGGGTTTTTAATTGGCTATAATGCTGAACCATTGGCTGATAGTTATCACAAAATTCGTATAAAGAATGAAAACCAACCAACCGTTAGCATTGATGTGCCAAAAGATATTTCTGATGGTCAAACGATTCATGTGATTTTGGAAGTTAAAAATGATGGTGAGCATCCTCTAAAAACGTATCGTCGCATCATTTTAACAGCAAAGGAAAACTAAAATGATTAAAGATAAATATTCATCAAATATGTTTAAACTAGCATTCTTATCAATTTCATTATTATTGACTTCAACTGCGTCAATTTCAATTACAATTCCAAAAATGCAACAAACATTTGCCAATCAAAGTGCAACTGCTGTTGAAGCATTAGTTACGGCATCTAATATTACGGTTATGATTTTCGTGCTACTGAGCCCTTTTATTGTAAGAGTTTTTGGAACTAGAAAAACAGTTTTAACTGGCTTATTCTTGGCAGGAGTTTCAGGTGTAGTGCCTATGTTCTCTGATAACTATTTTCTTGTATATATTTCTCGATTGGTTTTAGGTGCTGGCTTGGGAATGTTTAACTCATTAGCTGTCAGTTTGATTAATGACTTTTGGAGTGGAGATACACGCAATAAAATGCTAGGTTTTCAAAGTGCTGTTCAAAGTGTAGGTCAAACTGTAACAACATTTATTGCAGGAATTTTGGTTAATTACAATTGGCATTATTCGTATAGTATTTACTTCTTAGCATTAGTTTCGTTCATTCTGTTTTTGGTTTATGTACCAGATACGACTACTAAGGATGACTTAGTCACAAATGAAGTGGTTGAAAAACCTAAACAAAGTATTAATAGTTATGTTTTGTTTTCATCGTTTGGTTTGCTGATCTCGTTTGCGTTATTAATGGCTGTATTCCTAAAGTCAGCTGGATTTGTTGTTGAAGAAAAATTTGAAAATGCTTCGTTTATTGGAACGGCATTATCAGTCTATACTTTGGTCGGATTTTTAGGTAGTTTGCTCTATGGCTATATTGTGAAAATAACGAAGCAATATACTTTCTCATTGAGTTATGCGATTATTGGCATATCTTTCTTGATAGTTGCACTAGCACCTAACATGTTCGTCATTACTCTGGGTATGGCTATTGGTGGTATTGGCGGATCGGTATTTCTACCGATAGCATTTGGTACAATCTTGGAAAAAGCGCCAGCAAATTCAGGAAATTTGGCGATTTCTATCGCTATGGTTGGTACAAACTTAGGTACCTATTTATCGCCATATTTGCTAGCGACATTAGGTAATTTATTTGGTAACAATACTTCTAAATTCTCAATCATTATTGCAGGCGTATTAATGCTTGTGTTAGCTGTATTTTATTTCTTCATAAGGAACATATTTAAGCAAGCTAATGAGGTGGGAGAACTACAAAATTAGCTTTCAAAATGATTGCTAATAGTGAATTAATGCGTTAGTTAATAATAGCTAATTCATATTTCTACCATGGTATTGAGTTTGGTGTATTCTATAGTTAGAAACAATGAATTGACTTTATTGGCAGCAGTATATTAGATAACAAGGAGTTGAAAGAATGAGCACAGAATTTAATTTATCCTTTGTACAAGGGCTAACCGTTCGTGAAAAAGCAGAATTAGTAACGGGGAAAGATTTCTGGTTTACCGCGGAAAATATTGAAAATGATATACCAAAAATCATGGTAACAGATGGCCCTTCAGGATTGCGAAAACAAGCAAGTAGCGCAGACGCACTAGGCTTGAATCAAAGTGTGGAAGCCATTGCTTTTCCAAGTTCAGCTTTGATGGCTAGTTCATTTAATGTGGACATGCTTTATGAATTAGGTCAAAATCTTGGTACAGCATCTAGAGTTGAAAATGTGTCAGTTTTATTGGGGCCAGGTATTAATATTAAGCGTTCTCCATTGGCAGGAAGAAATTTTGAATATTTTTCCGAAGATCCATATCTAACTGGAGAACTAGGAAGCGCTTATGTGAAGGGCGTGCAATCGCAAGGTGTTGGCGTGAGTGTCAAGCACTTTGCAGCTAATAATCGAGAAGATCAACGTTTTACCTCGTCCTCGAATGTTGATGAACGTGCTTTACGTGAGATATACTTGCTGGCTTTTGAAAAGATTGTCAAAGAGGCACATCCAGCAACGTTAATGTGCTCTTACAACGCGATTAATGGTGTGCTTAATTCTCAAAATTATCGTTTGTTAACCGAAATACTGCGTAATGAATGGGGATATACTGGCGTCGTTATGTCAGATTGGGGAGCAGTAGCCGATAATATTGCTTCGCTAAAAGCAGGTTTAGACTTAGAAATGCCTGGAAATGGTGCATATTCGATTGATAGAATTGTATCTGCTGTCCAAAATGGTCAGCTAGAAGAATCAAAATTGGATATCTCAGTATTACGCGTACTGGCGTTGGTTGAAAATTTCCGTGTTAGCGAAGATGATAGTACGGATTATGATAAGAATAATCAACATGAGTTTGCTCGAAAAGCAGCAGAGGATAGCATTGTTTTACTAAAAAATGATGACGATGTTTTACCAATTAAACAAACTGAAAAAATTGCATTAATTGGTGAACTAGCCCAGAATCCAAGATATCAAGGTGGCGGTAGTTCACATGTAAATGCATACAAAGTTGTTACGCCACATGAGGTTGCAAGCAACAGTGATTACAATGTTACTTATACTGCAGGGTATAGCTTAACTGAAGAAAAAGGTAATTTAGATTTAGAACAGCAAGCAGAATCTATTGTTGAGTTGAGTGACAAAATCATTTTCTTTGCTGGTGTCCCAGAACAAGATGAGTCAGAAGGATTTGACAAAAAAACCATTGATTTGCCGGAAAATCAAGTCAATTTGATTCAAAAGCTATCAGCAATTAATCCTAATATAATTGTTGTTCTTCAAAATGGATCAGCGGTTGCAACACCTTGGAGAAATAAGGTAAAAGCAATTGTAGAAACTTATTTAGCCGGCGAAGCTGTCGGTGAGGCGACATGGAATATTCTTACTGGTCAAACAAATCCGTCAGGTAAATTAGCAGAAACTTTTCCTGAAAAAATTGAAGACACACCGGCATACGGTACGTTCAATGCTAGTGTAGTTGAAGAAAATTACCATGAAGGAATATTTGTTGGTTATCGGCATTATGATTTAAAGAGGAAAGAGGTTGCGTTTCCATTTGGACATGGATTAAGCTATACAGATTTTAAGTATGAAGATTTGGAAATAGTAGCTAATACGAAAAAGCATGTCACGGGTAAAATCAAAATAACCAATGTGGGCTCAATATATGGCAAAGAAACAGCTCAAATCTATATTCAAAATCTAGAAAGCCGTGTTGAGAAACCTCGTCAAGAATTAAAAGCATTTGTTAAAGTCGGACTCAATCCAGGAGAAAGTAAAACTGTCGAATTTTTCTTAGATCGGAGAAGTTTTGCTTGGTATAACGTGAAAAAAAGTATCTGGCAAGTTGATCAAGGTGACTATAATCTAAAAATAGGTAGTTCTTCGCGCGATATTAGATTAGAAAAAACGGTTTCTTTAGAAATGGGCACGACAAATAATCGTCCGATCAGCGGAGACACTTATATTAGCGAAATCATTAACCGAGATGGTTTACATGAATCACTCGTGGCGTCTGGTTTACAAACAGCGATTGAAAGTATTAGTGCGTCTGATAGTAATCGAGAGCTAATGGAAAACTTGCCACTGCGGGCAATTATTATGATCGGAGCAAATGTAGATCAAGTGAACAAGTTCATTGAACTAGCAAATAATTGATCTACTCGTTTGTAAATTTCGTTGAAAATGTTTACTCAAAGATGGCTTGGTCAGTGTACAAACAGATATAAATAGATGCTTGCAAACTACTCAATTTCATTGTATACTTACTTTTAGTAATTAGAAAGAAGGTCACATAAATGACAAAATATGGTGTTGTTGTTGGTTCGATTCGTGAAAACTCATTTTCAAAGGGAGTAGCTGATGCACTTGTTGCTGGTCTGCCTGAAGATGCTGAGGTAAATTACTTAAATATCAGTAACTTACCACTTTACAATCAAGATTTTGATGCTGATTCGCCTGAAGAATATACAAAGTTCCGCGCGGCAGTTGCTGAGCAAGATGCATTTATCTTTGTCACACCTGAGCATAACCGAAGCATTTCAGCAGCTTTGAAAAATGCCTTAGATGTTGCTTCTCGACCTTGGGGTGAAAACGCATGGGCTGGCAAACCAGCGCTAGTCGCTTCACAGTCAGTTTCTGGTATTTCTGGTGTATTGGCTCATCACGTGCTACGTCAATCTTTGGTATTCTTGGATATGCCAACTTTACAACAGCCAGAACTGTATATTGGTAATGTTCAAAACTTAGCCGATGAAAATGGTCATATTACTAACACAGATACGCAAAATTTCCTTGCAAATGCAGCAAAGCAATTTGTTACATTCGCACAAAAGTTTTAATTATTAATAAAAAAAACCTGACTTTAGAAATAAATCAGGTTTTTTTATGCGCCTTTAAATGCGATTAAAATTAAAATGAGGGTATAATAAAGATAGAGGACTTAAATAATATGGATAAAAACCAATTTAAAAAGGGAAACGATGATCCAGTCTCAGAAGACAAAGAATTCAATTCATTTTTTTCTGAAGTACTGCAACGATTTCCTGACAAAACCTCAAAGATTATACAGAATTCATATGAAAAATCGAAATCCAGGGCGGACAAGATATTTTTTAAAAGTCGATCGAATCTTGATCAAGTTTTTGATACCTTTTTGACGGGAGTTGATCAACAAACAGCTCAGAAGTGTCATCGAATTATTCACGCTGCATCATTGAGTGCTGCAATTGTGGGCTGCTCGCCAATTCCGTTCTCAGATGCGTTTTTACTAGTACCAATTCAACTAACTATGATGTCACGATTGCATAAATTGTTTGGGCAATCATGGTCAGAAGGTTTAGGTAAAAGTTTATCTAAGGAACTGGTAGTTGTAGGTCTTGGTCGTAGCGCAGTGGGGAATATTATTAAATTTATACCAGCTGTGGGAACTGTATCCGGTGCTGTAATCAATGCTTCCGTAGCTGTTTCAATCACCGAGGCTTTGGGATGGGTGACAGTGAAAATGTTAAATGATGGTGAGGACATATTTGAACAAGCTATGTCATTTCGAGGGCAGTTTGAAATCCTCTTTAAAGCACTTAGAAAAGTGAAAAAATAATTTTAAAAAGCATATCTCATGTGGATATGCTTTTTTACTCAGTTTTGTATTGGATATCGGCGGATTTTTTAGCGGAATATATGCTGAGCGTAGCGGTTTATCCGAGGAATGGCTTGAAAATAGTCAGGTAGCCATAGTTTTCATGTTGATTAGTCAAATTACTTTACCAATTTTTTTGATGTTTCAATATAAAAGTCGGAAAAATGATCTTAGAATTATAATGCCCTTTGCTAAAGATAAAAAGGCATACAGATATTTGCTAGGGTACGCTGCAGGGGCAATATCCTTTGTACTAACTTGGATAATAGCAGTTGCCTTTGAAGGATTTCAAGTCATTAACATTTGGCATATAGGTAATGTGCTGTGGCTCGTTCTCTTTCTTTTAGGTTTTTGTATTCAAGGCATGGGCGAAGAAATATTAGTTAGAGGCTATTTGTTAGGTAAATTAAGTCAACATTTAAGCCATGCTTCAGCTATTATAATTAGCTCGCTTTTTTCGCTGCGCTACATTTGGCAAACCCAGGAATAACTAGAGTAGCTTTCTTAGAACTATTTTTGTTTGGTGCTATCATGGCTATGTTTCGAATTGAAACCGAAGATTTGTGGGTGGTGGGGGCCTTTCATGGTGCGTGGAACTTTTTTCAAGGGCCGATTCTTGGTGTTGCAGTTTCTGGCACTAACAGTGATGCGCTAATTTTCAAATCAATTCCAACACAAGCTTATGAATGGTTAAATGGTGGGCGTTTTGGCATCGAAGGGAGTGTAATGAGCCTAACGTTACATGTTGCGTTATTTGGTGCAATCGCAGTTTGGATTAAATTAAACAAGAACAAATCAAAAATTATTTGCGAATCTACTAAATAATTTCTTTTTATTTTGACCTAATGGTTGATTATTTTTTTGGTCTAAATAGGGTAATTTGGAAAAATTCGTCTGAATCGTCATTATCTAGGATATGTTCGATTGAAACGGTATCGATTTCAGCATGGATTTGCAGTTGTTTTGAGTTTAGTACTTTTAAGGTTGATAACATTGCTTGCTGATTGTGTATCTGTCCCACTGTGATATGGGGTGTATATGGAAATTCAGGGCGTAGAAAGGGTGAGAACAAAGGGGATTGATATAAAACATCATGCATCTTTTGAATGACCGAACACCCCTCGTCAACAGGTAGCCAAAGATAACTTTTCTCATCAGACGAAAAATTTTCAAAGGTCACGTTGAAAGCCGAGAATGGTTTTAAAATCGTTTGAATATTTGGATAATGACTTCGTCTGTAGCCTCACTTTCAAATGGAAACACAAGAGTTATGTGTGGACGAATATGTGGATATAAGGGATCAAGTTCGCGCCTAATATTTTGGATTGTTGTTATTTCTGAAAGTTTAGGAAATATTAAAATAGAACGTAACATAAACCTTACCTCCTTAAATAAATTTAACTTGTGTTTGTAGTATATCAAAATTTAATGTACACAGTCTTCATAAGAAACAAAAAATTATCAATATATTATATATTGATAACTTTTTGTTCCTGTATGTTAAAATTTACTTATTTATTGATTAAAGTCAAAACAATATCATCTTTATCGACTTTACTACCAATTGGTTTTACAATGTTGAATTCAGAAAGGACATTAGAATTTGTTATTGTCACAATAACGGTGTCATCAAAGCCAGCATCCTTTATTGACTTGTCCCAGAACTCAATGAGTAGATCACCTTTTTTAACATGTTGGCCGCGCTCGAAGTAAGTAACAAAACCTGTCCCTTGCATAGCAACAGTACCAATACCAATGTGAATTAATGTGACTAGACCAGTGTCTGAAACAAGGCCAATGGCATGTTTCGTTGAGAAGGCAACACGAACGGTTGCATCAAATGGCGCATAAACCCGACCATCGCTCGGACGAATTGCAAATCCTTGACCTAGAGATCCTGAAGCAAATGCATGGTCATTAACGGATGAGAGATTAATTAATTCACCGGCAATAGGCGCATTGTATGTGTACTCACCAGTTTTTAATTCAGGCGTGGTTGTAGTCGTTGTTGTGTCAACAAATTTCTTTCCCCATGTTTTTTCAAGTTGGTCAACAATTTCAGCGTGCTTGCGCTCAGTAAGTGTTACTTTGCGATAAAATACGTAGGTGCCGATTAAAATAATAACAATTGGCAAACCAAACATAATGGTTTTGAAAATGGATTGTCCGGACCCTGTTACTGAAGAAGCTGTAGCACCAGTTGTCATTCCAGCGACTACGGCAGTTAATCCGACGACACCGTTTGAGATAGCACCAGCTAGTTTATCTAATAGTGGACGAACTGACAACGTTAATGATTCATCACGATGCCCGAGCTTCAGTTGACCGTACTCCACAGAATCAGAGATTGTCATGAGAATCACTAAGAACACAAGTGGTTGTGGAATGGCAAATAATTCAGCAGCGATTAGAACCATTGTGAGTGACTGTCCTGCAAAAATAAACAGAACTAATCCGATAATCATGGTTAAGATACACCAGAAAAATAAATTACGTCGATTAAGTTTATCAGCTAATTTTGGAAATAGTGAAACAGATAGTAAGCCAGTCACAATGTTTAGTGAGGCGAAAATTGAGAAAGCAGATGAGTTTCCTAAAATAAAAGTGAAATAATATAACTCTAGTGAATTAACAAGAGTGACGCCCGTGGTGTAAAAACCATAAGACAGGGCAATCCACATGAGCTGATCATTATGCGTTAGAATATGGATAACATTTTTGAATGTTGTTTTTTCTTTGTTCTTACGTAGGTCGGAATCAACTTCTTTAGTACCAACACCAACAGCGACCGCACTCAGCCATGCGATTACCGCAATAATAACAGCAAACCAGAACCAACCACGTGTGTCACCAGTACCATCATTTTGATTCAAAGAGAAAAACAAAACAATGGGCATAACAACAACACCGACTAAGTTTCCACCGATTGTAGAACCGATACGGGCAAAAGTTGCAGTTTTTTCACGTTCGCGTGAGTCAAAAGTTAATGCCGGTATCATTGACCAGAACCCAATATCTTTAAATGAATAGAAGATATCCATAATAATATAGATTATTCCAAAGATAATCAAATAAAGAAGTGGGTTTGATTTATTTAGACCGCCCATATTTGTGAAAAGAATGATCAGAGCAACTGATCCAACCGTTCCACCAACAACCACCCAAGGTTTAAATTTACCCCATCGAGTGCTTGTATTATCAATTGCATTACCAATAAATGGATCAATTGCTAATTCAACAAATCGTAGTAGAAAGATAATTAGCGTAATGGAACTAATCATTTTGTCATTTTGCGCGGCATTACCACTATTGAACAAATGTGTGGTAACAAACATAATGAAATACGTTGATAATGTCGCAAAAAACATATCATTACCGAATGCACCAAAAGCGTATGAAACGCGTGATGTCATTGACTGCTGGTTAGAATTCATAATTGTAATCTCCTTTTTGTAGTAGCTAACACCTCAATAGTAAGCGCTTTCATTTAAAAAATCAATACTTTTTAGTAAATATTTAGTAAATAGGTATTTTTTATATTTTGATGTAAAATGATAAGGAGTATAAATAAAGCAAATGAATTTGCATAAATTGAGGAAGAAAATATGGTAACAATTAAGCAGATAGCGCTGGAAACGGATGTGTCATCAAGCACGGTATCTCGAGTTTTAAATAATGACCTGACTCTGTCAGTTTCTGACGAAACTCGCCGAAAGATTATTGATGCCGCGCAAAGGTTGAATTACACAAAAAACATAAAAAAAGTATTTCCAAAAAATTGATCCATATTGCAGTATTGACGGTTTTTTCTGAAATCCGAGAAGCTAGCGATGCTTATTGGCGACAAATATACTTGAGTATTGAGCAAAATGCGCAAGATCAAAATATTATTGTTGATGAAATTATTCGAATTAATCAAGGCATTAATATCGCGGATTTCGCAACTTACGATGCCATTATTATTTTAGGCGATATGACTCAAAAAGCGGTGAACCAATTGCAGAAAATTAATGAGCGAATTGTGTTGGTTGATGCCAAAACGCGCTATGAAACCATTGACTCTGTCAATCCCGAACTGCGGTTGATGACAACTCGGATATTGGATGAGTTCTATCAAGCTGGACGGCGGCATATTGGATTTATTGGCGGTGTGAACGATTTGCTAGAATTAGATGGCTCCTCAACACTTGCTGTTGAAGATGTGCGTAGTGAAATCTATCGTAATTGGGCTGAAGAGCATCAAATGAGCCCTCATTTTTACACCGGTCCGTGGCATGCTGAAACGGGCATGCAAGGCGCTATATCTTTATTAAGAGAAGAACACAGTATAGATGCACTATTAGTTGCTTCGGATCCTATTGCAATTGGTGCCATTAATGCATTGAAATCCGAGAATCTAGAGCCAGGAATTGATATTGATGTGGTGAGCTTTGATAATGTTGAGTTATCCTCTTACTTGGTTCCGGCACTAACGACGGTAGATCTAAATCCTGCGGCACTAGGGAAAACTGCTTTAGAACAAGCCTACGAATTAGCAAATGATGAACGTGATTGGACAGTTTGGGCTACAATACCGGGAAATTTGAAATATCGAGAAACTTTTAAAAAGTAAAAGTAACCGTTTACATTTTAGTAAACGAGTGGTAAACTGTGTTTGTAATTTAGTAAAAGACTTCACGGAGGAAGATTATGGCTAATGCAAACATTTCTTTTGATGACAAGCAAAATGTTTTTCATCTTTCAAATCGACAAATATCTTACCTGATACAAATTGAAGAGGGCGGACTGCTAAGCCATCTCTATTTTGGTAAAAAAATTACAAAATATCACGGTTCACGACATTATCCACGTCTAGATAGAGGATTCTCACCAAACTTAGCTGGAAAACCACATCAAACAGATCGTAGCTATTCGAAGGACACATTATTACAAGAATACGGTAGTTATAATACGGGAGATTTTCGTCAAGCCGCGATTAAAATTCAAGGAGCCAACGGTGCACAAGCATCTGATTTTCGTTTTCAATCATTCAAAATCATAAATGGCAAGCCACATCTAGATTGTCTGCCTCAGGCCTACGTGTTATCTGAAGATGAAGCTAAAACATTAATAATTAATCTTGTGGATAGTACGCTAAATGTCCAAGTATCACTTTATTACACAATTTATAATGACCGGCCAGTAGTTGCAAGATCAACTAAAATAACGAATCTCTCTCAACAAAGTATTAATATTGAGAAAATTGCATCAATGCAATTAGATTTACCAGCAAGTGATCTAGAAATCATCTCGTTACCCGGCGCCCATGTGCGTGAACGTCAAATGGAGCGACAAATTGTGCGCCAAGGGGTGACTGAATTTTCTAGTCATCGAGGAACGAGCTCGCACCACATGAATCCATTTGTAGCGCTAGTAACACCGAACACAACCGAAAATGAGGGTGAAGCTGTTGGTATTCAACTGGTTTATTCGGGAAATCATCAATTCACTATCGAAAGAGATTATGTGGAACAGACACGTGTTCTATCTGGTATTAACGAAGATGGATTTGATTGGCAATTAAATGCTGATGATGACTTTCAGACACCTGAAGCTTTGTTGGTTTATTCTGATGAAGGTTTAAATGGTATGTCACAAGCTTACCATCACTTGCTACGAGAACGTGTGGCTCGTGGAAAATATCAATATGCAGAGAGACCAATTGTTATTAATAACTGGGAAGCAACTTATTTTGATTTTAATGCAGAAAAAATTCAAGAGATATTAGATGAAGCATCCCCATTAGGCATTGAAATGTTTGTCTTAGATGATGGTTGGTTTGGAAAACGTGATGATGATGATAGCTCTTTGGGTGACTGGTTTGAATACGCCACTAAATTACAGAGTGGCGGTGGTTTAGTTGGCTTGTCAGATAAAGTACACGAAAAAGGTATGAAATTTGGATTATGGTTTGAACCGGAAATGATTTCCAAAAATTCTGATCTCTATCGACAACATCCTGATTATATTCTCGGTATGCCTAACCGTGATTTGACCCCTAGTCGTGATCAATATGTGCTTGATTTTTCAAGACCTGAGGTAGTGGATAATATTTTCCAACAAGTAGTAAATATCTTGGATAATGTTAAGATTGATTACATTAAGTGGGACATGAACCGTCATTTAACAGAAGTATATTCTGCAGCGTTGTCACCAGAACGTCAAGGAGAAGTGGGACATCGTTATATGTTAGGTGTGTATGATTTGGCGGATCGTTTGACCAAACGTTATCCAGATATTTTATTTGAAGGATGCTCTGGCGGTGGCGGACGATTTGACGCTGGCATGTTATATTTCTTTCCACAATCGTGGACATCAGACAATACGGACCCTGTTGAGCGCTTAAAAATTCAATATGGGACGACATTAAGCTACCCAGTCTCTAGTATGACCGCGCATGTTTCAGCATCGCCTAATCATCAAACTGGGCGTCAAACGAGTCTGGCTATGCGTGGGGATGTTGCTACTGCAGGAGTCTTTGGATATGAATTAAACCTAGCTGAGTTGTCATTAGAAGAAAAATCAGAAATCAAAGATCAAGTGACATTTTATAAACAGCATCGCTCGTTGATCCAGTATGGCAATTTCTACCGTATCAAAAGTCCTTTTAAAAATAATGAAACAGCCTGGGAATTTATCAGTGAAGATAAGACAGAAGCATTGTTATTCAATTACCGTGTTTTGTCAACTGCGCAGCCAGTTTTCACTGTAACTAAAATGAGTCACCTGAAATCTGACGGAATCTATGTTGATCAAAGAACAAGTGAACATTATTCTGGAGATGAACTCATGTCAATTGGTCTATATAACACGCCAATTAAGCAAGCTGATTTTACCTCTGCGGTACGTTATTTCAAATGGCAAGCTGAATAAGTGAAAATCATTGTGAAAGGAAAAATGGAAATGACTGAAATATACGAAGAATTAATTCATGTTTTTAAGAAGCAATTTCATCATGAACCAACTGACAAGTTTTTCTCACCAGGTCGAATTAACTTAATCGGTGAGCATACTGATTATAATGGTGGTCACGTGTTTCCAGCATCAATTACACTGGGAACATATGGCGTAGCATCTCAAAGAGCGGATAGTTTGGTAAAACTCTATTCGACTAATTTCCCGGATGAAGGGGTGATTAGTTTTGACGTTAATGACGAAGAAAAGTTACCTGGATCATCTTGGGGAAATTTTGTTAAAGGCGTGTTGCAGGCTTTAAGAGGATATGGTAACCGTTTTGAGCATGGATTTGAATTAGTTATCAATGGTAACATACCAAACGGCTCAGGATTGTCATCATCATCATCTTTAGAACTCTTAATTGGCGTAGTGGCGCAAAAACTATATAATCTAAAAATTCCGAGATTGCAATTGGTGGCCAGTGGACAACGTGCTGAAAACGATTTTGTTGGTGTTAATACTGGAATAATGGATCAATTTGCTATTGGATTTGGTGAAGCGGACCAAGCTATCTATTTAGACACGAATACGATGATTTACGAAATGGTACCAATCCATTTGGGTGATTATGTTGTTGTTATTATGAATACGAACAAACGAAGAGAGTTGGCTGACTCAAAATACAATGAGCGTGTTCGTGAAACTCAAGAAGCAGTCTATCAATTGCAAAAATATACACCTATCCAATATCTGGGCGAATTAGACGCCAAAACTTTTAATAAATATGCTGATAAATTAGAAAGCAACACACTTGTAAAACGTGCCCGCCATGCTGTTTATGAAAACGAACGAACTAAGATTGCTGTCGAGGCATTAAAATCAAATGATTTGGCTAGCTTTGGTAAGTTAATGAATGAATCGCATCAGTCTTTAAAGGATGACTATGCGGTAACTGGAATAGAACTTGATACGCTTGTGGAAACAGCACAAACCGTCGATGGTGTGCTCGGTGCAAGGATGACCGGTGCAGGATTTGGTGGTTGTGCAATCGCACTAGTACATCAAGATAATGTTGATGATTTGAAAGCGGCTGTTGGGGCTAAATATGAATCTGTAGTTGGCTACGATCCCTCATTTTATGTAGCAAATGTTGGTGACGGAGCACACTGGGTCGGTAAAGTAGGTGAATAATAATGTCAGAAAATAATTTAATTACGGAATTTACTCAGCGTATTATCGAACAATCGGATTACACAAATGAAGATGCAATCTACTTGGGAAACCAAATATTAGGCATGATTGGTGAATCAAATTATGAGCATGTAACAAGTGATCAAGATGTTTCGAGGTTATCTACGTTAACACTATTGGATAATTTGGTAGCAATTGCAGCAGATAATGGCACATTACAGAATAGAAAAATAAATGCTGATATACTAGGGGCACAACTAATGGATTATTTTGTGCCTCGTCCTTCACAAGTTCGACAAATTTTTTGGCAACATTACGATCACGCCCCACGGGAGGCTACTGACTATTTCTTTGATTTATCGAAAAGAAGTAACTATATCAAGACGCGGGAAATTAGCCAAAATTTATCTTACCCAGTTGAGACCGAGTATGGTCAATTACAAATTACAATTAATCTCTCAAAGCCTGAAAAAGATCCTAAGGTAATTGCAGCAGCACTGAAAAATAAAACACAACAACAGGAACAGTATCCTGCATCTCAGTTGGCAAAAGAGAATGAAGGCTACTGGGGTCGTTTAGATTATGCTGCTCGGTCGAATCATCGTGTCATTCCAGTAACTTTAGGTAATGAAAATTGGTATTTTCAATATTCACCGTATGCCTATTTTAATGAACATGCAATTGTGCTATCAGAAAATATTCGACCAATGCACGTTGATCAGGAAAACTTAGCTAGACTGTTAGAATTTGTTACTAAATTCCCAGATTATTTTATTGGATCCAATGCAGATTTGCCAATTGTGGGTGGTTCAATATTGTCCCACGATCATTTTCAAGCAGGGCGCTATGATTTACCTATGGCAAAAGCAACATTGAAGGAAAGCTTTCAGATTTCAGATGTGAACCTGTCGGAAGCGGGGGTATTAAACTGGCCAATGACTGCAATTCGCTTAATTGATTCGGACAGCGATAAATTACTCGCAGCGGCTGGTAAAGTAATGAAAACATGGGAAGATTATGACGACCCAAGTTTATTTATTCAATCTCATAGTCAAACGGGTGAAAGACATCATACGGTTACACCAATCGTCCGATTCCGTGACCACAAATATGAAGTAGACCTTGTGTTACGGGACAACAATACGTCGACTGAATTTCCAGACGGAATCTTTCATCCTCACTCAGATGTACAACACATAAAAAAAGAAAACATTGGACTAATAGAAGTAATGGGTTTGGCTATTTTGCCACCGCGTTTAAAAACAGAACTTGCAGAAGTCGAAGCATATCTTTTGGGGAATACGGATTCTGTGGTTCCAAAACACAAGATATGGGCCGATAAACTAAAACATGAAGAAACTTTTAATGCTGATAATGTAACGGAAGTGGTGGAGCAAAGTGTTGGTCAAATTTTTAAAAGAGTCCTTGAAGACGCTGGCGTTTTCAAAAATTCCGAAGCAGGCCAAGCTGGTTTGAAAAAATTTATTGTGCAGTTAACAACTAATTGAAAACATGAAAAAAATACAAGTTATTGCTTGTATTTTTTTCATGTTTTCAATACATACTCTGCTCTGACTTTGATTATCATATAAAAAAATGATAACATTGCAATGAATTGTACATTAAAGATAATCGGTAAGGGGGATAGCGTGGGTAACAATGAATGGATTGGCATCGACAATGCGCATCAAAATAATTTAAAAAACATTTCGGTCAAAATTCCAAAACACCAGTTAACAGTTTTTACAGGTGTATCTGGTTCGGGAAAGTCAACCTTAGTTTTTGACACTTTAGTTGCGCAGTCAAGACGTGAATTAAATGATACGTTCTCGAGTTATGTGCAACATATTTTACCAAAATATGGTAGACCGGCTGTAGATAACATTACTAATTTGCCAATAGCAATACCAATTGAGCAACGAAAAATGTCGGGCAACGTTAGATCAACAGTAGGAACGTATACTGAAATATACACATTCTTGCGTTTGCTGTTTTCTCGAATAGGACAACCCTTTGTTGGTTATTCAGATGCCTTTTCTTTCAATCATCCCCAAGGCAAATGTGAAGTTTGTGATGGCTTAGGTTTTACTAAAAAAATTAATTTAACATATCTTGTTGATTTTAATCAATCACTTAATGAAGATCCAATTGATTTTCCAACTTTTGGAAATGGTGCTTGGCGTTGGAAACGTTATGCCTATAGCGGCTTATTTGATTTGAATAAAAAAATAAAGGATTATTCTAAAGAAGAACTAGATTTGTTGTTATACGCACCGCAGCAAAAACTAGCGTCTCCTCCTGAAAAATGGCCAAAAACTGCCTTATATGAGGGTTTGTTACCGAGAATTAAGCGAAGTATTATTAATACTGATGAGGGGAAAAGGCATAGAAAGCAACTTGAAAAGTTTGTATCCACTGATGTTTGTCCAACTTGTCAGGGCTCCAGATTGAATGCGAAGGCGCTTAGTTGCAAAATTGATGGGCATAATATTAGTGATTTAGTTGCAATGCCATTGGATGAATTACAATTATTTATTCAAAAAATAAGAAATCCACTGGTTCAGGATGTCAAAACACAGATTATTAAACGACTAGATGCTTTGATTACGATTGGTTTAGGCTATCTTAATTTAGCAAGAAGTACAGATACACTATCGGGTGGCGAAGCGCAAAGAATCAGAATCGCTAAGCACGTTACAAGCTCGTTAAATGCTGTGATGTATGTCCTAGACGAGCCTAGCTCAGGCCTACACCCAAAAGATATTGAACGACTATATAAATGTTTGCGTGTCTTAAAGGATCAAGGCAATACGATTATTTTAGTGGAACATAACCCACTGCTAATTCAGCGAGCTGACTACATCATTGATGTTGGTCCAGGTCCGGGAGTTAATGGTGGCAGTATTCAATTTTCGGGAACATATGGTGAGTTTTTAAAAAGCGATACGATTACCAGTGTTGCTATGCGTGAAAATGAGAGGTTGAATAATCATACTAATAGCAGCTTCAAAAAATGGCTGTCTGTTAGAGATAAAAACTTAAACACAGTACAAAACGTTTCTTTAAAAATGCCGCTCAATGCTTTGACTATTTTATGTGGTGTGGCGGGATCGGGTAAATCGTCTCTAGCACAAATAGTAGCGTCAGAATTGATTCAAAAAGGAATCGATGTTATCAATATTTCGCAAAAGAACATTGGTATTAGTCTTAGATCAACACCACTGACTTACTTAGATATTTTTGATGATATTAGGAAACTATTTGCAAGAGCAAACTCAGTTAATCCATCGTTATTTAGTTACAATTCAAAGGGCGCTTGTCCGCGCTGCAAGGGAAAAGGCGTTATCGTTAATGATATGTACTTTATGGACGATGTCGTTTCTGAGTGTGAATTGTGTCATGGACAACGCTATAATCAGGAAGTTTTGCAATATGACTATAAGGATAAGACTATTGTTGACATATTGTCTATGACGGTGAGTCAAGCCATTGATTTTTTTAGTGGTATTACACGAATAGCTACTGGTTTGCAAGCAATCTGTGATGTGGGTCTTGGTTATTTAAAATTAAACCAATCTTTGAGTACATTGTCAGGCGGAGAGTTGCAACGGATCAAGTTATCGAGCTACTTACAAAAGAAGAGTAGTGTTTATATTATTGATGAACCAACGAATGGATTACATTTAAAAGATATTGATCATTTGCTCGAGCTTTTCGATAAGCTGGTTGCTAGAGGAAACACGATTGTCATTATTGAACACAGTTTGAAAGTCATTCGACAGGCTGATTGGCTGATTGAGATGGGTCCTGAAGGCGGAAAAATGGGTGGTAAAGTTGTTTTTTCCGGTACAATCGACGATTTGAAAAAATCAAATGATGCAATAACAAAACCATATTTATAAAAAAGATGCATATAAAAAGCAGAAAAATATGATTTATTTTTCTGCTTTTTATATTTGGCTATTTATTCGATAAAAATTCTTTTATTGCATCAAATCCTAATTGTCGATTACCTGCTTGACAATGTTGATCACCACCAGACGCCTTGTCAAACATAATTGATTTAACGGAAGCAGCATTAATTAATTTGCTATCAATTTCTACTAAGCGGCTACTGGGAACATATTGATCATTTTCGCCAGCTAGTAACAGAACATCTTGATTAATAAGTGGCATAATCGGCTCCATATTATATTTTTGGAACTGTTGTAATAGTTCATAAGGTGATTGGACGCCAACGTTTTCCATACCCTTATTAATTTTCCAGTTTAGATCTAAATTATTGGCCATCATACTTTTGAATATAATGTTAACTGTTTTGGCATCCTTAGCAGCTAGCAGCTGTTCGATTTTAGTAATTTGATCATAGGGCATTCGAATACGTAATGCATCAAAGAAACTATAGAAAATATCAAATGCAACAACTTTATCCAATCGTTTTTCAAATGCGGCGGCGCGCATAACTAAATATCCACCTAATGACATACCAACTGCACTAGCTCTTTTAAGGTTGAAATAATCTAATATGACGTTTACCGGATTTTCCCAATTATGTATCAGGTGAATTCCTTGACGCAACGCAGTTCCTTGACCTGGCCCATCAAAAATATAAATGTTGTAATCAATTCCTTTCAAAAATTTTGACATTTTGACCATCTCTTCCATGTAGGAATCATATCCGGCAAATAGCAATAGATTCTTAGTGGCGTTTGGTGTGACTAGTTTTACAACTGGTAGATACCCATTTTCATAAGGTACTTGATACCTTTCGTATTCAAAGTTGTTGAAGCCTTTATAAAAATTTTCTCGATACTTTCGATAAGCATTTTCATCTCGGGGATCCTCAGGTGACAAATAAAACTCAGAGGCTTGATAATAAGTTGATGCGACAGAGAAATCACCATCTTGTTCTCTTGCAATAGCTTTGTCGTTCCATGCTTTAAACCATGATTCTTCATCTTTTAACTGAGGAATGATACTTTTTAAATCTTCCTGTACTTTTTGATCATTTTCGTACTCATCATTGATGAATCGATTAATTTGTAAATTGAATTGTTCATTTTTAACATACTGTTTAAACATGTTGTTCCTCCTTCTTTTAAGTATATTTTGACATGATGAAGGTAAAATACAACTGGCAAAAGCGGTAATAAGGAACGATATCATACTGAAAAAAGAAAACAGTATGATATTATTGGTGTATAAATAGGAGGGTCAGCATTGTGTCAAAAGACAAAAGGGTTATCAAAACAGAAAAATTGATTACTGAAACGATAATGCGGTTATTGACGACCACGAGTATTTCAAAAATCACTGTTAAGAAAATTTGTGATCAAGCGTTGATTAGCAAATCAACTTTTTATGATCACTATGTCGACAAGTTTGATGTCATTGACAAGATTGTTGATGTGTATGCGATGCAGTTTAATTGTGAAATCCAACAAAGATTTGAAGCAGTGCAGCAGAAAAATACCTTTGAAATCTTTAACAAAATTATTAAAGATATGGCTAATCAAGATCGTTTTCACAAAATATTATACGATAATGCCCACGCTTTCTTGTCAAAACAAAAAATGAATAATCGTTTTTCAGTTGGCTTCTTATCCCAAATTTATGCTGACCTTGCATTAACTTCAATTTCTTTTACGTTAAAACATGCTGAGAACGAAAAGCTTCTTGAAGAGCAAACTGATTTTATGAATTTAATGCAAGAGGTGATCATTTCTAACGTTAAGCAGTAGACATTTTTTAGTAACTGAAATAGCTAAGGTATGTTTATTTTGTCTATTCAATATTATCGCAGCTAGAAAATTATCAAAGCAAAAAATAAAAAAGTACTGATTGATGTGTAAAGTTCATATCTATCAGTACTTTTTTGTCGATATAAATTGTTTCGGGGATGTGCCAGTTATACGTTTGAAGGTGTGGGAAAAATGTGTGTAGTCTTTAAAGTTAAGGAGCGTCGAAATGTCCATTAAGGAAAGTTGTGTTGAAAGTAGTAAGCGTTTTGCTTCTGTTATCTTTGTCTTAATGATGTATTGTTTGAGTGTTTCATTTGTTTCTTTTTTGAATCGTGTGGACAGGTAGTTTTGACTATATTTAAATTGTTTTGCAATTTTCACAATGGACAAATTTTCATAGATATGAATTTGAATATAGGTCTGCACTTCAAATATTAAATGACTTAATTTGCTATATTTTTTTTTTTACCAAACTAGTAAAATTGAGAAGAATATTTAATCGGACATTTTGATTAATAATGTTTTCCACAGAAGTGTGCTTTTCAATTGTATTAATCCACTGGTCTGAAAGTAAATAAGCTTTTTTATCATTTACGCCAGCTTGAATCGCTTCTCGTGTACACAGGGTTGCAATAATGATGAGCATATTTTTCTCATGGCGTAAGCGATTATTTTTCATTGCTAAGAAGGATTCGTATGCATTATGGATTTGAAACTGCTTGTAGGCATTTATGACAATTTGTTTGTCACCGGTTTTGATAGAGCTGAGCAATGTTTGTTCATCAGAATAGCTATGATGTGTTTGTAGTTGAGAAGAATATTCTAAAAGACTGAGGCTATCATTTGGAGGGGCAATATCAATCAAACCGTTATTTTCAGATATATCATTATTGATTATTTTTAGTATTGCACGATATCTTTGATAGAGCTTAAGTAATAGGTATGTAGATGAGTGACTTTCTGATGGCGTGAGTTTACCATACAGCATTAAGTAGTATTTTTTATTGAAAATATAGCAAGTATGTCATCATCGTCAGGGTGATTAAAATTCCTAATTGGATAAAATAGTATTGCAGATGGATTGTCCAAAATTTCATCATTAAAATGCAGTTCGTCATCAAACTTCATCAAGAGTTTTTCGTCGCCAAATATCACATTACAATGCGTGTCTTGCATAAATATTTTTTCATCAAGCAGTTGCTGAATTGATTCCAAAGTTTCTGTTAACATACTTAACCCCATTTTTCACAAAAAAAAGTTAGAAATTACAATTTCTTTTTCAACGAAAGATTTATTATTCAATTATAGTAAGCGCTTACAAAAAAATCAAACAATACTACTCATCTAATTTATGAAAATTGGATTTTTGCAGGAGACATTGTTGGAAGATTTTTTTGTTCCTAATGGGCGTACTAAACAATGTCTGATAAAATTGATCGTTATTATTGCTTTGATAGGTTATGGTTATTGGTTGCTTACTACCATGGATGCTCCAAAAAAAACATTTTCAATGATGTGTTGCCATCTAAAGAAACAGCTGCAAAGGATTTAGAAATTTTGAATATCGCGATAATGCTTGGACAAACAGGCGGCCATGGTTACGTAGGTGCAACTGCTATTGTATTTGCCTTCATTGCATGCATATTTATTCAAATAATTCGATCCACAAAGTAGTAAAAAGGTGAAATCTTCTGGAGGAAAAATGAAAGTTAAAATAGAAAAACGTCAAAATGAGACTAAAATCAATCCACGTTTACATGGTCAATTTATAGAATTTCTTGGTAATGCGATAAATGATGGTATATGGGTCGGAAAAGAAAGCAAAATTCCAAACATTAATGGGATGCGGTTAGATGTCATTAACGCCTTGAAAGAAATTGAACCTCCAATTATAAGGTGGCCAGGTGGTGTATTTGCGGATCATTACAATTGGCAAGACGGGGTTGGGGAAAAAAGGGAAAAGGTATTTAACGAAGGATTCGGAACATATAGCGTTGAAACCAATGAGTTTGGTACGGATGAGTTTCTAGAATTTGCGTCACTGATTCATTCTGAACCATGGATCAATGTTAATTTATTAACTGGTTCAGCTCGGGAAATGACTGAGTGGATGGAATATATTAATCGTAAGCAGTCAACGTATTTATCAAAAAAGAGAAAAGATTCTGGTCATGAAAAACCCTATGATGTAAATTATTGGGGAATCGGGAATGAAGTTTGGGGTGGAGGAGGCATGATGACCCCGAGCAATATGTTGCTGATTACCGAAAGTACGCAACGGCGGCACCAACATTTGCATTGAATCAGTTTTCAGAGGATTCGCGCTACTTCATTTTGAGTGGTGCCGATGCTAATAAACCAAAAGAACGCCGTTATTGGACTAAAAGTGTAATGAAGGAATTGGCAAGGGCTCGTCCACCAAAAGTTGATGGTTATGATTTGCATTGGTATAACTGGTACCTGGGTAATGAGTTTTCCGCCTCAGCAACAGATTTTAATGCCAACGACTGGTATCAAGTAATTAAAGGTGCGACAGAATTAGAAGATATCCTTAAAGAACAATACGATTTGATTCAAGATGGTTTGAATCAACTGCCAGAACCTGAAGGAGAGTTTGATCAAAAACTAGAGAAAATTGATCTGATTTTAGGTGAGTGGGGCAATTGGTATGGGAGAGCTTTTTTTGAAGAGAAGGCACTGTATCAACAAAATACAATGCGCGATGCGATAACAACTGCAATCGTTTTAGATATTCTTCATTCTAATGCTGATAAAGTTAAAATGGCTAGTATGGCTCAGACAATTAATGTGTTAAATGCATTAATATTAACTAACGGTGAACAATTTGTGCTAACACCAGTATATGATATTTTCAAGATGTACAAAGTGCATAGAAATAATGATGTTCTAGATGTGACAATAACAGATGAGAATAGTGATCACGTTAAGTTTTTTGCATCAATAAATGACAAAATAATTTACTTAAATGTGATTAATTTTTATTTGACCGAAACCATCAGTGTTGACATTGATTTACCAGGGTTGGTACTTCAGTATCAAAAGGAGGAGTTAGCGGCCAATGATATGCATGAAACCAATACGTTCGAGGATCCTAATCACCTACGTGCAGCGATTGTTGAACAGCGTAATAATGTTTCTGCGAATGAGTTATTTGATATTAGCATAAAGCCAATGTCAGTTTCTGTATTCAAAATTGTATTAGGTTAGTCTAAAGTTAAACTATTTAAAGAATGTGAAATAGTTGGTGTATTTCCGAAAAGTCAGAAAAAGATTGAGACACCCGTCTCGATCTTTTTCATGTTAAAATAACGTGGACAGGAGGTCTGGTATGGTAACGATACAAGATATTGCAAACAAAACTGGTGTGGCTATTTCAACAGTATCACGCGCTTTAGGGGATTCCCCAAAAATAAGTTTAAGAACTAAAGAACGTATCAGAAAAGCGGCGCGTGACATGGGTTATACACCTAACTTTGCTGCCAGAAACTTAACGCAAACTGAAAGTAATACGGTTGGCGTTGTATTTCAACCTCAATCAGAAGGTAATACAGATAATGACTTTGCCATGCAAATTCTATTTGGTATTAATGCGCAATTAATTGCGCGTCGTTATTTATTGACTACAGCTACGGGCAGCAATTGGTCTGAGGTGTTTAATGCAGTTAAAATGATGGTTGAAGCCGGACAAGTTCGACGCTTTATTTTACTATATACAGTCGAAAATGATCCAATTGCCGAATTGCTTCGTGAGAATCATGCACGTGTTGTAGTTACAGGTGAGCCAGAAATTGCTACGAATATTTTGTATGTAGATAACGATAATCGCAAAGCAAGCGCTGAAGCTACCAAAAACTTAGTGTCTAGTTTTCAGTTAAAATCACCAGTTTTTGTCAGAACGTTAGCTGATTGGCGCTTTGAAGATAATCGAGAGTTGGGCTTTCGTGAAGCACAAGAAGAAGGTGATGTTTTATCTTTACCCTTGGAATTCACGCAACAAAAGCAGGTCTTACAGAAATATTTTGAGCAACATCAAACGGTTGACGGAATAGTTGCCAGTGACGATAAACTTGGTTATTTGGCACGTAATCAAGCACAAGCTCATCTTCCCAGTCATCCTAAATTGCCGACAATTGCATTTAACTGTTCTGAATACGCCCGCTTGGGAGGGAAAAACTTTTATTCTGTTGATGTCTTACCAAGAACTCTTGGCAGTGAAGCAGTCCGATTGTTATTTAATGACCAGCAATCGCCACTTGAGAAAACTGAAGCTAGCAGCGTCATTGTTCCGTATCGTATACCAAAAATAGGTGAATAATAATGACAAATTTAAATGATGTTGCGCGCAATGCACACGTGTCTAAAATGACAGTTAGTCGTGTAATTAATCATCCCGAACGAGTTTCAGATGAATTGAAAGAGCTTGTAGAGAAAGCAATTCAGGAGGTTGGATATGAGCCAAATCGCATGGCAAAAGCGCTTGTTAACAAGCGCCATTATGTGATTAGATTTTTACTCTTAGAGGATGTCACAACAGTTGAACCAAATTACGCCAAGCTATTGATTCATATTGCTAATTATCTCCAAGAGAGCGGCTACACGCTCGAAATAAGTACCGATTTAGCCGCCAGTACAAACAATATTGACGGGATGATTGTTAGTGGCTGGCGTCAAGCGGACTTAGAGGGTTTATCAGTAGTGACCGTACCAATTATTTTGTATGGTGTGGCACCGGAAAATTCACGTCTTTCTTATGTTGACGTTCATAATAAACAAGGAATTGAGATGGCAACGCAATATATGATAGACAGGGGTTATCAGGATATTTGGTACATTGGAATTGCAATTGATTTACCATTTGCTAAGCAGCGGGCGTTAGGCTATCGTTCGGTCATGAATAAGTATGGTATGAGTCAAAAAGTTTTTGCGACAGAAAACCATGCCCACTCGGCGGATATATTGATGACGAATATGGTGACAAGTATTCAATCAAATACTGGTTTCGTCTGCGCGACAGATCGGATTGCTTTGGGTGTTGTCAGATCCTTGACACGTATTTATGAAGTGCCAACTGACTTTGGAGTAATTGGATTTGATGGTGTATTTATTGACCAAATTTCCTCGCCACAATTAACGACAATTAGGCAACCGCTTGCATTAATTGCAAAGAATTTGGTCAAGGAGATAGTAAACCGAGTTGAGTCTGATGAAGAAAATACCAAAATTGAAGTTAATATTACGCCAGAACTAATTATCCGAGATTCAACGCAATGAAATGATGTTACCGTTAACATCGGGCAAAAGCTTCCAAATATTTATCTACTGCTTTATACTGTTCAATGTAAACGGTTACAAAAATAAATATTTTGGAGGCAGAAATAATGGATGATAAGCATAAAGGGCAGGGATTGCCTAATTTGCCGCTTAGCACAATTTGGATGTTAAGTTTTGGGTTCTTAGGTGTGCAAATGGCTTTTTCCTTGCAAAGTTCACAAATGGGAAGAATTTTCCAAACATTGGGTGCTGACCCAACAAAACTTGGTTTTTTCTTCATATTGCCACCTTTGGCTGGACTATTTGTTCAACCCTTGGTTGGTTACTTTTCAGATCGAACATGGACCAAGCGTTTTGGACGACGCATGCCATACTTGTTAGTTGGTGCATTAGTTTCGGTTATAGTAATGTTCCTGTTACCAAATTCTGGTAGCTTTGGATTTTCTACAACCGCAGCATTATGGTTTGGCGCAATAACGATTTTGTTTATGGATCTTAGTTCAAATGTGGCTATGCAACCTTTTAAAATGGTTGTTGGTGATATGGTTAATGAAGATCAGAAATCATACGCCTATTCTATTCAGAGTTTCTTATCAAATACAGGTTCTGTACTAGCCACGATTTTTCCTTTCTTGTTAACAGCAATTGGGGTTGCTAATACTGCTGACAAAGGACAGGTTCCAGCTTCGGTTATTATTTCCTTTTACGTTGGTGCAGTTGTATTAGTTGTCTTCTCATTAGTTGCGGTATTCAACGTAAAAGAATACGATGACGCAACTTACGAGCTTTATCATGGTTACGCATTAAACACGCCAAATGATAATGATGGTGGGTTTCTAACTTTATTGAAGCGCGCACCAAAAACATTTTGGATGGTTACTGTGACACAATTCTTCTGCTGGATGGCTTTCCAGTATTTGTGGACATACGGTACAGGTGCAGTTGCAGATAATGTCTTTCATGCAACCGACCCAACAACAGCAGGTTATCAAAATGGTGGAAATTGGTTTGGAATTTTATCGGCGGTTTATGCAATTGCTGCCGTACTCTGGTCGTTAGTACTGTCTAAAATTCCGGCAGAAAAAAATAAATTTGGGTATGCTTTGTCGCTTCTATTAGGGGCAACAGGATTCATTTCAGTTTTCTTTATCCATTCACAATATCTTTTAATTGCATCTTTCATTTTGATTGGTATTTCATGGGCAGGGATGATGGCTTATCCATTTATCATGGTTACTAATGCATTGAACGGCGATCACATGGGCACTTATCTCGGGCTATTCAACGGCTCTATATGCCTGCCACAAATTGTGGCGTCAGTTGCAAGTTTTGTTGTATTTCCAGCATTAGGATCACATTTTCCATCAATGATCTTAGTTTCAGGGATTTTGATGCTATTGGGTGCAGTTAGTGTTGGTTTTATTAAAGAAATTCATAGTAATCCAGTGAATGCACATTAATATAGTAATAACGTTACCGTAAAGAAGAAAGAGGCATAAAAATAATGAAAAGAATTTTTGAAATTAACCCTTGGACAGTCGTAACGCACGATTTAAATCCTGAAGACAAACGCCTACAGGAATCTATGACAAGTTTGGGAAACGAAAATATGGGCATGCGTGGTATGTTTGAAGAGGTTTATTCAGGCGATACACACCAAGGTATCTATATTTGAGGCGTGTGGTTTCCAGATAAAACAAGAGTTGGCTGGTGGAAAAATGGTTACCCACTTTACTTTGGAAAAGCTATTAATGCTTTGAATTTTGTGAAAGCAGACATTTATATTGATGGTCATCAAATTGATTTAGCCAAGAATGAATTTCAGAATTTTGAAGTATCCTTAGACATGAAACATGGTGTTTTGAAGCGTCAATTTACAGTCTTTGGCGTTGAAGTTCAAGTATCACGTTTCGTTTCAGCCGCGTTTAAAGAACTAGCCGATATTCACTATACCTTTACATCCGTGGATGGATATAAGCATAACATTCGTTTTGATGCTAGCATTGATGCTGATGTAGTCAATGAAGATGCTAATTATGACGAAAAATTTTGGCAAGTTTTAGATGCCGGTAATGATGTTGCATCGTCATTTATTGCCACACAAACCATTGAGAATCCATTTGGTGTACCACAATTCACAGTGGTTGCTCGTCAAAGTTTCATTGGTGGCGAAAAACACGGCACTAATCGTGGAACAAAAGAAGTTACTGATAACTTTGATATTGAGGTACCAACTAAAGGCGTAGTAAATTTTGAAAAGCGTGTTATCGTAACCACTTCTCGAGATTACGATAGTTTAAAAGAGACAATAGATGCTGGGACAGCGTTGACGAACAAAGTTTTAGAAAACTCTTATCAAGAAATATATGAAGACCATGCGCAAGAATGGTTGAAACGGTGGGAGAAGGCTGACGTTCAAATTGAAGGTGATGATGCTGCGCAACAAGGTATTCGGTTCAATTTGTTCCACCTCTTCTCAACTTACTATGGTAACGACCCACGGCTAAATATTGGACCAAAAGGCTTCACCGGTGAAAAGTATGGTGGTGCAACGTACTGGGACACAGAAGCTTTCGCCATTCCGGTCTATCTAGGTGTTGCTGATCCATCAGTTACAAGATCACTGTTGCAATATCGTTTTGATCAACTTGATGGTGCCTTTCATAATGCTAAACAACAAGGCCTAAAAGGGGCGCTTTATCCAATGGTGACTTTTGATGGTATTGAATCTCATAATGAGTGGGAAATAACATTTGAAGAGATTCACCGTAATTCAACTATTGCTTATGCGATTTATAATTATACAAATATTACCGGAGATCACTCTTGGTTAGATGGGGATGGAGCGCAAGTACTTTACAGCATCGCGCGTTTCTGGGCTGACCGCGTTCACTATTCAAAACGCAATGATCAGTATATGATTCACGGTGTCACTGGACCCAATGAATATGAAAATAATGTTAATAATAATTACTACACTAATTGGATGGCTAAATGGGTCTTACAGTATTCGCTTGATCACTATGACGAAATTAATGATATGCAAAAGACAAAGTTAGCTATTACCGATGAAGAGTTGGTTCAATGGCAAGATATTGTTACTAAAATGTATTTACCAGAAGCTGATGTTGATACAAAAAATGGCAAAAAACATATTTTTGTACAACATGATACATTTTTGGATGAAGATTTAACCCCGATTGCTGATATGCCACAAAATATTCGTCCAATCAACCAGAACTGGTCTTGGGATCGAATATTACGGTCGCCATACATTAAGCAGTCTGACACTTTGCACGCAATGTTCTATTTCCCTGATGCCTTTACTGAAGAAGAGAAACGTAACAATTTTAACTTTTATGAGCCACTGACTGTGCACGAATCATCATTATCACCGTCAGTTCATGCGATATTGGCTGCTGATTTACAAATGGCTGACAAAGCTGTTGAAATGTATGAACGCGCTGCGCGATTGGATTTGGATAATTACAATAATGATACTGGTGATGGTTTGCATATTACTGCGATGACCGGTTCATGGTTGGCAATCGTGCAGGGATTTGCCGGAATGCGAGTACGAAATGACGAATTACATTTAAAGCCATTTTTGCCTAAAAATTGGACAAAATACGCGTTCCGTCTGGTTTTCCGTGGTCATGTTTTGGAAGTGACGGTTGACAAAGAAGGTGCAAATGTCCAACTAATTTCTGGTGACCCACTTACGATTAATTTATTGGGTGAGCAAGTCACGTTAACGAGATAATAAGGAGGACAAATCAATGCAGAAATTCAAAGATATTAAGGGATTTGCTTTTGATTTAGATGGGGTCATTGCAGATACAGCTCGATTTCATGGACAAGCTTGGCATCAGACTGCTGATGAAGTCGGCACAACTTGGACACCACAATTGGCTGAATCACTCAAAGGTATTAGTCGCATGGAATCATTGCAAATGATTTTAGACGCTGGTAATCATGCGGATGATTTTTCACAAGCTGATAGAGAAGCACTCGCTGAAAAGAAAAATCATTTCTATCAACGATTGATTGCAACATTAACGGAGGACGACATATTGCCGGGGATGAAAAGTTTTATTCATTCGGCCAAAGTGGCAGGGTACAAAATGTCTATCGCCTCAGCCTCAAAAAACGCTCCTATGATCCTTGATCATTTGGGATTAGCAAATGATTTTGTTGGAATAGTAGATCCAGCAACACTGACAAAAGGAAAACCAGATCCTGAAATTTTTGTTAGGGCTGCAGAAGTGCTAGAACTAGCACCCAATCAAGTGATTGGATTAGAAGATTCAGCAGCCGGCATCGAGTCAATTAATGGTGCTGGTCAAATATCGTTGGCAATTGGTGATGCAGTTGTTTTATCGGCTGCTGATTTGATTTTCAGTTCGACTGCCTATGTTACTTTGCAAAGTATTCAATCTAAAATGGACAAAATTAAATCCAACTAAAAGAAAATCATTAAAGCTACTAGAAATAAGCTTTAATGATTTTTTATTGTGCTAATTATTTTTGTCAAGTTTTGTCACTGTGCCTGATGGGACGATTTTAGTCTCTGTAAAGAAAACAGCATGTGGTGCTAATTCCTGTTCATCTAGTGCCGAAACAGCCAACTGTCCCATCAGTTGAAAATCTTGTTTGGCAGCACTGAGAATGGGCCGGGTTATTTGTGCTATTTCAGTACCGTCAATTGTTACGATAGATAGGTCTTTGGGAACGTCTATTTGAGCGTCTTTAGCACCATTGAGGATGCCAACGCTGATAATATCAGCCGAACCAATTGCTGCTGTAAAAGGTAACGGTGTGCCAAAATGTTTGACAGCATCCAATCCGGTTTGATAAGTAATATCTGTCCCCCAAATAAAATCAGAGTTATATTGAATACCGTGTTTTGCGAGTGAATCAATAAATCCTTGCCTTCGTAATTTGGAAACAATTGAATTTGAGTTTGAGGAACCAATGAGCGCAATTTTTTCATGTCCATTTTCGTAAAGATAATTAACAATTTGGTGCATCATATCATAATTATCGGAGGAAATTGAAGGGATTTCATTGTTTAATTGATTTGAAACGCTAAGAAGCTGGACATCAGTGTTGGTTAATAGGTTAAAAACCGGGTCAGCAATTTCAATATCTACTGCCAACATGACAATTGCCAGCACTTTTCGAGATAGCAAAGAATGAACGGTTTGCAGCTGTTGTTCTTTGTTTACATCGACAAAGGCGATGAGTAATTCATAGTTGAGCTCATACGCTTTAGACCGCATGCCCTTAATAATTTCATCAGCAAAATTAGTATGCTCGCTTGGTACTAACACGCCAATAACGCGACTTTGTTTTTGTGATAAATCAGCTGCTGATTGATTCTTAAGATAACCCATTGATTCCGCAAGTTCACGAACTCTTTTTGCTGTATCCGCATTAAAACGACCTCGATTAGTTAAAATCCGAGAGACGGATGCTGGTGAAAGCCCAGCTTTATCTGCAATGTCTTTAATAGTAATAGCCATATCAATTATTATAACCTAAAAAGGTTGACTTTCAATATGGAAGCGTTTACAATGTAATTGCGTAAACGTTTACCCAAAAAGTTTTTTAGAAACAATAAGGACGGTTAGTATGGAAAAAGTACAGTGGTGGCAGAATACTGTTGTCTACCAAATTTATCCCAGGAGCTTTCAAGATAGTAACGGAGATGGTGTGGGGGATATACCCGGCATTATTGAACGATTACCCTATTTGAAAGCTCTTGGTGTCCAAGTGATTTGGCTAAGTCCAATTTATCAGTCGCCAAATGATGATAATGGCTATGACATTAGTGATTATCGTAAAGTTTTACCGGAATTTGGAACAATGGCAGATGTTCAAGAAATGCTCGAGGTAGCACATCATTTAGGTCTAAAAATTATGATGGATTTGGTCGTCAACCATACTTCTGATGAACATCAATGGTTTAAAGAGAGTCGTAAAAACAAGGATAATCCTTATCGCAATTATTACATTTGGCGTGATCCTGTGGATGGTCACGAACCTAATAATTGGTTGTCAGACTTTGGTGGATCAGCATGGGAATTTGACAATAATACACAACAGTATTATTTGCATTTATTCTCAAAGAAGCAACCAGATCTTAATTGGGATAACCCCGATTTACGACAAGATATTTACGACACAATGAAATGGTGGTTAGATCAAGGTGTTGATGGTTTTCGCATGGATGTTATTAACCTAATTTCAAAACCATCAGATTTACCAAATGATCCAAATGTCACCTTAGAAAATCATGGCTCATCGATGGATTTTGTTGCTAATGGTCCAAATATTCATGATTGTTTACAAGAAATGAATCAAGAAGTATTGTCAAAGCATGATATCATCACTGTTGGTGAAACGCCAGGCGTATCAACAAAGGATGCAATGAAATATGCCGGATTTGATTCGCATGAGTTGCAGATGATTTTCCAGTTTGAACATACTGAGGTTGATAACAGTCAAGAGGGATTAGGCAAATGGAGTGATGAACGTTTCAAGTTGGTTGATTTAAAACGTATTTTATCCAGATGGCAAAATGAGTTGTATGGTAAGGCTTGGAACAGTCTTTATTGGAATAATCATGATCGACCAAGAGTAGTCTCACGATTTGGAAATGATTCAGATGAATATCGCGTATTGTCTGCTAAAATGTTGGCTGCAACTTTACATTTTATGCAGGGAACACCTTATATTTACCAAGGTGAAGAAATTGGTATGACCAATATTGACTTACCATCTATTAAAGACTACCGAGATATTGATACCTTGAATGCATATGATGACTTAGTTGTCCAACAAAGACGAGTTACTGCTGATAAAATGATGTCTTATGTTCATCATTCTTCAAGAGACAATGCACGAACACCAATGCAATGGGATAACACTAAAAATGCCGGATTTACTGAAAGTCACCCATGGTTAAGTGTTAATCCTAATTGCCAGACCATCAATGTGGCAGATTCATTAACTGATCAACAGTCAGTCTTTCATTTTTACCAAAAGCTCATCGCCTTAAGGCAAGAGTTATCCATTATCACGACTGGAAAGTATGAAGTGTTGGATTTAGAAGACGAATCTGTTTACGCTTACAAGCGGATTGACAAAGACACGCAATTACTGGTTATTAGCAACTTTACTGATCAAAAGCAAACACGTCATTACGATCGAACCCAATCTGCACAATTAGTTATAAGTAATTATTCAGATGATCAAGGTGACACACTCAGACCTTACGAATCAAAAGTATATTTGTTTTAATTCAATAAAATGTAAGCGGTTACTTAAATTGCTGTTATTTTAAATTTTTATATGATCACTTAATTAAGGAGAGTGAATATAATGAGTAGTAACGAACACAAAAAAGGTCAGCTTCCGATGCTGACTAGCATGCAACTGTTTTTAATGACTTTTGGTTATGCAGGCGTCCAGGTTGCCTTCTCGGTTCAAACGGGTAATATGGGAAGAATATTCCAGACCTTGGGTTCCGATCCAACGAAATTAGGATTTTTCTTCATCTTGCCCCCTTTGGCAGGTATGATCACGCAACCTTTAATTGGTCTGTTTTCTGACAAAACTTGGTTGCCTAAATTGGGTCGACGAATGCCTTATCTCATTGGTGGCTGTTTAGTATCATTGATTGTTTTACTATTATTGCCCAACACAGGTTCATTTGGTTTTGGTTATGGATCAATGACAGCCTTGTGGTTTGGTGCGGTAACAGTATTGTTCATGGACTTGTCCGCAAACGTTTCAATGCAGCCTTTTAAGATGATTATTCCTGATATGGTCAATGAAAAGCAAACCGACAAAGCCTGGAGCTTACAAAATATATGGGGAAGTTTGGGTGGCGTGATTGCCTTTGTTTTCCCATTTATCTTAACTTCGTTTGGTGTTGCTAACACTGCGGCACGTGGGGTTGTGCCTGATTCAGTTAAGATTTCATTTTATGTTGCAGCTGCAATACTATTATTGTCAACCATTTTTACCATTATAAATGTAAAAGAGTATGACCCAGAAACGCTAGCATATTACCATGGTTTCAGGTCTGATGATAAGACACATGAATCGTTTATTGATATTTTGAAACACGCGCCAAAAGTTTTTGGACCTTAGGCATTGTTGAATTCTTTGTCTGGTTTGGTATTCCATACATGTGGACTTATTCTACTGGTGCTCTGTCAGAAAATATTTGGCACGTTTCAGACCCTGCATCTGCTGGCTACCAAGCAGCAGGTAACTGGTTTGGTATTTTGCAGGCAGTGTACTCGGTTGTTGCAATAGTAGTGGGTATTTTATTTCAAAGGTTAAACGATAAAACAAGAAAAATGACGTATTTCTTAAGTTTGATAGCTGGTGGTTTAGGATTTATTATCGTAGCTTATGGTCATACTCATGTGTCGTCGTTAATTGGATTTGTACTAATCGGTATAGGTTGGATTGCATTGATTTCGATTCCATTTACTATTTTGACGAACGCATTGGATGGTAAACATGATGGCGTTTATCTAGGTTTGTTTAATTGCTTTATCTGTATCCCTCAAATTGTTGCTTCGGTAGCAAGTTTTGCTATTTTCCCAGCTGTTGGAAAATCAATGGCCCACATGTTAGCAATTGCAGGCGTCTTTCTGATGATTGGTGGTTGTTTAATTTGGATTGTTAAAGAAGAAAAACACAAGTAGATATGATACAAAAAGGAGAATGAAAAATGACAGAAGATATTAAGTGGTGGCAAAAAGCAGTTGTTTATCAGGTTTACCCACGATCGTTTCAAGATGCAAATGGAGATGGTATTGGTGATCTTCAAGGCATAGAACAAAGATTAGATTATATTAAAAAATTGGGTGCCGATGTCATTTGGCTAAATCCAATATATGCTTCACCTGACAAAGATAATGGCTACGATATCTCTGATTATGAAGATATTAATGCAAAATTTGGTACAATGCAGGACTTTGATCGATTACTTCAGAAAGCTCATGATAAAGGGATCAAAATTTTGATGGACTTGGTCGTTAATCACACATCAGACCAACACCAATGGTTCATTGAAAGCCGTTCCTCAAAGGATAATGATAAGCGTGACTTTTATATTTGGCGTGATCCAGTTGATGGACATGAGCCCAATAATTGGGGCTCCTTCTTTTCAGGGCCGGCATGGAAATTTGACGAAGAAACTGGGCAGTATTACTTACATTTGTTTGTTGAAGGACAGCCCGATTTGAATTGGGTAAATCCGGAAGTGCGCCAGGCAGTATTTGACATGATGAACTTTTGGGTTGATAAGGGAATTGATGGCTTCCGAATGGATGTTATTTCTTTGATATCAAAACCAGATGGGTTACCAGACGGTGAGGTACCTGAAGGAGGGGAGTATGGTAATTCAGATAAGGCAGTAGCTAATGGGCCCCATGTTCACGAGTATCTGCAAGAAATGCGTGAAAAAGTGCTAAAGAGAGCTGATATGATGACTGTTGGTGAAGCATCTGGTGTTGATATCAATAACGCTATCAAGTATGCAAACACAAATGAATCAGAATTAAATATGGTTTTCCAGTTTGAACATATGGGACTTGATAATAATCCAAATCCAGCTTTGGGAAAATGGTATGATCAAAAAGTTTCTCTAGTTGACCTGAAGGAAAACTTATCCAAGTGGCAAAATGATTTAGCCGGTAAAGCTTGGAATTCACTTTATTGGGATAACCATGATCAACCAAGAGCAGTAAGCCGCTATGGGGATGACCGAGCAGCGTATCGTGTGGTTTCAGCAAAGATGGTTGCGACCTTATTACACTTTATGCAAGGGACACCATATGTCTATCAGGGTGAAGAAATTGGAATGACCAATGCCTATAATTTGCAACGTGAAGATTTCGATGATGTTGAAATCAAAAATGCTTTTAAGTATTTAATTGACAAGGATCATTTGATTGACGAAGACACAATGTTGAAATACGTACATGCGAAAGGACGCGACAATGCACGAACGCCGATGCAATGGGACAGTACAGCGAATGCAGGATTTACAACAGGCACACCATGGCTCAAATTAAACGATAATTATGACACAATAAACGTTGAGCAAGCACTAGCTGACAAGAGTTCTATATTTTACTATTATCAAAAACTAATTCAATTGCGCCATGATTTGCCAATTATCACTACTGGCAAGTATCAGTTGTTGGATCCGAAAGACGAGCAAGTCTATGCGTATCGACGTGTGGGAAACAACGAACAACTGCTTGTTATCAATAACTTCACTGACAATATCGTTACACGAGATTATAGTGTACCAACAAATGCAAAAATTTTGGTTAGCAATTATGCTGATGACAAAGCGGAAACACTTCGTCCGTACGAGTCTAAAGTTTATCAGTTTGAAAAATAGTATCTTGCTTGATGACTAGCATTAAATGTTTATTGTAAACTAATTTATTTAAACTATTGTAAACGCTTTCATTTTGATATATAATAACAACATAAAGTTGGATTGTAACCACTGAATAAGTTGCGGTGGGCAAAACCAAATGATAGGGAAACTATACACCTTTCGATAATCGATGGTGATGGGGAACTATTATTTGGTTTTTTATTTTCAAAATATAGGAGTAGACCATGCTGGTAAAAAGAATTTTTAATAATAATGTTCTACTAGCTGAGAATAGCGAACAGGAATTAGTTATCGTTGGGCGCGGCGTTGGTTTCAAGCAAAAAATAGGTAATACAGTTGATTCGAGTAAAATTGAAAAAACTTATTATCCGCAAGATGAAAATTGGACGAGAATGTTTAACGAAATGGCCGATACAATTTCGTCAGATTATGTTGAAATCGCCTCACATATTATTTCAACTGCGGAAAAAAGTTTAGGCCTGTCATTTGACGGATACTTGTTAATTGGACTAGCAGATCACATACAGTTTGCGGTAGAACGCTTACAAAAAAACTTGCCCATTAAAAATGAACTATTATGGGAAACAAAACATTTTTATCCTGATGAATATCGTATTGGTGCACTCGCTGTAGCTTTTATTAATGAACAAATGGGTGTGCAATTACCTGAGGATGAGGTTGGTTTTATTGCTTTGAAGTTTGTTGAAAAGCGTGCTGGACCAAACTTCAATGAGAAAGCAACCAATATGACGCAGCTCATTGAGAGTGCATTAACATTGATTCGTCATGATTTATTACCTGATATTGATTCTTCTAATCTCAATTATCAGAGATTAATTGTTCATTTGCGTTTCTTCGTAGATCGACTATTCGTAGATCGACTATTAGATGAAAGCCATGTTCAAAAAGGTGAGAATAGTTTTGACAATGTAATGTCGCAGCATTTATCAGAAAGTCTGCAGGAGCGTTACACAAGCTCATACCAATGTGCACAACGTGTGATTAACTATTTTGAAAAACAAACCAAACAAAAAACAGGAGTCAACGAACAAGTTTACTTGACTATGCATCTGCAAAGAATTGTTGATTCTTCAATTTAAATTAGGGATTGTAACTATTTAATTAGGCAAAACCCAAAAGATATCATTTATGTGATGTTTTTTGGGTTTTTATTTTACAACATAACGAGGTAGAAAAAATGAATTATGGAGTTTTGGCTAATAATATATTGGCTGGTGTCGGCGGCAAAGATAATATCGGATCCGCTTGGCATTGCGCTACGCGTTTGCGGTTTAAGTTAAAAGATGAAAGCAAGGCAGACACTGAAAAAATAGAAAATATGGATGGTGTGATTACCGTTGTTAAATCAGCGGGTCAATACCAGGTAGTTATTGGCAACAACGTTGCACGGGTTTTTGAGCCATTGGCCGATGCAATTGGACTAGCAAGAGATGACGCTCAGAGCGATAATCAAGAAGAAAAAAAGAAAGATAATATTGTTAATCGCTTCATTGGTTTTATTTCAAGTGTTTTCACACCTTTCTTAGGGGCAATGGCCGGAACCGGTGTTTTGAAAGGCTTATTGGCACTTTTTGTGACACTCGGATGGTTGCAAGAGTCCAGTGGAACTTATCAAATTTGGTATGCCGCTGGTGATGCATTCTTCTACTTCTTACCAGTTTGGCTGGCCTTCACAGCTGCAGCGCATTTGAAAGTGAATCAATATGTTGCAGCAGCTTTGGCTGGTGCGTTACTTTATCCAAATTTGATTACATTATTAGCAGGGAGTAAGCCTGTAACATTCTTCGGTTTGACCGTTGTCGGAACAACTTACAGTTCGAGTGTTATACCAATCTTGTTAGCAGTTTGGATGTTATCTTATTTACAACCAATTTTGGATAAGTTTTTCCATGATTCTGTTCGTAATATCTTTACACCAATGGTCAGTCTGATTATTATGGTACCAGTTACATTATTGGTTGTTGGTCCATTAGGTACTAGTGTTGGAACTGTGCTATCGTCGTCAGTCGAGAGTGTTTACCGCGTGGCACCTTATGCTGCTGGTGCTGTAATGGGTGCTTTGTGGCAAGTGTTTGTTATCTTCGGCGTACATTGGACTTTCGTGCCAGTTATGACAAATAACATCAGTCAGTTAGGATATGACTACTTGCTACCAATGTTAAGTGTTGCTGTTTTAGCACAGTCGGGTGCCGCACTCGGTGTGTTCCTCAAAACAAAAGATGTTAAGATGAAATCTTTAGCAGGATCATCAGTCCTCACAGGTGTACTAGGCATTACTGAACCGGCCATTTATGGTGTTACACTTAAATTAAAGCGACCATTTATCTTTGCAACGATTGCCGGTGGTATCGGCGGTGCCATTGCTGGTGGGGGTGGCGCACATGCGAATGCTTTTACCTTACCTAGTTTATTAGCCTTACCTACGTATTTGGGTAAAGGATTTACCAGTGTGGTTATTGGTTTGGTTGTCGCCTTCATTTTGTCAGCAGTTGCTACTTATCTATTCGGTGTACCTAGCCAACCAAAAGACAGTAAAACAGACGCTAAAAACCCCGAAGAAATTCAAGATGACCTAGTCATTGCACCCGTGTCTGGCACCATTATCCCACTAGAATCAGTAAAGGACGAAGTTTTTGCCAGTGGCGCAATGGGCAAAGGTATTGCTATCGTACCTGATGATGATCAAATTGTTTCACCAATAGTAGGTACAGTAGCTGCCGTTTATCCAAGTAAACATGCAATTGGTTTAATCTCCAATGGTGGTGTAGAAGTACTAATTCATGTAGGAATTGACACCGTGCAACTGAATGGAAAGCATTTCAATCAATTAGTTGAACAAGGACAAAAGGTCTCTGTTGGTACGCCATTAATAACCTTTGACCGTCAAGCTATTCAGGAAGCTGGATATGATCCAACGGTGATGGTGATTATCACAAATACAGCAGATTACGAAATCACTGAGACGCAAGATACAGTAGCTAACCAAAATTGGTTACTACAACTGAAAGCATTATAAAAAGGAGAATAAAAATGTACAGTAAAGAATCAACCACAGGCTTTTCAAAGGACTTTTTATGGGGTGGCGCAACTGCTGCTAATCAAATTGAAGGGGCGTGGCAAGTAGATGGGAAGGGCTTAACAACAGCTGAAGTCGTACGTAAAGCTGAAGACCGACGTCACGGTTCAATGGGAGATGTTAACGCAGATACCTTACAAGAAGCTATCGCCGATCATTCGGATGTACATTATCCAAAACGTCGTGGAGTTGATTTTTATCATCACTACAAAGAAGATATTGCACTATTTGCAGAAATGGGTTTTAAAGTATTTCGACTTTCAATTGCTTGGTCACGTATTTTTCCAACTGGTTTAGAAGAAAATCCAAATGAAGCTGGGTTAGCTTTTTATGACCGAGTATTTGATGAACTAGATAAATACCATATTGAACCACTCGTGACTCTTTCACATTATGAGATGCCAATTGAACTAACGAAGCGTTACAATGGTTGGTTGGACCGTGAGGTCATCAAGGCATTCAATCACTATACAGAAACTGTTTTAAAAAAATACAAGGACCGAGTTAAGTACTGGTTGACATTCAATGAAATTAATACTAGTGCTTGGGGATTTCATGAAACTGGCGCTATGGATGGTGATTTAAGTACGCAAGAACAGTTGCAAGTGCGCTATCAGGCAGTTCATCATCAATTTGTTGCCAGCGCTATTGCGACAAAGCAATTAAAGGAAATTGCGCCCAACGCCAAAATTGGTTCAATGTTAGCTCGCATGCAAACGTATCCAGCAACAGCAAACCCGGTTGATGTGCAAGCAGCACAAGTTGAAGATCAGAAAAATTTGTTTTATACGGATGTCCAAGCACGAGGTGAATATCCAGAATACATGAATCGATATTTCAATGAAAATGGTATCGTTATTAATATGTCTGCTGATGATGAAAAAATTTTGAAACAGTATCCGGTTGATTTTATTAGTTTCAGTTATTATATGACCAACGTGACAGGAGTAGATGGTGTTGAAGACGGGATTGGTAATATGAGTTTGGGTGGTCGTAATCCCTATTTGAAGGAATCAGAATGGGGATGGCAAATCGACCCAATCGGCTTGCGAGTTTCTCTGAATGTCCTGTGGGATCGTTACCGTAAACCATTATTTATTGTTGAAAATGGCTTAGGAGCAGTTGACGAATTAACAGCAGATTACAAAGTACACGATGATTATCGTATTGACTATCTTCGTTTGCACATTGAGCAAATGAAAGAGGCTGTGATTGATGGCGTTGACTTAATGGGCTACACAATGTGGGCACCACTAGATATTATTAGTTTTAGTACTTCTGAGATGAGTAAGCGTTATGGCTTGATTTACGTAGATCAAGATGACGCAGGAAATGGCACATTAAAGCGTTACAAAAAGGATTCATTCTTCTGGTATCAAAAAGTTATTGAAAGTAACGGTAAAACATTAGAATAATAGCAAAAAGCGACACCGATAAACAGTGTCGCTTTTTAATTGAAGTAAGTTATTTAGGCTGAAATTTAACAAATATATTCAAATCTTTGAAATCATCATTATAAGTTATTTGGTCTTTTAATATTGCTTCTAAGGTAAAGTTCAGTCTATGAGCTACAGCTATACTCTTACCATTTTCACTGTCAGATTGAAGGATAATTTTATGAAAATTTAATTTTTCAAAAGCATAGTCCAACACAAGATTTACTGAGCTGGAAATGATGCCCAGACCTTGGTAATTACTCGATAACCAATAACCTAGCTCTGCTCTTTTGTTTTTCCTGTCAATATTGTGTAAGTCAATCATTCCCACGGGAGTATTATTAACGAGTATCGTCAGCATAAACAATTTTTGTTTGGCCATTTTAAGCCGAGCATAATTTAAAAATTGTGCCTCATCTTCTACGGTTTTAATATTAGGTGTCCAAGGCATCCAGCGTGATAGAGTTTCCCTGTCTTGATTAATAATACGAAATAATTCAGCAGCGTGACTGTTTTCGGGCATGACTAACTGGACTTTATAATGATCTATTACGAATTTTTGAAAAGTGAACATTTTAAACTCCTTAATACCTTTAAATTATACTCTTTCAATGAAATAGTTTGCGTTTTTTGCGAAAGTATCGTGATCATTTAATTAACAACAAGTTTGTACAGTCTAGTAATTTATGTCAATTTCAGAAGTAGATCAGCTGAATAATAAGTGTTTAATAATTTACTCGGAACTTGTTTTATGTTAATATACTTATAATTAATAAGTATATTACTTTAATAAAAAGAGGTATGTTCATGAGTAAAGTTATAAGTTTGGTTGGTCAACAGTTAGATGCGTTACTAGAAAATGAGACTAATATCGTTTCCAACCTAGCAAATGCTGCTGCCTTATTGTTTCAAAACTATGAGAATCTGAACTGGGCAGGTTTTTATATCTACAACGATGATGCTAAAGAGTTGGATTTAGGCCCATTTCAGGGTAAAGTGGCATGTATGCATATCAAGCCTGGATCAGGCGTGGTAGGGACAGTTTTTGCTAACAAAGAAAGTATTATTGTACCGAACGTACATGATTTTGCTGGCCACATTGCTTGTGATGCTGATAGTAATTCGGAATTAGTGGTACCAATATTTAAAAATGGACAAATTTATGGAATAATTGATATCGATTCGCCATTACTGAACCGCTTTGGTGAGAACGAAAAAAATGAAGTAGAAGAGCTTGCTGAAATCTTAGCAAATCATATTTAATGTCCATACTATAAATAAAAGGCAACTGAGTTGAACAGTTGCCTTTTATTTTGATAGGAATCCGTATCAGTATCTACCTATTTTTGAGGACATCTAGTACGTGGCATTTTTGGTAAATAACCAATACTAGTAAACCTCCTAGCGATCCAACTAATGCCAGAAAAAGACCTGAGCTAACTCTAGTATCCGGAACAAAATGATTGGATAATAGACTCAATCCGGTAAACAGTATTAATAACATAAATGCGCTAACATAGACGGCATTTAATACTTTTGTATTTAAAAAGTCAAGAAGTTCAAATCGATGATTAATATAACTGCCCATAATAATTGTGACAATAACCAGAGAAATAAACGTTGATAATAAAGCGCCTAGAGAGCTTGTTAAATAGATCATAATAGGCTGGCATAGGATTTTAACAGCCATGCCCCAGCCAATTGCCCTAAGTGCTATGCCAGTTTTACTGAGTCCTTGTAAAATCATGGCTAGGACAGATGTTAACCCCATGAATAGCGCAATAACCGCTGAAATTTGTACCATTGGTATATATAAGCTTTCCGCAGCATAATTTCCATAAAATAAAATGTAGACCGGTTTACTCAACGAGTAAAGTGCTGCACAAGCAGGTAAGGTAATGGCACAAAATAATACGTAAGCTTGACTAATATATTTTCTTAGTACCTCATGATTGTACCGGCTTTTCGAAATTAGAGGCAAAATAGTCGATGCAATTGAAACAGACAATGAAACCACAATAATAATTAGCTTATTACTATTAAAATTGAACAAGCCAAAAATCGTTTCAATTTTATTACTTGACAGCATAGGATTGAATTTTGACATCAGTACGTGAAAACTGAATTGATCTATCCATTGATAGGCAACTAAGAAACCACCAATGACGACGAAAGGCAAAGACTGAACAATAATATGCTTAAAATCGATGATTTCTGGTTCAGAATTTTCTTTAAGGGAATCAGCATTTAACAGCTGCTTTTTTGAAAGTGAGTTGGTGCAGAAGAGTAAGTAAAGTGTTGCAACCCAAGCGCCAATTGATGCTGCAAATGTTGAATGTACAACTACAGTTACCCAACTGCCATGCTGTAGTTGTAAAATAACATATGCAGATCCTAACATATAGGCCACACGGACGACTTGCTCAATCACGTCTGACTTGGCAATTTCTGCCATTCTTAGGTCACCCTGCAGTCGACCTCTTAAAACAGATAAAAATGGAAACACTAATACAGCTAAAGAAAGAGATCTTAGAACAGGAATCAATTTTACGTCACTGGCAGAAAGGATAGGGGCTAAGGACCATAATGCAATGCAACAAATAAATCCCGCGACCCAACTTAGTCGCGTCGCATTTTTCAAGAATTGATGCTTACTATTACCTTCAAGTCGTGCCGTAAATTTAGCAACAGCTGAAGGTAATCCAGCAGTCGATAACATTAAGAAAAATTGATATAAATTATAGCCTTTACCCATCAAAGTGTTAGCTTGGAGTGATAATGCACCTAACATCATTGTCCAAGGGATGACATACAATGCGCCTAAAACTCGCGAAGTAATATTGCCAAAAGCAAGCCATGCGGTACCATTGGTGAGTTGGTTTTGGGATAATTTTTTTAGTCTCATTTTATTATTGTAACACTGATAATTATTTCAATATATTAGTGCGTCTAAATTTGAAAAGGGATTGCATAAATATAGTTACAAAGTAGTCATTCCTTTGACAAAATGGACTGGTAAGGTGACGTGATTGTGGGACGCTGTAGTAGTAGTTTTTTGATTCATTTGTGATAATAATTTTTCTACTGATGATTTGGCGATTTCGGCAGTAGGCTGTTTAATTGAAGATAAAAAAATTTGTTGTCGTGAATAAATACGAGCACCATCAAATCCTATTATTTGTACATCTTTGGGTACATTAATTCCCTTTTGAGTAAGCAAAAAGTAAAAATCACTCGCGAATTCATCAGAATCAGAAAAAATACCGTCGTAGTTAAATGTTGTATTTACAGTATTTTTATTAATGAACGTAGCAAAGTCGTCCACAAAATTGGCAATGTCACGTGTTACAAATTTATCTACAGTAATATTGTGTTCATGACAGTAGTCAAAAAATCCTTGTTCACGAATAGCTGATATATTTCTCACAGGCGCCTTTGAAATAAATAAAAGTCGTTTAGCACCAGACTTAACTAGAGTTTCTCCCGCTAGCTGTCCTCCAGAATAGTTATCTGAAACAACCAATGGCACTTGATCGGAAACTTTTTTTTCAATGGAAACGAGCGGTATATCTGTTGCAATTAAATTAGCTGCATCAGCGTAGGACATCGTGATTAATCCTGCAACTTTTTGTGTATTAGCCATCTGTATGTATTCGATTTCATCTTCTGAGCGATTATTCGAGTTGCATAATATCATTTTATAGCCATTTTTTTGCAACTCTTGTTGCATGTAGTAGCTCAATTCCGAAAAAAACGGTGAGTTGACTGTCGGAATGATGAAAACAACGAAATTTGATTGGCTAGTTTTTAAAGAACGTGCCGTAGCATTTGGCACATAGTTTAGCTCCGCTATGGCTTCTGCTATTTTTTTCTGTGTATTAGGCTTGGTTTTTTTCCCATTAATGTAATTAGACACAGAACCTCTAGAAACACCAGCTAAGCTAGCCACATCGTTCATATTAACCAATTTCAAATACCTTCTTCAATAAATTATGTAATAAAAAAGTGCCTAATTGGCACTTTTACAATTATTATGGTGTAAACCTTCCTGATAACATTTTATCAAATAATTCTGACATTTGTTGTTGTTTCATGTTTTCTATTTGCTTCACTTCTAAATGATTGAAGTCTTCTATCATGAAGTAGGCTTCTAAATACAGTGTCAATTGATTTTTAATAAATCGTTGGTTTGTTAGCTTCTCTGGACGATTTGTGTTGCTTATTAGAGCCATCGCAAATTCGTGTGGATCAATAGTAAAGTTTTTCTCCATGGTCGTTATCCTTTCTGATTACTCAATGCTATCTTCCAAATTTTCTCTAGCATGTTTGGCATCAATATAACGTGTCATTTCTAATTCTTTTTCGGGAGTCAAACGATAGAAGAGTATTAGTATGAATGAAATGACTAAAGCGACTAAAGGAACCCAAACATAATTTGCTTCGATGCTAAATAGTGCTGCTGCAGACTGGGATTTATTTGGCGCATAGTGACCAAGTGATAAAAGCATACCTGTAATTGCGCCACCAATACCCATGCCAAACTTGGCGGTAAAACTTGAGGCAGAGGTTACAATTCCTTCAGCACGAACGCCATTTTTCCATTCCCCATAATCAACTGAATCTGCTAACAAAACGGCAATTAATGCTCCAACAAAACCATTTCCAAAGTTTCCAATAATCGTACCAATAATTACTAGTGGAACATTCAGTAATTGTGCACCAAGACCAAGGACTAATTGACCCAAGATACTCAGGGCTAGTCCTGATAGTATTGTCTTCTTTTTTCCTATTTTCATGACAATTTTAGGTGTTAAGAATACAGAAACTAATCCAACAGCATTGAAGAACAATGCTAAGGAAGCGAGCCCAGGTTTATCTAAATTGTATTTAAAGAAGTAGATGGTTACTTGTCCTTTTGTCTGCATACCCAACCAATAAATAAAGTTTAAGCCAACAACAATAACCCATGGCCAATTATTCCTAAGTGCTTTTAAAGATGTTTTAATTGGAAGTGCTTGTTGTGATTGGCGGGTTTGTACATGCTCACGTAGGTTTGCAAACACAACCAGGTAAATGATGAAGAAGACGGCCGCTGCCATGACAGCAACCCAGAAGAAACCCCGTCGTGGGTTATTTGCCCCTCCAAATAAGGTGACAAGTGGTAAAGCAATAACTGAAATAAGTGTTCCACCAAAGTTTGAAAATAGCGACCTGATTGTAGAGAGTAAAACACGTTCATTTGGATCTGTTGTCATACTTGGCAAAATTGAGGTCAGTGGAATATTGACAGCTGAATATAAAACGTCAATACCAATATAGGTGACATAGGCCCAGACAATTTTCCAATTCATTGGTAAGTCTGGTGTTGTAAAACATAAAATAGTGAAGATCGTAAATGGAGCATTAAACCAAAGAAAGTAGGGTCGGCTGCGACCCCATTTTGTGTGCGTATGGTCGATCATAATACCCCAAAATGGTCCATCAAGTGCATCAATTACACGTGCAACTAACATCAATGTGCCGACGGCACCGGCTGTGATGCCAAAGACGTCAGTATAGAAATACATTAAATATGTGCCGATTAAGCTAAATGTAAAACTACAAGCAAAATCACTAGCACCATAACTTAAGCGTTCATTCCAAGGCAATTTTCCATTGCTTTTTTCTACCGTAACTGTTCCATTACTAGACATGTCATACACCTTCCTTTTTTATAGATGCAGTGTGGCTGAGGTCAAAGTATACAGGTACACTTTGACCTCATATGGTTTTAATACTTGATTGTCATTTGTTGGATAATTTTGAATAATTAACTTGCTTTCAGAGGGTACATCATATTGGCGTGTGACCGAATGAGAGGTGAAGTTCGCAATGACGAACAAGGTTTCGTTTTTGTTTTTTCGTGTATAGGCGAAGACTTCCTTATCTTCTTCGTTTCCTTTGAATAAATTGAAATCACCATCGGTAATCACTGGTAAAGTATGGCGTAGTTTGATCAACTTTTGATAAAAATAAAACAGTGAATTGGGATTTGATAATTCATCTTCTGCGTTAATTGATTGATAATTGGGGTTCACAGATAGCCATGGTTTGACGTGACTAAAGCCTGCGTAAATATCGCTATTCCATTGCATCGGGGTCCTTGAATTATCACGTGACCGTGCACGAAGATATGTCATCATATCTTGAGGTGTAATTAATTTTTCCTTTTCAACTAGCTCTTCATATGCATTAATGGATTCCAAATCTTTATATTGTGACAATTCCTGAAAACCAGCATTTGTCATCCCTAGTTCCTCACCTTGATATATATAAGGTGTACCTTGCATGAAATGTAAAAGGGCAGCCAACATTTTTCCAGAAATTTCGCGATATTCTTCTGAGTCGTTGCCAAATCGTGATATAGCCCGGGGTTGATCATGGTTATTCCAATACAAACTATTCCATGCCTTACCATACAGCGACTTCTGCCACTTGGTCAAATTATCACGTAATTTTTTCAATGACACGTGGTTATCGGACCACTTTCCGAGTGCTGGGTTGTCGTTTCCATCCAAGCTAACATGTTCAAACTGAAAAACCATGTTTAGTTCTGTTCCATCTAAATTTGCATATTTCTCCGCTTCTTTTGTGTCGACTCCGATAGTTTCACCAACTGTAATCCAGTCATGCTTTTTCAAGACATGTTTGTTCATTTCAGTTAGATAGTCATGGATATGTGGCCCATTGGCGACAATTTCAGCAGCATCACCATATAATTCTGAACCGTGTATCCGACCATCAGGTAATCCTGTTGGTTTTGAAATAAGGGAAATGACGTCCATACGAAAACCATCAATTCCCTTTGTAGCCCACCAATTCATCATGTCGAATATTGAATGCCTGAGCTCTGGATTATCCCAATTCAAATCGGGCTGTTCTTTGGCGAATAAATGCAGATAGTACTGTCCAGAACTTTTGTCAAGTGTCCATGCAGGGCCAGAAAAGAAGGAGCCCCAGTTGTTTGGTTCATGATCATTAACTGGGTCACGCCAAATATAATAATCTCGATACTTATTATCCGTACTTGTGCTGCTGATGCTCTTTTGGAACCACTCATGTTCAAAAGAACTATGGTTAACCACAAGATCCATCATTATTTTTAATCCACGTTCGTGGGCTTTGCCTAGTAGTTCTTCAAAATCATGCATGTCGCCGAAAGTAGGGTTGATGCTTTTATAATCCGAAATATCGTAACCACCATCAATATTGGAGGTTTTATAGACGGGATTCAACCATATAACGTCAACGCCTAGTTTTTCGATATAGTCAAGACGATTTATTATGCCTCTCAAATCACCTATACCATCGCCATCGCTATCTTGAAAACTTTTTGGGTAGACTTGGTATACAACAGCATTTTGCCACCACATTTTCTTATTCATAAGATCTCCTTCTTCATAAATGGAACGTTCCAATTATTTAACACATAGTATAAACCGAATATAATATAAATGCAAGCGCTTACATTTCGAAAAGACTTTTTCATATTACAGTGATGAAAATAGCAAAATTTAATTGAAAAATTAGGGATAATAATGTACAATTCAGAAAGCATGCATTCGGTTGTTTTCTTGATAGTGATACAAAACAATTGATTGATGTATATATGAACTGAAATAATGCATAACTAAATATAAATTTTTAAGTCTATGAAAACCAATGGTTATAAGTTGAAGGGAGGTATCGTTGATTGCGTTTCAAAAAGATACTAACATTGTTTGTTTTGGCAGTAAGTCTGTTTACAGTCACCTCATTGTATCCGAGTCCAGTTAAAGCAGACACAGCGAATAATTACAATATTACAATTGATGGTAACTTTGAGGATTGGGCAGACAAACCTAAGACAGATATCTTCTTTGACTATAACAATGGCAATGTTACCAAACAGGGTTCTTTTTTATCTGACGATAAGTACTTATATATTTATATTGATATGGATCCTTATAACAAAGGACACAATTATAGGTTTCAAGGAAGTGGTTGGAATGTCCAAGTTGGTAACAATATTACTAGTTTAACCTTTTCAGTTGATGGTGGAATATGGTCTCTTCAACCTGGTTCCAAAGCTGCTATCTCTTCTGTTTGGTCTTGGAGCAATAATGATCCTGATAAATTATTTATCAACCAACAAATTCCAGGTGTGACTGGTTATGTTACCACTGAAAAATCGAGTAATGGATGGGCATATCGCGATCGTGCAGAGATTAAGATCCCATTAAGTGGCTTTTTAAAAAATTCAGATATGGTGCAAAGCCTCATAATCTATGATACCGATAACATGGGACAACAAAAAGTAACGGTAACTGGTGCTAGTACGGGCGGAAATCTGATCGTTTTAAGCGGTTTTATTATGGCGATTCTGTTAGTTTTATTTGGCAAGTTTTTAAAAAATAGAAAGAGAGGCTAATTTTCTTGAGTATCTTTTTATTAATTAGTGGTGTTATTTGGCTATATGCTTTATCTGTTTTTAAAAGAGCCAAGCTCCCAGCTTTTTATTTTATTGTGGGTAGTGTGGGGCTATTTTTTATTTTATTTTTCTTTAGTAAACCTTATTTTATTTGGATAATGGCGCGAGCGGTTACCATTGGGGTTTCTTTAGTCGCACATCCCTTAAATTTAGCCACTGTATATTCGGATTACGGTTTAATTGCTATTAATAATGGGTTTAACGCCATTACAATGTCAATTGATTATGAGTGCTCAGGAGTCATAGAAACAGCAGCATTTTGGGCTTTATTAGCATTTTATCCTATGTATCAAGCTAAAGAAAAAGTTGTGCTAGCCTTACTGGGCTTTTTGTGGATGTACGTTGCAAATGTTATTAGATTGATTTTGATTGTACTAATTGTTCATACTTTTGGTGTGGATCATTTCTTTTTAGCTCACTCAATTATCGGTCGAATTGTATTTTATATTTTTGCCGTGTTCTTTTACTACAAAGTATTTACATACGGTTATTTAGCAAAAAATAAAAAGAAGGTGTAAATGAATTACCTATTTTTTTCAACGTTAAGTCAAATGGGATTCTGGATAACTTGGCTACTGATTCCTATTTTAGTAGAAACAGTTCCTGCAATTTCATCTTTTGTTAAAATATTTTTTTATACGATTGGTAAGCCAAAATCTGAAAAAGATCCAAGTTTCTGGCCTTTTATTTCAATTATTATTCCAGTATATAACTCTGAAGATACGCTGTATGAATGCATTCAATCAGTTTACCAATCGACCTATCCTATAGATAAAATTCAAGTGATAGTGGTTGATAATAAAAGTCAAGACAAAAGTTTTAAAGCTTTTCAATCTGCACAAAACAGTTTTCCAAAATTAAATATGCAGTGGATGAAAACAGAGCAAGGAAAAGCTCGTGCGCTAAACTCTGCAATTTATAGTAGTTCTGGTGCGTATATTATTAACATTGACAGCGACGGAATTTTAGAGCGCAATGCTTTAAAAAATTTAATCAAAAAGTTTGAGAGTGATACAACAATATCTGCTATGACAGGTAGTATACTGACACAAAAATCTTTGATTAAAAGTACTAAAAATGTTGGATTGAAGTGGTTGCAGCGCTTAGAGTACTTCGAGTACGCGCAAGCTTTTATGTCAGGCAGGAGTATTGAATCACAAAACAATCACTTATATACAATGTCGGGTGCATTTTCAGGATTTCGAAAAGATGCATTAATGAAAACCTTTATGTATGATGTATCAACTGTCGGCGAAGACATTGATATTACCTTTCAGGTTAGAGACAAAGCGAAAGGAAAGGTTATTCTTTGTGCAGATGCTTTCTTTTTCGTTGACCCAATTGAAAGCTGGAATAAATTATATACGCAACGACAACGTTGGCAGCGTGGCCAAATTGAAGTATCGCAAAAGTATTCTGGAAATCGTTTGGGATTAAAATCATTTTTCTCAAATTTTTTGGTGAGAAGACTAATCATTGATCACACATTTATGTTTCTAAAAACAATATGGCTCTTCGCAAGTATTGCGCTATTGTTTTTAAACTATTCACCGTTATTGCTACTACTATCATATGTTGCCATTTATCTTCTATATGTTTTTATGAGTACAATGGTTTTTGTTAATGTAAACATGATGCTAAAAAAATTTAGTGATGAGCGAACATTTTATTTTTCGCTATTCGATTGTGTATTTTGGATGCCCATATATAATTTTATTTTGTCTTGGGTACGCTTAATTGGCGTAATTAATACAGAATATCTTTCTGCTAAGTGGGCTACGAAAAATTATCATGAAGAATTCAAAACAGTAGGAACAATTGTTAAGCAGGACTTTATTAAAATTAAAGGAGGTAGAAAAAATGAATTTAGTAGGTACCTATCATTTGAAATATTACATCCATGCTAGCCATGCAATTAGATGGGAAAATGGCGAAGGTGACGAACACGCACATTCTTGGGAAATAGCGGTAGAGTTCCGTTCAACCAACGAAAACATGATTGTATTTGATAAAATTGAGAGCTCTCTAGATGATCTTTTTAAAGCATATTCTGGAAAATTTTTGAACACGGTTGAACCTTTTACCACAATAGATCCTACTTTAGAAAATATAACAAAGTTCTTTTTTACGTTAGTTGAGAAGCAAATTTTACCTATGCACGCACAATTAAACAAAATTGAGCTCGGTGAATCGCCAATGAGATTTTATTATGTGACCCGAGATGACATGAGTGGTGAATAGGATATGAAAAAGAAGATATTTTCTTTGGGAAATGCTACTATTCTGATTTTATTTTATTTACTTTTTGGTGTTACCTATCTTTCAGCGATTCTATCAGATAATTTTACTATCGGCGATAACTTAAAAAGAGGCACAACAACTACGTTGGGATTGCTTGTCTTTATCAGCATAATACTATTGTTCATAAGCCTAATTTATTTTTTACCTAAAGTCAAAAAGGCTGTTGTATTTGTTTTTAAACAACATAAAAATATTACATCAATTGCGTTATTTGTATTGTTAGTTTTATTACAATTTTTGTTTGTAACAGTATTTCATCCTAAAATTGGCTGGGATCCTTCGGCATTAATTAATACACTAGATCATGTAGATGATGTAAATAATCGAGCATATTTTAGTTTGAATTCAAATAACTTGCCCATTCTGTTGTTTATGTCGTTTCTTTCAAATGTTTTTCAGTTGAAAACATGGTTGTTTTTTGATTATCTGACCATAGTCATGGTTGATCTATCGATTATTTTTTCGGTTGCCACCTCTTATATGATCGACAGACGTTACTTTGCAGTTTCTTTATATATTCATATATTAGTATTCGGTTTCTTTCCTTGGATAGTTATACCCTATACCGATACATGGGTCCTACCATTTGTATCAGCATTTTTATTTTTCTATTTCAGCGCAAAGAAAGTATCTAAACTATGGCAAAAAAATATATTAATGACACTCTTTGCTTTACTTGTGTGTGGAACGTATTTCATTAAACCATCCGCAATTATTCCCGCTATCGCAATCGGTTTAATTGAGACACTTAGCTTGTTTAAAGAAAAACGTGTGTTATTACCCGAAGTACTCAAAAAAACCAGTACAGTTTTGATAGTTATGTTTTCTTTTATTTGTTTATACACGATAACTCAAAATAAAATTGAGCATCAAACATTAATTCACGTCAATCGAGAGCGGGCTATCCCAGCGGTGCACTTTATGAACATGGGTATTTCTGGTGATGGTGGATATAATGCGCAGGATACTTTAAAAATGGGTGAGTTAGCAGCTAAGTCCGAAAAAATTGAGTATTCGAAACAAATGTATGTTAAACGATTAAAAAAGTTAGGTGTCATTGGCTATTTTTATTTTATAATTCAAAAGCAAATAAACAATACGGCCGATGGCTCGTTTGCATGGGGAAAGGAGGGGCATTTTATTCAGGGAGACCAAATTCCAAAATCCCACGGATTAAAAGGGGTGCTGGAAAATTATCTATATATATATGGGAAAAATGTGGCCGACTTTCGGTTTATTGCCCAATTCATTTGGTTGATTATCTTAAGCTGTATATTTTTTGGTTGGCATAATAAATCACAGACAACACAAACAATCAGATTAGGTATCACGGGAGCCTTTCTGTTTCTTCTTTTGTTTGAAGGAGGTAGAAGTAGGTATATTATCCAATTTTTACCACTATTTTTATTGGGCGCCAGTCTCTTGGTTAATGATTCGAAACAAATTATTAAAAAAATTATTGATGCTACGTTATTAAAACGAACAAACTACGAATCATAATAATTACAATTTTGATAGTATGATGTCACTGGTAACAGTGGCTTTTTAATTATGAAAGCGTGAAAATTAAGGTTATAATTATTTTGTTGGAAAACACAGTACGCAGTAAAGTTAACAGATTAATAAGTTTGTTAATTGTCAAATCATATTTTGAAACTTTACGTCAATATATGAGTCATCGAACGAAAAATGGAGAACATAAACGTATGACCAAACAAAAGATAGTATTAATAACTGGTGCTAGTAGTGGTATTGGGTATCAAGCAGCAGAAAAACTAAGCGCGTATGGCTTCAAAGTTTATGGTGCAGCACGCCGAATTGAAAAAATGAGTCCACTGTCTTCATTAGGAATTATTCCTCTTAAGATGGATTTAACTGATGAACATTCAATTAAATCAGCTGTAGCACACGTTATTAGTCAAGAGGGTCAGATTGATATTTTAATTAATAATGCTGGCTATGGTTCATATGGTGCTATTGAAAATGTCCCCATAGAAGAAGCTAAAAAGCAATTTGAAACTAATTTGTTTGGCCTTGCTACTCTTGTTCAACTGGTTTTACCACATATGCGTCATCAAAAATATGGTCGTATTGTTAACATTTCATCTATGGCAGGACGTATGACAACATATATGGGCGCTTGGTATCATGCCACTAAGTATGCTCTCGAAGGATTTAGCGATGCGCTACGCATGGAAGTCAAACCATTTGGCATTGATGTTATTCTTATTGAACCAGGTGGAATTAAAACTGACTGGGGTACTATTGCTGCAGAGAATCTTCGAAAAACTTCGGTTGATACACCTTATGCTGAACATGCTTTAGCAGCGTCCAAAAGAATGCATCAACTTTATACATCTAGCAGGCTAACAGATCCAGATATAGTTGCTTCAACAATAGTAAGGTCAGTGACTACTAAACGACCAAAGCCTAGATACTTAGTGGGTTATGGCGCAAAGATATTGATTAGTTTGCATGCCATTTTACCTACACGAATGTTTGATAAATTAATTCAAAAGGTTGTTTAAATTTTAGTCAACTACAAGGAGGTAGTTATGGATTCATTTCCTTTGGAAAGACCTTACATCACTATTACTAATGTCATCTGGAGCTTTGATTATGACACGCAACAGGTCAAAGTACTATTAATCAAGCGTGCCGATGAGCCATTTGAAAATTTTTGGGCGTTACCAGAAATATTGTTGCGAGAAGACGAAAGTGCACACGAAGCATCCTTACGGCTAATAAAAGAGAAAATAGGATTATCGCTTTCTGATGTTCATGCAGAGCAACTAGCAACATTTACAGCACCAGATAGAAATCCTGATTTTCGGGCGCTGTCGCTGAGTTACATGATATTTTTGCCAAAATACGTGAATCTTGTTCCTGGATCTGGTGCAATCGAAGCAGAATGGTTTACGCTAGAAAAGATTAAAAACAATTATTTTGGCCTAAAAAAGGGTGATTTGTTTTTTAAAACGTTAGCTGAAAATGAGTACGTAACAGAATTAGATTCTCAAAAGCGATTGGCCTTTGATCATAATTGGATTTTAACTGTGGCTTGCCACCGGATAGTCAACAAACTGAACTACCAGCCGACTATTTTATTAACATTAGGATCTTCCTTTACGCTGAAAACAGCTCGGCACGTCTATGGTATTTTTGGACAAGATGAGCCTGATAATTCTAATTTTTTACAAAACAACAAAAAAATATTTGAATTAGTTGGAGAAGTTGATAAAAAAGGGCCGGGGAGGCCAGCAAAAAAGTTTCGCTTGCTAATTTCATTTTAAAGATGTAGAATCTCTTTATAAATAATAAAAGTAAAAAATACTTTTATAAGGAAGAGGTTCTTTTTATGGATAAAAAGAGACACTTATTGTTCATTATTGGCACGGCATGGATGATTGACGCATTGGATGTTGCTTTGCTATCGTTTATCATGCCATTGATTAAAAATGAGTGGGACGTCGGTAGTACAGAATTAGGATTGGCCGCCGCTGTCACATCGATTGGCATGATTGTTGGGTCAATTGTTTGCGGTAAATTAGCTGATAAATATGGTCGTAAAAATATTATCATCGGAACGCTACTCATTTTTTCATTGGGTAATTTGGCGTTAATATTTGCGCCAAACATCTTGTGGTTTATGGTGATTCGTTTTATAACAGGCATTGGACTAGGTGGGGAGTTACCAGTAGCAGCAACGATTATTGCTGACAACTACACTGGTACAAAGCGATCACAAATGCTGTTATTAGCGGATAGTTTTTGGGCCTATGGTTGGATTTTAGCATCTTTGATTTCTTTTCTAATTATTCCTCGTTTTGGCTGGCGCGCTGCCGTTGCCCTTGCGGCTTTGTTTGCTTTTTATGCCCTAGCATTGCGTAAGCACTTACCAAATGAACCGATCAATAAGAAAAGTCACGAAGGCACTTTTAAAGAGCTTCTTTCCAGCAAACATCGATCAAGGTTAATTGTTTTAAGTATAATGTGGTTTATTGTGATGTTGACCTATTATGGGATCTTTTTGTGGCTACCTACTGTCCTAACCATGCGTGGTTTTTCAATCGTTAATTCATTAGGATATACGCTTATCATGAGTATAGCTCAGTTGCCTGGGTATTATTTAGCTGCCTACTTAATGAATAAGATGAGTCGGAAAAAGATTTTGGCAATTTATCTGTTGGGCACGTTGATTTCGAGTTTCGTTTTTGGCTTTGGTACTAATATAGCTTTAATACTAGTGGCCGGTGCCTTTATGTCTTTCTTTGACTTAGGTGCATGGGGGACATTAATCTCCTTGACTCCCGCACAATTTCCTGAGAAAATACGAGGTACAGCCATGGGTACCGCACAAGCAGTTGGGCGTGTAGGTGCCACGGTTGGACCATTCCTTGTCGGTTGGTTATTTGATTTCAAATTAGGCATTAGTGTCATATTTAGTGTCTTTGCAGTATTGCTGATTATTGCGATAGTGGTGTTATTGATAGGTGTAAAAGACAATCTAGAGGACGAGTATTGATTTTTACCATAGTATTACTTAGTTGTGTTGTACAAATTTATATGTTTTATACAAAAAACAATGAAATTTATATACACAAATTGTAAGCGTTGACATATAATATAATAAAGATAATTTATGTCTTTCAAAATTTAAACTGATAGTCAGAAGGAGAAAAAATGAAAGCAGCTGTATGGCATGGCGTTAAAGATGTTCGTGTGGAGGATGTTGAACTCAAACCAACAAAATCTAATGAGGTAGTAGTGCGTGTTGCTTATGCTGGGATTTGTGGCAGCGACTTACACGAGTACCTTGAGGGCCCTGTATTTATTCCCGTTGATCAACCAGATGAATTGACTGGCGGTCAAGCACCATTAACGATGGGACATGAGTTTTCTGGCGTTATCGAAAAAGTAGGTCCTGATGTGGCTAATTTTAAAGTTGGGGATCACGTTTCAATTAATCCAACTGTCACAAAGGGAATTTCTTCTGATGATTTGGATGTTTACGATGGCTATAGCTTTATTGGTTTAAGCACGGATGGTGGCTTTACATCATACGTGAATGTACCAGAAGATAACTTATATCATTTACCTGAAGAATTCTCATTGAAATTAGCAGCTACTATTGAGCCAACTGCAGTTGCGGTCCAAGCTATCAAAGAGGCTGATCTTCGATTTGGCGAAAAAGTTGTGATTTTTGGTGCTGGACCAATAGGTGTATTAGTTGCTGCTGCTGCGAAGGCAGCAGGGGCTACTAAAATCGTGGCTGTAGATTTGTCAGAAGTTCGCTTGAGAAAAGCGCTTGAAATGGGCGCAACAGACGTGATTAATCCAAGTCAAGTGCCAGACACTATTGCAGCTATTAAGAACATTATTCCTGGTGGAGCGGATGCATCATTTGAAGTTGCCGGGGTACAACCAACCTTTGAACAAGCAATAGATGCAACACGTCCGCGCGGAAGTGTCGTTATTGTTTCAATTTTTGCAAAGCCAATCAGCTTTAACCCAATGCAATTGATGAATGCAGGTGTTAAACTGACCACAACAATTGCTTATTCAAAAGAAACTTTCCAACAAACTGTTGCTCTTGTTAGCAGTGGGCAAATAAATGTAGAACCAGTTATTACGGATACAATTTCATTGGACAGTATTGTTTCTGATGGTTTTGAGTCATTAACAAGCGATAAATCGCAGGCCAAGATTTTAATTGATTTAAGTAAAGATTAACTACTTTAAAATATCGAAGCATACAAGTTGCTACTATTCTTACTTTTGTTTAGGATAGCGGTAGCTTTTTATTATGATTTACACATTTAGCTAATTAATATATAATGAAAAGAGTTTAACTTGTTTTTTAGAATTTATAACAGTTATGGGGAAGAGTAATGGACGATGTTAAAAACTTATCCAGCGTATATTGGGTTAATATGCTGAGCAACAAATTTGTTTTTATTTTTAATTTGGTTATTCCGACTATTTATTTTCTATATATAAATATCAATTCTTTCACGCGTGACAGCGTGACGTTTAACCACGAAACTTTCAAGGTCATTGGTTATTTTTGGGCTTACATCATTTTAGTCACAATTTTAAATAATGTGATTGTTGGGATGATATCTCAAAGGGAAAGCGGATTTTACAAACAAACTTTCTTCATTGTCGGATCTAAATACAAAATACTGGGTGCTAATTTTCTTGTCCAGTTATTAGTGTTGAATATTGAATTACTGATCTTTAATTTTGTGGTCATGTTTACTGCTCATTATTGGAGCATAAAGCTATTATTAGCTGGCATAATGGCTTCTATCGTTGTTTCATTACCGATTGCTTTTGCTGGTAGCATATTATTTATGCTTAAAATTAAAATAGAGTCAATAAATATCCTGGTGAGTATGTTATTATTTGGTCTATTTATTGGGATGCATGTTCCAAACAATAGGGAAAACTTAATTACTACCTTTACTTCGCTAATTAATCCGCTTTCATATATTACTGAAGTGAGCTATCAAGTGCTATTATTTTTATTTAATGCTAAATTGTATTATTCGGAGATTGTCGTTTGTCTATTAGTCACACTTATTTATGTTTTAATTGGTTGGTACTCTATTTCAAAATTATCAGTAAACGCAGTGGCCGATCGAGTCTAAGCGGGGAGAGTAAGTTATGCAAATAAAAAAATATTCACTTCATTTTGGGAAAAGGATTCTTGCAAAAAATCTTGATGTTATATTAGCCGAAGATAAAATAAATATTATCTCCGGTGGTAACGGTGTTGGAAAAACTACTTTTTTAGATTTTCTTGCTGGTGTCGGGCCCAAGACAGCGACTGGAGAAAAAATTGGTGTTCCTGCCCAACGCGATATTGCTTACCAACTTCAGAACATACATTTTTTTCCAACACTAACCGTCAAACAAACTATTGAAATGTATCGTCGATTCGGTAATTCGTTGTTAGAAGATAATGAAAGCTTTAAAAAAATTAAGCAGACAGTTTTAGACAGTATCTGGCATTTAAAAGTTGGCCAACTTTCTGGCGGAGAAAGAAAAATTGTGTTGACTTATGGACAGTGTCTACTCAATAAAAATTGTATATTTTTGATGAACCGACAAGCGGGGTAGATACTACAAACGCTAAAATTATATTAAAGCTTATTGCAGCTTTAGTTGTAAATAATGAAAAAACAGTGGTTATGACATCGCACAATTTGGACCAATTAGACAGCCTCCCATTTTCTAAAATAGATTTTTAACACAGTTGGATGCTATTAATATGGTAATATAAAGTTAGATTATGTAATTCATAACAAATGGGAGAAATACATGACTATCTTTGAGGACATTAAAGCAGATAAGGATAATTTAACTTACACAGAAAAAGGCTTAAATCCTGTATTTTACACACCTCAGAGCGCGAAAATTCTGATTATTGGTCAGGCTCCTGGTAAAAAAGTGCAAGAAACAGAAATCATGTGGAATGATGCTTCTGGAGATAGACTACGCGAATGGTTGGATGTTGATAGAAAACAATTTTACGATTCTGGTAATTTTGGATTTATTTCGATGGACTTTTATTACCCGGGGAAAGCAAAATCAGGTGATAAGCCACCGCGTGGTAGTATAGCAAAAAAGTGGCATCCAAAGCTTATTGCTTCAATGCCTAATTTGCAGTTAATTGTTTTAATCGGGTCATATGCTCAAAAATACTATCTACACTTGGCTCGCACAGAGAAAATAACTGATGTTGTTAAAAATTATAAATCTTATTTGCCAAAATATTTTCCTATCATTCACCCATCGCCAAGGAATAATATTTGGCTTAATCGTAATCCTTGGTTTGAAAAAGAGGTAGTACCTCGCTTGCAAGCCAAAGTTAGTGACACAATTAAAGAAAAGTGAAATTGTGCGACTATCTGACTGAAGTATAAAAAGATATTTATTTAAAATAAAAGGAAACAAATAATATGATAGAACAAAAAAATCATACAAAGCAGATCACTATTTTAGCAACCATCATTGCTTTCAATATTGCATTATCTTACATTGTTAAGATACCTGTCCCGGCGACAAATGGATTTGTTAACTTGGTTGAAGCTGGGATATTTTTAGCTGCCCTGCTTGGTGGTGCACGTAGTGGATTGATCGTCGGTGGCTTAAGCGGTCTGCTGTTAGATTTGCTTGCTGGTTATCCACAGTGGATGATTTTTTCTTTAATTATTCATGGGATAGAAGGATTAATCGTGGGCTATTTTGGCTATAAGAAACATATTACCAGCCAAGTCATTGGCTTAATTATTGGATCATTTATTATGGTGGTTGGGTACATGTTAGCTGGTGCTATGTTGTATAATTGGACAGCGGGATTGGCGTCAATTATCGGGAATATCGCACAAGCAGTGATGGGATTAATCGTTGCATTAGTTCTTGTTCCAGTATTTAAAAAGCTACCACAGGTTGATTTGAAAATTTAAGCTTTTTTGGTTAGCTATTGCTTTTTCCGGTTGATTGAAGACCTTGTATAAGAAGAACAACAAAAGTTACATTTATATGATATAATTACAAACGAACTGGAAAACTGGAGCTAGGGTTCCGCAATATGGTCAGTGACCGAGGGCTCCATCTTTTGAAATATTCAAAAGGCACCTATTGATATAAAAAATCCGAGGGGAAAGGTTTAGCGTTTTTACTGTACGCTGATTCTTTCCTCTTTTTTGTTGTTTTTGACTTCGGTGGAGTAATAGCTGAAAAATAACGTAAAATTCAAAACTCAATATTTTTGCTATATTGAAAAGTGCAATAAAAAAACATTAAGAGAATACGAAGAGGTAAAAGATGATGAGAAAAATTGCTTTTTTTGATTTAGATGGAACGCTTTGTTCAGATGGCGATTTACATGTCTCTTTGGAGATCAAACAAGCGTTTCAAAGCATGCGTGAGAATGAAATTGAACCTGTTATAGCAACGGGCAGAAGTTTTTACGAGGTACAGCATTTACTGACGTTTTTAGAAGTAGAAAATTACATTCTGTCTAATGGTTGCTATGTCAAATTCAAAGGAAAGCTAATTCAAAATGCGACTATGTCGATTGTTGAAATTCAGCATATATTAGCAATAGCCAATGAGTACAATATTGGTACAGGTTTTTTTAACCAGAACGGTTTTGCTCTAACAATGGATAATCCGATCGTGCAACAACATATGAGAAGTATGGGCAGTATGGATATCGAGTTCAATGAGAAGTTTTTTGTAGAACAACCTGTTAACTTTATGAATTTATATTTAAACGCCAAAACCGAGAGGGTCATTAGAGAGAAAATTATTGCAGTTTCAGATATTGAACGCTATGCGCCGTTGGCCATCGATATCCTACCTAAAGGAGTTTCTAAGGGGCAAGCAATTAATTTGTTGCTAGAAAAGGTTAGTGACAGTAGGGTGACAACTTATGCATTTGGTAATCAAAACAATGATATTTCCATGTTCAAAACGGTGAATTATGGGATGTCTATGAAAGAGTCTACAGCGGAATTAAAGAAGTTATCTAGCTATGTTGCAAAAACAGATAATGGCGTTTTGGAAGGCTTAAAACATTTTAAGTTAATATAAAAAACTTTCGAATAATCATTCAAAAGTTTTACGGTTAAAAAAATAAATGAGGCCGAACAGTGATAAAGTTAAACTACCTAAAACACTGTAGGTCCAACTACCCCAAGTGCTTACAAAAAAGCCAAAAATAAATGAACCTACCGGTTGAATGCCATCAAAAAATAGAAATGTAAGTCCAAAAATTCTTCCCAAAAATGAGATGTCCGTTTCTTCTTGAATAAAAGTAATCATACTGCCAAAGAAACGTGATTGTATCAAACCATATACTAGTGCAATGATAATCCAACTATATATCGAAAATTTTAGGCTACCTAGAATAAGAATAATACCATAACAGATTTGTTCAGCAAAAATACGATTTGAAGAAATTTTTTGTTTTTGTACTGTTAACCACAGACCGCCTACCAGACCACCGACAGCTGCACAGATCAAAAACAAACTATAACTAGAAGTGATTTTGGAAAAGTAGTGGCTACTTATATAAGGTGTGGTGAGTAGGAAGCCAGCGCACACAAAGTTAAAAATACCCATGGAAGACATATATAGAAGTAATTTTTTGTGTTCGAGCACATATTTGAACCCGCTAATGGTACTTATTAAAAAAGATTCAGATTGATGGTTCTTAACTGATGGTGTTGGCTGGTAAGTTATTAATAAATTAAAAAATAGTGCTATAAAATATGAAGCAGCATTAATTAAAATAAATTCACTAAAATCAATGCCATTTATTGCCAATAAAACGCCACCAATAACTGGGGCGATAATATTTGCAAGACCAAAGAAGGTATTTGAAAGTGCGTTGAATTTTTGCAAATAATTCCCGTTGATTACTTCAGGTACAATTGATTTAGCGGCTGGATAGTTCAGGGCCAGCATTAAATTTAGTATAAAAGTAATCAAAATTAAAAGCCATATTTGGGGAGTGTTATTATTAATTAGAAAACTACTGACGACACAAACCAAAGTAGCAATAATATCAGTCCATATTAAAACATATTTTCGATTGTGTTGATCTACTAGTAAACCGACTAATAAATCGCCGATCAAGAACGCAAAGCCACCAATTCCCTCGATGATACCCAGTAGTTGCGTAGTGCCAGTAGATTTTACTATTAGCCAGTTTAGCCCTAAAACATATATAGCTGAGCCGATTTGTGAAAAAAATGGGCTTAACATTAATGAAACGTAGGTTCTTTTCAAATGATTTGTCATAATAAAATCCATTTTAAACAAATACTTTCAGTAAAACAATATAAATTAGATATGTTCTCTTTATGCAAATAAAAAAGACCATCTTTCCTCAGAAATTAATGATCAATGGTAAGATAATTTTTATTGTGTTTCTAATTTAAAGCATCAATTATAGCTTCATTAAATGATGGAATGTCTTTTGGTTCTCGGCTAGTGATGAGATTACCATCAATAACCACTGGCTTATTCTCTATACGGGCACCGGCGTAATAAAGATCTGGTTGTACTGTTCGATATGCTGTCATGGTTCGACCCAATACTAAGCCAGTAGGAATCATCAATTGTGGACCGTGGCAAATACTAAATAATAACTTATTGGTTGCCAAGAAATGTTTTGTAAAATTAACAAAGCGTTCATCGGCTCGCAACTGATCTGGAGAAAAGCCCCCGGGAATGAACAATGCGTCAAAATCAGATGGCGCTACATCGCCGATTGATTTATCAATGTCAATTTTGGTGCCATGTTTTCCTGTAACAGCTTCAGTACTAAAACTGATTGTTGTAACTGAGGCACCACTTTCTTTTAGTGCTTTGACGGGGTCAGTGAATTCAATATCTTCGACTAAGTCGGTTACGAGAACAGCAACTTTTTTACTCATGACTAATTCCTCCTTCTATAATTAATTCAATTGTAACGATAATTGATATAGAATGAAAACGATATGTCTTGTAAATAATGAATAAGTCATTATCTTTGTAAACGTTTTCTGTTGGTGGTATATTAACATCAACAAATTGAATGTGTCACTTTGTTGAGAAAAATTTCTTTTTTTTATATAGAATATTCAAATCGACTGCTAGCACAACAATTGCGTGTTGTGCTTTTTAATTTAAAAAATTTAAATTTTAAAGATATAGTAGTCAGCATTCGGCACGCACTCAAAAGGAGATGGAACAATGGCATTATTATCTGAAGAAATGAAAAAAATGATTGACCAACAGCTACCATTTTTAGCGACTACCGGAGGAGATGGATCGCCACAAGTCGGTCCTAAAGGATCAACTCGTGTGTATGATGATGAACATCTGATTTACTATGAACATACATTCAAACAAGCTTATGCAAATTTACAACAAAATGGTTATGTGGCAGTTGCAGTTGTGGATTCTAATGTAGAGAAAGGGTTCCGCTTTGAAGGAACGGCCGTTATTCATGAAGATGATGACTTTGCTAATGACATTTTAGCCAAAACAAGCATATTCGATCGTTTTCCAAGAGCGGCCGTCGTCTTGATAAGTATTGATCGCATCTATAAATTGGATAATACTCTGGAAGCTGGAGATCGCATTGCCTAATAGTCAAGAGAATATGGAAAAGGAAAATGTCATGACAAAGCCTATTAACCATCAAGTGATCAAAACAGAAGCATCAGGAATTCGTCTTGTCTTGGACTTAGTAAAGAAACCTGCTGACCAAATGATTGAATTAACGGTTGGCGAAATCGATTTACCTACGCCCGCAGCAACTAAAGAAGCAGGTAAGCAAGCAATTAGTAATAACGTGACAAAGTATACCGAGAATATGGGATTCCTGTCGCTTAGAAGAGTGATATCTGATTACATTAAAAAGTTTTATGAAGTAAGTTATTCCCCAGAAAGCGAGATACTTGTGACTGTTGGTGCCAGTCAAGGTATTGACCTCACGGTTCGTGCGCTCATTAACGCCGGTGACGAAGTCCTTCTAATTGGGCCTGCCTATCCAGCTTATATACAAGCAGTAGTTCTAGCTGGGGCAATTCCTGTCGTGGTTGATACTCGTTCTACTCATTTTAGATTATCTCCAGAGCAACTTGAGTCAGCAATTTCAAGCAAAACAAAATTAGTTATTTTGAACTACCCAAACAATCCAACAGGTATTGTGTTGTCGAAAGAAGAATTGAGTTCACTAGCGTCAGTTATTCAACAAAACGATTTATATGTGCTGACAGATGATGTTTATCAAAGACTAACATATGATCAAGATTGTGCGCCATCAATTGCCAGCGCATCATTAATGAAAGAGAGAACAATAATAGTCAACGGTTTGTCGAAATCGCACAGCATGACAGGCTGGCGTATCGGCTATTTAGCTGGTCCTAAAGTACTAATTCAAGAAATCTATAAAATACAGCAAGCTAATGTTGGTTGTGCATCAAGCATCTCACAAATGGCTGCCCTAACAGCTTTAACCACCGATATTGAAGCACCAAAAACATATATTAGGGTGTTTAGAAAGCGTAGAGACTATGTTTTGCAGCGCTTAGATGAAATGTCCTTAAACTATACTAAACCTGATGGTGCTTTTTATGTGTTTATCGATGTAAAAGCATTTGGCATGTCGTCTTGGGATTTTGTTGCATTCACTATCAACGAATCTGATCTTGTTTTAGTACACGGTTCTGCTTTTACGGAGGCCGGTGAAGGATACGTGCGGCTATCTTTTGCAAATGAAATGCAAGTACTCGTTGAAGCGATGAATCGTTTAGAGAGAACGGTAGATGTTTTAACGACAAAAAAATCCGCTCATTTAAGTTGACAAAATAAATACAAAAGACTATCATTGTAAGCGGTTACACGTAGTGGTTTATCGGTACACTAAGAAAGGAAGAAAATGATAGATAGTCTATCTAATTTATTTGATCTTACAGGTCGAGTTGCGATAGTTACGGGTGGTGCTTCAGGATTGGGAAAATATTATTCTCAAGCTCTATTAGATGCAGGAGCTGATGTTTTTATAGTTAGCAGAAGTGAAAGAGGCTGGCCAGAGTTAACGCAGTTTGCTGAAAATCGTAATCGAAAAGTGCGATTTATGAGCATCGACATAACTGAAAGTGGCGCGGCAGAAAAAATTGTCAAAAATTGTGTTACAATTTTTGGTCAATTAGATATTTTAGTTAACAACGCTGGTATCCAGATTAGAAATAACGTGCTGGATTATAAGGATGAGGATTGGCGTAAAGTTATTGATATCAACCTAAACGCATTATACTTTTTGTCACATGAAGCCGCAAAATTCATGACAAAACAAAAATCTGGGAAAATAATTAATATTGGATCAATGCAATCGTTTCGAGCTGGAAAGTTTATTTTTCCTTACGCTGCAAGTAAACATGCAGTAGTCGGACTAACAAAAGCTTATGCAGATGCTTTAGCGCCCTATGGGGTTCAAGTCAATGCGCTGGCTCCCGGATATATTGATACTGAAATGACAAAGGCTCTCCAAAATGATCCAGAAAGAAATACCGAAATTCTAAACCACATTCCGGCAGGACATTGGGCAAAGCCATCGGAATTAATGGGTACGGTTATTTATTTAGCTAGTGATGCTTCAAATTATGTGAATGGCGCAACAATCCCTGTTGATGGCGGCTATTTACTAAGGTAAGGTTCGTATTTAAAAGGAGAATTAATTATGCCATTGTTAACAGTTTTGATTGGTGTCATTTTACTCGTATTCTTGATTACTAAATTTAAGTTGAACACTTTTTTATCGTTAGTCATTACAGCGTTTGTTGTCGGCTTAATTTTAGGTATTCCAGTTTCTGATATTTCAACAAGTATTGAGACAGGAATAGGTGGTCAGTTAGGCCACTTAGCGATTATATTTGGATTTGGATCGATGCTTGGAAAGTTAATTTCCGACGCAGGTGGTGGCTTTCGAATTGCGCACCAGCTCATTGCGACTTTTGGAAAAAAACGCATTCAAATTGCTGTTATTATTACGTCGTTTATTATTGGTTTAGCTTTGTTTTTTGAAGTTGGATTAGTCGTGTTATTGCCAATTATCTTCGTCATTGCACGTGAAGTAAATATGCCTCTTTTGTACCTTGGTATTCCAATGGCTGCGACATTAAATGTTGCACACGGTTTCTTACCACCGCATCCTGCACCGACTGCTGTATCACAGGTGTTGAATGCGCCTTTGGGGCACGTTTTACTGATTGGTATTTTAGTGTCAATTCCCACGATCATTATTTCTGGTCCGGTGTTCAACTATTTTTTGCATCGAGTATATCCGCAAGTTTATAAAAAAGATATTAATATTTCTGTTTTAGGTGAGTACAAAGAATTCGAGTTGAAAGATACACCAAAGTTTGGTATTAGTGTTTTGACAGCATTATTACCAGTAATATTGATTAGTATTGCAACCATCTTATCATTTGTTTTGCCAGCTAAGTCAGTTATTTATCAAATCGTCACATTTATCGGTGCACCTGATGTAGCTATGCTCATATCATTAATTGTTGCGATTTTCACCATGGGTATTTTCCGTGGATTGAATATCAAAGAAATTGGTGACGCAATGTCTGAATCGGTTAAACAAATTGCTATGATGTTGTTAATCATTGGTGGTGGTGGTGCCTTCAAACAAGTATTAGTTGATGGTGGTGTTTCTAAGTATATTGGCGATTTATTCGGACAAACTAATTTGTCCCCAATTCTTGTTGCTTGGTTAATCGCTGCTTTACTTCGCGTCAGCCTAGGATCATCTACTGTTGCTTCGATAACAGCAGCCAGTTTAGTTACTTCAGTTGTGTCCAACTCAAGTGTGAGTCCTGTATTAGTAGTTTTGGCAATTGGTGCTGGAAGTATATTTGCTGATCATGTTAATGATGCTGGATTCTGGATGATAAAAGAATATTTTGGTTTAACATTGAAAGAAACGTTCTTATCTTGGACGACATTAACCAGTGTCATCTCCGTTTCGGGTCTGTTATCGATTCTACTCGTGTCATGTTTTATGTAGTGCAGTAAATTAATTATATATGAAATAAGTTTAAATTAAGGAAAGTGGGTAATAAAATGGAACAAGCAGATTTTGGTGTTGTTGGATTAGCTGTAATGGGACGTAATTTAGCGCTCAATATTGAATCCCGGGGTTATCGAGTTGCTGTTTATAATCGTTCTCGCGAACGAACTGATGATTTAGTCCAAAAGCATGAAGATAAGGCATTTATCCCAAGCTATACTACAGAGGAATTTGTGGAGGCTATCAAAAAACCTCGCCGAATTTTGCTGATGGTAAAAGCTGGAAAGGGTACGGATGCTGTTATTGATGAATTATTACCACATCTAGAAAAGGGCGATATGCTGATTGATGGCGGTAATACTTACTTCGAAGATACGATACGCCGCTCAGATAAATTAGCTCAAGAAGGCATTAACTTTATTGGTATGGGTGTATCAGGTGGTGAATTGGGTGCACTGCAAGGACCGTCATTAATGCCAGGTGGTCAACGCGAAGCATATGATTTGGTAGCTCCTATTTTGACGCAAATTGCAGCAAAAGCCCCAGAAGATGGTAAACCAACCGTTACGTATATTGGCCCTAATGGCGCAGGACATTATTTGAAAATGGTGCATAATGGCATCGAATATGGTGATATGCAATTAATTGCAGAGTCCTATGATATTTTGAAGCGTGTCTTACATCTCAATCAAGAGCAGTTATCTCAAACTTTTTCTGGTTGGAATGAAGGAGAACTAAACTCTTATCTGGTTGAAATAACTGCTGATATTTTAACTCGAAAGGATGATTTAGGTACTGACAAGCCAATTGTTGATGTTATCTTAGACCGGGCCGGAAACAAGGGCACAGGCAAGTGGTCTTCTCAATCAGCGCTTGAAGTTGGAGCGCCACAGTCATTAATAACTGAATCAGTTTATGCACGTTATATATCAGCAATGAAAGATGATCGTGTTGCGGCTTCAAAAACATTGCAAGGACCAGACTATTCGTTTTCTGGTGATGAGCAAAGTACCGTAGAGGATATTCGAAAAGCTTTGTATTTTGGAAAGATCATGTCATATGCACAAGGATTTGATCAACTTCGTATGGCATCAGAGCACTATGATTGGCATTTACTATTTGGAGAATTAGCACAATTATGGCGTGCAGGGGCGATTATCCGTGCCCAATTCTTACAACGCATTACGGACGCTTTTACAACGCAAGCGGATCTGCATAATTTGCTCTTAGATCCTTACTTCCAACATATTGCTGAAGAATACCAAAATGCTGCTCGTCGTGTAGTAGCACTAGCTGTTACCGCTGGTGTGCCAACGCCTTCATTGTCTGCTGCTGTAGCTTACTACGATTCATATCGTTCAGCTGTTCTACCTGCTAATCTCACACAAGCACAACGTGACTATTTTGGTGCGCATACCTATGAGAGAACGGATAAGCCTGCTGGAGAAATGTACCATTATCCTTGGTATGATGAAGCATGAAAAAAAACCGTCCAAGACGGTTTTTTATTTGAATGTACTTTCTTATTGAAAATGTGCTACAATTCTCTACAAATATGATTTGTGGGGTGAAATAATGGAAACAATTTTTCCTAAAAAAATACAAAAAGACGATGAAATAAGAATAATATCGCCAAGTTCTTCAATCAAGCGAGTTGGTGGGTTTGACCAAAATTTAGTGGCCAAGGAAAGATTGGAAAAATTAGGCTATAAAGTAACATTTGGGGATCATATACTTGAGAATGATCTGTTTTATTCTAGCTCAATTACTGCGCGTATTCAGGATTTACACCAGGCCTTTATTGATGATAACGTGTCAGTAGTGATGACGACCATTGGTGGCTTGAATTCAAATGAATTGCTGCCTTATATTGATTGGGAGATAATTAGAAGCCATCCAAAAGTGTTTATTGGCTATTCGGATATAACAAGCTTACACAATGCTATTCGTGCCCAGACAGGATTAGTAACATATTATGGGCCATGTTACTCATCTTTCAAAATGAATGAATTACAGGAGTATCAAACAAACGAATGGATAAAAGCATTAGGTCAGTCAGAGTATGATTTACAACCAAGCGGGCTTTGGACAAGCGATATGTGGTTTGATCCTAATATACCAAGAAAGCCAATGCCTAATTCGTGGCAAGTATATAACTCGGGCCAAGCAACGGGGATAAGCACTGGTGGTAATATACAAACGTATGGGCTCCAAGCTGGGACAAAGTTTTTGCCCGCCGTCACAAAACCTATTATATTTATTGAACAAGCTGAGGGCGGAGAACCACTTGAATTTTCTAGAGAATTATCTCAAATGCTACAAATTCATCCAGATATTGCCGCATTAATTATTGGAAGGTTCCCAGTTGAAAATAAAATGTCAGAACCCAATCTTCACAGCATATTAGCTAAATTTCCTGTTCTCAATACTATTCCGGTGGTTTATCATGTTGATTTTGGTCACACTCAGCCTATATTCACTTTCCCTCTTGGTGGCATGATTACTGTTCGTGCTAAGAATAATGCCGATGTTACGATAGAAGTGTTAAAAGGATAGCATTTATGCCAGAAACAAAAATGATGACGATGTAAACATGGTATAATTATAGAAATAATATATTTTGTGGGGAACTCGATTACATTGATTAATGACAGTTAAGTTGAAAAAATATATTATTTTATTCTTAATTCAGGGGGTATTGATTATTGAGCGGGAATAATCAAAAAGTCTCTAACACATTTATTTATTTAACTTTCATTATTTGTGTTTGGCTTATTTATTTTATATTTACGGTTGCTATATTAGTTTTATTCTGCAATTTTAGTCGAGCAATCTTTCTTGCTATGATAATATCTAGCATCCTAACGTTATTGTTTGTCATAATACAGACTTCATTTAAACATTTGAATTCAATCAATAACGAAGATGATTAAATTTAAAAAGCTGCCTTAACAGGGCAGCTTTTTTTGTCGTATTTTTCAAGAAATAAAACAACTTTCTGGATGATGATATTTATTACTAACTATTCAAATCAATCCAGTATCGACAAAATAATTTTCCTGTGCTGGGTTCTTTGATGATATTTTCAAGGACGCCACCATTGGATTCAATTGTTTTGCGGCTAGCGATATTCCATTTTTCAGCGGTAATCAAGACAGGTGAAATTTTACGTTGCTGATAAATGTTTAGTGTTAATTCTAACATTTTCTTAGCTATTCCCTGTTGATGCCAGGCAGGGGCAACGCCGTATCCTATATGTCCTCCAAAATTAAGCAAGTGGTCATTTAACTGCCAGCGAGCTGATACGCCGCCTTTTATCAAACCATCCTCAATAAAAAAATAATTGCTGGCGGGAACAAAATTATTAATACTATTATTTTTCATTTGCTCTAGATTAGCTAAATGTTCAGCGAAACTGCCGGTAATGGGTTTGGCTACAGAAACAATTACTGATTCAGTGGTCCAACTTTTTATCCAGTCGTTAAAAATTTTTTCATCTGATTGTTTTAATTCTCTAAAAGTCATTTGTTTCCCCTGATGTGACCATAATCATTGAATGTATTTACCAATAATTTTATCATAGTAATTTATGTGGTTTTATATATTTTTAATAATCACCATAAAAATTACTCTTGTAAGGTAATTTCCGCAAGTATGAGGAAAACAATTCAATGGCAATGTAAGCGCTTACTTGATAAAATGTGAGTAGTTAAAGGAGGACTAAATATGTCTAAACGTTTATCTGAAGATTTTCTTCGGGGTGGTGCTGTTGCAGCTCACCAATTAGAAGGTGCGTGGCAAGAAGGAGGTAAAGGAGTTAGTGTCGCTGACGTCATGACGGTTGGTGGACCAGACAAAGAGCGAAACATTACGAAAGGAGTTGTTTCAGGAGAATATTATCCTAATCATGAAGCGATTGATTTTTATCACCGTTACAAAGCAGACATTGCCTTATTTAAAGAAATGGGATTTAAATGTTTTCGAACTTCAATTGCATGGACAAGAATTTATCCTACTGGTGAGGAAAGCGAGCCAAATGAGGCAGGTTTAAAATTTTATGATGACTTATTTGATGAACTTATCAAAAATAATATTGAACCAGTCATCACGTTATCTCATTTCGAATTACCGTACCACTTGGTTACAAAATATGGTGGTTTCCGTAATCGAAAAGTAATCGATTTATTCGTTAAGTTTGCAACGACTTGTTTAAAGCGATACAAAGACAAGGTCAAATATTGGATGACGTTTAACGAGATTAACAATCAGGCTAACTATGATAATGATTTTCTGGTTTTCACAAATTCTGGGCTGCATTTTAACCCTGGTGAAAATCGTGAGGAGGGTATGTATCAAGCTGCTCATAATGAATTAGTAGCTAGCGCACGAGTTGTTAAAATGGGTCATGACATCAATCCCAATTTTCAAATTGGCTGTATGATTGCTATGGGACCAATTTATCCAGCATCTATGAATCCAGATGATGTTCTGGCAGCTCAAAAGAGCATGGAAAAAAATTATTTCTTTGCAGACGTGCATGTCAATGGTCAATATCCAGCATTTTTAACAAAATATTGGACCCGGAAGGGATTTAACATTGATGTTACCCAAGAAGACCTGGCAGACTTACAAGCTGGTACCGTTGATTATATTGGTTTTAGTTACTACATGTCACATGCAGTTAAAAAGCCAGAAGGTTTAAACTTTGATGACATGACACCAGAAAATAGCCAAGTACGTAATACCTATTTAGCAGCAAGTGATTGGGGATGGCAAATTGATCCTAAGGGGCTGCGTTACGCCTTGAACTGGTTTACAGATAAATATCATTTACCATTATTTATTGTTGAGAATGGATTTGGCGCATACGATAAAGTTGAAGAAGATGGTACAATACATGATTCTTATCGCATTGCATATTTACAAGAACACATTCGGGAAATGAAGTTGGCGGTAGTTGAAGACGGCGTTGATTTGATTGGATATACACCGTGGGATGTATTGACTTGGTTTCAGCCGGGACTGGAGAAATGGACAAACGATACGGATTTATCCATGTAGACAAAAATAACCAAAATGAGGGTTCATTGAAACGTAGCAAAAAGGATTCCTTTTATTGGTTTAAAGACGTTATCGCAACGAACGCTGAAAATATTAATTAAAAAGGAGAAACACGATGAAAAAAGCTTTAATTATTTGTGCAGCTGGTATGTCATCCTCCATGATGGCAAAAAAAACAACTGACTATTTCAAAAATAAAAATATAGATATTGAAGTGGATGCGATTACTGCTACAGAAGGAGAAGATGCTATTCGTAATAGTGATTTCGATCTATTTCTGGTCAGCCCACAGACAACAATGTATCTTGAAGGTTTTGAAAAGATTGGAGATGAGGTTGGTAAACCTGTTGTTTCTATTCCCTTTAAAGCCTATATACCCATACCAACAGGTATTGAGGGCATGGCGAACTTAGTACAGGAACATATTAGTTAGCAATTTGCATGGTAAAGGTTGTGTGAGGTGTGATGATGAGGAAAAAAGAGCGTGATTTACTAATCTATTTAGTAGATAATTCAGATCGTTTCGTAACCAGTGAAGAATTATCTACTCTTTTGTCACTGACACCTAGAACAATTCGTAATTATATCAAAATTTTAAAAGAAACCTTAGTTTCACAAGGTGCCCTACTTGATGCAAAACCCAGTTTAGGTTATCGGTTGCACATATCTCATCCCGTTACATTTGACTTATTTTTAAATAAAAATTATGAATTATCCCAGTGGTTAATTAATGAGGACAGCAATAATATTTCGGACCGTCAAAAGTATATTTTGAACAAACTTATTATTGAAAATCAAAAATTTTTAATTGATGACTTGGCTGAAAAATTATTTGTTACAAGGACCACACTTTCAAAAGATTTATCGATCATTCGCAAAGTGTTAATGCCATATCGAATTAGTGTCGAAAGCAAAGCCAATATAGGTGTTTTCATTACGGGTTTAGAGCGCGATAAACGTCACTTTATTCTAGATTACTTTTTCAGTCATAGTGAAAATTCTATTCAACATTATATGAAAAATAAATCTTTCTTTAAGGCAATTAGTTACGATCAAATTACGATTATTGTTCTTGATGAATGTCGAGAAGCTGGTATTCATTTAACGGACTTTACCATACAAAATATTGTTTTATACATTGCACTAAGCGTTCAACGATTGAAATGCGGCTTTGAATTACAGGCTGCTCCAGTTGACATTAATCCTGAAATCAGAAATGTTAGTGATGTTGCTAGAAAAATTTTTTCTCGTATTGAAAGTGGCTTAGCATTAAAATTTCCGGAAAGTGAAGTAGATTATTTAACCATTCAATTAATGGCACAAGGGAAAAATATTAATATACAAAATGATGGTCCCTTGCAACGGGATTTAGATATGATCTTGCAACGAATTGAATTAGAAACCGATTATCCAGTTACTAAGGATTATGCTCTCAAGAAAAATATCATTGAACATCTAAAACCCATGATAGTTCGCCTTGAGCAAGGTATTCAATTGAAAAATCCTTTGTTACAGGAAATAAAAACGAATTATTTAAGTGAGTTCATGGATACCAAGCGCTATATAAAATGGTCGCCTTATTTATCTCAGTTTGACATTAATGACGATGAAGTCGCTTATCTAGCACTTCATTTGATGGCAGCAGCAGAAAAATACAAAAATTTAAATAAACCAAGAGCCTTAATTATCTGCGCAACAGGGTATGGATCGGCACAGTTACTCAACAATCGTGTCGAAAAAGAATTTGGCATGTATTTAAACATTGTTGATATTAAAGGATATTATGAAGTTGATGACACTACTTTAAGTAATGTTAATCTCATAATCAGTGCTATTGATCTGTCAACACGTGTTTTCAAGGTTCCAGTCATACAGGTAAGTATTTTTTTAACCGAAGCAGATGTTCAAAAAATAAATGAATTTTTAGATAATGAGCAAGTCCGAAATAAATATATTGCTGTAGAGAAAAAGCAACCAATTAATAGTGTTTTAAATCATTTTGATCAATTTATTGATCAGTCAAGTTTTAAAATATGGCAGGTATCGCCTCATCGGAAGGAATTACTACAAGAGTTAACTAATATGCTGATGTCCAATGAACCTACCGAATTAAAACATGAATTTTTGGAACAAATCGATCAACGTGAACAACTGAGCTCAATCGTTTTTAGTGATACTATCGCCGTTCCACATCCTGCTATGCCGATGAGTCGAGTACCCAAAATTGCTATTGGAATTATACCAAATGGTGTCAGATGGTCTGACGAGCATCCAAACATTCAGCTAGTTTTCCTGCTATCACCATCCTATCGGAGCAATAAGGGTTTGACAGAAACGACGCAGGCAATTGTAAATTTACAGAAAATACTGAAGAACAGGGCCGGTTGGTTGCCTCAAGAAATTTTTCAGAATTTCGGCATAATTTTCTGTTAATGATGAAAGGAGGTAAGTATATATGAAATCAGAAGACATTCAAGTTGTCGCTTTTGAAATTATTTTACACAGTGGAAATGCGCGCACAATGGTTCATAAGGCTTTTGAAGCCATGAGAGAAAAAAACTTTAAGTTATCTAACGAAAATCTAAAATTATCAAATGACGAATTACTATTAGCTCATAAATCGCAAACAAACTTGTTACAAGAATACGCTGAGGGTAGTCATATTGATATGGAAATTATATTAGTCCATGCACAAGACCACTTAATGACAACGATGACTTTACGTGAGATGGCTATTGAAATGCAGACTCTTTATGAGGAGGTACAAGACATTGAAAAAAGGAATCAAACGAGGGCCAAAAAAGCCACAGGATAAACAGCACGGTTTAGAGGTCGCAATCGAAAAAAATCGTACGGAAATGAGCCTTAAAAGCATGCAGTTTAATCGATTCATGTTAATCCGTTATGCCACAGCATTCTTTCTGTTCGTAAACTTGTATTGGGCCATAATTATGTGGCAGACCCTAGTGGCACTGATACCTGTTGCTTTAATGTTTATCGCTTCGCTAGCAATTATTGAACAAATTAAGTTATTTGGACATCATACGAACCAACTGATTTATTCAAAAGTGTTCTTCACATCACAGCTTATCGTGAATATCATTTTAATGGTGAGCATCCCAACATCGTTATTTACATTTTTTTACCAATTTATACAAAATACTGGTAGTAACCGCTTAGTGGTACTAATCCTGTTATTACTCAGTAGTAGCATACTTCTCATAGTTAACAAAAGGTTAGGCTTGATTGCAACAAATCACGATAAATATTACGCACGTTTGACAGCCTATCAGTCCGTTCTTAAAAATAATAAGGAGATGAAATAGTTATGGAAAATGGACCTATGTTTAACTTCCTACAAAAAGTGCTTTTGAAACCAATGACCAAAGTTTCCCAATATAGAATTGTGAGAGCTATCATGGCTGCTGGTATGGCTTCAATTCCTTTTACAATTGTTGGATCTATGATATTAGTTTTGAATATATTGCCGACAGTATTTCCGTTCTTAAATGATTTTTTCGACGCAACATTCTTTAAGTTTAGCGATTTGTACATGATTGCCAACACAGCAACCATGGGTATCTTAGCCATGTATTTTAGTTTAGCAATTGGTTTTGAATTAACTCGTATTATTCAAACAGAAGATAAACTAAAAGTAGCGCCATTAAATGGTGCCTTCTTATCACTATTTGCATTCTTTATGTGCTTGCCAGAATTGGTTTTAAAAGGCGGAAAAATTGTTCTGCTAAATACTATATCCAAGGACGAGACAGTTATCAACGGATTTAGAATGACTAGCACAATCGACCGTGTTGGAACAAGTGGTATTTTCACAGCGATTATTATGGCTATTTTAGCAGTTTGGTTGTATTCATTCTGTGTGAAACATAACTGGACGATTAAAATGCCGGATGCTGTACCGGAAGGTGTATCAAGATCATTTACGGCATTGATTCCAACTTTCGTTATTGCTTTTGTTGTACTGGGTATTAATGGTTCCTTAGTGTTACTCGGTACTGACATTTTCAAAATGATTGCAATACCATTTAGCTTCGTTACAAGCATGACTAGCACCTGGCTAGGAATTATGGTGATTGAGTTCTTGATTCATGCCTTGTGGATTGTTGGTATTCATGGCGCTAACATTATTTCCGCATTTATTACGCCTATCTTCTTAGCAAATATGGTAGCAAATTCAAATGGGGCTAACATACCGTTTGCTGGAGAATTTAATAATGCCTTTGCTATCTTAGGTGGCTCTGGTGCGACACTTGGATTATGCATATTTATTACTTTACTAGCACGTTCCGAACAGCTAAAAGTTTTAGGCCGAGCTTCAATCGTACCATCACTTTTTAATATTAACAAGCCGTTAATATTTGGATTACCAATTGTTTATAATCCTTATCTAGCTATTCCATTTTTCTTGGCACCAATGGCAACAGCTTCCGTTGCTTATGCAGCCATTAACTTCCATATCATTCGGCCAATTGTTATTCAAGCACCATGGCCATCCCCAGCCGGAATCGGTGCATTTATTAGTACCGTTGATTGGAAAGCAGCAGTCTTAGCAATAATCTGTGTTGTAATAGCTTTCATTATTTACTTACCATTTATCAAAATATATGATACTAAGTTGTACAATGATGAGCAGGGGAAAACACAAGTACAGCCTTAATGACGAGGCATCAAAATACTGGTCTGTGTTTAGTAACAGACTGGTATTTTTTATATTCTCGACTGGCTGATTTGTGAAAGGTAAATTTCATCAGTAAGGATATCACTTAATGACAAACTTATGTGAAAAATAGAATGAATTACTTACATTTAATAGAAAATTTATGATACAATAATGCTTGTGCTAGGGGCGCCAAAATGGCTGAGAAGAACCCTTCGAACCTGAACTGATTAACATCAGCGTAGGAAAGTGCTACATTTTTTAACGTAGCATTTTTCTCTAGGTGAGAAAAATGTTTTTTTATTGCATAAAATGACTTATTGAGAGGATTTTTTTGAAAAATGAATAATAATCACTAGGGGCGTCGCAAAGACTGAGATGATGTATATCGGTCCCTTTGAACCTGATCTAGTTAATACTAGCGTAGGAAAGTGACCAATATTTGATAACGACATGTACTGTTGTCAAAAGTGTCCTTTTTTATGTATTTAAGGGCACTTTTTTATTGGAAAAGGAATTTAATTATGATGACACCAAAACATAACCGAATCATGGATCATGGCCTAGCTGGAATACAGCACGTGTTTGTTTCTAACGTGTGGTTAGATCCAATTTATGTTGCCGCTGCCGCAGGGCTCTCACTGAACTTATCAACTAATCTTGTGAACACGATTTTTATTGTTTCAGGATTAGTCACGCTTACACAGGCAACAAAATTAGCGAAGCTGCCTATTGTTCAAGGGCCGTCAGCTGCTTTTGACGCGTTAATGATTAATGCTGGTAAAGCTGGTCAGTTAGCAACGGCGAGTGGTTCAATTTTACTGAGTGCACTCATTGTATTTTTATTGTCTGTTACAGGACTTATCAATAAACTAATCAAATTATTGACACCGGCAATTACCGGAACACTAATATTTTTGGTTGGTATTTCTTTATCTGGATTCACACTATCTGAATTCTTAGGTGTTTATCCAGGTGATAAAGGTTTCTCTTCACCAACAACACTTATTTTGTCTATTACTACAGCAACTATTGTCATTCTATTGTCGATATTTGGTAAGGGATTTTGGAAACGTTTTTCCTTTTTAATCGCGCTAATTGTTGGTGATATTCTAGCAGTTTCGTTAGGTGTCGTAGATTACAGCGTATTATCAACAAAATCATGGTTTGGCATGCCTCATTTATTGCCTTATGGATCGCTAAAGTTTAATTGGGTCATGTTTTTGACATTCTTTGTTGCCTATGTGGTTGCAGTGGTAGAGGCTTTAGGTGTCTATCAGGCAGCTGGCGATACTTTAAAAGAAAATATTTCACCAAGGCGCATTCAAAATGGTCTAATTGGCGAATCTGCGGGATCAATGTTTTCATCCTTGTTCGGAGGCTTTCCAACAACTGCTTTTGCGCAGAATGTAGGGATTTTAAACTTAACTGGTAATGTTTCGAGAATACCAGTAATTATTGCAGGGATTTTGTTTGTCGTACTAGGTTTTGTTCCTAAAATTGGTGCGTTTTTGGCAATAACGCCTAGTCCAGTGATTGGGGGCATATTTTTGCCCGCAGCAACAACTTTAATTCTGACTGGATTCAACATTTTGAAAAGAGCGCCTGACAACAATGAAAATAACATGATTATTGGATTGTCTATCATACTAGCGATTGCTCTGCCTAACTATGCAACCGGCTGGTCAGGTGTTACAGGTGAATTATTATCTAATAGCATATTAGTCGGTGCGTTGTCTGCCATCATCTTACAGTTTGCCTTGGTTAACTTACCACGAATGATAAAAAATATAAGAGGATCTCATGATTGAAAAATCTAAAAAAATTCAAAGCGACATTTTAACTTTCATTAATAAATACAAGGATCATCAAACAGAGCGATATGAATCGGACTTCAATCAGCTAGTTATGCGCATTTTTGCTTATCAATTTCAAAACAATTTACCGTATAAAAAATTTGCCCAATTGCGACATAAAAACCTCTTGACTGTAAAAAACTGGCGCGAGGTTCCGCTAATTCCGATTCAAGCGTACAAAGAATTAATTCTGTCAACCGAAGATATTAATCAAGCTGCGGATGTTTTTTATTCGAGTGGCACAACAAATATTAATCATAGAAGCAAACATTATATCTCGAATTTAAATATTTGGGAAGAATCTATGCGGGCAGGATTCAAGAAAAACGTTTTGCCTAATACGGATAAAATTAGAATACTTTCTTTGTTTCCGGGTATGGCAGATAACCCTAACTCTTCTTTATCTCGCTATATATCAACCGCTATACGAGAATTTGGTACTGAAAATAGCCATATCTTTTTTGAAAATAACCAACTAAACTATTCGGAACTAATCGTTGCTCTTCAAGAAGCAGAAAAAATCATGAGCCCATATTACTTTTGGGTGCTTCGTTTTCTTATGTTCATCTATTGGCATACTTACAGCAACATCATCAATCCTTTAATCTGGCAAAAGAAAGCATTATTTTTGATACTGGTGGATTTAAGGGCAAGTCAAAAGAAGTGAGTATGACTGACTTATATGCTGATTTGGAGAGCACATTTAAGGTGACACGCGAACAAATTATAAATATGTACGGCATGACAGAGATTAGTTCTCAATGTTACGATAGAAATTTAATGGATCATTCAGAAAATAAAACAGTTTATTTTGATAAAATAGCACCTGCTTGGGTAAAAACTCAGGTCTTGGATACTGAAACGTTACAGCCTGTTGTACAGGGTCAACGTGGCCTATTGGCATACTACGACTTAGCTAATTGGGATTCCTGCGTATCAATTCTAACTGAAGACATTGTTATCAAAAATAATCATGGATTCACAGTCATTGGTAGAGCAAAAGGATCGGTGGCTAAGGGTTGTTCCATCACCGCTGATGAGCTTTTACAACTGCAATAAAGGTGTCAATAATGTCTAATAAAGAAATGACAAAAATTAATATTTTTTACACGCCAGACAGCATTATCCTTGGTGATTTAACCGAAAAGGTAGTTGAAAATGAAACACATCATCTTGTATTGTGTTATCCCAAAATAACCGAACAAGAAATAAAAGAGATTACAAAAATAATAACGCATAACCGTAATCATTATTTAAAGCATCTTACAGTGAATGAAATTATTGATATTATTGCTCGGGCAGCAGAAAAATGGACTAACCCATCGTATCATCTTCGGAAAATAGCAGAAAAAGCAGTCCCCGCGGTAACTGGTTATGACGCTGATCAATTTAGTTTAGAGCTCAAAAACTTTATTCGCTTATTTCGAAAGAAAGAATTAAAACGATTTGTGAATACCGAACTTGGACAATCAGGTGCAATGTTGGATGATTTTCAGCCAAACCTTTCCGGTGGATTTTCAAAATTTTACGGACCAGATTTAATATTCCAAATATTTTCCGGTAACGTGCCAGGTATACAACTGTGGACACTCATCATGGGACTACTTGTAAAATCGCCAACACTGGGGAAAACATCTTTTGTAGAGCCTATTATGCCAGCCTTGTTTGTTCAGACGTTAGCTGAAATTGATCCAAAATTGGCAAATACGATTGCCATTCTACCATGGCATAGTGGTGGAAAATTCGAGGCGCGCTGTCTTAATTTGGCCGATACTATTGTTGTGTGTGGTGGTAAAGAAGCGGTTGCATCTGTAAAAAGCAAAACACCATTGAATAAGAAGATTTTAAGTTATGGGTACAAAATCGGTTTGGCAATAGTTGGTAGGGAGACGTTGACACCAGAGTATTATGCTCAAGTCATTAAAGACTTAGCTGAGGACATTGCCACCTATGATCAGCAAAGCTGTCTAGCTCCGCAGTCAATTTTCATTGAAAGAGGTGGGGCAATAACGCCTCAAGAGTTTGCGAGTATCCTGTCCAATGAGTTAAATAACTATCAAATCAAATATCCTCGTGCACCGATACACGAATCAGATAAAATCGCTATTGAAAAAATGCGGCAAGAAGCTGAGATAACGTCTATAAAAAACGGAGCAACCTCAGTATTTCGAAGTGACAATAGTACCGCATGGACTATTATTTTACATAATAATATCGGATTTAGCGCCTCGCCTTTGAATCGTTCAATTCATATTTTTGTTGTTAATGATTTGACAGATTTACCATCTGTACTCATACCGTATCAGCAATATTTACAGTCAGCAGGAATTGCGATTTCTCCGAATCGTTTGTTCTCGTTGGCAGATATGTTAGGGAAAGTGGGTGTTAATCGAATGAGTGCGCTGGGAAAGATGAATCACGTTTCCAGTGGCTGGCACCATGATGGACGCTTTAACTTATTGGATTTAGTTCGTGTTACAGACATTGAGCAGAGCTTAGAATTCTCTAGTGAGAAGTTTGATCCGGATGTGGAGTGAGGAGAATAAAAAATGCTATTAAAAAACAAAGTTGCACTGGTGACGGGAGCCAGTCGAGGAATTGGGGCAGCCATTGCCAAAGAGTATGCCAAACAAGGTGCCTTTGTCATTATCAATTACCTGGAAAATACTAAAAAGGCCGATGAAGTTGTTGCAGAAATTATTTCAGATGGTGGTCAAGCAATTGCCATAGCATGTGACGTACGTGATGAAAAACAAGTGAAAAACATGCTATACGATATTTTTGAAAATTTTGGTACGATCGATATCATTGTAAACAATGCATTAAGTCAATATCAATTTGATCCTAAGCATCGAAAAATGTTATACCAACTGAAGTGGAGTGACTACCAAAATCAAATCGACGGTAGTTTAAAAGCAGTTTTAAACGTTACTCAAGGTGCTTTATCAAGATTAAAAACAAATAATAGCAGTCGCATCATTAATATAACAAGTAATTTGATAAGGTCTCCAGCAATCCCTTATCATGATTACATTGTCGGAAAATCTGCTGTTCTTGGGTTGACACGTACAATGGCTAGTGAATTAGGTGCTTTTGGTATCCGAGTAAATGCTATCGCACCAGGATTGACGTACCCAACAGCTTCTAGTAAGTACACGCATCGTGATATTCGGGAAGCACTTATTGCGCAAACACCGACTAAACGTTTAACTACTCCTGAGGATGTGGCAGGTTCAGCCGTATTTCTGGCCTCAGAGCTTTCGAATAATATGACCGGCCAATGTCTGTTCATAGATGGTGGTTTAACTATGCTCTAATCGAAATCAACACAATAATTAAAATATAAAACACAATGGAATATTAAAAAGGAAATCATAATGAATAAAAATGTTAAGTTGACAAAAATAATGGTCGTTACAATTATGATAGCGCTAGATATCGTGTTATCTCCAATTTTTAGAATTGAAGGTATGGCGCCAATGTCCAGTGTCATGAATATTATTGCTGGTGTAATTCTAGGACCAGTATATGCAGTTGTTATGGCAGTAGTTACTGGAATAATAAGAATGCTAATGTTAGGTATACCCCCATTGGCTTTGACTGGTTCAATTTTTGGTGCTTTCGGTGCAGGTATCTTGTATAAGTATGGACGCAATATGTATTGGTCAATGTTTGGTGAATTTCTTGGGACCGGAATTGTAGGATCGTTAATTTCAGTTCCGGTGATGGTCTGGTTTACTGGACAACAACAAAACTTGTACTGGTTTGTGTATACACCTCGTTTTGTGGGTGCAACCATAATTGGATCAGTAATCGCTTATTTTGTTTTAGTAAATTTGCTAAAAATAAATTCTTTTAAAGAAATTCAGAGAATGTTTGTTGGGTAGCATAGCTATGAAAAATGAATTAATAAAAATTAAATCAATTTTACCTTTGCAAAAGGCACCGTTAGTACATTGCATAACCAATGATATTACGTTAGAAACGGTGGCTAATACTATATTGTATCTTGGTGGTAAACCTATCATGAGTAGTGATACCCGTGAATTTTCGTCATTATTTCAGTCAACAGATGCTCTACTACTAAACATGGGCCGACTTAATGAGTCACACGAACAAAGTCTCAGTCAAGCTAGCTCTTTAGCAGATATGACTAAAAAACCGACTGTTGTGGATCTGGTAGGCTATGGTATTACTAATGAACGAACAAAGTTAGGAATGGCTATGGCGCGTAATCATCCAACAGTTATCAAAGGAAATACTTCAGAAATCAGAAGATTTGTCGGCTTACCATCATTAGCAAAAGGTATTGATGGTGCTAGCTCTGATCAGCATGATCAGGCGTTAAAAGATCTCATTTTGTCTTTGAAACAAATAACAACTGAGTATGCCGATACTGTGTTTGTGGCAACAGGGAAAAAGGATGTCATTGTTCAAAATGATAAACACCTTATTTTGAGCAATGGCGTCGATGAATTGGATAAGTTTGTTGGGACAGGAGACATGGTTGGCGCAATTATAACTACACTTCTCGCGGTCGCGGTCGGTGAAGATCCGTGGGTTGCTAGTCAATTTGCAATTAGCTACCTCAATGTAGCTGCTGAAAAAGCATTGTCATTAACAAACGGCATGGAAAACTTTAGACGAGAAGTTCTTAACCAAATTGATTTGCTAGGGAGAAATCAACAGTGGGCAACGAAAATTAAGTATTCGAATTTTTGAATCTAGGAAGAAAAAAATAATGGCAACCAAAAATATTCTGTTGATATGTAATACAGGTGCTTCAAGCAGCTTTATGGCTCAAAAAATTCGTCAAGCATCAAATGAAAATCAGCAAGCTTGTCAAGTTCATGCGGCAAGTATGACTCAAATTGATGAATACATTGATCGTATCGATTATTTATTAATTTCACCACAATTAAAGTATGCAGAAAGTGAAATACGATTGTCAGTAGCGAACAGTAATATAAAAGTTGCTGTGATTCCCTCAAAAGTTTATGGACTCTTAGACGGCAACGCAGTCCTAAACCAAATACAAAAAATGTAAAATTTGAAAGAATAATGATGAATAATATTTTAAATAGTCAGTTTATTAAAAAGGTAAACGATGTTACCTCAAATTCATGGATACAAGGTATTCAGAAATCCATTACGTTGATTTTATCCTTTATAATCATTGGGTCGTTAATTACTGTAATTAGTTTAATAAATAATATTAAAGCTAATCTAATCCCTGATTTAGGCTACATGTCAACCTTTACATTTGGAATGGTGGGACTTTTTGTCGCCTTCCTTATTCCCTATAATATTCTTCAACAAAAAAAGAACGATAAAAAGATGTTAGCGAGTTTTACATCATTGGCATTATACTTAATGCTCATCAAACCAAAATTTGATGGTTCAGGCAATCATGTAACGTTTGAACTCAGCCGCTTTGGTTCTGCAGGACTATTTTTGTCCATTATCGCAGGAATAGTAGTAACTGCAATAATACTATTCGCTAGCAGATATTCTTTTTTTAAAAAAGATACATTAATGCCAGAGTTTATTGTCAATCTATTTGACTCTTTGATACCAATAACATTTATCATATTCATAGGGTGGTTAGGCTTAACCGCTAAAAATATTGACCCATTTAAAATTGTTACTTCACTTTTTTCACCATTATCAATCATTGGTCAAAGCTACATAGGCTTTATTGTTATTGGATTTGTATATAGTTTATTTTATTCGTTTGGTATTAGTACGTGGACATTATCACCAATTATTTTACCTATTATGCTTAGCGGTATCGCAGAGAATGAGCGACTAGCTGCCCATGGCTTAAAAGCAGTGAATATCACAACCCAAGAAGTTTTTTATACGGGATTTATTGCAGCAGGGGGAATTGGATTTACGATTACTTTAGCAATTATGATGCTATTTCTCTCAAAATCACAACAACTAAAAGCAGTTGGTCGAGCAACTTTTCCTGCTTCTATTCTCAATATTAATGAGCCCTTAGTTTATGGAGCTCCTATTGCATTTAATCCTTTATTAATGATACCGATGTGGTTGAATGGTATTCTAATTCCAGCAGTTGCTGGTGCAGCGATGCGTTTAAATATTGTTCCAATTCCCGATAAAGTCTTCTGGATTTGGTATTTGCCATTCCCAGTTTCAACGTACATCACCACTGGCATTAAGGGCGTATTATTATTTGTCATTTTGTTCATACTTTCTTGGACAATATATTATCCATTCTTTAAGTACTATGATGCCCAGCTGTTAACTAATGAGTTGGAGAATAGAAAGAACTAGTGGATATGAACAGCAAATATGATTTAACAAATGATGCCATGCAAATCATTGTATGGGCTGGAGATGCTAGACAGTTGATTATGACAGCACTAGAAAAAATCGCGCAGCATCAATTTTCTAAAACACGATCTTTATTAGATGAAGCCGAATCACTATTAAATAATGCGCACAAAATACAAAGTCGTTATATGAGCTTAGAAGCGTCGGGTACACATATTCCATATTCTGTTTTATTTAATCATGCGCAAGATTCTTTGATGATTACAATGAGCGAGTTAAACATGGCCAAAAAAATGTCAATTATTATGAAAAGTGAAGTGAAAAATCATGAGTAAAGATCATTTCCCACAATCCTTTTTATGGGGTGGCTCATTTTCAGCGAATCAAGCCGAGGGCGGATACAAATCCGCGGGCAAAGGTGTATCGCAAACAGATCTTATTCCATTGAATAAGTCGTCTAAAATCACTTCTTCATTTGAACTGAATAACTGCTTAGCTGATGAAAACAGTTATTTTCCGAGAAGAACTGGTATCGATTTTTTTAACCAGTTTGATGAGGATTTGGCACTTATTTCAGAATTAGGCATTAACTCATTACGTATTTCCATTGCATGGTCTAGAATTTTTCCCAATGGGGATGAAACGACACCTAATGAACAGGGGCTAGCCTTTTATAAAAAGGTGATCGATAAGCTTAGTTTGTTAGGCATTGAACCAGTAATCACTATTTCACATTATGAAATGCCCGTTAAGCTAATTACAAATTATGGTGGTTGGAAAAATCGAAAATTGATTGATTTTTATACTAACTACGTGCAAACATTACTGCACGCATTTCCAGAAGTTAAATATTGGCTTACATTTAATCAAATCAATTCTGGGTTAACAGATCCGTTTTCTGCGTTGGGATTACTAATAGATGATTATGTATCAAAAGAATTGTTCCAACACGACAAGTTTCAAGCCATGCACCACCAATTAGTGGCGACAGCAAAAGTTAAACAAATTGCACAACAAATGAATTCTAGTGTCTTAATTGGGGCTAGTGTTTACGATATGACATCTTATCCAAGATCCCCTGAACCAAATGATGTGTTGTCGAATCAAGAATCCATTTTGATATCAGATTTTTGTAGTGATGTACTGGTACGAGGAAGATATTCAAAATTTATTTTAAATTATTTCAAGAAAAATGGTGTTGATTTAGACATTACAGCGGAGGATCAACGGCTATTATTGCATAATACAATTGATTTTCTTGGAATTAGTTATTATGTAACCACGGTTGTTGATCAATCAACGCCATCCTTATTTGAAATAAATGACTGGAATATTCGCGATGAGACATCCAATAAACACTTAAAAGCTACGAAATGGGGATGGGGGATTGATCCAGTTGGCTTACGTATTGCATTGCGGAGGTATACAGACAAGTATCCATCTATGCCAATTATAATTTTAGAAAATGGATTGGGAGCAGAAGAAACATTATCTAGTAAAAAGAAAATTCATGATTCTTATCGAATTGATTATCTAAGAAAACACCTTTCTCAGTTACAATTATCAATACAGGAGGGCGTTAATGTCATTGGATACTTTTACTGGTCTCCGATTGATATTGTAAGTTCTGGATCTGGTCAAATGCACAAAAGATATGGACTAATTTATGTTGACTTAAATGATTTTGGTATTGGCAGCGGTAAGAGAATAAAAAAGGATAGTTTTTATTGGTACAAACAGTATATTGAATAGAAGCAGCATTGATTCTAGCTGATATCAGATGGTCAGTTTTCAAAAATTCACTCTGTGCGAATATGATATACTAGTATCAGCAAACAAGTTAAGATGGTGGCTATCCGAATGGAGGTGGTGCTTATGGTGTAAAAGCTAGAGGCCCAGATTCTAGGAAAGGAGATGCCTAGTGTCCGTTTCGGATGCTGTGCAACTAATGTTAGGCTTTGGAACTTTTGTTCTAATGCTTCTCGGATTAGTTGTTGAGCTGATAAAAAACAGCAATAAAAAATGACCATCTTAGCTTGGCAGAGCTGATGGTCATTCAAGATTATTAACTTTAGCCACCGTCTAAACGGGTTTGTTGGAGAGTCATAGTTTGCGCTATGGCTCTTTTCATGTTTATATTATACCACATAGTTATAGTATTATGGATTAACAGATAAAGAAACTCCATAAACGCTTATTTATCAGTTAGTTACTTTTATATACTAAATAACTATAAACTGCCTACTATCAATTAGTTCGCAAATGTACTATAGTTATTGTAGTGAACAAAACAAATAATTATAGAAATGAGGTTTCATCATGAAAGTAACAATTTTTGGTAAAGGCAATATGGGACAGGCAATCGGAGCTAATTTTGAAAAAGCTGGCAATGATGTCAACTATTTAACTTCAGAGGATACAGCGACAAGTCTTAGTGAATTAGTTATTTTGGCTGTGCCTTATCCTGCTTTAGATACAATCGCTCAACAATACAAACAAGAATTAAAAGGAAAAGTTGTTGTTGATATAACAAATCCCTTGAACTTTGAGACATGGAATGAATTAGTTGTTCCCGCTGATAGTTCAGCAGCAGAAGAACTACAAAATAAGTTACCAGATAGCATAGTACTTAAAGCATTTAATACAAATTTTGCTGCTACGCTACAAAGTGGAACGATTGGTGGAAATACAACAACCGTTTTGGTGGCAGGAAATGATGAAGGAAAGAAGCTATTTAACGACGCTTTGAATGATAGCGACTTAAATGTTCTCGATGCGGGTCAACTTAATCGAGCTCGTGAATTAGAAGCAACTGGTTTTCTACAGATGACCTTAGCAGCTAGTGAACAAATTGGCTGGACAGGTGGCTTTTCAGTCACTAAGTAAATTGCAAAATAAAAAGCAACTATCTTTAAAATAGTTGCTTTTTATTTTGCATATACATTCATTCGAAAAATGTATATGTTTTAATTTTATTGTTCCAGCAAAGCTTTTCTTTTGTCTGGATTTTCGTCAAGATAGAAACTACCCCAGTCAGCCATCGAATCAATAACTGGACGCATACTTTGTCCCAAGGTTGATAAACTATACTCTACTTTAAGAGGTACTACAGCAAAGACCTGACGAACAACAAGACCGTCTTCTTCCATCTCTCTCAAACTTTGCGTTAACATTTTTTGACTAATACCGGCCACACTAATTTTTAATTCTGAAAAACGTTTTGTTCCAGGTAAAAGATCACGAATAATTAATACCTTCCATTTGCTGCTGAGCAGGTCAATAGTCGTTGCTACAGGGCAGATGCCATTTTGTTCTAATAATTTTCTAGACATAATGATTATCCTTTTTATTTTAAAAGATACTGAAAGTGTGTAGGTTACTTTTAGTATCTTTTAAGTATTATAGGCTTTCTTTGATGATATGGCAAATAACTACAACATATAATCAGTCATTTTTTTTAAAGTTGAAATGTACTATTTGCAATATATATCGTATGCGATATAATATTATTTAGGAGGTTACGATATGAATAAAGATAAACATCTTTACGACGAATTGTGCTTGTCAATATATAATACAAATCGTTATTTTCATCATCTGTACGGTTATGTACTAGAAAAATATGATTTATCATATTTGCAATATATGAGCTTACTGATTATTTATAAACAGAATTCGGTGAAATTAATGGATATCGGTGCCGAGCTTGAGTTGTCAAGTAATACATTGACACCTGTAATTGAGAAACTTGTCAATAAGTCTTGGATTATTAAGGTGCAAAGTTCACAGGACAGACGCGTCAAGGGTTTAAAAATGTCTGATCAGAAGGTAACTACTTTTGAACGTATTTTGTATGAAATCAGAATTATGCGTGACAACCTAATACATCAAAGTGGACGTCCAATTGAAGAGGTATTACGAGAAAATCAAGCGCTTAATCAGGTCTTAAAAAAGATGATACAAGAAAAAAAGAGGTATGAAGATGAATTATGATGTTATTTTTATTGGTAGTGGTCATGCTGCATGGCACGGGGCACAAACGTTAGCTCGCTCAGGAAAAAAAGTAGCCTTAGTGGAAGAAAACAAGGTTGCTGGTACATGCACAAATTTTGGTTGTAATGCCAAAATACTGTTAGATGGCCCAGCTGAAATGATGCATCATTTGAATCATTACCACGGTATCGGAATTAATGACACTCCCAACATCATTTGGCCAGAATTAATGGCTTATAAGCACCAAGTGATTGATCCTTTATCAGGCGGTTTAGCACACATGCTGTCTGTTGATGGAATTGACATTATTAATGGGCACGCCAAATTTTTGAATAACGAAAAAATTGTTGTTGTTGATCAAGTTTATCAGGCTGAAAAATTTGTGATTGCTACTGGTCAACGACCTGCAAAACTACCAATTTCTGGTTCAGAGTTTATGAAGGACAGCACAGACTTTCTCGACTTACCTGATATGCCAAAGTCAATTCTATTCGTTGGCGCTGGTTATATTGCGATGGAATTTGCTTCAATTGCACATGCCGCTGGGAGTGATGTCACTTTAATTGAATACGGGAACCATGTTTTAAATGGATTTGATGAAGTCTACTCTCAAAAGGTCATCGAGGATATGACCGAAAAAGGCATCCATTTTACGTTTAACCAAGCTGTTTCAAGTGTATCGTTACTTGAAAATGGGCAATATCAAGTTGATACAGCGCAGGGAGAAACCTATTATGTTGACTACGTTATGGATACAACAGGTCGTGTGCCCAATATTGAAGAATTAGCCTTAGACGACATTAATGTTTTGTATGATAAGCAAGGTATTTTAGTTAACGATCATTTACAAACTTCTATTGACAATATTTACGCCAGCGGCGATGTAATCTCTAAAGCAATACCAAGATTAACACCAACTGCTACTTTTGAATCGAATTATATTGCTAGCGTATTATTAGGTAATCAGGAACCCATAAATTATCCTGTAGTGCCAACAGTCGCTTTTACATTGCCTCGTGTAGCACAAATAGGGGTAACCATTGACGAAGCGGCTAAGGATGAGAACTTACAAGTTCATGAAATTCCTTATGGGAGAGTTATGCGATTTCAGACACTAAACGATGTTCACGCAGCAATTAAAATCGTAGTGAATAAAAACAAACAGCTGGTTGGAGCAGCTTTAATCGGTGATTTTGCCCCAGAGGTTGTCAATGCACTGGTTCCTGTGATTAATCAGCAGTACACAAGTTCGGACATTAAGTCGCAAATTTATGCGTTTCCAACTGACTCAGGTATTATATTGCCAATGATTGCCAATTATTTAGCCTAAGTAAGGAGGCCTTATTATGAAAGCAGCAGTGATTAATCACTATGGTGGTAGAGAGCAGCTAGAGGTTATCGACATGCCTATTCCTAAAATAAAATCGGACGAGGTTTTAGTAGAAAATATGGCCACGAGTATTAATCCAATTGACTACAAAGCGCGAGAGGGATTATTAAAACGGATGTTTCCATGGCAATTCCCGGTCATTTTAGGTTGGGACATCGCTGGAATAGTTGCTTCTACTGGAGATGACGTAACAAGTTTTAAAGTTGGAGATCCAGTGTTTGCTCGGCCAGATATTGACACAAAAGGAGTGAATGGTTCGTATGCAGAATATACAGCTGTTAAAGCGGATAAACTGGCACTAAAACCAAATAACATTAGCTTTGTTGAGGCTGCTGCCGTTCCTTTAGCTGGGCTAACTGCCTTACAAATGCTTAGAAAACTTCAGTTATCATCCAATCAGAAAATACTAATTCAAGCTGGTGCTGGTGGGGTAGGTATTTATGCAATTCAGCTGGCTAAAATGATTGGCGCATATGTAGTAACAACTGCTAGTCAAAATAATCATGAATTTGTAAAATCTTTAGGTGCGGATTCTGTAATTGATTATCACAAAAACAATATTCAAGATGTGTTGTCTGATTTCGATGCTGTGTTGGACACAGTTGGTGATGTTGATAATGGGATTGCCATCCTTAAATCCAGTGGCCATCTTGTCACTATTTCTAATGCGTTAACTGACCAACAGAAAAACACCTCAGACAAGACCGTGACAGAAGGGTGGCTAAACCCGAACGGGCAAGATTTAGCAATTTTAGCATCCTACATCGCAAAGGGTGAGCTTCAAATTGTTGTGGATTCTCTTTATCCATTAACTACAGAAGGTATTCAGTCAGCCCACGAGCGGAGTGAAACACACCACGCCCGAGGGAAAGTAGTAGTTCAAATTAAAGAGTAAATACAGAGGAGAAATAAATGTTTGCTTATATTATGGTTACATTAGTTAGTCTAGAGGCTATTGGTATTATGTTTGTAGAAATGTTTGGTACAGATTCACAGCAGGCAAAAGCATTTGATCTTAAAGAATCTTTCGTTCAGATACCAGAGGTTAAAACGTTATTAGCAAATCAAGGAATCTATAATGGCTTATTCGGTGCGCTTGTAATTGGTACTATGTTGTTTCTATCAGGCCCTCAACAGGTTTTGATGTTACAGATGGAAATGCTATTTATTTTCTTGGCTGCAGTTTATGGTGCTTTAACGGCCACGAAAAAGATTATCCTGGTTCAGGGATTGCCGGCATTTATTGCAATAATTTTGCTATTTTTGAAGTAGTCTTTAACCAGCTAATATTACCAAATAAAAAAAGCGTAGCAACTGCTGCGTTTTTTTTTTTGCAAAAAAATATCAATTATAGTTTAATTCTAGTATGCGCTGGTAATGTTGATAAAGAATAGTGAAGCGATTAATGCTGTGTTTATCCCAAGGTTTCGGACGACCACAAAAATGTAAAATAGATGTATTGGCTATCACCCAGTTTGTATCGACCTGACCTCGGCTCTTAGCAAAGTGAACGATGTTATCTCGCGTATCAAAATTCCAAATTTCTTCCGGTATACTCAAGATTTGATTACCATATAAATAATTCAAAATATCTTGATCAGGGAGTACGAGCTTTTTGGCATGATCCTTAATTAGGTCTAAAATATCACTTTTATTAACTTTTGCACGCATTTTGTTTAAATCTAAAAGCATCACACCAGAATTAAAGTATTCACTTTTAGTTCGCAATCTAACATTATTAATCGTCTGATTGATTCCCGTTAGACCTAAATGGCTTGCTGCCGCTATCATATTACCTTTTAAGTCTATCGACCATAGTGCTTCAATTGGGTTCAATATCAAAGTATCAGGGTCTAAGTAAATTATGCGTTCTAAATCTGCTGGCAGATATTCAGTGCAAAGCAATCGGTAATACATTTCCGTTGGATATTGTTTAAGCGTGGGGGCGGTTTGCCAATAAGTTGCGTCAATTTTTAATGGGTGAAAATCATAATCCAATTTGTCTGTAAAGCCTCTCAAATGGTTTATTTCCGCTTCTGGTATCGAATCGTGTAGCAGCCAAATAGAAAATCTACAATCAACATTCGTTGCTTTCAGCGACAAGAGCATAACTTTTAAAGGTTTTATGTAGGACTTGTCTAAAGTGACTAAAATGTTTATTTCTTCCATTATTATGAGATCCTTTTTTTATATGTTAAGCAGTCTATTAATAAAATACTTTGCAACATAAATTATACAGCATCCATACTTTATTAGAAGTATTGAGAAAAAAGTGACTACATCTTCATCAATTAACATAAGCTTTTAATCACCATCAAGACTAATTGGTAGCCATTCTTAAGCAACCATGATATACTTAATTTGTAATTGGAAACTATCAACTAGCTGTGTCAGCCAAGAAGCGGCTAGTTGATAGTTCATCAATTCGAAAATAAACAATGTTACGACGCACTCATTTCAACTGTAGGTTTTAAACGCGCCTTTTTTGCGTGCACGAAAGTTTTGGCTGAGAACACTCTAAATTTAAAAACTCACACTCGAATTAATGCGAAGAACATTAGGAGAGTAAGAAAATTATGATTAAAGTCCGCGATTTGACGGTGGCCTATGATGGCACACCGGTTTTCACGAACCTATCAATTCAATTTGAGCCTGGTAAAATTACCGGTATTATCGGACCTAATGGTGCAGGGAAATCAACAATGATTAAAGGCATTTTAGGATTGATAAACAAGCAGAATGGTAAAGTTACGTTACACGACGAGCCAATCGCAAAGCAGTTAAAGAAAATAGCTTATGTGGAGCAACGTGCTGCTTTAGATTTAACTTTTCCAATCAATGTTTTTGATACTGTTTTAACAGGCACATACCCTAATTTGGGCCTGTTTAATGTTCCCGGCACAAAAGAAAAAGATGCCGCAAAGGAAGCATTAGAAGACGTTAAGTTATCTACCTTTAGCCAACGACAAATTGGCGAACTCTCTGGTGGACAATTGCAACGTGTTTTCGTTGCGCGTGCAATTGTTCAAAATGCTGATGTCATTATTTTAGATGAACCCTTTGTTGGTATAGATATGAAGTCTGAAGCCGATATTATGGCTATCTTAAAACAATGGCGCACTGCAGGAAAAACAATTATTGTTGTACATCACGATTTGAATAAAGTGACAACCTATTTTGATAATCTGGTGATTATTAATCACGGTATTACTGCATATGGGGCTACAGCCGATGTTTTCACAAAAGAAAATATCGCCTCTGCATTTAGTGGTGATCTATCATCGATCTTGTTTGAAGAAGAGGAGGATCAACATGCATAGTATTGAATTATTCATTGACGGACTAACAAAATATAATTTCTTGCAAACAGCATTAGTTACATCGATATTAGTTGGTATTATGTCAGGAATTATCGGGTCCTTCATCATATTACGAGGCATGTCTTTAATGGGTGATGCAATTTCGCATGCCGTATTACCTGGTGTTGCGGTTGCATACATGCTCGGGATTAATTTGTTACTCGGTGCTTCTGCCTTTGGTATTTTGGCAGCATTACTAATCGGTGTTGTCACGATGAAGTCAAAGTTGAAAAATGACACAGCCATAGGAATCGTATTTTCAGCTTTCTTCGCATTGGGATTTATTCTTATTTCATTGGCAGAGTCTGCTACTAATTTGCATCACATTTTATTTGGAAACGTCTTAGCTGTTTCTGACAGTGATTTAATTACTACTGCAATCGTGCTTTCTATAGTATTATTGTTTGTTGTTACCTTTTACAAAGAGTTACTTATCACATCATTTGACAATACTTTCGCTAAAGCCTATGGTCTTAAAACTCAAATTATGCATTACGCTCTAATGCTTGTTTTGACCTTAGTTACGGTGACAGCTTTGCAAACAGTCGGAATTATCTTAATTGTGGCCATGTTAATTACACCAGCAGCTACGGCTTACTTGTTAACAAATCGTATGTCTCATATGATGATTGTTGCTGCTATCTTTTCTGTAATATCATCAATTGTAGGCTTATACCTGAGTTTCACATTTAACTGGGCGTCAGGTCCTGCAATTGTTCTTACAGCAGCAATTTTCTTTACATTGGCCTTTATCTTTTCACCAAAACAAGGCATTGTCTTCAAAAGAAAGTCTTAAAATTAAAGCAGTCTAATTTAAATAGAGAGAATTATCAAAGCCAGCGTATGTTACGCAGAATATAGTGGAGAAATTAAAAATGATTAAACGTTTAAGTATTATCGTAGTGGCCGTTGTTGTCATATTGGGTGGTGTGCTGTGGTTTGTTAATAGTAGTCAAGGGGGAAAAACAAGCCAACATGATAAGTTGCAAGTTGTTGCGACAAACTCAATTATTGGTAACATGGTTGAAGAAGTTGCTGGTAATAAGGTCAACTTACACACAATTGTGCCACGTGGTACCGATCCACACGAATATGAACCACGACCACAAGATGTCTCAGCAGCCCAAGAGGCTGACGTACTCTTTCACAATGGATTAAACCTTGAAACTGGTGGTTCTGGCTGGTTCAAGAAAATGTATCAAAACGCTGGAAAGAAAACGAATAAGCAAGTGTTCGCCGTCTCAAAGGGGGTAGTGGCTAAGCATTTAACTGATAAGGGTAAAGAAAATGAATTAGACCCCCATGCTTGGTTAGATATGCAAAATGGTATTAAATATGTTAAAAACATTGAAAAAGTATTAATTGCTAAAGACCCAGACAATGCTAGCACATATAAGAAGCGCACAGCAGCATACGTTAAGAAATTATCTGCGTTAGATAAAAGTGCCAAAACTAAGTTCAATAATATTCCTGAAAATAAGAAATTATTAGTTACTTCTGAAGGCGCATTCAAATACTTCTCAGCAGCTTACGGTATCACACCAGCGTTTATTTGGGAAATCAATACAGAGTCTCAAGGTACACCTGAGCAGATGAAACAAGTATTGGAGAAAATTAAAGCTACTAACGTACCTTCATTATTCGTGGAAAGCTCAGTGTCTCCAAAGGCAATGGAAAAGGTTTCTAAAGAAACCGGCCTACCTATTTATTCAAAAATTTATACTGATTCTTTGGCTAAAAAAGGACAGGCAGCAGATACTTATTACGGTATGATGAAATGGAACCTAGATAAGATTTCGGAAGGTTTGTCAAAGTAAAACATAAATAGTGCAAACCTTATTCATAAAAACACCGCAACTATTCAAATAGTTACGGTGTTTTTATTGTTATTAAGTTTTAGTTGTTTATCTTTCTGCTACATCGATGGCCTCACGAATATTCAATATGTCGGCTTCATGATTATTGAAATCAGGATTATCAGTAGGCAAAGCGATGTTGAGTTCATTGAATAAATCAATTCTACCGAATACATCGCTCGCATTGAAATCAAGAACATGGCCGCCAATCGTACGATCATCACTTAAAAAATGAAGATGCCACCCACTCGCCATAATGCCAGAATAAAGGTCAGGACCAAAATCACCAATTAAAGTACCAGAAACATTTTCATAATTAAACACTGGTTGTTTCAATGTTACATCAACGAAGGGTGGATAAGGCTTGATTTGCTTAGGAGCAACACGAACCTTCAGTTTCGAAAAACTAGCATTCATTTGAATACTAGCTGGTAAATTAGCCCAGCTCTGATGTTGTTTGGATATATTGTTTAAACTATCAAAAGTTAAAAATTTTTCTTGAAGAAAATAGTATAACTCTGATTGAGAATGGATGGAAGTAAAAGGTGTTTCCAACGATAAATCTGTGATTTCTTTAGTTACACCATTCGCTTTCGTTTGATATACGCTATTTTCTATGATTGTAACTTCACCATCAAGTTCATCCATTGTTCCAATGCCACTCGAACCATGATTCAATATTGACGACAACGGTGCCGTACCGTCATATAATCCTGACATAATTAATTCTAACGTTCCATGTTGATAAATTGTAGACATAATGACCTCTTTTTTAATTAAAGTGTTTTATTTTTACTTACTAAAAGTAAACCATTTTAATATTTATTCAAGATTAAAAGCCACTGATTACAGTGGCTTTAGTTAACGGTAAAATGATGAAACAATTAGTTAGTCATGTTCATCGAGAGAGTTTATCATTAGGTACTTCGAATAACACGGTGTCATTGATTTTAAAATCGATATTATTAGCAGCTAAGATGTCTGTGAAATCTTTGACATATACATCGCTTTCAAAGCTTTGCAGAATATCTACTGAAATGCCACCATTAATGGCTAGCATTTCAATAGATAACCCATTTGTTCCGCTCATATAGGTATGCATTTCATCAATATATTGTTCTAATTCTCCCAGTTTAGTTTGACCGGAATAACTAATGATGAAAGTATTGAGAAGAATATTTTCGAAGAAAGACAGCATTTGTTGCTTAGCTTCAATAGTGGGTAAGGAATCTAGTTTTTCAAACAGATTTGCCATTTGATTAACATTGGCCCTTAAGTTGCTGATTTGTTTGCTTTGTTTAATTAAGTTTCTAAATTCTGTGGCAACGGCTGTAAAATCTTCGTCATCAACAATAGGTTGATTAACTGGTAATGCAATGCTGCCAACACAGTTTCGGGAAGTGTTTTGATTAGTTACGCCTAAACGAAGATCACTTGCCATATGAGCAACAATCGGTAATTCAAAATCAGGATAGGCTTTTTGAATTGCTTGCGCCATAATAATTGCGACAGCGATAGCAGGTGTAGCATTATGTTTCTTAGCATATGTCATAAAACTTTCTTGATCTAAGACGATTTCATAGCGATAGCTACTTTTTGTTGCATCTTGACCCTTGGTTTCTAAAAGTTGGTATCCACGATGATTCAGATCAGGCATTTTATTAGTTTCTGAAATTGGTTGGGATTCTAGGTTCTCAAGTGGCTCTAACATTTCATCTTCTGACATAGTATCGTCGCTCAAATTAATATGTTCAATTTCTGGCCAAGTATTGCTTTTGTACCCTAAGTAGTAATAAAGTAACGTTTCAACGAATGGCATAATACCGCGTCCGTCTGCAATTGCATGATGATAAGCAATGAAAATGGTTTTTTCTGAGAAAGTAACATCGATGAGGTGTTGGTTCACCTCATCACTACCCAGAGCGCGTAGCTGATCTGTCTCAGCTACAATTAGCGGGCGATCATTTTTAGATAAATAATAGTTGGCATCTTTTTCAACTAATTGACTAGTCAAGTACGGATAGCGTTGCAAGGACTTATATACAGATTGTTGTAAATATGCTGCATCGATATCATTAGTTAATCTAATGTCGATTACCATGCTAGGCGCACCATTTTGGCGATACAAAAATGATTGCCCTGAAGTAATCTTTTCGAGTTTTGGTAATGCCGATAAGTAGGTTTTTCCGTTTTCTGTCTTAAAAATATCTTGATAAGTTGTATTTAATGTAGTTGATGTTGTCATGGTTGTTCTCCTTTAAGATGTTAAGTTATTAGCCATCAACTGATGACCATGACAATACTATAAAATTAAAATATTTATGTTGTATTTGAAAATTGTTTTCAAAGTGTTAATTGTAAAAAATGTTTGTTTAGTTTGTGACTTTGTCAGTTATAATTGAACTAACAAGATCATTATTAAAAGGAAATAAATATGGCTAATATTATTGTTGTTGAAGACGACCCGAATTTCAATCGAATTTTAAGTATCTATTTGTCTAACCATGGACACCAAGTTCAGAGTGCTCTTAGTGCGCAAGAGGCTTATGATAAGATGTATAACCAATTGTTTGATATGATTCTTTCAGATGTGATGATGCCTAACATTGACGGTTTTGAGTTCACTGAGACAGTCAGAAAAATCAATCCGAATATTCCTATTCTTTTTGTTACTGCCAAAGATGATATTCAATCGAAACAACGTGGTTTTTCATCTGGTATCGATGATTATATGGTTAAACCAATTGATATGTCCGAAATGCTAATGAGGGTGACTGCGCTACTACGACGAGCTCACGTAGCTAATGATAGAAAGCTAACAATCGGCAATACAGTACTTGATGCAGATTCTGTCAGTATTATGGTTGATTCACAGGAAATTGCAGTAACGGTTCGTGAATTCAACATTCTATTTAAATTACTGTCTTATCCGAATAAAACATTTTCACGTTCACAATTACTTGATGAATTCTGGGGTGTTGATACAACGACAGGATTGCGGGCAGTTGATGTGTACATTACTAAACTACGTGATAAATTTTCTGGAAGTGATGTCTTTGAAATAACGACAGTTCATGGGTTAGGATATAAAGCGGTTTTAAAGTAAATGAAGAAGATAAAAAAACACAAAATTACTTTTCAAAAAGTATCCATTAAAGACCTTATTGCTGCTTATGTTATTTTTTTATTGTTTGCTACTATTCCAAATATAGTTTTAATGCATGGTGGCCAACTGGCATTATTTACGAACAGTAACTTTATTTGGTACTTGATATATTGGTTTATAGTAACATTAATTTTCATTGGCTTAATTTCATATCAAAAACATGTTCTTTTTGATCAACCAGTCAGCCAATTAAATGAAGCAACACGACAGGTTGCACAAGGAGATTTCTCCGTCTATTTAGAACCAGGCCATGCACGCGAGAAGTACAATGACTTAGATTATGTTTTTGAAAATTTTAACTTAATGATTGAAGAACTTGGTAGTACGGAAACTTTAAAGAATGACTTTATTGCCAATGTATCTCATGAATTTAAGGCGCCTCTAGCAGTAATTCGAAGTTATGCTGAAGCTTTAAAAAACGAAACAGATGAAGAGCAGCGCGACATGTATACTCAAATCATTGTTGACGAAACCGACAAAATGGCAACAATGGTCACCAATGTATTGAAATTAAGCAAGATTGAAAACCAAGCACTCCAGCCACATATTAAAAAATATAATGTGAGTCGTCAGCTAGTTGAAACATTACTTAACTTTGAGAAAATATGGGCATCTCACAACATTTCTTTAGATATTAATATTCCTGACGATATCGAAATTGCAGCAGATCCAGAAATGATGGAGTTAGTGTGGCAAAATCTACTTAGTAATGCGTTCAAATTTGTTCCTTCCGGCGGACAAGTCACATTAAGACTGCAACAAAACAATGAAGGAACAGAAATAACAGTCCGAGATAACGGTGAAGGAATGGATCATAACACATTAAATAGAATATTTGATAAATTTTATCAAGGTGAAACATCTCATACCAACCAAGGAAATGGATTGGGATTGTCACTAGTGAATAGAATTGTAACTTTAATGCAAGGATCTATTAGTGTGGAAAGTAAATTGGGCAAAGGAAGCGCTTTTACAGTTTGGTTACCATTACATCATTTAAACAATTAACATGGCTTTAACAATTATGTTTTAAGTATTTTGTATAATTGTAGTTGATAATAATAGTGGTGAACCTGATAAGGAGAAATATGTCGTGTACGAAAAACAGTTTATCGGCTACGAATACCAAGAAAGAGTAGTTGAAAAAAAATATGAGCCTGTCTACTTGGATGCATATCCGAATTTTGGCTGGGTGATCGATCAACATCATAAAAGTACTCAAAATCCCAATAATATCATGTTACATATGAAGCGCAATCGTGATCTTGTGAACCGTATTGAAATTAAGCGATTAGAAAATAAGTTTCAAGCTACTATGAATGAGATTATTAAAATCGAAAAACGCAACCAATTAATACCAACGATTCAAGCTTGTCTTGTTGGCCTTTTTGGGACTGCACTTATAGTGGGTGCGTTCTTTATACACAATGTTAGTAGTCTTTATTTGTCACTCTTATTTGGTTTAGTCGGATTCATAGGATGGGTGTTGCCTTATTTTATTTACAAGACTCAGTTTGAAAAAAGAACACATCATAATCAGGATTCTGTTGAATCTAAATATGATGCTATTTACGATTTAACAAAAAGAGCACATCAATTGTGCTACATGGATTGAGAATTAAAAATGAACTTACAAACCTGTTAGTGTTTGTAAGTTCATTTTTTTAATTTGAGTAATTAACATTTTTAAAACAATTCGTAAATATTTTTGAAATAAATCATGAATATGATATAACCAAGATAACTAACTATAGTTGAGTGAGGAAGACATGGTCGATAAAGTTAGCTATTAATATGTATTTCGCCAACATTCACAAGTAGACATGAAAAGGAGTTTATTATGAGCAAGTCAAAAATTGTTAAGGCAAACAAAAAGATAGAGGAGAAGGTTGTAAAAACTTATAAAACAATTGAAAATGGGGCAGTCGAAGGATTTGGTAATATTTCAGATAAGTTCGTCGATAAGTACTTAGCCAAAGATGGCGAGTCAGCTCAAGATGCTAAAAAGCGCATTGAAACGGAACAGAATCAACGCGAAAAAACAAATATCGACATAATCAATAAACATCGTTAATGAATAAAAGCAGTATGACCATTTTAAAAGTCATATTGCTTTTTATTTAGCAAAAGCTACAATTTGTTCAGCTATACAAAAATAAGACGTCATTTACTGATTTGGTTTAATGTCATGATACAATAGACCAAATACAATAGGTTGCGAATGCTGTCTGAAAAGCGAAAGGGAGAATTGTTTTGTTAAAAAAATGGTTAACTACTGTCTTGCTAATTATCATCACTTTGTTGTTGGTAACCATAGCATATTTACTATATTCAAATCACAACAATATTAATACTTCAAGAAGCACTGATTCTTCTTTCGATACCAGTTCTTCTAGTAAAAGCTCCTCCAATGATGATGATTTGCTTAGCTTGGCTAAAATAAGAAGTATATTTTATAAAAGATACCCTAACACTGCCATCACATCAATTGAATTAGAAAAAAATCTATTGTCGACGCATTATGATATTACAGGTGTAGATGACAATACAGAATATACACTAAAAATTCATGCTGATACCGGTAAAGTTATCACTCACAACAAAGAACAATTGGATGCCGATGAAAAGAATGGCACTGCCAAAAATAATGAAGCTATAGCATTTGATAACATCATATCTTTAGATAGTGCCGTAAATAAAGCTAAGGATGCGGCCGGCGATGGCTCCTTAAATGGGTGGTCTTTGGAAAAAGATGATGGTCGTACTTATTGGGAAATTTCATTAAAAGACGGAAACAATAATGTAGCAGTTAAACTTGATGCCAATAGTGGTCAAGTTATAGAAAAAGACGAAGATGATTAAATATTGCAAGCTTTTAGTATAGTTCACTTAATAATCTGCTAACTATGTGGTCCTTACAAAATAATAATAGTTGAAATCCGCAACATTCTTAATTAATTCTCAAAAACCCTTATGTTATAATGGATAGCGTCCAATAGACATTTGTCAAAATTTAGGGGTAACGGGGAATAATGGAGAAAAATAGGGATACAAATACGCCATCAGTTACTAAAAGCCGCATGGCGTTATTTCATAGTAAAAAACATAGTTCATTTAAATTGTATATCGTTTTAGCAGCTGTCATTGTATTACTATCCGCTTCTGGTTATGCTGCATACTATTTCTATAGTTTAAATAACACACTTAGTAAATCATTTTCATCAACAGGTCTTGATTCTGAAAAAAAAGCCACACAATTAATTCAGGATAAAAAGCCAGTATCTTTCTTAGTTTTAGGAACAGATATTGGCACAGAGGGTGGCTTTGGCACGAATCGTAGTCGCGTAGGATTAACTGACTCTATGATGGTTGTAACTGTTAATCCAAAAAATGAAACAACTACTTTAATTTCTATTCCACGAGATATCATGACTTCCATTTCTGGGTTTGAAAGTAGTTTCCCTCAGAAATTAAATGCTGCCTATGCGTTTAAGGCAGCTTCTGATAATAATGTTTCGTTGGGGGACGGTGTAAGCACAACAATAGATACCATACAAAAAATGTTTAACTTTCCAATCAATTATTTCGCTATGGTCAATATGAGTGGACTTGGCGATGTTGTCGAACAACTTGGTGGCGTGCAAGTCAAGTCACCCTTAACGTTCACCTTTAGCCAAGAAACTGCCCACGAAAGTGGCAAAGATCTGTATCAATTTGCTGAGGGTTCTAGTACATTCAAATACGCTGCTGATGGTGAAACCTTTAAAATCTATAGTAAAATGAATGGACAAGCAGCCTTAGCGTTTTCTCGAATGCGATATCAAGATCCAAAAGGTGATTATGGTCGAACTGAACGACAACGCTTATTATTGCAACAAATTATTAGTAAAGTTAAGAAAAATCCAGCTCAAGTAGTTAATTTAAAATTCATAAATTCGACGACTAAAAACATTGCTTCTAATCTAAAATCGGAAGATATGTTGAAATTAGGTACTAATTACATTAGTGCCTCAAAGCATATTGTTTCATATACTGTTCAAGGACAAGGTGAGACATTTGAAGGTATCTCATACCAACGTGTTACCACTGCACAGCGACAAGCAATAACAAATAAAGTTAGAAGCAGTTTGAACTTAGAAGCAGCTACAACTGGAAATGAATTTGGTAGTAATATTACAGAAAACAATTTAGCTCAAGTAGGTACCGCAGATCAATTGTATCCAGAAAACAATACTGACGAAAATATGCAGTTGCGTGAAGAGTAAATATAAAATTAGAAAAAGACATGTTAGGTAACATGTCTTTTTTTTATAAATATAATTAAAAAGCAGCCTTGGGAGAGACTGCTTTTCTGGGAGAGAAGAGAATATTATCTTATAGGGAGAAAGAAAATATATTCTTATATAAATAGTGGAGTATACCTCTGTTAAGGTATGTACTCATAATACCGCTAAAATGTTAAATGAATATAAAAATCAGGAAGAAATTGTTTTCCATTGAGCCACGAAATAAATTAAAGAAAGGTATTGATTTATGTTGATTGTAAGTGGTAACATCATTGTTATAATGTTAGTTAGCTAACTAACATTTAATGATAAAGAAGGACAATTTGTAATGACATCTATAGGTAAATTATTCAAAATTGGGCAACGTAATCTTGTAAGAGATCTTGATACATTGGCCGTAACTCACGGGGTGACTGGTGCGCAATTGTCGGCAATTGACTTTATCGCTGACAATAAGTACGTCACACAAAAAGATATTGAACAAGAATTTCATATAAAAGCTTCATCTGTAGCAACTATGATAGACCGAATGGTAGAGAAAAAAATGGTTGCAAGAGTACCAAATGAAAAAGACAAAAGAGTTAATGAAATACACCTCACGGCGTCAGGAGCAAAAATTAATAAAATCGCTAAACAAATTATTAGCTCCCATGATGAAGATATTTTACGGCCTTTTTCAGCAGATGAACGGAAAACTATAATTAAATTTTTAAAATATGTTGCAGAAGGTAACAGCAATCACTCACTAGAAGGAGAAAAAAATGGAAAATAAAGTTTCAACTAAAAATGCAATGGCTATTATAGCAGTAGCGTTGGTTTCTTTTTCTGGCATTATGGCAGAAACGGCTATGAACGTTACATTTCCTGTTTTAACAAGGTATTTTAGCACATCGCTCAATTCGATACAGTGGGTAACGACCGCATACTTACTCTCTGTAACAATTATGATCACAACAAGTGCCTATCTGAATAAAAGGTATAATACCCGTTATTTATGGTTAGCCAGCCTTATTTTCTTTGCTACAGGAACTTTAGTGGGCGGGTTGGCCAGTAATTTACCAGTATTGTTAATTGGCCGTGTGTTAGAGGGTTTAGCAGCGGGTATATCAATGCCCCTCATGTTTAACTTGATCGTTCAACTAGTACCAAGATCGAAGATAGGCGTATGGATGGGTATTGGTTCTATGGTTGTCAGTTTAGCCCCTTCGTTTGGTCCTACATACGGTGGCGCTTTGATTGATACTCTTGGTTGGCGATCAATATTTTTTATTCTTTTAATTGTGCCGATTATATCGTTGTTGTTGGGGTGGAGAACTATCGATAACAGTGAAGAAACACAAGCCAATGTTTCTTTTGACGTCCTTGCTTTCGGCTTATTATCTGTGTCATTAATTACGGCTTTGATATTAATTAATCAATTAGAAAATGGGACTGTCAATATATTACTTCTAGGGGTCACCATTGTTAGTTTAACAGGATTTGTAATTAGATCACTAACTTCAAAACAAACTTTTTTGAACATCAGATTACTCAGTAACAGTAAATTTCTATTCCTGCTGCTTCCCGTTGTTTTATATATGTTTGCAAATTTGGGTATTAACCTTCTGCTGCCAAATTATTCGCAAAAAATCTTAAATACGTCAAGCTTTTGGGCAGGATTCTCTTTATTGCCTGGAACGTTACTAGGTGGGATCTTAAATCCTTATTTTGGCCATTTATATGATAAGCATGGAGATAAAACTCCACTTTTGGTAGGAAATATGATCTTTGGGATTAGTCTATTGGTCATGGCCTACTTCACTAAAAATCTTGGAATCATAGCGTTCATACTCATGTATATGATTTTCACATTTGGGCGTAATATGGCTTTTAGCATTGGAATGACAGCATCTATTGATGAATTGAGTAGAGATAAAAAGACGGATGCCACTGCGATTTTACAATCAGCGCAAATGTTTATGGGTGCATTAGGCACTACTGTTGCAGCTTTATATGGCGCACAAAAATCAGGCCTAGCTGTTGGGTTCCAACATTTCCTATGGTTGCTTTTCTTTATTTCACTTGTTATTTTCATTATGTTCTTTGCTCGACAAAAAACAGGGAACAAATGAAATCTCTATATTAGACAGTAAAAAAATAGCATGATACAATTGTATTATGAATTAATGTGTTTTCATATTTAACAACCTTGCGGGAGTAGCGGCGCATGTGCGTGGGAAACTGACTTACTAGATTATTTACAGTCTAGCGGCCAACCTTAAACAGCAAGACGCAAAGAATATTTTCTCTTAAAGGAGTGTATAAAAATATGAGCACAAAGTCGAAAGAGGTAGATGACGACGTTCCGTTATCGTCCTCAGCAAAGTTTCACCATCAGGAATGGTCTAAGATAGTTAATGATTTACATGCAAATTATCCTAGCGGACTATCAGACGAACAAGTAAATAATCGCTTACAAAAAAACGGCTATAATGAGGTTAATCCAAAAGTTATCCCGAAGTGGTTGATTTTTTTGCGGCAATTTAATAATGTTATTGTCTATATTTTAGTGGTAGCTGCGCTGTTAACGCTTTTTATGCAACATTATGCAGATTCAGTTGTTATTGCATTAGTTGTATTAATTAACGCGTTAATTGGCTATTTACAAGAAGTGAATGCCAGTAATGCGCTAGATAAAATAAAAAATATGTTGTCTGTTGAAGCCACTGTTATTCGAGATGGTGAACGATTTGATGTTCCAGCTCGAGAATTAGTGCCTGGTGATTTAGTCTACCTAGAGGCCGGGGATAATGTCCCTGCTGATTTACGAATTATAGATGCTGATAACTTACGTATTCAAGAGTCGTCTCTAACAGGAGAAGCTGATTCTGTCCTCAAAAATGAAGCTATTTTATCCGAGCATGTGCCCCTAGCCGAGCGTAGTAACATGGCTTATGCATCAACAGCTGTGACTAACGGTAGTGCCACCGGAATCGTGGTAAACACTGGTGTTCATTCACAGATTGGCCAAATTTCTCAAAGTGTTGCTGATGTTTCAGATAAAAAATCACCACTAACACGAGAATTAGATAGTTTAGGCCATGGTATTTCTTGGTTAATTATCGTTGTGGCTATAGTCATGTTTGCCTTGGGTTGGTTTTTCAAAATATATGACATATCCACCTTGATTATGGCTATTATTGCAATGATTGTCGGTGCAATGCCGGAAGGATTACCAGCAGCTACGTCAATTATATTAGCAACCGGTGTTCAAAAGTTAACCAAAAAGAACGCAATTGTGAAAACATTACCTGCTGCTGAAACCCTAGGTGCAATAGACATTATTGCGTCTGACAAAACAGGGACATTAACAAAAAATGAAATGACCATTCAAGATATTGTCGTTGGTGAAAATCATTATACAGTCACTGGGACTGGATATGCACCCGATGGTGACATTTTTATAGGGAATAAGCTTGTCGATGCAACACAAGACAAAAACCTTGAAATGTTTTTAACAATGGGACATCAAGCAAATGATACTTTTTTGACCGAAGAAGCAGATATCTGGACCATCAACGGCGAACCGACTGATGCTGCCTTTCTGTCGGCCTACTACAAGGCCTTTGGACAAAAAGTACCTAAATTAAAAGAGTTGGATCGTATTCCGTTTGATTCTGACTACCGATATATGGCACGTTTAGTTGAAAATAAGCATCAACAACGATTTGTCGCCATAAAGGGTGCGCCAGACAGATTATTCACACTAGCCCGGAAAGATTCAAATTTTGACTACGAGTATTGGACAAAGGTGTCAGCAAAGTTTGCCAAATCTGGAAAACGTGTAATTGCTGTTGGATATGTTGATGTGAATTCAGATACATCAGAAGTCCTTCACGAAACACTTGCAGCTGAAGGCGTGACATTCTTAGGATTAGCCGCTATTATTGATCCACCACGACCCGAGGTTGTTGATGCTATTAGCGACATGCGCGAGGCTGGTATTCGCGTCAAAATGATTACCGGCGATAGTCCAGATACGGCCAAAGCAATCGCTCAACAACTTGGTTTGGCCGACCAAATTGAAGCTGTTACTGGATCAGAAGTTGAAGCAATGACGGATAATCAGTTGGCTAAGGTTGTTACAAATTATGATGTCTTCGCACGAACTACACCACAAGATAAGTTACGTATTATATCTGCCTATCAAGCAAATGGATTAGTAACTGCCATGACTGGTGATGGTGTTAATGATGCGCCAGCATTAAAAAAAGCTGATATTGGTGTAGCAATGGGGATTAAAGGTACTGATGTTGCGAAAGATTCGGCGGATATGGTATTAGCTAACGATGATTTTTCAACAATTAAAGTGGCTATCGAGCAAGGCCGACGTTTATACGATAATATTAGAAAAACAATCTTATATTTGTTACCTACTAGTTTTGCTGAGGGGTTGATTGTTGTCTTTAGTATATTATTGCGCCAGCCAATGCCTTTAACTGCAACGCAATTATTATGGATTAACTTGGTTTCTGCTTTGACGTTGCAATTAGCGTTTATATTTGAACCAGCTGAACCAGGATTGATGAAACGCCCACCGCGTAAAACAACGGCCAAATTGATGAGTCGATACGATGTTTTCCAAATGGTTTATGTCAGTGTCATTATTGCAGCAGTGGCTCTTGTTGTTTTTGAACATTTAGATGATATCACAGGTTTTGCGGTAGCCAGTACAATGGCTGTTAACATACTTATTTTTGGTAAAATTTTCTATATGTTTAATATCAGAACAGCGGCGCCAGCGCTAAGTAAGACATTCTGGACAAACCCAATGGCATTCGTGGCTATCGGTGCTATGATTATTTTACAGTTACTATTTACGTATGTACCATTTATGCAAGGTGTATTCTCTACAGCTGCGTTATCGCTTTCTGATTGGTCTTTCATCATCTTAACAGGATTGATTGTTCTAATCGTAACAGAATTAGATAAGTATCGTCGTATGATTGTAAAACGATAGTATATAAATAAAGTTATTATTAAAAAAATGGCAATCACAACTTAACTGACCTGTGATTGTTATTTTTTTGTGATGAAAACCTTATAAAAAAATCACATTGAAGGAATGACTCTTTCTGAAAAAACTTTTTAACTTAATTTAACCTGATATCGATATAATCAAGCTAGTAACTAAACTATAAAAGGCAGGATCAAGCTATGGTTAAAAATTCAACTACTGAGTATACTTTTATAAAAGCGCAAATTGATCTGGTTATTCATAATATTGTTAGTAATAAATACAATGAGGAACTGACATACTACGATGTTTTATGGCTTCCTGATAATTTAACCAACCCAGACAGCAAAGAGCTATGGCAATCATTTCAAGATAATTTAGAAAAAATTTCTTTTATAGCTATGAATACTGGTTTGCCGAACCCCAATGCCGATGTCGATTTGGTAATCGTTAAAATGAGTAGTGGTGAAATAAATCCAAATGCGATAAAATATTTTGAAGTAGGTAAGCGAAAAGATTATTTAGCGATGCAATACCCGCATATAATGGACAAAGACAACAACACTTTATTTAATGCTTGGGATGAGGCTAACAACTCGTATAATTCAAAGGAAACATCCGCAACCGTTTGAATTTTAAGTGACTATCTGATCGGAAATACCAGATTCAAATAAAAAAACAACTATCACTGCATAGTTGTTTTTATTTACCAGCTATTTCAATTTCTATTCGAAAAAACTATTGACTTGAAGTCCACTCCAAGGGTTACACTTAATGTATTCACTAGTAAAAAAGGAGATTATCATGGATTACAAGACATTAGCTAGTGGCATTGAGATGCCCTTACTGGGATTTGGTGTTTTTCAAGTTCAAGAAAAAGGGGCTGCCAAACAAGCAGTACTCGATGCCATCAAAACAGGTTATCGATTAATTGATACAGCGGCCAGTTATGGTAATGAGCGAGAAGTTGGCGAAGCGATTTTGGAAGCAATCAATCAAGGCATAGTAAAACGTGAGGAATTATTCGTCACATCAAAGATGTGGGTTCAAGATGTTTCTGCACAGCAGGCAACTGCCGCCATCCAATCTTCATTACAACGTTTAAATTTAGATTACTTAGATTTATACTTGATACACCAACCTTATAATGACGTATTTGGTGCGTGGCGAGCAATGGAATCTGCGTATCGATCCGGCCAGTTAAAAGCTATCGGGGTCTCAAATTTTGATATTGCACAGTTAACTAACTTAGCAGAGTTTTCCGATATAAAACCGATGCTAAACCAAATCGAGGTAAACCCATTTCAGCAAAATAAGAAGGACATTACGTACTTTAGTCAATACGGTGTTCAGGTCGAAGCTTGGGCACCATTTGCAGAAGGTAAAAATGATCTGTTTTCAAATATTCTACTGCGGAAAATTGCTGACAAACATCATAAATCGATTGCACAAATTGTACTTCGTTGGCTAACACAACGAAATATCATAGTAGTTGCTAAATCTGTTAATCCGGAAAGAATGGCGCAAAATCTTGACATTTTTGATTTTAAATTAACGCACCAAGAATTAGCAGAAATTGAAACATTAGATACGAATAGTAGCCAGTTTTTTAATCATGCAGATCCGGACATGATTAAATGGATGGCTAACCGTGAAATTAGTTATGATGTTACATTTAACTAACTGAGCTGGAGGTGTTGCTAATGAATATCAAAAAAGTTGCTGAAATAACTAAACTATCAGCAGATACAATTCGGTATTACGAGCGTATTGGTATTATTGGTCCGGTACCTAGACAAGAAAATGGTATTAGAAATTTTAATGATCGTAGTTTAAATCAGTTAAAATTTGTAAAAATCATGAGAAACGCTGGTATGAGTATTGAGGCATTGAAGCAGTACATCGATTTAATATATGAAGACAATGATGCTACAATACCTGCCCGCAAAGCCATGTTAGTAGAAGCAGCTAATGAGATGACCGAAAAAATTAATAATTTAGTGACTGCTCGTAGTTATCTCACTAATAAGATAGATAACTATTACGGCCATATGCGTACAGTTGAAAACAAACTGTTTCACGATAAATGATGTTTACTATATATTAGCCAGAATGCGAGATAAAAGGACTTGAAATTCCTGTTTTAATTAAGATATTTTAACACGTGAATATTGAAAAATATATGTAATAATTTGTTGCTTTACATACCGACCAGGCAGTATATACTAAAGATATCAATTATTCAAGGAGTACAAAAAATGTCTGTTGAAAACGTTCGTCAATTTTTCAAAAAATATCATTTAGAGAACCGAATCGTAGAACACGAGAACATTGGTGATACGGTTGAACACGCTGCCGAGTTGTTGAAGTGTGAGATAAAACAAATTGCCAAATCCATGACCTTCATTGTGGCAGAAAATCCAATTTTGATTGTTCTTGCAGGTGACAAAAAAGTAGATAATAGAAAATTCAAATCAACGTACAATTCACGACCAAAAATGATTCCTTTTGATCAGGTTGCGGACAGAATTGGACACATCCCTGGTGCGGTAACACCATTTGCAATCAAATCAGACGTAAAAGTATACTTAGACGTATCTCTAAAGAGATTTGAAACTGTTTTTGCTGCAGGCGGTAGTACAAATAGTACAATCGAATTATCAATAGATGAGCTTGAAAACTATGCTCATCCCCTAGACTGGGTAGATGTAGGGAAAGACTAGTGAATGCACTTGCTAAACAAACCGTTTAGCGACTGCGAACGGGAGGCAATCAATACGAATGACAGTAAATGATTGGATAACCTTTATATTAGCTAGTACCGTTATTATAATTTCCCCAGGTCCTTCTGTAATATATGTAACAACAAACAGTATGACTAATGAGATTAAAACAATGATGCCATTGATTATAGGACTCACTGCAGGATATTTTTGTGGTATGGGCATCTCTTTAATATTTATAAGTAGCTTCCTCAAAATTTCATCCTACTCATTGGTCGTGTTAAAAATAATTGGTTCTGGCTATTTAACGTACTTAGCCATCCAAATGTGGACTCGTAAGCAGATTAATCAAGATAGCAGAAAACCAACATTCATACGAGGTGTGCTCATTGCTATCAGTAATCCTAAGGCACTATTATTTTATACAACTTTTTTCCCGCAATTTGGTCATACTCAAGTTGATATGGTATATCTAGCACTATGTTATGGCATATTAAGTTTTATAGTGGATTTTTCGAATATGTTAATTTCTCATTTTGTTAGCAGAGGGATTAGCATGAACTCTTTAATGTGGATTAATCGATCCGGAGCATTATTGCTATGGCTTACTACTTTAAAGATCTGGCTGTGAATAACCAGAAGTTAGTTCCAACTGTTTTTTTTAGCACATTTAACCAATAACGTTTTTGGCTTCTCCTGATAAATATGCATTTAAATTATCTACGGTTATGCGTAATAATCTTTCACGAGTCTCTAATGGTGCCCAAGCGATGTGAGGTGTAATAAAGCAATTTTTAGCTTTTAATAAAGGATTGTCTTTTTCAATTGGCTCTTTTTGGACAACATCTGTAGCTAAGGCATAAACTTTTTCATTATTTAGTGCCTCGGCTATGTCATTTTCACTAATAAGTTTTCCACGGGCTGTATTGATTAAAATCACACCATCTTTCATTTTTGAGATAGTAGTCTTGTTAATTAAATTAATCGTTTCTGGTGTTTGAACAACATGAAGACTAATAATATCCGCTTTTTGGAAAAGCTCATCTAAAGAAACTTGGTTGACCCATTTTTGGGTTGCAACACTAGGTCGATGATTATAAAAAATAACTTTCATTGAAAAAGCATTGGCTAATTCTGCCACTTTTTGAGCAATTCGACCATAACCAATGAGCCCTAATGTTTTACCTTTCAATTCAAATAGCGGTTTATCCCAAAATGTAAAATCATCGACACTAGACCATTTCCCATCATGGACCAATTGGTTATGTAATCCAACCTGACCAGTTATTTCTAGTAATAATGAAAAGGTAAATTGCGCGACAGCATCCGTAGCATAAGTAGGCACATTCGTCACAATAATGTTGTGGTTGTTTGCACTATCAATATCGACAACGTCATAACCTGTTCCCATAATGCCAATATATTTTAACTGTGAAGCACGACTGATTACACTATCATCTAGTGGGGTCTTATGTGTTATCACAACTTCCGCATCATCGATTCTCTGCAAAATTTCAGTGTCATTATCTACTGATGTACGGCTATAAAACTCAAAGTCGCCCAAATTTTTTAACGTTTCCCAATTTAAATCTTGATTGAGATCATAACCATCTAAAAGTACAATTTTCATAACTTATATCTCCGTTTCTTTGAGCCATTTGAATAAATCTTTTACTACAAGGATCTGAAAAGTAATTTAGTCATATTTTATCACTTATGACCTATTAACCATGATTTTTAAACTTTAAGACTAAGAATAGGGGATTGTCGCAAGAATTATTTCGTGAATATCAACACCGCGGGGTTTTGAGTCCTTAACCGCGCTCAATTAAAATAAAGTGATAAAATGAAACAAATGAACGCTAATTGTTTGTTATCATATGATTTCAGACGGAGTTCCGGCGCGGATGCTTATCATATAGGAGGAAACTAAATGTCAAGGAATGAAGAAAAAGTTTAGCTTGTAACGGGTGGATCAACTGGATTTGGGCGTAAATTAATTGAAGAATTAATTGCAAAAAAGATTCCAGTCGTAGCTACTGCAAGAAATTTATCAGCATTTAATGATTTAGAAACGAATGAGGATGATTTGCTACTTAAAGTACAATTGGATGTCACAGACCAAGAACAAGTCAACAATGCTGTCCAGTCAACGCTCAATAAGTTTGGAAAAATTGATGTTCTGGTTAATAACGCTGGCTACGGATACTCAGGTTCGATAGAAGAATCAGATGAAACTGCAGTCCGCCAAATGTTTGAAGCAAATTTTTTGGGGGCTAGTGCGATGATTCGTGCAGTGTTACCAGCTATGAGAAAAAACAGATCAGGATTAATTATCAATGTCACATCAATAGGCGGTTTACTAGCGTTACCCACCTATGGCTATTACAATGCAACCAAGCATGCCTTAGAGGGATTAGGTAAGGCGTTATCATTAGAAGTTGAACCTTTTGGTATTAAGGTAACAAATGTCGAGCCTGGTCCCTTTAGAACTGATTGGGCAGGCAGATCACAATTTTCTGCCAAACATTCAATTAACGATTATGAAAATACGCCAGCAAGAACATCTGAGGAAGCTTCACATGCCAGATCAGGCGAACAAACTGGCTCTCCTGAACTAGCTGCAAAGGCATTTATTAAAATCGCTGCCTCTGACAATCCGCCTTTGCATTTTATTGCCGGTCAAAATGCTTTTAAACGTGAACAAGAAGAAATTTCTAATATTCAACATGATATGCAAAAATGGCAAGAGGATTCAACCCATCTGGACTATGGCGACGAGACATATTGGCAATAGATGGGAAGAGAGTTAACAGACCGTTATTTTTGAAGAAGTTGGGGGCTATTTTGAAATTGTTCGAAAAAATTTTACGTTTGAATCCGATAAATGGATAAACAAAGAAGTTTATCACTATAACTTACATGAAAATAATTTATAACAACTGTTTAGATTCAAAATCATAAGAGTTACTTAAATGGCCTATCCTGATTATCAGGATTTTTTTATTTTACGAACAATCACATTTTTGTTGTTACAATGAATACTTTCTCCCATTCGATGGCCTCTTAGCGTCTGAAATGGTGCTATAATTACACTTAATATTATTTTTATGACATAATCATGGGTTAGAAAGCGTAAAACCGCAATGAATAAACTACTATTGACTGCTTACGGGTTCTCAACAGATAAAATCAAACGTGCTGCACTAGGATTGCTTAATATAGAACATTCTAGTAAAGCATGTATTATATCTACTTCTAGACCAGAAGAAAAAGAGAAGCATCCACAAATGCAACAAATCAGAAATGACTTATTAGAATTTAGACTAGATCAGGTTGATTTTCTTGATGTGGAGTTTGAAAGTGCAAAGAAACTATATGGTTATGACTTGATATTCTTGAATGGTAGTTATCCATTTTATCTACTACATTTCTTGAAAAAAAGTGGTGCTGACCATATCTTAAAAGACATTAGTAGGACTGGGGTTCCAATTTTTGGGCTAAGTGCTGGATCGATTGTAATGGGACCTTCCATCGAATATTTGCAATATCTTTATCCAGAGGACAACCAATTTAATGATACAGATTTAACAGGTTTGAACTTAACAAGTACTACAATTTTCCCGCACTTCAAAGAAATGTTAACGCGTGATGCTGATATTGACAAAAAACTAACTTCGTATGAAAATACAACTGGAGTTAAAATCATGAGGCTTAATAATGATCAAGCCTTATCGTGTCATTGCAAAGATAAAGTCCTGATTGATTAAATACCGAATTGGAAACCCTATATATCAAATAACGATTTAATCTCAAAATCCTAACTTTTCGCGTTATACTCAACTTCTTTTAAAGAATAGTGGAATAGGGGTTGTGCTGAAAAAATTACAGATACGCTCAATACAGAACTTAAATCATTAATTGACAATTCACTATCATCCATTTAAACTTTACTTATAAATAATAAGTTGAGGAAAAGAATTTGTTCAATAAAAAATTAAGATCGTATTCTTTTCGTCTTTGTTTGTCTATTGTTGGTACCATTATCATTGCCTTTGGGATTGTTTTATTCCGTTTGGCGAACATGGGCATTGATCCAGCAACAGCAGCAGATGTTGGTATATCAGATACCTTCCATTGGAATTTAGGGAACTATCAGCTTGGATTTAATGCGCTATTGTTCCTTGGCATTTTGTTTTTCGATCAAACACAGTTTGGCGTCGGAACATTAATTAATATGTCGTTACCAGGATACATTATCGCTTATTTTACACCGAAGTTTGAACCTATAGTTGGGCGTTGGTTTGGAAGCTTTTCTTATCTTGAAAACATATTTTTATTTGTCATTGGTATGTTTTTATTTTCATTAGGAATTGGCATATATACAAGTGTAAATCTTGGTGTTTCCCCGTACGATGCGGTTGCGCCATTGTTCAACAAAAAGAAATGGGCCAGTTATCGTCTGACAAGGTCTGTTCAAGATTTGTTCTTTTTTGTAGTTGCCATTATATTTGGTGGACCACTGGGTATTGGAACTTTTTTGATTGCCACGTTAACTGGCTATATTGTACAATACTGGCGTCAGCTATTTAAAAAAATAAAACACCACATACAAAAAACGCACAGCTTTTAGTTGTGCGTTTCGTCATTCAAAAATTAAATACAATTTATCCTCTTGCCAAACAGAACGTTTGTTCGTATAATGAATTATACAGCTTTTGTTTTGGAGACAGCATATGGTAAACAAGCAGAAAATTGAATACAACTACACGCAAGAGGAACGACGTGTGATATTTATGATTGATTCTAAAAGCTTTTATGCCAGTGTTGAGTGTGTGGAACGTAACTACAATCCATTGAAAGCCTTACTTGTTGTGATGTCAGAACAAGAAAATACCAACGGCGGTTTAGTCTTGGCATCTTCACCAATGGCCAAGAAAATACTGGGTATCACTAACGTTACCCGACAACGTGATATTCCTGTTTGTCCGGACTTAGTGATTGCTCATCCGAGAATGAACCTTTATATTCAAGAAAATCTACGTATTAATAACATCTATCGACAATACACTGATGATGCGCACTTATTGCCATATTCTATTGATGAATCTATCCTTGATATGACACATTCTTGGCAGTTATTTGGCAAAACACCAGCAGAAGTTGCTTTCAAAATACAACAACAAGTTCGGGACGAAACAGGCATCTATTTAACTGTTGGTATTGGTGATTCACCAGTCTTAGCTAAATTGGCGCTTGATATTGAAGCTAAACACGCAAAAAATTTAACTGGCATTTGGCATTATGAAGATGTACCAAATAAATTGTGGCCAATCACACAACTAACTGATGTTTGGAGTATTGGTTCACGAACTGCGCGTAAGCTAAATTTGATGGGTATTCACTCAATGTATGACTTATCTCACCAAGATCCATATCTATTTCGTTCGAAACTGGGATTAATGGGTGAACAATTGTTAGCTTTGTCTTGGGGTATTGACCGATCTGATCTGACTGAAACAATCAGGCCCAAAAATAAATCATATAGTAATTCTCAAGTTTTACCACGTGATTACGGCCAACAAGCTGAGATTGAAATCGTGATTCGAGAAATGGCGGATCAAGTTGCCACAAGAATTCGTGCCCACCAAAAGCAAACTTGCTTAGTTAGCTTGTTTATTGGTTATTCTTTTTCTGAAAGTGAGAAACAAGAATCACATGGCTTTAGAAAACAATGTCGTATTAGTCCCACTAACGATACCAATGCATTAATGGCTGTTATGATCAACCTCTTCAGAAAGCACTGGCGAGGCGAGATTATTAGACACATCGGGATTGATTACGGTGGACTAGTTGATGATACTGGAGTACAGCTTAATCTTTTTGAACAACCTGAACACATCCTTAAAACAAACAAAATTGATCAAGTTGTCGACGAAATTCGTCAACGGTTTGGTACTACAGCTTTGATGCGGGCTATGTCTAAAGAAGTCGGTGGAACAGCCATTAACCGAGCTAGTTTAGTTGGCGGACACAACGGAGGCAACAGTTATGACTGACAATGATGATTTCACTACGATAATCAATCGCTACTTCCAAAACGATTACCGAGAACGAGGAAAAATTAAATGGAACGGCTACTTTCTGTCCGACCACACTTCTTCTTTAACCAAAGAGGGCATTCAACGAAATGCAATAACTAAGAAATTACCCGCAATATCACTAAATGATGCGCAAGATATTTTACGACACGCTTCTGCTAATTATCATGCCGTAACCGTTCAACAAAATATTAAAGATAACGAAGGAAATCTGATCCCTAATGTGACTGGTTTAATAAATGGTTTTTCCGAATTAGGTGTCTATATTGACCACCAATTCATAGCCTTTGAAGACATTAGAACAGTGGTAAGAAAAAATGAATCCAATTGAAAATATTATCGCAGAGATTAATTCTTTATTCACTAAACAACCTAATACTATTTATGAAGTACGATTGGTTAATCAACGATATGCTAAAAAAGTTAATGTGTTCTTTGAATATTATCGGATTGGACATGCGACTCATTCACAGCAGATTGCTCGTTTAAATGATGAATATCGATCTCAAATACCAGAGTTAGCGACAATGATTCATCAGGCTACTGGCCTGACGGTTAACACCAACTAATTTATTCGTGAATTAATTATCATCTAAAGTTGTTTTTAGATTCAATATGCTCTATACTATTCGTCTTATAAACACTTCAGCCTCGGTAGATAGGGTGATTACAATAATTAATTGAATAATGTTTGCTCCTTCAAATCCGAGTATTACTGTTAGCTACTTCACTAATTTGATATTCTATCCTAGTTGATATACAATTTAGTTATCATAATGAAAGCGCTTACAACGTTTTTGTTTTTAGGAGGCCAGGTTAGAATGTCAGATAAAAAATATCAGCTGGGTTAGCAGCTTTGAAAGTCATGGAAGGATGGGGTGTTCATACTATATATGGCATTCCTTCCGGAACATTAAGCGGGTTGATGGATGCTATGGGACATCCTGAAAATAATATTAAGTTTTTGCAAGTTAAACATGAAGAAGTTGCTGCAATGGCTGCCGTGATGCAATGGAAATTCGGTGGAAAATTAGGCGTCGCTGTTGGATCAGGTGGTCCAGGGGCTACTCATTTGATTAATGGCTTATATGATGCAGCTATGGATAATACGCCTGTATTAGCAATTTTGGGGTCAAAGCCAGTTCGTGAATTAAACATGGATTCCTTCCAAGAATTAAATCAAAATCCAATGTATGAAAGTATCGCTGTTTACAATCGTCGCGTAGCTACTGCCGAACAATTGCCTCATTTGGTTGATGATGCAATCCGTACGGCGATTGCCAAGCGTGGTGTGGCTGTTCTTGAAGTACCTGCAGATTTTGGATTTTCACAAATTGATGCCAATTCGATTTATTCAACACCACTGTATTCATCAGGCCCAAAGTATAAAGAATACAAATCAGCACCTGTCGATAATGCTGATATTGATGCTGCTGTTGAACTATTAAACCAAGCAAAACAACCAGTTATTTATGCTGGTGTGGGTACCATGGGTCATGGCTCAGCTGTACAAGCATTATCTCGCAAAATAAAGGCGCCCATTATCACGACCGGTAAAAACTTTGAAACTTTTGACTGGGACTTTGAGGCCTTTGCAGGTTCAAATTTCCGAGTAGGGTGGAAGCCAGCCAACGAAGCTGTTCTCGAAGCTGACACTGTATTATTTGTTGGAACAAACTTCCCATTTTCAGAAGTTGAAGGGACATTCCGTAACGTTGACAAGTTTATCCAAATTGATAACAATCCTGCAATGCTAGGTAAACGCCACCAAAATGATGTTGCCATCCTCGGTGATGCTGGTGAAGCAATTGATGAAATACTTGCCAAGGTTTCCTCGGTTTCAGAATCACCTTGGTGGCAGGCTAACATTAAAAATATACAGAACTGGCGCGATTATATGACCAAACTTGAAAAAAAGACCGAGGGCGACCTACAAGCTTACCAAGTTTATAATGCAATTAATGAGCATGCAGCAGATAACGCTATTTTCTCAATTGATGTTGGTAACGTAACACAGCTATCAGTTCGTCATTTGCACATGACACCTAAAAATATGTGGCGCACGTCACCATTGTTTGCGTCAATGGGTATTGGTCTACCGGGAGGTATTGGTGCCAAGAACACTTATCCAGATCGTCAAGTTTGGAATTTGATAGGTGATGGTGCCTTTTCAATGACATATCCAGATGTTGTGACAAATGTTCGCTACAACTTACCAGTCATCAATGTTGTCTTTACCAATACGGAATATGGCTTCATCAAAAATAAGTACGAAGATACTAACACCTACAACTTCGGCGTTGACTTTACAGATGTTGATTATGCCAAAATAGCCGAAGCCCAAGGGGCGATTGGATTGACAGTAAGTCGCATTGAAGATATTGATCGCGTCGTTCAGGAAGCGCTTAGCTATTATGGTAAAGGCCGTGTCGTGGTGATTGATGCAAAAATCACTAAGGATCGTCCAATCCCTGTTGAAACATTGAAGTTAGATAAAAGTTTGTATAGTGCAGAAACTGTTAATGCTTATAAAGAAAAATACGAAGCGCAGGAACTCGTCCCATTCCGTGAGTATTTGGAATCAGAGGGACTAATTTCAAAATATATTAAAGACAGTAATGACAATAAGTACAGTTTCTAACAAGATACTTTTTGATGTTTAAATGCATTTTGTTTATACCTTGCCACCACCAATCCAATCTATAATGCTAACTAGTATGTATCATTTGACAAAATTTATAGACGATACTATAACATAGTTGTAGACATAAAAAATTTGATGGAGGTGTAAATATGTCAAACAATTTAATGCAACGTTTTAGTTCTGATGATATTTTTGATTTTATGAATCAGGCTATGCATCCTTGGTCCGATCAACGTTTACTACCAAAGTCGATCAAGACTGATGTGATTGAGAAAGACGATCGTTTCACCGTTACTGCAGAATTAGCTGGGGTAAACAAAGACGACATCAACATTGATTACAAGAATGACCAACTTTTGATTAGTGCTAAACGTGATGAATTCAAGGATCACACTGATCATGACGGTAATATTTTGCAGAGTGAACGGACCTACGGATCTGTGTCCCGTGCTTACTATTTGCCAGGGGTGGACTCAAGCAAGATTACAGCAAAATTCGCAAATGGCGAATTGCGCGTTGAATTGCCTAAGAAAGCAACTGAACAATCAAGTACTAATATTAAGATTGACTGATCTATAATTCGGTGTTTCTATTAATTCGTCCTTTGTATTAGCCGTTGAGGCATTAATTGATACAAGTAAAAAAGCTCGTCCGGATGGATGAGCTTTTTTGTATTGGGCATATTACATTTTTATGTTGGGCATCCACTTATATCAAAGACTTCATGACTTATTAGATGCTTTCTAAAGCTTCAAATATAGGTGTATCACCATCACTCATTTTTATAACTTGATTTATTGTTGAATTGTGATTCAAAATGTCCGCTAATGTTGCGCCAACATTTTGAATTGAATTCTTCGTTAGCGCCTTATCATTCAAGCTAATTTTATTGGTTCCTGGTATGTCTACGAGTGCAGTTGCTTGTAAAATCGTATAATTAAGTTTCGTTTGTTTCACAAGATAATTATCCGCAAAAAATTTAGCGATATTATAATTCATCAAATCAGCCATTGCTGGATTATGCCATTTATTAGGTTCAAGTGAATATGCTGAGCTCAGCATGATATATCTAGAAACACCATTCGATTCAGCTATATTCATTGACTTGACTGCACCAAAAGCATCTGTTTGTAACAAGTCTTTATTGCGCGATCCGGCTACAAAATAAATTGCGTCAATGTCTTCAACTTTTTGAGATAAGGTTTCAATATCATCATGTAAATCAAAATTGATCGCAGTGATATTTTTGTGTTTCATTGTCCTTTCGGGGTTTCGTGATCCAGCTATAATTTCGTGATGTTGATTAATCAGGTGCTTGATTAACTCTTGACCAACACGACCATTAGCACCAATAACAAATATTTTCATTTTTTATTTCCTCAAATTAGGCTCATTTTTGAACATACCTTACTATATGTGAGTTTAACATAATTTATATTTTTGTGTTGCTAAGCACTTTCATTTAGAAAATGAATAACTGGCTTAAGAATTAAATACGATGTTCACTTTTGAAAGAACGATAAAAAAATTTTGTGAATGATTTTTGAGGACGAGACAATTGTATAATCCTTTGACTTTCCCCTCCAGATAGATGATGATTTTTTCCCTTACATATAAATGGTCACCACTTACATTTACACACTGACCTGTCGTCAAGTATTTTACCTCTTGTCGTAATTCTTATCTCAACAGTTATATTTTTCAGTATGATATTGAGTGTTGAAAGATATTTCTAATGTAGAAATTTTGTTGATCCGGTTTGTTGTGTAAATTGTCATTTCATACTAACCAAAATTTATGTAAAGAAGGGAAGTATCATCATGGCTGATATACTAAAATTTATTTTCGAAATCATTAACAACACACCGTTCTGGGTATGGGTTGTTTTAATTATACTAATTAAACGAGGTACCTCATTAATAAATGACAGTCCTGCTTCTATTGGAAGATCAATCATAATGCCTTTTATTTTCGTTATTTGGGGTCTAAATACAGTAGTAAACAAATTTGCTTCTCCAAATACTTTGCTGAGTTTTTACCTGGTGGCATTGATTTTAGGATTTTTGTTCAGTTACTTACTTTATATGCGACGATCTTTTTATGTTGAAGATGGTCAATTAATTCAAGAGGGTAGTGCCTTACCTTTAGTTATTATGCTAACCAATTTTCTAGTAAAATATATTTTAAACGTTATTCTCGCTATCCATCCAGTACTTTACACTCAGATGAATTTCAACATTTTTTATGGTATTGTTTCTGGGTTCACAGTTGGATTATTCTTTGGCGGCATTTATAAAACGCTTACGGCAAAAAACAATTTTTGAAGTCATAGTGAAAGGAGCTATTCCAGTTCCCAAGATCATGCTCAATTACACCATCGTAACCGTAAAACATAGACAAAGGTTCATGTAAGTAATTACGCGTGTCTTTTGACAGAGGTTGCAAAATAAGATATACTCGGTTAATAATTGAATAGTAAATAACTAGGGGCGCCAATTGGCTGAGAAGAACCCTTTGAACCTGAGATGGATAATGCCAGCGGAGGAAAGTGAATTGTGTGATACAACAGTAACTTGTTAGCAATACATATTTAAAGCAATTTTTGAGCACTTTTGTCCGCTGGCAAAAGTGCTTTTTTTGTGGAGGTAAAGCATGGATTTAACAAAAGTTACTCAACAAATTGCGTCGCAGCAAGATGATTTATTAGAATTGGTAAAGCAGTTGGTTGCTTTTGAGACCCCAGCGCCACCAGCACGTAACACACGTGAGGCTCAAAATTTTGTTGCTGATTACTTACGGCCTTTAGGATTTGATATTGATCAATGGGCATTATATGACAACGATGACATTGTGGTTGGAACCAAAAACGGTGATTCGACATATCAGAGCTTGATTATTAATGGACATATTGACGTTGCCTCGTTAAACCCTGATGAGCAATGGTCTTTTTCACCTTTTGAGGCTGTTATTCAGGATGATCGATTAATTGGTCGTGGTGTATCAGATATGAAGGGTGGACTAGCAGCGGCATTGTTCGCCTTAAAAACTTTACATGACCAAAACATTTCTTTACCAGGGAAAGTATTATTTGAATCCGTTATTGGTGAGGAAGTTGGTGAAGCTGGCACAAAATCAACCATTGATCATGGTTATACAGCAGACTTTGCACTCGTAACAGACTCAAGTGACTTAGAGGTTCAAGGGCAAGGCGGTGTTATCACGGGATGGATAACAATTAAAAGTGATCAAACGTATCACGATGGCTTACGTCGTAAAATGATTCATGCTGGTGGTGGTTTGCGAGCAGCAAGCGCTATTGAGAAGATGGCCAAGATAATTATTGGTTTACAAGAGCTAGAACGTGACTGGGCAATAAATAAGGTGTACCCAGGGTTTCCTGCTGGTACAAATACGATTAATCCAGCAGTGATTGAGGGTGGACGACATGCAGCCTTCGTAGCAGATGAAGCGCGTTTATGGATAACAGTCCATTTTTATCCCAATGAAACCTATCAATCTGTCACTAAAGAAATTGAATCCTTTGTAACTCGTTTAGCGCAAGCCGATCCATGGTTACAAAATCACTTACCTATTTTTGAATGGGGCGGAAGTTCTATGATTGAAGATCGAGGTGAAATTTTCCCAGCACTAGAAATAGATGAAAACCACGCTGCAGTTCAATCACTATTAAAGTCACACCAGATTACATTTGGAACTAGGACTAACATCTCTTTTTCGACCAGTGTCACTGATGGTGGCTGGTTTGGTGATGCGCACATTCCGGCTGCCATTTATGGTCCGGGTGATTTAAATAATGCGCATGCTGTTGATGAAAGCATTTCAATTGAGCGTTTGGTGCGGTACAGTCAATCTTTAGCACATTTTATTGCGGAGTGGACACATACTAAAAAGGAGTAATAATGGTATTTAGTCAAGAAATTCTTACAGAACTTAGCGATGTTTGGCAAGCTAATTTAAAACATCCATTTGTTCAAGAAATTGGTGAGGGTACTTTACCCGTGGAGAAATTCAAATATTATATGATACAAGATTATGTTTATCTTATTGATTATGCCAAAATATTTGCCCTAGGTGCGCTTAAAAGTACAGACCTAGAGAGCATGACGCAATTTTCAACGATTCTTCATTCAACCTTAACGGATGAAATGGCGCTTCATCGGCAATATGCTGCCCAATTTAACATTAGTAAGGAAACTTTGGCATCAGCACAGCCAGCCCCAACAACTTTGGCATATACAAATTATTTATTGTCAGTTTCTCAAACTGGCGGACAAGCAGAACTCTTGGCAGCATTGTTGCCTTGTATGTGGGGCTATGAAGCAATTGGCAAAAGCTTATCTCACTCGCCAGGTTCCAAACACGTACTTTATAGTCAATGGATCGAGATGTATAGCTCACCTGAATTTAGCGCATTGACTAAATGGCTAATTCAAAAGTTTGATAGTATAACAGCAAAACAAACCGTTGACCAACGAACACACTTAATGAATATTTTTAAAAACGCTCTGCGATATGAAGTGCTTTTTTGGGAAATGGCTTATCAAGAAGAAAAATGGCTTGTGTAGTAAACAAACACAGATAAATAGCACAGCTTTGTGGGCTGTGCTTTTTATAATTTGATCCTTTATTTATTAAAAGCCACTTACAGGGTCTAAATATCAACAATCATTATGTTCTGCTGAATCTAATGATTTGCTACATGGAACAAAACCGAGTGTCAATAAAATAAAGTAGTAACTGTGAATCATGTTAGTAGCATGAGCCACATTGTCCATTTAATAATCAAGTGAATTGGTGCCCGAGTAGTAATAACCATGTTGTTGTTATTACTACTTTGATCATGCTAGAATGATGGCATTCAAGCATGGTACCAAATATTAGGAATGAAATCTTACTAGCAGTACTCAGAACACCAATTTAAATAGTGTATAATTTTAAATAGCTGCTTTTATTTTTCTTGACATCTCAATATAAACTCGTTCGTCTTTTAGTGTACCGTGCAAAATCTAACGTAACAGAGGCTTGTAAAACGTTGGCGCACAAAGGGTTTCACGATTGTTAAAGAAATCTAAAGTCAATAATTTTTCATAAAGTAACGCTTTAGTAATATTCGTTATTTTAAAAGCTGATAAGCCCTGTGTGGGCTTATTTTTTTGCTTAAAAAAAGCCTAAAAATTAAGAAGTTGTTAAAAACCGTCTTCATGACGGTTAATTATTAGTAATAAAATCAATGAAAATTGACAACTAAAACAAGGGAGAAAGAAACAAAATGAGACATTCTTTTGGGTCAATTGTAAAAGCCTATCGGGAAAGAAAAAGACTAACACAATTGGAATTAGCTGTGAAATCAAAAGGAGAATTATCAACGGCTACGATTTCAAAAGCTGAAACTGATCCAAGTTATAATCCGAAACTGACGACGTTCATAAAGTTTTACAAAATCATGGATATTTCGTTTGAAGAGATTGTTGCGACATTAGAGGGGACTGCTGATGATAAATGACCAAGATACACCCAGGAAAATGGAACGGGTTAGTAGAAATCAAGTCGAAACTAACGAACGATTCTACAAAATTCCAAAAGCACTGTTCGAAAATGAATTCTATGCCGACATGAAACTTGAAACAAAAATGGCTTATGCAATTCTGCATGATCGTTTCTTGTTGTCAATTAAGAATAATTGGATTGATAAAAATGGTGATGTTTACTTGATTTACAAAAACAGTGACCTACAAACAATCCTTAGTGTTGGCGAGAAAAAAGTCATTAGTTTAAAAAAAGAACTAGCAGATTTTGGGCTCCTTGAAGAAGAACGACAAGGGTTAAATAAACCAAACAGACTTTACGTTGGCAACATAAATGTTGATTTTGAAGTTATCCACAGGGTTAGTCCCTTGGGGGACAAGGAACTGTCAAAACGACAGGTCCGGACCTGTCAAAATGACAGGTCAAGAACTTCCAAAACGACAGCTCAAGAACAGTCAAAACGACAGTCAAGTGAGACTAATTTGAGTGAAACTGAAACCAATTCTTTTGATGAGGATGAAGTAACTGATAATAACAATTCACAAAAATCTCAACAATCATTTATCGCAATCGGCAAAATTATTCAAACCAATCCTGAATTAAGAAGTGTAGTCCAAAGTCTGATTCCTGATTTACTTTTGAATGAACCCCAACAAGCAGAAATTGTCGTTCGTGCTCTTGATCGTGGATATCACTTTTTGACGACCGAACTTGAAAAAGGTAATTCTGTTTTGACTTTGCAAAAGCAATTACAAGGTGTGGCTGCCATCAAGCAGTTCCTTTTGAGCGTTGGTTACAAACAAGTAGATTACATGCACGACCATCTGATTGATATCAGCCAATATGGCAAATATTTCACTAGTGGCTTTGAAAATCGTTTGAAGATTGCAATCACAACAAGTCAATTAGCATCAGGATTTTAACTTTAAATTGGAGAGAGGAGAGACAAAATGGCAAACCAATACAACGTATTTATTGCAGTAGACTTTTTCAACGCAGACATACTTTTTGTGGCTAACTCATCAGGTGAACTCAGCCGAAAAGTGATCAAAGCAATTGAAAATCATGAATTAGAAAGTGATGGCGCAGTGAGGTTATACCGTACCTCTTATCAATCAATTAAGGCTATCAAAAACTTAATGGAACGGTATCATTTACCATTTCATGAAGCTGCAAGAACGAAAGGGAGAGATTATGAAAGTCAGACAGTTAACGCTGTTGGATGAGAAAAGTTTACAAGAACTACAACAAACCAAATATGTCGTTATTCTCGTTAAAGAATTAAAAAATAATCTCGTTCAACCAACAAAAAAGCAAGCCTTTGTCTGCTTAAAATCAAGTGAGATGAAAGTCAAAGGTGAGTTGTTTGACGATTGCTTAGGTAATCATTATGTCGGTTGTACAGTCCTGAAAGGCATTCATTATTCTGAAGCTGGTAACCAAATCCCCGTGTTTAAACTACCAACTAATATCCAAGACTATTTAGCCAAACAACTGACACCGATTATTAATTTACTGGATCAAAAAAGGAGAAATTATTATGCAAATTAATCACCACGTAGGACGTTTAGTTCGTGATGTAAACTTCACTGTAAGAGGTGAAAATGAAACCAAGATTGCCTACTTCAAATTAGCCATTAATGATTTAAAAGATGGCAAAGCAACTTACATTGATTATGTTGCTTTTAACAAAACTGCAGAATTGATTCGTGATTATGTGACTGATGTTGGTCAAGTAGTTGAGGTTGAATTTGTGATGCGCAATCACAACTACACCGATAAAAATACTGGTCAAAAAATTTATGCTATGCAAAATCAAGTGACACAATTCCGCATCTATAAATCTAATACGTCATCAGAAAAAGTAGCTGTTCAAACACAAGTTGCTGACAGTAAAAATAGTGATGTGACAGATAAGGATTTGCCACCATATCCTGACTTTAACAGCAATGCATTTGAGTATGTAGAGGGGTAGGACAATGACTGCAATAATCACAATAGCTGATAAATTTAGAAATATCTTTCAAAGATTTAGTCGCTTCGGTACTTGGTTTTTGGAACATCAGCGGCGCAATTTAATTGCAATATTTAGTCTGTTTATCCTGATAGCTTTTAGTACAACCGTGATGGTTAATATTACACCACGCCCCTCAAATTTGCCAAGTACGGAGTTAAATACACCAGTTTCATTTGGCACTTTGAACAAAACCGCTAGTCTAACAAAAAGTGTTTTTAATAAAAATAATGGTGTTTTGGAACTGCATTATACAATCTCTGACGGAGCTGTTTCTGATCAAGATTTGGTTGATATTAGCAAAATTAAATTCACTGCTATGACCGATCATGGTGGCAATCAAGTGACAGGTCGTGTCGTGCCAACATCAAATAATACACTCGTGGTCCAATTTAAAAACTTGAGTCATAACTTCAATGCTGTAACATTAACAGCTCATGATAAAAGCATCAATACTGCCACAGTCGAAGCGCCAAGTAGCGTAGTTGCTGATAGTTCAAGTGCAAAGAAAACTAACGCAAAAAGTAATACCGCAAGCGGCAAATTCATCATCAATCGTGACAAAGTTTCTAAGTCAAATTCTCTGACATTTGCCAGCCAAAAGGAACTTGAAGTTAGCGAAAGTGATGCCAAAATTTCGGCACAACAAAAACTGGTTTCAAAGAATACGCACGCGATTGTTGAATATCAAAAAGCCATTGATCAACAACAGGCTTCCATCAAAAAGTATCAAAAAATACTCGCCCAGTCTGATGACTCAGATACTCAAGCTAGCATTGATAATGCTCGCTATGCCATTACACAAATAAGAACACAAATCAGTGATGCACAAAAAAATATTCAACGTGCTAAGACAAATATTACTCAATATCAAAGGACGAAAAAGCAAGTTGAAGATGGCAAATCATTGTTACCAAAAACAACAGATTTGTAATTCTAAATAGTTAAAGAAATTTCCCTAATGGGCTATTTTTTATAACAAAACCTGGGTACAGAAAGGGTACAGATAAGGTACAGAAAGGGTACAGACAAAATAAATCCTTACCGCCACTGGAATGCCCGCACGGCGGGGCTAAGGTACTGCGTACCGCCATTCCCTCTTAACCTGTTCACAATTATCAAAATATATTTAGGAGTTTTCATGGATACAGTTAGAAAAGATATACGTGGATTGAATCCAGACGTATTAGACGTAATCGAAAAACGTGCCAAACGGGAGGGCGTTACATCAAATGACTTGTTGAGAGAGTTGATAACTAACTATGCGCGCCAAATTGAAGAAGATAGCGCAGCAAAAATATTGCATACTTATCTCGATGATTTAATCATGGCTAACAATAATGTTGTGCACGGATTAAATGACAATACAATTGCCATTGGTGAAATGTTTAAAATAATTCTAGCAAGACTTGAAATGTATTTTCCAGACCTAAATGATGAGGTAGAACGAATTCAAAAAAACGCTCGCCCTCAGGAAAAAAATTTGCCAAAGTCGATTGACTTTGATGAGTTTGAATAAGCAGAAGAGGTTCAAATGAAAAATTATAAACGTGGTCGATTTGCAAGAAGAATTCTATTTGGCATTGTCATATTGATAGGTATTGTCTATTTAAACCGTGTGTCGATTTTGCAAAAAATTGTTGCACTAGGTTCGCAATCACAACTGATTAATATTGATAAACAAAGTAGCTCTCCAACACAAAATGATGAGCTAGTTAACTTGAAATACACTGGTCAAACAGTTGTTGAAGTCAATCATAATCAACCAACATTTACACAAGATGATTTACAAATTAGACAGGGTGGCTGGCAAAAACTTTCGTCATTAGATTGGTTAGGCAGACCACAAGTTGCTAATGCGTTGCTTAACCTAAAATTGATGCCCCCCTCTCAAAAGTATCAAGCCCGTGAACGATTAACAATCAAAACGCCAGGTTACCATGCCATTAAGACGGGAACGAATACTACAGACTGGTTATACAACCGTAGTCATCTGATTGGGTATCAATTTACTGGTCTAAACAATGAAGCCAAAAATTTGATCACGGGGACACGACAGTTGAACGCAGACAGTCGTGTCAATGCTAAAAGTATGGTGACTTACGAAACAGAAATTGCGGATTATTTGCATCAATCAAAAAATAATTATGTTCGTTATCAAGTCGCACCAATTTACAAAAATGTTGAGTTAGTTCCCCGCGGTGTTCACATGATGGCACAGTCAAATGACAAGACTTTGAAATTTAATGTCTATGTTTTTAACGTTCAAGATGGCTGGACAATCAACTACTTAAACGGTAATGCTGAAAGGAGTGAATAAATGAAAGATGCAATAGAATTCAAAACAAGTCAAATGAAGGCGCTCATCAAAAGAAGAAATGTTTTGAATAAAAAGTATGATACAACTTTACCCGAAGATATTCCTTTGGATGTTAAATCAGAACTAAAGTTTATCGACAAAATTTTACAAGAATTCGACATTGATGAGGAAATTTTTGCAAAACAAGGAAAGACAATTAATATCAAAAATTCGCGGGACGAAGAATGGTACTTTCAACAAATGAAGCATTGGGCTGAAAGAAATCCAAGGTCTACAAATGGACAGTTTGGTAAAAGTACACTGTATAGATTTGCTTTGCATTTCTTCGTAGAAAATATTGCGCTTAATGCCAACAATGCACGTCTTAATTATTCAGAACTAGCCCAGAAGGTAACTGATGCCCACTCCACAAAAAGTGATTCAAAATTGACTGCGCAATTGGCAAATGTAGAGAATTTATTAGGTTTTCTTTTAACCATGCAGCAACGTCAACTTGAATACATTCCAGAAGGCATTAATTTAGAAAATGGTTTTGTTAAATATGCCATCAACCCAATTAATCCAACAGAATTCCAGCAATTTGGTACACCAACGGAACTTAATCCAAACAATGAATTGGCACAATCCTATGAAGAATATAAAAAAATTCGGAGTCGCGATAAGCAACTGATCAAAAAGTATCATCAAACAGGAGGACAACTCGATGACGACTAAAAAGTATAATGAAAGAAAAACACAATTGACAAAGTATTTAGAACAGCTTGATGAGTTCAATTGGCACCATCCTACTCAAGTTAGTGATATGGTCGATAGTCAACATGAACGCGATAATCGAACTTACTATTTGGCACAGCTCAGTTTAGTTTTGTTTAATAACTATCAACAATCCTACATGCAAATTGGTCAGATGTTAAACATGTCTTCCAGAACGGCTCGCCGTTTGACGATTGACTACCAACAAGAGTTTGATAGTTTAGAAGAGATTATGGAGGAATTGCAAAATGGCGAAGACTGGTAAAATTGCCGCCTTTGCACTGGGTGAAAAAAAGACAGCAATGGTTAATCTACCCGCGCAGTTTGTCACGTCTAGTACAGCAGATATAAAGGGACAAAATTTCTCAGATTTAGTTGACTACGCTAATAATTCGGAAAAGACAAACGATCTTAATAATGAGTCCATGAACGATTTAATTGACTTAAAGGAACAATTTAGCAAGCCTGGCTATGCTAACCGCAATTCTGCGGTAACAGAAACGCATCCAATATTTGGTAGCGATAAACTAAATTATGATAATCACGATATTTCTGTATTGAGAAAAGACTTGGATGAGACTCAAAAAAATGGCAATAATATCCATGAACTCGCTTTTTCAATCAGAGGCGATTGGTTAGTTAAAAACAATCTCTATGATCCCGAAACTCGTATGATAGACCAAAATAAATTGAAGCATGCAGAACAAGAGGTTGCTAAGACGCTAATTAACAAAGGATTTAATTTACCTTTGGGAGAAGATGAAAATGACATTGTTTGGTTTGGTGTGATTCATCAGGATACTGACCACCTAAACATGCATCTGTGGTTTGCTAAAAAAAGCCAAGAAACGCGTCCTGAGATGATCAAGCAAGAAGGTAAGTATAAAGGGCAGCCAATAGGTGTTATACCTCTGGAAGTGATTGAACAAGCCAAACGACAGTTTAGAAAACAATTAATGTCATCACAGGAACTAAGACGGCATCAGGAAATATTAAAAGGTGTTGGTGGCTTTAAAAAAGAAATTGTGGAGGCAGCGCTAGACAACCTTTTAAATGATCGTCATGCTAAAGCCATCAAACAAATTTACGATGCTTTACCTCAAAACATGAAAGGGCGGTGGCAGGTTGGTAATGCTCATTTAACAGCTGGAAAAGGCAGGATGGCAAAAGCAAATCAATTAACCGATCAACTAATAGATGATTTGTTTGCCGAAGAGCTTAAACCTGAATATGAGGGTTTTAAGTCGCTGGCACAAGAATACGACGCCATTAATATTGAAGACCAGGGCGTGATGCATAAGGGACAACTCAAATGGTCTGAGAATAAGGAAGAGGAATTAAGGAAACGCTTAGCGAATCAACTCTACAAACATTTAGCACAAATTGAAGATACCTCACTAAATGATATTGACCAACAAATGTCTGAGCTACTAAGCAATGTAAAAAAGCGCGACAAAGGCGGCATCACAGACAAAACTAAAATTGCATCTAGCCCTGAGGAAATAAAATTGACCCCCAAGCCGTGGTTCGACAATGTCAACCCAAATATAACAAAGAAGCACATAGGTGATCAGATGCCAGTGCGGGGTGGCTCGTTTAATAAAATTAGTCGTTTGTGGCGGCAGGACATCCGTGCTGAGACAAATGCAGAACGTCAATTCTTAAGAAATCAAAAAAAAGTTGAACAAGAAAAGGCTAACGAAGAATACGAGTCAGAAATATCCAGAAGATTGTAAGGAGAAAAATTTTCTTGTCAAATGGTTTTTTAGCATCTGTGAAAATTACAGATAAAAGCATTATAATAGTTTACCCTCGATAAATAATGTAATGACAATATCTCGCACCCTTTTAAAAATTTTTCATTTTAGATTAATTAATAACAAAATTAAAATAAATAAATAATTTATTCCATATATTAATTAGCTTTTTTATAAGACATTAAAAGTCCGTAGCGATTATTTGAGTACAATTTCGTATTTCAAAAAAATATAAAAAAGGTCAATCTATGTTAGATTATCTAACAGGAAATGTGAATACTATAATAATTTGTGATAAATTCTAATCATATCATAAGGAGGGTTGTATTCGATGAAACTAGAAGATATTAATTACATTGTGAAAATTTTAAATGAAAATAACTTGACCCATATTTCTTTTAGGAATGGTGACTCTAAAATTAGTGTTTCAAAAAATATTCTTAGCAATTTTCAAAGCGGTGTGAATGCTGAGTCAGAGACAGAAAAACAAGTACCTACTAGTGAGTATATTACATCGCCTACGGTCGGAACTTTCTATGTTTCATCTGACCCAGAGTCAACACCGTTTATTTCTGTTGGACAAAAAGTAACAAAGTCAACAGTTGTAGGTATTGTTGAAGCTATGAAAATGATGACTGATGTTTTAGCAAACAAGGATGGTTTAATAGCTGAAATTTTAGTTTCAGACGGTGAATCAATTGAATACGGTCAAAAGTTGTTTAGGTTATCGTAATGGGTGAAAAATTTGTAGACAATTTCAAAGTTTTAATTGCAAATCGAGGAGAAATAGCTGTTAGAATAATTCGTGCTGTCAAAATGTTAGGATTTCAAACCGTTGCGGTATATTCGTCAGCAGACAAAGACTCATTACATGTAGCAATGGCGGATGAATCAGTACAAATCGGTCCGTCTAATGTTGCAGATAGTTATTTGAATCAAAAAGCAATTTTAGCAGCGGCTGAGATCACACATGCAGATGCGATTCATCCAGGATATGGTTTTTTGTCAGAGAATCCTAATTTTGCCAAGCAGGTTGAAGAAATGGGAATCGCCTTTATTGGTCCAACTAGTGAAGTTATCGCACAAATGGGTGATAAAGAAAAAGCCAGGCAATTTATGTCAGAGGCTGGAGTTCCTATTGTTTCAGGTAGTGATAGTTTTTTTGAAGATGTTGATATTGGTTTTAAACAGGCAAAAAAAATTGGATATCCAGTTATGCTAAAGTCAGTAGCTGGTGGTGGCGGAAAAGGTATGCGTCTAGTATCAAATCAAGACAGTTTTAAATCGCTTTTTGAGGTAGCCCAGAGTGAAATCATGGCGTCAGTTGGTGATCCACGGATGTATCTTGAGAAATTTGTTTCTAAACCGCGTCATATTGAAGTACAAATCCTAGGTGACGGTTTAGGCAATGCCATAGTTTTGGGGGAACGAGACTGTACGATTCAAAGTCACCATCAAAAAGTAATCGAAGAAGCTCCTAGTCATTTACTGGATGAAACGACACGAAAAAAAATGTTAGCAGTTTCTCTAAATGCTGTAAAAAGAATGGCTTATCGAAGTGCAGGCACTTTTGAATTTTTATATCAGGGTCCTGGAAAATTTTATTTCATGGAAATGAATACAAGAATTCAAGTTGAGCATGCTATTTCTGAAGAAGTTTCAGGAATCGATATTGTATCAGCTCAAATTCAATTAGCAAGTGGTCGAAATATAAATGACATTTCAATTGGCTCAAAAAACAATTATGCTATTGAGGCACGCGTGTCCGCTCTATCCGCAGGCACAATTACTGGATTACATTTGCCCACCGGATTAGGAATTAGAATTGAAACGGCTGTGTATCAAGGATATAAAGTACCTCCATATTATGACGCGATGATTGTAAAAATTATTGCAACTGGCATGACTCGGCATGAGACATTAAAAAGATTGCAGATAGCGATAGAAGAGACAGTTATATTAGGTGTGGACACAAATTTAGATTTGTTGATGAGAATTATTATTCACCCCGACTACATGTCAGATAAGAATAAAACAGACATTGACTGGTTGGATTTTCAAATGAAAGAATAGGAAATTTTTAAAATGACACCAACAGAATTTAGAAAAAAAGTGAGAAATAACGAATTTCAAAAGCCAACTGCTGGGATGTGCCCAGGATATGCTCAAACAAATTTAATTGTTCTTCCTTGGGAAGATGCATACGACTTTCTATTATTTGCTCAGCGTAATCCTAAACCTATTCCCATCCTGGAAGTCACAGAAGTAGGAAGCAGAGAGTTGCAAACATTAGGGAATGACATTGATGTTGCTACAGATTTTCCAAAATATCGTATTTATCGAAATGGCAAAATGGTTGACGAATATTTGTCCGTTGTAGACTTTTGGCGTGAAGATTTGGTTAGTTTTTTGATAGGATGTAGTTTTTCCTTTGAGGATTTACTAGTCGATGCAGGCATCGAAATTCGTCACATTACTGAAAAAGCAAATGTGCCAATGTTCAATACAAATATTCCCTTAAAGCAAGCGGGTAAATTTTCGGGGAATATGGTTGTAAGCATGAGGCCTATAAAAAGTAGTCAAATAGCTACAGCGGTTAATGTAACGAATCGGTTACCAGGCGTTCATGGTGCTCCAATTCAGATTGGAAATCCAGCAGAAATTGGTATATATGATCTTGCCCATCCAGATTATGGTGACGCGGTTACCATTAATGAAAATGAAATACCTGTGTTTTGGGCATGTGGTGTAACGCCACAAGCAGCAGTAATGGCTTCGAAACCAAAATTTGCCATTACACATTCACCAGGACACATGTTGATTACTAATATATCAAATAAGGACCTTAGCGTGTGAATAAAATGATAAAAGTGGATTTTAACTCAGATTTAGGAGAAAGTTTTGGAAATTATAAAATTGGCCTAGACAGTGAAATTTTACATCAAGTTACTTCTGCAAATGTTGCTTGTGGATTTCACGCTGGTGATGCGTCAATTATGGCTCAGACTGTTCAACTAGCACTTGACAAAGGTGTTGCAATTGGAGCTCATCCAGGCTTTCCAGATTTACAGGGTTTTGGTCGACGTAAAATTGAGATGAATACATCAGACATCACGGATATAGTGGCTTACCAAGTTGGCGCTCTGTCTGCTTTCACCCCTGATCACAAATTGCATCACGTTAAAGCTCATGGTGCTTTATACAATTTGGCAGCGAAAGATCGACTAATAGCTGATGCTGTAATAACTGGAATTAAGTTAGTTGATCCGCAAACAATTGTATATGGATTGGCCAACAGTGAATTAATTAAAGCAGCACAAAATGCCAATATGAAGTTCGCTCAAGAAGTATTTGCTGATAGAAATTACCAATCTGATGGGTCTCTTGTTCCACGGTCACAGCCAAACGCCGTTATTTCAAATCCAGCGGAAGCTGCTCAGCGAGCCCTTGAAATGGTGGAAAAAAAATCCGTCGTGTCTGTTACCGGGGAGGTTGTGCCTCTAGCGGTGGATTCTATTTGTGTTCATGGTGACAACCACTCTGCTGTGGACTTGGCCATAGAGATTAAAAAACTGCTTCTTGAGAATCAAGTTACAGTGACCAATAAAATCTGTTAAGAGGATAAAAATATGGATCAAAACAAAATAAAAAGCAACTCAGAGTTGTCAATTAATAAAAGAAGCGCACGTTCTGTTGCGATGGGAGCAGCATTTGTCATGGCAATGGCTGCTGTTGGCCCAGGATTTTTAACACAAACAGCGACCTTTACAAGTCAATTAGGACCGAGCTTTGGGTTCGCAATTTTAATAACAATTTTGATTGACATTGTTGTGCAAATGAATATTTGGAGAATTATTACTGTATCTGGAAAACATGCGCAACAAATTGCTAATGATATTTTCCCTGGATTAGGCTACTTTTTAACTTTTTTAATTGTGGTCGGTGGTTTCTTTTTTAATATTGGAAATGTTGCTGGAGCAGGACTTGGTTTAAATGTTTTGTTTGGTATATCAGCCGAAAACGGAGCTGTCATTGCTGCTGTTTTGGCAATAATTGTATTTGTTGTCAGAAATGCATTGCTAGTAATGGATCGCACAGTACAAGTGCTAGCTGTCGTAAAAATTGCAGTTTTAATTTATATTTTGTCTGTTACTACTGTCCCTGTTAGTTCAGCAATCAAACATACCTTTTTACCAAGTAATATAGATTTTTATTCGATAGTAACTATTGTTGGTGGTACAGTAGGGGGCTACATTTCTTTCGCAGGTGGTCACCGTTTGTTAGAGGGTGGAGTGCATGGACAAAAAGGATTGAAATACGTAAATGAGGGCGCGCTTTCAGGAATTGGAATTGCATCAGTAATTCGTGTCATGTTATTTTTAGCCGGGCTGGCAGTCGTAATGGCTGGTCATAAGTTAGATCCCTTGAATCCAGCAGCTGATATTTTTAAAATTGCAGCTGGAAACTTTGGTTATAAGTTCTTTGGTTTACTGTTGTTCGCTGCTGGCATGACTTCCATTCTCGGATCGACATTCACATCAGTGTCATTTATGAATTATTCACACTCTCCTGAGGGTGCCGTAAAATTTCAAAAGTACCGTCCATACCTTGTCATTGGTTTCATTGCTGTTTCAACCTTAGTATTTTACATTGTAGGTAAGCCCGCTCAAATTTTAGTTGTAGTTGGTGCGATTAATGGGCTAATTTTACCTATTGCTTTGGCCATTTTATTGATTGGGGCATATAAAAACAAAATTATGGGTACTGATTATAAGCATCCCATACTACTAAGCATTTTTGGCTGGATTGTGGTCCTATTCATGGCATTTGCTGGCATCGAAACGCTCATTCATACATTATAAAAGGGGTCTAAATGAATTCAAAAGTTATTTTTTCTGGTGACACAAGTATTAACGTTGTATTTGAAAATGTTGTTTCAGAAAAAATTAGCAATCAAGTACTATCGATAGCTAAATTAGTAGAGAGGCAACATATAAATGGGTTGGTGGATATTATACCCGCTTATCGAGAAGTTACATTTGTTTTTGATCCACTTGTTCTAGATATTGCATCATTTAAGCATTTTTTAGAAAAGCAATTAAACAAAATGGATGGTGAAATAGTTGATAAAAACGGAAGACACTATGATATACCTGTACTTTATAATGATGAAGTGGGATTAGATTTGCTAGAGGTTGCTAAATATCATGGGTTATCTCTAGAAGAAGTAATTCATCTTCATACGGCACAAGCATATAGAATTTATATGTTAGGATTTTTACCCGGTTTTGCATATCTTGGTGGCTTAGATGCAAAGCTTCATACACCTCGTAAAAATACACCAAGACTAAGAATTCCTGCTGGTTCTATTGCTATTGGTGGGGAACAAACAGGATATTATCCTGTTGACTCTCCGGGCGGTTGGCAGATTATTGGTCAAACACCATTAGTTATGTTTGATTCGAATCGACCTGAAATAAAACTTCATGCTGGAGACAGGATGAAGTTTTATGCAATAGATAAGCTTGAATTCCAAAAATTGAAAGGTACGCATTTTGATGATTTTGTTTCTAAGGAGAAAACGCTATGAATACTATAAAAATCATAACACCTGGAATGCTAGCGACGGTTCAAGATGATGGTAGAATAGGTCACCAGGGTGAAGGGTTTTTGAATTCTGGCGTTATGGACATTTTTTCTTATCAGATTGGTAACGCACTTGTGGGTAATAAATCGACAGATAAACCTGCTAGTATTGAGTTTGGCGTAACTGGGGGTAAGGTAAAATTTTCGAGTAGCACTATTGTAGCTATAACTGGTGCACGTGTAAATGCAAAGCTAAATGATGCTAGGGTGAGTCAGGATATTCCAATTTTAGTCAATGAAAATGACGTATTGGACTTTACGCAAATTATAGAAGGACGATTTGTATATTTGAGTGTTGCTGGTGGTATTCAGGTGCCAAAAGTTATGGGATCGCATGCGACTACTTTGGCCGTTAATTTGGGTGGTTTTAATGGAAAAAGATTAAAAAGTGGTGATGTATTGAATATTTTAGACGCGTCTCAGGCTTTTAATTACAATACTGTGAAGCTATTACCAAAAATGCCATTAAACCTAATTAGTTTAATTAAGACAAAGAAAATTCGAATTGTGCCCGGTCCTGAATATGACTGGTTTTCGGAGGATGAATGGCAAAAACTATTAAATAAACCATTTCACTTAGGCAAGCATATTGACCGTATGGGATACCGCATAGAAGGGCCAATGATTATTTTTAAACCAGAAAATTTATTGTCAGAAGCCAATATGAATGGCGCAATTCAAATATCTCGCGACGGGCAACCAATTGTTTTATTAGCGGATCGCGCTACTCATGGAGGATATCCTGTCATTGCTAAGGTTATCATTAGTGATTTAGGTACACTTGCGCAATGGCCACAACATAAACCAATACATTTTGAAAAGGTGTCATTAAATGATGCTTGGTTGGCTTCAGCGGAGAGAGCTGAGGTAGTACAAGGTATCTATAAATCGAAGCCATGGGAAATTTTATTACATACTCGAACCATGGCGAATAAAATCAAACGTTTTTTTAGAAAGGACACGAAAGAATGTTAGCAAAACGAGTCGACAGTTTAGAAGCGTCTCCAACGTTGGCAATGGGAAAAAAAGCTAAGGACATGATTGCTGATGGCATTGATGTCGTTAATTTAAGTCAAGGTGAGCCAGATTTTAATACACCTGACAATATTGGCAGAGCGGCACGGATTGCTATCAAAGATCACCTGACTGATTCCTATACAGCTACAAATGGATTAGTTGAACTCAAAAATGCTGTGGTCGCTGCAGCAAAAAGAGATTACAATGTTTCCTTATTAACCGATCAAGTTGTGATTACGACTGGCGCAAAACTTGCCCTGTATGCATTGATGCAAATATTAGTTGATCCCGGAGACCTAGTTATAACTTCTGCCCCTTTTTGGGTTAGCTATTCAGAACAGGTCAAATTAGCCGGGGGATCTTTTAAAGCTATTGTTTCTTCTGATCCACAATTCAAGTTAACAATAGATGTTCTTAACAAATTAGAAGAAAAGCCTAAAGTAGTTATACTAAATACACCCAACAACCCAAGTGGCGCTGTTTACTCAAAGAATGAATTAGAATCAATTATTTCGTGGACAAAGACTAATGACGTATATCTAATTCTAGATGAAATTTATGGCAAATTAGTTTATGGCGACACAGTATTTCATTCTGGATTGTCACTAGAATCTCTTGTAAACAGTAAAATGATTATTATTAATGGCGTTTCTAAAGCATATGCGATGACTGGATGGCGTATTGGTTGGGCAATTGCTGATGTTTCTATAACGCATGCAATGACTAAAATATTAGGACACTTGACCTCAAATCCAACTGTAGTAGCACAGTATGCAGCAATTGAAGCATTGAACGGGCAACAAAAAAGTGTCGAAACAATGAGAAAATCGTTTGAAAGTAGACTAAATTTTTTGTATCGGGATTTGTCTGAAATTGATAATATCAGCATACCTTTTAAACCATCTGGATCATTTTATATTTTTTTCAAAATTGATAGTAAATTTATGAAAAAGAATAATTTTAAAAATACCAACGAAATCTCAATGGCACTGCTATCTGAGGAAAAACTAGCTATTCCTTCGGGTGAGGGATTTGGAATGCCCGGTTACCTTCGATTAAGTTATGCCAAATCAGAAGCCGAATTAATTGAAGCGGTTAAACGATTAAAACACTTTTTTAGCTAAAGATAAATTATTAAAACCATCAAGGTTTATAAATTGAGTGGAAGAAAAAATGAAAAAAGTTTTAGTGGCTTCACAAGTAGATGAAATAGCCAAAACCTTTTTAATACAACAAGGACTTCAAGTGCTTGAAAATAATCAAGAAACTGATAATTGTTTTGATGAGAATCCTGAGGTTGAAGCAGTATTATTAATGCCAATTAAATTTGATGATAATACAATGAATAAAATGCCAAATTTGAAAATTATAGCGAGGCATGGAGTTGGTTATGATAATGTCAGTCTTAGTGCTGCAACTCAGCGTGGAATCGTTGTCACAAACACACCTGGTGCAAATGCTAGCTCAGTGGCCGAGACTGCTTTGATGTTTTTATTAATGTCCGGACGTCAATTTGCCTCAAAACTAATCAATTCTAATACCAAAAGTTTAGCTCTTTCAACAGGTAATAGTTTTGGATACGAACTATCTCACAAAATTGTTGGCATTATTGGGTATGGGAACATTGGGCGGAAAATTGCTCGTCTTTTAAGCGGTTTCAATGTAAAAATTCTCGTAAATGCGAGACATAAATACGTAATAGGCAATGGTGAAATGGCTTCATTAGTTGAAATATACGAAAAAGCAGATTATATTGTTTTAGCATTACCTGCAACACATGAAACAACACACATGATTAACTCTGCTACGCTAAAACTAATGAAAAAAATGCCGTCTTGATCAATGTCGGGCGTGGTCAGCTTATTGATGAAGATGCATTATATAGTGCGTTAATAAATAATCAAATTTTTGGAGCAGGCTTGGACGTTACTGAAAATGAGCCTGTGAGTGCACAAAATCCATTGTATAGTCTGCCTAATGTATTTCTTACCCCACATGTTGCAGGACAATCGCGAGAAGCAAAAGAAAACGTTGCCCTCGAAGCAGCTAAAAAAATTACACGGGTATTAAATGGAAGTCAACCAAAACATCAAGTAAATAATTAGTCCTAGTTTAGATGCAAAAAACATATTATAAAATTAAAACGAAATACTTAATTAAAAAATCTGCAGTACCTGTGAAAAAGAATCGTTCATGTTTTTAGTTCAAGAGTGAAAAGTAAGGATTCAACTTTTTGTATAATTTTCAAGGACATTGAAGTCGAATGAAAATCAAATTATCAACTCAACAATTCATGATCAAAATCCTGATTATTTATTTTTATTTGAAACTAAAACAGTAAAATTCAGATACTCTACTCCATATTAAGTATAATACCAATATTTCACTAACTATAATTTAAGTTCTATATTGTCAGAAAATCGTTTCTCTTGGGAATTGATTACAAATCATGAAAAGCTGTTAACTAAAAAACGTCTAGCAAAAAATGTTAGACGTTTTAAATTAACCATAATTAAGTAATATATGATTACTCAAAATTAACTTTCACACTTGTTTCTTTGTCAGTCGACTTGAACAATGTGGTGTAATAATCCTGCTCTTATGCTAGATTTACGGACAGATTTTCTTCTGCCCTGTAAACTAATAGCATAGGAGCATTTTTTAATATGATTCGATACAAAAAAGAATTTAAGCAGTCTCTTGTTGAGATGCACAATCAAGGCCGTTCATATACTGATCTATCCGCTGAATACGGACCTTCGGTCGACTCAATCCGTAACTAGGTCAAGTTGTACGCGGTCCACGAAGTGGACGGCGAAAAATGGACGCAAGCTGATGTAAACGCATTACAAAAGGAAAACGACAAACTTCGCGAAGAACTTGAGATTTTAAAACGAGCCGCGGTGTTACTTTCGAAGTACAACTAACGCAAAATCGCGAGTTAGGACTGGAAATCATTGACCGTTCGCTCGCAATGGGACACCGCATAACAAGCGTTTTATCAGCTTTGAATATAGCTCGAAGCACTTATTATCAATGGAAAAATTGGCATCCCAGCCAACAAGAGACGCGTCGCAACGCTCTAAAAACGGCAATCAAAGCCGTCTACAACACCAATCGTGGGATCTATGGCTACCGACGCATCGCCGCATTTTTACGGTTCATTTTGAACACTGAAGTTGGTGATCGTTTGGTTTGGGAGCTCATGAATGAGATTAGCCTTAAATCTCGCATGGTCAGGAAGTCATATAAGAAGCCGACGACGACCACTGACACACCACAAAAGCCCAATCTCATGAAGAATTTGGATGATTTGAGTGGCGTTCTAACGACTGACATCACGTACATCCAGCTGATGAATAGAAACTGGGTTTACCTGGCGACGGTCTATGACCCAGAAAAACGCCGTGTTGTCTCATATGGACTGAGTTCAGAGATGACCAAGGAATTCGCAACATCTGTTGTCGTGAAAGCTCTAAGAGCCAACGGTAAACCAAAGATGATTCACAGCGACATGGGAAGCCAGTACACTTCAAGTCTGTTCGAAGGAACGTTGCAAAACGCTGGGATAGATCATTCTTACTCGCGTAAGGGGCATCCTTACGACAACGCACGTATCGAGAGCTTTCATTCGCTCATCAAGCGTGAGCTGATTTATCACGAAGAATACAGAACCATTGATGATGTCAGGGCATCTGTCGAATGGCATGTGAACTGGTACAACAACGAACGTATTAATTCACGCACTGAATGGCTTCAAGCCGCCTAGACCAATGTTTGGTTTACTTAATCTCGGTTTTCGGCACTAGCTGGTACGACGCCGTTTATAAGCCGTCACTTGTGAATTTCAAAAATTCGCCTTGTGAAGGCCTATTTGTTGCACGATACAACTTGTGAAATCCGGCTGATTCACAATCTATACCACCCGTTTTCTCTCACCGGCAGGGCTAAGCCCTGTTCCACCTACAAAAACACCCAGAAATCACGCCGTTTTAAGCTGAAATCCGGGTTTTGAAAAATTTTCGGAGTCCGGCACCTCTCGGTGCCGAAAAAACCTGTCCATAATCTTGACATCAGCGCCCAAGCTCATTTACCCACACATCCAAAATTTCCAACGATAGCTTTTAATCGTTCTGAATATGCACGACTTGGTGGTAAGGATTTCTATTCAGTTGATGTGTTGCCACGTAGTTTGGGCAGTGAAGCGGTTCGATTATTGTTTAACGATCAGCGCTCTGTCCTGGAGCAAACTAAGGCAACAAGCGTGATTGTGCCGTACCGTTTACCTGAATTTTGTGATGAGACGTGGTGAATTAAAATAATATTGCACGAAAGGCGCATGTCTCAAAAATGACACTTAGCCATGTAATTAATCATCCAGATCAAGTATCACCTTAACTGATGGTGCGAGTACAACATGCAATAAAAAAAAGACCGTTGACTATCTGCCAAATCAAGTCGTACGGTCATTAGTCAACCAACGCCATTATGTCATTCGTTTCTTACTTTTAGAAGATGTTACAACAGTTGAACCGAATTATTGATTCGATTAGCTATAATTTACAACAAAAAGGTTAGACACTGAAAATTAGCTTAGATATTACGGCAGAGACACAATCTATTGACGTGAATAATCGAGCAGGCATTGAATAAACGACTGAATATATGTGCCGGCAGGGATATCGTGATATTTATTATATTGTTTTATCGTTAGATTAGTATTGAACTTAATGCACAATTTCTAATTGCCGACTACGATTATCCGTGCGAGCGATTAGATTGCACTTGTTGTGCTAAGTGCGGTTCAGCCGAAATTAAACACCCATAAGACAAGCGTTTGTCTTAATTGTTGAAAAAATTGTCGCACAAATTATTTCTTAAATTGAATCAAAAAACGATAGAATTAGGAAATACCAGCATTTCAGCAGCTATAGCTGTTCGATAAACAACAAATTTGCATAATGTTATCGTTAACATTGTGCAAACGCTTCCATTGATTATCCCAATGTTCTATACTATAAAACGTAAACGGTTACATATATTGGTGTTCAGAACATGTTCCTGATTTCAAAAAAAAACAGTTTCATCACGAATTGTTCATATAAATGGTGCATGATTAGAGCAAATCAGTTATGTTTCAAAAAAATTTTGGAGGAATTAATGATGGTAGATAAGAAAAAAGGGCAGGGTTTGCCAAACCTGCCGCTAAGCACCATTTGGATGCTGAGTTTTGGATTTTTGGGCGTGCAGATGGCATTTTCATTGCAGAGTTCCCAAATGGGACGTATTTTTCAGACCTTGGGTGCTGATCCCACTAAGTTAGGATTTTTCTTCATCCTACCACCATTGGCAGGGTTGTTTGTTCAACCACTAGTTGGTTATTTTTCAGATCGCACTTGGACAAAACGCTTTGGTCGTCGAATGCCTTACCTATTGGTTGGCGCTCTTGTGTCAGTTATTGTGATGTTCTTGTTGCCTAATTCAGGTAGTTTTGGTTTTTCAACTACTGCTGGTTTGTGGTTTGGAGCAATCACAATTTTGTTCATGGATTTGAGTTCTAATGTTGCAATGCAACCCTTCAAGATGGTTGTGGGTGACATGGTTAATGAAGACCAAAAGTCATACGCATACTCAATTCAAAGTTTCTTATCTAATACAGGATCTGTGTTGGCAACCATTTTCCCATTCTTGCTGACAGCGATTGGTGTTGCTAACACAGCGCCTAAAGGTCAAGTGCCAGCATCTGTAATTATTTCATTCTATGTTGGTGCGTTAGTCTTAGTTGTCTTTTCACTGATTGCAGTCTTTAACGTGAAAGAATACGATGATGCCACTTATGAGCTATATCATGGCTATGCTTTGAATACACCAAATGATGGTGAAGGTGGCTTCTTGACTTTGTTAAAGCGCGCGCCAAAAACATTTTGGATGGTTACTTTGACTCAGTTCTTCTGCTGGATGGCATTCCAATATTTGTGGACCTACGGTACTGGTGCTGTGGCAGACAATATTTTCCATGCAACTGATCCAACAACGGCCGGTTACCAAAATGGTGGAAACTGGTTTGGTATCATGTCAGCGGTTTATGCTATTGCAGCCGTTGTGTGGTCGTTAGTATTATCAAAGATTCCAGCAAACAAAAACAAAACAGGTTATGCTTTGTCACTATTTTTGGGGGCAATTGGGTTCACATCAGTGTTCTTTATTCATTCACAGTATTTGTTGATTGGCTCATTTATTTTAATCGGTATTTCATGGGCAGGTATGATGGCATACCCATTCATTATGGTAACCAACGCATTACCCGGTGATCACATGGGGACTTATCTAGGATTGTTTAACGGTTCAATTTGCTTGCCACAAATTGTAGCCTCAGTTGCTAGTTTTGCACTATTCCCAGCACTTGGTTCACATTTCCCATCAATGATCTTAGTATCCGGAATCTTAATGTTAATTGGTGCTGTTAGTGTTGGGTTTATCAATGAAATTCACAGTAATCCAGTAGATGCACAATAATGGCTAACGCTTCGGCGTTAATATGTGCGATCGATCGTCGTAGATATTAGCGCTGAAGCTAAGCATTAGAAAAATTGAAGAGGTAGAAAGTCTTATGAAACGAATTTTTGAAGTTGATCCTTGGACAGTTACATCACATGATTTGAATCCCAAAGATAAACGTCTCCAAGAATCTATGACGAGTTTGGGCAACGAATACATGGGCATGCGTGGCATGTTCGAAGAAGTCTATTCCGGTGACACACATCAAGGAATTTACGTTGGTGGTGTTTGGTTCCCAGATAAAACACGTGTCGGTTGGTGGAAAAATGGTTATCCACTTTACTTTGGAAAAGCTATCAATGCGCTAAACTATGTCAAGGCAGACATTTACGTTGATGGCAATCAAGTTGATTTAGCTAAGAATGATGTGACTGATTTTGAAGTATCATTGAATATGAAAAATGGTGTTTTGAATCGAACATTTACTGTGTTTGGCGTGACGTTTAAAATCACGCGCTTAGTTTCAGCAGCATTGAATGAACTGGCAGATATTCACTATGAGTTGTCATCTGCTGATGGTCAAGCGCACAAAATTCGTTTTGATGCTAGTATTGATGCTGACGTTGTCAATGAAGATTCAAATTATGATGAAAAGTTTTGGCAAGTTTTGGACGCAGGTAATGACACTAATTCATCATTTATCGCTACGCAAACAATTGAAAATCCGTTTGGTGTGCCACAATTTACAGTTGTTGCCCGTCAGAGCTTTGTTGGCGGTGAAAAGCATGGTGTGAACCGCTCTGAAAAAGAAGTGACTGATAACTTTGACATTGAAGTACCAGCTAAAGGTTCAGTTAGTTTTGAAAAGCGCGTGATTGTGACAACTTCGCGTGATTATGATAGCCTAGCTCAAGTGATTAAAGCAGGTGAAACACTAACTGCGGATCTTGCCGCACAAACATACGACGACATATACACAGCACATGCACAAGAATGGGCTAATCGTTGGGAAAAAGCTGATGTTCAAATTGAAGGAGATGATGCGGCGCAGCAAGGTATTCGCTTCAACCTATTCCAGTTATTCTCAACTTACTATGGTAATGATCCACGCTTGAATATCGGACCAAAAGGTTTCACTGGCGAGAAGTACGGTGGTGCCACGTATTGGGACACCGAAGCATTTGCCATTCCTGTTTACCTTGGTGTTGCTGATCCGTCTGTGACCCGTTCATTGCTACAATATCGTTTTGATCAGTTGGATGGTGCATTCCACAATGCCAAAGAACAAGGCTTAAAAGGTGCTTTGTACCCAATGGTGACCTTTGATGGTATTGAGTCACACAACGAGTGGGAAATTACTTTTGAAGAAATTCACCGTAATTCGACAATTGCTTATGCGATTTATAATTATACCAACATCACGGGAGATCACTCATGGCTTGACGGTGATGGCGCACAAGTTTTGTATAATATCGCCCGCTTCTGGGCAGATCGTGTCCACTATTCTGCCCGAAACGATAAGTACATGATTCATGGTGTCACGGGTCCCAACGAGTACGAAAACAATGTTAATAACAATTTCTATACAAATTGGATGGCTAAGTGGGTTTTGCAATACTCACTTGAACACTACGATGAAATTAATGCTGATGAAAAAGCTAAGTTGGCTTTGACAGATGAAGAATTAGCAAAGTGGCAAGAAATTGTTGATAAAATGTATTTGCCAGAGGCTGATGTTGAAACCAAGACAGGTAAAAAGCATATCTTTGTTCAACACGATACATTCTTGGATAAAGATTTGACTCCAATCGCTGATATGCCACAAGATATTCGTCCAATTAACCAAAACTGGTCATGGGATCGCATTTTGCGCTCACCATATATTAAGCAATCTGATACATTACATGCCATGTTCTATTTCCCAGACGCGTTTACAGAAGAAGAAAAGCGTAACAACTTTGAATTCTATGAACCATTGACAGTGCATGAGTCATCATTGTCGCCATCTGTTCACTCAATTTTGGCTGCTGACTTACAAATGGAAGATAAAGCAGTTGAAATGTACGAACGTGCGGCCCGTTTGGACTTAGATAATTATAATAATGATACGTCAGATGGTTTGCATATAACCGCTATGACAGGTTCATGGTTAGCGATTGTGCAAGGATTTGCCGGCATGCGTGTGCGTGATGGTAAACTCCACTTGAAGCCATTCTTGCCAAAGAATTGGACAAAATATGCTTTCCGTTTGGTATTCCGAGGTCATGTTTTGGAAGTGTCAGTTGATGGTCAAGGTGCACATGTTGACTTGATTTCAGGTGAACCATTAGTTATTGACCTATTAGGACAAGATGTCGAATTGACAAAGTAATAAGCCTGATGATGAGCGAGAAATCGCTCATTTGCTGTATAGCAGGAAAGGATATCATGAAAGTAGTAGAGAAGGATTTTGGACAATTACCTGACGGAAAAATCGTGACGGCGTTTACCCTAGAAAATATTAAACACACACAGATTACTGCGATTTCGTACGGAGCAACTTGGCAGTCATTTTCCGTTGAACATGATGGTGTCAAACAAGAATTATTAGTACAATTTAATGATTTAGCCACGTATTTAGATAATCCATTCCATTTTGGAAACACAATTGGTCGCGTTGGTGGCCGATTATCAAAAACTGACTATGATATTAATGGGGCACATTTTACATTAACACCAAATGATCATGACAATGTTTTACATTCTGGCATCAATGGCTTTGATGCGGTTAATTGGCACGGTGAAGCAAGAAATTTGGGTACAGCAGCGGAAATTAATTTCACACGTACTTTTGATGATGAATTCGCCGGACAATTAGCTGCCCAAGTAACCTATCGATTGGACGATGAGGATCGTCTAGATATTATATTTAGTGGCGTTTCAACTGAAAATACATTGTTCAACCCAATGACGCACGTCTACTTTAATTTAGTTGGTAAGGATCAAGATATCAGTCAGCATAAATTACAAATTGCGTCACATCAACATCTTGAAGTTGATAATCACGCGATTCCAACCGGTAACGTGCTTGATAATCAAAATACAAAATTTGATTTTGCGCATTTGCACGCCTTGGGACAAGAGCATTATGATGATGCTTGGGTATTAGATCCAAGCCGTCAAGGGGAAGGTGTAGGACTAACTTCACCCGATGAAAGTTTGACCTTGACAGTGGATTCAGATCGCAATGGTGTTGTTGTATTCACTGCCAATCCTGACGATAGCAGTGACATTAAAACAGCGCTTGCTATTGAGATGCAGACTTTACCTGATGCGGTTAATCATGAAGGTTTTGGTGATATTGTTTTGCCAGCAAACGAAACAAAAACTTATACCGTAACTTACCAAATTAAAAAAATGAGGATAAATAAAAATGACTAAATTTTCAGATATTAAAGGTTTTGCCTTTGATTTAGATGGGGTTATTGCTGATACGGCGCGTTTCCATGGCGAAGCTTGGCATCAAACAGCTGATGAGGTTGGCACAACTTGGACATCAGAATTGGCTGAAGGTTTGAAGGGCATCAGTCGCATGGCTTCCTTGCAAATGATTTTGGATGCTGGGGATCATGCCGATGATTTTTCTCAAGCAGATAAAGAAGCATTAGCAGAAAAGAAAAATCATCATTACCAACAACTCATTTCAACATTGACTGAAGATGATATTTTACCTGGCATGAAAGATCTCATTCAATCAGCTAAGGCAGCCGGCTATACAATGTCGGTGGCATCAGCTTCTAAAAACGCACCAATGATTCTAGATCATTTGGGATTGACCAAGTATTTTGTTGGCATTGTTGATCCCGCCACTTTGACAAAGGGAAAACCTGATCCTGAAATCTTCGTTCGTGCTGCGGAAGTCTTACATTTAAATCCAGAAAATGTTATTGGATTGGAAGATTCAGCTGCTGGTATTGTCTCAATCAATGGCGCAGGTGAGACATCACTAGCCATTGGTAACGCAGATGTTTTGTCAGGAGCGGACTTGAATTTTGAGTCTACTTCAGAAGTGACCTTAGCAAATATTGAAGCTAAAATGCAATAGATAACTAAAAAGAGTGTCAGTACATAAAAACACTGACACTCTTTTGTTGTTTTAATTAACATTTGCCACCGTATTGCCCTGCTTGAGTGTGATATCGGTAAAAGTTACGGTATGCGGTGTTGTATGTGATCAACGAGAGCCGTAATAGCTAATTCATCCATCTGTGTAAATTTTTACTGCACAGGTGCTAAAATAGGACGTGCTAATTGGGTTAATTCTGTCCAATCGATGATCACAATTGATAGATTCTCAGAGACAGAAATGCCAACACCTTTTGCACCATTTAGTAATCGAATACTGCTGAGCCAATTGCAGTCGTGAAAGGTTGGGGATTCCCATATATTTTGGAAGCATACAAAACATGAACTGAAGTCCAAGCAGCCATTGCATGGTATATCAATTTTTAAAACCAAAATTCCATCTCAAATGACGTTGACAAGTTGGGAACACATAACTAATTGGTAGAAATGCAAGATGGTAAAAGCTAATCAGTTAGCCAATGCTTTACTGGATGACGTGTTCAAAAGCGATTTGAAAGAAGAATTTATTAGTTTCAAATTATTAGCACAGGAATTTGATGCCTTTAATACCGATGATTAGGGCGTCATGAATAAAAGTCAGCGAAAATGTTCTGACAACAAAGAGGATGAGTTCCGCAAGCGTTTAGCTAATCAGCTTTACAAACATTTGGAACAAATTGAAGATACTTCTTTAAGAGATATTGATAAAAATCTAGTTGAATTGCGAAGGCAATTTAATAAGCAAAATCAACAAAGTAAAGTAAATCAGTCTAAACAAGCGCCTAGCCCCAAGGAAAAAAATTTTGACACATATTCATCAAATAGTAATATGTTGACAAAATCAAAAGATTGATGGCGCAATGCCAATACTTGGGAAAGTTGAATAAGAAAAGGATCAAGTAGATGATGATCACCAAAAATACAGACAATTGTAAATACTCAATGAAATATCAGTATTTCGATAAAAATTATTGATATTTCGGTGTGAATAGAGACAAAAATAAAAGTATGCTTAGGTAGTCAAATAATGGCTGATGTAGAAGAAATTGTTAAATATATGAAAACAGGTGGATTAATCATTCTGGTGGATGATGAAGATAGAGAAAATGAAGGTGATTTAGTTGGTATTGGAGCAAAAATGAGTCCAGAAAATGTAAATTTTATGGTTACACATGCTAGAGGATTACTATGCACTCCTGTTGGAGAGAGTATTACACGCCGTTTAGGTCTTACTCAGATGGTGGCAAATAATACAGAGAGCAATGGAACAAGGTTCACTTTTTCGTTTGATGCTGAGACAGTACATGGCGTTACAACAGGAGTGTCAGCGTTTGATCGTTCAGCAACTATCAGAGTTTTGGCAGATCCATCAAGCACAGAGAAAGATTTTGTTCACTCTGGACATACATTCCCTCTCAAAGCACTTGATGGTGGGTTTGCAGTTCGGAATGGTCATACTGAGGCTGCAGTAGATCTGGCTAAATTAGCAAATGAGGAGCCAGTAGGCGCTATTTGTGAGATTCTAAATGAAGATGGAACAATGGCACGACTACCTCAGTTGCTTACTATGTCCAAAAGGTTTAACTTACCACTACTAAGTATCAAAGAGTTAACCAACTATATGGAAAAAATATAGATGTAGGAGTGTACGTAAATGAGTTTAACAAATACGATTCTTACACAGTTAACAACAAAAACTGTAAGTTTTTTTGTTGGCAACGTAAAAGGTTTAGAGAATCTAAAGTTTAATGGGCCGCGTATAATCATCGCTAATCATAGTAGTTACATGGATCATTTTGTGATTTTATATCTTCTAAAAAAACAAAATCCAAATCAAGCTATTTATTTTTTAACCAAGAAAGAGGCTTTTGAAAAACCATTTTCAAGATGGTGGCATTTATCTTTAAATAGTATATCTGTTGACAGGAGGAAAAACGCCATGTCTTCTATGATGGTTCTAAAAGATAAGCTGATCACTGAAAAGGCAGTCGTTGTCATTTATCCTGAGGGAACTAGAACCCCAACTGGGAATATGTATTTTGGAAAAAATGGCGCAGAAAGTTTATCCTACGTCACGGGAGTTAAAATGATACCAATTGGTATGCATGAAAATTTTGATGTTTTACCTAAGTTTTCAATATTTCCGAATTTTAAAAAGATTAGTGTAGCCGTTGGAAATTCAATCCAAATACCAAAAACCTCCAGAAAATGCTTAGAAGTCAATAAATTGGATTATTTTTATTCAGTTAATTAGGCGACATTTGAAATGCGATTCCGATTATAAAAATTAATATACGACAGCTTTCGGGAATTAACCGGATAAATTTAAATTATGGCAGATTGATAAATATGAAATATTGAATAAGTCATCAAATTTTACAGAAATTCAGTACTATTTTGGCACTTTACAGTCAAAACACTTAAACAGTTAACTTCATTTATAGATATTTGTATTAAAAAGTGATATATACCAATTTAAGTTAACATAAGACTGACTATACAAAGTAACGCAGGGACAGGCTTTCAAGGGCCTGTTTTTTGTTTGTGAAATTGCAAAATTCACAAACTAATTTAAGTACGCATTTTTCTATTTCACAAGCACACATTTTTGACATACTTCACAAGCGACTATGTTTTAGACCAATTGCTGATATTGGAAGCCAAACTAACAATCAAAAAATCATCTACCTGGCTGTCCTTGGGACAGTGTTCATACGGAAACGTTCCATTCAATTCAATTTAAAATCGTGAAGAGATTTATTTGAAGGCGTACAAAACATAGCCTGACACAAGCAAAAAGTGTTCTCCAATGAAAAAATAAATTTAGCAATCCTAAATTTGCCAATTAAATTATAATTAGGAATTGATAACAACTTAGTTTATAATTATAAAAAAAGCGGGAGTAATTTTGGGAAATATGAAATCACAACGGTAAATGAACTTCTTAAATAAGAGGTGCAGGAAATACCTAAAGGGTAACTGTTTGTCATCGCTTTGATTTGCTCTTATACTAAAAAATAGGATATTTTTATTCAGTCAGTAAAATGAAAGTATAGAAGTATTTTTTATGTCAATTCGTTATTCACAGGATTTTAAAGATTCACTGGTTAATCTTCACAAAAAAACGTTCACTTAAATCAATAGCCGAGGAATTTAGACGTTCAAAGTACTCTATTGCTATTTGTGTCAAACAAGCGACCCTTGTCATGATTAAGGGTCAGTCAAAGACGTTGAAGGATGTCAAAACAATTAGAGAAACGACTTGTTATTTTGGCAAGAAGAAAATTAGATTTTAAAACGAGCGGCCATCTTACTAGACAAAGAATAATCCTTGATGTGAGATAAAAAACAATAAGACAGTATTGGTAGAGGATTCATGAACAAAATGATTCAGGTGAGCTAGAGGGGATATAAAAATGATGATGATTTTACAAAAGTATAGAGTTTTAGTGCGTATTATTGTCTTTATTATTAACATATTAATTTTAGTGATGGCGCTCGTATCTTTTCTGTGGGTCGAAATTAAATTAGATAGCACCTTAACCGATTTAGATATATCATACTTGATTAGCAGATTGACTTTGTTGTTTATTAGTATGAGTTTCAATATTAATTTATATTATCTAACTAAAGAAAAAAGATTTATTTTCGATTGGTTTTTAATATCTTTTGTAATTATTGTTGTTCCGATGCTGTATGTGCTTTTATTTTTGATTATTTAAGGCATTTTGTTTTGACAATGAAATTATTACAGCTAAAAGTTATGTATTTTTAATATGAATAATATGGGAGCCTAATAAGTGAAAAAGATAAATAAAAAGCAAAAATTAATTTTAATTAATAATCAACTAGGAATTAGAGTTATAATGCGCATTATTAATGGGCCGTTACTGTTTTCTATTTCCTTGTATTTAGTTGGAAATGCATTGGCTGTTATTTCATTATCATCATTGTACAAGATAAATCTACCTTTGTTTGCTGGTATTTTGGTTATATTTTTAATGATTGCAGGAATACCGTACATTTTACAATACATTACTAAAAGTGCCATATGGATTCATGATTGGTCAGCAACTTTTATGTATTTTTTCAGATTCCTAGTATTATCTTTATCATTGTGTTTCAGTTTTCACCTACAGTCATTGGTGAAAGTCTGTTGCAATACTACTTTGGCAAATAACTTCTAATTCTGTATCAAAATTAGAAGTTTTTTGCTTTTGGGGTCTACTTTTTTATAGTTAAAATGGAGTTTCTTAGCAAATACATTGCTAGATTATATTTTTGACAATTACACCGAAAATCATTTTAGTACTTCAAAATTTGATGCATATATTTTCGTTTAATATATTGTAATCATGTAACATTGGGTTATAATTACTGAATAAAAATAGTCCAATTTATTGACTTCTGAACAATATTAGATGGCCTTAATTAACGAATTTGTTTTCAGTATCTATCATGTATATAAATAATTAATTCTTGGAATCTACCATTAACATAATTTCAGAAGAAAAAAGTCAAATATCTTGAAATACTGAACTTTAATTTTATGAGCTAAATAAAAATAGTGCATTTTTCTAGTATAAGAGCACACATCTGTCCGTATTTTAAGTACGCTTACTTGGCACTGTTCTGGTTGACGCCGTTCGCGAGCATGTCAGAATTATGTAAGTGAATATTTGGAAAGAATAGTAAGTAGCATCCTTTCTTCTGAGGTCAGTAGATGATTTTTTCTAAACGCTATGCTACCAACAAATTTAGGTTGATGATCATCCTTTATTGATAATGTAATTATGTCTGGCATTGTTGGTTTAACGATATCAGCTAACAAAGCAATACCAAGATTTTCCGAAATCATATTCATTAAAAAATTAATATCGGACGTTTTCATAAAAAATTTTGGTCTGATATTACCTGTACTAGCAAAATAGGCCATAGCTCGATTATGAATAAAACTAGAATCGAGACCAACAAAGTGTTCGGATTTTAAATCAGAAAAAGATAAACTCTCTTTCTGAGAAAGTGGGTTTTTACTAGAGACGTATATTTTAAAATTGGCTTGAACGAAAGGTTCCTGCAATAACTCATTAGTAACGTCACTATCCAATGAGCCTAATAATGCAATGTCAACATCGCCATCTATTAGTGATTTTTTTAATACATTAGATCCAGCTTCAAAAATGTGCATATTTTGGATATTAAATTGCTTATCAAATTCTTTACTAGCCACTGCAATTTTAGCAAAATAGGCACTCTTTAGCATTGGTGGCAAACCAATTGTTGTACTATGTGACTTTAAGTGATTCAGTTCATGCATGGCAGTTTCTATTTCCGTCGTAATCGAATGGGTGTGTCTATATAATTGTTCACCTGCTGGGGTGAATTTTAGTTCATTTTGTGAGTTTCCTCTTATAACTAACTTACTTTGGAAGTGAGATTCTAAGCGCTTTAAAGCAGTGCTAATAGATGGCTGGCTAACATTAAATGTTTGGGCGACTTTGGTAAAACTTTTTTTGTATATAATTCATTAAAGTATTTGAAATCTTCTGTTTTCATTAGAAACCCCTTTATATCAATGACAATCATGATGTATATAAAATAAATTTATAGTAAATAGCTAGTTTGACTATAAAACAATTGACCATGTATAGTCAAATATGTTGTTAATTAAAATACAAAATTTTTTGGAGGAAATAACATGACTACAACAGGGTATAGCATTTTGCGTAATCCATTTTTAAATAAGGGAACGGCATTTTCTGCAGCTGAGCGTGAGCAATTGGGCTTAACTGGCACATTACCAAGTCAAGTACAAATGATTGAAGAACAAGCAGAACAAGCTTACAAACAATTTCAGGCGAAAAGTCCTTTACTTGAAAAAAGAACATTTCTTATGAATTTGTTTAATGAAAACGTGACATTGTTCTATCACTTGATGGATCAACATGTTTCAGAATTTATGCCAATTGTTTATGATCCTATTGTCGCAGAGTCTATTGAACAATATAATGAAATTTACACTAATCCTCAAAATGCAGCATTTTTGTCAATCGATCATCCAGAAAATATTGAGAGCTCATTGAAGAGTGTCGCTGATGGCAGAGATATAAAGCTAGTTGTTGTGACTGATGCTGAAGGTATATTAGGCATGGGCGATTGGGGGGTCAATGGTGTTGATATTGCCGTTGGTAAATTGATGGTTTACACAGCAGCAGCTGGAATAGACCCGGCAACAGTATTACCAGTAAGCATTGATGCAGGTACGAATAACAAAATATTATTAGAAAATCCTTTGTATTTAGGGAACAAACATGAACGTATTGCTGGTGAAAAGTATCTTGAATTCATAGATAAGTTTGTAACTGCTGAACAAAAATTGTTCCCAGCATCATTATTGCATTGGGAAGATTTTGGACGTTCAAATGCACAAGTAATTTTGGATAAATATAAAGACAGCATTGCCACATTTAACGATGATATTCAAGGAACCGGAATGATTGTTTTGGCAGGAATATTCGGAGCTCTAAATATATCGAAAGAAAAACTAGTTGATCAAAGATTCCTAACGTTCGGTGCCGGTACAGCTGGTATGGGTATTGTTAATCAGATTTTTTCAGAATTAAAACAAGCTGGGTTATCCGATGCAGAGGCTCGCAGCCATTTCTATCTTGTGGATAAGCAAGGATTATTATTTGATGATACTGAAGATTTAACTGAAGCGCAAAAGGCGTTCACACGTTCAAGAAAGGAACTTGTTAACTCTGAACAATTAGACAATTTGGAAGCAGTGGTCAATGAGATACGTCCAACAGTTTTGATTGGTACTTCAACACAGCCAGGTACATTTACGGAAGCAATTGTAAAATCGATGGCACAAAATACAGAACGCCCAATTATTTTTCCTTTGTCAAATCCAACAAAATTAGCTGAAGCAACTGCAGAAAACTTAATTAAATGGACTGATGGAAAAGCTTTGATAGCAACTGGTATTCCTGCAGCGAATGTTACCTACAAAGGAGTGACATATAAAATAGGACAGGGCAATAACGCGTTGATTTATCCCGGTTTAGGCTTTGGTCTTGTTGCCTCAACTGCTAAGCTGTTAACACAAGAAACAATCTCAGCTGCTATTCATGCATTGGGTGGTCTAGTGGATGCTGATGAACCAGGAGCAGCAGTACTGCCACCAGTTTCAAATCTTACTGAGTTTTCACAAAAGATTGCTGAAATTACAGCACAAAGTGTTCTAAAGCAGGGACTTAATCGTGAAAAAATTGCCGATCCAAAGCAAGCCGTACAAGATGCTAAATGGTCTGCGGAGTACTAATTAGGACTTAAATAATATGACAAAAATAAAAATCAGTGGTGTCAGCTTGCCGTTGTATATTTTGATGCTGGTCATACTTGGTGTCACAATTTCACTCAACAAGCTGCCACTTAATATGCTTGGTTTAACCTTGTTATTGGTTCTACTTGGTCATCTATTCTACTACATTGGCAATATTTTACCAGTTTTCAAATCATATCTTGGTGGTGGATCCGTTTTCACCATTTTCGCTTCAGCTGCTCTAGCAACAAGTGGCATCATACCTTCAAACGTTGTGAATGCTACTAAGACATTTTTAAATAACCAAGGATTACTAGACTTTTATATCGCCGCCTTAATCGTTGGTGCGATTCTAGGAATGAATCGTAACTTATTGCTTAAAGCGGCTGTCAGATTTATCCCAGTATCATTAGCAGCCATGGTTATAGGATTCTTTGCTGTTGGTCTCGTTGGTATGTTACTGGGACTTGGATTCGGGCATTCCGTAATGTTTGTTTCTATGCCAATGATGGCAGGTGGTATAGGTGCTGGAGCGGTGCCACTTTCGCACATTTATGCTCAAGGTTTAGGTGTCAGTTCCGCCTCAATGTTTTCTCAACTAATACCTGCCGTTACCTTAGGGAATGTTCTTGCCGTTATTGGTGCAGCATTAATTGCAAAAGTTGGAGCAAACACAAAATACGATGGCCATGGTGTTTTATTACCAATCAATGAGGACGAGAAAAGTAAACCAATAAAGAATCTAGACGTTACTCGTATCGGAGTTGGCATGATGCTAGCATTTTCGTTCTTCTTGGTTGGCACAATTTTAAATAGTTTTGTTCCAAAAATTCACGCCTATGCTTTTATTATTATCTTAGTTATTATCGCTAAGGCATTTAATTTGATTCCGGATCAGCTTGAAGAGTCAGTAGTCATGTTTAACAAAATTATAATGGGTAACTTGACACACGCAGTATTGGCTGGCATAGGTTTGGCGTTAATTGACTTGAATGTATTGGAACAATCATTGACTTGGAAATTTGTTCTTCTCACGCTTACGAGTGTCGTTGTAATGGGTGTTGCGAGTGCCGTGATTGGAAAGCTATTTGGGCTTTATCCTGTTGAGTCTGCGATTGCTGCAGGAATGGCGGACAATAGTATGGGCGGCACAGGTAATGTGGCGGTATTATCCGCTTCAAATCGAATGGATATGATTGCTTTCGCTCAAATGGGAAATCGAATGGGGGGCGCAATCGTTCTAATTTTGGGAGGAGTATTAATTCATTTTTTGCACTGAAATACCATAATTAAAAATCATATATAAAATAGCCTCTTCAGCAAGAGGCTATACTCTGAATCGTAATGAAAATTACGATTTTTTTATATATTTAATGTTGTGTTCGAAGGATTAAATCAACATTTAGATATCTAAGAACAAAAAAAATTGGTAGCTTCTTTAAAGAGTTAGACGACACTATTGGACTTCGTTATTTTATGTTAGATTTGCTCAAAGAACAGAAAAAGGTTTCAAAGCGGTTAAAAATAAGGTTGCCAAAAAAACTTTCACAAAGTCTTTGGAAGCCTTATTTTAATACCTGTTTTTTAAAATTTCACAAGTGTTTGAGTTTTAGACCAATTGCTATTTTAGGGTGTGTTATATTAGTTAAAGCAATCAAGTTAAGACGGTGGCTATCCTGAATGGAGGTGGCGCTTATGGTGTAAACACTATAAACACACATTCTAGGAAAGGAGAGGCCTTGTGTCCATATCGGACGCGCTACTGGTCATGTTTGCCTTTGGTGGATTCATCATAAGCTTCTGACTTTTGTAGTTTTGTTAATCGAAAAAATTAGCAAAAAAAAATAACCGTCTTATCTTTGGCTGATAACGGTTATTTTTCAAGTAACTAAGATTTAGTCACCGTCGAAACGGGATTGCTAGGAGTCGTAGTTAGCGCTACGGCTCTTTTCTATGTCTTCATTATAGCATAGCTTTTGATTTTGTCACAAATTTAATGTTTTGTTCGCTTGCTTAATCGAACATTTGTTCGTACAATGGATTATACACATTTGTTTTTGGAGGTTGCTGATGGAAAACGTAATCACAACTGAATATGATTATAGCAAAGAAAAGCGTGGCGTGTTCTTTTTAATTGATTCAAAAAGTTTCTACGCCAGTGTTGAGAATGTTGAGCGGGGCTTTAATCCATTAAAGGGCGATTTAGTCGTGATGTCTGAACAAGCGAACACGAATGGTGGTCTAGTCCTAGCGGCGTCGCCTGCTCTTATACTAAAAAAATGGACTATTTTTATTCAGTCCGTAAAATGAAAGTATAGGAGTATTTTCATGTCAATTCGTTATTCACAAGATTTTAAAGATTCACTGGTTAAACTTCACCAAGAAGGACGTTCACTTAAATCATTGGCAGAGGAATTTGGACCTTCAAAAGATTCTATTGCTATTTGGGTCAAGCAAGCTACCCCAGTCATGATTCAGGGTCGGTCAAAGACTTTTAAAGACGTCAAGCAACTAGATAAGCGCCTCGCTATTTTGGAGGAAGAAAACGAAATTTTATCACGCATAGCCTGACAGGCATTGAGCGGCCATCTTACTAGCCAAAAAATAGTCCGTAATGTGGGATTGCCGCTAGTTAACCAATTTTTAGCACAAGGCTACGCGCTTGTGCGTATTTTAAGTGCACTTAAAATCAAACCCAGTACCTATTACAACTGGCGCCATTGGCAACCCAGTCGACAAGAAAAGCGTAGAGAATCCCTGAAACCTTATATTTTAGACGTTTGGAAAACCTTTAAATTTTATGGTTATCGTCGTATTGCTGCTTATAGTCAACAAACCGACGGTCCGAAAGTATCTGAGTATATGACACTCAAATTGATGCGTGAATTAGGGATTAAATCCCGCATGCAAAAACGTTATCGCAAACCCAAAACTGTTGTGACGGTTGATCAAAAACCCAATCTGATTAGACACTTGCATGATTTGAGCGGTGTTTGGCAAACAGATATCACTTATATTCAGTTGACTAATCACAGATGGGTCTATTTAGCGACCGTTTTGGATCCTGAGAAGAGAAAAGTATTGGGCTATAAAATTGGCGATACAATGACAGCCGAGCTAGCCACAAGTGCCTTACAGATGGCGTTAGATAAGCATCGAAAGCCATTAATTATTCATTCAGATATGGGGTCACAATACACGAGTGCTGAGTTTAATATTAAATGCCAAAATTATGGCTTGAAACATTCATATTCACTCAAAGGCCATCCGTACGATAATGGCCGTATGGAAGCGTTTCATTCAATATTGAAGCGTGAAGAGGTGTATCTGAAGGCATACCAAACATTAACTGAAGTCCAAGCAGCCATTGGTTGGTATATCAATTTTTATAATCGCAATCGTATCTCAAATGTTGCCTAAGTAACTGAATAAAAATAGTCCAATTTATTGACTTCTGAGCAAGTAAGATGGCCGCTCGCTTTAAAATTTCGTTTTCTTCCTCCAAAATAGCGAGGCGCTTCTCTAGTTGCTTGACGTCTTTTAAAGTCTTTGACTGACCCTTGATCATGATTGGGTTAGCTTGTTTAACCCAAATAGCAATAGAATCTTTCGACGGACCAAATTCTTCTGCTAATGATTTAAGTGAACGGCCTTCTTGGTGAAGTTTAACCAATGAATCTTTGAAATCTTGTGAATAACGAATTGACATAAAAATACTCCTATACTTTCATTTTACGGACTGAATAAAAATAGTCCATTTTTTTAGTATAAGAGCAAAAAAAATGCGAAGTTGTTTTGGTAACAAGTTAATTTACATTAAATAAATTAATAATAGAAAAATGATGCAATATTTTTTGTATTGTGCAATAATACTGGTTGAGTTAAAAATAAACAGTATTGGAAGTTATAAAAATGTTAAAAGAAAATCAGTCAAAGTGGTCTTCGGCTGGTGCACTAATTGCAATAGGCATAGTATTTGGTGATATTGGAACTTCGCCACTATATACAATGAATTCTATCTTGAATAGTGCAAAAAGCGCCCATAATCTTGACACTTTTGTTATTGGTTCTGTTTCATTAGTATTTTGGACTTTAATGTTAATTACTACTATTAAGTACGTTATCATAGCTTTGCAAGCTGACAACCATGGTGAGGGTGGTATCTTTGCTCTATACAGCAGAGTTAAAAAACCTAATAAAAAATGGCTATTATTACCAGCTTTAATTGGTGGGGCAGCTTTGTTAGCCGACGGAACATTGACTCCAGCAGTTACAGTTACTACAGCTATAGAGGGCTTAAAGGGGCAAGGGATAGGCGAATTTATTTTTCCAAATAATCAAACCATAGTTTTGTTTGTAGTGACTGTGATTTTATTAATTGTTTTTACATTCCAAAAAGCTGGTACAAAAAAAATCGGAAAAATTTTTGGACCCGTCATGCTTACTTGGTTCTTGTTTATTGGTTTTTTTGGTCTAGTTAACATCTTTAGTGATCTATCAATCCTTAAAGCTCTGTCACCAACATATGCCATTGCTGTTCTATTTAGTCCTGAGAACAAGACTGGAATTTTTATTTTAGGAAGCGTTTTTTTAGCTACTACTGGTGCTGAAGCGCTATATTCTGACATGGGTCATGTTGGTAAGCATAACATTTATGTTAGTTGGATTTTTGTCTACACCATGCTAATCCTGAATTATATGGGACAGGGTGCCTGGATTATGTCTCATGCTAATCAAGAAAATCTGTTGATGCAATCGTCTAATCCGTTTTTCGAGATTTTACCAAGTGGGTGGCGGATTTTTGGAGTGGTAATGGCCGCTTTAGCAGCAATCATTGCTTCTCAAGCTCTCATTTCTGGGGCATACACTTTAGTCAGTGAAGCCATTAATTTAAAGGTCATTCCTCGTTTGCGTACTTTTTACCCTAGTGAAGCAAGAGGGCAAATGTACATTGGTACTGTGAACTGGCTACTATGCATTATAGGTTTGATTATTGTATGGGCATTCCAAACTTCTCATAACATGGAAGCTGCTTATGGACTTTCAATCACAATAACAATGCTGATGACAACGTTGTTACTGTATCAATTTATTAAGCAAGAAATGAAAAATAAAATTTTGGCTTTCTTTTTTGTGGTCATCTTTGGAATGATTGAAACCGTATTTTTGATAGCAAGTCTTGGTAAATTTTTACATGGTGGTTATGCAACATTGATTATAATGGTTGCTATTTTAAGCGTTATGATGATTTGGTTTTATGGTAATAAACGTCGTGAGGCCATATCTCAACAAAATGATTATCTTTCTTTAAAAGATTACAGAAAACAACTTATTAATTTGTCGAAAGATAATGAAGAGCCAATCTTTGCTTCGAATTTAGTTTATATTGTAAATATTCATCAAAACTACATGCTAAAAAGAAACATCATATACTCTATTCTAGGCTCAAAACCTAAAAGAGCTGAAACATACTGGTTTGTTACTATACGCTCATCAAACGATCCGTATGAAAAAAGCTATTCAGTCGATATGTTGGGTACTAACAATATCGTACATGTTACGTTAAACATTGGATTTAAAGTTGAACCACAAGTCAACATGTACATGAAGCAAATTGCCAATAATCTTGTTAAACAAAATATTATAAAACCACAGTTTCCTAAATATACGCTTAATAAGCGAGGAACTGTTGGAGAATTTAAGTATATTATGGCGAATCAAAATTATGAAGATTTACTTAATCTACCAGACATTCATACTTGGGACCGCTTTATTATATCTGGTAGATTATGGCTGCAATCACATACTGTTAAACCAAGTAGTTTTTATGGGCTAGAAGTGAGTGATGTACTGGAAGAAACAGTGCCATTATTTATTAAAGATTCAAACAAAAGTAAAATTAAACTTATTCAAAATGAGGTTAAAAATGTCATCAAGCCTGAATAAAATTAAAATCAAATTTTATTAATTTGAGTTAGTGGCTGGGCTGACAGGATTGCTGTTCAGTAAATTTAATAGAAAGGTTAAAAGGCTGATTAAATAATCAGTCTTTTTTAGTTGTTACAATGACACAAAAAATGATTTATTTTAGCTTTATGTTTGGGGTTTGGCTCGTCTATATTGGGTCTATGCTCCCTATATTTTTACTCTTTATGAGTTTGGGTCAATCACTACATGTCGCTATGATAGTTGCCAGTGTTTTGACTTTTTTATTTATTATCGTTCAACGAACCTTTAGAGGTTTACATTTAATCAATCAAGTACAAAAGAATATTTGAGAGAAAGGGTAGGCTACTAAATTAGTAGCCTTTTTTATTTAAAAATTATGCAAAATTCAAAAACGTATAAATTATACAAATCTGGTAAGCTCTGGGTTGTTGGGGCGGTTGCAGTAGCTGGTGTTGCTGTGAGTGCTAACACTACACAAGTCAGTGCCGATACGGTTTCAAATGCTGATGCACAAGCTGTTAAAACTACTGATGCCACGCAAAATGACAAGCAAGCTCAATTAACTGCTTCATCAACTGATACAGCTACGGACAAAGCGACAACTGATGATCCCACTAAATCTGCGACCGTTTCTTCAACTGCTGAAAAAAGCACAGTGCCAACAACTGCTGGTACAAGTGTCACGCAAGACCAAGCATCTGATGCAGTTGATAAGGCACAAGATACAGTAAAAGATGATGCTAAAACTGCATCTAATGCTGGTGTTGATGTCACAACTGGTAAAACAACTGATGTCACAATCAGTGATGACGACGCTTCATCAAAAACAGATGAGGTTTTATCTGATTTGAATAAGCAAGACCAAGCTGTTAAAGATGCCACGGCAAAACAACAAGCAAACGATCAGGCTTATCAAACGGCAACTACTGAAAAAACTGATGCCACTAAGCAAGGTCAAGCAGATTTGGACAATGCCACATCAGACCTTGATAAACAAGTTGATACTACTGAAAAAGCTGGTATTAAGGTAAACGTTGAAGTCGCACAATCTTCACCTGAATATAAGGACTTGTCTGGATTAGAGGGTCAAGATTTGTTAGACGCAATGGCCTTAAAGTATAAACTTATAAGCATAAGGTGTGAAACAGGAGTTGAAATACTTCTGTAACATTCCTTGTGCTTATTCTTTTTGTCAAATACAAATAATTAATAAGAAAGTATTAACATTGAAAATAAGCACAAAAAACACAACTAGATTTACTAGCTGTGTTTCAGTACATTGAAAACTAAATATACTCTTGATTGATAAAATAATGCCTTCGACAACGTTATTAATGAGAATCAAAATTTAAAGTTATTTTCAATAACCTAATTTTATATGATTATCAACGATCAATCAAGCGCAGGTACAGAGAGAAAAGTCTGGTACTGTGTTGAAGAAAATCATAAGACCGATGAGATGAGCACTTATAGTGGCATATAAGTTGCGCCTAAGGCTTATGTCGTGGAATATCATAGGTGAGTGAAAAACTAAAAAATAAAAAGTGAGTTAGTTAATAAAAAGAATGATATGAAACGTGCTATTTATTTGAATGTCTCTATTATTACAAAACATATTGTTCTACAATATTCATAAAGTATATTATGGGGAAAATAGATGACAATACGTGACATATTAGAGAAAATTCTAAATAACTATTTACAAGAAAAAGACAAGTCTTTCAAAAATAACGAATTTGCTAGACTTTTGAGAAGTGGATTAAAAGAGGCAGTAAGTGATGATTTTCTAGCTGGAAATATCAGAACAAAGGGATCAGCAGGGAAAGGGAATTGGGCTACAGTTCCATGGATTGGTTTATTTGATGCAGCTATATCTACTTCTGCAACAAAAGGATTTGATATTGTTTACTTGTTTTCACCAGATATGAGTAGTGTTTATTTATCACTGAATCAAGGGTGGACCTTCTTTAATGATACGTACGGTAGAAATGAAAAAAACAACATTAGCAAAGTTTCAAGATATTGGCAAAGTACACTAGCTAATAGAACAGATTGTATGACAACTGAACCTATTGATCTAACTAGTTCTTTACAAAATAAAAATAACTTAGTATCAGGTTATGAATTAGGAAATATTTTTAGTATCAAATATGATAGTGATAATTTACCCGATAACGATCAACTACTAATTGACTTAAAAGATATGTTGTTTTGTTTAAATGAAATTAAAGCTGATTTAATTAATGAAAAAATCTTCAGCAAAATATTGACTATATACTATCATTAGATTTGAACTTGAATCCATTGTTGAATAACAATAACATTAAAAAAATAGCTAAAAAAATACCAAAAATCGAGCTGACAGAAACTGACTCAAAAGTAAAAGAACCAGATAAAAAAGGCCGTACAATTGATTACGATGCACTCCAGAAACAGAACTCAATGATTGGATTTTTGGGCGAGGAAATTGTTTTGAAGTACGAAAAGAATATATTAAGTAATGTTCCTGATTTATCCCAAAGAATTGAACACGTTTCCCAAACTAAAGGAGACGGCTTAGGGTATGATATTCTTTCTTTTGATAGCCAAGGAAATGAAATTTTTATTGAAGTAAAGACCACTACTCAAGGCAAAAACACACCATTTTATATGACTAGCAACGAAGTGAATTTTGCAAACAAGCATCCTGATAATTATTTCCTATATAGAGTATATAATTTCGGTAATTTAGTAGAAATGAATAATATTGAATTCTTTAAAATAGCTGGCAGCCAAATGAAGAATATTGATTTGCAACCAGTAAGCTTTATGGCAAGTGCCAATTATATTGGTAGTTAATTTACGCAATATTGATATAACAAAATACATTTAATGTTAGATGAGGAAAAAATGTTCAATCCTGATGTTCCAATTAAATCATCCAATGATGATCTACTCGACAGAAAACAATTTGCTAAGCAGCTAGCTCGATCAATTTTAGATTATAAGCAGAGTGATAGTTTTAACATTGGCCTGTACGGCAAATGGGGATCTGGTAAAACTTCTGTGTTAAACATGACAGTGGAATACTTATTAGATTTAAGTAAAAATGATGTAAACAAACCGGAAATTATTAGGTTCAATCCTTGGATGTTTACGGACGAAAGCCAATTAATTAATCAATTTTTCAAGCAACTTTCAAGCAACTTTCAAGCAATTTTATAGGAAAAAAAGATAAAAAGAAATTAGGAGATCAATTACAAATATTAGGTGATGTTTTGGGATTAACAACGTTTGTCCCAGGAGTAGGGATTCTAGGTACAGCTGCCTCTAAATTACTAAATATTTTCGGAAAAACATTATCAAATAGTGCGCTAAATAAAAATATACAGAAAATTAAAGATGATTTAGTTTCTGAAATTAAAAAAACAATATAAAATTTATTATTTTAATTGATGATATTGATCGGTTGTCAACTATCGATATCCAAAGTGTTTTTAAATTAGTCCAGTCTATTGCCGATTTTCCTAATACCATTTACTTATTAGCTTTTGATTATGATATTGTAACTCGTGCTCTTGAAGAAGTTCAAAAAGATAATGGAGAAAGTTATTTAGAAAAAATAATACAAACACCTTTTAATCTACCTGTAATTAGTGAAGTAAAAATAACGCAAATTTTTATTAGTGAATTGAATAAGATATTTAAAAACATACCAGAAGATAAGTTTGATACTAATGCTTGGGCAGAACTTCTACATAGGAGCATAAGTTATTATCTTCAATCATTAAGAGATTTAGCGAGATTAAATAACACTATCGGATCTGGTGCAAACAGTGTGAGAGATGACCATCTAACCAGCTATTGATCAGTGACTAATCGATCAGGCCGACCATTGGTCGTCAAGAGACGCTTCAAAAAGTGATAGGATGCGGTATAATCGCGGTGTTTTCGTAGCTCAAAATCCATGGTCAAACCGTTACTGTCAATAGCGCGATACAAATAGGCCCAACGGCCTTTAACTCGAATATAGGTCTCATCGATTCGCCAACTTTTAGCGTGAGCTGTTTGATGCCGACGCCATAGAGCCTTAAAGATGGGGCCATAGTGATGAACCCAACGCATGACCGTGGTGTGATGAACAGTGATACCCCGATCCCGAAGCAATTCAACGATGTCACGATAGCTGAGACTGAATCTGAAATAGTAGCCAACGGCTACTAAGATGATGTCCTTTTGAAAGTGGCGTCCCTTAAAGTGATTCATGCGCGCAATCCCTCGTTTCTTGGCACCCAGTATACTAAAATCAAGTCAGCGAGGAAAATTTGCACCAGAACCGAAATAAGCTATATGTAGAATTTGTTGCGATATCGTAACAGTAGTTATGAAGAAATTAATTCAACTAAATAAGCCGACCGTCAAGTATACGATCGGCTTATTTATGTCCAAAATGACTGACAGGAAATGAGTTCGATTTTATAGCTTCGTCATCACCGCCGTTAGCATAGTCGTTGCGGTGGTCATCGCGGGATCGTCCACGGGGTGGTAGGTGATGGTGAGGTTGGGAAATTCTTCGATAATGGGAATCAGCGTTTGCCATTGGGGTAGGTCTGGTTGGTCGGCTTCGGGAACGTCCCAGTTGTTTTGCTGCCAGCTTAAATAACGTTGTTCGCTAATAACCGCCGCCACTTGTTCAGTTGTGGTGTGAATATGAACGGGTAAATCATGACGTTTCAACGTGGCGAGTGCGGTGGTCAGAGCACTCAAGGCCAGTGAAGTTTCGGTATGTCCGTAGCCACCGTCGTTTAGCGCCTTTTGATGGTCAGCATATCTCAGAATGACGACCCAGGCAGCGGGGGTTGTTGCGGTGATGTTGGTCGATTGGTGGTTGGTACTTGCAAGGTAAAGATGAATCGTAGCCATTGTTGGGGCCTCCTTAGTGGTAATGATAATCCATTGAGTGGTTCATCTAATAGCTTTGTAAAAACTAGCCAGCTTCATTTTAAATTAATGAATAATTTTAATGTGAAACTACAATAGTTACAAAATTTAGTGAATTGCCGGTGCGTATTACTATGATTTTTGGCGGATTATGCTACGATTAAATACATGGATAATTAAGAAGTTATTAAGCAATAAAGGTGAGCACTGGAGGTTAGCATGCAGACATTAATACAGACGTTTATAGATCGACGCGGGGATTTGCTGACTGCGCTATGGCAACACTTGGGGATTTCATTAGCATCATTAGTCATCGCAATGGTAATTGCGATTCCGTTGGCTATTTGGGTCGTTCGACGACCACGGTGTGCCGAGGGATTATTACAGCTCACGAGTGTCTTACAGACGATTCCGTCTTTGGCACTGTTAGGGTTATTGATTCCGTTAGTTGGGATTGGAACGGTGCCAGCAGTAATTGCGCTGGTGATCTATGCTTTACTGCCAATTTTTCAAAATACTTATTTGGGTATCTCAGAAATTGACGCCTCAATTGAAGAGACCGCCGATGCCTTTGGGATGTCACGAATGCGTAAGTTGTTTAAAGTTGAACTACCCATTGCCCTACCACAGATCATTTCTGGGATTCGGACCGCGCTCGTCTTAATTATTGGGACGGCTACTTTGGCCGCTTTGATTGGGGCTGGGGGTCTCGGGACCTTTATCATGCTCGGTATTGACCGTAATGATACCTCGTTATTATTGATTGGGGCTATCTCATCAGCATTGTTAGCAATTCTGCTGAGTGCGCTCGTTCGGTGGTTTCAAACGGCTAAACCACGCCACGCCTTAATTGTCTTTGTCGGTATTTTAGCTTTACTAGGTGGTGGCGGGGCTTATAGTGTTTATGCCAATCGAGTTGAAACAATTACGATTGCAGGTAAACTCGGTTCTGAACCAGAAATCTTGATTAATATGTATAAGCAGCTGATTGAAGCTGAAGATGAGCATGTTCATGTGACGCTCAAGCCTAACTTTGGCAAGACCACGTTCTTATTCAGCGCGTTAAAGAATAATCAGGTTGATATTTATCCTGAATTTACTGGCTCGGTGCTGGAGACCTTAGGTAAGGGGAATAACCCAGCTGGTCAAACAGCTAACCAGACCTATCAGCTCGCCAAACAGCGCCTCGCTAAACAGGAACAAATGACTTACTTGAAGCCGATGCAGTATAACAATACGTACGCATTGGCAGTGACTAAGAAATTTCAACAAGAACATCATTTGAAGACAATCAGCGACTTAACGCAAGTTGAATCGATTCTGAAACCCGGAATGACCCTAGAGTTTATTGATCGTAATGATGGCTTAAAAGGAATCAAGAAGACTTATGGGTTAGACGTGACTGCAAAGTCGATGGAGCCGGCGCTACGCTATGAAGCTATCAGTAAGGGGAAAATCAACTTGGTAGATGCCTATGCGACGGATAGTGAGTTACGGCAGTATCACTTGGCCTTATTGAAGGATAACAAGCACTTCTTCCCAACGTATCAAGGGGCACCGTTGATGAAGACGAGCTTTGCCAACAAACATCCTAAGGTCGTTAAAGCGTTGAATAAGTTAGCAGGAAAGATTTCAGAAACTGATATGCAAGAAATGAACTATGAAGTCAATGTTAAGAAGCAGTCCGCTTCGACGGTTGCACATCGCTATCTTGTGAAGCACGGTTTATTGAAGGAGGGACGTTAAATGACAACGGCAATTGAATTTCAACACGTCCAGAAAGACTTTAATGGGCAGACCGTGATTCCCGACCTTAATTTAACGATTGACCAGGGTGAGCTATTTATTTTGGTAGGGACTTCTGGGAGTGGCAAAACGACGTCACTTAAAATGATCAACTGCTTAGAGCCATTGACGGCTGGTAAAATCCTAGTTAATGGTACTGATACAACCACGATACCAGTCCGAAGTCTACGGTGGCAAATGGGGTATGTCTTACAGCAAATTGCCTTGTTCCCAACGATGACGGTGGCGCAAAATATCGCCGTGATTCCAGAAATGAAAGGGACAGCTAAGAAGGAAATTAATCAAACGATTGATGAGCTATTGGCGGAAGTTGGCCTCGATCCAAAGGAATACCGTGACCGGATGCCGTCAGAATTATCCGGTGGTGAGCAGCAACGCATCGGTATCTTACGGGCGATTGCGGCGCAACCAGATATTGTTTTGATGGATGAACCATTTAGTGCGTTAGACCCCATCTCGCGGCAACAATTGCAAGACTTGGTCTTACGGCTACACGCCCGCTATCACAACACGATCGTCTTCGTGACGCATGATATGAATGAGGCGTTGAAGTTGGGTGACCGGATCGGTGTCATGCAACACGGTCAGTTAATACAAGTCGATACGCCGGCTGCTCTGGCTCAGCATCCAGTGAACGACTTTGTGCGGAACTTCTTTGGCGCGAGCCGAGCTAAAAATGTCTATGATGTCTACGTTGGGCGTGTAGGGCTTATTCAGGGTTATCTCACAGAAAAACCCAGTGTTGCGAGTGGTCGGATTCAATCGTTAGACGTTCAAGCCACGTTACGCACCGCCTTTACGGCATTGACAGATCACGATTATGTGGCGGTCACGGAAGAAAATCGGGTTCTTGGCTATTTGGATAGCCAACGAATCGTGGCTTACTTGAGTCAACATGAAGAAGTATCTTAATCGTCAATTAAGGATGAATCAGTTACACTAGGTTGTGATAATTGATGGTCGCTAATGAATTTAAGGAGGAATTTCGAATGGCGGAACAGTACGATGTTGTTGTGATTGGTGGCGGACCAGCCGGCAATGCCATGGCTAGCGGATTAAAGGCTCAGGGCAAGACAGTGTTGATCGTTGAAGCGGATCTGTGGGGCGGCACTTGTCCTAACCGCGGTTGTGACCCTAAGAAAATCCTATTAAGCGCCGTCGAAGCGCGACAAGCAGCGCAACATTTACAAGGGCAGGGCCTGATTGGTGCGCCCAAAATTGATTGGCCAGCACTGATGGCGCTTAAACGAGGCTATACGGATGGCATCAACGATGGGACGTTGAACGGACTAAAGGGGCAAGATATTGCGACGTTACATGGTCAAGCGCACTTTCAATCCGACAATCAGTTAGCGGTCGGGGATCGAGTAGTCAGTGCGACTGATTACGTGATTGCCACTGGTCAGCGTCCGGCGATTCTACCGATTACCGGGCACGAATACTTTAAGACGAGCACTGACTTCTTAGATTTGGACCAGATGCCTAAACGCGTGACATTCGTAGGTGGTGGCTACGTAGGCTTTGAATTGGCGACGATTGCGAATGCCGCTGGCGCTGATGTGCACGTGATTCATCATAATGACCGCCCGTTAAAAGCTTTTGATGCAGATTTGGTTAAGGATTTGATGGCCGCAATGACGGCTGATGGAATCACGTTTGACTTGAATACGGATGTCCAAGCAATTACTAAAACGGCGACCGGTCTACAATTGACAGCTGATAATTTCGAGCTGACAACGGATCTGGTCATCAGCTCAGCGGGACGGATTCCGAACGCGGACCAGTTAGGTCTAGCCAACGTGGGCGTTACCTTTGATCGGCATGGGATTCAAGTCAACGATCATTTGCAGACGGCCAACCCGCACATTTATGCCATTGGGGATGTCAGCGATACACCGGTACCGAAGTTAACGCCAGTTGCAGGTTTTGAAGCGCGTTATCTGGTCGGTGAGTTGACGCATCCCGGCGCAGCCATAAAGTATCCCGTTGTGCCAACGCAGGTTTTTGCAGCGCCCAAGTTAGCGCAAGTCGGGATCAGCGCGGCCGCGGCGACTGAGCATCCAGATGAGTATCGTGTCAATACACTTGATATGACGAAGTGGTTCACTTATTACCGCTTTGGCGCACAACAAGCCCAAGCTAAAGTAGTGGTTGCTAAAGCGAGTGGGCAGGTTGTGGGTGCTACCCTTCTAAGTGATGTTGCCGACGAGATGATTAACTACTTCACGTTGTTAATTGAAAAACACGTGACTTTACCAGATTTACAACGGTTGGTATTGGCTTACCCAACGCCGGCTAGTGACTTACAATATTTGTATTAATGTGTGGTTGAATTAAATCAACGTCCTCGCAAAGTGTTAAACTATGAAACCCCATATGAAGTATTTTTTGACAAACCGTTGCACTTAGTTTGACAATTCGCCGGAAGTAAAAAGCCTTTGACAAATTAGCAATGCCAGATGATCTGGACGACAGTGTTAGAGAGCAAGCTATTGAAAAATTAAAAAATTCAAATAGTGAAATCTCAGCAACGGAGGAGTTGAATGATAACTATCACATTGGCCCATATTATTTGATGGTAAATGTCTTTGGGAAAAATACATCAATAAGTTGATAAGGGAAATTTTCTATCATCTAAAAAATAAGTCAGGTATCGATGCGCAGCAATTATTTTCAAAAAGCAACAATTTTTCCAAAATTGGACGAATTTATCCTGATTTTATTAGTAAAAATAGTAACAAAAGAATAATAGCAGACGCTAAATATAAACCCATTAAGAACATTGAAAATAAAGACTATTTACAAGTTTTGGCATATATGTTTCGATTTAATGCCAAAATGGGGTTTTACATTTATCCAGCAAACAACAACGAATCAGAATCAGATCCTGAATCCAAAATGTATTTGAACGAAGGAACCACTTTTGAAAATAATGTGAAGCATCAAGAAGATATTATTATCACAAAATTGGGTTTGATAATACCGGACAATAAGGGTTTAACATATTATGAGTTTTCTCAAGAAATGAAATTGAACGAAACCCAACTTGTAAAATCGATAATTAATGATCAAGATGTTGGCTACTAATTACTTTTATTCTGATCTAAAGTAAAGTATAGATATCCTACTACGCACTTGGTAAAATATCAGTATTTCACTAACTACAGATCGCATACTTTTTGGTACGTGAACAGTTGATTTTTTTATGCACACAAGCCATGAAAATATACAAGTTTAAAAGACGTCTAACATTTTTGGTGTTAGACGTCTTTTAAATTAGTAGTTATGTAGCAATATTCTATCACTCAAAATTCACTTTCACACTTGTTTCTGGGCCAGTCGACTTGAAAAGTGTGGTGTAATAATCCTTAGCCGAATCCTGAATCATGTTTTTGTATGCTTTTAAGTAATGTTCTTGTTTACTACTTGAAAGTGCTTGAGAAACAAGTTGTCCCGTATCTACGTTTTTTGTTGATGCACTTAAAACATTGCCACTGTCATCATAAAGTTGGTAAGGATTTTTCTTATCTAATTCGACACCAATAACGTCGAATTTAGGTACTGTAATATCAACTTGGTTCTTATCATTATATTTAATCTTAACTGGCTTTTGATTCCCAACTTAGCATCATAGTTTAAAATAATTATCGCTTTTTTCTCTGTTAGTGGTACCCCTATGTGAGTCCATGGTATTTTAAGATTATTTTGTCTTGTTTCGATATCTTGTATACCGACATTCAAAAAAACATGTTCATCAACTTTTTCAAGGTTTTTAACCATGGTAGCTGTAGTTGACTGACTGGTTTGAATTCCGGCATCTTGATTATTGAAAAGGCTATTTAATTTAAAACCAGCAATCAAACCGACAATTAAAATAACAACCAACAAGACCATGATAAGCCATGTATTAGTTCTACTTTTTCGTCTAAACATCATTATAGTTGTACCCGCTATATATATTATTTTTTGTTAACGAATTTCATGACTAATCCAAAAATTACCAATCCAACAAAAGCCAGGGTAGGATTTAAAAATAGTAATCCAAACAATACCAAAACCAAAATAATAGTTATCGCTTTTTTCATCTCACACTCCAGTAACTACTATCAATTAAACATTCCTATACCATATTATAGAACCTCACTAAAAACAATAACTAGAGTTTTCAAATCTACTCATTATCTTCGTATTGACGCTTCAAAATGCTTATTTCGGGCTTCAACTTCTCATTGGCAATGGGCAACGAGAAAGGACGAAGGTGGGGTAGTTGATTACCAAAAATCTGATGATAATGATCAAGCTCACCACTGCCAAATGTCTCTATGTAATCATGTAATCCAGAATTGCCACCGATATCTTCTATTAATCCATAGCCCGATCCTCCAGTGACCCTAGGAATGTCATGCAACAATATTTCTTTTGTTTCTATTGATTCAACGTTTAAAGAAATCTTCCAATTATCTCCGAAGTCGTACTGAAATGTAAATTGATTGTTGGGATTTGAAGACGAAAAAAATTGATTCAAATTTGTTTCCATGACACTATAATGCTTACTAGGTGCTACGAATTTTGGTAAATCCATTTCTGGTAATAAATAATAGTAAGATTGCTGATGATTAAAAGGTTCAAAACTCTTTTGAAAACCAAATAGGTGGGAGCCTTCTAATCCAAAAGCAGATATTAAGGTATAACCAAAATATGCTAGGGAGCGTTCCGCGTTAATCAAAATCGTTCGACCAATGACTGGTTGGAAATCATCGAGTTTAGCTTCAATTTGATAGATAGTATGAGTGGCCATTGTTTATTTCTTTCAAGTTATTTTTGTTTGTTAAAAATAAGTTTAGCATATCATCCTTACGGCTAGTATAAATTTATAAGACTGAGATTATTGCTACACTATACTGGGGTTTGTTGCAGTTAATTGTTGATAAATAATTTTACTTAAGAAATGCCTTGACTTTAGCAAAGAAATATTATAAATTTAATTCAACAAATAAATCACGTGTTATATCAAGAGCTAGTGAGTGGTTACACACTTTGACCTAGCAGCAACCTGCCGACCGGTAAGGTGCTCCACTGTAAACGGATATACGTCACTTAACCGTGTTCGTATATCGAGCGCGGTTTTTTTGTGGCAAAGTCCCAGTGACGTTAAACAGGAGAAACAGATGTCAAGTATACTAGATGATCAACTACGATTAATGGCTTTAAAGCAATACGGGTTAATTAAATCAATTAAAACACCCGACATTTCTGAAGCGGATTTAACATTAATACTGAAAAATACAGAAAATGAAACTATTGAACAATTAGCAACTGAGCAGCTGCAACATCTTAATAGTCAGGCCATCCAAAATAATTTGAATTTGTATCACAAATTCTATAATTTGAACGGTATGGCAGCTTACAGGGCGAGAACACAGAGTGTTAATGAACTGAAAAACAGATATAAGAAAGCTAGTCCTGATGAAAAAGTTAAAATTCTGGATATTTTATATAATGCTAATTAATTTGATGGGACACTCAAACCAGGCTTTTTGGCGTCTGTCGTGATATCAAGTGCTGTTTAAAAGCTAAATTAGATTATTGATTTGATAGAACGCAATCTTGTTCAATTAGTATGGTCAATTTACGTTGAATAGTGTCATAATATAATTAACTTAACTTTGGAGAAAATTGAGAATATGGAAGAGAAAAGTGTCATTAGTACTGCTAACGAGATTGTTCTACAAAATACAATAGGTGACGAACTAAGTCTCATTCGGACGGCCCCTAATAATTTGAAGTCTGATGGTTTTCAGGAAATTTTAATTAACAGCGAAGTGATTGGTAGTTCAATGTCTGGGTTGAACAATTTAACCCAAACTTTAAATTTTTCTTCTGAGGGCCTACACCTCTTTACAAACACGGTACCAGTAACACAATTAAAGCAGTATGCTAATCAAACATTATCCTCAATGGTGAAAGGTGATGGGGGAAAAATAATTAGTCATTCTGGATTTAAACAAGTTAGCGCATTATCGTCTACCTTCGCAAATCCCGCAGTAGCCTTAACCGTTTTGACAACAGTTATTATCAAGCAACAGTTCAATCAAATCAATCAAAAGATTGACGATATTGCTACAAAGTTAGATAGCGTTATTGGTATGATGCACGCCGAAAAATTGGCTGTATTACAGACTATCGATGCACGAATCAAAACAATTACACAGCAAGAAAATATTTCGTCAGCTAATATACAAGAACTAAGCCAATTGGCAAACGACGCACAAGTTATTTTCAGACAATTCCGTATTTTACTTAACCAATTTGATCAGTCAAAACTTTTAAAAACAAAAGGGCTAAATGATGCGGCCAAAATTGCGTATATGTTAAAAAATATTCAAAATAGTGACTTCATGATGGATTTCAAAATGGCCTATTTTGCGGATTCTTTATCCTGGTTGGTCAGACTAACTATTATTACGTCGTTAGTTAAAATAGGGACTGATTCAAAAACTATTGAAGAACGAATTGATACATTCAAGAGAGAGTATGAATCGAGTTTTTCTAATCATGCCACTGATTATATTAAGAAAGTAAAAGAACCTATTATTGAGAGAGCACTCAACGTCATTACAAAAACCGACACCGTTGGTGACGTTGGTACTAAAGCGGTTGAGGCATTAGGGCACGTTACAAACAAAATTCCTGGGAAAGCAACAAAATTTCTAGGAAATAAATCACAGGCATTCAAAAAACATTCAGAGACAATAAAAGAGAATGCCACTGTTGAACTTGAAGATGAATTTAACAACATGGTTCAGCCTATTTTTGGCGAACCTGTCGATGAAATAGCCTCAAATATTATCGATAAATTGACTGCACCTACAGAGATTATCTACGCGATAGATGATAAATCGCAAGATATTAGAATGTTTATCGGAAAATCATCAGCAAAAACAATATAGTAACATGTGATTAACAATTTAATCCATTAGCTTACTATAGAGGTGAAAAATACTTGGGCAATGGCGTAGCTACAATTATAAAATACACACATAGAAAGATTAGACCAATTCATGGCAGAAGATAAATTTGAAGAAGCCGTTATAGAAAAGTTGAAAAGTGAAGGTTGGGATTACCTGGCTGATTATTCAGGCGTAACTGTTAATCACCTCTATGATCAATGGCGTGATATATTGAATGATAATAATCGTACAAGGTTAGAGGGCGTCTTATTATCTGACAATGAGTTTGAGCAGGTAAAATTGGAATTATTGAAAAACAAAACACCTTATGACGCTCAGCTAATGCTTGCTGGAGCTTTTAATATTGATATTAGTGAAAAATAGTTGGTTCTAATGTGATAGACGCGGAGAATGTTAAGTAAATGGCAAAAAATAAAGTTTTAAACATCACTGAAATTGAAGATGGTGTAAAAAGAATACTTTCGAATAATAGTGGGGATGATTTCATCACTCAATTTTTGGCGTTGTATGACATTCCTAAAACATCAATAACACGTGCAAAATTAAAATTCGATAACGGTGGAACATTTGTAATTAAGAACAAACTTCACTATGCAGAAATCGAAGGTGATGTTGTCATTGCTATTGATGCGATTGCTCAGTCAATCAAGGAAAAAAAGTCTAAACCACGATATATCTTGGTAAACGATTATTCTGATATCGCTGCAATTGATACGAAAACACATGAAACGCTAAACATTTCAATTGAAGAACTGCCAGCAAATGCTGACTTTTTCTTAGCTTGGAATGGAATTGAGAAGGCTGATTATCAAGCTGAAAACCCAGCAGACCGTAAAGCAGCTGAACGTTTTGCAAAATTGTATGATGTGGTGGCAAAAGATAATCCAGATGCTAATGAACATGCATTTAACCTGTTCCTGATTCGCGTACTGTTCTTGTTATTCGCAGAGGACACAGGAATTATGAATAAGGGTTCTTTCACAAATGTTCTAAAGACAAGAACACTTGAGGATGGTTCGAATTTTAACGAAGTAATCAAAGAGCTATTTGCGATTTTGGATATTAATGAGTTAGCCCGCAGCGGCAAAGATGAATGGTTACTCGAGTTTCCATATGTTAATGGAAAATTATTCGGTGAACCACATGTAGATTTGAACTTTTCAAAAGTTTCAAGAGAACTGCTTATTGAGGCTGGGGAACTATTGAATTGGAATGAAATCAATCCCGATATCCTTGGCGCAATGATTCAATCGGTTGCATCAGCCGAAGACCGTCATGTTGCTGGTATGCACTATACCAGTGTGCCGAATATCATGAAAGTCATCAAGCCATTATTCTTAGATGATTTGACAGAAGCTTTTGAAACCTTAAAACTTCGCAGTGAAGAAAACGAGCTGAAGGATATTACTGAAAAAACACGAAACGATAAAAAGAGAACGATAATCAATGAACTGAGTGCTTTGTTGACACGAATTTCTAATATCAAGTTTTTGGATCCTGCCAGCGGTTCGGGAAATTTCCTGATTATTGCTTATAAGGAAATCCGAAGGCTTGAAATCAAGATTTTGCAATTGTTGGGTGACTTACAAAATAATGATTCCATGCCACTATCAGTGATTCATCTTGGCAATTTTAACGGGATTGAATTGGATGACTTTGCGCATGAGGTGGCGAGACTTTCTTTATGGATTGCTGAACATCAGATGAACAAGGAACTTGAAGAAGCAATTCCGGGCACTATCGCTGAGTTGTTGCCTTTAAAAGATGCCGGGAATATAGTATGCGCCAACTCGCTTCGTGTTGATTGGGATGAGGTAACTCATTTTTCAAAAGAAGATGAAATTTATATTATGGGGAATCCACCATATATTGGTGCCAAGAAACAAACGCCTTCTCAAAAAGAAGAATTAGAATACGCGCTTGATGGAAATAAAAAATACAAAAAAATTGATTATATAGCAGGCTAGTTTTATAAAGGGGCTAAATTTATAGCAAAATATAATGCAAGTTTGGCTTTTGTAACTACGAACTCCATCTCTCAAGGGGAACAAGTAGCAATGATATGGCCTGATATTTTTAAAATCGCACAAATATTTTTTGCCTATGGTTCGTTTAAGTGGTCAAATAGCGCTAAAAATAACGCAGGAGTAACTGTTGCGATAATTGGGCTTACTTCTAAGGTCGAACACAAAGATAAGTTCTTGTTTAGTGATGATATCAAGAAAAAAGTTTCTAGTATTGGTCCATATCTAACAGAGGGTGATGAAATTATCGTTGCTACTGCAAATTCAAGTATTGCTGGTTTTCCTAACGCTTATTTAGGAAGTTTACCATTAGATGGTGGCAACTTCATATTTGATGAAACAGAGAGAAATGAGTTTATTCAAGAATATCCGTATCTATCAAATTTGGTGAAGAAATATATAGGGTCGTCTGAACTAATCAAACAAGATTATCGATATGTTTTGTGGATGAATGAAGCGGACTACAGTGAACATAAAGATAACCCAGTAATTTCAGAACGCGTCGAAAAAGTACGGAATTTTAGAAAAAACGGAGGTCAGTCTGCTCAGGGAGCAGTTGATTGCTCATATGAATTTTTTACAAAAAATCAAAGAGAACAAGCGATAAGTAATAATCGTGAACATTCGAAAAAAGAAATGAAAACAATTATTATTCCGCGTGTTTCCTCTGAAAATAGAAGCGTTGTCCCGATGGGTATTGTTGGCGAAGATACTGTAGTTTCTGATTCTGCTACAGCAGTCTATAACGCACCAATGTGGCTTCTTGGATTGTTAGAATCTCGTATGCACATGGTGTGGCTGCGCTCCGTTGGCGGAAAGCTGGAAACGCGTTATAGATATTCGGCTGGTCTAGTCTACAACACTTTCCCTATTCAAAATTTATCCACCCAGCGTAAAAATGAAATGGCTCGTGTAATGACCGAAATTTTGGATTTACGAGAATACGAAGGTGGTACGTTGGCGGATTTGTACAATAAAGACACCATGCCAGAATCTTTACGTAAGAAACACGAGGAACTGGATGGTATTGTTGACAGAGCTTACCAGCAACGTCCATTTGAATCAGATGAAGATCGACTTGGAACATTACTAAAACTCTATCAGGAGATGACAACTAAATGAGTGAACAAATTCCGGGAGCGTGGGCAATGAAAATTGCATCCGTTTTGAAAGACAATTATACAATGGCGGATATCTTGTCATTGACTAATAGTTTTGGTGCTACTAATGACATTGATATCAAATATTCTCAAGCCCCAAAGATGATGAACAAACAAAATGTCGCTCAACAAAACTTATCAATGTTCTCAGTGAGTCAAGTCATTCAGTTTCTCACTGATATTGTTGAGAGTGGCACGGGAATAAAGCCTGAAGAACTTTCCGACTTGTTACAAGAAATAATTGAGAAGTTTCCGAATGAGGCAAACTTACAAGATACAAAAACTGTTGAAAAGATTAAAGAAAAATTTTCGGAATACGAGGGAGTGCCTGAAGCTTGGTACAAGGCTCAAAGAAATCTTGCAATGAAATATTTTCGAGAGTCGGTTGATAATGGTCGATTGGCAATGGAATTGTTTTTTAAAGCTATTTTTCAAAATAATAAGTCTCTTGAAAATCAAAAACCTAACATTGGTAGTTATCTTTTAGAGCAACCCAAGGAATTTCGAGAACTAATTATGTCACAAATTTCTTCATATGAAAGGCTGCAAAACCAACAGTTTAAACATAATCTTCCTGATAATTTAGGAGAAGATGAAATAAGATATATATTGAATGCTACCTATCTCATCATGGATTATATGGAAAGGAAATCACATGACTAGTAATTTATTTGAAATTAATTTTGATAAAAATCAATCGAAAACAACAAACGACCTCGGTATGCGTGAAATGCAAGAACGTGTTTATGAGAAACGTGCGTCGCAATACTTACTCGTGAAATCACCACCAGCTTCTGGGAAATCCCGTGCATTAATGTTTGTTGGTTTAGATAAACTCCATAATCAAGGAATTAAAAAGGTTATCATTGCAGTCCCTGAACGCTCTATTGGTAAATCGTTCAAAGATAATGGATTATCGAAGTTGGGTTTTTATTGGGATTGGGAAATAAAACCAAGTAACAATTTAACAATTGGTGGCGGTGAAAAGTCAAAAGTTCAACAGTTTGTTAAATTCATGAATTCGGCGGATCCAAGCGATAATATTCTGATTGCAACCCATGCAACACTACGATTTGCTTTTGAAGAGTTGGACGATTCATTGTTTGACAACACGTTATTAGCGATTGATGAGTTCCATCATGTGAGCCGCGACGATAATTCTGTGTTAGGCAATGCCTTGCGCAGCATCATGTCAAATTCTAATGCCCACATCTTAGCAATGACCGGTTCATACTTTCGCGGCGATTCAGTACAGATTTTGGAACCCGCAGATGAAGACAAATTTGATAAGGTCACTTATACTTATTATGAGCAGTTGGAAGGATATAAATATCTGAAATCGTTTGCGATGGGTTATAGTTTTTACCGCGGAAAATATACTGATGCTTTGGATCAAGTAATTGATGTCAACAAGAAATCTATTATCCATATTCCTAACGTTAACTCGGGTGAGTCTACCAAAGACAAATACGCAGAAGTTGATGAAATACTTGATTTATTAGCGGACGCTGGTAATATCACACAGAACGAGGAAGGCATTTATGAAATCGAACGCCCCGATGGTAAAAAATTATTAGTAGCCGACCTCGTAAATGAAGAAGGACGTGAAAAAGTCTCAGCATACCTAGCAAGTATTACGGATGACATTAAAGATCTTGATAAGCTTGATATCATTATTGCGCTCGGAATGGCAAAAGAAGGCTTCGATTGGCCGTTTGCGGAATATGCACTGACAATTGGTTATCGTAACTCGTTAACTGAGGTGATTCAAATCATTGGTCGCGTTACTCGTGACAGTCCCAATAAGACTCATGCACAGTTTACAAATCTTATTGCTCAACCAGATGCACAGGATGATGAAGTGCTCTTTGCGGTTAATAGTATTATGAAAGCAATCTCTGCATCATTACTTATGCAACAGGTTTTAGCTCCGGTTTATAAATTCAAACCAAAAGATGATAAGCCAGACAAACCAGGAGACCTTTCAATCCGAGGACTTAAACCTGCTGATACTACGGAACGCACAAAAAAAATTCTTGAAAAAGATAGAGAAGATTTGAAATCTAGTATTTTACAAAGCCAGGATATTCAAAATGCAATTGTCTCTGGCGCTGACGCTAAGATGATCAATAAAACACTGATTCCACGTGTAATTATTGAACGTTATCCGGAGTTGACGAATGAGGAGTTAGAAACGGTTCGTCAACATATCGTTGCTGATATCAATATCGCAGCAGGGCAAACGACAACGTCAGAAGATGGCAATCGTGAAATTATCAAGATGGCTGACCGCTTCATTAACATTGATGAATTGAACATTGATTTAATCGATCAAGTGAATCCGTTCCAGCGTGCGTATGAAGTAATTAGTCGCGATATTGATACACCGACACTTCGTTTTATTCAAGATTATCTGTCATCAAACAAGTATGATTTCACTGATGAACAATTGGTTGCGGCCTACCAAGCTGCTAAAAAATTCCGCGCGGAAAATGGTCGTAACCCTAATCGAAATGGTAAAGATGATGGTGAAAAATACTTAGCCTTTGCCTTGCTACGACTTGCTGAGATAAAACGTGAAAGAGAGGCGGCGAAAGAAGATGGCGAATAGTTTAGACAGCATCTTTACAGATGACGCTTTTGATGATTTAACCAAGCAAGTTGAAAAAAAGAAAGTTATAAAACAAGACCCTGAAGTTGCCAAATTTCAGGCGATTACAGACTTTGTGAATGAAAACGGACGAGAGCCGAAAAAAACACCAGAATGGTCTAGTGAACGTGCATTGTGGGCCCGTCTTAGCGGATTTCGAGGAAAAACTGAAAGAGCCGAGAAGGTTAAGAAGTATGACACTCTTGGTTTATTGGATAAGGAATTCGAACCAGATAGAGAGTTTCTTGCTGATTCAGTTGAAGTCGATGACGAGTTAAATCTGGATGATATCTTAGGGTCAGACGATATGATTGACGATTTTTCAGACTTGTTGGATGTTTCTCGATATCGAAGAACCGTGAATGCTGCTGACAAAATTGGCCGCAGAAAACATGCGAGTCACTTTGAGAAGTATAAGAGGTTATTCGATCAAATGCATGCAGATATCGCTTCAGGCAGACGAAAAATTATTCCGTTTGAACAGTATGATATTCATGAAAACAGATTCTACATTCAAAATGGTGTAATGATGTATATTGTTTCCATTTCAAGGGATACATTTATAGCTGATAATGGGAAAACAAATGCCCGAATGCATGTTGTTTATGAAAATGGGACAGAGAACAAGAATCTGTTGTTACAATCTCTAGCTTCGTCTCTTTATTCGACTGAACGTCATGGACGGATGGTGACAGAACCGGTAGATGAGGAAACGTTGGCTGAAATTTTTGGAGAAGAGTTTACGACGGGTTATATCTACGTGCTGAAGTCATTAAGTAAGAATCCGGATATTAGTAAATGGACCAATCTTTATAAAATCGGATTCACTCGAAATGATGTTGAGAGTAGAATTGCTAATGCAGAAAATGACGTAACCTATTTAAATGCACCTGTAAAAATTATGCTTTCTGCTGAAGTGCAAAATGTGAACGCTCAGCTGCTTGAGCGTGCCCTTCATCACACATTCCAAGACAAACAAATCGACTTTCAGGATGGAAATTTAAAAAAAGCTACGGAATGGTACATGGTTCCATTGAATGATATTGAATCGAAAATCAATGAAGTAATTGCTGGATTACAAAAATAAATAGGTAGATTATAAAATTAAAACGAACACCTGAATAAAAATAGTCTAATTTATTGACCTTTGAGCACATCCGTACGATAATGGCCGTATGGAAGCGTTTCATTCAATATTGAAGCGTGAAGAGGTTCATTTGAAGGCATACCAAACATTAACTGAAGTCCAAGCAGCCATTGGTTGGACTATCAATTTTTATAATAATAATCGTATCTCAAATGTTGCCTAATTAACTGAATAAAAATAGTCCAATTTATTGACTTCTGAGCAGAAGATATAGACGATTTGTTTTGGGTTAATTTTTTTAATCTATCAGATAGTGAAGATTCAGGAAAAGCCGCCGTACTTGCAAACGCAATTTCTTCGTTACGATTTCAAAATAGCATAAGCGAGACGGGTGGATTAATCAAGGAACACCAAAGTGTCTCTTCTTTGCAACCAAAAATTAACAGTGTGACTTCCAGGAAATTTGACTTTAATTTGCTAACGGAGCAAATTAAACATGAAGCTGTTAAACAAAAGTTAAGTAAAGAAAAAGGCGGTTACTGTTTTGAAAGAGATGGAAATTTGTATAACGCTAGTATTTGGTTAATAAAAAAAGTCGGTTATTTTTTAAATTCCTCATTGGTGAATGATTTTTTTGTTACAAACACTTCTGATGATAACCTTTTTGATAAGATTGATTATTTTATGAGTGATGAAAATAAAAAATCTCTATATATTAATACTTCTAAGGTATCAAAATCAGGATCAGCTGGAGCCAGTATTATTAATTTGATTACCAATCATGTTCTCGAATTCAAAGTTTCAGCAACTCCATTTGTTCTTTTTATTGATGAAGTTCACAGATATACCCGTGTTTATGAAGAGGATGGTGGGCTGGTGTCAATTGCAAGAGAAGGAAGGAAAAAAGGTATATTTTTATTTTTAACTACTCAAAGCCCAAAAGATGTTCCTAAAATTATTTTGGGACAAGTTGGGACATTCATTATTCATAGGATAACTCACTATGAAGAGCTGCGAGTAATTGAAAATTTGCTACAACCTAGTACATTGTCCCAAATTCGAAAACTGGCACAAGGGGAATCCGTTATAACGAGTATAAACTTGTTAAAAGATCTTCACGTATATTTCCAAAAGACCAATCGGATACATTATAATGAGACGCCTCTTTTGTGATAAATGAAGTTTCTTACTTTATCTTTTTTTAAGAGTAATTTCATGGTAAGCGTGTCATATATGCGTTCAAATTGTATATTAAAGTTCAATCCATACTTTTTCATAAGTTATCAAAAGTATTTAATTGTTCGCATAAATTGATGTTAATCAAATTATTTTAATCCAAACTGACTAAAATCCACTTTTTTTCTTTATATTTTATGTAATTACTTGGATTTTTTGAGTTCAGGTTATTAGCCAACTCTACTCAACTCTCTGATTACGTTATAATAAATTAATCAATGATAAATATTGTGAAATTTAAAAAGTATTGTAACCTTTTTCTTCCGAGAGTAAAAATACAACTCAATATGCCTGGTTTTTTTTACTGTTTATTATTAGTCAGCAAATAATAACTATTCACTTAAAAAATATGGAATGTATGGATAAATCTAATGACCGATCAACAAATAATAGAGCAAAGAGCCGTGTCTGAAGTAGCAAGAATTATATCATCAGACATTAGATTAAGGCCAGAAATTAATATAAGTGACAAAATTCCTTATGTTGATGGTGGAATTTTTGTTTACAATTCAGGAAAAAGAAACAATGAATGTTTGGATTTTCAGGTTCCTGTACAGGTTAAAGGAACTGAAAAAAAAGCATTTGATAGCCACCCTAAATTTTCCTTCAAAAAAGACATGCTAGAGTATTATGAACGAAACTCAGGAATTCTTTTCTTTGTTGTAAGTGAAACAACTCCATACACCACTTACTATAGAAATTTTTCACCGACACAAGCTAAACAAATTTTAAAAAGCCTCAAGAAACAAAATAAAAATCAAAAAAGTATCACACTCAATCTAACCCGGGTAGATCAAAAGGATATATGGAAAATTGTGACCTCATCTCACTACCTTTCTGAAGTCTTTAACAGTCAAGCCCGAATAGTTAATGTAAATGCTGTGGATAATCTCAAAAATGTCTCGGTCACAATACCTGTAGGTGAAACAATTCAGACAGCGCTGAAAAAGGAGCAATATATTATTTCTGGATTACTTCAAGACCAAAGAGTGATAGTAGATACAGTAGATATCATAAATATTAGTATTCATAAAGTCATAAATGTAAGTACCATATTTCCAAATGACCACATTGAACCAAGTTCCCTGGAATGGACAAGTGAAACAAGTTTTAGAATAGTGATTGGGAAGTTTATTACTGTAATTTTCAGTATTGACACGAAAAGATTTGATATTAATTGGGACTTCAAATCTTCTAGTGACCGAGACTGGCAGCTATATTATGATAAATTAAATGCTTTTAAAGCTATGCTAGAAAAACGACAATTGAATTTTAAATCTGATGTTTTTAATGATGGTTCAACTACATTGCATTTTTCTTTTTCAAAAAAAATTAATGAAACTTTAAAAGATGTTTACAGTAAACTCGAAAATATTAAAAGAATAATTTGGCTTGAAAATATTTTAGGTAAATCATACGCTACTCAGGCTTTGGACATAACGTCTCAAAATGTATTAAATAAATTATTAGAATTGTACCCAAGTGTTGATTTTAATCAGGATGTTCCTTTCTTACTTCATGAGACTATCATGGCCGATAATTATTATCTAACATACGAAAACCACGAATTGAAGAATGTGTTTTCTAATGATTCACCTTTTCGAACAAACCACGTAACAATTAGTAATACAGAAGATAAAACTATGTTCACAAAAGGGAACCCATTGGCTTTGATTAAAGACAAATTATGGACAATACCAAACTATTCAACATCCATAGTGCTTGAGAATTTTATACATCCACTAAAAAGCTTTCCATCTTGGTATGAAGGAGAAGTGAATAATTTAGTTCTTAGCTACATTGAAGCATTTGACCATACCCAAAATAATGACTGGTTACAATCTGCTCTGAAAATTTTAAAGTTTGATATTCTTACAAATCAGGAATTAGTGCAAATTAATACTGCACAAATTTGTATACGTCAGTTGGACGGTGACATACGGCCAGTCTCAAATTCTTTATATAATATAATGCAAAATAGTCCGGAGGCGCAATACCGTGCTGCTGCTGCATTAATGCTGAACATAATTGCTGTTTTTTCGGTAAACTGGAGACAGATGTCTGTTGATGAAAAAAAAGGCATTTCCGAATATCCACTAATGAAATTGGCATATGGAAAAATTAAAGAAATTATTGACTCTGACAAGTACGGTTAGTTATCCTTTCAGAAACAACCATAACAGTAAAGTCTATTTATTGGGAGTAAGTAGAATCGAAGAAGTTCTTTAGGCATTTGTAGCATCATTGATAAACTATACCAATTTATGTTAACATAATGGCTGCTATACAAAGTAACGCTATATCAACGTTTCAAAGGTGTCAAAAATAAGGTTTCCAAAAAAACTTTCACAAAGTCTTTGGAAGCCTTATTTTAATACCCGTTTCTTAAAATTTCACAAGTGTCTGAGTTTTAGACCAATTGCAATTTTGAAAGATGAAAAGGTTTATTTGAAGACAAATAAAACACTAGTTAAAGTGCAATCAGCCATTGGATGATATATTAATATCTCTAATCGTAACCACATCATAAATTTAGTATAAGTAGCTGAATAAAAACAATCTAATTTATTGACTTCTGAGCGAAGTATAATGATGCAGCATTTTGGTCGGTTATGATTTATTTTCTGGTCTGAGCCGTTTCTCACCAATACGAAAACAACAGTATTGATTTCGTAACAATGGATTATCAAAACAAGTGCTTATCATTTTTATTTCCATTCAATTCCACCAATAACAAAAAAGAATAGATATATATAAACTATAAGTATTTTACATATGTATAAATACTTTATACAATAGATAGGTTTACTAATCATTTATTAATTGTGATATCTATTAACCGTCTGAAAGGAAAATTATGAAAAGTCACAAACTTATTATTCCGATACTAATGCTAGGTGTTTTTGGCATTATCAACACAGAAATGGGTATTATTGGCATTTTACCTGAAATTGCCACTAGTTACCATGTCAGTCTCAGCTCAGCGAGTTTGTTGGTGTCTGCATTTGCTTTGACTGTTGCATTGGCTGGCCCGACAATTCCGCTGTTGCTGTCTCATGTTAATAGAAAAATTGTGTTATTTGTGTCGATGTTTTGTTTTTTTGTAAGTAACATTGTATCTGCCTATGCCTCTAACTTTTCTATACTAATCTTAGCACGAATTATCCCCGCAATTTTCCAGCCAGCATTTACTGCCATTGCGTTCACATTGGCTGGAGAATCGGTGACAGCAGCAGAGTCACCTAAAGCTATTTCGAAAGTGTTTATGGGTGTTTCGGCTGGAATGGTTCTGGGTGTTCCAATTGCTAATATGTTAACCCATCATGCATCTATTTCAGTAACGATGCTATTTTTTGGCGCTATTAACTTCATTGTCCTATTAGGAGTTACATTTTTTATACCTTCACTACCCGTTACTAAACCAGTAGCTTATGGCGAACAAATAAGTGTATTGAGAAAGTTTGATATGCTAATTGCGATTGCGATTGTGATTATGTTAAACGGTGCTACTTTTGGCTTTTTCAGTTACATGTCAGATTTTCTTGATCAAATTACTCATGTTAGTGTGAATGTTACAAGTCTTTATTTACTCGTTTATGGCTTGATGAATATTGTTGGATCATTTTTAGCTGGTCGATTAATGACAAAAAATATTAGACGCTCATTGTTTGTGATACCCATTGGGCAAGTGGTTATCATGACTTTGCTATTTACTTTAAATACTTGGTGGGCTACAGGGGTACTACTAACTCTGTTAGGCGTATTAGCTGGCTTTGCGGGGAATGTCTTTCAATATTTGATTTTTGAATCGGGCCGTGAAGCACCAGATTTTGCAAATGGAATTTTTTTGACGGCCACTAATCTAGGAACAACTATTGCGCCATTTGTGTGTGGATTATTTATCAATTCATTATCGGTGCGCTTTGCATTGGTTGGTGCCATGATTTTTTCAATTGGCGGATTGATATTTATTATGCTTAAGTATTTCAGAAAACAAAAAGTGTGATGATTGATGAAATCATCACACTTTTTGTTTGAGAGATTTTTTTAAACAATTTAAAAATTTGGAAGCTACTGGCGAAAATATAGCATTTTTCTTCCAAATCAAGTCAACATTGGCCTTGACGGCCGGTTGCAGAGGAACAAATGTTAGGGAATCACGTGTCTTGTATTTAGTCACAATTTTATCCAAAGCAAATGCGATACCTACCTCTGATGAAACTAGTAATGTTGCATTGTAAAGTAGATTATAAGTTGCAATAAAATTACCTGTCACACCATTCAAGTTTAACCACTCTTCTAATGTTTTTTGAACTTTCTTTTGCTCAGAAATTATCAGTGGACGATTGGCTAAATCCTCTGGTTTTACTGTTTTTAAGCTAGCTAATGGGTCATTGTTTTTAACTAAAATGCCCCAAGTGTCTTTTTCAGGGAAGGTGAGTTTATCATATCTTGTCGTATTAGTTGGGGCAACTAATACACCAAAATCCATGATGCCTTTATCAATAGTTTCTTTGACATCATCAGCATTGGCACTGTAAAAATGAAATCGAACCTTAGGATGATTTTCGTGAAATGATCTTACGACATTTGTGATATATTTCATAACGTGAGTTTCAGCAGCGCCGATATATATATCTCCATTAAGATCGCCGTCATCCGAAAAAGTATTCTTTGTTTTAGAAACCAGTGCATCAATTTCTTGCGCTTGTTTTTTTAATAATAATCCAGCTTCTGTGAGTTCAATTTGCCTATTGCCTCTAATAAATAAAGTAACCCCTAATTCCGATTCTAACTCTTTCATTTGCCTAGAAATAGCAGGTTGTGAGATATGTAAAAATTGTGCAGCATGCGAAATACTACGATATTCAATCACTGTTAAAAAATACTTTAAAGCACGTAACTCCACTGTAATAGCTCCTCTCGTTTTTAGTATTACATTTATGTATACATAAGTATACTATATTAGTATTTTACATACAAATTAAGGTATTTTAAAATTTAAATATAAATAGACGTCAGTAGAGAACATTTCTGTATCTATTAATAGCATTTTGTGCTTTATTTGGTCAGAAAAATACAGCTTGGTGTGAAATATGATGAAGAATCAAATCAATGTGACACTTTTATTGTTAAGCTATGCTGGTGCATGGATTTTTTTTGGAGCATTTTTTGTATTTTTGTCGATCATATTTTTTAGGCATAACAAACTTTTGTTAGTATTTTGACGCACGAAATTTTTAGTCTTTACGAGGAGGAATAAATTAATCTTATGGAAAAAGTATTTGTTGTTGGTGGCACGGGACGTGTTGGTACACAATTAGTTGCTCAACTGTTATCTAATCAAAATTTTGACGTGAAAATTGGTTTGAGAAGCAATAGCAATCAAGTAAATTCGAGTCTAAGTGAACACCACGCTAGACTTCATTATAAATTTTTTGACCTTTTGTCGGAACAAAGCACAATAAGTAAACAAATTGCTGGTTTTGATTACGTCTATTTTGTGGCAGGATCACGTGGTCAACAGTTGATTCAAGTTGAGATTTACGGTGTTTTAAAACTAATTGCCGCCGCCTCTGAAAATGATATTAAAAGAATTATCGTTTTGAGTTCTATCTTCTCATTAGAACCAGACCATTGGCAGGATGAAACGCTTAAAGACATTCCAGACTACAATGTTGCTAAGTTTGTGACTGATTACTGGCTAGTTCACAACGCAAACGTTCCTTATACAATAAGTCACTTAATTGAAACACCAGCTAAAGGTACAATTCAGGTGAATGTGACAGAGGATGGTGAAAATGCTATAGGTGACGTGGCCGAGACATTATATCAAGTGTTATTTTTACCTAACACGATCAATAAAGTTATTAAAATGCACAGTGGTTCAACGCCAATTTATCGAGCGTTGAAAGAAATTTAGATCTCATTTCAAAAGGAGAAAATCTATGTCAATTCAAGATAAAGTTATTATTATTACTGGAGCATCGTCTGGCATTGGTGAAGCCACAGCGAAGTTATTAGCAAACCAAGGTGGGAAAATTGTGTTAGCTGCTCGGAGAGAAGAGCGTTTAAAGCAAATTGCTGCTGATATTACTCGAACTGGTGGAAAAGTTATCTATAAGGCAGTTGACGTGCGTAAACCAGCTGATAATGCGGCACTTGTGACATATGCTAAAAAACAGTATGGGCGCGTTGACGTCATTTTTTTGAATGCTGGTATCATGCCAATTGCCCCATTGTCAGCATTAAAGGTTGATGAATGGGATGACATGATTGACATCAACATTAAAGGTGTTTTAAATGGTATTGCCGCTGTTTTGCCAGATTTTATTGCCCAAAAATCTGGCCATATTATTGCGACTTCGTCCGTGGCTGGTTTAAAGGCTTATCCTGGGGGTGCTGTTTATGGTGCAACAAAATGGGCTGTTCGTGATTTAATGGAAGTATTACGCATGGAATCAGCGCAAGAAGGTACGAATATTCGTACTGCAACTTTGTATCCTGCTGCAATTAACACAGAACTTTTGGGTGCTATTACTGACGCTAATTCTGCAAAAGATTTTGATGCAATTTACAAACAATATGGTATTACTCCTGATCGTGTCGCTTCAGTTGTGGCATTTGCAATTAATCAGCCAAGTGACGTCAATGTAAGTGAATTTACCATTGGACCAACGACACAGCCTTGGTAATCGGCCTGTGACAAGAATTAAGGGGGGAACATGCGAAAGAAAATAATATTGAGTGTTACGACATTAATTTGTATCATTTTACTTGTAATTGGGGGTGCGGTGTTGTGGATGAGACATCGTACAATTCCTGAAACGGCTGATAGATCAAATAGTATTCCTACATTGTATGTACACGGTTGGGGTGCAGGTGCCAGATCGACGAATAGTATGATTCACTATGCAGAGCAGTATAATGACGCGAAAAAAGTCTTAACAGCAACCATTTCACCAGAGGGTAAAGTTAGTTTTAGTGGCTATTGGCCCGCAAGTGCAAAAAGACCATTGATTCAAGTTATCTCGGTTGACAACAAGTATTACAACTACAAGGTGACACAGAAGTGGTTTGGTAATGTCTTGCAAAAACTGCAAAAAGATTATCATATTAAACGTTACAATACGGTTAGCCATTCAATGGGGAATTTGACGACAATGTATTACCAAGTCACTAATGGTCAAAACAAACAATTACCTGCCCTTCAAAAGCAAGTTAATATTGCTGGACATTTTGATGGTATTGTTGGCATCGATGACAAACCGAATCAGAATTTATTACAAAAAAATGGTGCACCAAAAATACAAGATAGCAACTTCAAATATTTAAATAACCATCGACAAGGTTATCCTAAAAAACAAGTTGATGTGTTAAATATTTTTGGTAATTTACAGGATGGTAGTAATTCAGATGGCGATGTCACAGTAGTCTCTGCCAAATCTCTCAAATATTTACTACGAGACAGGTATAAAGATTATCAAGAACTAGAAATTTCAGGCAAAAAAGGACAACATAGCCAACTGCATGAAAATACGAGAGTAGATCGCGCTATTGGTAAGTTTTTGTGGCAAAAATAATTGGAATCCTGTTGGTGAATGTATACTGAATTAACGATTGTTGAGGAATTAGCATGAAACGAAAGGCACTATTTATCGTAGTTGGGCTTTTGTTGTTTGTAGCCACTTTAGCTTTTAATGTGTCAAAAAGCCAGTCCTACAATCGAAAAATAGTCAAACAACAGGCGAGCAAGCCAATCAAAACAAATCAGTTCCAGCTAAAAATGTAAAAAACGGAAAAACGTTGATTGTATACTTTTCGCGTTCAGGTACTAATTATCCAGATGTCAATATTAAAATTGGCCACACTAAACGGTTGTCAATGTTTATAGCTGATTACACGCACGGGGATCAGTATGAAATTGTTCCTACTCGTGCGTATCCAAAAAATTATCAGGCAACAGTTGATCAAGCAGAGCGGGAACAGCAACAAAATGCGCGTCCAGCAATCAAAAATCCGTTGCCAGATGTTTCTCAATATGACACAATTTTCATTGGATATCCCATTTGGTTTAATGAACAGCCAATGATTGTAAGAACATTCATGGATGAAGTTAATTTGAACCATAAAAACGTTGTCCCATTTTCAACCAATGCAGGCTCTGGCTGGGGCGATTCGATTTCTATTTTGAAAAAGACATATCCAAATGCACGTGTTCTGACTGGATTTTCCATCGAGGGGTCCGATGCCGACAGTGCTCGAAATCAGGTTAATCGTTGGTTACAAAAAATTGGTTACTAACTGAATGTGTCAGGAGTGAATAATTTGTTAAAAAAATATCCCATAGCACTTTACGTAACATGGTCAGTAGCTTTGATTTTGTTTCCAATGCCGTTGATTCTTCTTTTAAATACTTCAATGACACATTCAGCTATTGATCAGTTAATACTCATTGATGCGGGTATTGTTGCTTACTCATGGTGGCTGTTTGAAGTTTATTTGTCAACTAGACCACTGTGGTTAGATCGATTAATCGGGTTACCAGCCTTGTATTTTGTTCATAGTGCGCTGGGATTAGGTGCGTTATTGGTTGGGTTTATACATTGGTATTATTTAGTGTCAATGGGACAGTTAATAGTTTTAACTGGTAGAACAGCATGGTTCATGGTACTGGGTATTGCTTTATATTCAGTTCTATTTATGTCTGGTTGGCTGGTGGACCGTTTCAAGATTGCTGCACAACTTAAAAATACATTGCAACATTTTTTTAAGCACCAGCTATCGCTTTGGATTCATCGACTTAACCTTGTTGCAATCTTTCTGATTTGGATCCATGTTCATATTATTGGCCGTGTTAACATTTATCCCTTATTTATGTTTACCTTTGATACGTATAGTTTTGTTATTTTCGGCTTGTATTTGTGGCAAAAGCTGGTTGAGAACAAGCATGTTACCGTTGGTGAAGTCATTGACATTCACAGTATTAGTCCAACAGTTGTTCAATTAAATATTCAGTTAGAACGGTCGAAAACGAATTTTCAAGCAGGGGACTTCTTTTTCCTATCATTCAAAAATGTCAAAGGGTTATCGGTTGAAGCCCATCCGTTCTCAATTTCTAACGCCCCGATTGATCAACACACGGCCATTTTCACAATTAGGCAGTTAGGTGATTTCACAAAGAAGCTAGACCTGGTCAATAAAGGGGATAAAGTTTTTTTGGAGGGGCCGTTCGGTCGTTTTGCCTCAATTATCGAGGCTAGTTCATCAGACAGTCCATTAATATTAATTGGTATGGGTACGGGCATTGCTCCGCTACTCAGCATTGCGCAAAAATATCATCATAGCCACACGATTAAAGTAATTTGGACTACGAAAAATGAGTCAGAAAGATACTATCATCAAGATTTTGAAGCACTCGTTACAGGTAACTTTGATTATGTCGTTCAAAACCATCGGTTGAATCGGGCACAAGTAAAGGAAATGTTGACAGTTGAAGAATTGCAAACAGGTCAGTTTTTCATTGTTGGTCCAGCTTTTGGTGTCATCGGTCTGAAAAAGATGTTATCAGCAGCTGGTGTCAACAAAAATAATTTAATTGATGAACGGTTGACCATGTAATTTAAAACTCAAAATAACAGGAGAATCACTATGAAACTTAGAAAAAATCTTTGGTTAATAGCAATTTTAATATTTATCATTGTGCTAAGTGGAGTTGTCTACGTCTTTACTCGTCCCCAAAAAGATAGTGCCATTACAAATCACAATGTTGTCCAGAACAGTTCATCCAAGCAGAGCGGAAAAAGAAAAGTTGCCAAAGACGGCGCAGTAATGCAAACATCCAATAAAAATATTGCAACACGTGTCATTAAAAATGGTACAAAAATTAATATTGTGGTAGGTGATAAAAAAATTCCTGCAACGCTAAATGATAGCAAATCCTCTAAACAGCTAATTAGCATGTTGCCTTACACCGTTAAGGTTAGCCGTTACACACATGACTATTGTGGGGTGATGAATGATCCATTACGTTATGATGAAAAGGATGTTCATTATGGTTGGTTAAATGGCGATATTGACTTCGCACGTGATGCCAATTATTTTACTATTTTATTTAAAGATGAAGATGAATCTGAACAGTTTGGTGACCAGATTAATCTTGGCAAAGTCGATGGTGATTTATCACAAATCAGCAGTTTGGATAGTGAAGTTGATATGAAGATTGAATTGGCAAAATAGTTGTTGATAGCACGAAATATTTTAACAAATAGGCAGCATCATTCAGTAGGTTTATAGAGAGGGATGGGTTGATGAAAAATAAAACAGTTATCGGGTCAATTTTTATAATTATTTTTGCTGTTGTCGTGACGGCTTTGTTTTTTCTAGCGCGAAATCAATCAGAACAAAATAATGAAGCGACTTCAAGTACCCAAAGTAAACAAAATAGTAACCAGAGTAAGCAGTCGAGTTCAAGTAATAAAACAAAGGAGGATCGTGATTTGGCGAATATTAAATTATCAGTTAAGGGACGTGAAATGACAGTGAAATTGGCTAATAATGAAGCAACAAAAGCACTCGTAAAACGTCTTCAAGATAAATCAATTACCTTGAATTTGAACGAATATGGTGGATTTGAGCAGGTTGGTGATTTAGGATTTTCATTGCCCACTAGTGATCGGCAAGTGACAACTAAACCAGGAGACATTGTTCTCTACCAAGGGGATGAAATTAGCATTTTTTATGGTAGCAATTCATGGCGCTATACTCCTTTAGGTAAAATTGAAAATATCGATAACAGTGAATTAAAAGATATTTTTGGTACAAATAATGTGACTGTGGAGTTGAGCCATTGACATGTGCGAGATAGGTTCACACATCTTAATAATTGAGGTACATGTATGAAAAATTTGACAATTACAGAAGTTAGTAAGCTATATCAAATCAGCACCGCAACCATTCGATATTATGAAAAAATTGGTTTAATTCCACACATTCCTAGACGTGACAATGGTAACAGGTACTTTGAAAAGCAAACATTAGAATGGTTAGAAATGATTGTTTGTCTGAGAAATTCTGGTGTGCCGGTTGATGTGCTCGTACATTATGCTGATTTAGTAAAAGCTGGTCCTAAAACGCTTGACGAACAAGCAGAGTTATTGGCAGCACAAAAACAAAACCTAGAAAACCAACGCAATCAATTGTCACAATCCATTGCACGTTTAAATCACAAAATTAATTTGTACGAGACTGGTAAAATTAACGATAAGGCAACATATTTTGATGAATACAAAATTTTGAACACACTTGAAATTTAATTTGGGTAAGTTCTTGACTTCAAGTTAACTTCAACTAGTATAATGAAGCTGTTCAATAGAAAGGAGCAAAAATATGAATGTATTAATAGTTGGTGCAACAGGAAAAATGGCTCAACTCGTTGCTGAAAATCTGACACAGTATCCTGATGTAAAGGTGTTATTATTTGCCCGTAATCCAGATAAGTTTGATGAATCTTTGCTGGCATTTAATCCTACAATCATTAAGGGAAACGTTCTTGATACAACGTTTTTGACAAAAACACTTGTAGAAAATAACATTGATTTGGTTTACTCAAATGTGGGTGGTGTTGATCTTGCGGATCAAACTGCTAGCATTATTAAAAGTATGAATGATAGTAATGTGAAACGTCTAATCTTCATTAGCGCTTCAGGTGCACATCATGAAGTACCAGGTAATTTTGGTGAATGGAATGAACAAGCAATTTCTGCATATCTACCTGGGTTTAGAGAATCTTTTGAATTATTAGATAAGTCAGACATTGACTATACTATGGTTCGCCCAGCTTGGTTAACAGACTATGATGAAGTTGATTACGAAACCACAGGACGACATGAACCATTCAAAGGCACTGAAGTATCTCGAAAGAGTGTAGCAGATTTTGTAACGAAGGTAATTTTAAATCCAGATACTTATGTTCGTGACAGTATTGGTCTTAATAAGACTAACACGGATGCTGATAAGCCATCGTGGATGTAAACATTTATTAAGTTAAAGAGAATAGAAGGTAAAAAAATGACAATTAAAAATAAAGTTATAATCATAACAGGCGCTTCATCAGGAATCGGAGAAGCTACTGCTAAAAATTGGCTGCCAGCGGTGCTAAACTAGTCCTTGGCGCACGCCGTGAAGACAAGCTTCAAAAAATTGTCTCGGATATTGAAGCAAATGGCGGGCAAGCCATTTATAAGATAACCGACGTAACAAAAGCAGAGGACAATGAAGCGCTTGTCACAGCTGCTTTAGATACGTTTGGTAAAGTTGATGTTATCTTCTTGAATGCTGGCTTAATGCCGACAGCACCACTATCTGCTTTACAAACTGATTTGTGGGATAAGACGGTTGATGTTAACTTGAAAGGCGTGTTGAAAGGCATCGCTGCAGTTTTGCCAAAGTTCATTGAACAAAAATCTGGCCACATTATTGCTGTATCATCTGTTGCGGGCATTAAAGCATACGAAGGCGCCGGCGTTTATGGTGCTACAAAATGGGCCGTTCGTGATCTGATGGAAGTTTTGCGTATGGAATCTGCCCAAGAGGGTACAAATATCCGTACAGCGACTATTTATCCAGCAGCTATTGAAACTGAATTGCTTGATTCTATTGCTGACGAAGCTTCACGTGAAGGAATGGGTCAGCTTTATGATCAATATCAGATTCCTGCTGATCGTATTGCTAATGTCGTTGCGTTTGCCATTGACCAACCTGAAGATACTAACGTAAATGAGTTTACTGTGGGTCCAACTAAGCAACCATGGTAAAGCATAAAGACGTCATGAAAATGACGTCTTTATGCTTTTAACAAAAAGTAAGAAAGGGCAGTAATATGAAATTCATTGAGTATGCAACACCAAATGCTGGTAAGATTAAGCAAAATGATATCAATATTAATGAAGTAGTTAAACAACATGTTGCATATTTGGAGCAAAAAAATGCCGAAGGGCTGCTCGTATTTGCTGGTACGACAACTGATGGCGCTGGCGGTTTAATTGTTTATGATGTCTCTGATGAAGCAACACGTGATCGTGTTGTGCAAGAAGATCCGTTATATTTACCAGAAGTTATTGACATTGCCATTCATCCGTTTGAAACATTTGAAGATATTACATCACGATAGGAAAAATATATGACACATACAAACAAAACACAAAAACCAAAAATTGCGTTAGGAACATGGTCTTGGGGATCAGGGGCTGCTGGTGGTGATCAAGTCTTTGGTAATCATTTAACCATCGAAGATTTGCAACCTGTTGTAGATACAGCAATGGCCAAAGGTTTTAATTTATGGGACACTGCTGCTGTTTATGGCGAGGGAAGTTCGGAAACAATCCTTGGTGAGTTATTAAAAAAATATGATCGTAGCAGTTATTTGCTATCGACAAAGTTCACACCACAAATTGCCACAGGACCTGAAGAAACTGCTATGGAAAACATGCTAGCCGGCAGTTTTAAGCGTTTAAATACGGATTATATTGACATTTATTGGATTCATAATCCGTTTGACGTTGAAAAATGGACGCCTTATTTGATTCCATTAATTCAAAGTGGAAAAATTAAGAGTGTTGGTGTTTCAAATCATAATCTGTCACAAATTAAACGTGTAACCGAAATACTTGGGCAGGCTGGTGTGAAATTGGCAGCATTACAAAATCATTATAGTTTACTCTACCGCTCGTCCGAAGAAGCAGGAATTTTAGAATATTGTCTTGAAAACGACATTGACTTTTATGCTTATATGGTACTTGAACAAGGCGTCTTGACTGGTAAGTATAGCGTTGACAATCCTTTGCCCGAAGGCAGTGGTCGTGCGGCAACCTATAATGCTAATCTGCCTAAATTAGCAGCATTGATAGACGCTTTGGCACAACTTGGCAACAAATATAATGCTAAGGTGGCAGATATTGCGACAAGTTGGGCGATTAATAAAGGAGCAGTGCCTATCGTTGGTGTTACGAATGAAAAGTACATTGCTTCTGAAGAACGTGCCCAAAATATTAAGTTATCCGAGCAAGAAATTGCGGAACTTGAACGCTTGGCAACACTCACAAATGTTGACACTAAAGGTTCATGGGAAAATAGCATGTTATCTTAATCGGATTTAGTAAGGTACACTATTATTTTTTGAAAAGGAGACAAAAATGGAATACACTAAGCTTGGCAAAACAGGTATGAAAGTTAGTCGATTAGCTTTAGGAACTATGAACTTTGGCCCTAGAACCAGTGACGAAGTAGCTTTTCAAATTATGGACCGTGCCTTAGAATTAGGAATTAATTTTTTTGACACTGCTAATGTTTATGGTGGTTGGGGTGGACCCGGTCACGGTTATACTGAGGAAGTAATTGGGCGCTGGTTCGCACAGGGTGAAGGTCGCCGCGAAAAAGTAGTTTTGGCAACAAAATTCTATAATGGCATGGATAATGAGTTAGATGGGCCCAACGATGGGGCTGGTGTTTCAGCTTATAAGCTCTATCGTAATTTAGAGGCGTCTCTCAAGCGTTTGCAAACCGATCATGTCGAGTTGTATCAAATGCATCACATCGATCATTCGATAAACTGGAAAGAAATCTTTGCAGCCTATGAAAATATGATTACGCAAGGAAAAATATATTATGCTGGATCAAGTAACTTTGGAGCAAGACATTTAGCCTATGCCGAGGCAGCGTCTGATCAACGTGATTTTTTGGGATTAGTTAGTGAACAACATTTATATAACTTATTAGAACGTTTACCAGAACTAGAATTATTACCCACTGCTAAAGACTTAGGAATGTCAGTACTAGTATGGAGCCCATTGGAAGGTGGTTTGTTGGCAGCAAATGCACTCAACACAACTTCTGGTCGGCGTTCTGAACGCGTTGAAGCTTTAACGCAGTATGGCCGTCAGCAATTGCAACGTTACGCAGATTTATGTGCTGAACTAGGAGAAACTGAACAAGACGTCGCTTTGGCATGGTTGCTGAATAAATCAGATATCACAATTCCAATTATTGGACCACGTACAGTTGAACAGTTAGAGTCAGCAGTGCATGCTTTGGATATTCATTTGTCAATCGACGTCATGAATCAATTGGATGATATTTTCCCAGGGCCAGGCGGTTCTGCGCCTGAGGCCTATGCTTGGTAAGGAAAGGAATAATCATGATGGTCATCATTTTGCCTTGCCGTTTAAGACACTAAAATGTGAGAAAGGGTGACTCTCAAAAATGACAATTTATCAAGAACAACATTTTGAAGGTGAACGTCCTTTGTTTGGTGAACAGCACGCTACCATTATACGAACAACGTTTGGCGAAGGTGAATCTCCTCTCAAAGAAAGTGATGATGTTACAATAGATGACTCTGTGTTTGGTTGGAAGTATCCGTTGTGGTACAGTCACCATGTGCAGGTAAATCAAACCATTTTTGAGGAGATGGCTAGATCTGGTATTTGGTACACTTCTGACATAAGTATTCGCAACTCTGAAATTCAGGCGCCCAAGCTATTAAGACGATGTCAAAATGTTTTATTGTCAAATGTTCATTTTTCAGAGGCAACAGAAACATTATGGCATTGTCAATCAGTTAAAATGGAAAATGTTTATGCTACAGGTGATTATTTTGGGATGGATAGTCAAGATGTTGTCGTTGACCATCTTAACTTAATTGGTAATTATGCATTTGATGGTGCAAAAAATATTGAAGTTCATCATTCAAATTTTGTAACAAAAGATGCTTTTTGGAACTGTGAAAATGTTACAATCTATGACTCAACTTTAAACGGTGAGTATCTAGCTTGGAATACAAAGAATCTAACTTTGGTTAATTGTACAATTGTTAGTGATCAAGGACTTTGCTATGTCGACCATTTGACCATTAAAGATTGTCATTTGCTAGATACCTACTTAGCGTTTGAGTATTCAAGCAACATTGATGCTGATATTAAAGGTACAATTAACAGTGTCAAAAATCCAATTTCCGGTCAGATTAAAGCAGAAAGTATTGGAAGTCTAATTTTGGATAAAACTAAGATTGACCCTAGTAAAACAACCTTTTTTGTTGTGCAGGACTCCGAAGGAAAAAGACATGAGCAAATATGACTTTGAATCAATTATTGACCGTCGCAACAGCAATTCGGTTAAGTGGCATGTAGCAGATAATGAATTACCAATGTGGATAGCTGATATGGATTTTGCCACAGCTCCTGAAATATTGACAGCATTGCAAAAAAAAATAACACTGGGTACATTTGGCTATGAAGAGCCTGATGATAATTATTTTGATGCCATCATAGCATGGTTTAAACAAAGACATCACGTTAATATACAGTCAGAGTGGCTTAACTTTGTTACTGGTGTCATCCCGGCACTTTCGTCAGTCGTTCGACGATTAAGCCATGTTGGTGACAATGTGGTTGTTATGACACCAGTATATGATATATTCTTTCATTCAATTGAAAATAACGGTCGTCATGTTTTGGAGAGTCCTTTAAAATATGATACTGATACAAATCATTATGAAATTGATTGGCATAATTTAGAAACTCAGCTGGCTGAGCCATTGAGTACATTGCTGATATTATGTAATCCCCACAACCCAGTGGGCAAAACATGGTCACAGAAAACACTTTCACGTCTTTTACTGTTATGCCGAAAGCACGGTGTTACCGTAGTAAGCGATGAAATTCACGGTGATGTCGTTTTAGGTGAACCGAGCTATCAATCACTTTTGTCGTTGCCGGTTGAACAGCTGCATAACGCTGTCGTGATCTTTTCACCATCGAAAGCATTTAATGTTGCGGCTTTACATGCTGCTAGCGTTGTAGTTCCTGATAAATCATTGCGCGAAACTGTGATGAGAGGCATTAATAACGACGAACTAGCTGAACCTAATTTGGTCGCTTTAGAGGGTTCTATGGCAGCTTATCAGAAAGGCGAAAAGTGGCTAGATGCGTTGATTGAACAGCTGCAATACAATCGTCATCAGGTTGAGATTTTTTTACATGATCACTTACCACAATTAAAATTTGCTTCAGAAAATGCAACTTATTTACTTTGGTTGGATGTGAGTGCGGTCACAGAAAACAGTAGTGATTTGGTAAAACACCTCAGAAAAACAACGGGTCTTGTATTGTCGGCCGGCAATATTTATCGTGGTAATGGCGAAAAATTTGTCCGCATTAACATTGCTTGTCCAAGGCAATTATTATCAGATGGGCTAATGCGTTTATCAAGAGGTATTAAAACATACGCAAATGTAAAGCAATAAACATAATAATAACGATTATGTTTATTTCTTGATGGGATGAAGATATGCAAAATAAAACAAAGTATGGCGATATTTGGAACAAAGATGAAGGTATAGTTGAGCCTAGTCAAATTGGGCGTCCAATACTGGTCTTTATTTCAATTTTTCTGACACTAATCTTTGGTATCATATTCATTATGTGGCTAGACAACAACATGGTGTGTGGCCTATATTATTAGCTCACTTGATATTAATTAATATTTATAAAAATTTAAAAAGAGGAAATACCTATGACAATAAAAAATAAAGTAGTTATAATAACAGGCGCATCTTCAGGCATAGGAGAGGCAACTGCAAAGTTGTTAGCTCAAAATGGTGCTAAGGTTGTGTTGGGAGCGCGTCGCGAGGACCGTTTGAAGGCATTGTCTGATGAAATTGGTGACAATGCAAGTTACCGTGTGACTGATGTGACTAAATATGATGATGTCAAGGCTCTAATTCAACTTGCTCAAGAACAATACGGCAAGATTGATGTTTTGTACAATAATGCTGGCGTGATGCCACAAGGTTTCCTTCGTGAAGGGAACCTTGCAGGATCTCAACGTATGCTTGATATTAATATAATGGGTGTCTTGCACGGTATCACGGCAGTTCTACCGGCTATGGAAGCACAAAAAGATGGTCTGATTATTACCACTGATTCAGTTGCTGGTCATGTTGTTTATCCTGCCAGTGCTGTATATAATGGCACCAAATTTGCAGTTCGTGCCATTATGGAGGGGCTGCGCCAAGAGGAAAAGAAATTTGGTATTCGATCAACGATTATATCACCTGGTGCTGTTGCAACGGAACTAATAAATTCTGTCGATAATAAAGCAATTGAGGATGCTATTCGTGGTTTATTCGACAAAGAGAACAAAGATTCGATGGATTCATTATCAGCTAGTGACGTTGCCAACGCAGTTTTGTATGCCATTGATCAACCAAAACATGTTTCTGTTAGTGAAGTTTTGATTCGTCCGACAGGACAAGAAGTTTAGAATCAGAAAATGGTTGATAAATCACTTATTTAGAAATTTTGGTATTTGAAAAAAGTCCATATTAATTATAATTAACGCATCTATCGCTAAACAAAGAATATTGCTATATCATCGTTTCAAGACTATACAAAATAGGACTTCCAGAAACCCTACACAAGGCATTTGGAAGTCCTATTTTATTACGCTTTTTTGAAGTTTCACAAGCGTTTAAGTTTTAAACCAATTGATATTTTAGGGTGTGTTATACTAGTTAAAGCAATCAAGTTAAGACGGTGGCTATCCTGAATGGAGGTGGTGCTTATGGTGTAAACACTATAAACTCACATTCTAGGAAAGGAGAGGCCTTGTGTCCGTATCGGACGCGCTACTGGTTATGTTTGCCTTTGGTGGATTCATCATAAGCATTCTGACTTTTGTAGTTTTGTTAATCGAAAAAATTAGCAAAAAAAAATGACTGTCTTAACTTTGAGCGGTTAACAGTCATCAATTGATTGTAGCATGGTCACCGTCGAAACGGGATTGCTAGGAGTCGTAGTTAGCGCTACGGCTCTTTTCTATGCCTTTATTATAGCATAGCTTTTGATTTTGTCACAAATTTAATGTTTTGTTCGCTTGCCTAATCGAACACTTGTTCGTATAATGAATTATACACAATTGTTTTTTGGAGGTTGCTGATGGAAAACGCAATCACAACTGAATATGATTATAGCAAAGAAAACCGTGGCGTGTTCTTCCTAATTGATTCAAAAAGTTTCTACGCCAGTGTTGAAAATGTTGAGCGGGGCTTTAATCCATTAAAAAGTGATTTAGTCGTGATGTCTGAACAAGCAAACACTAATGGTGGTTTAGTCCTAGCGGCCTCACCAACAGCTAAGAAGGACTTAGGCATTAGTAATGTGATGCGCCAGCGTGATTTGCCTGATGTGCATGGTTTGTTTATCGCACACCCTAGGATGAATAATTATATTGCTGAAAACCTAAAAATTAATAATATTTATCGTCAATATACCGATGATATTAATTTGCTGCCGTACTCGATTGATGAGTCTATTTTAGACGTAACCCACTCTTGACCTGCAATACTAAAACAAATCTTGTGACACAATTAGATCGGATTGGGACTTATCAATTACAAAGTGATAGTAGCGTGCTATAAACTAGATAAAAATTGAAAAGATCAATTAAAAATTAATCTGCGTAGAAAGATACTTATGACATAGATATAAATTGACAATGATGTATTAAACGTTTAGACTTCTCTTATAATTAGTAAAAAAAGGAGAAGAAATGTTTAAGAATGACTCACTTTCAATTTTCATTCGCCTTTGTTTATCTGTTGTTGGTACAAGTATAATAGCGCTGGGTATCGTATTTTTTCGCTTATCGAGTCTGGGAATAGACCCCGCGACAGCCGCTGATATCGGTATATCAAATACTTTTAATTGGTACTTAGGAAACTATCAACTAATCTTTAACGTGATTTTATTTCTGACTATTTGCATTTTTGATCGCAGTCAATTTGGCATTGGTACTTTAATTAATATGTCATTACCAGGATACATTGTTGGCTATCTTACGCCAATATTGAGTAAGATAATTTTTCACACATTTAGTAAGAGTTCTATCCTAGAAATTTTTATTTTGTTTGTTTTTGGTATGGTTCTTTTTTCATTAGGCATTAGTCTATATACAAGCGTCAATTTAGGGGTTTCTCCTTACGATGCTGTCGCCCTGTCATTTGAAAAAAAGGGTTGGATTAGTTATCGATTAACCAGGTCTATGCAAGACTTGCTTTTCTTTACATTAGCACTTGTATTTGGTGGACCATTGGGAATTGGAACATTTATTATAGCATTCACGACAGGATACTTCGTACAAAGTTGGCGTTTCTTTTTTAAAAATATTTTGATCAAATATGGCTAGTTTCAATCCAAAAACATAATTCATCGTGAAATGATATGAAAAAAACCTTAACCAGAAATTTCGATTGGTTAAGGTTTTTAAATTGTTTTTCCAACATAGAAACGTTTGTTAATTTCATAAAAATCAAATGTTGCTAGAGTATTGTTTTCGAGATGATGAATTGCTCCTTGAGCCGGCATCAGATTAATGGGATACTCAAACGTATCACCAACAGTTAATACAACCACAGGTTTATGAGTGGCGTAAGCATATCCCATTTCCCAAATTGTACCAGTATCTTGATCTTTTGCGTCAAGTAAAGCAACAACAATGTCGGCATTATCGATTGCATTAACATCGTCATCAAAAGTGGCAGTGGCCCATTCCTGATCAGGATTGAATTCACCATCTACAATCGGATTTGAGCCTTGATACTGGTGAAGTAAGGGCACATGAACATGAGCTACGGTCGTATTTTTGAGTAAGGAACTGAAAGAATCTTTCAGAATTTCCTCTTGAAGTGGGTTAAACCAACCTCCGGCTAAATAGATTGTGTTACCTTCATGGTGCTCAGCCGTTTCGGCTATAGCATGTAATTCATTAATCAGTGTCATAAGATGGTTTTCCTTTTCTTTTTTGGCTCAAATAAATGATAGCATATATTAAAACAATTCTGATAGTGTTTATCCGATAACTAGCCTTATTTTGCAATGAGTGAATGTGAATCAATAAACAACAAACTTTTGTTGTAATATTTTATGACATCAAACAGAGACTTTTGCTCTTCATAATAGCATCTGAAACTGCTCAGAAGCCATTAAATTGTACTATTCTTATTCAATTAATGAGACAACATTTGACTGAGATGCAATTGAGATTATAAATAAAGTGTCACACTATTATAGTAGTTTTGTTATTTTTATATGATACATTATGAATAGGATGTTGTATTAGTTTGTTTTCAACTTAAATTTGGACAAATATTGATATAAAAGGAACATTAATATGTTTAAAAAATTATTTCATTCAAAACCCATCATGGTGTGGACAGTCGTCATTTCTATATGCATCTTGGTCAGCGCTTTTTTGGCACATATAGCAGCCGACTCTCAGAAAAAATATGCTTATGTTTTACGTCACGCTGTTAGTAAATCAATTAGAAAAGCTGAAATATCGCAGTTTAGACCAAGTAGCGAGATGAACAACCAAAGTACTATCCAAAGCAATACTCCTATTAGTAAGGCATCAGAGACTAGTTCTTCAATACCATCTGTCAACTCGTCAAAAGGATCACCAGAAAAACCACAGAATAAGAGTTCAGACCATTCAAATGATTCAATCACCTCAAGTGCAATATCAAATATCAATGATTCAATCAGCGATAGTGTTAGCACGAATTCATCACCTACATCATCTAAATCGTCTACATCATCTATGAAAACCGGTCCTGTCGATAGCTCGAACAATAATCAAAATTCTTCTTCGTCTTCTTCTGCTTCCAATAATGGTAGTGATAGTGAATACAGATCAGACATTACATCCACTCAATTGTTAAATAATTCCGCCGATTACTTCGGGCAAAAAATCCAATTGTCTGGAGATGTGTTATCAATAAATAGTGATAATAAGGTTATCATGTCTGTTCCAGGAGATCCTAACAAACAAATACTAATTATTTTAAATACACTGAATCAACCAATTGTTGAAGGAGATAACCTAACAGTTTATGGCATCTATAAGGGCAACTCTTTGGAAGGCACCACTGAACTTCCTCAAATATTTGTGGACATAATAACTGACCACAGTGGGCAAAAGTGGTAATGTAAAATAATCAAATACCTTCAATATGCTCTTATACTAAAAAAGTCCATTTTTTGGTATAAGAGCAATTATTAGTGCAAAAAACTTTTAAATTATTTGGCTTGAATGATTAGAAAACTTATGTATTTCACTTTGTTAACACACCATTTTAGTACTCAGAAGGCAATAAAGTGGATTAGATTTTATAAATTAAGTATACCCGTCCAATTGGATGGGCTTTTTTATTTGCCTCAGGAAAAACCATTTACCTTTATGACAATTTTTTGATTCTTGTTATTCTGTGCGTGTGTTGATAACACAACAAAGAAAAAGGAGGACTTTTTGAATGAAAAAGTCAAATGCACATAACAAGTTTCTATGGGAGCGTCATCCGATTTCACGCTTACAACAAACATTAGCGGGATTGGTTGCTTCATTACCAATGTGGCTACCAACTGTTGCCTCAGCGGACATTGGTGATGCTGCCAAAACAAGTGGTTCAAAGGTCATCACAATTCTTTATATTGTGTTGATCGTTGTTGGCGCTATTTGCTTATTGATTGGTTTCATCATGCGTGCAACTGGTAATGAACAGATGGCGCAAAAGAGTAACAGCAAGCTAATGCACGCCATGTTCGGTATTGGTGGTGGTGCCTTAACTGGCCTATTGCTAACATGGATTTGGCAAACTGCCACAACTGCTGGTGGCGGAAACGTCATCAACTGGCCATTCTAAGCAGGGGGTGAGAGATGTTTGGAAGGAAAAAACAAACTAGTATCGGTGATCCATTTTTTGCCCGCGTTGAACAAACTGAAATTGATCTCAATGATGAGGTGATTCAAGAACTGGCAGAAAAAAGTGGGGTAAGTGAAAGCTGGCCGAATGTATCACTGTCAGGGCTACAACAATTCGCTGCTGGTTTAGTCAATGATGTGGTGCGGGCAGGTGATCATGATGTTCGTTTAGGCAATGTCGTCTACTTTATCACCAATGAAAAAGGTCGTGCTGAGCCAACAGGATTAAGTTGGGAAAGAGCGACACTAACAGCAGGCTTTGAAAACATTGTTGTTAGCACCGCTGATCATATTTTTAATGACACAGAAATTCGTCAAGATGAAGATATGACTTATGACATTATTGTTGAAGCCCTACAACCGCTGATGGATGCCGTGCTTGCAGATGGTAGTCTGTCATCAGATGATTTGCCAGATTTACCTTCTGAGGAACAGTTTAGACAGGCGCGTGAAACTGGTGAAGTCCTAACAGTTGAGGCTAATAAGTTCCAACGCACAACGATTGAAGTCAAGCCACCAGTGGTTCAAGCTGTTGAAAATGAAAATAGTGACCAACCACAAGAAAAGGTCGTAAAGAATGTACCTGATATTCCTAAGATAGTTGAACAGCCAAAGCAACCATCAACAGCTGAAACAGTGAAGCCAATTGTTCAAGCTGTTGTTCCGACTCAAGACAACTCAGAGGGAATCATGGCTGAAAGTGATCCTACACAAAAGTTAATTGATCGTGTCAACTTGGCACCAAGTGCTTTTGAAATGAGTGATGTCAAAGCTGATTTACCTGCGGAACACTCCGATTACGTGGTTAGTCGTTTGAACGCAGACAAAGCCAAAGCAAATGACTTTTTGAATGATACCAGCAACATTTACACGCAAAAGATACGCAAAGCGATGTCCGACTTGTTGAAACAACAACAAGCAAAGACGAAAGCAGCAGTTGAACAGTTACGTGACACTAATGTTGCTGAGACGGTTGATGCACAAATGAAGGAAGAACGGGCAACTGAGTTTGAAACCCGTTATGCGCAAGCACATCAAGCTCGTGAAGCAGGCTATCGCACGGCTGTGGAAGATGAGAATGCGCGTCATGATAATACACTCAAAACGCTAAAGAGTGAATTTGTAAGCGACTTAGAGGCTTTGAAAGTATCTGTTAATCAAGAGCTGGATAACTGGTTTATAGAACGTTCTAGAGATTTACAAAGTAATCTTCAAGTCACAGTGGACGATCAGGTCTCAGAAGTGATGTCACAAGCACAAACAGAGACGCTAACCAGTCTTAAAGCTTTGCGTGATGAGTTATTAGCTCAAAACACGCAATTCTTGCTAGACATGCATCAAAAGCTGGAAGAAGACATCAGTAACAAGCGGTCGCAATATCAATCAGAGCATGAAAAAGCGATGATCAGTGCTACTGAGTTAGAAAGTGCTAAAACACATTCTGGTAGCCTCAGTGAACTTGAGCAACAAGTCCAGATTTTGAAGCAAACTAATCTAAACCTCGAGCAACAATTAAAAGGTAAAGATGCTGTCAATATTGATGAGGTTTCCCAACTTCGTCAACAGTTACAAATGCTTCAAAATGCCCCAAAGACAACATCACATGATGAAACTAACCAACAATTGATGACTTTGTTAGCAGCGCAAATACAGCAGCCTCAAGTTGAACAAAAGAAAACAAGTGCTTGGCAATCATCGGCGATTGGTTTCTTGGCTGTTCTGGCTATTGGTGGTGCGGGCTTGGGTGGTTATGCGATGGCACAACACAAAACCGATGCCACTGCACAATCATCAAAAGCCGTCTCTGCGAGTGGTCACAACGAAGGCAACGCAACCGTAACCTTAGCACCCGAATCATCTGAAGCTGGTTCTTCTTCAAACGTAAGTGCTTCAAGTAGTCAATCAAGCTCATCAAGCTCACAAGCTAACACTTCTTCTACTTTAGCTGATCGCTACCATGTCGGTGAAGACGTAGATGCCACAATCAATGGTCAAACAGTCACCGCTAAAGTCGTTTCGGTACAAGACAAAACCATCACAGTGCATCATGATGGCTACGATTATGTTGTCCCGTTTGACAATTAGGCGGTGAACTATGGCAATCAACATTGAACAAGTCAAGAGCCGTCGAAAGAGAGCGCAACCGAGACGTCCAAATTACCATCGTTTGAAAAGGCACCATCCAATTCTAAAAACACTGTTATTAGCCATGTTTGGCATCTTAATTGTCACTGGCGCTGTGATTTACGGTAACCATACGCAGTGGCAAACAGCGCAGAAGGTTCAAAAAGCTAGTCATAAGGATGTTGCTCAAGCAAAAAAACAACCTGTTGTCAAAGCAAGTCAAGTCAAACAAGTGGCGGCACAGAAAAGTGTCAAACCTGATTACTCAGGGACTGGCGGTTTATCTAGCAAAGAAGATATGTTGAAACTAGCCCAAAGCAATCAAGCTGAAATCCTACGTGGACATGTGGCTGTGCCAAGTTTTAGCATTAGTGAGCCAATCTATGAAGGCACTAGTAACCACGTCTTAGCCATTGGTGCGGGCATGAATGCACCCAACCTAAAGTTTGGAACTGGATTAGTGCCAATATTTGCTCACAATATGGGTGATTATAATGCCGTGTGGCCATACCATCCTACCAAGTTTAGTGCCTTACAAAACATGACTGAAAAAACCATCATAGGGAAAGATATTTATCTCTCTGATGGTCATACAGTTTATCGTTATAAAGCGACCAAATTGGATTATGGTATCGCTGTGGGCGCGATGAATCAAGAATTATCTATTGAGAACACAAGCAAACCAAAGGTTAAATTGGTTGCTTGTTTGGAAGATCAAGAATTTTGGCAGCAGGTTAAAGCGAGTCACTACACAAATTTCACCGCTAAAAAGCGAATCGTACTGACTGGTGAATTAGTTGGTCAACAATCAATTAATTCCCTGGACAGCAGTTTAAAGCAACAACTGCAATAAAACCTATAAAGGGGGTCGGGATTTACGACCACTCCAAAAATCGGAAGAGAGAATATTTATTATGTCACATAACATTAAACGCAAAACAAAAGTAATCGCAGTATCGGCAATGGTGGCGACGTCTGCAATTATTGGCTTAGTCCATCCATTTGATAACCATAACATCTTCGCGGATGACTCAAAAAATTCTGACGCAAAGGGAACATCGGTCGATGTCGATCATAGTGAGTTGGATAAGTCCGTAGCTGCTGCTAAAAAAGCAGGCATGACAATCACACAAAATGCTACTGTGACTAAAGTCATTACAGCCAGTCAATACGCGACAGAAGCAACTAAAATAAAGGCACTTTACGCTTCACAAAAGTCAGCTATTGATGCGGCATTGAAGAAGCAACAAGCTGCTAATGATGCTTACGATAAGGAAGAGGTACAATACAAGGTGGACAAAGCCAAGTACGAGAAAGACAAAGCCCAATATGACAAAGACAAGGCCCAGTATGATAAGGATGAGGCTGTCTTTGAAAACGGGACTGATGTCAATACTGAAATTCAAGCGCTGACCCAAAATCATGATAATCATGATCAATATGATACTTTTATGACAGCAGACGTTAACCAAAAAACTGGTGATTTCACACTGACTCATGACATGAATGATGGCGTATCAATCATTGGTCATGGTGTTTTGAAAGGTAAATTTAATTGGAAAGTCATTTCAAAGGGCGATGGATCTGAAGTCATCATTGCAGACTCTATTACTTTAACGTCGTACAAGTATACAAATGAACATCCAAACACAGCTGCTAATAAAAATATCAATTTCCACGTCTATGATAATTCTGGCAAGGAATTATTGGTTGTCAATCATGATGGCGAGAGCACCTTTACCAAAGAAATCAATAAAACGGTATCACTGGGTACGAGCTTTACTTTGAAACCTAACGAATCAACCGATAAGCAACAAATTTTGAAGGTTGATGATAACTGGGTTTATAATACGCATGGTCAAATCTATACGAAATTTACCAATACAAATAAGCAACCAACCGCACCAACACCACCCAAAGCTCCAACTGAACCTGCTAAGCCAACACCACTCAAGGGAACCTATGGCTTGACTCAATTTATTGTGACCCCAGAACCTAAAAAAGATGTTGATGAAGGTCAAAATGCTGGGGATAAGGATGGTTCTGATAACGGGAAGTCTGTGATTAAGGGTGATGAGTTAACTTATTCATTGAAGACAACAGATTTGCCAGCTGATCGCACTGACGATATGAAGACTATCAACTACGTTGACACATTGCCAAAAGAAGTGGACTACAAGTCAACGAAAGTCTATTCCAAAGATGGCAAGACTGATTTAACCAAGTATTTCAAAATTAGTTATGATAAAAAGACACGCATGTTTACAGCAGAAGCGAATGCAGATTATTTGAAACTGATTAACGCAGATAAGACAAAAGCTTTCGAATTACCAATTGTAGATGTCTATGCGATTGCCAATACTTCAAATGCTAAGTTTGACAACACATACGATATTTGGGAAAACGATTCAAAGACGGGATCAAATACCGTTGAGAATACCACACCTGAAATTAAGCCTAAAAAAGATGTTGAATCAGGCGAGGCAAAAGGTGACTCTGACAAGTCAATTGATGGTGATGAAATCAAGAAGGGGCAAGAAATTACTTATGCGCTAACAGTTAACGACTTACCAGCCAACCGTGCCAGCGATTTAAAGACATTTAAATACGTTGATACATTGCCAAACGAAGTGGATTATAAGTCAGCGAAGGTCTATTCAAAAGACGGTAAGACTGATCTAACTAAGTATTTCAAGATTAGTTATGATGAAGAGACTCGAGTCTTGACAGCTGAGGCTAACGCAGACTTTTTGAAGTTAGCGAATGCAGATAAAACAAAAGCCTTTGCCTTACCAGTGGTTGATGTTTATGTAACAGCTAACAAAGATAATGCCACGATTAAGAATACGTATGACATCTGGGAAAACGGTTCAAAGACGGAATCAAATACTGTCGAGAACAAAACGCCAGGTGTTACACCAACACACACGCCAAATACGAGCTATGTTGAAGCGCCAAAGGGTGGGTTATATGGGGCGATTGCGACGATTGCACTAGCAGGCGCATCCTTTGGATTTCGCAAGCCAATCAAGAAATGGTTCCACAAATAACAATATTTGACAGTGCCCCAGGGCATTGTTTTTTGTTTTGTCCTTATCAATCGATAACACAATGAACAATATACCTTGTTTTGTTCTTCACAAAATGGTATATTTAAGAGGAACAGAAGAGGTCTTGACATGCGATTTCAGTAGTCTGCTTTCATCAAAAATCACAATTAAATTGCAAGAAATTATCATATCTCACTTCATATATTTACTGTTGTTGCATGGCTTTTCAAAACATTTTTCTAAAGTTAAACAGTGAGTCAATCAAACCTGATTTACTGCGCAAATAAAGCCGTCCATTGATGGCTTTTTTGTGTTCGATTATAAACAAGCGCACTTGTCAATTGAGACAGACATAGTTACTTGACGACTATTAATTAAATTGATTAGCACAATATTATGAGAAGATCTTACCAATCGTTTTAGTTAAAATCCAGTCTAATATCAATGTCAATAACAGTCTAACGACTAACATACACGTCAGTATATTACAAACATATTCACGTGTATGTTAGTCACTATATACGTAAATATAGATGTGTATATAAACGTGTATATGTTAGCCTATATAATGATGTTATATACACTAACATAAATACATCACATACATTTAAAAACCTCGTTATAACACCGTTTGCGCAGTTGTTCACTTTTGTTTTTCTTAACATTTTAACTATTGACCGAATGTCAATTTTATAGTGTTATTGAGAGAAGGAATAATTACCACATGACTAAGAAAAACCCAAATTCCAAATATGGTCGCCTTAATTTTACAGAGCGCGTTACCATCAAAAATATGATTGACGCGGGTAAGACCAATGCAGAAATTGCTCGAAAGCTAAACCGCCCTCGAGCTACCATCACACACGAATTGCAGCGTAATGCCCGTGTCATGACTTGGCATGGCAAAAAGAAAGTATTGCGCCATACCTACGAACCTGTGCAAGCGACAAGACGTGCTGAGTATTACCAATCAAAGTCGCATCGTTCACAGCCTAAAATCACACCTAAAAAACGCGAAAAGATTGATTACTATCTTAAAAAGAAACATTGGTCGCCAGAACAAATTGCACATGGTGTGCCACGAATTGGCGTATGCACACGAACAATCTATAACTGGATTCTTAATCGCAACCTGAGTGCAACATTAAATGATTTACCGCTTAAAGGCAAAAGACGCAGGCATCTAAGAGCCAAACCAGTTAATCCAGAACATAAACGGATGATGATTGAAACGCGTTCAATTCACAACCGTCCAGAAGTCATCAATAATCGTTCAACATTTGGTCATTGGGAAATTGATGGGGTGATGAGTCCTCAAGATTCCCAATCTTTCGTGATCACATTTGTGGAACGAAAAACACGTTTTATGGTTGGTGTCAAAGTTAAAAGTAAGAGTTCAGATGATGTCAAAACAGCCATTGATACCTTTATGTCAAGGTTTGAGAATGTTTGTGACAGTATAACATGTGATCGTGGCACAGAATTCACCAGTAGTTTATTTATTTACAGCATTGAAGATACGTATGGCAAAAAGTTATATTACGCTGATCCACAATCACCAGGTCAACGAGGTACAAACGAACGCATGAATCGTGAATTAAGGCGTGTATTTCCTGCTGGTTATGACTTTACTAAGATTACTCAACGTAAGCTTCAAAACGCCATTCAGGACATCAATGAGCGTCCTAGAAATGTGCTCAGGTTTAAAACCCCTGAAAAAGTCTTTACTAAGCGAATCATGGCAGCTTAATCATCAATAGATGCTAAAAATCGCTAATTGTTAAGACAGTTCAAAGTCAATAGCTTTGGGCTGCATTTTTGCGTATAATAATAGCCAGATAAACACGAATTTAGGGCTTGATTGGCTTAAAAAAGTCAAAATGACAATGCAAAAACTAAATATGCGACCAACATCAAACATCAAAAAAAAATTATGGTAGCTAAAATTTAGAAACGCAAAACCGCAAATGGCACAAAAACAGTCTTTGTAATCAGATTGTAAACGAATCCGCTATCACAACAGCGACAACGGATCAGCGAAAATAAAATCAATTTTTTTAGATTATTTGTTACTTTGGGGGTTGACAAATTCAGTTCGTCTTTTAGTTAACATAATATATATTATCGAAAGTAAACATTTTAAAATAAAAATTATAATTACCTACACTCTCAATTGCTTATACAACGCTTTAAGAATATACCAATCTGAGTAATCAATATTTGCCATATTTAATATCTGAATAAGTGGAATCCATTGCGTTTTATTATTTTCATCTTCACTGGCATTATATATGAACTCTTTTGAGACAGAGCTATTAACATGTGAAACATAAACAACCCTAAGATGCTCTCTTTCATTTGTGGATCTTTGAACTGAAAAGGAATCCAAATACGCAATGTGATTCAAATTCAAGTGAACCTCCTCACTGGTTTCTCTGAGAGCTGCATCTATTGGCTTTTCTCCTGGTTCAATATGTCCTGAAGGCAGTTCCCACTGTTCCCGCCACGTATTCCATCCCACGAGTACTTTACTATCATCCAGTATAATAACGGTGGCGCTTGAAAGAATTGTCTGATTTTGATAGATTAATGATTTGTAGGAAATATTTTTTTGTTCCATTTTAATTTTATTCATTATGCTTCAGACCCTCATGAATGAGCTGTATACTAAAAATATGAATATACTAAATAATTATACGACCGTTTTTATCGATCGTGATGGTACTATCGGTGGTAACGGCCATTATCAGTCACTCAACGATTTCGAACTTTTTCCTTATGCGCTTTCTTCAATCGCAAGATTAAAAGCACATGGAATGAGTGTATTTGCGCTATCAAATCAAACCCACATTGAAAAAGGCGATATGAACTATTATGACTTCTTCAATTCACTGATTAAAATGGGGTTTGATGATGCGTTCATTTGCCCTCATTCCGAACAAACAAACTGTAATTGTCGAAAACCTAAAAAAGGATTAATTGAACAAGCTCATCGTAAATACAATTTTCAAAACAAACAATCCATCATTATTGGTGACCGATTTTCATCAGATATTCAATTAGCTCAGAATTGTCAAATGTTGGGTATTCATGTTGCAACAGGTAAATTCGAACCTCAATATTTTATTGACAATCAAAATCAACAAAAAAAGAATATTATTACAGTTCAGAACCTCGAAAGTGCCGTAAATTACGTTCTTAGTAATTAGATAATAATATCATTTTTGAAAATATTAACTACTACTTACTGATCAATCACCTAACAACATTTCAATAGCTAACACCCCGTAATGTCTTTCCTGTTCGGGAGTATATATTTCATAAGTATCGTTAACCATTTTTTCGATATTATCAGTTGAATTACTACCAACCTTTGCACCATTAAATTGCGCATAGAGGTCAGCAAACGTAGCGAATTTGTATAATTGTTTTACACTAACCATAATTTGCTTATCATTCTCTAAATCAGTAAATAAGATTTTATGCCCAATTTTTAATTGTGATCGCTTCTCATCATAGAGTCTTATTTCAATTGTTTTTGTACCCCGCTGCACTAAAACAAATTGATCGTGATTTAATCCCATTAACATAATTACCTTCTCCATCTTAAATGCCATTACCTATCATTATATACTAAAGGTTTTAATAGATTAACAGTAATAGGTGCTGAAGAGTTCCGGCTTCTACTAAGACATATAGCCCTAATGAAACATACACAATTAACTGAACTAAGTCGCCTTGTTTATCAAAAAATGCCTTTACGATTGGTACGTTTACCAACTTATATGCTGCCACAATCACAGCCGTCAAGATAATAATAAACAGGACTAAAATGATCGGTAAGATTTGAAGATTTAGCATCGTAAAATATGGTATATATAGCGCCATATTATCGGCGCCACAGGCAGAAAAAGTGATTACCAACACGTTCCAAAGAATAGCGTCTGGTTTAATTATCTTTAATTTTTCTTCTATCTCTTCTCCTTCGTCTTCTTTACTAAAATACCCCTTTACCCCGATTATGATCGGAATAATACCCAACAATCCAAGAAGCCATTCCTCCGGAACTTGCTGTAATACAAGCGCAATAATAATTGAAGTAAGTACTAGTAATCCATTTCCTAAGTACGCGCCTAAAACAACTAATTTCGTATCTTGTTTTGTACTATATTTTCCAAAGAGCAAGAGTAGAACAACAAAATAATCCGTTGTTGTCCCTATATAAGAAAAAATTGCTGTCAATACATCTTTTAACATAAAAGTCTCCTGATTTATACATGAATTTATTTTCATGTATAAATAGTAACATACTTACTGGATTTTACAAGTGTTTATTATGATATCAAAAAAAGAAACCAAATTTTATTGGTTTCTTTTTGCTTAATATCATCATTCACGCATATGTCCCCACCACTTAGGTAGTAGCTCTTTCAAGGTAACAGACTCTCTATTGTCATAATCTACCATAATTTCAGTATTTTCGTTTTCTGAAGAAAGTTGCATTAAAAATTCACGGCAAACGCCACATGGCATACCCGTAATACCGACTGGAGCCTCATCTCTAAAAGCAATGAGTCGCTTTATTTTAGTTTGATCGCTATTTAAATACATATTCAACGCAGCTGTTCTCTCGGCACAAAGGTTCATCGTTCCACATAGACCTTCAATACAAAATCCAGTATATATATCGCCATTTTCTGCCTCCAAGGCACTAACAACATGATGCGCATAGATAAATTCATTTACTTCTGTCGGACGATACTGTTTTTTAGCAGCTTCATATAGCTTTTGCCAAATATCCATTTTATCAAACCTCTTTACATTACTGAGGATATTATAACACATGCCAAAGAATTGAATTAAAGTTACATATACGCTCATATGATAAATATGTGCGACTTTCAAATTCTCAGAATCTTTTGTTTTAATAATTCACCCGCTTAAGTAATGATATAATGGTCTAAATAACGAAACTCAGGTTGTAAAATGAATAACTGTGAAATATGCCGAAGAATAAAAATGATTGAAGAAGGCACTAATCCCTATTTTGTTGCTGAACTAGAAACAGGGTATGTTGTTATTGGTGATCATCAATATTTTGAAGGATATACTTTGTTTTTGTCTAAAAAACACGTAACCGAGCTGCATTATTTACAAACAGATTTCAAACGCAAATTTTTGGAAGAAATGTGTCTTGTTAACGAAGCCGTTGCGCTAGCTTTTGACGCCGAAAAAATGAATTGTGAACTACTTGGTAACGGCGACGCACACGTCCATTGGCACTTATTCCCTAGGCACAAAAATGATACGCCAACACCAGGGCCAGTCTGGTGGTTAAACAGGAAAATCATGTTCAATGAAAACAACTGCCCAACACAAGAAAAACTTACGCAACTAAGAAACAAGCTGTCTAGGGAATTAAAATTAGTTCTTCGTAAAAGTATATAAAAAAGTTACGTCTTTGCTTAAATAGCAAGTTTATACAATACCTTCTTTTTAGAACATGTTTTAATAATATACATGAAAAATTTTGCAAAGAAGGAAAAATTAAAAATGAAAATGAAGTGTGTTGTAATAGTAGATCCTGAACTGCCAATTGGTCTTGTTGCCAATACAGCAAGCATATTAGGTTGTTCATTAGGAAAAGCGCATCCTGAAATCAACGGAGAAGATACTTACGATAAAAATGATCAACTTTACCCTGGCATTGTCAATATCCCTATTCCTATTTTAAAAGCTGATTCAAATAAAATTAACGAGATTCACCGTCAAGCTAACCAGTATGAAGAAATTGAGGTTATTTCGTTTGTGGACGTAGCACAACAAGTCAATAATTATGAAGAATATAAAGCAAAGCTCAAGCAGAGTACAGATGAGGATCTTAACTTTTTGGGGATTTGTTTATATGGCAGCGAAAAGAAAGTCAATCATTTTAGCGGCAGCTTACCAATGTTAAGATAATTGTAATTGATACTTTTTTGGTGAAACACCGTGATATTGCTTGAAAAGTTTGTCAAAATGACTTTCGTCAAAAAAACCATTTTGATGAGCAATTTTCGACATCGACAAATTTGTATTATCTAACAAGTCCTTCACAGCTCTATTCATACGATAGTTCATCAAATATTTTGCTGGTGAGATATGAAAAGTTTCTTTGAACAAACGAGTAAAGTAATATTTACTCAATCCTGATATGTTAGCTAGTGTCTCTACTTTACACTCACTATGAAAATTATTAGAAATATAATGTTGAACACTTTCGAATCGTCTAGTCTCCATATGTTCTACTGAATTCACGGTCCAAAAAGATAATATTTCTTCATCATCGAGTACATTAATGATTTTCGTCAATATATTCGTAGGAGACAGTTCATATACAGCAGAATCCATAATCATTTTAACCTGCTGCATTTGCCTGCTAGTTAATTTAATCGTCATTGGTTGATTAAACTGATCTTCAAGTGCATTCGATGCTATATATAGCATCGTGTAGCGCCAGTTCACTATGTCTATTGGCTGACACCAATGGACTAACTGACTAGGAATAATGACCAAAGTATTCTTTTTAATGTGCCTCACTTTATCAATATTTGCAATACAACTGCCACCTTCAACAATGCCAATCGATAAAAAATCATGATATTGATATCTTGCAGTTTGAAGTTCGTGTGCGCATCTTTTTATAATTAGGCTCTGATTTACAAGGCTTCTACTGTAATTAATTGTCATACGATATATTATATCCTAACTTCTAGTAATTTAAAAAAGCAGATGACAAGTCTGCTTTTTTAGTACGAAAAATATGTTAATCAATATCAATCAGATTATTTTTAACAGCTAAAGCCACGGCTTGAACTCCTGTTGATACGTTCATTTTGATGTAAATGTCAGTTAAATTAGACTTTATAGTCCGTTCTGAAAGATGCATCTCTAGAGCAATGAGCTTAATTTTAACCCCTCGAGCAACACGAGATAATATTTTAAGTTCTTTTTCTGATAAATTGTAGTCTTGTGTTTCTCCTGGACTTGTTTCTGTATGATTCTGAGAGAATAGAATGTCTGAAATCTGGTTTTGTAACACCATGTTTCCAGTTATTGCACTATCAATTGTTGTAAAAATCGTTTCGGTACTAGCATCTTTTAATAAATAACCCTTCGCTCCTAACTTCAACATCCGCTGTATATTCACAACATTATCAAAGGTTGACAGTACCACGACAGGAAGGTCCGGAAAATGATCATGAATGAAAGACATAACCTCAAAGCCATCCTTTTTAGGCATTTTAATGTCTAATAGAACTAAGTCAACTTGAGATTTCTTGATAATATCAATAGCTTCATCCCCATCAGCTGCTTCATAAGCAACATCGTAATCTGAATGACTTTCAAAAATTAATTTAATTCCTTCACGAATAATAAAATGATTATCAACAATCATTATCTTACTGGTCATTTTGCCACCTCAATTTAGTTGGAATTTGAATTTGAATTTCAGTCCCTTCACCTATATGGCTTTTGACTAATAGCTTACCTTCCAATTGTTCCACACGCTCTTGGATTGATTTAAGGCCAAAGTGCTTGTGTTTTCTTTTGCCATTTTCCACATTAAAGCCAACGCCATAATCAATAATGCTAATCCGTAATTGATCATCCATGTCAATTTTAACAATTGCGACATCTGTTTTGGAATGCCTAACCACATTTGTCAACGATTCAGAAATAATTCTAGATACTTCCTCGTACACATCTTCAGAAACACGCATATCTGAAGTGCTTTTTATGCGCACACTTAGACCATAATTTTCATAAAACACTTTTGACAATAACTCAAGTCGATCATATAAATTGATGTTTTTGCTGTTATCTTTTCGCATATCAAAGACAATTTCACGTGCTTCCTTTAGTGTTGTTCGTGACAATGAAATCGTTTTTTCTATTTCTTCACTAGCCCGTTCAGTTTTATCAGATGCCATCAAGGATTTAATTCCTTCTAATTGCATTGTCACGCCGGCTAACCCTTGCATAAGCGTGTCATGAAGATCTCGGCCAATACGGTTTCGTTCATTTTGCTTCGAAATTTCTTTGACTTCTGTATAGGTCAATTGTAACTCATCCAGTAAATGCTGAGTTTTAACTAACTCACTAACTTGCCTTTGATAGAATCGCCATGCCAAGAAAATAATTACATTGAGAAAAGTAGAAGCTTGCAATACAATCAACGCCATTAAGGGACCAAAATTAACCCACTCTATTATAAGAAACACAACCTGAAGTGGCACTAATAATAAGGCCATTTTTTTGAACTCGATGTTAAACAACGTCAATAATTGTAAACCGACTACTGGCAACATGCCCATATATAGAACAACTTCAGAAGGAATAAGCAAAATACCTGCCAGAACAATCAAAATAAATTGCGCAGAAATAAAGAATTTTTTACTAAAATTGATGACCGTCCTACTAAAAAAGTTTAAACACAAATGCAAAAACACCACATTGAAAAACAATGCAGAGTTTATTGATTGGACAGCACCATATTCGGTTTTAAAATAGGACGCTAAGAAGTAAATCATCATACTCCAAAAAATCATTGGCCAACGGTATATCATCATGATATGCTTATTCATTTCAACATCTAGATTTTTTCTCATACGTAGATTCCCTTCCAAAAACATTCATACTCAATTATTTTATCATAGTACCAAACTTATAGAACTGATATTAGTGATTAATCGATTTTTACGTTAGGCAATATTTTATCCAACCATTTTGGCAGGTACCAACTCGCCTTTCCAAACAGATCAATTGTAGCTGGTACAAGAATTAGTCTTACCAATATCGCATCGAACAAGATTCCAGATGCTAATACTAATCCCATCGACTTTACAATGGCATCACTAGCGAAAATAAATCCAGAGAAGACCGCCATCATAATAAGTGCCGCCGCCACGACAGCTGGTCCACTATCTCGCATGCCTAAGATTACTGCCTGCCTAGTGTTCTCTGTTTTTAGATAGTGCTCGCGAATTCGACTGACCAAGAAGACTTCATAATCCATAGCTAATCCAAACATAATACCAATGACAAGAACTGGTAAGAAATTAAGTATTGCGCCCTTGGCTGGAATACCAAACAAGTTAATGAAGTGGCCATCTTGTGCTATAAACACAATAGCGCCCAATGTTGCCCCTAATGATAACACAAATCCAAGCACCGCAACCAATGGAATCAGCAAGGATCTAAATACGACTGTCAACAAAATGAATGCGAATAGCACGATAATAATTGCGAACTTTGGCAAAGCCTTCATTAATGCATCAGACATATCGATGTTGATGGCAGTAGATCCTGTAACATATAACTTTGGCAAACCCTTTTTTTGATTCAAGTCACGTATCTTATGAACGAGCTTCTTAGTTTTAACAGCATTGGCATCCGTTTTGGGAATGACCGTAATCATCTGATAATCGTTATCTTTACTTGGCATAGCTTGTGAAACAGTGGCTACATTTCCTAGATCTTTAATCTCATTAACACTATCGCTCACCTTTACCATGTCATCTGTTTTTAGTAACACGACCAATGTTGCTTGACTACCCTCGCCATAGGCTTCTGTCATCAAATCATATGCGCGTCGTTCAGTTAGTTTTTCTGACTTAACCGAATCGTTAGGTAGTTCAAGGTTAATATGTGTGAATGGTGTTGCAATAACACCCAGTACCACGACCACCAACATTGTTAATAGTAACTTATATTTGGTTACTAGCTTACCCCAACCACCTTCAATGCGCATTTTACTTGCAAATTGTAACAATCGGTTTGGCTTTTTGCCGGTAACTCGATCACCTAATACGACCAGCATCGCTGGTACAAAAGTCAAGGAAGTTAAAATTGCAGTAAGAATGGCCAAAGAAGCAGTAATACCCATCACTGAGAGCATATCAATGCCAAGGACTGTCATACCTAATAAAGCGACAATGACTGTTGCCCCAGCAAATATCACCGACGTACCTGCGGTAGACATCGCTGCCGATAAGGCATCTTTTTTTGATTTATTTTGCTGTAATTCTTGTCTGTAACGTGAAATGATAAATAAAGCATAATCAATTCCGACTGCCAATCCCATCATTCCAACTAATGACATTGAGAAAGTTGCTACTGATAAGAAGTTCGTTGAAATCAAAACCAACATCATACCAGTCACCAGACCCAATAGAGCTGATAAAATAGGAATTCCAGCGACCAATAGTGAAGCAAAAGTAATTGCTAAAATCACAAATGCAATAACCAGGCCAACCACTTCAGCCTGCTCACCATTATCCATACCTGAAATCGTAACATCATTTGAAGTTAGTTCTGTTTGAATACTTTTGTGTCGTGTAATCTTTATTGACTTCTCTAATGCGTCAACTGTTTTTTCTGAAACATTTTCGCCTTTTTGCTTATATATCACCCTAGCTGTAGCAGTCATGCCATCTTTACTGTAACTATTTAACATAGCTGGCAAAATCACCATTTTGACATGGCTGTTTTTTTGTACATCTTGAAATAGTTCTGCCATGACTTGCTGATTTTTATCAGTAGTTAATGCTTTACCATTATTTGAGTGTAGTACAATTTGTACCTGACCACCATTTTGCCTAGTACTTGGAAACTCCTTTTCCATTAGTTTATTAGCTCTTTCAGACTGTGACCCCTGAATAGACATCCCCGCACTATCAAAATGAATACCAAAGCTAAGAGCCGCACCAACTGATACAGCAATTGTTATGAAAAATGCCACAATTGTCAGCTTGGCATGCCGATATATCCACCGTCCTAATTTACTAAGTAATTGCCCCATTAATATATTTCTCCTTCTAAGTTAATATATTGACTATATCAACAAAAAGAGACTTACACATCGTACCAAAGGGCACACTTTTTGCCCTTTAGGGCAATTGTGATTGATATGGTATACTAAGTAACTAAATACGAGGAGATAACAATGTTAAGATTAGAAAAAATGACAGCAACGCATTTTGATGACTATATGAGTAGATCAATCAAAGAATACGCTTTGGAAAAAGTGCAAGCTGGTAGTTGGACACAGGAAGATTCGCTGGGTAATGCAAAACTAACATATGACCGACTATTGCCAGATGGATTAAACACTCCAGATAACTTTCTCTTCTCCATTATCAATGATGACAACGTTATTGGCTATATTTGGCTTGGAGCAGACAGTGAAAACAAGAACATCGCTTTTATTTTTGACTTTGAAATTTACGATACCTATCAAAATAATGGTTTTGGCTCTCAAGCCATTGCACTAGCTTCCACAAAAGCAAAAGCGCTGGGGTTCACCTCAATTGGCTTACATGTTTTTGGTACTAATTCTCGCGCTATACATGTTTACGAGAAAACTGGCTTTAAAATAACTGATATAAAGATGCAGAAAAAACTATAAAAAAAGAGCAGAGATATAGTCAACTATATCTCTGCTCTTTTTTTATGCATATCTAGATTGGTTTATGATGTGTTTTGAATCATATTTTTTAACAACCTTTTGCAATCGTTCACGCGTATCACGTGACCATGTTTTTGTTGTTTCTGACTTACTGGTATCACTGGAATAAGCACCATACACACCACATCCATGCTCTTGTAGCGGTTTGAATAATTGATTCAATAAACTTGATTGTGTGACGTCTCCCCACATAGCAACAAACAACGTTGCCTCAGGAAATGACCAAGCATCAAAATCAGGCGACAACTGATTTATAGGACCATCAATAGCGCGCACTTCAATACCCATGACTGCACTAGATTTTAACATGGTATGCAATGCATTCAGTAAATGATCATCAATTTTAGTTAACAGTACATTTTTGACATAGACGTTATTCGCCCCTTCGTGTGGTAAATGCGGTGCCTGAACTAATGTATGATAACTCAAATTGCTCTCATCTTGCTTTTCAACTTTGGCGATGTTTAGTGCGTTAGTAAAATATTTTTCACACGAATCTGTTTTTTCGCCGCACCAGATATTTGTTGCCTGAACCGAAATAATACTTGAATTACTGTCATTTTTGGTTAGCATTAATAAACTACTCATATCTTCAGTCGCAGTTGTTATCCAAGAATGCCATGCAAACAAAAAATGTGATAAGTCGAATACGTTATATGATAACTTTTGCAAACCGATTGGTACTCTTTGTCCTGATTTTGCTGGTTCGACTTTGTCGGCTTGAAAAATAAACTCAGTAACGATACCGACTTGTGAACCTCCGCCACGAATTGCCCAAAATAGGTCGCTATTTTCTTCTTTGTTAACATTACGCTTCTTGCCATCAGCGGTAATGATAGTTGCACCTAGTATTTGATCAGTGGTCAATCCTTGTTTCCGCACGAGTAAACCTAACCCACCGGAAGTTGCTAAACCACCAACGCCGGTGTCGCCAAAGTCACCACTAGACAAAACTAAATCGGCTTTACTAATTTTGTCAGCCACGTCACCCCAAACTGCACCGGCTTGGACTTTAACAAGACCTTTAGCCTCATCAAGTATGTTTACTTGGTTCATCTGTGATAAGTCAATAATGATACCACCATCATTAACTGAATAATTAGTTATGCCGTGCCCACCACTACGAACAGAAAAAGGAATTTGATGTCCAACAAAACGCTGCACATTCCCAGCGTACTCAACCACGTGCGAAACTTGTTCATCATTTTCAGCCATGAATACTAATCTAGGATGCCCTACCTTAAAATAATTAGAACTAACAGACTCGTACTTACCGCTATTTTTTGTAACTGCTATGTTACTTAATGTGGCGGGTAACGCTGGCCATTTCTGTTGATTATCACTGTCTGTCATTAGACTAATTTCTCCTTTACTATGAACTAGCTCAATGTATTTTCACGTTTTGAATTATTAGCAAGAAAAAATAAATAAGTTAAAATCGCAAACGCAGCAAAAAATAAAAATGGTAACTTTATGTTGATTTGATAAATAAATGAACCAAACAATGGTGACACAATTCCAGCTATTGCTTGGGTCATAGCAACAGTACCTGCAACTGCTCCTTGTTGATCCTGTGAAACAACAAGTGAAGCACCAGCAGATAGTGAACTCATTCCAAACGCAGCTCCTGCACCAATCAAAATGTAGCTTACCACTAACATCCAAAAGGCACTAGCTACAGTAATCAATAATAAGCCAAGCACAAGTAATGGAATTCCGACAATCATCATCTTACGAGCAGAAAAATTTAGTACTTTAATTTGCAAAATTTGTGTCAACATTAATGTTACGCCTAATATAACAAACAGCAGAGACGAGGTCTTCGCACTTTGAACAACCGTTTGACCAATATTGTCATGTAAATATAGCGATGTTAGTAACTGTAATCCAACCACAACGAACATCACAGAACATCCAACTAACAACCAGCTCAATAATTTAACCGAGAAAAACTTTTTTGACCCAGTTTCTTTTTTGTCGGTAGCGTGTGCTTCGTTAATTGATACCTGTCTTTTGGGTAAAATAGCCGTCATAATAACGGTAAACAACAACAAGAGAACAATGGTTGTATAAAAAGGCAAATATAGATTACCAGTTGTTGAAATCAGCCCACCAATAATTGGCCCCAAGACCATTGCTAACCCTGTTGCAAAGCCAAGGGATGACATGTCTTTTGCACGATCTTTGGTCGTTGAAATATCTGCCATATAAGCATTTGCCGCCGTTGGTGTCGTTGTCATGAATATGCCTAGCAAGAACCTAGTGCCCATCAATCCATAAAAGAATAATGGTACTGCTTTTGACGACGCAATTGACATATGAAACAAGACCACGTAAAGAATGAAGAATACCCCCATCCCGAACAGTCCAATAATCATCACGATTCTACGACCAAATATATCACTCATTTTCCCCCATATTGGTGCAAACAGTAACATTGCCGCAGCACCGAGAGAAATCATAATACCAATTTGACTTGGTATCATGTGTGCTTTAGTTGAAATTGCTGACAAAACTGGCATGGTAATGTAAATTCCCAAATACGACACCAGTGTCGCAACAAAGAGTTTCTTTTTCATAAAATAAAAAATTCCTTTCCTTAATCAAATACTCTAGTGATTAATGTAAAGGAATTTCATGTGGTGTACTGCTCTATTTTGGTAATTCTAGCCCAATCGTTCAATGAACCTACTAAACTTAGTTTTTATAAAGCTGACGATACATTTTAGGTGTCATTTGTTTTTCCTTTTTAAAAAAGGCTGAGAACTTACTTGTATTCATATAACCAACTTCGTTGGCAATAAAAGTAATACTGGCCTGACTATCCTTTAGTAAAGTACAGGCATATTCCAAGCGCGCAGACATCAAGAAACTGTGAATTGACTGGTAATATGTGGCTTTAAACAATTTCTGCATGGTCGTTTGACCAATATCATATTGTCTAGCCAACTGCTGCAAAGTTAACTTTTCACCGATGTGATTCAGCAAATAGCCATGAATAGCATAAATTTTCTTAATATCTCTTGTTGGAAAATAAGTTTTGGGTAAAATAGCTTCGTGCGCCTCATCTGAATTAAGATATAATAATAATTCCGCTATTTTCAATCGTAAAAATTGCAATTGATTCGTTACTTCAACCGCTTCAAAATCTTTAAAAAACCGTTCAATAAACTCTGTTTTTATCAAGATATAATCTTGGTCGGATAAATAATTACTTAGTAATGCTATCAATTAGCTGGTCATTACCAACAAGCCTTATAAAATCGTCACTAACTTTCTGGCGATTGATCAGCAATGTAATGCCTTGATATTGGCCACTAACGCTAGAATAGTGATTATTATCATCAAAACTTTGAGCTATTTTCAAAAAACCCGGTTCCAAAAAAATTGTCTCTTGATTATTTTTGATTAAGTTAACAGATCCATTGTAGGAAAAATCTAAGCGCAACACTTGGTCAGAAAAAGTTATCGCCCCATAATACCTATCGAAAGAATAGTCATGTATCACCAAATCCAAGCCTTGTGTTAACTTTATCGCAATTGGTTGAAGATTTCCCGAATTACTAAATAGATTGGTTTTATTTACTTTATTTATGTGTTTTAAAAAATTTAAATAGTTATTTTTATTCGTCATCAAAGACTATTATACATAATTAATCCCACCATCAACTAAAATAGATTGACCGGTGATATAATTTGATTTTTCATCAGCCAAAAATGACACTAGGTTGGCAACATCAGCTGGTTCTTCACCACGACCCAATGCAATACCATCAATATATTCTTGCTTTGTCTCTCCTAATGGACGGTCGTAAATTTTAGCCATTGCAGCATCAATTTGATCCCACATTGGTGTCAAGACGATACCAGGGCAATAGGCATTTACAGTAATTTTGTCTTTTGCTAGCTCTTTGGCAGCAGCTTGTGTAATACCACGTACCGCAAACTTGGTAGCTGAATAAATACCTAGCAACTCAACGGCTTGGTGCCCAGCAATAGAACAAGCATTAATAATCTTTCCACCTCTGCCTTGTTTCTTAAATTGTTTAGCGGCAGCTTGAATACCATATATTGTTCCGTTGACGTTGATGTTGAAAATCTTAGTAATTTCATCAGGCTTAGCGTCTACAATGGCAGCAATTTGTGCAATCCCTGCATTGTTCACAAAAACATCTAATTGACCAAAGTCGTTCACAACATCATCAACTAACTTGAACATATCCTCATGACTTGAAATGTCAACGTAGTACCCTTTTGAGTCATTACCAACTTCTTCGGCAACTTTCACCGCATTATCTTTGTTTAAATCAGCGACTGCGACAGTGAAACCGTCTGATGCGAGTTGCTTAACAATACCCTCACCAATTCCTTGTCCACCACCAGTAACAACTGCAACTTTAACCATGTGAATTTCCTCCTTTTTAATTACAACTACATTATAAACTTGTAAGCCTTTACATTCAAGTAGTGAAATAATTTTGTGAATAATAAAACCTTAATACAAAAAGGTTCAAGTTCTGACCACTTTTCGTATATGTTGCGGTCGCCCAATCAAAAATCCAAATGGCGGAACTTTGTAAAAGAAGTAAGATAGCGCATATCCCATGAGTGCCGTTATTATATAAATGAAAGGTAACATAACTAATAGCACCCAACCATTACCAGAAGGTAGTGATGATAATACCACAAACATTAACGCCAACGGCAGGGTCTGTGACAAATATATGCCGAATGATATTTTGGCCCCAATAGCAACAAAATTAGTGATCCATTTTGGCAAATAGTTTTTTCGTAGATCAGCATAACGTAAACCTAGCCAAACAATGTAACCAATGATCACTACATCATAAATAAAAATAAACGGCTGATGAACTTCTTCTGCTTTGTTTAACGTCAGGTTTAACACATGAACATTATAAAAGTATAGAAGTACTGTTCCACAAGCAAAAACTAACGAAGATACGCCAAACCATATATGCCATTTACGTATAAAAGCTACGAATTCTTGATAATGTATCGCCGCGCAGCCACCCATAATAAAATAAAATTGATAAACAAAAACATTAAAACCATAGTTTTTTAATAAATATGGCCATCCACTTGTATCAATATTTGGTAATTGATATTTAATGAAGACAAGCATTCCTAACTGAACAACTGCTGAAATTATAACTATCATATGATGATACGACAAAAAACGTTTAAACAGCCAAACAATCAACGGAAAGATAAGATACAGTTGCATCGTAACCAAAATATAATACATATAGTAATTATCAGCATAAACTGACAAATGCGCCCAATTTTCTAAAAAATCCCCAAGTGATGAATGGTTTTCTGCTCCTGTTAAAATAGCTGTCCAACTTAAGTAAGGAATCAAAACACCGAGGTATCTTTTTTTCCAAAACTTTAAAATTTGCATTGGCTTAAAGTAATTATTCATGAATAAGACTAAGCCTGTCACAAACATAAAACCCATTCTCGTGAAATGCAGTGAAATGTGAGTTGCCATCAGAATTTCATAGGGCATTGAATGAGTAGAGATCTTATGCGTGACTAAGGTAGTCGTATGATTAGCAAGGACGCCCAAAATGAAAACTATCCTGAAAAAGTCAACTTCAAATAAGTAAATCCGTTTATTTGATTGTTGCATGCTGCATTTCACCTTTCAGACGTTCAATTAATTGTGCCCTTAAAATTTTACCAGTTTGATTTCGAGGGAATGCCCCCGTAATTAAATACTCTGAAGGTTGTTCATACTTAGCTAATTCTTTTGAAATTTTTCCCCTAATTTCATCAATCTCTTGATTATGATCACTCGAATTATTCAGATGTAGTGCTGCTACAACTCTCTCACCATATAATTCATCAGGCAGCCCAATAACAGCGACTTCTGTTACGAACTGAAACTGAGAAATAATCCCTCCACCTTAGCAGGAGCTACTTTTTCTCCACCATGGTTGATGATTTCTTTTATTCGACCAATCACGTACAGATAGCCCTCTTCGTCAAAATAACCAATATCTCCGGTTCGAAAATAACCGTCTACTAAAATATTGTCTTTAGGATCCAGATATGCTTGTAGTACTCTAGGTCCTCTTATTACGATTTCTCCATGCTGATTGGGTTTGTAAGTGATACCATAGACTGATGAATGAATCGCTATGTCCGTATCTACCACTGGGCCAACTGAACCAACTTTTGGCTTATCTAACGGATTAATTGAAACAACTGTTGTCGACTCTGTCATACCATAACCTTCTTGAACCTTAACATTAAATCTGCGCTCAAAGTCTGTTAATAATTGCTCAGGGAGCGAAAAGGAGGCTGAACGCACATATTCAAGGTGTACTGCTTTTTTTACTTTTTCGTACTGTTGATTACTATTTTGATTTTTTAGTAAAATATTAATAATTGTTGGTACAACTGACAACCAAGTAACTTGGTACTTCGCGACAATAGTCCAAAATTGACTTGCAGAAAACTTTGGCGCTACAATGACTTGACAGCCATTAATTCGTGAAGTAACCGTTGATACAATCTGTGCATTGATATGAAACATTGGCATAACAATTAAAGCATGATCGCTTTCTTTAATATTTTGACTTTTTGTAACAGCTTGCGTAGCCAATAATATTTTTTATTAGTGATACCGACTCTTTTGGGTTTTCCAGTTGTCCCAGAAGTATTTAAGATTAAAGCTAGTTGTTGTTCATCATCATCGGCTATTTTCCTTACAGAAGTGCCGTTGAATGAAAAAAAATTTACCAGATGACTTAAAACTTCAAATGATCTTTCTGAAAGTATCTCTTGATTTGCTAATTCCATACGAAGGCGATCACTAACAATCGCTCCAGAATATCGGTAGGCGGTAAATTCACTAAGAATTTCTTTAATGCCTGTCGTTTCGGCAACAGGATGTGCTATAGCACCAATTTCCCATAAGGCTTGTTCGATAATAGTTATCCAAATTGAATTCTCTAATCCAATCAGGACGACATCACCCCTCTGAATATTTTGATTAATAAATTGTTCTCGAAATAAATGGATGGCCTCTTTAGTTTCTTTTCCTGTTAACTTTATTTCACTCTTTACGTCTATTAATTGAATTTCATTTTCGTGTAATTCTAATTGTTTATTCAATCTATCGAGCAATACTGACATATTTTATCTACCACCTTCTTTAGTTTGTCGTGTTCAGCACAGTATCTTTAATTGTGATTTTCTTGTTTATCAACCCTTCTTCGTAAAATAAATTAGCAATACTCTGTTGTTCTTTTAAAACAGCTGAAGTTATACCGGTCATTGTGAAGTCTCTACGTTTTACCATTTTTTCAATAACTGATTGTTTCATGCTTAAAGATTTTGCCAATAGTTTTGAAACCTCGGACTTATTATTGTTAGCCCATTTCATATCTTGAGAAAGATATTTTACGAGATATGATGAAACTTTTTTATTTTTCTTAGCAATAGATTTGGTAGATAATAAAAAGTCACGGTTCTTACTCAACCTTTTTCCAGTCGTCAACACCTTAGCATTTTGAGATACTTCTGCCTGGGCAGTATAAGGATCCCATGTAACCCAAGCATCAATTTTTCCTTGACTAAAGGCTATGCTGGCATCTGTCTGTTTCATGTTAACTAACGTAACGTCACTAGAACTAAGGCCGGCCTTCTTCAACGCGCTAAGAAGCAGATACTGAGAACTAGTTCCTTGAGTATAAGCAATTCGCTTACCCTTTAAATCTGATATTTTAGATAGACTAGAACTTTGAGGTATCAAAATGGCGGATCCACTAGATTTACTTGCACCAACAGCAATATAGGTAATATCCGTTTTTGAGGCCTGTGCTGTGACGGGTGGTGTATCACCAGTGCGCGCGTAGTCAATACTACCACTTGCTAATGCTTGCATCTCAGCAGCACCATCAGCAAATTCGCGATAAACAATTTTGTAGCCTTGTTTTTTCATATTTTTTATAAGTTCACCATGTTGCTTAGCAATATCAATTGGATCACCTTTTTGGTAACCAATCGTAATAGTTTGCAACGTTGTTTTTTTCTCGATTGTTTGTGTATAACCATAAATGGCACAAACAGCCCATAAGAACAAAAAAATAACTAACATTGTTTTTCTAACTAATTGCGTCATTTTATTTCCTCGCTAGCGGATAATATGAAACTTTGAACCGTTTCAGTTGCCTCGGTTGAATAGTTACGATCATTACTCTTGCGAATGCCATCTATAATCAATCCCAAATGCCCGTCTTTAACAGCTACTACTCGATCCCCTAGCTGTACAGCCTCTTGAACATCGTGCGTAATTAGAATAGTTGTTAAGTTGGATTCTTCAACAATCTTGGCAATTAGACGCTGCATCTTTAAACGTGTTAATGCATCTAAGGCCCCCAATGGTTCATCTAACAAGAGAATTTTAGGTCGTGACATAAGCGCCCGAGCGAGTGCGACACGCTGTTTTTGTCCACCAGATAGCTGTTGTGGATATGATGTGCTTTTATCGCCAAGTTCAACCTTTTCGAGAAGTGTTAACGCGTAAGCATTTACATCCTTATTTTTGCTACCAAAAGTAACATTATCTATAACAGTCATCCATGGTAGCAAGCGTGAATCTTGGAACATCACACGAGCAATTTCATTTTTATCTGTTAATGACTTGTTATTAACGCTAATCTGACCAGAAGTTGGCTTTTCTAGGCCTGAAATTAACCTCAAGAGTGTTGTTTTACCACCACCACTTTCCCCTACGAAAGAAACGAACTCACCCTCCTGAATATCAAAATTAATGTTTTTTAGAACTTGTTTTTCCCCATATGTTTTACAGATGTTATCTAATCTTATAACTGAGTTCATATATCTATCCTTTTTGCCAATTTAATAAGATGGTTTCAAAACTTAATGCAATCCAATCAGATACTTTACCAAGAAAAGCATAGATAAGGATACTTAAAAAAATAGTCGGCATATCTAAGAATTGCTGCGCATTTGTTTCCATATAACCAATTCCTGAACTAGACGAAATTGTTTCAGACACAATGAGTGTTGTCCACATAACTCCTAAAGCATAGCGAAAACCCATTAAAATTGAAGGCAATGCACCTGGTATAATAATTTTCATTAACATCTGTTTTTTACTTAGGCCATAGGAAGAACCCATTTCAATTAGGCTCTTATCAATAGAACGTATGCCATGAAAAGTATTGATATAGATAGGAAAAAATACGCCTACCGCGACTAACGAAATTTTTGCACTTTCTCCAATACCCAACCAAATAATAACTAATGGGATTAATGCTAAGTGGGGAATATTTCGAATCATTTGAATTGAGCTATTAAAAAAACGCTGCGCAAATAATGAAACGCCATTAACACTCCCAAATACAAAACCTAATGTGCCGCCAAGCAACAATCCTGAAGTAGCTCTGTACAACGAAATACTCATATTTCGCTGTAATTCACCACTTTGGATTAGTGTGATACATTTACTTATGACCGCTACAGGTGTTGGCAGTAATGACTCATCAATTAAATTAATACTAGTAGTTACTTGCCATGTGACTAATATTGCAATAGGCAGTACGAATGGAATTAATATCTGATTTCCAGTCTTACTCCTGTACTTAATACTTGACATGATCGTTCTCCTAACCTTTTTTGACAAAATACTTACGTTCTACCTAGAATAGATCGTTACTTTTTGTAAGGTAATTCTATTCTTCGTATATTAATTGAAAAACAAAACTGTTCAAAATAACATGCACTTGTAATTTGTGATTTTTACGTCCAGTGAATTAAAAAAGCAAGTAACATCAAAGTTACTTGCTTTTTCATCTATATATACGCTAATTGATACAATGCTTGTTGCAATACTAATTGGCCATTTACTAAATGCTCAGATTTTGTGTTTTCCGAAGGAGAATGACTATTGCCTTTAATACTAGGGACAAAAATCATTGTGGTAGGCACATATTTTGCAATAATTTGAGCATCGTGTCCAGCACCAGAAATAAGCGACTGGTATGCTGAATTATGATATTGCGCAGCCAAAGCACTGTTATTTGCCAATTGATCACTTAATTTAATGGCATTCACATCCGTCATAATCGTCAAAATACTATCATTCAATTCCGTCAGCTCTTTAACAGCTGTGAATGCATCATCTAACCTTTTTTGGCTTTTATGTCTTAAATCTAATGAAAAATCAACTTCACTAGGAATAACATTAGCAGCATTTGGTTGAACTCGTATTTGTCCAATTGTGTATCTCAACGCTACAAATTCATCTAAAACCGCATAAAGCTGATGAATCAATGTGACTGCTTTTTTCATTGCATCACATCTCATATTCATTGGCGTTGTCCCTGCGTGATTAGCAACACCGTAACATTTGATCAATAGCTTTTTCTGACCAACAATATCAGTCACTATCCCGATATCTTGTCTTTTTTTCTCTAATATTGGTCCTTGTTCAATATGCAACTCAATAAAAGCGTGGATCAGACCAGTCACTTTTAATTCAGATGCTAGTTCCTTTAATTGAGTAACAGCATTTTGACGTGCATGATTAAAAGATAAACCTTCATGATCTCTCAGACCGTATACTGTGTCTTCTAACTTATTCATGAGATACCGTGAACCTGTAAAAGCTGTATTAAAACGTGACCCCTCTTCTTCCGAAAATGAAACAGCGATCAATGGTATTTTGGGACGACCAAATTTTTTCATTAATGTGCCAATTGATATCAAACTCGCTAAAGTCCCATAAATACCATCTAACGGACCACCATTAATTACAGTGTCCATGTGTGATCCTGATAATATGAATGCTCTTTGGCCTAGGTTTTTTCTGTTGTTGCATAGACATTTCCAATATCGTCAACAAAGGTGTAAAGACCGTAGTCACTAGCAATCTGCATATACTTTTTTTGCGCTGCCAACCAATTTTCATCATATACACAGCGCGTCACACCATCAAAACTAGTTAAACCAATTTTTTTGAATTCGTTTAGTAAAGATACTATATTTTTCATAAGCGTTCAGTCTCGTTCAGCTTCATATTTCACAAAATTAAAACAAACTAACGACGCCATCAATAATAATGCGGCAACATAAAAACTAATGCTCATACCTTTCGTAACATCAATTAAGAAGCCAGTCATGATTGGTGCAATAATTGATGCAATCATCCCCAAAAAATTATAAATTCCAAATGTCATTGCCAGCTGCGAATTTTTAGCATTAATCTTAATGGTATACAATAGCAAAGGATCTAATGCCATTTTTCCTGTTACCCCATAGACTAGCAAAGACAGTAACAAGACCATATCATTATTAATCGTTACGCCGACAATCAGTGAAATTGCCGACAAAGGAACTAAAATACATATCAATGTCTTAGTATTTTTCAAATAATCATTTATTCTAGCAAACAATAATGCACTTGGAATGGCGATAAACGGCACAATGGATGCTACCCACCCTACATTTGTTCCTGAAATATGCCGATAATCTATCAAGTATAACGGTAACCAAGTAATCATTACAATCTGCCCATAAATTGAAGCAAAAAGCATCAAGTACGTACATGACAAATTACGTGTAAATAGCGCTTTGATGTCGATTGACTTAATTGCAGTCTTAGAATGATTTGGTTTAGTTGATGCATTAAACGGCTTGTCTCGTATAACCAATATATACAGAAGTCCAACGATTACAGTCGGTACGCTGATAGTGATAAATGGGGTAGACCAATGAAAATGAAGCTGTAACACAAGAATACTGGATAATAATGTGCCAAGAATTTGCCCAAAGGCCTGTCCAGAATTAATTAAAGCTGTTCCAAAAGTTAACTTGTTTTTCGGTAATACTTGCGAGGATAATCCATACGATGCGCCATAGAAGCTTCCTTCACCAATACCCCCCATTGCTCTAGTAATTAAGAATAGTCCAATAGTTGTGACTAATCCAGAAAATAAGGTCATCACACCAAAAAATATGAAACCAAGTCCAATAATCCATTTTTTACTAAAGTAGTCTGCTAAGGTAGAAAAAGGCATTTGCACGATGGTATACGTTAAGAAAAACAAGGACGAAATCAAACCCAGTTGGCTATGATTCAAGCCAAATTCTGACTGAATAGCTGGCATAACAGGATTTAATATTGTCCGGTCTGCATATATGAATATCCAACCAAAAAAATTTAATAAAATAATAGTGACCCAACTATTATGCCGTTTATTTATTGGGTCTATCGTATTTTCCATGTGAGTTCCTTTTTGAATTCATCCTAAGCAGGATTACTTACTCCTGTTAGCGTTGAAGACGGTGAAGCAGATCCATCTAATACCCGGCCAGGTTTTGCTAAATAAGCTTTACGCCCGGCATTGATTGCTAATTTGAATGCTTCAGCCATCAAAGGAATATTTCCAGCAGTTGCCATTGCTGTGTTGGCCATAATGGCATCTGCCCCCATCTCCATAGCTTCAGCAGCTTGACTAGGTTTTCCGATACCCGCATCAATTATAATTGGCAAGTCAATCTCATTAATAAGAATTTGAATCAAATCTTTGTTGGACAGGCCCTTGTTGGTTCCAATTGGTGCTCCTAGTGGCATAATTGCCGCCGCTCCCGCATCGGTTAATTGTTTGGCTATGTTTAAGTCGGGCAACATATAAGGCATTACAATAAAGCCCTCTTTGGCCAGAACTTCTGTTGCTTTTAATGTTTCGTAATTATCAGGCATTAAGTATTTTTTATCAGGAATTACTTCTAATTTAATAAAGTCACTACCACTTAATTCACGGGCAATACGAGCAATTCGGATAGTTTCTTCAGCATTTGTGCAGCCTGAAGTATTAGGTAAAATAGTGACATTCTCAGGAATATAGTTTAAAATATTTTCCTTGGCGTCATTGGAACGTCTCAATGCCATTGTTATTATCTGAGCATCAGCATTTTTTACTGCTGAATCAATTAATTCATAGGAATATTTACCGGATCCTAAAATGAATCTTGAAGTGAATGTATGACCACCAATGGTCAAGGTATCAGTATTTTCTTTCATTACTATTAGTTTCTCCTAAATTTATAAAGCCACTTTACCGAGTATTAGCTGTAAAATGACATTTGCTTGATGACCAGCGCACACAAGCACTCTTGGTGCCATCAATCCTTCTACTCCAGCACTAATGTTATCCCCACAGATGTATACATTTTCGCTCTGTTGTCTCGTTTTAATATTATTTGGACTATGAATTCCAGCTAACCCGTTGCCCATAACAAGCGGTTTATTTGGAAAAATTTCACGAGAACTACCTAATAGGACTGCTTTACTATGCGGGTCATCAAATGCCTCACATATGATATCACTATCACCAAATAGAGCTTCAACATTTTGCGACGTGACTCTTTCTTGAATTGTTGAAATTGTAATAAATGGATTGAACTCTAATATGTTTTGTTTTAGCGCAATTACCTTTGGTACATTAATTTGACTCAATTTAAATTGCTGTCGATTCAGGTTACTCAACTCAACAGCATCAAAATCAATCAAAGTCAAATGCCCTACTCCTGCACGCGCTAATGCGATGGCAATATTAGAGCCAAGTCCACCGGCACCTGCAATAGTCACATGGGCCTGTGCAAGTTTTTCTGACGTTCCTGGCACATTGCGTTGTTTCATATCTTCATATACTTCTTGAACGCTGTAACCATCAATATTAATTTTGTGCATAAGACTTCCTTTAACCTCCACCTACAAATGAAATAATTTCAATTTGATCGTCATTATGAATAAAAGTATCTACAAAACGTTCACGTTGTAAAATCTTACCGTTGTGTTCAACTACAATGTTTTCTAAAGCAGCATTTTTGTCATTGAGCAGTTGTGCAATTGTTTTTCCAACGTACTGATTCTCTACAGAGCCATTTATCTTAAGCATTACCTAGGACCACCTTTCTCTAGTTTTTAAAGTACTTGGTCAAGTTCTTTAATCGTGTCGGATACTTTGTCCGCTATATTTTCGGCACACATAATTTCGCTAACCATCGCCACACCATTGATTTCAGTATTTTTAAAGTTGTGAATTGTATGTTCCTTGATACCACCAATTGCAATGACTGGTATGGAGACAGTTCGTGTAATCTCCTTTAAAGTTTCGATTGACGTAGGTTTTGTGATTACCTTGGTCTTAGTTGGATAAATAGCGCCAACTCCTAAATAATCTGCCCCCTCTAGTTCAGCCTGTGTGGCTCTCATGACACTTTTAGCAGACACACCCAAAATTTTTTCTGGACCAATTAAACGTCTTGCGACTGATATCGGTAAGTCATTATCGCCAATATGGACACCAGCAGCATCAACTGCTTGACAGATATCTATTCTGTCATCAATAATCAATGGAATTCTGAATCTGTCAGTAATTTCTTTCACTTTCGTTGCCAGTTCAAAATACTTATGCGTGGTAACCTCCTTTTCTCTTAGCTGAACGATTGTGACACCGTTCTGACATGCTTTTTCAATTCGACCTAAAAACTCTTCATCAGAATAATCGTATCGATTTGTGACTAAATATAGCTTTAGCACCTTAGTTATATTTACATCCATGGGCTCCTTTTCGTAAACCTCCTGATAATATATTTTTGAAATTTTTCAATACACTGAACCTTTTTAAATTTTTCAAATAAAAAAGCTGTTTTTTTTGCGCAAATAGGTACGCAAAAAAACAGCTTAATAAAAAATCTATTAATCACATCTTCCTACGCAGATTTTAATCCGATCAGGTTCAATGGGTATTTCTCAGCCCTCGCGGGCACCCCAGACATACATATATAATTTCATGAATACTATAACATTTATTTTTTGTAAACACAAGAAACAATTGCCTAGTAAATCAAAGTAAACAAAAAGCGCTACCTCCGGAGAGATAGCGGGTAGGTAGATAGATACTACCCAGTTGGTCTTAACTAATATAGCACATTATTGCCAAGCTTGCAATAATTCATTAATTGTCAGCTGCCCAGGAGCACTTCCTTGTGTCCCATCAAGTACTGCAAAGGTCATTTCTGACCCATATTGATATCCCTCGATACGGCTACGTTTACCTATCTCTCCCATGCTCATCGTGATTAATGGTTGCGAAATATTGACGTTCTTAGTTGTTTGCAATAGGTAATCAACGTCTTTTTCGGATTCAGGCATGACAGCCAATTTGATAATATCTGCTGAAGTATCAGCCATATCACTGATTAAAGCTGGCAAATTTTTAGGGGTAGATTCAAAATCGTGGTATGACAGTAATACTGGAACATTGGCTTTATTGGCTGCGTCCATAATACTTTGTCGTATCGGCTCATCTAATGTATATTCAACATCAACAGCTGCAAACGGAAACCCCGAATGTAAAGCAGTAATCATAAAAGTGGCATACTCGGTTGGGCTCATTTCACCACGGCCACCTTGTGTAACCGTACGATATGTTAACAACACCGGAAAACCACCAATACTATTAAACACCGTACCAGTTAACTCTTTAATAATTTGAACATTTATTTGTGGCCAATTAGCCATGAATTCTTGCTTGGCATTATCAATTTCTGACAACATTTTCGCTTCTGTCATGGCAGAAACGTCTTTTTGCGCCAATTCACTTTGTGCCCCAACCTTAACTTGTTGCCACATAACCGCCTGACTAAAGTCATCTGCGATGTAATCTGCCCGCCATTCAACAATGTCTGGATTTTGTTGTTGTAGTTTTTGAGCGAACGGACTAATTTTGTCCGTAGGTCCTAAAGTTAGGGGGACTGCTATAATCGGTTTATTCGTACTGCTAGGTATGTTTAATAGTTCTCTTAATGTCATAGGACTCTATAGACGATCCAAACCATCTGAGGCTTTAATTGTTGCCTAATTTGGTATTTTTCGTCACTACTTTCAGGTAATTTTTTGAATTGTTCTTCAGAAACAATTGTAAACCGATTTTGTTCTTTTATAAAGCTCTGTAATGCAACAATTTTACTTGGTGCAAACATCACTGACGGCCCCCAAGCATTATCTAAATTCACAGAGGTTAAATATCTTTTCATTAAGCCTTCTGTGGCCGCATGGACTATTGCTACATTTCGCTCAAATTGGGTATTTTCAATCACACTCATCGTCATTAAGGGTAGCGAAAATGTTTTTTCAATTGCAAGCTGTGACCAATTTAAATAATTAAAGTCGGCCCAATTTAAATCTGGTTCCTGATTAGACTTAAATGCAACTGGTAAAATTATTTTATCCCCTTTATAGTCACTTAGATGTAATAAAACTTCTTCAAAACTATTGTGCAAAATTAGGGTTTCGTCCGTTAAATAATATTGTGCTGCCTGTTCAGAATCTGTGCCACTTGGTCCTAATGTGTGAAGTTTCATAAATCACCTATTTAATTGCCTATTCTCTTTGTCAATGGCAGCCTGCATCAAAATGGTCATAATACCATCAATCATGTCATCTGTGATATCTACAGAAGTACTAAAATCTGATTTCAATTCCTTACGTAACTTTAACATACGATCCTGTTGAATCGTTGGTATACCAAATTTTTCTTTATAACGAGCCACTGCTTCAACAATCTGAAAACGTTCCGAAATAATTTTAAAAATTTGACGATCAAATGCATCTATCTGTGAACGCAATTGTAGTAGTGCTAGTTCATCCTCATTAGCGCTAAATAAGGCAATAATCTCAGCTGCAATACGCGCCGGTGTTTTACCAACTGTTTCTACGGTGAAATTGGCAACTTCTTCGTACTTTGGGTCACGTTCCTGCCATAATGCAAAGAATTCCGCCGTCGATTTTTCTTGAAGTAACGGGCGCTGTCCTTCAAGAATTAAGCGGCCAATAGTACTTTCTAAATTGCCATGTAAATAAATAATTGTCGCTGGAGAATGGCGAAGAATTTCTAAGTTTTCTGGTCGTTCCACTACACCCCCGCCCGTGGCAACAACACCATCAAATGTTTGTACATTATTTAAAACTTTGGTTTCTAACTCACGGAAGCCGGCTTCGCCACGTTCTTCAAAAATTTCTGCGATTGATTTACCGGCAGCACGTTCAATTTCAGAATCAATATCTACGAACTTTGAATGATGTTGCCGAGCAATTTCCTTACCCACAGTCGTTTTCCCAGCACCCATAAACCCAATAAGCATTAATGTATCTGGTTCTTTAATCATAATTTTCTCACTTTAACAATAAATTTTTTCTTGACTCCTGTGCTGACGAAATTAAAGTCATCAAAGTTGATGCATCATTATCTTCAATTGCTTGAGAAAATAATTGTAATTGCTCGATTATCAAGGACTGACTAGTTAATATTGCTTCTTTGTTGCTTAACAATACATCAGTCCATAACTTTGGATCACTTTCCGCTATGCGTGTCATATCTTTGAAGCCACCAGCAACATACTGTCCAAATGTCGTTGAATCGCCCAGCTGGTTAGTGGCAGTATTCATTAATGCAAAAGACATAATATGCGGTATATCACTAATTACAGCCATCAGCTCATCGTGTTTCTTGACTGAAATTGGCATAAATTTAGCGGCAATCGGTTCAAGAATTTCCTGCAACCTACGAGCATTAGAAATTGAACTTGAAATTAAGAAATAAGGCACATCTTGATACAATTTTTCATTTGCCCACTCAACACCGCTCCGATGAGTACCGGCCATAGCATGCCCACCAACGAAATGAATATTTTTTGGTGTCAAAACTGCTTCAGCCACATCCATAATATCTCGTTTTGTCGATCCTGTATCCGTAACGATTACCTCTTTTTTTAGAGATAGTTGAGATAATGAACGAATCATTTCTTCGATATAAGTTACTGGTGTGGCCAAGATAATAACATCAGCATGAGATGCAACATTTACTAAATTAGAAGCTGCCTCAAAAACAATACCATGATCTTTTGCATAGTTGAGCGACTTTTCATTAATATCAACACCTATTACTTGGTTTTTTGGCTCTTTGTTTAAAATTTTGGCTAACGATGCCCCCATTTCGCCAAGACCCACAACAACGATATTTTTCATAACCATTCTCTCTTAATTGAGGACACATCTTCTACAAATCCAGGATACGACACACTCATAGCTTCTTCACCGGTTAATACTACATCCCCTTCAGTAATGAGAGAAGCAATCACGTTCATCATACCAATGCGATGATCCCCATGTGAGTCAAGTAGTGTTGAGCCATTTGACGTGTGCAAGAGCGTTCCACCATGAATAACCATACCATCTGGATTCTCATCAATATCAGCGCCCAATTTAGTTAGCTCACTAATGACTGTCGAAATTCTGTCAGTTTCTTTTACACGTAATTCCTCTGCACCACTTATAATCGTGTCTCCCACAGCTTGTGTAGCAGCTAGAGCAAGAATGGGCAGTTCATCAACTGCACCAGGAATATCCTCAGCAGTAATTGCAATACCGTGTAAAGTTTGTGCTTTGACCGTGATATCAGCCAACGGTTCTCCATCAGATGCAATCGGTTTCTGAGTAATTTCTGCACCCATCCGTTCAAGCAATTTAATCACACCATCACGCGTTGGATTGACACCGACCTTTTTAATGGTAATTTCCGAGTTTGGTGTAATTAAACCAGCCACCATGAAAAATGCAGCACTTGAGATATCCGATGGTACTAAAACATGCTGACCGCTTAGTTTTGACTGCTTTTTAACAGTAATTACACCGTTATCTGTTTTAATTTGCCCACCAAACTGACGGAGCATGCGCTCTGTATGATCTCTTGATGGTAGATCTTCGATAATCGTTGTTTCACCCTCAGCTTGTATGCCCGCTAGCAAAATAGCACTTTTGACCTGCGCTGATGCTACCGGCATATGATAAGTAATACCATTTAGTTCAGTATTGGCCTTAATTACAGCTGGTAAGAACTCGTCATTAGATAATTCAAATTGCGCATTCATCATTGACAACGGGTCGGCAACACGACGCAATGGTCGCTTGCTCAGTGATGAATCACCAAAAATATTCAGATCAAACGGTTGCTTACTTAGCAATCCCATGAGGAGACGAGTTGAAGTTCCTGAATTGCCCATATCTAATCCAGCAGATGGTGCCTTAAAATTTGTAAGGCCTTTACCAATAACTGTAGCTTGTGATTCTGTGTGGTCAATTTCCACACCAAGCGCACGAAAAACACCCATGGTATGCATCACATCATCTGACATCAAAAAATTATCAATGACAGTTTTCCCCTCAGCTATCGCACCAAACATCAATGCTCGATGTGATATTGACTTGTCGCCAGGAACTGTTATTTCTCCATGAAGGCCATTTTTTTCTGCTTTAGTGAGTTTAATCATCTCTTTTTATCCTTTGTTCATAATATGTACTATAGCCGAAGCTATATTAAAACTTTCTTATTTCTTCACGATACACTGCCACTTGTTCTTTCATCCGTTCAATGTTATCTGCATCAAATTTATCCAAAACAGCTTTAGCTAACTCAATTGCTACCATTGCCTCAGCAATTACAGCAGCGGCAGTAACTGCAGTTGTATCTGAGCGTTCTATCGATGCACGGTGGTCTTCGTGTGTATCAATGTCAACTGACTGCATAGGACGATACAAAGTAGGAATAGGCTTAACAACACCACGAACAACAATTGCTTCTCCTGTCGTCATACCACCTTCAAAACCACCGAGATTATCAGAACCACGATAAAAGCCACGTTCTTCGTCCCAAAAAATTTCATCCATGACTTGATCGCCATACTTTTCTGCGTTATCAAAACCACCACCAAATTGAACACCTTTGAAGGCATTGATGCCAACAATAGCGTTGGCAATTTTAGCGTCTAACTTTGTATCGGCAGATACATATGATCCCAATCCAACAGGCATACCTGTCGCAATAACTTGGACTTGGCCTCCTACAGTATTTGCATCACGCTTTGTTTTATCAATTACTTCTTTAATAGCTTCATCAGCTTCAGCATTTAGAGCACGTGTGTCGAAACCTTCTGTCACAACACGCAACTCTTGCAGGTTCTTATACTTAGTTAACTCATTTAGGTCGGACTTAGCAGGTCCAACATTCACAACGAAACCATGAACATCAACACCTATTTCGGAAAGTAATTTTTTGGCAACAGCACCAACTGCAACACGCATTGTCGTTTCACGAGCCGAAGATCTTTCCAAAACATTGCGTAAATCTTCACGGTGACGATACTTCATCCCACCAACCAAATCAGCATGTCCTGGACGCGGGCGCAACACCTTACGGAGCGTATTTTCTGCTGTTGCTGGCTCATTAGGGGCCATAATTTTCGACCAATTATTATGATCATCGTTGTGAACATTCAATGTAATTGGTGATCCAAGTGTTGTTTGGTGACGAACACCTGTCAAAAAGGTAACTGTATCAGTTTCGATTTTTTGACGTTCACCACGACCATAACCACGCTGACGTCGAGCTAATTGCTCATTAACATCTTCTTGACTGATGTGTAATCCGGCAGGAATACCTTCAATAACAGCAATTTCTTCAGGGCCATGGCTTTCACCAGCAGTAACATATCTCATATTAATTCTCCACAAATGCCGGCATGTCGGCGATTTTTTTCTTTACAATAATTGGCTGACCTACTTTTTCAAGAGCCACTAAATTCAAAATACCATCATGATTTTTTTTATCATTGATCAAGTGGTTAAAGAAGTCAGTTGTCCCGATAAAATGCGAATGTGTTGGTAAACCAACAGCTTCCAATCGACTTAATAATTCAGTAGTTAGCCCTCTAGGCATTATACCATGTTGTTCAAATCGACTGCTAATAGCAATCATACCAATCGCCACAGCTTCACCATGACGTAATTCACCATGAGCTAATAGTTCAATCGCGTGACCAAAAGTATGCCCAAAATTCAGAAACTGGCGGTCTCCAGCTTCTTTTTCATCAGCCATCACTACACTAGCCTTATAAGCAATCGCACGTTTTGACAATTCTTGCGCATGATGACGTATATCTGCTACCGATTTGATTTGACCAGTAAAATCAAAAAAGTCTTGATTAGCCAATGCTGATGTTTTAACAACTTCCGCATATCCTTCAACTAAATCACGGTCCGTCAGTGTATTCAAATAAGTAACATCAACTAAATCTAAATCCGGCTGATAAAAAGAGCCAGCAATATTTTTTGTATTACCAAGATTCACGGCTGTCTTACCACCAACCGACGAATCAACTTGAGCTGTTAATGACGTCGCAATTTGAATAAAAGCAATTCCGCGCATGTACAAAGAGGCGACTACTCCACCTAAATCACCAATAACGCCACCACCTAATGCAATAACACCATCGCCACGCGTAAATCCAGCAGCTGCCATTTTAGCAATCAATTCACCGGCCACTGACAAAGATTTTGATGACTCTCCAGCGGGAACTTCTAACTCGAGTATATCAAATCCTACTTCACGTAATTGCTTTGCTGTATCCTTTAAATACAATGGCCCAACGTTGCTATCTGTTAATAGTGAAATCTTTCGCGCAGACCACACAGCCGATATTTCTTGGCCAAGACGTGTGTGTAAAGTGTTATCAATTTTCACATCATACTTTTTTGTCGCTAAATCAACTGTAATTGTGCTCATTTAATGGCCTCGCGCACCTTGTTTGCCTTCTCTGTCAATTGTTTGAATTGTGCTGGTGTCAATGCTTGGGCACCATCAACAAATGCATGTGACGGATCATCATGTATTTCGGTCATCAAACCTTGTGCACCAGCAGCAATTGCAGCTAAAGCAAGCGGTTCAACAAACTTTGAAACACCAGCCGCATGTGAAGCATCCGCAACAACAGGATAGTGAGTTAGCGATTGTAAAACAGGAATGGCTGATACATCAAGCGTATTACGCGTGTACTTATTATCATAAGTACGAATACCACGTTCCATCAAAATAATCTGATCATTCCCACCAGCAGCAATGTATTCAGCAGCATTAAGCAAATCATCGATGGTTGCTGACATACCACGTTTCAAAACCACGGGCTTGTTCTTCTTTCCCAGGGCCTTGAGCAAAGCAAAGTTTTGCATATTACGCGTACCGACTTGGAAAATATCTGTGTAAGAATCAACTAAATCAACATCTCGTGTATCTAAGATTTCGGTTACCATATCCATTCCCAACGCATCTGCTGCTGCGCGATGGGCTTTTAAACCTTCTTCGCCATTACCTTGAAATGAATATGGGGATGTACGTGGCTTGAAAGCCCCGCCGCGCAAGATAGTTGCGCCCGCCTGCTTAACATCTTCACCCATTTCTTTAACATGTTCGGGAGATTCGATTGAATCAGGGCCAGCCATGAAGACGAAGTTACCACCACCAATGACACTATGTTTAGTTGTAATAATTGTATCCTCTGGGTGGAAGTCACGTGATGACTTGATGGCTGAATGATGGTTTGTGATTATTTCAACAACGTCTTGTGATATATTTTTCAATATATCTTCAGGTAACTTTTTTACGCCGGCTAACGCAACTCTATTACTGTGAACAAACACTGGTTTAATAGGGTCTTTGGTATCTAATTGCGCTGCAATTTTTTCTGCATCTTGACTTGTCTTTGCGATAATAATCATTGTTTTATTCCTCAATTGCTTTCTTCATAAGATTTCTGTCAGCTGGCCTGTCGAACCAATATTCAAAGCTTAGCGCTCCTTGATTGACTAACATCGGCAAACCATTTAATGTTGCTAATCCACGTTGGTTAGCAGATTTCAATAATGTAGTTTGTTGATTACGATAAATCATGTCCACCACCAAGGCGTGCTGTGGTAGTAATGCTATTTGCAAATCCGTTAATAGCGTCCGCAAATCATTCATCCCAACGGTGGTGGCATTGATAAGCATATCAGCACGCTTTAATGCTTTGGTGAGCATCTGATTATCTGCTAAATCTTCTAGATGCCCATTCCCCTCACTAAGATAGCTAATCTCTGCTTTTCGCTCATGCCAATCTTCATGAACTCTATTAAACACAATTAATTCCCTCACGCCATACAGTTTCGCAGTGGCAATCACTGATCTAGCTGCTCCGCCAGTACCCAGTACAATAACCATTTCTTTGGGTTGGCGAGAATTAATACTTTGCCAGAACCCGTCTCCATCTGTGTTAGTGCCAATCAGACGCCCTTTAACACTTTTAACCGTATTCACCGCATGAAGCCGCTGAGATATTGGCGATAGCTCATCCAAATATTGAATAATTTCATTTTTAAACGGTGTTGAAACATTGAATCCGCCTACGTGTAAGGCTTTTAGTCCAACGATGGCCTCTTCAAGTTTTTCTGGTAAAATGTCGAAAGCGTGATAGTGTGCATCAATACCATATTCAGCTATCATCATGTTTTGCATTTGCGGCGAACGTGAATGTCCGGCCGGATGCGCGATTAATCCATATAAAGTCATTGTAACTCCTGTGTGATTTTATCGACGATATCTTCAGCATTAAATCCAAATTCGTCAAGAGCTATTTGTGCTGCCGCACTCATACCAAATTCATCAATACCAAATATTACGCCATCATTGCCAGCAATTCCTTGCCAACCCAATGTTGTTCCTGCCTCTATTATCACATTTTTTGTGCCCGTTTCGGGAATAATTTGTTGCTTTTTATCATCATCTAGCGCTAAGAATCGCGACAGATTTGGCATGGAAACAACGTTTGAAGGTAGTGACAGTAATTCACTCACCTTCTGTGCTATTTGGACTTCGGATCCAGTAGCAATCAAGTTAATTTTAGCCTCATCATGATGTCTTATTTGTGCCGCGCCATTTTCAAGTGATTGTTTTGCTTGGTCTGTGCTTCCTTGAGCACCAATTTCGCCACGACTTAAAATTAAGATTGTTGGTCGATCAGTTGACGTCAACGCCCGCTGCCAAGCGCTGGCTATCTCTTCGGCTGTCCCTGGACGCAATACATCAACACCCGGAATCAGACGAAGCCCCATCAGTTGTTCAACCGGTTGATGTGTTGGTCCATCTTCGCCAACCGTAATACTGTCATGCGTAAAAACATAAATACTCGGCACATGCTGCAAGGCACTCAAACGAATAGCTGCCTTCATATAATCCGAAAAAGCCAAGAATGTCGCGCCAAATACTTTTGTACCACCGTGTAAAGCTATCCCATTCATTACCGCGCCCATGCCAAACTCACGCACACCAAACGCAATATTTCTACCCGATCGATCATCGGCGTTGAACAATGGTGAAGCCTCCACTTCAGCATTAGTAGATGCTACCAAGTCAGCTGATCCACCCCATAATTGTGGTAATTGTGTCGCAAAGTTTTGCAACACATATTTAGATATTTTTCGGCCTGCTTGTACTTTCAAATCAGTCGGTAACTCGGGGATGGTCACCGTGTTTTTAGTTGAGAATTGCAGATAATCGGTTAATTCGTCATTCAAAGGTTGTTTTTGATGCAAAAGTCTATTCGAAATTTTAGCACGCATGTCTTCAAGCAAATTACTTGGTAATTCAAAATTTTGTATATCAACATCAAGCGCTGATGAAAGATCTTGCAATTGTTGACTATCTAGTGGTGTGCCGTGAGCCTTGTTAGTGCCAGCGAACGGTCCAAAATCACCAATAATTGTTTTCACAGCAATCAACGTGGGCTCAGGAGACATTTTAGCATTTTCAATTGCATCGTGAATGGCTTCTAAATCATTACCATCTGCCACCTCACGTATATCCCAACCATAACTGGCAAAGCGCGCTAGATTATTTGATATATCTGACCTTTTCTTCAAACCATCAAGACTGACAGCATTATCATCATAAAGAACAACCAACTTACCGAGCTTTTGTTGACCAGCGAGTGACGCTACTTCATGGCTCACCCCCTCCATTAAATCCCCATCACCAACTAGCGCAAATGTAAAATGGTCAATCACTGAGGGAAATTGGTTATTGAGCTTTGCTTCAGCCATTGCCATACCAACAGCCATACCCAATCCTTGCCCAAGTGGTCCAGTTGTTGCTTCAACACCAGGCGTCACACCAACTTCTGGATGTCCAGGCGTTTTTGAATGTGGTTGTCGAAATTCTGATAAATCTTGGGCTGACAGGTCAAAGCCAGCTGCATGTAAAGTCGCATACAGTAATGCGGCACCGTGACCAGCAGACAAAACGAAACGATCGCGATTAATCATATTAGGATTCTCGGGATCAACATTAAGTTGATTTGCATACAACTCATACAAAATTGGTGCAGCACCCAAAGCAATGCCAGGGTGCCCAGAACCAGCTTTGCTAATCATTTGGTTAGACAGCAACCTCAACGACTGAATTGTTTCTGTTGACAATGATGATGTTTTCATGAGATTCTCCTTAAATAAAAATCGTACTAAGTGAGTAAACACCTAGTACGATTTAACAGAAAATTACACTCCTGAAAACATAAAAGCCACTAGGTGTTTAATATCAACACTTAGTGACTCAACCTTGAAAAACTTCTGGTCGCTAAGTGCGTCGTAACCGACGCACTTATAATGCGACGGCTCTACATAAACCAGAAGTAGTAATAACTATTATTTTTCAAGACTTTGCTGTTCATAATTTTTCTCATTCTTATTTGATGTAATTAACTATACATTCATTTATTATAAATGTCAACAGTTTATTAAAATAAACTTCATTACATCATTAATTCCTCATGAAAAAAGCTTTTACTCTTGTACTAGATTTAATTATTATAGTTTTTATTTTACGTTTGCAGTTAGCGCTATAAATTTTTCAATCATTTTTGATCCTGTCGGCGTTCCAATAGATTCAGGATGAAATTGAAAGCCGAACACTGGTAAAGTTTTATGTTGCATAGCCATTATTTCATCGTCATCTTGTGCGATGCCAACCACTTTGAAATCTTTTGGAAAATTTTTTTTATCAAGGATGAGAGAATGATAGCGCATAATTTTGACTAATCCTGTGCTTAGTAACGGCGATGTGTCTGCTACCAGCATATCAGAACCCTTACCATGACGAATAACAGCTGCCCGTTTAACACGTCCACCAAAAACTTCACCAATGGCTTGGTGCCCTAAACAGATACCCAACAACGGCTTGCTGTTGGCATAGTGTCGAATCATATTTTCCATTTCTCCTGCTTGCTCAGGTTTTCCTGGGCCAGGCGAAAAAATAATCCCGTCAGCTTTATCAGCAGTCGCATAGAGTTTCTGATCATCGTTTCTTAAAACCACTAAATCAGTCTTTGTACCTACAATTTGTGCTAGATTATAAGTAAAAGAATCATAATTATCCACGATTAAAATCATACATCCCCTCCAACTCGCAACAACGCTTTAGCCTTGTTAAGCGTTTCTTGGTATTCATTTTCTGCTATAGAATCATAGACAATACCAGCACCCGCTTGTACATATCCTTTGTTACTTTTAACAACCATCGTTCGAATCGCAATGGCAAAATCCATCTGATTATCGCGAGATAAATAACCAATTGCACCGGCATAAACACCTCTTTTAACTGGTTCCATTTCGTAAATACGTTGCAGAGCACGAACCTTGGGTGCCCCAGAAACAGTTCCAGCTGGTAATGTAGCTTTCAAAGCTTCAATAGCAGGTGTGTGTGCCCTTAATTTTCCACTGACTTCAGAAACCAAATGCATGATATAACGGTATTTTTGAATTTCCAGCAAAGTTGTCACCTTGACACTGCCATATTCAGAAACTTTACCAAGATCATTCCGTCCAAGATCGACTAACATACGGTGTTCTGCTAGTTCTTTTTCATTTGTTTTCAACTCTTTAGCAATGGCAACGTCTTCTGTTAATGTTTGCCCCCGTTTACGCGTCCCCGCAATTGGATTAGTAGTTACTGTTTCTCCTCTTACTGTCACCAAGCTTTCCGGGGATGAACCAATAATTTGATAATCACCGTAGTCCATATAGTACATATACGGCGACGGATTTGTACGACGAAGTTGCCGATAAAAATCAAATGGTTTATCCTCGAATTCAAAACTAAAACGTTGCGACGGAACCATTTGAAACATATCGCCTTCTTGAATTAATTCCTTCGTATGATTAACGATTTCTTTAAATTGCTCGGGCGTCACATTTGATTTTGGATTTAATTCATGTAGTTTTACCGGAACGAGTTCATCAGCCACGGGTAATTTCAACTTATTTTCGATTGCAAGAACGACGTGTTCTAAGTTCTGACGTCCCGAATAAACATTATCCACGACAATTTTTATTTTTTCTTGACGATGGTCGAAAATAACAAAATTTTCATACAAAAATAAATGGCTGTCGGGCATATCCAACTCATCTTTAGGTTGGTTTTCTAGTTTTTCATAGCAAGCAACCGTATCAAACCCTACATATCCAATGGCACCTCCTTGAAAAGGCAACTCCTCCACGGGCTGTTCTTGCACAACTACTAAATTTTGCAATGCCAGCAGGGGATCTTTGCTTTCACTAGTTTGACCATCAACCGTCACCAACATACCGTTGGTCTTAAACTCATGGACAGGATCAAGTGCGATAATTGAATAACGTGACTTTTCACTATCTGTAGGTACTGATTCTAATAAAAAACTATGTTCTCCGCGCAACCGAAAATAAGCACTGATTACTGTTAAGGTATCCGCGTCAATTGTCTTAATTTGTCGCATGACGCGCTCCTTTCATGTTTTTAATAAAATCTGTCAAATAAGATGTAGCATCCTCTGGGTGGTCTTCGATAATTTTGACAAGTGCTGAACCAACAATAATCGCATCAGCAGATTCAAATTGTTTTGCTTGATCATATGTCGTGATCCCAAAACCAACTGCAACTGGCAAATCTGTTAGCCGCTTAATCTTAGTAACGATTTCATCAGCTTCGTTTGACAATTTACTTCTAGAGCCTGTTATTCCTAAGGAACTTACTACATATATAAATCCAGAAGCACGTTCTACAATTTTCGGCAAACGATTTCCGGATTGTAATGTTACGAGTTGAATAAAGTCGCGACCATACTGGTGGACAAGTTCCAAAAATTCATCTTGTTCTTCCATAGGCATGTCGGGCATAATAACACCCTGAATATCCAACGACTGCATTTTGCTGAGAAATTTTTCGTACCCATATTTAAATACTGGATTTGTATACGTTAGAAAAACTAAAGGCACATCCGTGTGTTTGCGAACTTCAGCAACTAAATTAAACACATCAGCTGTTGTTGAACCGTTTTCGAGAACCTCTTGATCAGCATTCATGATAGTGGGACCGTCAGCACTTGGATCACTAAAAGCAATGCCAATCTCAATAAGATCTGCACCAGCCTCAGCCATATCAACAATATATTTTGCACTCTTTTCAAAATCCGGATACCCAGCTACCGCGAAACCAATAAAAGCATTTTTATTTTCTAATGCCTGTGAAATTCTAGTCATTTATTACTCCTTGCTATGCGAACCACTTCGCGCATCTTTTCTAAGTTTTTTATACCGTTACATTCTGTTCCTGAACTAATATCAACAACCTTTGGTTTCAATAAAGAGATTGCCTGTTGTAAATTATCGGGGGTCAGCCCTCCTGCCAAGAAATCCAATGACTCTAGTGGCTGAAATTTTTTCCAATCAAATGTTTTGCCAGAGCCTGCTCCTGCATCAATCATTCGGCGCGTAGCTTGTGTTTTATACTGATGGTCAGGCTTCATCACCTTAATAACTGGTAGTCCTGCTTTTTGTATTTTGCTAATTTCCTGTTCAGTCTCATTACCATGTAATTGAACCATTTGAACAATCTCTCTATACTTCAAAATTTCATCTGCATCTTGATTTAAGAAAACACCAACTAATGGAATCTTTTCATCCAATTGCGAACGCATTTTTTGAGCAAGGGCAAGAGACACCGAGCGTCGTTTGTTAGGAACCAAGATAATACCAGCTAAATCAGGTCGAACTTCATTCAAGTAATCTATATCTTGTAAACGAAAATTTCCACATAATTTAATTAGCGTCATTTTTCGCCCCTTAACTGTTGTATGGCCGCTAATTTATCTGCAGCCTTCATGAACGTCTCACCAACTAAAATACCGTCCACGCCAATCTGTTCAAGGGTAACAACATCTGAGCGATCTTTTATACCAGATTCTGAAATAAATAAAATTTCTGGTGGAACTAATTGTCGTAAACGTTTAGTGTTGTCAAAGTCGACCGTGAAGTCTTTTAAATTACGATTGTTCACACCAATAATTCGTGCATTTGCCTTCACTGCTCGGAGAATCTCTTCTTCATTGTGCGCTTCCACAATTACTGACAATCCTAATTCGTTTGCTAAAGATAGGTATTCTTTTAATTGTTCGTCCGTTAAAATAGCAACGATTAATAAAATGATTTGTGATCCAGCTACTTTAGCCTCATAAATCATGTATGGATCAATTGTAAAATCTTTGCGTAATACAGGAGTAGCAGAATCTGCTGCAACTGTTTTTAAAATATCAAGAGATCCCTTGAAATAATTCTCTTCTGTCAAAACGCTTATCGCATCGACACCTGCCACCTCATAGTCTTTCGCAATCCCTTGATAATCAAACTCTGATGAAGGTACAATTTGCCCTTTCGATGGGGATGCTTGTTTAATTTCGGCAATAACTGATATTTTCTGTTGAGCTAGACTTTTTTCGAAAGGAAATTCTCTTGAAACTGTGATGTGTGCTGCTTCTTTTTGTAAGTCATGCAGCGATTTTTGAGCTTGACGCGCCAACATATTTTGACATGTTGCTGCTACTAAATCATCTAATATCATGCCGTCACCGCCCTAGAAGATGATCGCAACGCCTCTAGTTGACCTAATGCCGTTCCATTAATCAAGGTTTCTCTAGCTAGCTGAATGGCAGCATCAATGGACTGCGCTTTTTTTGCAATAAACAATGCTAGCGCAGCATTTAAAATTGCAGTATCTGCCATAGGACCAGTGATTTTCCCTGCTAAAATATGCTCTGTTATTTTAGCATTTTCAATTGGTGTACCCCCTTGTAAGGATTCAATAGAAACATAGTCAAATCCATAATCTTGTGGGTCGAAAGTGGCCTCTCTAATATGACCATTCGATAATATGGCCAAATCAGTTTTAGTTGTTAATGTCACCTCATCTAAACCATCTTGTCCATGAACCAATATAGCTTCTTGAACACCTAATTCTGACAATACATTTGCTAGTGGTACTAGTAACTCTTTTGTGTAAACCCCCACCAACATTGTACGTGGACGTGTTGGATTCGTTAATGGCCCAAGGATATTAAAAATAGTACGAAATCCCAGGCTTTTACGAATTGATCCAACATACTTCATTGCCGGATGAAACGAGCGTGCAAATAAAAATGTTTGCCCAGCATTCGCTAAAACATCAGTCGCTTGTTCTGGTGTTAAATCAATGGTAACCCCAAGTGCTTCCAATGCATCTGCCGTACCTGATTTAGAACTAGCAGCACGATTCCCATGCTTGACGACAGGCACCCCCGCTCCAGCTACAATGAAACTAGCCGTTGTCGAAATGTTGAATGTACCGGACAAATCACCACCAGTTCCGACAATGTCCATTGCCTCAAATTCTGATGGAATTGTCTTTGCATGATCAATCATGGCCCGAGCCGAGCCAACTATTTCCGAAACAGCTTCTTTTTTTGCGGCTAATCCCATTAAGTAAGCTGCAATTTCAGGGTCAGACACTTTGCCGTCCATAATATCGTTCATTACTTTCTGAGCCATATCATCTGTCAAATTTTTTTGCACGAGCAAGGTTTTAAGTGCTTCTTGAATATTACTCATGAATATCAACTCCTTTATAACGGGCTATCGCGGCAACGTCTTTGTCACCTCGACCACTCAAATTAACCATTATTTGTTGATCTTTTCTCATTTTTGGTGCTAATTTCATTGCATAAGCTACTGCGTGTGCGCTTTCAATTGCAGCAATTACACCCTCTGTTTTTGCAATGTATTCAAATGCATCAACTGCTTCATCATCTGTAATCGGTACATAAGTTGCTCGGTGAATATCCTTTAGATAAACATGCTCCGGTCCGATGCCAGGATAGTCCAATCCTGCAGAAATACTGTAAACAGGATCAATTTGCCCATCAGCTGATTGTAAAAATTGGGATTTCATACCATGAAAAACACCTTTTGAACCTAGTGCCATGGTTGCAGCTGTTTGATCAGTTTTTACGCCTTTTCCAGCGGCTTCAACGCCAATCAACTCCACTTCTGCGTCATCAATGAACTTAGCGAAAGCACCAATTGCATTCGATCCACCACCAACGGCAGCAATTACAGCGTCTGGCAGTTTTCCAGTCATTTCTAAGAATTGCCTTCTGGCTTCCTCACTTATAACCGATTGGAAATATTTAACCATTTCTGGGAAGGGATATGGACCAACCGCTGAACCAAGTACATAGAAAGTATCATCAATTCTTTTTGTCCAGTCTTGAAATGTTGCGTTCACCGCATCTTTTAAGACTTGTGTTCCTGTTGTCACCGCATGAACTTTGGCCCCTAGTAGCTCCATGCGATAAACATTCAACGCCTGTCGTTCTGTATCCTCCTTGCCCATAAAAATTTCTGCTTCCATACCAAACAATGCCGCAGCCGTAGCTGTTGCCACGCCATGTTGTCCGGCACCTGTTTCAGCAATTAAACGTGTTTTACCCATTTTTTTGGCAATTAATGCTTGCCCTAAAACATTGTTAATTTTATGAGCACCAGTGTGATTTAAATCTTCTCTCTTTAGATAAATTTGCGCACCACCTAAGTCTTCAGACATATTTTTTGCATAATATAACATAGATGGTCGGTTCGCGTAATTGTCGAATAAATCTTTCAATTCACTTTTAAAAGCTGGATCCTCTTTATATTTATTGAATGCCTCTGTGACTTCATTAATTGCTGGCATTAGCAATTCTGGAACAAATTGTCCCCCATATTCTCCGTAATAACCTTTTCTTGTCATCTTATTCCTCTTTCTTTAAGCAAACAAAAACCGTCCTGAAAAATTTGCTTTTGCAAAAATTTCAGGACGGTTTTCCCGCGGTGCCACCTGATTTCGTTTAAATCAAATGGTACCCAAAAAGCCCACTCGAGTTAAAACGCGTCTCAACAGTTATCTAACAATAACCTGATCACTTACGTGGATCTTACGTTTGGCAGTACTTGAGATTGCTCTCGTTCAACCAACCCTCAACGGTCCATTTGCCATGTTGCGTTCGGCCCTACTTCCAGTAACAAGGGCTCCCTTTACGTGCACACATGGTTTGATCTCCGTCTCATCAGTTTATGACGTTTTTAAATTACTATCAGTTTAAGACATTATGATAGATAATGCAACCTTTTAACCTAAATTCTAATAAAAAAGGCATCAATACTAATGTATCAATGCTTTTTTATTAGAAGAACTGTAGACTATAGGTGCCATTAAAAGTATCGCCGGCAGCTAAAACATTTGAACCAAATTTCTCTTTAAAGTTACCTGTTGCATCTACCGTGTCAGCCAACCCCCACCATGGTTCAAGCGCAATAAATGGTGCTTGTTTACCAGCAGGTGTCCAAACGCCGATAAATTGCGCATTGTCTAATGTCATACGCAATCCATGTTGATTAGCCAAACGAGCCAACAAAAATGACGTCTTTTGTCGATTGAGTTTCAAAATAATAGCATCATCATGATAGTCTTCCTGACGCAGACGTAGTGGAATACTAGCATTAAAAGGCGTGGGATGGTTTGGATTGGAATATGGTCCAACTAGACGTACACGATCATATATTTTTTCAGGCTCAATTGACAGATAGTAGTCCGAAAACTTTCCTCCATCAAGTGGCAAATTAAAGGCCGGGTGTCCACCCACACTAAAGAATAGGGTTTCTTCTTTATCGGGATTATGTACGATATAAGCAATATGTAGTGTGTCATCCTCTGTTAATTCATAACTGATATCTAATTGAAACTTAAAAGGATATACACGATGCGTCGACTCAGAGTCAACAATACGAAAAACAGCCTTATTTTCACTTTGTTCAACAACATCAAATAACATATTACGTGCAAAACCATGTTGGTTCATGTAATACGTCTCACCCGCAACTCTAAATTGATCGCCACGTAATCGGCCCACAATAGGGAACAGATTTGAAGCATGTCGTCCCCAATATTTAGGGTCTGCAGTCCATATATATTCTAATTCAGCATTTTTATGCCAGACACTTGTTAATTCGGCGCCTTCTGGATTAATTTTCACAATGAGGTGTTTATTTTCTAGCGTTATCATAACTTTTATTTTACTATCTTTTCTTAGATTTGTGAAGCGCTTGATAAACTATTTTTGTAACCGGTTACTTATTGGCTCGCGGAAAGAAATTTTGATAATTTTTTTGTAAACTTTCTCGCGTCACATGGGTATACATTTGTGTCGTTGACAAATTAACATGACCCAACAGTTCCTGAACCGTTCTCATATCTGCACCTCGATTAATCAAATGGGTCGCAAAAGTATGACGCAACATATGTGGATGAATTTTACCAGTCAATGCAGAACGTTGCATTAACTGGTTTAAAATGTAAGTAATGCCAGCTGGTGTAATTGGCTCGCCACGATGATTTACAAATACATATTCATGTTCTTGATTTACTGTTAAGGATGCACGCAAATCTGTAATGTATTCTTTCATAATATTTTCTGCAAAATGCCCAAAAGGAACATAACGATCTTTATTTCCCTTACCATGAATGAGCACCAGGCGCTGCGAAAAATCCAACTGAGATAACGTCAATCCAGCAATTTCAGCCACTCTTATTCCAGTAGCATATAAAAATTCAAGTAAAGCTGCATTACGTTCCCACAAATGATCTTCATGATTGTAGGCCACATCAAAAAGTTCATGCAGTTCATCTTCATAAAAAAAATCTGGTAATTGGTTCTGATGTTTTTTTAATGAAATACTATCAAATGGATTATCAATGGCAAATTGATTAGTAATTAAAAATTGATAAAACATTCGCAAACTGCTAATCTTTCTAGAGATAGTTGTACGAGCCAACTTTTTTTCATATAAATCATTCAAATAGACACGTACATCTAAAGTTTGAACTTCTCCAAATTTTGTAAATCCGCCACTTTCATGCAAATAATTCTTAAATTCAGCAATATCTGTTAAATAAGCTTTTAAGGTTTGCGGTGAATATTGGCGTTCTGATTCTAAATAATCATGATAAAGTTGTTCTTCACGTGTTGTCATATTTTCATTATACTATCTATTGAAAAGATTAAGAACAATTAAATTTGTTTGCAATCATATAAACTCACCCAAATTTGTCTTAAGATGTCGTATAGTAAAGTTAGGATCTAACAATTAACGTTAAAGATATGGAGATTAAATATGAAAGTACCAGTATATAGCCCCATAGAGCAATTACGTGAGCGCGTAATGAAGTTACAAAACAAGGCATTGGTTAATATTGCTAATTTCCGAAAAAATGTCTTAAAAAATCGAGATGACCGACGCAAACGAATAGCTAAGTTATCAAAAACACGCGAAATTTCTATTGTTCCTTATGAATCAACAGCCAGAGCTGTTGACACTAATAGTTTTGCCTATGCCTTGGAATCCTCAATTACAGAAAGTGCTGCACCGCAAAAAAAACATTTTGCCATTTCAAATTATATTAAAAACTTTTTCTATCACCCACTTCGTGTTTTATCTACCGTTGTTATTCTGATTCTATTAGTTTATATTGCGGTTATGTTTTCTAAAGCAGTTTCCACAAACCAAAATCCAATTACCGAAACACGAACACAACAATCGAAAAATACAAAATAAAAAAGTTGCGATGATTTTTATCGCAACTTTTTATTAGTTTTTAAATGAATGAATCGGTGCTGGAATGTGTCCGCCACGATTGATAAAGTCTGCACTTGACTTTTCTACAACTGGCATTACTGGAGCAGTACCTAACAACCCACCATAATCAACCATATCACCAACCTTTGTACCCAAAGTTGGCAAAATACGAACAGCCGTAGTTTTATTATTTTGTACACCAATAGCGGCTTCATCAGCGATCATTGCACTAATTGTCGTTGCACTAGTATCTCCTGGAATAGCAATCATATCTAATCCAACCGAACAAACAGCAGTCATTGCTTCAAGCTTTGATAACGTCAATGTACCTTCTTTTGCTGCATCAATCATACCAGCATCCTCTGAAACTGGAATAAATGCACCGGATAGGCCGCCAACACGTTGCGAAGCCATAACACCACCCTTTTTAACAGCGTCATTCAATAGCATTAATGCAGCTGTAGTTCCGTGCGTTCCTACTTGTTCAAGACCAATTTCTTCAAGAACTTCAGCTACAGAATCACCTCGTGCAGGTGTAGGGGCCAAACTCAAATCGACAATTCCAAATTCAACTCCAAGTCGTTCAGCAGCTAGTGCACCCACCATCTGTCCAACACGTGTAATTTTGAAAGCTGTCTTTTTGACAGTTTCGGCAACTACTTGAATAGATTCGCCTTTTACCTTTTCCAGTGCACGTTTTACAACGCCAGGCCCAGAAACACCAACGTTAATCACAACATCGGCTTCACTGACACCATGAAAAGCACCAGCCATGAAAGGATTATCTTCGACAGCATTTGCAAAAATAACTAGCTTGGCATTAGCTGTATCGGATTTTTCAGAAATTCCTTTTACAGTTTCGCCCATCAATTTAATTGCATCAAGGTTTATACCTGCTTTAGTTGAACCAATATTAACACTCGACATCACTAAATCGGTTTCTGTTAGCGCACGAGGTAACGATTTAATTAATGCCAAATCCCCATTGGCAAAACCTTTTTGGACCAATGCTGAATAACCACCAATGAAATCAACACCCACTGCTTTAGCCGCATCATCCAAAGCGTGTGCGTAATAAAGCATATCATCGGGTGTTGCATGACCTGCAATCAACGCAATTGGCGTTACACTGATGCGTTTGTTTGTAATTGGAATACCATATTCACGTTCAATTTGCTCAGCAACTTTTATCAAGTCCTTCGCATATGTTGTAACTTTCTTATATATATTTTTTGCAGTTTGTTGTGGATCACCTGCGATTGTGTCGAGCAACGAAATACCCATTGTGACTGTGCGGATATCAAGATGTTCTTCCTCGACCATGTTGATTGTTTCTTGTATTTGCTTTGTTTCCATGACTTCTCCAGATGATTCAATTCGTAAGTTCTTTAGTAGGTTAGCTACAAATATTAAACTCTACTCATCGCATCAAATATTTCTTCACGTTGCGTATGAATAGTAACGCCTAAATCAGTCCCTAACTTATTCAAATCATCTTGCAACACGTTGAATTGCCCTTCTAATTCTTCTAAATTAATTAGCATACTCATCGTGAAAATATCACTCATAATCGTTTGAGAAACATCTAAAATGTTGATGTTGTGATCCGCTAACGTGTTAGCCACCCCAGCAATAATTCCCGGCTTATCTTTACCAACAACTGTTACAACTGCTTTACTCATAGTCATACAAATTCTCCATTAAAATTTACTTACAATATTATACCAGATTATACAGCAAACTATCTCGCAAAAACGAATAATTAATAGTACAAACTATTTTTTATTCGTTTTATCATCTATTCATTATACAATTACATCACCATTTAAAACGATTAACAAAAAATATACGTTCAAATGATTACCTGTTTTTTATTTTGTTCGGGAGACACATATCAAGTTCACTCTTAAAAATTAAAAGATTTCACCACTAAATTCAATCTTTGGCGTTGCATCAAAGTCGTAAGTTTCCAAATCTGAGATATCCGTGATATAAGCCGTTAATGGCATTCCCATCATTAGATTTACTGCACCAGCTTTTTCTTTAACAACAATAACCGGAATGTTTTTGGCTACTGCGTAGCCAAACTCCCAAGCAGTTCCTGGATCTACTTCCTGCCCTACATAATCAATAACCGCTACCATGACGTCAGCTTGGTTAATTGCCTCAATATCGCCGTTGTAGGTTGCGACACGCCACTCCGGGCCAAACATTTCAAATTCTTCGTGTTGGTGTTCGCGTGGTGAAAAAACAGAACTTAATGTTTGATTGGCTGCTAAAGCTTTTTCAACACGTTCAACACGCTCAATTTGCTCTTTATCGAAGAATGGACTCGCAAGGTAAACATTTTTTGACATTTTTAACTCCAATATTATTTAATGCTATTAGTATAACACACCTTCTGGTGAGATTAATCGACCTGAAGACATAAAGACTTCTAAATGAATAACGTTTCGCAAAACAAATATACAAATGACTTCTTAGTAGTTCTTTTATACTTGAAACAGACAATAATTTTAGATATAATAATGTTGCAAGCGCTTAACTATAATGGTGATGCCGTGCCGGGACACGCTTCATCGGTTAAGTGCTTTTTCTTTTTCAAAATAAGGGGGATAAGAGAATGATATTTTTGTTTATCATTTTATTTTTATTAAGCATATTACTTGTAAGTTTTACGATACAAAATAAGCAGAGATATGGGACATTTCTAGTACCACTTATATTCTCCATATTATGTATTGGTGGTACAATCTTTTTTGGTTTTCAATTGCCGTCAGCAATACAAAAGATACAAAAAAATAATGACGCACAGGTAAATTCAAACAAACTAACCAAGTCGCAACAAGCCCATTCACAATCAAATTTGGAAAATGGCAGTACGACTGTAATATCCGCTGCTACAACGAAACAACAGCAAGAACAACTCAAATTAAAAGAACAAGAGCTTACTCAGAAACTTGACACAGCATATAGCAAAATTGGTGACGTCACTTTTAATACCGATGCCAAAACTTTCCAGCTCAAACTTTACACTGATTCAGATTTATCAAAGTCGGTTGCTCAAATAGAGACCGACCCAAGTTTAGCAGAAGAAGCGCACTGGTCGAATTTCACTGATTCACTTTTAAAAACTTCGAAGAATATCAAAAAATCTTTTAAAACTGGATACACTTTTAAACTAATGGGTGTCAATGACAGTAACAAAGTGTTGTTTGCGGCAAAAGATGGTGCTGAAATCAGCTCTATCACAAAATGAAGAGATGCATACGCATCTCTTCATTTTTTATTTATATTGTCTTTCACCATTCTGCCAACCTAAAAACTGAAAATGATCTGCGTCAGGATGATCAGATGAAACGTTCTCATGTGAATCAAGAAGCTGTGAATTAAATATTTGTTCATACTGATCTACAGATACTTTTTTTCGATCAGCTAATTCATTTTTTGTTTCATTTGCTGGTACATACTTAAAGAAGTTTTCTTGCAATGTTATAGAGTACAGCTCGGCTTCAGCACCTGAACCATAACTAAATATGGCCAACTGCTCTCCTGCAACCAAATCTTGTGCGTAACTCAATAATGATAACAAGCTTAAATACACAGAGCCAGTGTACAAATTCCCTACTTCTCGACTAAACTTTTGACTTGCCTTTAGATTTTTTAATAACCGTCCTTGCGTTCTCTCATCAGCCTCATCTATAATTTGATCAAAAGCTTTTTTACCCATTTTTGTATACGGTAGATGAAAAGTAAAACCTGCAAAATCAGCGATTGTCCGCCCGGATTGGTCCTTATATCGTTGCCATAGTGTCAAAAACATTTCTTTATAAATATCTGTTGATAAATGGCCGTCTACTATGGCTTCCGTTCTATCGATAGGACGCCAAAAATCTGCGACATCTCGGCTCATATAAACCGAATCAGAATTAATTGTTGCAATGTGTGGGCTTTCTGAAACAATCATGGCAACAGCTCCACCACCTTGGGTCACTTCACCAGGTGTATTTAATCCGTATCTTGCAATATCCGATGCGATAACTAAAACCCTTTTACCAGAATGGCTTGCAACGTAATCTCGAGCCTGCATCAATCCGAATGTTCCCGCATAACATGCTTGTTTAATCTCAATTGTTCGCGAAAATTCAGACAAATTAAGTAATTTTTGAACATATAATGCGCTTGATTTTGAATTATCGATACCAGATTCAGTGGCAAAAATAATCAAATCAATCTGCTGACGATCATCATTATCAATAATTTTTGCAGCCGCGTTAGCACCCATTGTTACGACATCTTCATAATTCGGTATCACCGATTGTTTATCTTGACCAATACCAATCGTATATTTATTCGGATCCACCCCACGTCGCTGAGCTAATTCTACCAAATCTAATACATATTCAGATGTGTAAAATGATAATTTATCAATTCCAATTGCCATTCTTTTTTACCTCCTGTTTTATTGTGGTTAAATAGCAAAAAAAGAATTAATAAGTCGGCGCTCAAAATTCACAATATGTTACAAATTATGGTTTTTGTGCCAGCTCATTAATTCAATTTATTATATTACTTATCTACTAGTAAAGTTCATTTACTTTGTCCTGAATACTATCATTATTAATGAATTCATCATACGTCGTATCAACGCGATCAACAACACCCTTTGGCGACACTTCAATAATATGATTTGCCGTAGTTGCTAAGAATTCATGGTCATGCGAAGTCATAATAATTGAACCCTTGAATGCGATTACCGCATCGTTAAGGGACTGAATTGACTCCAAATCCAAATGATTTGTTGGGTCGTCCATCAATAGCACATTAGCTTTGAGCAACATCATCTTCGCCAAAACAATGCGGACTTTTTCGCCACCGGATAACACATTAATTTGTTTTAAGGAATCATCACCACGGAACAGCATTTGCCCGAGCATACCACGTAAACTGGTGTTATCTTTTTGTTCTTCTTCCGCAAAATCACGTAACCAATCCAAAATAGTTACATCTTGATTATCGAAGTTATCATTTAAATCTTTAGCAATATAGGATTGTGACGTTGTAACACCCCAAGAAACGGTTCCTTCATCTGGTACCATCGTACCTGCTATAATTTGCATCAACGTAGTGGTTGCTAAATCGGAACATGATAAAATAGCAATTTTATCGTTTGGTCGACCAATAAAGGAAATATTGTCTAATACTTTTTCGCCGTCAATTGTTTTTGAAACGTTTTCAACGCGAACCATATCATTCCCGAGCTCACGATTAATGGGGAAATTAATGAATGGGTATTTTCTTGATGAAGGTTTAATATCATCTAAAGTAATTTTATCTAATTGCTTTTTTCGGGCTGTAGCCTGCTTTGATTTTGAAGCATTAGCTGAAAACCGAGCTACGAAATCTTGCAACTGTTTAATTTGTTCTTCCTTCTTAGCATTTTGTTGAGAAGCTAAGCGTTGGGCCAATTCAGACGATTCACGCCAAAAATCATAGTTTCCAACAAAGGGTGTAATTTTTCCAAAATCAACATCCAAAATATTGGTTGAAACAGCGTTCAAAAAATGTCGATCGTGGGAAACAACAATAACTAAGTTCGGAAAATCAGCCAGAAAATCTTCTAGCCAATTAATCGTCTGTACATCCAATCCGTTGGTTGGCTCGTCTAAAATCAAAATATCTGGATTACCAAACAAGGCTTGCGCAAGCAGAACTTTCACTTTATCATTTTCAGTTAGCTCACCCATCAAGGTATCGTAAACACTATCGCTAATACCCAGCTTGCTCAACAATTGACCAGCTTCAACTTCAGCATTCCAACCATCTAGCTCTTCAAATTCCGCACCCAAATCAGCAACACGCACACCATCTTCATCGTTAAAATCCGGCTTAGCATAGATAGCGTCCATCTCAGTTTTAACTTCGTACAATCGCTTATGACCTTGGATCACCGTATCTAAAACCGTAAATTTATCAAATGCAAAGTGATCCTGCTGCAAAGATGACATTCTCTCGCTATCACCGATTGAAATGGTTCCTTCAGTTGGTTGTAGTTCTCCTTGCAATAACTTCAAAAAGGTAGACTTACCAGCGCCATTAGCACCAATAATGCCATAAGTATTACCGGGTGTTAATTTCAAGTTAACATCTTGATAAATTTTAGGCCCTGAAAAACTAAAACTCATATCTGAAACTGTAATCAATGTAAAATCCTCCAATTAAGTTATGTAAAATAGTATCTCCAGAGTTCATTATTATCTGTATGCTTTGAGCATTAACTATTAAACACAAAGGTAAAATATCCTATACCAGTGTAACAGAAAAAGTGCGAAATATCGCACTTTTTCTAGTTATTCATAACACTAATTATACTTTCAAGTTTCCATCAACTGAAACTTGTCCATCATTCTTTGTCTCACTTTTTAAATCACGGAATCCGTTTTCAACTGGAATTTGATTTTCATCCGGGTCATCACGTGTATCTCCGAAAAAGGTGAATAAACTTAGTACAATGTACATTAGTCCAAAATAAAATCCATACTGATGAGATACCAAATGAAGTAATAATGTTGAAATTCCAGAGAATACTGCAGGCAAGGCAAATAAAATGAGAGGTGATAGCCCACGCTTACGCACACTATACCCAAGATATAAAGTATAAAGACCATTAATGATTAGATAAAACCAGATAACTTTATGTAAACCACTCACACTGAGTAACTTACCAATAAATGGTAGTACCAAACCAAGCATAAACGCTGCAAGCCACTGATACCCGTAGTATTTTTTGAATATCTTCAGCATTATTTCACCACCTATAGTTATCTCATTTATTTATTATATTATAACGAATTAATTTAGTTCACGCAACACGCTAATCGCTGACATTGCATAGAGTGGCGCTGTTTCAGCTCTCAATATTCGAGGACCCAATCCAGCTAATTCAAAATTCTGCAATCGTAATTCCTCAATCTCATTTTCTGTTAGACCACCTTCAGGACCAAATACACAGATTAGTTTTTCTCCAGATGGAACAGCCGAAACAGCCGCTATTAGTGCAGCACTTTCTCCATCACGAGCTGATTCTTCCCAAGCAACAAGTCCAGTATTTTTAGGCATTTGGATAGTATTTTGCCACGTGGTAAAAATAATTTCTGGAACAACCAAGCGATGTGCTTGCTCTGCTGCAGCTTGCGCTATTTTATTAAATCTTTTGACTTTCTTTTCTTGTTGCTTTCGCCAATCGGCAACTGTTCGTTTCATTGAGGTGAAAACGATTGTTTTGACACCAAGCTCTGTTGCTTTTTGGATAAACCAGTCAGAACGATCATTCTTTAGGGGAGACACGACAAGTGTTACATCAATTGGTAACTCAACATTTGAATAATATCGATCAATCACTTTGATATTAATAACCTCGGAATCAATTAAAGTAACTTCTCCAAGGCAGATTTCCAAATTATTACTAACAAATTCAGCTTTTGACCCCACTCGAGCTCTCAAAACTTTGCCAAAGTGCTTAAAAATGTCATTGTCAGCTGTCAAGCGAATCGTATCATTAATTGGTTCGTTTAGAAAATAGCGTTGCATTATTTAAAATCCTTTTTTGCAATGAATGCATGCCAGTCACCCATTGTTGTGTGTTGAAAAATTTTATATCCCGCTTGTTGTAGCTGTTGTTCAATCGATACTGAAATAGCATCATAGATTCCAGAGACCAAGAAATAGCCACCTGGCTTCAGGCGTGACCATGTCTGTGGAATAAGGCGTTCAATACCGTCAGCTAGAATATTAGCAACAATCAAGTCTACAGGCTTATCGATAGCAATTGACTCCAGTAAATCACTAGTTACCACTGTAACATCATTGGCCACTGGGTTTAACGCTAAATTTTCTTTAGCAACATTCACAGCCATCTCATCAATATCTGTTGCTAAAATGCCTGCTACACCGAGTTGTTTTGCAGCGACGGATAGTACTCCTGAACCCGTACCCACGTCTATCATGCTTTCTCCACCACGAACGACAGTTTCTAGCGCTTGGATCATTAATCGTGTTGTTTCATGAACTCCTGTTCCAAAAGCTAACTTAGGATCCATAATAATTGGATATTCATCTTTTTGAGCTGCTACAAAGTTTTCCCATGAAGGTACAACAGTAATGTGTCTTGTTACGCGGGTGGCATGATAATATTGTTTCCAGTTGTTTTCCCAATCTGATTGTGCCACGTCATTTAATGTAATAGTTGCAGGTGATGCATCAACCCCAAGCGTCACTAAGTTATCCAACTGTTCTTTTATCCGACTAACAGTGTTAGGTAAAGATGCATCGTCTTCAAAATAAGCTGTCACTGTTACTGGTGAAATATCATCAACAATCTGCACACCCTCAGCGCCGGTTGACATCAATATATCAGCAATTGGTTCAATGCCATCATTGTTCGTCGCAACGGTGAGTGCTTGCCATTTATTGTTCGTCATACTTCACCACTACTTTTCCAATCATGCGACCAGCTTCAACTTCTTTCGTAGCAGCACGAATATTTTCTACAGACAGCCCGTGATAAGTCTTCGACAGTGTCGTCTTGATTTTATTCTCATCAAGTAAACGCGCTACCTGATTAAGTGCATTCCCTTGAGACTGCATATTAACGCCATAGTTTCCCTTCGCAAACATGAACACCCAGCTAAACTGTGCGCCAATGTTCTTCAAAGGCCCCATATCAATTGGCTCCGTCGTTTCAACAATTGATGCAATTCGTCCAAATGGCTTAATAACGGCTGTTGCAAGTGGCCAATAATAATCCGTATTTTGTAAAATCGCAATATTATCAACTTTATCGTGCTGAATCTTTCTCATCTGCTCGTTCAAATCTTGATGGTAGTCTAATATATAATCAGCGCCAAGTGACTTAACCCAAGTAACAGACTCGGTGCGAGATGCTGTAGTGATAACTGTCATCCCGATATACTTTGCTAATTGAATTAATACAGATCCAACACCACCAGCACCATTCACAATCAAAATTGTGTGCCCCAAGGCACTGTTTTCCTCAAGATCATAACACAACGCTTCATGTAAGATTTCGTAGGCTGTAATTGATGTTAACGGCATAGCCGCAATTTCTTCATCACTCAATGAAGTAGGGGCATGGCCGACCAGTGCTTCATGAACAACTTGAAGGTCAGCGTTAGAACCGGGTTTCAATTGCGCTCCAGCATAGTAAACTTTATCACCAACGCTGAAATGTTGAACATTTTGACCAACTTCTACAACCACGCCGACTGCGTCAAAACCCAAAATACGAAAAACGCCATCATGAGTATAATTGGCTCTCATTTTTGTATCCACCGGATTGACAGAGCTGGCCAAAACTTTAACTAGTAATTCATCTTTATCCGGTTGTGGTCGGGGAATAACTTTTTCCACAAAAGCATCCGGTTGATCAATTAATAGAGGCCGTTCAAATCCAATGGCACGCATTTTATGACTTTGACCAAATGGCCAAATGTTTTTTATTTTGTCTAATAAATTCATTCTGATAACCCACTATTTAAAATATTATTCAGCGTTTGTTTCGATACTTGATAAATTGGTTTAAAGTTTTCATGAGTATACAACATTGTTATTGTCATATTTCTCGTCGCTGAGGTTGGCATGTCATCCTTCAAAACACTTTGCCAGTTTTCAGCGATCATAGCATACTCAACTAAGCGCAACTGTTCAGCAGATAATTTGCTTGCCTCACTAGATTTCTTTTGTAATTGTTTTTCAACATATCTTTGAACTTTTTTCTGGCCAGCAGGCAAATCAATAGGTGTTACTTGATATTGAACCTTTGCGTTATGGTATCGATCATACCTTATTTTTGTGATTTTATAGTTACGATCACGTTGTAAGGTCTTTACATATCGTTGCGATAAATCGCTTATGACTTGTTTCTTTTGATACTTATGGCCATCAAAAGTAACTGAATCTGCCACTTTAGCGCTGCTCTTCCACGCTTTGCCAACACTAGTAGCAATTTCTGTTTGCCACGCTGTATTGGTTAAATGTACAACCTGTTTGGTGCGTTTGTCATCAGAATGGCCTGTCAAGCCAAATTGTAACGCGATCGCTGCATCTTTTTGAAGAGTTTTCACACGGGTCTCCTGCGAGATGCCATCAAAATTAAAAACAACTCTGGCAACTGTCAGACTAACCACTAACAGCATAACCAGTACTGAACAAACTGTTAGGATTTTAACTTTACGATTTGTTGGTTTTGACTGCTCGGATAAATTGCGTGCTAATCTAGAACGCTTTGTGTTAGTTTCCTCGGGCATATTGGGCATCGTCCTCCGTTTTAAGCACAGCCATGAAAGCTTCTTGCGGTACCTCGACTGAACCAACAGACTTCATACGTGCCTTACCCCTTTTCTGCTTGTCGAGCAACTTCGCACGACGATCAGGATCACCCGTATGAATTTTAGCCGTGACATCCTTACGATAAGCTTTAATGTTTGTACGAGCTAATATTTTAGCGCCAATAGCTGCTTGCACTGGAATTTCAAAGTTTTGACGTGGAATGATCTCTTTTAGTTTAGAAGTAATAATCCGTCCTCGTTCTACAGCAAAGTCACGATGAACAATGAAACTCAGGGCATCGACCTTCTCACTATTTAACAGAATATCTATTTTGACCAAGTCGGATTGTCTGTAGGATGATAACTCATAATCAAGTGAAGCGTAACCACGTGTGCTCGATTTTAGTTTATCAAAGAAATTGAAAATAATTTCGGACAAAGGCATGTAATACTTGACATTGACACGCGTGTCATCCAAATATTCCATTGTGTCAAATTCACCACGTTTGCGTTGCGCAAGTTCCATAACAGCACCAACGTAATCATTAGGCACCATAATTTGGGCATGCACATAGGGCTCTTCAATGTATTTCACTTTGGGCGTGTCTGGCATTTCGGATGGGTTTTCAATCTCAATAGTTTCTTCATCATTAGTTACCACTCGATAAGTAACAGACGGAGCAGTTGTCACCAAGTCCAAATCAAACTCGCGCTCTAGTCGCTCTTGAATGACATCCATGTGTAGCAAACCCAAAAAGCCAACTCGATACCCAAATCCTAGTGCTTGTGAAGTTTCTGGTTCAAATGTTAACGCAGCGTCATTGAGCTGTAGTTTTTCCAAAGCTTCCCGTAAATCCGTGTACTTAGCGTTGTCTGAAGGATATAGACCAGAATAAACCATAGGTGTCATCGGTTGATATCCGGATAATGGTTCACTGGCTGGATTATTCACTAGGGTAATTGTATCACCAGAATGTGTCGTATGAATGTCCTTAATAGCTGCTGTTAAGTAACCAACATCCCCCGCCATCAAGTAATCACGTTTCTGAGCATTTGGAGACATCACACCAACTTCCGTGACCTCATATTCCGCACCAGTGTTCATCATACGAACCTTGTCACCAGGCTTTACAATGCCTTCTCGTACACGCATGTTAACAACCACACCACGATAAGCATCGTAGGCTGAATCAAAAATCAAAGCACGTAGTGGTGCATCGATATCACCTTGCGGTGCAGGTAAATCGGTAACAATTTTTTCCAGCAGTTCTGGAATACCAATGCCTTGTTTAGCTGACGCTAACACTGCCTCTGAAGCATCAATGCCAATAACATCCTCAATTTCCGTACGAACCTTTTCGGCATCCGCCGCCGGTAAATCAATTTTGTTAATTACAGGTAGAATTTCCAAGTCATTATCTAGGGCCAAATAAACGTTAGCTAACGTTTGTGCTTCAACGCCTTGAGAAGCATCAACAACAAGTATAGCCCCTTCAGCAGCTGCCAATGCCCGCGAAACCTCATAAGAGAAATCAACGTGTCCTGGTGTGTCAATCAGATGGAAAATGTAGGTTTCACCGTCTTTAGCGTCGTAATGAACTTCGACCGCATTTAGTTTAATCGTAATTCCACGTTCACGTTCTAAATCCATCGTATCCAGTAATTGATTCTGCATGTCACGTTCAGCAACAGTATGTGTCTGTTCCAAGATACGATCAGCTATGGTTGATTTTCCATGGTCAATGTGTGCAACAATTGAAAAATTACGTATGTGTTTTTGTCGTTCTTTAAGTTCATTCAAATTTAATTCTGTCATAATTGGCATTTTTTTCTTTCAGTTTTCTATCTATTTAATTTTACCATAAAGCCTCACGTTACTTTTCGAAAATGACACCGCTATTTTAGCAAAATAAAAAAGCTGGGCTATTGCCAAGCTTTTAACTTTCATGAAAATTTAACGACGTGCGGTCCTTTTTCTTTCAACCCTGCAGACAGTATCTTCATTACAGTAATCATGTTTTCATCGGAAACAAGTTTTGGCATACCTTTGACCAGTGTGTTATAAACAGAATCATAGACTCTGCCATAATCACCCTGAATACTAGGTATGTATTTATCAATGCGATCACCACTCTGATTGTAGTATACCAAGTGTCCATAGTTTTGTGGTGTGTCAACGCCAAAACGCGCGTCTCCAGGCATAACACCAGTTTTAAGGTCATTTTCCTGCTCATCAACCTCATACTTAATAAATGTACCTTGTGTTCCACGCAGTTGCCATTTTGGATATTGGATTGTTGCTAATTCTGTGGTTTGAATTGTTGCTTTAAAAGCTTGTGGATAAAAAAGGTTAACCTCAATTTGGTCGTCTACAGGACTATTCAGTAAGCGAGTAGAACGTATATCGTAGGCTGCTGAATTTGGTGCACCAAAGAGACTCACAATTTGATCTACCAAGTGAACACCATGCCCGAATAGCGATCCGTCGATTTCATTACCATTCGATTGTCCGTCATTAGGTCGATAATGGTCCATATGAACCTCAAGATCAACTAAACGACCGAGGTACCCATTTTGAATAACCCGTTGAACTGTCAAAAAGTCACTATCAAATCGCCTACTTTGAAATGGCATCAAAAATAACTTTTTATCATAAGCAATATTGACCAAATCACGAGCCTCGATATCACTAGCAGCCATTGGCTTGTCAACCATAACATTTTTTCCAGCCAACAGTAGTTGTTTTGTCACCTGATAATGGCTGGCTGAAGGCGTTACAACAACCACTAGATCGATGGTTTCATCTTCAATAATGTCATCAATATCTGTTGAAAATACAGTACCAGTAACTTCTAACTCAGATTGCTCTGTTGGTCTTTTCCAAGTGTAGGTGTTACTACACGGCTCACGTGAAACTTATCTTGCCGTAACTTTAAATAAGGTAAATGATAACGATTTGTGCTTTTTCCAAAACCAACGTAAGCAATATTCAACATAATGACCTCCTACTTTCTAGTGACGACCTATTATTTAATAATTTTACTTAATGACAATTTGTTCTAAATCACCCAATTCACTAATTAAGCGATGAATTACATTCAGTTGTGCATAGCGATTGTTTTTAACAGCTGCATTCTCGGTGTTAACCATTGTAGCTTCAAAATAAGTTGAAATAGGAGATTGTAACCCAGCCAATGTTGTATATACCTCGTCAGCACCTTCTTTTACTAAGTGGCTTAAGTTCAGTGCATACGTTGCCTGATACAATTCTTTTTCAGCATCATTTTCAAATAGAGATGGATCCACGCTATCATTGGTTAACTGCTTCACTGCTAAGCGATCAACACGTGTCAGTGATTCAATCACATCACGGAAATCATTATCTTTACTATGAGCAGCGAGTACATTAATACGATCTATGAGGTAAACAACGTCAGTATTTCCTGAGCGACTAACTCCTGCAGATACCAAATCTTGGCGAACACCATCATCCAATGTTAACTTACGCACGCGATCTAAGATAAACTCCAGTACAGCTGTGATATCAGCCGCAGCAACTTCTCCCTGTGATTGGGCAAACTGAGTTAATACCGGTTTCAAAGCAATATGCCAGTTTTTTTCCTGTAACGTTCTTACGATACCTGTTGCTGCGCGACGTAGTCCATAAGGATCATTTGAACCGCTTGGTGTTAAGTCAGCTGCAAAGAAAGTTACAATAGCGTCTAGCTTATCGGCAACTGCTAGTACAGCACCAATATCTGACTCAGCAATTATTCCTGTTGCTGAAGTCGGCATATAGTGCTCTTTAATTGCTGCAGCCACAGCGGGATTTTCACCAAATAATTTAGCATAGTGTTCACCCATAATACCTTGCAATTCGTCGAACTCACCAACCATACCGGTCATTAAGTCGAATTTATAGATTTCTGCTGCACGGCTCACGTTAGACAATTGTTGTTCATCAAAATTCAGTGATTGCGCTAGTGCCTGAGCCAAAACGCCAGTTCGTTGCATATGTTCATAAACAGTACCAATTTTTTCATGGAAAACCAGTTTTTTGACCTTTTCCATGTAGTCAGCAATTGTTTTAGTTTGGTCTTCTTTGTAAAAGAATTCTGCATCCTCAAGACGAGCAACCAAAACTTTTTCATTACCAGCAATAACATTATCCAAATGCTCTTGGTTCCCATTACGTACTGATAAGAAATGTGGCAACAATTTCCCGTCATGATTAGTAACAAAGAAGAAACGTTGGTGTTCGCGCATTGATGTGATTAATACTTCATCAGGAATTTCCAAATATTTTTTATCAAAAGTACCAGCAAATGCCGTTGGCCATTCGACAATATTATTAACTTCTTCCAGCAAATTCTGTGCTGCATCAGTGTCTAATTCTAATGACCAATTGTTTTGTTTAGCAATTGCCGTCAGTTGAGAACGGATTGCATTTTTTCGTACCTCAGCGTTAACTACAACACTTGCTGATTCGAGTGTACTTACATAATCGTCAGCAGAAGAAATTTCAACATGTTCATTTGACAAAAAGCGGTGTCCTCTTGTAACACGACCAGTTTGAACATCTAATACATGAAAATCAACGACTTCCTTATCAAACAAGGCGACAAGCCAGCGAATTGGTCGCACGTACAAGAAAGCATTATTCGCCCACTTCATGTACGTTGAGAACTTCATCTCTGAAACCACCTCGGCACCAATTTTGACCAAGATATCCTTGGCAGGAACACCTTCAGTATGCTTTGTTAACCACACATAGCCGTCTCTTGTTTCAAAGTCATCTGGTGTTGCACCTTGACCGCGTGCAAATCCCATTGCTGCCTTAGTCCACTCACCATTGGCATCTTTTGCTCTTTCAATTGACGGACCACGCTTTTCTTCACTCAAACTTTCTGATTTTTCCGCTACATCGGTTAATTCAACCGCCAACCGACGTGGAGTTGAATAAGGATTAATGGCACCAACAGTCAAGCGATGCTCAGCTAAAAAGTTTCTTGTTCTTTCAATTAATTGATTTTCTGAGCTTTTGACCAGATGTGCTGGCACTTCTTCAAGACCAATTTCTAATAAAAATGTTGACATGAGTTATTCTCCAATATTGATTTTATCTCTGTTACTATCAGGCATTTTCTTTGGTGTATTTACCGTTTTTACCAAGATACTTATCCCGTAATGTCTGATCTTTTAGCAAAGGAAAACCAAGCTTAGCTCGTTCTTCAATAAATACTTTCGATACTTTGCGAGCCATTGTACGAATACGATGTAAATAACCAGCTCGTTCTGTGACCGAAACCGTACCACGTGCATCTAATAGATTAAATGTATGTGATGATTTCAAAATATAGTCATAAGCCGGATGTACCAAGCCCAAATCTAACAAACGAGTTGCTTCTGCTTCAAATTCTTCAAAGTGGCGCAACAACATATCTTGGTTAGATTCTTCAAAAGCGTATTTCGAATGCTCGAATTCTGGTTCTTTGAAAATATCACCGTATAACACACCATTACCCCATTCAAGATCATAAACCGTTGGTACATCTTGAATGTATGATGCTAATCGTTCTAGACCATAAGTCACTTCTGCTGTCACAGAATCTACTTCAATCCCACCAACTTGCTGGAAATAAGTAAACTGTGTCACTTCCATACCATCCAGCCAAACTTCCCAACCAATTCCTGCAGCACCCATGGAAGGGTTTTCCCAGTTATCTTCAACGAAACGTATATCATGTTCTAATGCTTTAATACCCAAAGCTTCTAAAGAACCTAGGTAAAGCTCTTGAATGTTTTCAGGGGAAGGCTTCATCACTACTTGAAACTGATGATGTTGAAACAAACGGTTTGGATTATCGCCATAGCGGCCATCAGCTGGACGACGAGAAGGTTGAACATAAGCAGCGTTCCAAGGCTCAGGGCCATTAGCACGTAAAAATGTATATGGCGACTGTGTTCCGGCCCCAACTTCATTGTCATATGCTTGCATTAAGTTTGCGCCTTGTTTAGCCCAATATTGTTGTAGGGTCAAGATAATATCTTGTAATGATAGTTTTTCGTTTGTCATAATCGTTCTTCCTTAAAAATTTACCGACAATTTAGCACAGATGGTATCGATATTTTGTTATATTTACCAGCATCAAAAAACCGCGTGTAAGTTCATCCAATGCCAAAATAATTGACATCAGGACGCTTACGCGCGGTTCCACCTGACTTCCGAGTTATAAAACCCGACACTCGACTGTTTGTCCGTTCCACCAACGCCACTTGGCTTCATCACGTACAAAACTCAATAATGATATTATGCACTCTCTACGACAAATCGTCAAGTAAAAATTTCTACATTAAGTTGCTCGAAAACTTTCTGACAATGTTTTAACAATTAAATTAAGCAATGGTCTTGATGGCGCAATTAAGTACACAACTCGGATATGACCATCTGGCATATGCCACTCTAAATAAGTCATAGCCTTAATACTGTCAGAGGTAGTATCTTGGTAGGTACCATCAATTCGAGAGGCTTGTACATTGTCGACTTGATTTAATGAAACATAACTTTGTCCCGTAATTTTTTTAAAACTAAAACTAGCAAAATCAACACCAAATCCCTGACCTTGAGTGCTGGTTAAAATCATTACGTTTTGTTGTGACTGCAACCACTGCAAAGAAGCTGTATCTTGTTCCCAAGTCCCATGGACCTTAAAGAAACCAAATGTTGCATCTCCTATTGTATCTTCTGTTAATCCTCTGTATGCTGTCGTCTCAGAATCGTCTGGAAGTTCAGTAACTTCTTTTTCAGGTATCGAAGATGCTGAGCTGGCTTCTGGTGTGTTATCATCTGTCTCTTGGGTTGACGAGCTCATAGAACCATTTTTAGTAGAATAACTTGATGACGCGGACTTACCTCGATTTTCATTAACTTGACGCTGTTCCTGAATATACTTTTGCGCAGCAGCTCTAAATTCATGTGTGACATGCTTTAAAGCAGTAACCTGAAAACAAGCAGTTAAAATCATTACAGCGCTAATTAAAGCTGCATAAAATGCTTTTTGCTTTTTACTTAAAGTCGGTGTCCAATAAGCAGAACGCCTTGAAACCAAGCAAATCAGCCAACCGAAGTATATTAAAAATGCAATTGGTGCCAAAATAACTAAACGAAAACTGACTAAAATGCCAAAACTCACTCCTAAAAGTGACGGACTCATCAGTACAAACATAATTGTCTGTACTGGAAATCCGGTATCTCGTAATCGCCTAATAAATAAGGATAAGTTTGGAATAGTTATTAAGATACTGAATGTTCCAGATAACTTGGTTGCTAACGACCAAGAATTAAAAAAAATAATTGATACAAATAAAATAGATGCAAAAATAAATGTATTCACGATATGAACCCACCAAAAATCCAATCGATACGCACCACTATGAAAATCAAATGCTTCCCGCCAATATCTCAAATATCTCCTCAGCACATCCCTCTCCTAAATAAAAAGACTTGGATTTATCCAAGTCAAGCATGATCGGAATATCTTACGAAAATCAAATTGTTAACAATTCTTTTTCTTTTTCATCTGCTATTTCATCAATTGCTTTGATGTTTTCATCAGTCAACTTTTGTGTCTGATCTTCGGCCTTGCGGGCATCATCTTCAGGCATGTCTTTGTCTTTTTTAATATCATCCATAATATCACGACGAACATTACGAACTGAAACTTTAGCTTTTTCAGCTTCAGCCTTCACTTCTTTAGCAAGTTCTTTACGACGTTCTTCTGTCATTTGTGGAATCGCCAAGCGCACAATATTCCCGTCAGAAGCAGGATTCAAACCAAGATCGGACACGTTAATTGCATGTACAATTGCTTCCAAGGCACTTTTATCAAACGGCGTAATTAGCAATATTCGTGCTTCCGGTACTGAAATTGAAGCCACTTGGTTCAATGGTGTCATTGCCCCATAATATTCAACTTCGACGCGATTCAAAATATTGGGATTCGCACGACCTGTACGGATGTTGGCTAATTCACGTTGAAGTGCCTCTTGTGCCCCCTTCATACGCTCTTTAGCATTAGTTAAATCAAAAGTCATTATTTTTCTCCTGTTACTGTTGTTCCGATGGCTTCACCAAGCACAACTCGTTTCAAGTTACCTGGTGTGTTAAGGTTAAACACCACCAATGGCATATTATTATCCATAGATAGTGAGCTTGCTGTCGAATCCATTACTTTCAAACCTTTTTGCAAAATGTCAAGGTGAGTTAATTCCGTAAACTTCACCGCATTAGCATTTTTATTTGGATCTGAGTCATAAATACCATCAACGCCATTTTTACCCATTAAGATGGCATCAGCATTAATTTCGTTTGCACGCAAGGCTGCCGTCGTATCTGTAGAAAAATACGGAGAACCTGTACCTGCTGCAAAAATGACAATTCGTCCCTTTTCTAGATGACGAATCGCACGACCACGTATGTAAGGTTCAGCAATCTGCTGCATTGTAATAGCAGTTTGCACACGTGTTTGGACACCAGCGCGTTCCAATGAATCTTGCAAAACTAGAGCATTCATTGTTGTACCAAGCATGCCAGTATAATCAGCACGAGACCGTTCCATACCAATTTTTGATGCTGGCTCTCCACGCCACAAGTTTCCACCGCCAACAACAATGGCAATTTGTGTACCTAGGTCATGGACATCTTTTAGCTCTTCAGCAATTGCAGAAACAGTCTCAAGATCGATGCCTTGACCTTTGTCCCCTGCCAATGCTTCACCAGAGAGCTTCATCAAAACGCGTTTGTACTTAATATCAGTCATGTTTAACCTCTTTTATTTGCTTATACAAGTATATCAAAAATTCCGAAAAATTTCCGAAAAAAAAGTGCGCTATTTATAATAGTACACTTTTTAACTAATTAGCTGCATTGATAAAACAATCAATGGCAATTAGTAGTTTTTAAATATTAACCAAGTTGCTTAGCAACTTCTTCAGCTAAATCAGTGACTTGCTTTTCAATGCCATCACCAACTTGGTAACGAACAAATGACTTAACTGATCCATTTTGTGAAGCAATGAATTGTGCAACTGTTTGGTCACCATTTTTAACAAATGGTTGATCCAACAAAGAAATTTCAGCCAAGAATTTCTTGATACGTCCTTCGACCATGCGTTCCTTAATGTTATCAGGCTTACCATTCAAATCTTCAGAAGCTAATTGCACTTCCTTTTCCTTAGCAATAACATCAGCAGGTACTTGATCATCAGATACAAATTGTGGTGCAATAGCAGCAACATGCATTGCGATATCCTTGGCAGCTTCTTCTGAAGCACCATCAACAACAACCAAAGCTGAAATTGAGCCTGCCAAGTGAGAATATGAACCAAAGTTTTCTGAATCTGACTTTTCTACTACTGAGAAACGACGCAAAGTAATCTTTTCACCAGTAATTTGAGTTGTTCCGATAATTTTGTCGTTCAAAGTTTGACCTTCTTGAACTTCAAGTGCCAAAGCAGCTTCAACGTCAGCAGGCGCAAATTCGACGATTGTGTTGGCAACTGCGTTAAGCAATTCGTTAAATTCAGCGTTACCAGCCACGAAGTCAGTTTCTGAGTTTAATTCAATGATTGCAGCGCGGTTACCCTTAACGGCAACAGCTGTCATGCCTTCGGCAGCGACACGATCACCCTTTTTAGCGGCCTTTGCCATACCCTTTTCACGCAATAAATCAATTGCCTTGTCTAGGTCGCCGTCAGCTTCAACCAATGCTTTTTTAGCATCCATCATTCCAACAGATGTCTTATCACGTAATTCCTTTACTTGTGCAGCAGTAATTGCCATTATAGTGCTCCTCTAAAATAGTTTAATGTATTTTTATTATAACATATTAAAATACCATTCCGCGTCCCGAACAGGTCCGCTAGGAACGGTATTTATAGAATAAAATTAATTAGTTATTGCCTTCTTCAACGATGTTAGCAATTTCTTCGATTGATTCTGTGTTTTCGTCACCTTCAACGAATGCATCTTCAGGTGCTGAATCTTGGCCTTGACGACCTTCAATAACAGCATCGGCAATCTTTGATGTGATCAAACGTACGGCACGAATAGCATCATCGTTAGCAGGAATCTTAACATCGACTACATCTGGGTTAGCATTTGTATCGATCATAGCTACAACTGGGATATTCAACATGTTTGCTTCCTTGACGGCAATTTCTTCCTTCTTTGGATCAACAACAAACAATACATCTGGCAAGCCAGGCATGTCTTGAATACCACCTAAGAACTTTTCCAACTTTTCACGTTGCTTGTTCAACAAAACAACTTCTTTTTTAGGCAATTGCTCAAATGTACCGTCTTCGGCCATTGTTTGCAAATCCTTCAAACGTTGGATACGTGTCTTGATAGTGTTCCAGTTTGTCAATGTACCACCCAACCAACGATGGTTGATATAGTATTGGCCAGCACGTGTTGCTTCTTCAGCAATCGCATCAGAAGCTTGTTTCTTTGTACCAACGAATAATACGTTAGCGCCATCAGTAGAAGCGTTACGAATAAAGTTATAAGCTTCGTCAACTAACTTAACTGTCTTTTGTAAATCGATGATGTGAATACCATTACGTTCTGTAAAGATATATTCGTCCATCTTTGGGTCCCAACGACGTGTTTGGTGACCGAAGTGTACTCCTGCTTCGAGGAGTTCTTTCATTGAAATAACTGCCATGATATGGCCTCCTAGGTTTTTCCGCCGACAAATTCGTTGTTCACGCTGACATTTCTGCACCTACGTGTTCTCATTTATCGTGTGTATTTGCTGCTTTTCACAACATATTACATTTTACATTATTTATGGTTCCTTGACAAGCATATTACCAAATTTTGATTACGTGGTGTACTAATAAATACTTTTCCTTGTTAATTCGTGTTAATTTTTTAAAATTTGCCTCTGCTTTTAACGCTTCGCTCTTTGTCTGGAACTCTTCATAGTGAATCAATTTTAATGGATGCCGCGACTTTACGCGGGTAAACTTAGCCCCTTTACCAGACTCATGTGTCGCTAGACGACGTTGTACGTTATCCGTGAATCCACCATAAAAATAACCATCCGCTGTATATAAAACATAAAAATAATAATACTTCATTCATGCCACGCTTTACCATAAAGGATGTCGTGAACCTCTGATGTATAGTCATTGTCATCAGTATAGGCGATAAGGGGTGGCATAATGCGCACGCCACCTGGTCGGCCAGATTTAATGGCTTCTATTAAAACCATATTGGCTTCGCGGTTTGCCTTTCCATAAACAAATTGAACTCTTTTAATCATAAGCTTTCGTGCAGCAAACGCTGCAAATATATCTGCTAGCCTTTCCGGCCGGTGTACCATATAGACCTTACCATTATTTTTCAGCAGTTTATTGGCAATTTGGGCCAGTTCAGGTAAGTTAATCATCAACTCGTGGCGCGCAATTTCATAATGTTTATCTATATTAGTCTTGGTAGTCTCAGTTAAGGGAAAATAAGGTGGATTAGTCAGAACAGTTTCAACAGAACCAGGTTTAATTTCATTAAATATATTTTTCATGTCAGCTTGAACGACTGAAACACGTTCATGTAAATTGTTCAGTTCAATGCTACGTTGTGCCATTTCAGCTAATTCTGGTTGTATCTCGACTAACTTTATTTCCCCAGTCACTTTTGGAGCGTAAAAAAGGCCAACCGCGCCAGTACCTGATCCCAAATCAACAGATAACCCTTTACCTTTTCCCTTTACATCAGCAAAATGTGCTAATAAAATCGCGTCTAAGGAATATGAAAACATGTCTGGATTCTGGATGATATTAATATTTTGTGATGGAAGTCCATCAATACGTTCATTTGCTTTAAGAAATGGTTGTGTCATTTGCGTTTCTTTCTGTTTATCTGTAAAATTGAAATGATTAATTTATGAGGTAAATAAATATGAAATTCTATGATTTTTTACGCGGCATTGCTGTTGCTTTAATATGGGCAGTTACTGGCCGCATTAAATACATGAATCGCGACAGAATACCCCAAAACGATAACTATGTGCTAGTTGGTCCACACCGCACTTGGTGGGATCCAGTATGGTATGCTGTGGCAGCCTACCCAAAACACTTTATTTTCATGGCAAAAATTGAATTATTTAAATTCAAGCCACTTGCATGGTTAATCAAATCAGCCGGCGCATTCCCAGTTGATCGTGAAAATGTTGGCCCAAGCGTCATCAAAATACCTGTACGCGAATTAAAAGATGGCAAGCGCTCTTTAATAATGTTTCCTTCTGGTTCTAGACACAGTGATGATTTAAAATCAGGTTCCATTCTAATTGCACGAATGGCTGGAAAGGCAATCGTACCAGCTGTATATCAAGGCCCTGTAAAGTTCAGTCAACTTTTCAAACGTAATAATACCACAGTTAATTTTGGTGAGCCAATTATTATTGATCGTAAAGACCGATTGAACAAGGAAAATATTGCTAAATATACTGAGCAGATGCAAGCAGCTTTCCAAGAATTAGATGCTGAGATTGACCCAACTTGGAAATATGTAGATCCAAAACGTTCAGAAAAAAAATAAGCCGATTGGCTTATTTTTTTTGCGAATTGGCACTTTGTTGCTTCATCTGAGCCATCATTTGGTTCAATTTCTTTTGAGATGGTTTTTGTCCCATTGACATCATCATTGATTTCATCATTTCTTCTGAAATAGGTGGGTTTTTTGCAAGATAACTCTTCATTGAGTTACGTGCCAAGAAAAAGCCACCGACCAAACCAATAATTAAAGTTAACACTGCAATCAAAATTGCTAGCCATGTGCTAATCATGCATATTCTCCTTACTAAAATGTCTGATAATTATTATAGCACAGCCAGCAAAGGCGTGCTATAATAACTTGCAGAGTTAACGTTTTCAATATGAACCATTTTGTTCGTTATAAAAATAAATAACACGAATTTTTTATTATTTATTTAATATTAGGTTGAATTTTTAAAAAAATAACGAACAAACGTTTGATTTGTTCGTGTTTTTCCGTTATACTGATGATAGTAAATTTAACAAGTAGGAAACCCATCATGGCAATTACACAAGAAAGCAAACAAATTCAAGTGCTTCGATTTATTCATGAAGCACAATCAGAAAATGGTTACCCACCAACCGTCCGAGAAATTGGTGAAGCTGTTGGATTATCATCTTCTTCAACTATTCACGGTCACATCGAACGTCTGGTAAAAAAAGGTTATCTTTTAAAAGATGCTTCTAAACCAAGAGCTCGTGCGATTGAAGTAACCGATATTGGTTTAGAGATGCTTGGGATTTCAACCACACCCGGAAAAATTCCGGTACTTGGAATGGTTACAGCGGGTACACCAATTTTGGCAGTAGAAGAAGAAGCAACTGAATTTTTCCCTATCCCAGATAATTTAATGCAATTTGATGGTGACCTATTCATGCTTAATGTTCATGGTGATTCAATGGTTAACATTGGCATTCTAGATGGAGACAAAGTTATCGTACGTAAGCAAGAGAATGCTGATAATGGTGATGTTGTTGTCGCAATGAATGATAACAATGAAGCGACAGTTAAGCGTTTTTTCCGTGAAGCCGATCATTATCGCTTACAACCTGAAAATAACAGCATGGCGCCAATTATTTTGCAAAAAGTCTCTATTTTAGGAAAAGTAATCGGACTGTATCGCGACGCTATTTATTAAAAACCAAATAAAAAGGCTCATCTCTGATGAGCCTTTTTATTATGCTTGCCAAGCATTTGGATTTTCCTTCCAGTTTTGTAAGGTTTCAACTTGTGATTTATCGAGATCCCCACGCTTAACGGCTGTTTCAATTAGTTGTGAATATGTTGTCAGTGAGTTAAATGTTAGTCCTGCTTCAGCAAAATTTTTTTTACCAGCTGGTAATTCATAAGAAAATATGGAAACAACACCAAGGACACTTGCTCCCTCCTTACGCACCGCATTTACTGCGGCCAACACAGACCCACCTGTTGATATCAAATCATCAATCAGAACGACTTTACGATTTTTTACCAATGCACCTTCCGTTTGACGACCTGCCCCGTGATCTTTGGGTTTTGAACGTACATAGACCATTGGTTTATTTAATTCTTCAGCTACCCAAGCTGAATGTGGAATACCTGCAGTAGCCACTCCACCAATAATCTCAACGTCACTATATTCTTTTTTATTAGTTCAGACAGCCCTTTGTATATATTTTGACGTACCGAAGGGAAACCAATGGTCATCCGATTATCTGTATATATTGGACTCTTAATACCCGAGGCCCACGTGAAAGGTTCTTCTGGCGAAAATTTTACGGCACCAATTTCAAGTAAATCATTAGCTACTTGTTGTTTATAGTCTGTCATTTATTTTCTCCATTCATTGACAACACATTGATATGCAGCCACTGGGTTGGTCGATTGTGTAATTGATCGACCAACAACTAATCCAGTTGAATTCAACTTCTTGGCTTCCCCTGGCGTAGTCACACGCACTTGATCTCCAGCTTCATCACCAGCTAAACGAATACCAGGTGTGATACGTAAAAATCGATCATTCGTGTGTGACTTAATTAAACCAGCCTCTAAGGGTGAACTAATTGTCCCGTCTATGCCCACCGAGTAAGCAAGCTCAGCCAAATGTGCAACACTTTCTTCAATAGTTGCTGTGGTTAATTGTATCTCTTGTATCTCAGCTTCAGAAAAAGAAGTTAGCTGCGTCACTGCAAGTAATTTTAACGCTTCACTTTTATTGGCAACAGCTGCTTCTAGCATTTTTTTCCCTCCAGCTGCATGCAGAGTTAAATATTGTACATCTAGTTTTGATATATTAGCGACTGCACGACCAACAGTGTTTGGAATATCGTAAAGTTTTAAATCTAAGAAAATCGTATAGCCCAATGCACGTAGTTCTGTGATGAACTCTGGTCCCGTACGATAAAAAAGTTCCATACCAACTTTCAATGCTGGCTTTTCTACTAAATCTGAAAAAGGCTTCAAAAATTTGTAAGTAGTAGTTGCATCAGGAAAGTCCAAAGCAATAAAAACTGGCTGTTCTGTCATTATGATCCTCCTATGTACATAAGCCGAAGCTTATTTGAAAAAGTTTAGTGCATTTCTTTCACTGTAAAACTGCGCGACTCTAATACTTCTAAGAAGGCACTAACTGTGTCTAAGGCAGTAAACAAAGGCACGGCATTTTCAATCGCAGCATTTCTAATCAAGCGGCCATCGCTTTCAGCACGGTCATCTGCTTGAGTTGTGTTAATAACAACCTGCACTTTTTGTTGACGCAGTGCTGCAACCGCATTATTATCTGATTCCGAAATTTTATCGAGTACTTCCACAGGCAAGTCATTGTCTGACAAGTAAGCACCCGTACCGGCAGTTGCAAACAAAGCAAATCCCAAATCATTGAATCTCTTTGCTAATTCGAGCGCCTCTTCTTTGTCATCATCAGCAACTGTGAATAAGACATTGCCGTAACGTGGTACTTTAATGTTAGAAGCAATAAAGGCCTTATACAACGCCTTGGACAGGTTAATATCTGACCCCATGACTTCACCAGTAGACTTCATTTCTGGGCCGAGCAAAGAATCAACATCGGGCAACTTTGTGAACGAGAATATTGGTGCTTTAACGTGCACCATATCATCGTTAGGAACAAGTCCCGTCTCAAATCCCATTTCTGACAATTTTTCACCTAACATAACTCTTGTTGCTAATTGAGCGAGCGGAAGATGCGTGACTTTCGATATGAACGGTACTGTACGTGATGCACGTGGATTTACTTCGATAACATATGCCGTATTTTCATGGATAACAAACTGCACGTTCATCAACCCTATTGTGTTCATAGCTTTAGCCAAATTAATAGAGGCTTGCACCATTTCATCTTGAACCTTTTGTGACAAGTATTGTGGTGGGTAAACTGACATAGAATCCCCTGAATGGACCCCCGCCCGTTCAATATGTTCCATAATACCGGGGATTACAGCTGTTTCACCATCTGACAAAACATCTACTTCTGCTTCTTGTCCCACTAAGTACGAATCAATCAATACCGGATGATCATTTGAAACCTTGACCGCACGCTGCATGTAGTCCTGGAGTTCATCGTCAGAAGAAACAATTTCCATTGCTCGACCACCCAAAACGTATGAAGGACGAATCAATACAGGATATCCAATGGATTGTGCAGCTGCTAATGCACCGTCTACTGTGGTTGCTGTTTTACCAACAGGTTGTGGTAAAGCAAGTTCTTTTATGACCTGATCAAATGCTTCACGATCTTCGGCACGATTTAGATCCTCTACAGAGGTTCCTAAAATGTTTACGCCATTGTCTAACAAAGGTTGAGCTAAATTAATTGCAGTTTGTCCGCCGAATTGAACCACCACACCGACTGGATTCTCTAAATCAATCACATTGAGAACATCTTCCAAGGTAAGTGGTTCAAAATACAATTTATCTGAGATAGAGAAATCCGTTGAAACGGTTTCTGGATTAGAATTCATAATAATCGCTTCATATCCAGCCCGTTGAATAGCCTTAACAGCATGAACAGTTGCATAATCAAATTCAACACCCTGCCCGATGCGAATCGGTCCAGAACCTAGTACAAGTACCGATTTTTTTGTACTAATAATCGATTCATTTTCCTGTTCATAGGTTGCATAATAATACGGTGTTGCCGATTCAAATTCTGCCGCAACAGTATCAACCATTTTATAAACTGGCTTAATTTTTTTATCTTTGCGTAGTGTTCTAATATCAGCAGCTGTCTTGCCCCAGATTTTAGCAATTGTTTCGTCAGCAAACCCATTCTTTTTAGCATATTGCAACTGATCAATATCTCCAACATGGCTGGCAAGGTCTTGCTCAATTTCGATAACATGCAATACTTTATCCAAGAAGAATTCATTGATTAGTGTTTTATCATGAATAGTTTCAATTGAAACACCTCGGCGCAATAAATCAGCAATCATAAACAAACGATCATCTCGAGCAGGCATTAATGCTGCTAGCAGTTCATTATCTGAAAGATCCTTATAGGTTATATCATCTAAACCAATAGCCCCAATCTCTAGTGAGCGAACAGCCTTTAACATGGCTTCTTCCATATTGCGACCGATAGCCATCACTTCACCAGTTGCCTTCATTTGTGTGCCTAGGCGACGATCTGCTGTTGAAAATTTGTCAAATGGCCAGCGTGGAATTTTAAACACAACATAATCTAATGCTGGTTCAAACTCTGCCTTTGTCGTGCCAGTTACTGGATTGATGATCTCATCAAGTGTTAAGCCAACGGCAATTTTTGCAGCCATTTTGGCAATCGGATATCCAGTCGCCTTTGAAGCTAACGCTGAAGAACGACTGACACGTGGATTGACTTCAATAATATAATATTTGTATGAATCAGGATCAAGTGCCATTTGAATATTGACACCACCCTCGATTTTTAATGCACGAATAATTTTTAACGCTGCATCACGCATCATTTGAACTTCGCGATCAGATAATGTTTGAACTGGTGCAGTCACAATCGAGTCTCCAGTATGAATACCAACTGGATCAAAGTTTTCCATTGAAGCAACAACCAATGCGTTGTCATTGGCGTCACGCATCACTTCAAATTCAATCTCTTTGTAACCTGCAATCGAACGTTCAATCAACACTTGTGTTACAGGAGAAAGTTCTAATCCATTGGCCGTAATTTCCGAAAGCTCTTCATGGGTTTGAGCAATACCTCCGCCGGTACCGCCTAACGTGTAGGCTGGACGAACAATTACTGGATAACCATGTGTGTCAGCAAAATTAAGTGATTCTTCTAAAGTAGTTGCAATGATGGACTCTGGAATGGGCTCATTCAAACGTTCCATCAAGGCTTTAAATTCTTCACGATCTTCGGCCTCTTCGATTGCTGATAGCTTAGTTCCAAGTAACTCGATATTGAGTTCATCCAAAATTCCCGCTTCGGAAAGGTCTTTAGCCATATTTAATCCAGTTTGACCACCTAGCGTCGGCAAAATAGCATCTGGACGCTCTTTACGTAAAATACGTTCAATAAAGTCAATTGACAAAGGCTCAATGTATACCTTGTCAGCAATTTCAGCGTCAGTCATAATCGTTGCCGGATTAGAATTTACTAAAATAACATGATACCCTTCTTCCTTTAAAGAGAGCGCGGCTTGTGTGCCAGAATAATCAAATTCGGCTGCTTGACCAATAACAATTGGTCCAGAACCAATCACTAATATTTTACTAATGTCTTGACGTTTAGGCATTTGTAGTCTCCTTCTTTGAATCAGCTATCATATCCAAAAATTCATCAAATAAATATTCAGCATCGTGTGGACCAGGTGCTGCATCTGGGTGGAATTGAACAGAGAAAGCATTGTAGCCTTTTAGACGAACACCTTCAACAGTCTGATCATTAATTTCCTCGTGTGTCACAACTAGATCTGTTTTCTCTAAGCTTGCTCGTTCTACTGCGTAGCCGTGATTTTGTGACGTAAAATCTAATCTCGCTTTGGAAATCGTGCGCACGGCATGATTAAAACCACGATGACCGAATTTCATTTTGTAAGTTTCTGCGCCATTGGCGATTGCGAACAGCTGATGTCCCAAGCAAATGCCCATTAGCGGTAAGTGCTTTTGTAGCTTCTGAATTGTTGGAATGGCATATTTTACATCTTTGGGATCACCAGGTCCATTCGACAATAAGATACCGTCAGGGTTCGCTGCCAATACTGTTTCTGCGTCCACATTAGCAGGAAATACCATCACGTTAACACCGCGCTTCGCAAGCGAGCGAAGAATTGAATTTTTCAGTCCAAAATCAATGAGCGCGATTGATACACCATCAGTTGGGTTTTGATACTGTGTCTTTGTTGTTGCATCTGCAACCATTGTTTTCGATGTTTCAAACGCTTTTAGTCTCGCAACGACTTCGTCCGTTATTTCATCAACAAGCGCTGCTTTCATGGAACCCTGATTACGTAACTCTTTTGTTAAAGCGCGCGTATCAATGCCCGTTATACCGGGCATTCCAGTTTTTTCTGCCCATTCAGGCAAACTCATTGTTTTGCGCCAATTGCTTGGTCGTCGAGCGATTTCGTGCACCACAATCGCAGATGCAGCTGGTCGCAAACTTTCAAAGTCATCACGATTAACCCCGTAATTACCGATTAGTGGGTAAGTAAATACAATAATTTCACCTCGGTATGATAAATCTGTAATTGATTCTTGATATCCGGACATACCAGTATTAAAAACTAACTCGGCCATGATATCAACATCAGCACCAAAAGCTTCCCCTTCATATACTGATCCATTTTCTAATAATAAGTAGCGTTTTTTCATTTTACGTTATCCTTATATACAATTTCACCGTCAACCCATGTGGCCAGTGTTTTTCCATACACTTTCCATCCAATAAATGGTGAGTTTTTTCCCATCGATTCAAAGCTTTCAGTATCGATTTCATAGTTATTATCTAGATCAAACAGAGCGAGGTCTGCTCGCGCACCTTCTTCGATACTAGTGGGCGCTTGCAAGTGGAATGCACTGACTGGAGCAGTGACCATTCGCTCAAGCAAAGTTTCTAGAGTCATCACACCATTTTTAACCAAATAAGTATAAAGCAGTTGGAAACTCGTTTCGATTCCGGTAATGCCAAATGGTGCCTCTCGGAAAGACTTCTGTTTCTCTTCTTTTCCATGTGGCGCATGATCAGTAGCAACCATATCGATGGTTCCATCCAACAATCCAGCAATGACTGCTTCACGATCTCTCTGAGTTCGTAGTGGTGGATTCATTTTAAACATTGCATTATCAGAATTGATATCTTCTTCTGATAATAATAAGTGATGCGGAGAAACCTCTGCAGTAACATGAACACCTTCATGTTTAGCAATTCGCACCAATTCAACCGATTCCTTAGTTGAAATATGCGCAACATGGTAATGAACGCCAGCAGCTTTAGCTAGTACCAAATCTCGAGCAAGTTGTGAACTTTCCGCCAATCCTGTAATTCCTGGTAATTCTAATTTTGTTGATGCTTTCCCCTCGTTCATGACACCATCATGAACCAGCGTATCGTCTTCCAAATGCGCGGCTAAAGGTTTGTTAACCGATGCAGCGGCGACCATTGCTTCGAGCATAGTATTTGCTGTCTGTACCCCTTTACCATCATTTGTGAATGCTTTGGCCCCAGCTGCTGACATTCCTTTAATATTGGTTACTTGAGTTGACGTCAAATTATTTGAGATTGCCCCGTACTGTTCAATATGAATCACACCATTTTGTTTATTTCGTTCGATTTGATTCGTTATCTTCTCTTCGTTATCAGGAACTGGATTTAAGTTAGGCATAGCAATCACAGTCGTAAACCCACCGCGTGCAGCCGCCTTAGATCCGCTATTAATCGTTTCCTTATACTCAAAACCAGGTTCACGAAAATGTACGTGCACATCTACTAATCCCGTTGAAAGGAAGACCCCTTTGGCATCAAAAACGGTAGCTGCTTTACTTTCAAGATGATTACTAATCTTTTGAATAATTCCTTGGTCAATTAAAATATCTCGAAGAACTAGTCGATTGTTCCATAAAATTTTAGCATTTTTTATTAGTTGCATTTACTTACTCCGTAACGTATTCTAAAATGGCCATTCGTGCATAAACGCCATTGGTCATCTGGTCAAATATGCGTGATTTTGGTGCTTCAACTAAATCATCGGCAATTTCAACGTCTCGATTAACTGGGGCCGGGTGCATAATAATACTATTTTCTTTCAAATTTTCATAACGTGATTCAGTCAAACCATACACTTCATGATACTTTTTTGCCGAAAAATTTTGATTTTCAGTATGTGTAATTCGTTCATGCTGTACTCTAAGAAACATCACAACATCTTGCTCCGACCAGCCAACATCAAGGTCCACATGTTCGCCAAATGAATCAAAATCAACTGGTTGCCAGTCTTTTGGTCCACTGAATGTCACTGTTGCGCCAAGCTTGTTGAGTATCTCTGCATTTGAACGCGCTACTCGTGAATGTGCTAGGTCGCCAATAATTCGAACCTTCAAACCTTCAAAATGTCCAAACTCTTGGTAAATTGTCACTAAATCTAACAAACTTTGTGAAGGGTGTTGGCCGCTGCCATCCCCCGCATTTACAAGTTGTGGAATTGCATGCCCTTCACTCCGTAAGACGTTTTCATACCATGAATTTTGAGAGTGACGAATTACTGCAACATCCACACCAATCGCTTTAAGGGTTTTTAATGTATCAACCAAACTCTCTCCTTTTGTCATTGAACTAGTTTGAGGGTCGATTTGTATCTGTTTCCAATTAAGTTGATTCTCTGCCATTTGGAAACTACTATGCGTTCTCGTTGAATTTTCAAAAAATAAATTTACAGCCGTTATCGATTTTGTTTTAGGTTGCTCACCTGATTTTAACGCCAACGCACGTTGTATTAAGTGTAGCACGTCATTTTTATTGATTGCATTTATATTCAAATAATTTCGCATATTACCCTTCTTTATACAAAAAACCAAGCGATCTGAGCGACCGCTTGGTTCTAGAAAATGAGGGTAAAAGTGTACACTTCACCAAAAGTATCTAAAGCCTTGCAGGTCTCTCTGGACCTGATTAAAGGTTTTATTTTATTGATAGTAATCATAGCATTTTTTAAAAGTTAATGCAACTTACTTACTAAAGAAATTTTTATTCCCTTGATTGACATTTGCTTTAGCTGTTTTGTTACTATTCCAAAATGGAACAATGACTTTACCAACAACGTGCTTTTTATCTACAAATCCAAAATACCGACCATCATTTGAAACTGACCGATGATCGCCCATGACAAAATACTTACCTTTTGGAACTGTAGAATTATTGCGATCCTTTTTCTGCCATAGCGTACCGGAGGAAAGTGTCTTAAGAGACCATGTGCTACCAAAAGACATTTCCGTTCCCTGTGTACGTTCATTCAAACTAATGAAGCTTTGATTAACTTTCTTGCCATTGACGTACAGATTAGACGCTTTGTATTCAACTGTATCACCTGGGATCGCAATAATACGCTTCACGTACTTATCGTCCCCAGACTGGTACCTAGGATCTTCATCTTTAGCGTTAAATACAATAACATCTCCACGCTTATAACTTGCCACTTTGTTTAGAAACACATTCTCGTTATCTTGCAAATTTGGTTCCATTGATGGTCCACTAACTTTTACGCGTGTGAATAAAAATGAGCGAATAAGCACAACAATAAGAATTGCAATGGCAATTGGAAAAACCCACTCCTTCAAAAATTTCATAAACATAAATAACTTCCTTTACATAAAATCACCAACAGCATAACTGTCGGTGATAGTGAGCTTAATTTACTTCTGCAACTTAGAATATGCTTCGGCAACGGGTTTTGTAACGATGTCATTTAATTCCGTTAGCAAAGTGTTCAAAGCCTGTTCTGCTTCCATCAGCGCGTTAATTTTTTCGTCTTTTTGTACTTTTGCAGCAACAGCATCCCATTCCTTTTCTTGTTCAGGTTTTGGTTGTTGCTGACTTTGCATCATTTGTTGTACTGCCATTTGAATTTCTTGGAATTCACCAAACAACGCCTTAGAATCAGTGTCATTTTGTATTGCGTTAAATGCATTTTGCCATGCAATATATTGTTGTGTTTCTGTCAAAATATTTGCCATTTCATTGGCGTTATCGTAAATATTTACTGTCATGTTATTTTCCTTTTTTTAACGTTATTCTATGTCACTAAAATCATATCACAACCCATAACTAATGTGAAACACTAATCAATCTAAACGATTAATTACCAAATAATCCTTTGACATTATTCCACAATTGACCCGCTCCTTCAACAGCTTTGTCAACGCCACTATTGAAATCATCTTGAATCGTTCCCCATAAGTCACTACTTTGACTTGTACTACTTGATGTAGTGTTAGGATTTGTTACTGTAAAGGCGGTTTGATCCGTATTTGGCAAAATTTGTTCCAAAGACGTTTTAACCAGTGGTCCCATTGTAGACGTTAATCCTAACGGCAAAGAACCAGTATTGTTCCCTTCCAGTCCCATCCAAGTTGCTTGAACAATGTCTTTCGTATACGCCATTGCCCATGAATCCTTTGACGAACTAGCATTATTGGTACTATTAGGATTTTCAGTAGTACCAGTTTTACCAGCAATAGTGTAACCCGATGGTGCAGATCCAACACCTGTACCATCCGTATAGGTACCTAGCATCATACGTGTCATATTATTTGCAACCTTACTACTGATGACCTGTGTTTGTTTTGCCTTTGGTGAGCTAACAATTACTTTGCCACTCGCATCAACTATTTTAGTAATATAATGTGCCTGACTCATCACACCACCATTGGCAAAAGCTGTGTATGCTTGTGCCATTTGTTGTGGGGATACACCTTTGGTCAATCCGCCTAGTGCTAGTGATAGGTTCTTATCCTTTTTGGTTAATGGTAAGCCAAACTTAGTACCACTCTTATAACCAACCTCTACACCCATTTTATTAAGTAAATAAACTGCCGGAATATTATACGAATGTTCCAAAGCTGAATACATCGGAACATCAGCCGTTTCAACGTTCATGGCATTGTTTGGTGTATAATTGTTCGTCCCAAAACTCATCGATTGGTTAGGCAATTTTGTACTAATACTATAACCTCGTTGTAGAGCTGGTGCATAAACGACCATTGGTTTGATTGCTGAACCAGGTTGTAATTGTGATTGATTAGCACGATTAAAGCCACGGAAAGTATGAGATGTTTCACGACCACCAACTACAGCCAATACCCCACCAGTTTTAGCATTCAAAACAATAGATGCTGCTTGTGCGTCATCAACATAGTTAAATAGTGCTGAATTATCGAAATCATTTTGTAAATTCGTTTGATCCTTTTGGTTTAACGTTGTGTATATTTTATACCCACGATTCATAACATCGTTTTCTGTTAAACCGTAGGTATTAATGGCTTCGTTAATCACTGAATCGAAATACCAAGGATAATTATAATCACCAGAATCATCATAAGTATCATTTAGCGTATCCGTCGTCGATTTGGCTGCACTAGCCTGCGCTGAAGTGATCTTTTTATTCTCAACCATGGTTGTCAAAACTAAATTACGTCGAGCCTTGGAAGCTTCTGGATAATCAATAGGATTAAATTTGGCGGGACTAGTTAACATACCCGCTAGTGTAGCCGCTTGTGTTGTCGTTAATTCACTAGCATGAACACCAAAATATTTCTGTGATGCATCTTCTACGCCCCAGACACCATGACCAAACCATGCATTATTAAGGTACATCGTAAAAATTTCATTTTTAGTGTAATCTTGTTCAACCTGCATGGACAAAAAGATTTCTTTGGCTTTTCTGGTAAATGTCTGTTCTTGCGACAAATAAGCATTTTTAACCAATTGCTGTGTTAACGTAGAACCGCCACCAGAAATAGTATTAGATCCGGTTATTTTGTTTTTAACCAATAAAACAGCTGCACGTGCAATCCCTTTTACCGAGAAGCCATACTCATGATAAAAATTACGGTCTTCGATTGATAAAACTGCATCTCGCATGTTCTGTGAAATCTTATTATACGAGACATAGGTGCCTTTTTGTGAATATAATTCGCCTGCTTTTTCACCCTGATCATCGTAAACTGTTGCCGTTTGAGAGAGCGTTGCTTCTAAATTTTTAACGTGTGCAGTTTTAGCTAAAATTGCTAAGTAGGCACTTGTGACCAAAAATAATGTTAAAAATAAAATAATCAGCAAGCGACCAAATTGCCAACGATGCCAAATTGGTCCTAACTTATCCCACACTTTTTGACTTATTGCTTTCAACCACTTCATTCATCAACCTATCAATTCCGCCCAATGATCAGCTAGCTTTGCGGCATCTGTTTCATTTTTACTTGTAACGTAAATTGTGTTAAATCCCGCTAGTGTCGTAATAACTTCAGGTAAATTCGCGTCATCGATAATGCCAGCAACTGAGTTACCACTACCATCAGTCGTTTTAATAATCGTTAAGAACTCAACGTGAGTCACGAATGAAGCATATTCTTTGATTGCTTCATCAACGGCGTTAGTCGTTACCAAATTTTGAACATTTTTCGTTGTATCATTGAGTTGCTGGTAACGTAACTGTCCGCTGTCGCTCTTTTGGCGAATAATATTCATTGCTCGAATATCACGTGATACGGTTGTTTGTGTTGTCTCAACACCATGCTTGATAAGTTGAGCAAGCAATTCTTCTTGGCTGGCAATGATATTATCCTGGATAATATCTAAAATAAGCTTTTGCCGTTCTTGTTTTGAAATCATTGATTTCTCCTTTGTATCATGATGCACGGTTATCTAAAAATATATCATTTACTACCGTTTTGTGCATCACTTTAACAGTTAGCTTAAATAGCACTTGATCTGTCCAGATCAGTTACATTTCTTCAGGTGCCTTGACACCTAATAATCTCAAACTTTCTGTCAAAACAATAGACACTGATTTAACCAACACCAAACGAGCATTTAATTGAACGTCTTCTGTTAATATTTTTGAGTTGGCATAGTACTTGTTAAACGCTCTTGACAAATTTAACGCATATTTAGCAATAATACTGGCCTCGCGTTGTTGCCAAGCACGTTGCACTGTCTTGGGAAAGTTGTTCAGTGTCGTAATAATATCCCATGTTGCTGGATCAGTCAAATTCAAGTCATCACTCGTCAATTGAACCGACGTCTTGCGTAAAATTGATTTTGCTCGGGCATTCGTATACTGTACGTATGGTCCAGTATCTCCTTCAAAACGGACAACTTCTTCTAAATTAAAGTCAAAGTTGTTAGTACGATCATTCATTAAGTCATGAAACACAACAGCACCGGCGCCCACTTCTTCTGCCACTGTATCTTTATCACCCAAATCAGGATTTTTCTCTTGAATTTGCTTCAAAGCCAATTCATGAGCATCATCTAATACATCCTTCAGTAAAACAACATCACCCTTACGTGTTGACATTTTTTTGCCATTAAACGTAATTAGACCAAAGGCAATGTGTTCAATGTCATCAGACCACTCAAAGCCCATCAATGATAAGACGGCCTTCATCTGCACAAAATGTTCTCGCTGCTCACCACCAACAACATACAACGATTTCGCAAAATCATATGTTTCTTTTCTATAAAGTGCGGCTGCTAAGTCACGAGTCATATATAAAGTTGCACCATCTGAACGCTTAATCATGGCCGGTGTTAGATTTGGATTGATATGGCTCAAATCAACAATCTGTGCCCCCTGTGATTCAACTAGAAGATTTTTTTCTTCTAAGAGATCAACTACCTTGTCCATTTTATCATTATAAAATGCTTCGCCGTTGAATGAATCAAACGTTATATCTAAGCGGTCGTATATTTCAGAAAACTCTTTCAACGACTCAGCACGGAACCATTGCCACAAACGGTGTGCCTCTTCATCACCATCTTCAAGTTTCTTAAACCAAGCACGACCTTCATCATTTAGTGAGTCATTTTCCTTAGCTTTTTCGTGAAACTCAACGTAGTACTTTAACAAAGTGGCAATTGGGTCTGATTTGACTTCTTCTTCAGAACCCCATGCTTTGTAAGCATATATTAGTTTACCAAATTGCGTACCCCAGTCACCTAAATGATTTATTTTAACCGGTGCATAACCATTTTTTGCTGTGATGTTTGCTAATGCATTACCGATAACAGTCGAACGTAAGTGTCCCATCGACATTGGCTTGGCGATGTTTGGGCTGGACATGTCAATCGTGACTTTGGCACCCTGTCCATCCACATTGTCACCGTAGGCACCTTCCAAGTCAAATACTGTCTTCAATACTTGATTAGACGTAGCTACTTTGTCCAAGAAAAAGTTAACATAAGGCCCAGTAGCAACAACTTTTTCAAATCCTTCTTGATCAATTGCAGCAACGATGTCTGCTGCAATTAATTGCGGTGCTTTATGTAATGTCTTGGCTAATGTAAATGTTGGAAAAGCAACATCTCCAAGGTCAGATGATTTTGGTGCTTCTAGTTTTTCAGAAATTTCTTGTAAAGTAAGGTCAGTTAGCACTGCGTTAAGTGCCTCAACAATTTGTATATTATCTACCATTTTTTTTCCTTTTGGTTTTTAATTATGATTTTTAGTAAAAATACATTATAATCAAAAATTCGATATTCTTATTATACCGTATTTTAGGCATTATTCATCTAGAAATAAATAAGCTCGCCTCTTGTTTTCATCAACAAAGAGACGAGCCTAGCCCGCGGTACCACTCTAATAGCTTTCGCCACTCAAATTTATTAACTTTGGACTCTTAGTACGCGCCGTTTTGACTATGGCTTGACTTCCATCAACTCAAGCTCGCTTAATCATAGTTCCAAAACATCTTTACTTATCTTCGTCTTTTACAGATTTTTCAGGCGCAGGGCCGTGTTTAATCACTTCAACCTCATCCATGCGAACAACCGCACGATGGTTCATTTCGTTAACTGCTGGTTGGTCAGCTGGAGCATTTTCCGTAATCTCAACCAACAATGAGTTTTCATAAATTTTTTCAACTTGACCTGTAAAAGGTTTTTCTAAATTACCATAAGCTGGTGCTAATAAAACATCTCCAAGGTTAAATCCAGAGGTATTTTCTTCTACTTCTTCTGCCATGTTTGCCTCCATTTTAACGTTATTTAACAGTTTATTCTAGCATAAAACAGATGTTTATGCGAGTGTTTTAACTACTCTATCTAATATAGCCCGCGCAATGTCAATTTTTGGTAACAATTCAATTTTTTCTGGGTCTTTATCACGTGATAAAATCGTTACTTTATTATTATCAGAGTCAAAACCACTATCCACATTACTAACATCATTAGCAATTAAGAAATCTGCATTCTTCTTTGATAGCTTTTTTTGTGCAGACGCGAGAACATTTTGCGTTTCAGCAGCAAATCCCACAACAATTTGCCCAGCTTTCTTCATATGACCAATATCTGATAATATATCAGGATTTTGAATTAATTCAATCGTTAAATTCTCGTGACCTACTTTTTTTATTTTGTTTTCAGCTTGTGAAGCAGGCCGATAATCAGATACAGCTGCCGAACTAATGAAAACATTCGCATCAGAAAATTCTTGCACAACCGCCGTATGCATGTCACGTGTAGAAGTAACAACTATTTCTCGGACGCCGTACAATTCTTCACGTTTTGTTGTGGTTATAAGTACCACCGTTGCACCTAACTCTGCAGCTGCCTGTGCCAAAGCATAGCCCATTTTTCCTGAAGAACGATTTGTTAAATACCGCACTGGATCAAGCGCTTCACGTGTCCCGCCAGCTGTAATAACAAGTTTCTTTCCTTTTAGTTCACCGCCACGCGCTTGTATACGAATAGCTGCCTGATTTATAATTGTCACAGGTTCCGGTAGGCGACCTTGCGACTCGTACCCTTCGGCTAAGAAACCAATCGCTGGGTCAATAATAAACCAACCATCGCTTTTTAATAAATTCAAATTACGAACAACCGCGTCATTATTAAACATAACATCGTTCATCGCTGGGGCGATAACTTTAGCCGCAGGTGATGCCATTACCGTCGCAGTCACAGCATCATCAGCGATACCATTTGCTATTTTTCCAATAATGTTAGCAGTGGCCGGCACAACAAATATCATGTCTGCCCACTTAGCCCATTCAATATGAGTAACCGCAGCCTTCTCATCACGAAAAAGATCAGTTAACACATCATATTTAGATAAAACAGCTAATGTTTGTACAGTAATAAATTTTTGGGCCGCAGCCGTCATTCCTACACGAACATGAGCACCGCTTTTAACAAATTCGCGTACTAATGTTGCTGACTTGTAAGCCGAAATGCTACCTGTCACAATCACTAATATATTCTTATTTCTATAGAAATCATTCATGCCATTTATTATATCATGGAATGTTTTAAACACGATTCAAAAAGCGATATTCTAAGAATATCGCTTTCTTCTAGGAACTTGCAGAACTAGAATTATGAGATTGTGCTTTAACATAATTAATTGCTACCACTACCGCCACAACAACAGATTCCAAAGACTCGTCCTCAATTTTAATGTCATAGGTACTTGTCATTGCTAACCAGCGCTGATCAACAGAGCCAATTTCACGTCCATCTTGCAGGATGGCAAAATTCATGTCCCAGATATTACCTTCTACACTTAGACCAAGTCCTTCAATTTCGTATCTTGGTTTTAAAAAGGAAAAGCGTTTAATGATTTCAACTTCTTCTGGAAACTCATTAATAATTAACTTAAACTTTGGTAAAAAAGTAAACACTTGATGCGTTAAACGCGCAATAGGTATACTGTTCAAATCTAGAATATCAAAATACTTTGGAATACTAAATGTACTGCCAGAAACGGTGTAGCGTGTGTTCTCACTGTCGTCAGTTATATCAAACTTTCCGCCCAACGAAAACAAGTGTTGTCTCATCAGTAAATGTTTCATTTAAGTCCTTTTTCTAGTAATTTCCCAGCAACTGGTATTTGACCCAACTGATCTAATTCCTGACCATTCACAACTACCAAATTGCTAGATGATTCAGCCAAAGTTGAGAAAGCATTGATTGACTGGTTTTGGAAATACTTATCATCAGCACCAGCTAAACCAGCCTGAACAGTGTCAATACGATATTTTTCAGCTTCAGCACGAGTTTTCGTAGCATCAGCTTCAGCCTTGGCAGTAGCCATCAATGCATCGTTTTTAGCTTTTGTTGTCAATTCAATTGAACGTGCTTCACCTTCAGCCTTAGCAATTGTAGCAACTCGCTCACGATCTGCCGTTAATTGCTTATCCATTGCTTCTTGAATTGAAGCAGAAGGGCGTAATTCATCAATATTGATACGATCAACATTGATACCGTACGTATTCGTTAAATCACCAATGGCATCCGCTAATTGGACATTAATTTTGGTAGTAGAACCAAGCGCTTCGTTTAACTCCATGCGACCAATAATATCACGTAAGTGCCCACGCACAAGTTGTGCCATAGATTCAACTGAATCCGTGTTTTCGTACATATATTTAACTGCGTTAGTTACATGATAATTTAAAGTAACACTTGCCTTAATATCAGCGTTATCGGCAGTAATCACCGAGTAATCAGGCAGACGTAGTGGGCGCATAGCCAAACTTACCTTACGAATTGTTTGAAAGAACGGTACATAAAAATGTAATCCGGCCTCTCTTCGGGCACGATATTTTCCCAACGTCTCTACAAGACCCGCATTGTTCTGCGGAACAATCTTAAAAAAAAGCATAACTTCTCCCTCTAATCTTTCATGATTTGTCGTAATGTCAAGATATTCCCGTTTGCCTCGAGAATCACGTAATCTTCATCACTTTTAGCAACAGCACTATTATCAATCAAATATCGATAATAGATACCAGAAACGTTGACCAAACCGCTTTTAATATCAATATCTTTACCTGAAATGACCTGACCCACAAATTGACGGTCTTCAAAGTTGCTTGGATGATAGTTAGCCATCAGTAATTGGGTGATGTAATTATTTAATGACCTCCCCTCCTTGCTGGCCTGTTCCGCCAAAAACTCATGTAGTTTGGGATCAATTCTCAATGGTATGTTGCCTGACTTCATGTTTTTTTCTTTAACCATATCTTTATGATATCACATTTAAATCATTTTGCAATTATTAAAATGTTTTTTTACATAATAAAAAGCGCCTAACTACTGCAAGCTAGGCGCTTTTTATTTGTTAATTATTTTTTATCGTTCTTTAAATTGTCAATACTATCTTTGACAGCATCTTTGGCTTCCGTTACGGCATCCTTAGCTTTTCCAAACAAGCCTTGGGCCTTACCTTCTGCTTCACGCTGCTTATCACCGGTAACCTTGCCTTCAACTTCTTTTGCTTTACCAGCAACCTTGTCCTTAGCATTATCAAACTTTTCTTCAACTGACATATAATACGTTCTCCTTGAGGTTTATTTGATGTTACAAGTTCATTGTAACATTTCTAATAAAAAATGACAGTAAAAAAGAACCACTAGAGAAGTTAGACGTGGTTCTTAACATTGGGAGTTGTGATTTTCGGGATAATTAAAAACCACAATTTTATTCTATGCCTATGCAAAGGCTAAAACAACGTATTTCCCTGGTCAATTGACTATCTTATGTTCAAAAAAACCACGTGGCATGAGCAGACACGTGGTTTAAAGATTAGAGTTCTGGTTTTCGTGGCAAATAACAAATCGAAAACCATACACACATTTTAGTTTTATTGATGGCACAATACAACAGTATTTGCTGGGCAATCTCATTTAGTTTGTTCAAAAATAATTTTATTTTAATTCTTGGTTTTCCAGATGCTACACGCTGGCCATTTTATACACAAATCATTAGCTGATAGTTGAAAAGACTTTTTGCGAGTTTTGCTTGACGTAGATATCCCAATTCAGTCCAATTATTATTTGTTTAAATAGTATTGACAATGAGAAAATTTCGCTATTCACATATGTACGATGCCCCCGAAGGGAAGAAGCAATACATTTTGGGAGTGTATTTAATAATTTCTAGGGACATCTTACCTAAATGTTAGCACGCTAATTACATTTTCTCTAGCAATAACACTTATAACAACTGGTTAAACGTTCGACAATACATCAATTAGAATTTAATACACAATAAAATGCCCAACCTGAGTTTCGGGATAAAACATACAAATGGTTGGGCATTTGATAATGTCTAAATAACATTACAAAATTTAGTATATCGGATCAATCATTTAAAGATATAAAATATGTTAACTTTCTTGACAAAATTGACAAAACAAATACCGACCAGAATGTCTTCTAGCCGGTATTCTTTGCAATGAGTTTCACTCGTTCTATTTGAGATATTCACTCAAACTAAATTCTTCCCCATGCATAAAGCATATCATGAAACATCGATAGAAAATTCAATTGTTTATTATTAAAATTAACTTATTTAATTCAAATTTAATTATCATTTTAAGCATTTAAATAGCCAGGATTTAATTTTTTCATCAATATCATTAACAAACTTCAACTTGCCGTAGTAAATATTATCTAACGCGTCTATTGCGTAGACCTTAAGTTTTTTCGCATCTTGAGCCGTGATAATTACTCCTAACTCCTCCTCAACCCACGGCATATTAAGAGGCAAAGCTGTTTTTCCTATAATTTCTTTGTTGGGCTCAAAGCTATATTTTGCATAGTTCTTTTCTCGCAGATCTTGCCAAGTATCAGCATAAGTAAACTCTTTGTCAGTAATACCAGCCTCAACTATTTTCATATCAATATCACCAACATTTTTAACATTGATTTTAAAATATGTATTTTCGTAATTTTCCTTGGACCGATGATCTTTGTTTTGTGGAACAGGACGTTTGATATCTTTTTTGAAATGATACAAATATCCCTTTATCTCAATCTGAATTTTTTTATCATGAGAACGGTAAAAGGAACCCACAAAAATAGCAATTATCGCCCCTAAACCACCCAATCAGCAAGTGGTCCCATTTCACTTGTTGTTAAAGTCGTCATAGTATAGCGCCCTCCAATAGACAGCAAAAAAAGCATCCGAAGATACTTTTAAGTGATCCAAACAACGGTGTTATGATTTTGTATATTAATCAAGTTTCAGGAAATTACATAGTGCATTTGGATCACCACGAGCTAAATATTAGCACACTAAGCCTGTCTTGTCACTAAAATATTTGTACAATACAAATAATTGGAAATGTAGTAGTCTTTATAAATCGCCTTGCTTATGAAAAAACCTTAGCGAATCTTTCTGGTTGCAGGCTTTTGGTAACAAAAAACAAGGCTTAATCCTCACTCAAGAAAAAGCCTTGCAAACTCAGTAATTCTCGGCTTACCAAGCTTATTGATATACATTTATGGATGAATATCATTCTTGTAAACATTTTTTGGTAACGCTTACATAATGATTATATACAATTTTAATATGCTTGGCAATAATTATTTTGCTTAGTTTCTTATAGGTAGTTATTTGATTTTCCATTCATTGTTTTAGTGATATACTTTTAATAAATCAAATAGGGGGAAACATGTTAAATATTATTACTGAAATACTAGTTCTTATCATGTTTGTAAGTGGCGTTGGTTCATTTCTCACCTTAAGGCCAGCATATGAAATACGCTCAAAAACACAAAAAATATGGGTGTCTATTTTTCTTACAGCAATTATTGCCGCATTCATAATAACATTATTAACTGCAGTACCTGACTTCATTCACGGCTTTATAGACGGAATATCAGGCAAATAAATAATGAAACATCATCTTAATTGATGGTGTTTTTTGCTTGATTTAAAAATAAAAACACTTGAGTGCTCAATTAACCCTGGTACAACAAACATTTCACAATTATTAAGTAATACTCTTCCAACTCAGAAGTTAATTCTAACTCGATCATCAATAAAGAAACCGATGTCTATTACTACAATAACAAGCGGATAAAAAACTGGACGGAAACATTCCGGTTCAATACCGAAATCTTGCCAACCAGTTAGCCACTTAAACTTCACACTCAATTTTCGAGGTGAAGTTCATATTTTTTGTTTATATAAAACTCTATAAACCTTGTCACTCTAAAAGTGAGCTTTAATCTTATAAATTGGTTGACCCTTAGCCATAAACTTTTGTTCATACTCGGTCTCAACGTTACCCTGTACCTTGTCTTCATCAGCATGCAAGTCCAGCGTGTAATCTTCTGGTGTCCATCGCATGCCATAGTCCATAAAACTAACCATTGAATACTCAAATAAATGACGATTATCTGTTTTGAATTCAACTTCCCCATGGTCTGGCAAAACTGCTTCATAAGATTTCAAGAATGACTTATACGTTAATCGACGGGATTCATGACGCTTTTTTGGCCAAGGATCAGAAAAGTTCAAGTAAACTTTGCTAACTTCGCCTTTTTCAAAATAAGTCTCAACACCATTACCATTACCATAAATATAACGCAGGTTTGGCAATGTACCGACCTGATCAAAGCTCTTACGTGCTGCAATGGCAATTGCCGTCTCTTGAATTTCCATGCCAATATAATTAATTTCCGGATGTGCCAAGGCCATGCCAAGAATAAACTGACCCTTACCAGAACCAATCTCCAAATGTATTGGTTGTTCTTGGTCAAATAATGATTGCCACTGTCCAATTTGTGCTGTTGCACGATCTTGATCAATCACTATATCTGAATGCTCAGCCAGCCAATCGCTAGCCCAAGGTTTTGAGCGTAAATGCATAAAATCTCTCCGTTACTTTTTCATTTTTTTAATCATGTATGGAATATAACTTTTTTGTAGCGCAATAGTAACTACAATCAACAATACAAATAATAACAGTATCCGTTGTAAAGAGCCACTTGTCACGGCTACCGTAACAATCAACAACGTGCAAACAATGTAGTTCACCAATCTATGCACCTGAATAAATGCGCTCTGTTTCTGAGAATTGGTGATTGGCATCAAACGCGTCCAAATTTTCTTTTGCGTATCTGAAAATAGTGGCAATAACTGAAAATTAACAAGATATACTGTCAATGCACCAACTACAGCAACAAGCCAATCGGGTGCAGTCTGCAACACACCTACGATAATCATCCCCACAATTATTAATCTAAGAACCAAAGGCAATATTTCCGTGTCTCGCGCTAAACGTGTCCAATATAATCGCAACATTGCTGGTTTATTCTTTATCAAACGTTGCAGACAAAAGTCTAGGTAACGTCGTCTTTTAATTGATTTAGATTGATTGGGGATTTCAGCAAAAAGTGCAAAAAAATGCAATACTCTTTGCTTTTGTTGTTGTGCTTGTTGTGTTGCGATGGCCCAGTTGATTGCGAATGAGTTTGCCTTATGATTGCTGATATGAAAATAGTAAGCCGTTACTACCATCAATACCAACCAAGCACTCATCAAAATATATACTTGCGTCTGGGTCAATATAAGGATAAATTCTAAGAAAATGCTAGGCAATAAAACACGGAAGAGAAGCCCCTCAGCTGTTGAATTTGCTTCAAATATCGTAATCGTTTGCACGCGTTGCTTCAAGAATAGCTTATCTCGTTCAAATAACAATAGAAGTAACTTATAACTAATTGCAAAAATCAGCAACGAACTAATTCGTAATAAACCACTGACATAAATTCGCAATAGAATTGGTATGATAACACTGACAAAAACAGCTTGCCATACGCTGGCATATAGAATACTCAAATTTACAGAACGCGTCAAATATTTCTTGATAATTTCCGAGTCGTTTCCTAATAAGTAAAGCCTATCTGCTGGCTTGAAGTACGTAATTAAATCACCTATCTGTAGCCCTATCAGTAACCACGTAATGATGATTACTTGCCACCAATTAGAGCGCCAAAACATCAGCGACTGCGGCGTACTGAGCAGTTCGCGATAAGCAAGCACAATACCACCCAAAGCAATAATCAAAAAAATCACAAAATGATCATTAAATAATAATCGCAGATATTTAGCACTTGTCCGCTGTTCATCTCGAAAGCGGCGCCAAAATAAATCGCTAGCCTTCATTAGCTAACTCCTTTTGCATTAAATCAAACAAATCATCAAGATGATCAACTGTTAACTGATTTTCTTCTGCTAAAGCGGAAGGTGTGCCCACGAAACGTACTTTACCATCATGTAGAACAACGAACCTGTCCACAAATGTTGCCGCTGAAGCTAATAAATGAGTTGTCATCAAAATACTATTTCCAAGTTTTGCTTGTTCTTTCATCAAAGATACAACATCCCTTTGCGCTAATGTATCTAAGCCCAAAAAAGGCTCATCAACAATTAGCAATGGGGCGTTCAACATAAATGCAGACACAAGCATTACTTTTTGTCTCATCCCCTTAGAAAAATGGATTGGTAGCCAGTTTAACTTATCCTCTAATCTAAACATGGTTAATAATGACACAACACGTTCCCAAGTATTCTCATTGTCTTTTTCATGCGCCGCTAGCATCAAATGTAAATGTTCACCCAACGTCAATTCGTCATACAATATTGGTTGTTCGGGAATATATGCAAGTTGTGATTTAAAAGCTGTCGGCTCTGATACTATATTAGTATCATTAAGAACTATTGATCCCATCTGAGGCTGTAGTTCTCCGATAATGTGATTAACTGTCGTTGATTTTCCAGCACCATTTAGACCAATTAAGGCAACGATTTCACCATTAGGCACGTCAAAAGAAATGTTTTTCAATATATTATTGCCTGCGTACCCGCCAGATATATTGTTAATTTTTAATCCCATACATTTATTATAGCAAGCATTACATGATATTTGTATGAAATCTATAAATATAGATAATGACCGTCTCTTTTCAATTTGTTTACTAAAAATAACACTTCATTTTTGTTATATAACCTTATTTGTTATAATGAAAGATAATAAATAGAAACGGAGATTATTACATTGGATATTTTTGACAAAATTATTACAGGTGAAATACCAAGTTATAAAGTTTATGAAGATGAAGATGTTCTCGCTTTTTTGGATATCTCACAAGTAACCCTGGGCATACACTCGTTGTACCAAAGAAAAACGTTGATAATATTTTTGACTACGATGACGAAACCGCCAAAAAAGTTTTGTTGAAGTTGCCTGTCATTGCGCGCGCCATAAAAGCCAGTGACGACAAGATTACAGGTCTAAATGTCCAATCAAACAATGGTCCTTCTGCTGGTCAAACCGTTATCCATTCTCACTGGCACCTAATTCCTCGTTATGATGATGATAATCTAAATAGCGTGTTAGCACCAACTATTGATAACAGTGCTCATTTTTCAGCAGAACAGTACCAAGCCATTGCTGATAGTATTGCTTCGCAATTTTAAAACATCCGACGTAACGATGTTTGGGAGAAATAATATGAAATTATTTGATCAATTCAAAAATCTCATCACGAATATAAAAGAAATAACATCTTTGCTCAAACAACTCCAGTTACAACAGCATGAATTAACAGAACAATTAAAAGAGATACAGAGTGTTTCTGAGGACATTCAGTCAGACATCGAAAAAATGAATTTCAAAAATCAACCACATATTTCACGTATTAATGAAGCTACTGAGCATTTAAATACTGAATTATCTAAGTTTAAAGCGCATTAGATTCATTTATGGTAAAATACTTAGTATTGTATCTAGAAAAGGAAAGTATTATCACATGCGAAAATTTATTTGGGGGCTTCTCGTCGTTGTTTTTGTCGGCGGACTGGTCTTTCTTGGTTTTAACTCGTCAAAAACATTAATGACTTCAAAAGTTGGTAAAATTACTGAAAAGCAATTTTACGAAGATATCAAAACATCATCAGCTGGTCAGCAAGAATTTGCTAATATGGTTATTAATAAGGTCCTAGGGGCCGAATATGGCGACCAAGTTTCTGACACAGATGTACAAAACGCCTACGACGCACAAAAGGCACAGTATGGTTCATCGTTCAAGACTGTTTTGGCATCAAACAACACAACTGATGCCCAATTTAAAAAGAATATCAAAAATAATCTGATCATCAACGCTGCCATCAAGGCTAACTATAAGGTAACCGATAAGCAACTGAAAACTGCTTATACAAACTACCACTCAGACACGACGATTTCGATGATTACAGCCAAGAATGAAGCTAAGGCTAAAGAAGCAATTGCTGCATTGAAGAACGGTGATAACTGGAATACAGTGTACAAAAAGTATTCTACAGATAGTACTTATAAATCATCAAATGGTAAAATGCCAGCGTTTAATTCAACAAATACAAGCATCGACTCAGCCGTGCAAACTGCAGCATTCAAGCTCGATAAAGTTGGCGACTACTCAACGGAACCTGTAACTGGTACAAGTGGCAGTTACTATGTCATTAAATTGAATAAGAAAACAACAAAACCTTCAATGAGCAGTTTGCGTAGTACCTTATCAACTCAGATAGTGACTGACTTCATTAATGATTCAAGCAACACCAGTGAAATACAAGCCATTGTCGGAAAGATTTTGCGTAAAAACAATGTTAGTGTTAAAGACAGCGACTTGAAAACTGCTTTGAATACCTATCTAACGGCTGGTATTTCTTCAAGTTCTTCAAGTTCTTCAAGTTCTTCAAGTTCTTCAAGTTCTTCAAGTTCTTCAAGTTCTTCATCAAAATAACTGCTGAATCATTTATTGTCAATGATTGTGCAAAGAAAAACGATCTAATTGCTTAGATCGTTTTTTTATACCAATTTTTTTATGTAGGAGCCGTTGAATTGTCCAGTTCTCCTTTCTTCAATAATACGTAACTGATCATTAAGGCACCACTAGCAATGTAAAATAGATTATTCAACGGCATAAATTGACTCAGGTATGCACCAAGAATAGATCCAGCTAAACTACCAAGTGATTGTGCCGATAAACTCATACTAAAAACCGTACTCAATCGATTACTAGCTTTTGACAATAATACTTGTATCATTGGCGTCATACCAGCGTTAGCAATTCCAATTAAAAATCTTAGTCCTGCAAAAAACATTAAACTGGTGGTCATGCCAAGCAAAGCATAAATTATTATTGCTGCAAGTTCACACAATTTAAGTATTTTTAAAGTACCAAAATGGCTACTCATTTTACCAACAAAGGTTGCAAATACAGCTGTTGCGACACCTGGCAAAGCAGAAACAATACCCGTCATGATAGTCAAATAATGCTCTGAAAATAACAAATATTTAATCATCAAACTAACATAAGGTATTATGGCACTCTCTACAAACTGAATTAGCATGGTAGCACTGAGCAATATTAAGATCGGCACAGTCCAAACGCTTTCCTTTTTAGATGAGGCTAACTTTTCGGTCGGACTTGTATTGATTTTCTGAAAGTTTTCCTGAATACCATAAAAACTGATGAAAGCTACGCATAACAAAATTATACCCGTAATAAAAAAGGTCATCCTAATGCTAAATATTGTAGCGAGTACGCCGCCAATTAGCGGGCCCATTAACCCACCAATAATATATCCGGTGGACAATTTACTAATCACTACGGATCGCTCCTCAAGTGGCGTTTCAGCAGCAATTAAGGCAATTACACTGGGTGTATAACCATCAAAAAGCCCTTGACAAAGACGGAGAATAATAATCTGCCAAATATTCGTCACACAACTCAATAAGATGATTACAATCCCCATCCCCGCCGCTGTGCGAAGCAGCATTGGTTTTCGCCCGTGTTGGTCTGCAATTTTACCCCAAATTGGTGAGACTAATATCACTACTAAATACGAAGCCGCATATGAAATACCGGCATAAAAACTAACTTGTGCCTGATTAAAATGACTAATTTGCATGATATAAAGAGCCAAAAAAGGCATGGCTTCACTAAATGCCATGCCCGCCATAAATGTTCCTATCCATGCTATCTTGAAATTTCTAATTCTTTGTTCACTTTTGATTTGCCCCACACTTCCACCTCTTAGCTGAGGCTTTTTTGATTGTTTAATTTAGCCACGGCAGCTTGAAACCTGTCCAAAGCTTCTTTTAGAATTGATAAATCCATTGCATAGGAAATTCGAATAAATCCTTCACCAAATTCAGTAAAAGCGGAGCCATGAACAACAGCCAAATCCACTGTCTCTATTAGAAACTTCACGAAGTCTAATGAAGTCATGCCAAACTTTTCAATATTTGCAAAGACATAAAATGTTCCCTCTGGTTTAATATAGCTAATACCAATTTCATCCAATCGTTTCAGAACATAGTCTCGCCTTTCTCTAAATATGGGCACGATCTCAGACGGGTTATCGCGATCCACTGTTAAAGCTGTCATTGCAGCTTCTTGCGAGATACTTGAGGCACAGCCAACATCGGTTTGATGGATTTTATATAATTCATGAATTAAACATTCTGGCCCTAATAAATAACCAATGCGCCAACCCGTCATACTGTGCGATTTAGATAAACCGTTTAATACTAAGGTTCTTTCCTTCATATCGGGCACACTTGCAATAGATGGTGCGGAATCTTGATCGTAAACTAAACGATTATACACATCATCTGTCAACACATATAAATCATGTCTCTTGATGACATTAGCTAATTCTACTAACTCTTGAGAAGATAAAACAACGCCACTCGGATTATTCGGATAATTGAGTATAACTAATTTACTTTTCTCACTAATGACCTCCTCTAATTGATTTGGTAATAGCCTAAAATTACTCGATCGTGTATCAACAACTACTGGAACACCCCCTGCTAAAGTAACGGCTTGCGTATAAGCAGTATAACCAGGTGAAACAAGGATGACTTCATCACCAGGATTCACTAGTGCTCGGATTGCTAGGTCAATGCCTTCACTTGCACCAACTGTCACTAGTACCTCTGTAACAGGATTATAAGGTTCACTGTAAAATTCTTGCGCGTACTCAGTAATGATTCTTCTAAGTGCTAATATACCCATATTATCAGTATATTTTGTGTGATCTTGCTCAATCGCTTTAATGCCAGCTTGCTTGGTAGCAAATGGTGTTGGTAAATCAATTTCACCAACTGTCAGTTGAATGACCTCGTTTACCGGCTTTTTTATAAAATTAGAAACCAAACGAATACCTGACAGTCCTGTGTTATGAACATTTTTATTAATATTTTTTGTCATTAATGGCGTACCTTTCATCACCTAATTGTGCTAGTTTAATCTGTATATCGGCTTTTGGTTGTTAAAAAAATCAAGAACGCTTGCCACTACTTTTTCAGCAGTCAAGTATTCGGATTCTACTGTATTTGCACCAATATGTGGTGTAATCACAATTTGATCATGATTCAATAAAGGACTAGCTGTTTTTATGGTCTCATAACTTGTTGTGTCTAGACCTGCACCTGCTATTTTTCCAGTATTTATTGCCTCAACCAACGCCTCTTCATCTACTAAAGCAGCTCGTGCTGTATTAATTAGAATAGCGTTCGTTTTCATCTTTGAAAACGCTTCATGATTTAAAATACCACTTGTTTCTGGTGTAGCAGGAATATGTAACGATATGATATCTGATTGTGCTAGTAGTGTGTCATACGATACAAATTGACCATAAAGCGTTTCTCGCTTTGTTCGACTATAAACCAATACATGCGCCCCAAAACCATGCAATATTTTTTCTAAATTTTGCGCAATTTGACCATACCCGATGAGTCCTATTATTTTCCCAGATAAATTATGACCCATTAAACTTGCTGGATATGTTAATGCCTCACCTTTTTGCACGCTATTGGTTGCTTGGTTGACCTTACGCAAAACTGTTAATATCAAAGTAACAGCCAGTTCCGCAACAGCAATAGCATTTGCACCGGGTGTATTTGTCACCCACACACCGTGTTTGGTAGCTGATTCCACCGGAATGTTATCATATCCTACACCACGACGGGCGATTAATTTTAGATTTGGCAAGGCATCAAACCAATTCTTGTCAAATGCCATATCAGTCATAATAATGACCGCTGCATCAGAAGCTAAGGACAATAATTTTTTTTCATCATAATTCGGGCTATGCGATACATCATATCCTGCACTGGTAAATTTTTGAATAGCAACTTCGTGTAAATCACCTACAATGTGTATGCGTTTTTCTGACATATATAGTTCCTCAATTTTTCATAATACTTTTCCCAAAAATTCCTTTGTTCTGACATGCTGTGGTGCGCCAAATATCGCATTTGGAGATCCTTCTTCAACGACCACACCATCGGCCATAAAAATAACCTTATTAGCTATTTCTCTGGCAAAGCCCATTTCATGGGTCACTACGATCATGGTCATGCCCTGCTTAGCTAAATCCTTCATTACTTCAAGAACATCATCAACCATTTCTGGATCTAAGGCCGAAGTTGGCTCGTCAAACAATAAGTATTTAGGATGCATCGCAAGCGATCTCGCTATTCCTACACGTTGCTGCTGCCCACCAGACAAAGATTTAGGATAAGCATTCACTTTGTCAGATAAGCCGACTAATGCCAACAGTTTTTTGGCCTCTTCATTGGCCTCATCAACACTCAAGCGCTTCACGCGCTTAGGCGCTAATGTTATGTTTTCTAACACGGTTAAATTTGGGAACAAATTAAAATGTTGAAAAACCATTCCCATCTTGGCTTGAATACTAGAAATATCGTTATTCTCATCTGTTATATCTTCACCATCAACATGGATATACCCGCTTGTTGCAACATCTAAGTGATTGATGAGTCGCAGCAATGTTGATTTACCAGACCCTGATGGTCCAATGATAACAACGACTTCATTTTCTGGCACTTCTAAGTTAATATCTTTTAAAACATCATTGCTACCAAATTGTTTTGAAATGTGTTCTACTTTAATCATTTTGCGCCATTTTCCTTTCCCATAGTTTCATTAGTCGACTTGCTGACAAGGTCAAAATCAAATACAGTACGGCAACTGTGAGATATGGCGTCCAAACAACATAGTATTGTGCATTCATAGCTTGAGCCCAATACGTAATTTCTGGTGCGGATATTGCTGATACCAAAGATGAATCTTTGATTAAACTAATAAATTCGTTTCCTAATGCCGGTATCACTATCTTTATGGCTTGCGGCACTATGATAAAACGCATCGTATCAAATTGAGACAAACCCAATGTTCTAGCCGCCTCACGTTGCCCTTCAGAAATGGATTGAATACCTGAACGAAATGTTTCAGCAATGTAGGCCGCTGCATTCAGGGACAAGGACAGGGCACCGGCTATATATGGATTGGAATGTCCAAAAATTGCCGGTACGACACCAAAGTTGGTAATCAAAATTTGTACAAACAATGGTGTGCCACGAAACAAACCAATATAGGTTTTAAATATTCCAGAAATAACGGGGTTTTTCGACATACGGCCAAGTGCAATAATCAGTCCAAATATCGTTCCAAAGACTACCCCACAAAGGGAAAACAGCAAAGTGTATAGTAAACCATGCATGAAAAATGGGGCGTAATCTAAAATCATTTCATAACTAAAACTCATAGATCATCTCCTCATTGCCGTGACTTTATGACATCAAGTGATGGCTTACTACCAAACCACTTTTCATAAATTTTTGTATATTCGCCATTGTCAATTATCTTTTTCAAAGCAGCGTTATATGTTGAACGGTATTTTGAATTTTTAGTAAACATCAAACCAAAATATTCTGGTTCAAAGTTTTTATCGTCATAAATAACTTTTAATTTGTATGAGGGATTACTTGCCACATACTTTTTAACAGTGGTTTCGTCACCAATTGCAGCGTCTGCTTGCCCATGAACAACCTGTAAAAATGTTGTGCCGCCTTTGTCTTTGCTAATATTTGAACTATTCTTGCCAAGGATTGATTCAGCAGCTTCCTCTCCGGTTGAACCTAGCTGAACAGCAACTTTTTTATTCTTCAGATCAGTTGCATTTTTAATTACTGTGTCAGTTTTCTTAACAATGATTGCCTGTCGAGAAACAAAGTAAGGTTTTGAAAACGAATATGTTTTTTGACGATCTTTTGTAATTGTAATACCAGAAATAGCTGCATCAGCTGAACCAGAATTTAATTGTGTAAACATCGAGTCCCAACCAGTATTCTTAATCGTATACTGATAGCCCGCTTCTTTAGACAAAGATTTTAAGATATCTAAATCAAACCCAACAACCTTACCATTTTTTATGTATTCAAACGGGTTCCAGTTAGCATACGTTAATACTGATATTTTCTTTTCTGATTTACTTTTGGTGGTTGCTGAATGTCCCACCAATTTTGTTGTGCCTATGACAATCCCTACAATAACGACACCTAAGACAATATACACAATATTATTGTGTGACTTTTTTTGACGTGGAGCTACCATGTTTATTCACCTTCCTCTAACTCTATCTGAGATAATGCATACTCAAAGTCATGAATTAAGTCTGCTTCATCCTCAATACCGACACTAACACGCAGTAGTTGGTCAGTAATACCAATCTTTGCTTTCTCTTCTTCTGGCGTATCATAATGAGATGAAGAGACTGGATGTGATATTGTTGTTCGTATGCCTCCAAGGGTCATGGCATACTTCGTCAAGTTTAGCTCCTGTAAAAACTTATTAATTGTTTGACGATCGCCTTTTAATTCAAAACTCAACATGCCCCCATATTGGTTAGAAAATTGCTCTTCCGCTAAGTCATGTTGTGGATGGCTCTTTAAACCAGCGTAATAAACCTTGCTAATTAGCTGATGGTTTTCCAAAAATGTTGCTAATGACAAAGCATTACTTGATTGTTTTTTAACACGTAAGTCTAAGGTTCTGATACCACGTGTTGCTAACCATGAATCAAAAGGATCCCCTGTCGTACCCAGTAGCACCTGAAGGTTATAAATTTTTTCTATTATCTCAGCCTTAGCGCTAATTGATCCTAAGGTTACATCACCATGGCCATTTGCAAATTTAGTTAAACTATTAATCACAACATCTGCACCATCAGTTAGTGCGTGAAATAAAACTGGCGTCATAAAGGTGTTGTCAACAATAAGATAACTTTGGTGGCTATGCGCTAAATCTGCAATTGCCTTAATATTTGCAACTGTCATCATGGGATTGCTAACTGTTTCTGTATAAAGAATTCGAGTGTTCGCATTTATAACCGAAGCAACCTCATCTAGGTTTGTAATGTCAACAAAGTCAACTAAAATTCCGTATTTACTTAGTGTCTTAAGAAAATCAATTGATTCACCATACAGCGTTTTATCAGCCACAACGTGATCACCTGATGTCAAAAGTGCTAAGAGTGTTGTTGATATAGCAGACATACCTGTGTTCGTGATGACACTATTTTCTGATTGCTCCAAGTAGGTCATAAGTTCTGCAATCCCATCACGATTCGCATTATGGGACCTCGTATACGCATAACCTTTTCGATCATAAGTATTTTGCAGATCATCTAAATCTGCCACATTGTGAGCTGTTGACAAATATAAAGGCATCACTTCTGGATCACTGACACGATTGGGGTCAATTTTATTCCCTTTGTACAATATGTTTGTATTTTGTTCATTTTTGTATGTCATTACGACAATACCTCCCTTAAAATAAAAATAAAAATGCACTGATTTGTATCAAAGTTCGTATTTACGGATCCGCTATTTGATATTGCAGTCTACTCTACATACTTATCTATTTTATTTCATTAGTTAAATTGCCTTTTTAAAAATATAATTTGTACAAATTGCACAAATAACATCTCTTTTCAGGAACAAAAAACAGCATACCTAAGTTAGGTATACTGTTTTTAGAAAACTATTTACTCGCAATGTTTAAATAATCTTATCTTGGTTCCACTGAATAAATGCTATAATCGATTAACAACTTTTTTTGAAAGTGTGGTGCGTATGGAAATTAAGCAATTAGAATATTTTGTTACTGCCCATAACTGTGGCAGTTTGAGCAAAGCTGCCGCTAAACTGTTTACAACCCAACCCAATGTCAGCAGGGTCATCAAACTTTTTGAACAAGAGTTAGGCTCTCCTCTATTTGAACGAACTAGCAAAGGATTGAAACTAACAGCGTATGGCAAATCAATTTATAGTTATGCTGAAAATATTTTGAAAAACGTAAATTTGATTACTGATACAAATTCTATATCAAGTAATAATAATTTTTCCGTAGCAACCTATCCCAGTAATATCATGTCATGGCTGTTAGTTGAACTATACCAGAAAAACCCAGATATGATTCTTTCTCACCAACAAGGTACCGTTGAAGAAATAACGACTCAAGTTTCCCAAGGATTCTCTGAGCTAGGCATTCTATACGTTTCTCAAAACCAGTTAAAGGCTTTTCGACATATTATTTCTCACAAGAAACTCAAATTTATTGAGATTGAAAAAAGAGAGGCGTGTATTTATGTCGGACATAACAACCCTCTTTACAATAAAACCTCAATCTCGTTTGAAGAACTACTAAAATTAAAATTTGTCCGCGGATTAAATGATTTTTTTTCTATGGAACACCAATTGGAACAAGTTAATGTTGGTGGCTTCGCTACAGATACGCTACAACCAACTGTTTACACCAATAGCGAACATCTTTTAACAAATATCATTTTAGAAACAGATGTCGTTGAGCTAGGTATTAATATGGTTTCTCCTAGCCATAAACAATATGATATCAAAAATTTAAAAATTGAAGGAGAAGATGCCTACTTAACATTTGGCTACGTGATCCAACAGGATCACAATCTCAGTCATAATGCGCAAGAACTACTAAAAAGTCTCGAAAAATTACTAAAGCCATAACAAAATGTTATGGCTTTTTACCTATAAACTGGTAATTGTTCTAAATAATTATATCAGGTATAGTGATTGTATATTAATCATTCGAAAAAGGCCACTTTTGAATGAAGCCATCATTATACTTTAAAACTTCAAATCAGCGATAACCCACACTCATGCAAAAATTCATCTGCCAGTAAATAAATATTATAATACAAATACTCTTTAAATCTAATTTGTCTACCCTTATTTAATTGTGACATGGATTGACTATATTATATGGAAGAAAAAATATTTTTTGTTCAATGTCCTAATGTCCAACCACCGTCAATTGGTACTACTGTGCCATTAATATAGTCAGCTTGTGGGCTTGTCAAAAACATTGTTAAATCAGCGACTTCCTGTGGTGCAGCCCAGCGCTTTGCGGGGGTTTGATTGGCAACTTGTTGGGCCATACTAGCATCGCCAGCAAAATCTTTGGCATTCATTGGTGTTTTAATTGCTCCCGGCGCGATAGCATTAATATGTAATCCCTTTGAAGCATAATCAAAAGCCAACTGTTTGGTATATCCAATAATTGCATGTTTACTGGTTGTATATGCCGCCCCGCCCCCACCAGCAGTAAAGCCAGCTACAGACGCCATGTTAATAATATGTCCATATCCAGAGGCAATCATCTTGGGTAATACAGCATTCGATAAAATAAACATCGGTGTTAAGTTTGTATCCATCACCCGTTGCCAAGTCTCCAAGTCAATGGTTAAAGATGGCTGATAATCATCTAAGATTCCTGCTGTATTCAATAGAATGTCAATTGAAACATCACTAGTTATGTGTTCCACCAACATTTCTAGTTTTTTGTGTTGTCTAATGTCAATTTGATACGTATGCAAATGTTTGTGTGTGTACGTAATTTTTCTTTGTCTAAAGCATACACTGTTGCTCCTTGAGACAAATAAGTTTTCAATTGCGAAAAACCGATGCCTGAAGCAGCACCGGTTAATAAAACATTTTTATTTGTATAATTTTGTTCAATCATTTGTCTAATTTAATAATCTTACTAAGTGCAAAAATCAAAATACCACCAACAATCAATGACACAATTTCTCCTGGCAAAACACTAATATAGTACGCCAACCATTGTGAAAAAAGACCGCCTGATGCGCCTGAAGGAAATGAACCACTGGCACCAATATTAAAGGCAAATGTAAACTCTGCTGCTAAAATACCCATTCCTAATGTAGAAACTACAAAAGAGCTAATTAAAATTTTTACCAGCGTGCTTGTTACTTTGCGAGTCAACAGATAAGTTACAGTGGTCATAATCAAGGTACCTGCGGTACCAAATATCCAATCAACCCAACCTAATGGCGAAATGAGATTGGCGATAAAAACGCCTAGCCCCAATGCCAAAATATATCGTTTATTCCATGCGGATAAGTGATTTAAGCCCTCAGATAAACGTAACTGAACTGGTCCAAATCCGATTGGTGCTATAACTAACGTAATTGCTGCATACAACGCAGCAACAATCGCTGTTAATGTGATATTTCTAGTGCGATTGCTTTGTCGCGCACTTACTGTTTTTTGCATAAATAGTATCTCCTAGTTTTTTTAAGCGGGATGGTTGATGAACCGCTATTATTAAGTCTCAGAACACAATCAATTAATTCGTACTCTCATCCATGAAATCCTTCAATTGTTTTGAACGACTTGGATGACGTAACTTTCGTAACGCTTTCGCTTCAATTTGACGAATACGTTCACGTGTTACACCAAATACACGGCCAACTTCTTCCAATGTACGTGTACGTCCGTCTTCTAATCCGAAGCGCAAACGCAAGACATTTTCTTCTCGATCAGTCAATGTATCCAAAACAGATTCCAATTGTTCCCTGAGCATTTCATATGCTGCAGAATCAGCTGGAGAAACTGCCTCATTATCTTCGATGAAATCACCCAAATGAGAATCATCTTCTTCACCAATAGGTGTTTCAAGAGATACTGGTTCTTGAGCAATTTTTAAGATTTCACGTACTTTGTCGGCCGTCAAATCCATTTCAGCACCGATTTCTTCCGGAAGAGGTTCACGTCCCAAATCTTGTAACAATTGACGCTGTATACGAATCAGCTTATTAATCGTTTCAACCATGTGGACTGGAATACGAATCGTACGCGCTTGATCGGCGATAGCACGTGTAATAGCCTGACGAATCCACCATGTAGCATACGTTGAGAACTTAAATCCTTTGGTATAATCGAACTTATCTACGGCTTTCATTAAGCCCATATTTCCTTCTTGGATTAAATCCAAGAATTGCATACCACGACCAACGTAACGCTTGGCAATCGAGACAACCAACCGCAAGTTGGCTTCTGCTAACTCTTGCTTGGCTTCGACGTCCCCATTTTCAATACGCTTAGCGATATCAATTTCTTCATTTCCCTTCAACAAATTGACACGGCCAATTTCTTTGAGGTACATACGCACTGGATCGTTAATTTTAATACCAGCTGGGGTTTCCTCGGCTTCTGCTAACTCTTGATCAGTGGGTTTGTTCTGCTTGGCCTTTAACACTTCTGGCGCTGGATCGCCATTGTCATCAACAATTGCTATACCGGCATCTTCAACTTTTTCCATCAGACGTTCGATGTTTTCTTCATCTAAGTTAAAGGGCTCAGCTAAACGCTTTGAAAGTACTGCATATGTTATTTGTTTTGCTGCTTTATACTCAGCAATTAACGCTTTGGTTGCCTTGTCGTACTCAGGATTTTTTAGTGGACCAGACTTTTTGGCTGATTTTGGCTTTGAAGCTTTTCCAGCTGCTGCCGCTTGTTCAGGAGTCTTTCCTTGTGCCAAAGCTAATAGTTCAGCCTTCTTTGCGCGACTATTATAAGCAATTTTTTGCTCATCAAGATAATCTTTAATATCTGAAATTTTACTTGAACTTGAAATAATTGTCATTTTTACTCCTATATTTACAATGAGGCTATTTAATTAACATCGATTCGACTAATGTTGTCGTTTTTTTATGTTAATTAATTCAGTTGAAAGTTGAACTAGTTTGGCATCATCATGCTGTTGCTTAGCAATTTCAATTAGTTGTTTTAATTCCTGAACACGATTTGACACAGGTGCTTCTTCCATAATTATACGCAAATAATCTTGAACCGCATCATTTTCGACCTTTATATCGCCAAAACTATGATCAATGGCCATAATTTTTGATTCAAATTTGGCTTTTGTATAAAATCCATAAATTGAGCAATATCAAATGTCCCCAAATGATCTCGTTGATAAATTTCAGTCAGCATCATTAGCAATTGATACTCAGGATGAACAAAAGCAAATCCCGCTGTCGATTTAACACGTTCCAGCGTATACGGATCTTTAATCATTGCCATGATTAAGGCACGCTCTGCCAACTCAACCTTTGAAATTTTTTGATATCGATTAGGCTCAACTGGAAAACCAAATTCATATTCAGGGACCTTTGGGCTAAAGTCACTCGCAACATGAGATGATTGCGAAACTGATTGATGACTATTTTGCACTTTTACTGACTGCTTAGTTTGTTGTAGTTGTGCTTGTAATGCTTGCTTTGATGTACCAAACTCATTTGCAATCCGAGTCAGCTGAATATCTTGTTCAACTGGCGTAGCTGTATATAAGATTTGCATGACTTCATGCAAGAACGTTAGATACTGCGCTTGATTACTTAGATTCTTACCATTTCTGGCTGCATTGACCAAAAACTCAATTGGTGTTAAGATGCTTTGATTTAGTGACTTTTTTAAAACTTGTAATCCGCGCTGTATTCGAACTTCATCCGGATCAAGCAAGTCAGGCAGATGGACAACACCGACCTCTATATCTTTAGCATTACTTTTAAAGAGCTCAATTGAACGCCTTGCAGCATTTTGCCCCGCTTCATCACTATCATAAACAAGAAGTATTCTTTTCGCAATGCGTGAAAGCTGTCGGACATGATCAGGTGTTAGCGCGGTTCCCATGGTTGCAACGCCAACTTTTTCATCGGCCATGTGTGCTGAAATAACATCCATAAAGCCTTCAAAAATCATCGCCGTACCCGTTTGTCTAATGACGTTTTTCGCTCGATCTAGATTATATAGAATACGTCCTTTAGTAAAAAATGGGCTTTCTGGACTGTTCATATATTTGATTGAATTTTCAGCGTCTAGCGATCGGCCAGAAAAGCCAACAACTTGACCCCGTTCAGTTTTTATTGGCCAAACGATACGCCCTGAAAAACGATCACGCATGTCACCACTCACAGTATTCGTGATAAATAGCTCGGAAGCCATTAATATTTCATGAGATAAATTTTTCTCCTTCGCATAACTCAATAGAAGGTTATCGTCCGGAACAAAACCAATCCCAAATTCCTTAATAATCTCATCACTTAATTGCCTTTTATCATGAAGATAGGCTAGTGCCTGTTCACCAGAAACGGTGTTAAGCAATGTGTGTTGGTACAATCGTTGCGCATCAGTGTGTAGCTGATATATTGCTTGTGTTGTGCCATCAATTTGATTACCATTATTCGCAGAAATACTTGAGTCAATTGGAATATCAACGCTTTCCGCTAATGATAAGATTGCCTCAGGATAGCTGTATCCTTCCTTTTCCATAATAAAGGAGAAAACGGAACCAGAGCGACCACATGAAAAGCAATTAAATACTTGCTTGTTTTCTTCAACAAATAAGGAAGGATGCCTGTCATCATGAAAAGGGCATGAGCCCGTCCATTGTCGGCCTTTTTTTACCAATTGTGTATATTGGCCGATAACATCAACGATATTTACTTTTGATCGTACATTATCAATAAAAGCTTGCGGAATACGATTTGCCAATGGAACCACCTTTCAAACAATAAAAGTCGCAAACTATTTGGTTTGCGACTGAAATCATTCAACTGTTTTAATTATAATAGTTTAAACAAATCTTGTCAACCCCTAGTTTCGAAGTGGGAATACCTCTATACCAGTGTTTAAAGCTATTTTCATTTTAAGGGATATAGGTATTATGTTAACTAAAAAGGTTTCTCTGTCTAAACAGAGAAACCTTTAAAATTTATTTAGGTTTGACTAGTTCATCATATCGTTCAACAATCACACTAACATTTTGTTGTCCTCTATAAATGGCATAACCAATGATAAAAACAATTAAAATATTGATTGTGCCTAAAACTAATCCTGTACCAAATAACCAAACATTTCGATGGACAAAGAAATAAGTAAGAAGAATGCTTAGACCAACAATCATTGAGAAAAAGGATTGCCAATGTTGAAGATTTTTAATCATTTTCTGCTGATAAGAGATTTCACTTTGATATCCCTTGTCCAAATTTTGTATGCTCTTTGCCATAATAAATACCTTCTTTATGCCTTAATAACTTAGTCCAGGATTGAAGAATCCAACTAACACGCCGATCAAAGCAACAACAACCAAAATGAGCATAACCCGAATAGGTGAAATGTTTTTCTTAGCCATTAACCACCAACAGAATACAATAAACAAAGCGGTCAATAATCCTGGATACACCGAGTCTAATTTGTCTTGCAAAACTAAGTACGCTTTTCCAGATGAGTTTGTTAATTTAAAGGACGTTTTTACGGTCACCCAAGTGGCAGCGACGCCACCGACAACCATACCGCCGACGGTTGCAATCGCTTTACGAATCGCTTTTCCTTGAGCGCCAACTAAAATTCCTACCGCCTTATCTCCTAATTCATAACCTTTGAAGTAGGCAAAACGCATACCGAAGTATCCAAGTAAGTTCCAAACGATAATATAAAATATTGCACCAAGCGGTGATCCACCGTCGGACATCCCCAAAGCAATTCCAAGAATAACTGGGATCAATGTGCCGACAACTAGTGAGTCCCCAATTCCTGCAATTGGCCCCATTAAACCGGCTCGTAAACCATTGATTGTTGTATCATCAACATTGCCATGATTGGCTCTTGCCTCTTCCAAACTAGCCGTAACACCGACTATAACAGTACCTAACTGTGGCTCTGTATTGAAAAAAGCCGTGTAGGTTTTCATTGCCTTTTCTTGATCTTCCTTGTTGTCATACAATTCTTCCACAATAGGCAACATTGAAGTCAAATAACCAAATGTCTGCATGTGTTCTTGAGAGAACGCTGTAAGATGGCCATAAAACCAGTAATGAAACGACTTGTTTAAAGTCTTACGAGAAATTTTCTTTTTTTCTAAGTTATCCATCTTAAATATCCTCGTCTTCCTCATCATCGTCGGTCACATCAGTATTTGATCCCGGAGACGCAACTTGTCGATTGGTGCTAATTGCCATGTCTAACTTGTATGAAATCATGGCGAAAATTAATGAAACCACTGTCACTGAGACCAAGTTCAAACCTAGAGAAGCAGCAAATGTAAAGCCTACGAAAAACGGAATGAAATCAAGTGGGCTATCTACTATTTGCTTCAACAAAATTGCGATACCTACACAGGGGAGTAAGGCACCAACTGTGAACAAGGTTTTCATTGGAATACCATCCATTGGTAATGCTGTCTTCAATGCAGTAACAGCACTAGACCCAAAATGTGTCATGAATAGTGTTGGAATAAATGAGAAGAAGAAGTGTGAGATCCATGGTAGTCCCCAATCCACAACATACAATTTCTTAAATTGCCCTTTTTCAACTGCTCGCCATCCAATGTGTTGCCAAACCAAGTTCATAGTTGCTGTTCCGTAGAACAACACCGTTCCAACAGTTCCGACTAATGTACCCATTGATTTAGCTAAATCAGCAGCATTTCCTGATGTTGCTACTAATCCTTGAGCATGAATAGCAACCATTGCTAATGGTATACCGATGTAAGAGACCGCTCGAAGATCCGCCGAAACAGTGCCTCCAGGGGTAACCAACGCGATATAGACTAACTGCATCGCTACACCAGCAGCAATACCTGTTTTAAGATCTCCCAAAACCAATCCACAGACTAAGCCACCCACTAACGGACGCCCCAGTGTATAATTTCCAATTGTGGATCCTGCCATACCTGGCATGGAAGACAAACTTGCAAAAATACCTAAAATACTTGCTTGCACCCAACTAATTGTCATATTTCTAACCTCTTTTTATGTTAGACTACAGATTAAATTTTCCTCTAAAGGCATCCCAATAGCCAATTGATACATCTGGCAACAATTGAAACTTAACTTGGTACCCTTTCGCTTGAATATCATCAAATGCTCTAGCTTCCTCAGACGTAATAGACTGATTATTTCCTAATTTCACTGCGTCAGGCCGATCATTGGCTGGACCAACAATCACCGTTTTTACATCATCAGGCTTGAACCCAAAATCAACCAAAATTTTTTTCATATCCTGTGGCGTTTTCGTAATTAGAAAATATTGTCGATCGGAATCCAAAACTTGTTGTGCTTTTTCTTGGAAGTGGTCTAGTGTCCAAACAAACGTTTTCTTTTCTGAGGCACTTTTGAATGCATCCTTTAGAATAGGATTTGTGGCTGCTGCATCATTAACTGCTATCAAGCCATCACAAGGATATTCTTTGGCCCAGCGGGTCACGGTCTGTCCGTGAATAATTCTATCATCAATACGTACAAATGAAATACTCATAATTACTTCGTCCTTTCAAATCTCATCATCGTCCTCTGGATCATCATTCATCTCAAATTGTTTCAAAGCAGAGGCTCCTTCACGTAATACACTGCTAATTAGTTCGTCTTTACTGGAACTGTCTTTCAAGATAGCAGCATTGAGTGCCATTGGGAAATTCATCCCACCAAGAACAATTGTACTTTCTAACCTATTTTCTTGATTCAATACGTTTACAACGGTAGTCAGTGGACTACCGCCGATGATGTCCCCTAGAATAAGCAATTCTGAATTTTGTTCAAGTGTTGATAATAAAGATTTGAAACGATTTTCAAAATGATCTGTATCTTCACCTGATTGGAGCCCTATTGCTTTCACAGTTTTAATACCATCACCAACAAACATTCCCAGAGCGTCCTTGAGCCCCTCTGAGAACTGGCCGTGGCTAACCAAAATAAGATAGTTCATTCTTTTCTCCTATCTTTCATAAACGGAATGTTGTTTCATTTGTTACTATGAAACCCTTTGTCAGGTATTATGTAAGCGCTTGCATAACCTAAATCTTATTCTACTCTTACTATCGATAAAATACAATAATAAATAACAATATTATATGAAGTCTCTCATAACTAAAAAACCATAGCTCTTTGCTATGGTTCGTCATGTATTTCCTTTAAAGATGTAGACATCTCAAGTATTTTCTTTCTGATGTTTTCCACAAATAACAGCGTTTCATCATCAATGCCATTTTCAAAGGTCCAGTTAAGCGTGTCAAAGACAATACTAGCGCCAAATTTTGCAATCAATTCGTTATACTTCAAAGATGATTTTTCACTGAGATACTTCAGCCAATGCTGATATAATGTATCCTCAAATTTTTGTTTTAAATTAAATTCCGGTTCATTGATTGTAAATAAAGCTCGAATAATCTGTTTGTTGTTGACTAATTCATTGTAGAAATGTGTAATCGTTTCTTCAAATTGCCCAGAAATCAACCCCTCAATCCTTTTATCCACAATTTTTTCAAATACTGAAAACTGTGTTTCGACAAGCTGATTTAAGAGGTCATATTTATCTAAATAGTGCAGATAAAATGTTGATCGGCTTGTCATAGCTTGCTTACAAATTTCTTCCACAGTTATTGATTTGAAATTTCGTTCATTCAACAAGGTAACAAAGGCCATCTCAATGTTTTTCTTCGTCTTTATTTTTCTAATATCCGCCATACAAAATAATCCTTTTCTGTCCATAACTAGACAGGTCAAATCATATCGTCCATTTATGGACATTATTAACATCAACTGATAATTGTTTGACCTTATTTTATTAATTATAATGAGTTTAACAAATAAAGAAAGAGGTACTAATATGTTTTATGAATATATCAAAAATAATCCACAATGGAATTTGCAAATAAATCGTCAACTTGAAGGAATCAAAGAAAGTTCAAAAGTGAAAGATGATTTAAAAATAATCATACCTAAACTAACAAATGACGCTTCTTGGTACAAAACTTGGTTCTCATTCGGTGAATTACGCGAAAAAGAAGAAGATCATGCTCTCGCTTGCGCTTATTTTGGCCTTGCCCAGTTTTACTTAAACCAAGATGACGAAAATAAGCAGACAGTTGTTCACCGATACTTAAATAATTTTTACCGTGCACATACTGAAATTGATTATGAAAGTTATCAAGTACCCTATCAAAAAACATTTTTGCCTGCCATAAAGGTCAATATAAATCCCACAGCCACTAAAACTTTGATTATCATCAACGGTTTTGATAGTTTTATGGAAGAAATATTAGTTGCGGTCAATTTCTTTAAGGGAACCGATTATAATGTGATTTTATTTGACGGTCCCGGTCAAGGACGAGCCTTAATTGATAATAACATCAAGTTCACACCATATTTTGAAAATCCTGTCAGTGCAATCATTGATTATTTTAATTTAGACGAAGTTGATGCGATGGGTGTTTCATGGGGCGGTTATTTCGTTATTCGTGCTGCTGCCTACGAAAAGCGAATCAAGAACGTTGTTTGTTATGATTTCTTTTATGACGGATTAAATACTTTTTTGAAAGATTTTTCAAAAGACACACGAAATCATATTCGTCAATTACTACAAAATAACGACGTTGAAAAAACAAATCAATTAATCCCTACTTTGATTCATTCTGATGCCAACTTAAACTTTCTCTTTACAAAAGGCTATGAAAATACTGGTACTGACACCCCTTACTCACTGCTAAAAGAAATTGAAAGGCATACAGTGAAAGGAATTGGACATTTAGTGAATCAAAATGTATTGTTACTCGCCGGAAAGGATGATCAATATGTACCTTTTAATGACTTGGTACTAGAACAACAAGAATTAACGAACGCAAAATCACTTGAAACTAAAATTTTCACTAAAGAAACTGGTGGTGAACAGCATTGTCAAGCTGGAAGATATGATTTAGCTTTAGTTGCCATTCAAAAATTTTTAGCTGCACACAGTGAGGATTAAAATACACTGGTTTGATCGATACTTTTGATTGTTTTAACCAATTCATGTTTTTTGGAATCTGAACCTATGGTATAATGAGAACTTCAAAAGGAGTTTAAAAACATGGGACGATATCAAATTGACTTTAAACAGAAACAAGCTAATACTAAGTACAAGTCTAGTCAACAAACACAAGCTACTAAAGCCGAAAAAGTCGCTGCTATTAAGTCAGCCTTACTTTCACAAGCAAAGAAACAAGATAAGTAATTGTCTTGTTTTTTGTTTGTTCGGCAAAAACCTAATTTGATCAGCTAAAGGTTCGCACACTTTCAATGACTTCCTCTGAACGACTAATTAATTTTGCACCTAATTGTAATAGCTCATTAGTTCCCTGAGAATTTTCAGAGAAAATAGACCCAGGTACAGACAGCACTTCTCTGTTATTTTGTAGCGCATAGTTAGCAGTTATTAAACTACCAGACTTTATTTTAGATTCAATAACCAATGTAGCCGATGATAGACCAGCTATGATACGGTTCCTTGCTGGAAAATGAGACTTATGCGGCCCAACATCGCGTGCATATTCACTTAAGACAATGCCATGTTGTGCAACTTGTCGTTGTAATACTTTATTCTTTGCAGGATAAGCAATATTCAAGCCTGTACCTATAACTGCTATAGGCACGCCCTGATTGGCGAAGGTAACTTGGTGAGCCATTACATCGATACCTTTAGCCAGCCCTGAAACAATGGCTGTTCCCCTATTTATTACATTTGGCAATAGTGATCGTAAGCATTCTAATCCATAGGGCGTAGCAGTTCTTGTGCCCACTACCGCTAAATTAGGTAATTCCAGTGCGTTTAAGTTACCTTCATAAAACAGAATTAATGGCGGGTCAAATATTTCTTTGAGCTGTATCGGATAGCAGTCATCAAAATAAGTAAAATAATTTTCCTGACTTGTTTCTGCCTTCTGACAAGCTGCTACATATGTAGCTTTTATTTTAGCAATATGTTGCGGTAATGGTCTGACTACTGCCAGTAAAGTTTCAATATTCCAAGGATAATTCTCTGGTATCAGATGGTTAGCAATTACTTCAATGACCCTTTTTTCTCCAGCATGACCAATGCCTGAAGTTAAATGTAAACCTAATAAAAACTGTTTTAAAATCATATTATTTTCCTCTTGAAATAATACGAAGACCAAAAATAAAAAGCTTATGATTTATCACAAGCCTTCCACAATTTCACTCAAATATTCCCAACGATTCATTTTTTCTTCCAAGTCCTCATTTAGCGAATCTACCTCTTTTTGTAAGTCGCCTAGCAAGACATAATTTGTACCATTTTGAGCCATCTCTTCAGGAATTTCGGAGATTCTTTGTTCAATTGAAGCTATATCATCTTCAATTGTTTGCCACTCTTTTTTCTCATTGTATGTCAACTTCTTTTTTTGCGGCTTCTTATCAGCAACTACTTTTTCTTCTTTTTGTGCTGGCGCTGATTTTGCTAAGTCCATCGCCAGATAGTCACTGAACAGGCCATCAAAGCGTTTGATAACACCATCCCCTTCAAACATATATAGTTGATTAGCAACTTTATCCAAAAAATAGCGATCATGGGAAACAGTAATCACGGCCCCAGCAAAACCAGACAGGAAATCTTCTAGAACAGTTAATGTTCCAATATCAAGATCATTAGTTGGCTCATCAAGCAAAAGCACATTAGGTTGTTGTAATAGCAGTTTCAATAAGTACAGCCGCCTTTTTTCACCGCCAGACAACTGTCGAATTAATGTTCCATGCATAAATGGTGGAAATAGAAATTGCTCTAATAAGTCCGAGACACTAATTTGATTGCCATCTTTGTCCTTTACAGTAGTTGCAACATCTGACAAATAAGCAATCACACGCTTATCATCTGGAATCTCTTCAGTAACCTGTGTATAATAAGCCATCTTTACAGTTTCACCTAATTCAATGATTCCGCTAGTTAATGGCACTCTCCCAGCTATTGCGTTCAAAAAAGTAGACTTTCCCGCGCCATTAGCACCTGTGATACCAATACGATCACCAGAGGAAACTCGTAAATTGAAATTTTCAAAGATTTTTTTATTGTCGAATTGAATGGTCGCATCTTCAATAACAATTACTTTTTTACCTAAACGTTGCTGTCCAAGATTAACAGCCACATCTTCATCGAGCTGCAAGGTACCCATATTAGCTTCTAACTCAGCAAAAGCATTCTCCCTACCTTTTTGTTTGGTTGTTCGCGCACGAGCGGATTTACGCATCCATGCTAGCTCTTGTTTGTATAGTTGCTGTTGCTTGTGTTCAGCGACCTTTCCCTGCTCAATACGCTGAGACTTTCCACTCATATAATCTTGGTAATTACCTTGGTATTCATACAAATCGCCAAATGATAATTCGAATATTCTTGTTGTGACAGCATCCAAAAAATAACGATCATGAGTAACAACTAAAACTGCCCCCTTATAGGCAGCTAAATACTTTTCTAACCAAGAAATAGAATCAAAATCTAAATGGTTGGTAGGTTCATCCAATATCAATAAATCTGGCTCTTGAATTAAAACTTGGGCTAATCCAACTCTTTTTCGTTGTCCCCCTGAAAGTTCGCTCACTTTTTTATGCAACTCTGGCATATGTAGCTGTGTTAGAATTGTTTTTACCTGAGATTCCGTTGTCCAAGCATCATCTCGGTCCATAGCATCTTGTGCTTTTTCAAAATTTCGGGCAACTTTTTCATCTGTTGGTTGCTCCCCATATTTTCGCAAAGCATATTCATACTGTCGTATCGTCTGGAATACCGGTTGATCACCAGACAAGATTGCATCCATCAATAAGGAGTGGCCATCCAAATAAGGGTCTTGCGCCAGATATCCGATTGTATAGTCATTTTGCTTCGTGATTGTTCCAGCATCAGCTGGCTTTTTTCCAGAAATGGCATTCAGAAGAGAAGTTTTTCCACTGCCGTTTACACCAATTAAACCAATTCGATCACCTTCTGTAATCAAAAATGAAATATCATTGAAAAGAACCTTTTCGCCATATGTACTTTTTAAATTGTCTACTCTAAATTGTTTCATAATACTATTATAACCATTATTGGGGGTTTATATCTCAATAAGTTTTAGATATAATAAGATAACCATTTTAAGGTAACAGAAAGGATTATTTTCATGAATTTAACTGCTAACATCGCTGGTTTCAACTTCGACCATATTTTACTCAACGCTGCAGGTGTTGTGTGCCAGACTAGCGACGAATTAGATAGTGTTCTAGCATCTGACTATACGGGCGCAGTTGTTACGAAATCAGCAACTCCAAGCCTTCGCCCGGGTAACGTCTCACCTCGATATCATGAATTGACCAATGGCTTAGGCACGATTAATTCAATGGGCTTACCAAATGAAGGCTTTGACTATTACATGGATTATGTTACCCAAAAACAAACAGACAAGCCGATCTTTTTCTCAGTTGCTGGTTTATCAAAGCAAGAGAACTTAGATATGTTGCACAAGATAGAAGAATCAGAATTCAATGGTCTTGTTGAATTAAATCTATCTTGTCCTAATGTGCCCGGCAAGCCTCAAACAGCTTATGATTTTGAAACAACTGAAGAAATTTTAACTGAAGTATTTTCATTTTTCACCAAGCCTCTTGGCGTTAAATTACCACCCTACTTTGATATTGTGCATTTTGACAATATTGCAAACATTTTAAATAAATTTCCATTAGCCTTTGTCAATGCTATCAACTCAATTGGTAATGGCCTTGTGATTGATGAAGAAACTGACACAGTTGTGATTAAACCGAAAGGTGGTTTTGGTGGTGTCGGTGGTCCCATTGTCAAAGCAACAGCGCTAGCTAATGTTAGAGCACTACGTCAGCGGTTAAACCCAAGTATTAAAATGGTTGGAACTGGTGGTGTTACTTCTGGACGTGATGTTTATGAACACGTTTTGTGTGGCGCTGACTTAGTTGAAGTTGGTTCACAATTAGCAATCGAAGGAACATCTGTTTTTGAACGTTTGGAAAAAGAGTTAACAGCTATTTTAACAGAAAAAGGCTATAATTCTCTTGATGAAGTCCGTGGTCAATTGAAAATAATTGAGTAAATAAAAAAAGTTGGCTTACGCCAACTTTTTATTTTGTGTTTTGTAATGTTACCACATCACGTGCAATCATTAATTCCTCATTTGTCGGAATCAATAACCCAGTTACTTTAGAACCGGATGTTGTTATAATTGTTTCTTTACCACGAACATTGTTTGCTTCTTCATCTAGATCAACGCCCGCAAATGCCAATGATTTCAATACTTTAGCACGTGTTACTGCATCGTTTTCACCGATACCTGCTGTGAAAATAATAGCATCCACACGACCTAGTTCAGCAAAATACTGCCCTGCATAACGAATCACACGATCGTAGAACATATCCAATGCCAATTGCGCATGAGTATTGGTTTCCTGAACATTTTCCAAATCACGCATATCACTTGAAATAGTTGAGATGCCTAATAGACCAGATTTTTTATTTAAGACATTAAGCATTTCTTCATTTGAAAGGCCTTCACGTTCTTGAATATAATAAATTAATGATGGATCCACATCCCCAGAACGAGTCGCCATTGTCAAGCCAGCAAGTGGTGTGAATCCCATTGACGTATCGTATGACTTACCATTTTTAATTGCCGTTACTGACGCTCCAGCACCTAAATGAAATGAAATCGCATTAAACTCGTCTAATGGTATTCCTAATTTGTCTGCCGCACGTTCAGTTACATAACGATGTGAAGTTCCGTGCGCACCATATTTACGAGCACCGTAGCGTGCGTAGTATTCATATGGCAAGCTATATAGATAATTCTTTTCAGGCATTGTTTGATGAAATGATGTATCAAACACTGCAACAGAAGTCGCATGTGGCAACAATTTTTGGAATGCTCGAATCCCCATTGCATTAGCTGGGTTGTGCAATGGTGCGTAATCAGCTAAGCGATCTATCTTAGATAACACGTCATCATCAACAACAACTGAATGATTGAACCACTCACCACCAGCAACAACGCGATGGCCAACACCTGTTATTTCTTGAAAATCTTTAATAATTCCTAAATCTGATAATTTTTTTAACATCAAATCAATTGCTGCATGATGATCTTTAATTGGTAATTCAGCTTCGTATTTCTGATCACCACTTTTTGTTAATGAAATTGTACCATCTTCAGTACCAACCAAACGAACAGGTTCAACATCTGCACCATACTTAACTGTGATGATTGCATCGTCCATACCAATTCGTTCGATTACCCCTTGTGTAATAACTGTTTCCTCGGGCATTTCTAACAATTGAAACTTAAGTGAAGAACTTCCGGCGTTTACTGCCATTATTTTTGACATCTGCGTCTACTCTTTTAATCCTTTTCTTTTCTAAAACTATATTATACAGTAAATTTAAGATAATAACGATAATATATTCCAAATTAAGTAAGCGTTTTCAAAAATAAAAATATGGTAAACTACTATATATAAATAGAAAATGTGCGCAAGGATATTATGGTTAAAAAATGGCTTTTAAGTAATTTGATTGGCATCATCATTACTGTCAGTATATTAATTACAGTAGTAGGATTAATTATTTCACTCGTTTCAAAAGAAGAGATTATTACCCATCCCAACAATGTTCAGTTTCGAAATGGCCCTGGGCGACAATACAAATCATTAGCTTCACTAAAAAGTGGTACACGACTAATTGTGATAGACAAGAAACACGGCTGGTGGCAAGTCCGCCGTTCTGACAATGAAAAAGTCGGCTGGGTGGCCAGTTGGGTGGCAAATTCAACCATCTTAAAAACAGCAAAACCGATTAGTGAAGCCACTATTGTTTTAGACCCTGGTCACGGCGGTTCTGATACTGGTGCCCTATCATCAAACGGCAAGTATAAAGAAAAAACATACACTTTACGTACTGCCAGGCATGTTAGGGCAGCCTTAAAACCTACTGGTGCTCGTGTCATCATGACAAGAGATAGTGATAAAATTGTGCCACTTTTGAAAATAGCCATTCCTGGCGAAAAAAATAAAGCCGATGCACAGATATCCTTTCACTTTGACTCTTCAGCAGAGGGTACCAAAGCAACCGGTATTTCACAATATTATTATCACAAAAATTCTAAAACGCTAGCAGAAGTAGTTAGTTCCTCGTTAAATAATATGCCTTTGAATAATCGAGGTGTTGATACAGCTGCTTATATAGCAATAAAAAATACTAGTCAACCTGCAATCTTACTTGAAAATGGCTTCATCAATAACAATGCTGACTTGAAATATATTCGTAAAAGCAGTTATCAAAAGAAAATTGCCAAAAACTTAACTACGGCCCTAACGACTTACTTTAAACAAAACACGGAGATGAAATAATGTCACTATTTAAAAAAGCAACATCACAAATTGAAGAGAATGCAGCTAATCAAGCCACAGAAACAGTTGAAAATCGTCTAGATGGTATGATTGTCCAACCGTTTGCTTATAAAAAACTACTTATTATCTACCGTATCGAACAATATCCTAGTACTAGTAATCACATTGAAAACAAAATATTATCATTTGATCGCAAAGAACCATTGTCCGAAGCTCGTTATAACGAAATTATTACTCGCTTGAAAAACGATGAAAGTGATCGTATCGCCATTGTTAATATCTTACCTCTAGTTGATTAATGAAAATTAAAAACCTTACCCGCTAAGCGGTAAGGTTTTTTTATTACAACCAACGTCTGTTATTGCGGCGCCAACATGGTTAATCCAATGCGATTTCTTTTTTCATCAACATCAACAATCCAGACCTCAACAATATCACCAACAGATACAATTTCAGATGGATGTTTAATACGACGTGTACTTATTCTAGAAATATGCACAAGTCCATCGTGTTTGACGCCCAGATCCACAAATGCGCCAAAATCCACAACATTGCGAACGGTACCTTGTAGTTTCATACCTGCTTTCAAATCTTCAATGTGCATAACATCAGATTTTAGCAATGCCCCTACCATTTCTGAACGACCATCTCGTCCCGGCTTTTGTAAGCTCATAATCATATCATGCAACGTTTGTATACCAACATCTAATTGCTCCGCTGTGTGCTCATTATCTAATCGGTTCAATACCGTATTAGCTTCATCTGTCGCTAAGTTTACTGGGTTTATGTTTGCTAATGACAATAACTTTTTAGCAGCGGTATAACTTTCTGGATGAATATCCGTGTTATCTAATATATTCTTACCATCCACAATACGTAAAAATCCAGCAGCCTGTTCATACGCTTTAGGTCCTAAACGTGGTACTTTCTTGATTTGTGTACGTGATGTAAATTCACCAAAGTCGTTTCGATAATTAACGATATTTTGAGCCAAATTCTTATTTAGGCCTGCAATGTGAGCTAATAACACAGGTGAGGCTGTATTTAAATTAACACCAACTTGGTTAACTGCTGTTTCGACAACGTTGTCTACTTGTTCATCTAGTGTTTTTGCATTCAAATCATGCTGATATTGACCAACACCAACGGACTTTGGATCAATCTTGATTAATTCAGCTAACGGGTCCTGAATCCTGCGCCCAATAGAAATCGCACTGCGCTCTTCCACGTGTAAATCAGGAAATTCTTCCCGCGCCTGCTCGGAAGCAGAATAGACTGAAGCGCCCGCTTCGTTGACAATGGTATACTTTACACCGGCTGGCAAATTTTCCGCAACAAACTCTTCAGATTCACGAGACGCTGTGCCATTCCCAATTGCTACCAGCTCTATCTTGTAATCTGATACCAATTGTTTGAAAGTGTTAATTGCTTCGGACCGTTTCTGCACATTAGCTGGTTTATGCGGATAGATAACCTGCTTAGCTAAAAACTTGCCATTGCTGTCAATAATTGCTAATTTTGATCCTGTACGAAATCCTGGATCAAAACCCATCACAATTTTATTCTTCAGAGGTGCTTGCATCAAAAGATGATAAAGATTGTCACCAAATACCTTAATGGCTTGCTCTTGTGCTTGGCTTGTCAATTCTTGTCTAATTTCTCTTTCGACTGCTGGACGAATAAAACGTTTATAAGCATCTTCAATGGCATGTTGTAATATCTCATATCCTTGGCCTGTCGGATTTTGCCCGTTCAACTCTTTCGTTTGAATAAAGTGCATCATACGCGCCTCAGAAAAATCAATTTTCACTGATAATATGCCCTCTTTTTCACCTCTGTTCACTGCTAAAATACGAAATTTATTGTTGAGAAGTGATTTAATTGTTTCAGTAAAATCGTAATATTGCTCGTAAACTTTTTGCTCATCTTTTCCAGCCATACCACGCTTTAAGCTAGAAACCAACAACCCATCTACAGCCATTCTCAAGCGTAGCCATTGACGATAATTAGCATTTTCACCGATTTGTTCAGCCAAAATTTCATGCACTCCTGCACGCACATCGACCATAGTTGGTAAAGCTTCATTAACGTTATTTCGAAAATCATCATCAATATTACTATTAATATGCGTCATTAACCAGTCGGCAAGTGGTTGCAGACCATTTTCTCGTGCAACCATCGCTCTGGTCCGACGTTTTTGTTTATATGGTAAATATATATCTTCTAGTCCCTGAAGCGTCTGAACGTCTTGAATACTCTTTTGCAAAGCATCAGTCAATTTGCGTTGTTCAAAAATGGCTTTCAAAACTGTATTTTTTCGTTCTACTAATTCTTTTGACCTTTTTGCAATAGATTGGATATCACGAATCTGTACTTCATCCAGTTCACCCGTCATTTCTTTTCGATATCTAGCGATGAAAGGGACAGTTGATCCTTCGTTAAGCAAGGTTAGTGTAGCATTAATTTGCTTTTTAGTTATATTCGTTACTTTAGCCGCAACACTTTGCGCAATAACGTCTTGCGTTGGCTCATGTTGTATTAATTCTGTCATGTTTAGTGTGTTTCCTCCACAAAAACTATTATACTAGATTACTGCTGGAATATATTTAGAATAATAATCATAACCGCACAAAAAAACACTACTAAAAAAGTAGCGTAATCATCTTTGTCAAATCTATTGTACTAGCAATACACTGGTTTCAGCATGCTCTGAAACATATCGAGCCGTTGAACCCATGAATACACGCATGACAATATTAGTACCGGTTTTTCCCATTACGATTAAATCAGGACTGAGTTGTTCTGGGACCTGATCAGCCAAAACAAATCGAGCATCACCTTGTAGGACATGTGTATCAACTGCAATTTCAGCGTCTTTGACAACAGCTGCTGCCTCATCAAGTTTTGCTGATGCTGTATTAGTCATTCTCTGCACCAAAGAATCATAAAAAGATTGGTCAGAGTCGTAATAAGTGATGGTTGGATACTGAATTACATTAACGATATCTATTTTAGCATCAAACTTCTTTGCCAATTCAACGCTAAAATCGACTGCTCTTTGAGCTGCTTCGCTACCGTCTATCGCAACAACAATTCTACTAATCATAAGTGCTTCCTCTCTGATATAATCATGCATGCTACGCTACTCAAATAAATTATCTGTTAGCATACCATCGTTTTGAGTAACAAAAAACAACTTGCTTTTTGACGAAAACTGCCCTATATTCTCACTTTGGGGAACATAAACATCATCTTGCTTAAACTAGTCATTTAACATCATGCACGTGGCAATACTTGTAAACTAATAGCATAAACTACGAACAAGTTGTTTTGGGGTCAGCTAACCGTCTTTAGAAACTCACCTAACCTATAACTTCAGTATAACCCTTATTGATTTCTTTTGCAAACGCTTACAGGTAGGCCAAAAAGCCCTCTGCTTGACATGAATCAATCCTTTTTCTCCTCAGTTTGATTCAATAATTTTTCTTGCAGATTAACTGATTTCTTGAGCAGCTCATTGGTTTCATGCTGTATCTTAATTAACTTTTTCGTTTCTTCAAGTTGTGCGTTATAACCCAAAGTCTCTGAGGCCTCTTTGATTAAAAATTTATTGACCAATTTAACAAAGAAAAAGACACATGCAGCAATAGTACATAACGTTAGAAAGTTTTCAAAAACACTACGTAATGGATCTAAGACTAAGTTGCTTTTGGCCGAGTGGTTTTTTGAAAATAGCAGTAAAGACAAATAATAAAACAAATTAGAAGCAAAACTAATCACACTTTTGATTAAATCAGTCAAACTACCACCGACAATGACACCTATAGATAATTGAATAATAGCTGGAGAAGTTATAAACTTTCTAAATTCATTAACTTGTTCGGTAGCAATATTATCAGTTATTGGTAGTTTTATTTTTTGCATATTTTTCATCCCTTTTAGTCTGCCATTAGTATGATGACAAAATAATGTTTAATAATTACCTGTTTATTATTCCATGTTGCACTAAATTTTTCAACCAACCGTTCTAATCAAAAAACCGTTTATAATAAACGGTTTTTCTAACGATTCATGAAAATAATAATTATTTAGTCTCTTTTGATGTTCTATACTTAGTTCTTAATCCTGCTAACAAACCAACTTGTACCAGTATCGCAATTAAACTAGATAGCACACTAGCGTTACTAGTCCCTGTTTTTGGTAAGGATGAGGATGATGAAGTAGTAACTTTTGTACTCTCGGCTTTGTCATCATTTTCGTTTGTTATTGATGTTTCATTAGTAGCAGTCGTCACTGATGAAACATTTTCTGCAGGGTCATTACTTGTTTGAAGCGTTTGTTCAGCATCGTTGCTTTCTAAATCAGCCGTAACTGTTACAGTGCTGTCCGGTGACTCAACTGTATTGGATGAGTTTGTGTCCGTTTCGCCAACAGCGTCTTCTGCAACTACTGTTGAACCATCTTCTGTTTTGGGCGCTGACGATGTGGCCGAATCATTATCTACTGGCGCACTGTTATTAGTTGATTCTTGGGCATTATTTTCAGAAGTACTTGGGATACTCTCTCCTGATGGTGCTGACGGTGCACTATCCGGCTTATTTGCAGGTGCTTCTCCACCAGGAAAACTACCACTACCTGGAAAAGTTCCTTGACCAAATTGTCCATCTGGTGGTGTCCCCATGTTGCCCATACCACCTTCAGCGGTCATACCTGAGCCACCACCTTGACCAGCAATGATATCCGTTGAGGTACCGTTAACGCTTACTTGATACGTTTCACCGGATACAATGCCCTCCGTTGATATATTTAGATACGTTGTCGCGTCAGGAATAGTTGTGGAGAAAATTTCCTGCCCATCTTTTGAAATAACAATTGTTGACCCAGCTGTTACGGATCCAATAGCTACATAGCTTTGTGTTGATTCCGTATCTGGCGTCCCTTCTGTTCCGGTACCACCCCAAATAATTGTTCCACCTGTAAATGTAATTGTACCATCTGCATCAAGCGCACCATTATCAGGCGTTGAATTAATTAAATCTATGATTGTACCGCCACTAATATTGATGTCACCGTTGGAATCTAGCCCATCACCATTTCCTCGAATGGTTAAGATGCCACCGTTAATATTAATTGCTTGTGTGTCAGTAGATCCTGCATCGTATTTAGTTTGATCTAACTGAGCATTGATAATATCGTCACTTGAATTCAGGTTAATCGTTCCACCGTTAATTGTTACGATTTCCCCTTCCAAAGCTTCATATGACTTAGTAATATTTAACGTACCAGAATTAATAGTTAAGGTGCCATCAGAGGATATACCATTCATAGTTGAACTAATATTTAAGGTACCATCACCATCAATTGTTAAGTCACCATTAGCATATATGGCGCCATTCGGATTTGTTGTATCTAATGACTCTTCATCTTCAACGACTACAGAAGTTGTGATATTGTTTGTACCCACTACTTCAATCGACAAACTACCAAATTGCTTACCATTAAGCACAGCACCAATTTGGTTGGCTAAATCAACATTGTTAAATACTAACTTTACTGCCGCAGTTACTGGTGCGTTAACAATTATTTGTGCATCAGTCGCTGTACCCTCAATATTGTAAGTTCCAGCTTCGCTAATTGTGACTGTGTTTCCATCACTAGTTGCACCATCTCCTGTAATTATCGCTGAGGATGAATTAAATGTTATATTACTCGTGTTTCCCGTAGATGCACTTAACGTATTACTTGTTGTGTCAGTCACACTACTTGTTATATCACCTGTGCTATCAGCTGTTGATGCATCCGTCGCACTGCTTGTTGTGTCACTTGTACTATCAGCCGTCGTTGATGCATCCGTCGCACTGCTTGTTGTGTCACTTGTACTATCAGCCGTCGTTGATGCATCCGTCGCACCGCTTATTGTGTCGCTTGCACTATCTGTTGTTGATGATTCGTCTGTCGCACTGCTTGTTGTGTCACTTGTGCTATCAGCCGTCGTTGATGCATCCGTCGCACCGCTTGTTGTGTCGCTTGCACTATCTGTTGTTAATGATTCGTCTGTCGCACTGCTTGTTGTGTCACTTGTGCTATCAGCCGTTGTTGTTTCGTCTGTCGCACTGCTTGTTGTGTCACTTGTGCTATCAGCCGTTGTTGTTTCGTCATCTGTCGCACTGCTTGTTGTGTCACTTGTGCTATCTGTTGTTGATGCTGTGTCTGTCGTATAAACAGCGTCTGTCGATGTGGTATCCGCACTAGCAGTGATCTGACCAAGACCACCAATAACTAAGGCAGATAAACCAGCAAATAACCAAACCTTACCAGCCTTATACATTTTATAGCGTTTTGAAATAACAGCATGTGCAACCTGAGACTTTTTATTCATTTTTTTCCTCACTTATTCAGTAGTGTTTTACCAGCAGAGATTAAATTACTCATTGAAAGTCACATCATTGTGACAACCCTTAATTGGCATACGTTTATCATATAGACTGGAAATTAAAAGAAGATTAATTTAAAATTCTATCAATATTAAAATCACTTCCAACATTGTTTGACAAAATATTTTATCTATAGTATATTTAACTCAATTCATAACTAGGAGTTCATTATGGTGTTACCTTTTGCTACATTTAATTCAACATGCTGCAGTACAACGCGTTTTCGATGTTGTACTGTTTATTGAGCATGAATTTTTTGGGTATATCATAACTTAAAATTTTCTACTTACACAGTTAAACTATCAAAACGCGGGAATTCAATTGAATTTTCGCGTTTTTTGTTTGCTTTTTACTAAGAAAATATACAAGGATACATTATGCTAATCAAAAACATACATCAATTAGTTGGCCAAACACCGTTAATTGAACTGCAAATACCTGTTCCAAACCAAAGTCGCATTTTTGCAAAACTGGAGATGTTCAATCCTGGTGGTAGCATTAAAGACCGTTTAGGACAATTCTTAATATCAGATGCTTGGCAGCGAAATCTAATTAATCAAAATTCAACGATTATTGAACCGACTGCCGGAAATACTGGTATTGGCTTGGCATTAGCTGCGCAACAATATAAATTACCAACCATTCTTGTTGTACCTGAGAAATTCAGCGCTGAAAAACAGCAACTCATGAAAGCATTGGGCGCAACAATCATCAACACACCTTCTAACGAAGGTATTAAAGGTGCCATTTCCAAAGCAAAATCGATAGCAGCGGAAATTGAAAACAGCTACTTGCCAATGCAATTTGCTAATCCTGCTAATCCTGAAACATATTACAAAACGCTAGCACCAGAAATCGTTACAGATTTGAAAAACGAAAAGATTGATGCTTTTGTTGCTGGTGCTGGTAGTGGTGGAACTTTTGCTGGAATTGCCAAATATCTGAGTGAATATGATGCAACTATAAAAAATATTGTTGTAGAACCCGAAGGATCTATTTTAAATGGTGGCCCAGCACATGCTCACCGTACAGAAGGTATTGGTGTTGAATTTGTACCACCATTCTTCGAATCAATTCACATTGACAAAACATTAACTATTAGCGATGACAATGCCTTTCAGCAAGTTCGATATGCTGCCGAGAACCTAGGACTTTTTATCGGTAGTTCAAGTGGCGCGGCCTTGGCTGCTAGCCTACAGATGGCAGAAACTTTGCCGCCACAAAGTAATATTGTCACGATATTCCCAGACAGCAGCGAACGTTACATGAGCACAAACATTTATGGAAACTGAGGAAAGAAAAATGAAATTTGATACACAACTTATTCATGGTGGCATTAGTGTTGACCAATCAACTGGCGCCGTATCTGTCCCTATTCATATGGCTTCAACCTTTAAGCAAACTAAAATTGGCGAGGCAAAATATGAATATTCAAGATCTGGCAACCCAACCCGTGAAGCCGTAGAAAGCTTAATTGCAGACTTAGAAAATGGTACTGCTGGCTTTGCTTTTGCATCAGGATCTGCGGCGATAAGTACTATTTTTTCACTATTTTCATCTGGGGATCACATTATTGTTGGAAACGATGTTTATGGTGGTACATTTAGGCTAATTGACAATGTCCTAAAAAGAACAGGTCAGACATTTACAATTGTCGATACCCGTGATTTATCTGCTATTCAGGAAGCTATTCAAGATAATACTGTCGCCATTTACCTTGAAACACCAACTAATCCTCTATTACGCATTAGTGATATCAAGGCAATTTCCGAACTTGCTCATCGTCATAATTTATTAAGTATTGTTGACAACACATTTGCTTCTCCTTATGTACAAAAGCCAATTGACCTAGGTGTGGACATTGTTGTTCACAGCGCTTCAAAGTACTTAGGTGGTCATAGCGACCTCATTGCCGGCTTAGTTGTTACTAAAGGTGAGAAACTTAGTGAGAAAATTAAGTTCTTACAAAATGCGATTGGTGCAATCTTGGCCCCTCAGGAAAGTTGGCTCCTACAACGAGGTATGAAAACGCTTGGATTAAGAATGCGTGCTCACCAGTCAAATGCGCAAACAATATTTGATTACCTTAAAACACAAGATAAAGTTGGTAAAATATATTTCCCTGGTGATCCTGATAATCCTGACCATGCTTTAGCCAAGCAACAGATGAATGGTTTTGGTGCCATGATTTCATTTGAGCTAAAGGCTGGGCTGGATCCAGAACAATTCATTAGTAACTTAAAAATCGTTACCTTAGCAGAGAGTTTAGGTGCACTTGAAAGCCTAATTGAAATTCCAGCTAAAATGACTCACGGCGCCATTCCTCGTAATATCCGGCTATCTCATGGCATTCAAGACGAACTAATCCGTCTCTCTGTGGGTGTTGAAGATATTGAAGATTTAATTGAGGACCTAGAACAAGGTTTTAATCAATTGAAATAATAGTGGAGAAAAAATGTTTTTTACTGCTAAATCAATTCTAAAGCGCGACCCAGCCGCAAAAAGCCTTATGATGGTGATTTTAACTTACCCTGGGTTACATGCACTGTGGTTTCATCGCGTTGCTCATTGGCTTCATATTCATCACCGTTATTTGCTCGCTGCCATCATTGCTCGTTGGTCAGCCAAACGAACTGATATATTTATTGCCCCCGGTGCACAAATTGGTCGTGGCGTATTTATTGATCACGGTGTAGGTGTTGTTATTGGTGAAACTGCAATTATTGACGATGGTGTAACCATATTACATGGTGTCACTCTGGGTGCTCGTCATGCGGTGACAGAACGTAGACACCCTCATATCGAGAGCTACAGCTTCATTGGTGCTCATGCGCAAATATTGGGCAATATTACTATTGGTGCAAATAGTAAAGTTGGTGCTAATGCTGTGGTTTTAAACGATGTTCCCGCCTATTCTACTGCTGTGGGTAATCCTGCACGCCTAGTCTAGTATTACCCCCTTCTATATAAATATAATGATAAAAAGCGACGAGACGTTAATCTAGTCGCTTTTTATCGAGATCACTTACCTCGGTACCAATGCGTCATTTTTGGATTATATCTAACCACTTACCTAACACGTATTACAAAAATAACCTTTCAATCTCGAATCGGTTATCAATTTATGATATACCGTGCCAAAAGGAAAAAGAGCAAGCCCATGTTGAGCTTGCTCTTAATTTATCTGGATAATATTAAGGGTATTAATTACTTAACGGCTACTATATAAGTGTGTTTTAATGTGTTTGAACACCACTGTACAGGCATTGTTAATAAACAAATTGCTTCATAATAAGCCAGATATTTGTTACTATTTCCCCAAATTTTCCCCAAAATAAAAAGCCGACTAGATTGATTTCTAGCCGGTTTTTTAACGAGTTTCATCTATATAAAAACCTAGCAGGATGCGCAATAAATTGATAATCACCTTGGGAGGATATTATCATGGAGTTTGACTGCCAGCTAGGCGTAAAATAATTCTACTATATTGACATGCATTTTTGCAAGTAAAAAGCCTAACAGATGAATAAGCGAACAAAAATAACTCAGGTAATTATACTTATAGAGCGAAGAAAGTCTGTTAGGCTTAAAAATAATTATACACTACTAATTTTAAAAAGTGTTTTTAAATATTTTGTAATAAAAAGACCCGATAGGGGTAAAGCTTCTCGGAATGCTATCGGGCCGCGTAATTACTTTTAATATAATTACATGATTATTTTAACCAATAAATTCTCCGAAAACAATAACTAATATTAAATCCATCAAAAATCACCAAGTTCCACACTTACGTTTGTTTCTGTTTTGATACGTTTTGCTAATTCCGGCATACGATTCTTTTCAGATTCAACGTACCTACCTATTTGTTCAGAATGTGTCGCCATACCTATTTTGGCGTATTCAAAGAACACGTTTAACTGCTTGGAATATCTTTGATACACGATGCGCACCCAATATAGGGTATTCTTCTGTTTCGTGAATCGCTTCTTGATTTCTTCGATTAGTTTGTCGTCGTAGTTCATAATGTCACCTCTATGACATTATACGAACGCTTGTTCTTTTTTGCAAATAAAAAAAGCCCACCTGCGTGAACTTTCCGATTTATTAAGCTTTAACGATATTAACAGCTTGCAAACCACGATCGCCATTCTCAACACCGAAAGTCACTGACTGACCTTCATCAAGCGTCTTGAAGCCATCACCTTGAATAGCTGAGAAGTGAGCGAAGACATCATCACCGTTTTCACGTGTGATAAATCCGAAACCCTTATCGCCATTAAACCACTTTACTGTACCTGTTTCCATTATATGTTTCTCCTTTGGTGCAATCACCAATTTATTTGTAATTTTAAATAATTGGTACTGAGAGTCCTCCGAGAAAAACAAATCAAAATCAAAAACTTTATTACTCCTTAACACTAACATCATTCACTCAGAATAGCAAATAAAAACCCAACAAACATATCAGACAGGAAATTGGAAGTAACTCATCACGATGTTGTTGGGTTATTTAATGGTATCACTTGTGCGGGTTGAGGGCAAATAGATACTAGTTTGCTTTTTTCATACCTACTTTGATGTGATGCGCAGCTCCATTATTTACATGTTTGTATTTTTTTCCTTTTTTAATGTTTAATTTTTTAAAATAAATTTTGTAAAGAAGCCTTTGGTTATTGAATGATGTTAATTGAATAACTTTTTCGCCTCTCTTATCTTTATCTGTTACATCAGTTAAGTCCAAATTAGATAAAAAATACTCACCAAATTTGGCGGTTTTACTTGCTAAACCAATTGTTTGCCTATTTGTTCTTATTAGATGATCATATTCTACTCCAAACAATTCTCCCTCTGTGCAAATTCTAACTTTTTCGGTCATAATATCTTTGGCAGAACTAATTGTGTTTAATTTTTTCTCAAAATTAGTTCTCTTGTCTCTGCCAAATTTATTACTTCTTTGTCGTGCAAAATCAGTTAATTTCACCGCTCTCCAACTAACGTTTCCTTTTAAAACATGTTCCCAAAAAGCATTTGCTCCAAGTTCATATTTTATTCCGACTAAGTGTTGGAATTGATGTGGCATGAATTTAACTCTAACAGCTGTGTTATAACTCCCGTTTTTGAAAGTAAAATGCACCGTTTTATTAAGAAAGTGTTCTTCGAAGAAACGGGCAAACTCTTGCAATTTTTTTAGGACGTAACGTTGATCGTCCTTGTCAGATTTTAGATTCATAATATTCCTTACTATAAAAAAAGCGATGTTATGTAGCTAACAATCGCACAAACTATGTACACGGGTAATTTCTTTATAGACCAGAGTAGTCTGTGTCAGCTCCCGTAGTCTGACTAATGATTCTCCAATATAGCCTAGAGTAAGCTGTGCTAGCTCCCATAGTCTAGCTAATGATCCTCTTGGGTACCCGTTGCCCAGATTAGGAGAAGAAAACAACGAACGAAACAATTTATACATTTTCTTCACAACATCATGATAACACATTTATTGTCCAACACAAACTAATTATCTTGATTTTCACAGTTTTTTCTTTAAACACGAACAAAATTTCGTATAACCAAAAAAACCGCCCAACCAGAAATAATCCAGTCGGGCGTTTTTATTATATTCAATTTTGTAAGGCGTTAACCTTTGCTTGTGCATCAGCTAATGCTTGTTGTGCTTTGGCTAACTCATCAGCCTTGGCTACTTCACTGGCTTGTTGTTTTGCTGCCTCTTGCGCTTTGGCTTGTTCAGCCGTCATCTGTGGGTACGTCTGATTCAACTCATTAATCAATGCAGCATATTCTTTTTCAATAGCGTTCTTGATTATTGTTTCATCTGTATCTGATAAGCCTAACGCTGATAACGCTTTTTTAACAATATCAACGGCACCCAACTTCTTGGCTTCACCATCTAGGTATTGTGTCACACCTAACTTTTGCATAGCTACGATTGCAGCCTTTGCCAATGGTGATAGAACGTTAATCAAAGTGGTGGCTTTGCTATTACCAGTAATGACTTTACCAATCCAACCACCAATGATTGGAATAGCTGCCAAAGCGATTGCAATGATAACATCTGAAATACTATTTACTTGCATGTGATCTCCTTATTTGATAGTCGCGAACGCCTTCATCATGCTGACTGGCTCACCTGAAATTTCAACATTAATTGTTGTGGCTGTTTGGCTGATAACCTTGTACTTACCGTTCAAAGTGAAGTACTCCATACGTCCATTGTTGCCTTGAATATATTGATTGTGCAACTTGTTGCCATATTTATCAGTCAATGTCATAGCTGAAATAGGAATATAGTTGTTGTAATCAATAGGCTTGATGCTCATATCAAAGTTCACACCATACATTTTGTTATTATAACCTACCCAGTAATCAGCGACATATACACCGCTAAATGTAGCGTATTGTGTCTTAGCTGGTGTACTTGGCGTGTTCGTTGATTGACTAGGCTTAGATGCAATTTGCTCAGCTGGTTTGTTGTTATCCAATGAACCAACCACCATGACGTTGCCGTCAACGCCAAAGTGGTTATCGGCATATTGCCACATCTTCACATTGCTCATGTTAGGGAAGTATTGCATAGGTGGTGTTGCTTGATGAGCTGTAGTTAGGTACCAAGCCACCCACAAAGCATTAGGATAACGTGCATTAACCCGTGACAAGTCAACATTAGTATTCATGTAGTAGTAACCAGAATAAAGCATTGGCTTATAGCCAGAGGCATAAATCTGATCCATGAACGCTAAGATAGCCGTTGTGTTATTGGCCTTGTTTGCACCTGCTCCCGCTTCGTAATCCATAGCGATATATGAACCCTTAGCCAGCCCTGCGTTTTGTGCATCTTGAACGGCTAATTGAGCTGAATAAGTAGCTTCACTTACTGAATCACCTACTTGTGCCCAGAAGTAACCGCCTGTTTGCATACCAACTGCATCAGCGTTGTGAATTTGTGCGTAGGCTTTAGGGTTACTATAATGAGCACCCTCACCGCCACCACGTCCGCCTAGCTTAACCATTGTAAAGTTATCGTCAACTTGCTTAAACGAATTGAAATAACTTGCTGTATCACCTTGATAACTGGCGACATCAATACCATTAGTATTAGCTGATACACCTGTGATTATTGCACCAAAAAAGGCAACCGCTCCAATTGAAGCGACTACCCATCGTTTTAATTTATTCAATTTTCAAACCTCCCATTTATCGTGTTTCCACGTTTCCAATTTAGTGAGTCGTATCTCATGGTTGTCCGTGATACTGTTAGATATTTTCAGCTCATCTTTCAAGCTAGCTATATCTGTTCTCAATCCATTAATTGAGTTCACAATGGTATTCTTCAATACCCACCACAAACCACCCAGAAGAATAGACCCCACACTTAGCCAACTCAACAAATCATGTGGCATTTGCATTCATTCACCTCCTTAGTTAGCACATGTTTATTTTAATAGTTAAAACTTCTATCATCGCCCGCTCCAATTCGGCACATCTTAATTGTACGATTGGTCGTGTCAACACTGACTACATCAATACACTGTTCATTGATACTACCCTTTTGTCTTTGTTCCGTATAGTTAGGGTCATCATTATATAAGGCATCACAAATAGTTGAGACACTTAGTACGTTATTATTAATGTGACTAGCGTCTTGGTGATTATGACCAGAAAGATGCAGTGCCACATAATTAGTTGTGTCACTAAAATCAACACTAGCAGTTATGTTATCTTCGTTCCACTCAAACTTTTGTTTGTTATTAATTGCAATCAATACCTGTTGTAATATCTTATTAGTTGGCACGTATACAGGAATCTGTTCATCAGAAGGTGCATGAGTTAAGATGACAAATGTGTACCCATCTACATCTAATGCCACATTAAGTAACCAATCAATTTCATCTTGTGTAATGCCTGCTTTTACACCGTGTGCTATTGAGGTATCAATACCTGACCAGTCGTCTAATATAATGAATCTAACTTTTTGTACAGGATTGTCTAAGTAATAATAATTTTTATTTAATACACCATTAATTTTTAATTCATTAGAACGATTAAGCACATCATATTGCTTAAGTTGATTTTCGGTCAACCCCTGGTCAGAGGTGGAGCTAGTTTTAATTGTTAAGTCATGATTTCCATGCACAGAATACACTGGGTACTTGGTAGATTTTACGATTTTTTGATATAAATTTGTGGCATCTTTAAGCTTGCTATTGATTCCATAAGCTTGCGGAATGTCACCACCAAAGAAAATTTGGTTAATTGATGTTTGTTGGCTAATATAATCTAATAACTTACCTTGTTGATTAGCATTGTCACCCCAATGGCTATCTGTAAAGTACGCAAAACTAACACCAGTCTGAACTTGAGTGTTCTGATTGATGACGTCAATCTTATTGTCGATATAATTATCCTCGTGATAATAGCCAGGTATTCCATCAAAATTCGTGTCCGTCTGCCAATGGGACCACTGACCCTTAAGATTTCCGTAATGGTTATATCCCAACATAATATAGTTTTTATAACTAATTAAGCTATTAACTGCCTTAACTGTAGAGTCGGTTAAATCAAGGATTAACGTATAGTTATTGGGAACACTAATCTTTAATGGATTATTTTTTAATACAAGTTTGTCCCATGATTCGGCAACTTGCTTAGTGTACATAACTGAATCAGGCAGCGTTATGTTTAATGAATTATCCGATTGTGTAGCAATAATAACCTGTTTGTTAGTTATCGGCTCAGTAATACTTATCAAAGCATCTTTGATGGGTGTTCCTTGAAACTGCATGAAGTAACCATTAGTCATCTGACCCCAAATGTTACTAGCCAATAAAACGTTGTGATTAGGCCTCTTAGTATTTACGCCTTGAACAAATATATTATTAGCATCCAAGTCCCAAACCAATATGTTATTATTTTCTAAAATGAATTGCTTTCCAAAAAAATCACTTGAACTTTGCAAAGTAAATCCTGTCTGAGTGTTGTCAAAATAAAATAACGAATAGTTAGGCATTGTAATTGTAATCCGACTAGCAGTATGGTCAACAACAATGGTTGGCTGCTTACCAGCACCAATGTTAATCATGTAATCAAAACTGCCCCAAAGGTCCATCGGGTTATAAGGTGCCTTGTCAATATCACTAGTAACTCGAACCGCATTGATGCCGTCTAACGTATTTGCGCTTGTCTGGTCTTTAGTTGTTAGAGTTAATCGGTACTTTAGTGAAACATCTGATACTAGAGTTGAGCCATCGCTGGACTTCCAATCAAACTCTAATTGTTTAAAAGTGCCGTCTAACTGGTAGCTTAATAACCGATAATTATATAAATCTGGGTTACTATCCCAGAAAGTCCACGTCTTCCCGTCACCTTGCACAAAGTCCGTACGAAGCATGTTAGCGTTATCTCTATCGTTACCAGTACTTGAATCTATGGCACCAATTTCGTAAGAAAACGGTAAATATTGGTAATAACCCCTGTTGAGCGCGGATTTTCTAATGTCAAAAAACGCAGATTGACTAATTTTTGCCTGACTATCTAGGTTGTTGTAGCTAACCGAACCCTTAGCTATCCCAACGGATTGATAAACCCCTACATCTAACCATGAGTTATTTGACCAAATGTATTTATGGCCGGTATCTACCGTGACAAATATTCCTGTTTTACCTGTTGGATATTTTGATTGTAGTGCAGCAAGATTAGTAAACGTTTCAGGGACAACGCTGATTTGAGCAAGCTTATCATTGATACTATTATTCAAATCATTTTCTTGATTATCCATTCGTTCTTTCAACGTTGGATAGGTTTGGCTACTCGAATTAGTTCTAGCGTCTTGAACTTCAACAGACGTATCACGCTCCTCTGATAACGCTGTTTCGGCGGTTGCCTGTGTTGCGTCTGTTCTTCCTTTCAAGGTATCGTATAATTTACCATTACCGTCAATACGAGCCTGTGTAACCTCGTTTTGGTCTTGCGGGGCAACATTACCCAGCATGTCTAGAATCTGTTTGTTTAGACTATCTGATTGACCATCTACGCCTTTTTGTATTTTTTCAAAATTATCGACTAAATCATTTCTAAGTGTTTGATTCAATCCAAGTGAAAGTTCATTGGTTTTTAGTTTTTCCATCGTTTTCTCCTAACGTTTCAGATATTTTAGTTGCTTTGACATTTCCGTTTTCATCAACCGAAATTTCATAATTGTAACCAGATGAATTTATAATTAGTCCGCCAGATAACCTGGTGTTTCCTTCATATGTTTTATTGCCCTTAATTGTTTCATCGCTCTGGTTAGTTGGCGTTGTGTATGCCTTTCCGTTGACTAGTAAATTACCATTATCATCAAATGAAATTGAAAACGTGCTTCCTGTTGGGGATAGCATCGATAAACTAAGCAATTTCAAATCATCAAAATCACTATTTTTAAAATGAAATCCATCGGCAGCAACCAATAATCTAGCTGTTTGTTTTTCCCCATCAGGGGCTGCATAAATAGCTTTTCCTATTCCTAATGCGCTAACGTTATCTACTATTTCGGGTCTCTTATTATTCCAATCTGTCATATCAACTCCATATATACCAAACACCATTGTTCATCATAGAAGTAACGTCTTGTGATAACTGCTTAATTGACTTCCCAATATGTTCATTGGTATCTTTTGCTCTTTGTTGCATAGCCCAATTGTGAGCAGAATCAAATATTTTGTTTCCAAATGTGACGGTATCAGTCTGTTTGCTATCTTGTGGGTAATAAGTCATTCCGACAATCCTAGTATCAACGTCAACGCCCAGCCTATCTTTTAATAGACCGGAGTTCCCCATCTTGATACTATTTATATCTGACAGTTTTGCTCCGTGTTCAAATTCAGCACGTTCCATTGTGTATTGAATAATCGGATAATCTTGTAATTGACCCTTGATATAACTAGTCAGAGAACCGGAATCTGTGAACCTATCGTCTTGAACAGTAGCCGCTTGTTTAACGCCCCAAATAGCAGCGTTTGGGCTAGTATATTCTGAGGTAGCTGCATAACTACCATCATCGTTTTGCTTTCCTAATCCCTTTATTTTGGTGCGGATGTTGCTGTAATCTTCCGTCCAAGATATTTTGTGAGCGTTATACCCATCAATAAATACAAACTGATCACTTTGACCTATTTTCTTGTAAATATGAATAGTCCAATTATCAAAATAAAATTCAAACCCAAAATCATCTTTCAACGTGTTCATGAACAAGCTGTCTGCAAAATCACCACCAAAACCATCACTGAATGAATAATTGCTGAATGTATCATGAATAACATACTTGAACGATGTTTCAGCAGTTATATATTTCATACAAGCGTCTAAGCTCTGCGTGTTTGATAATCTACCTTCAACATACTTATCGTGCAAGTCTGTACCGACATGAACGCCAGCAACTTGATAAGACCTTGAGTTACCCGATGAAATTGGATTAACGGTCGTCAACCTAAACCACTGGCCGGTTTCGGGAACTAATACCATTGTCTGTGGTGACATCATCAGCGTTGCAGATTTATTTTGAACACTATCATCTAATGTGAATGAGACAGTACTTAATTCGTTTAAACTTTCTGTAATTGAAAGGTTATAAACGATAGCTGGTGTTTCATCGACCGATATTTGTTTTACGTATATAACATTAGACATTAGTAGTAGAACCTCGTTTTAAATGAAATAGTAAAATCAGTTGAGCCAACAATTTCAATAGCATTATTACCGATTGCATAGTCAACAAAGCTACGATTAGAATAGTCATTTCCAAACCTTTGTGTGCCATCTACCATCGGAATTAATCCGATAATGTCTAGTTGCTGGTTTTTATTCAATGACTTCTTATACGTAAATGATTGGCCAGTAGTTGCGTTCTTAATAGTTAATGAACTAGCTACATTACCTTTGAAAGTGACAGTAACTGGTCGTTCACTAGCCAACAACGGTATGATTGACGGATTGTAGAAATTAAATTTAGTTTGATTGGTAAATGTGTATTTTGGCGTATCAAATGGTATGCCCATTCCAATGCCATAGGTTCCACCATCAAATGTAAATGGGTCTAACGTCGTAGCTGTACTTTCGGCCAATCCGTCATAGCACACTAGGTTAATCGCTACGCTTTTGGCTTTCCAGAAATTACCTAATCGTGGATAAGTAAATGATTCAGCAACTACTTTCCATCTCAAAAACGGTGTACGCATATTGATAACATAAAAAGGCTCCGTACTACTAAATATCCGTAGCACTTTGAGCCTCTGTAATTCGTAATCGTAATTGTCTCGAGCATACACATCAAATGTTAAGGGTATGGTAGTTTGTTGAATCTGACTATCAGACAATTCAGCACCGTACCTACCAATTTGCGTGTAAGTGTGTTGAAAGTTAGCTGAAGGTGGATCAAATGTTACAACATGTATTCCTTCTTTTTCAAGGTCGTACGTTGTACCATCACGTCTTTGAATTATGATTGAACCTTTATAATTAGTAGACATAAGTATTACCCGTCACTTGTCCTTTCATCAGAATTTCTTGGTTTCGTAGTACCTTGATTTTTGGATAGGTAGCACGAGCAATCTCGCCACTATCTAATTGAACCGTCATATGAACGTCGCCGCTCAAATCAATACCGCCATTAGTTGATTGCATAGAAGATGAACCGGCTATGATTGGCTGTTGAGATGTTATTGCTTGCATGCCACTCTTTGCACCATTAATAACTCCGGCTAATTTAGCAGCGAAGCTATTAGGTTGCTTTTGAGCCGTTTCTTTGATTGAGCCAATGATGTTTGTATCAGCTGTGGAACGATTTGGGTTAGTAACCCATTCATCTTCGCCCTGCACTTCACCAACAACGCCAACCCCATTTGTACGTCCACCATTTGCGTAGCCATGCCCCTGTCCTAAGAACGATAAATCACTGCCATAACGATGCTTGGCATAATTCAAACCAGCTAAGATATTGTCATAACCATTCATGATGTTATTATGACCGTCTACTGCATATGTCTTGAATGTTCCAGGCTTAACTTGCATCAAACCTGTGGCATTACCATCTGCTAAGCCGTCATTACCACCAATAGCTTTAGCATTACCACCTGATTCAGTTTGAATCTGCTTCAATACCTTGGAAACCATCGAGCCCGATGTGCTTAACCCTAGCTTGTTCAAAGCTTTCTTAACGTCAGAAGACCATGACTGTACATCATTATCAGCACCTGTTGAGCTATCATTGATAGGAGCAATAAACTTCTGAATCCATGACATCATGCCACCAGTTTGCTTCTTGATTAACTTAGATAGTGGGTTGTTTGTAGCAACCTCTTTGGCTTTAGCTCCTGCACTTCTACCAAAGTCTAAGAATGTAGTAGCTCCTGATGCCTTACGTCCGTTATAGGTGTGGTATTGACCGTCACCGCTCCAGTTATATTCTTCACCACTTATCTTGTCGCCTTGAACACCTGTAACCATAGCAGCGTGATTACCGAACTCTGAACCAGCACCATATACAGCAACATCACCTACTTTTGGTGTTTTTGAATGAGGTACCTTAGCATTAACCCAATCAGCACCATTTCCTAAGTGACTGAATAAATCAGCACTAACACCCATATTTTTCAATCGACTAGCTACGAAAGATACACATTCACGATAGAAGTAACCCCAAGGGTCAACTCCACTATCTTTTGACTTGCTTTTAAATGCGTAATCATCGCCTTTTTCGCCACCACCGGTATTAGAACTTTCATTAGCCATTGACCAAAGTGTTGACCACCAGTCTTTAGCTTGATTGGTAACTTTTTTATAAGCACCGCTTGCCAATCCGTCCATTACATTTGAAACGCCACCACTCTTAAGATTCATGACTTTTCCTAATGTTCCAGCTGGGTCAGCTACTGCACCTGTGATGTAACCAAACATTTTTGTAAATTTCTCGACGCCGTTTTTCAAACCGCCCCATAGAGAACCAGCAACATTTGAAATTGTAGAACCTGCACCCGACATTAATTTGCTCCAGAATCCAGTTCCACCGGAAAAATGTTTAGTGCCACTCATACCCATCATCATGGCTGTTTCTGAAGCGTTTAGTACCTCTGTTCCAGGCAATAATAAACGTTCAGTGTTTCTACCCTGAACTATTTCCATCTTGCCATTAGGGTGTATTAGAGTTTCTTTGTTACCTGTTTCAGGGCTATCATTACCATCATTTAAGATAGCATGTGTTAGTTGGTTAATCACACCAGTACCATTAGCAAACTTAACCTTTGGTATTTTACCTAATGCGTTTTTAGGTCCGCCAAAGTCATGAATCAAACCATTGATGCCATCAATACCAGCGTTAGGAATTTTAATAACAGCGTTGATACCATCACCGGCCAGCTTTTTCATTCCGTCCCACATGTCGCTAAAACCATTTTTAACACCAGTCCATGTGTCTCCAAATGATTTGCCTATTTTTCCAAGGACATCATTAAAAGTATCTTTTAGACTGTTGATGGCTTTAGAACCAAACTTTTTCATCCCGTTCCAAGTGTCACTGAAGAAATCAGAAATAGAGTCCCAAGCTTTATTCCAAACTTTTTTAATCGCTTTCAAAGTATCTGAAATTACATCGCTTAGCCATTCGATTATAGGCTTGAAGAATTTCTTTATTCCATTCCAAATAGATTCAAACGTTTTTGAGATTGCGTTCCATACCGTGTTCCATGTTTTAGTTATGAAGTTTAATGTCACAGTAAACAACTTTTTCCAAAAATTAAATTCATTTTCAATGAACTTAGACAAAATCTTCCACACAAACTCAAAAGATTTTTGTATTAGTTTCCAAGCCTTATCCCAAGCTTTTGCTACCGGTTCCCAAATTTTAGATAGAAATTTAACGGTTCCGTTCCATGCTTTTTCAATCCATTTTATCAGCGAATTAAATATTTTTTTAAGAGGTTCAACAAGCGGTTTTGTAATAATTATGGCTATACCAACAGGTACTGCAAGGGCATACAATAATAATTTACCAAATCCCTTAGCCAACTTAACGGCGGCGCTTACAAATTTATTCCACCCTTTTGTAAAACCTTTAACGAGTCCATCGAACCATTTACCAATAGCGTTTGATCCACTGCCAATTGACTTACCAATGTTTCCAAACCACTTGCCTAAACCACCAAAGAATTTTCTTACAGCCTTTGTAGCTTGACCGAACCATTTGCCGATACCTTTGAAGAAATCAGCTGCAGCATCAACGCAATCATCAACAAACTTTTTGAACTTTTTGTTGTGCTTGTATAGTTCGTAAAACGCAATGCCTAGGGCAACTATCGCCGTAACAATGATTACAAATATGTTAGCTTTTAATGCTAGGTTTAGTGCCTTCCATACATCTGTCATCAACATTGTTGCAATACGTACCGTTGTGATTCCAGCGCTTATGAGTTTAAATACGCCCACTACACCTTTAACGGCAAGCATAGCGGTTGCAATAGCTCCTACTGCTAAACCAACTGCCTCTAACGCTTTCTTGTGCTTAGCTACCGACTCTAAACCTTTAGCTAATGGATTTGTCTTGTCGCTGGCTTCTTTAGCCTGACCAGATAAGTGTTTTAGCCCATCAACAATTAGTCCGATAATATCACTGAATGCTTCAAAAGCACCAGATGCAATTGAACCAATTATTTCGCCTAATGGTTTTGCGATTTCTCCTAAAACAGTGAATACATCATTAAGTGACTGTGATAGTTTGACGATAATTCCAAATATTGCAGTAAAATCTAATTTCTTTTTAGATTTATCAGCAGAGTCACCTACATTGGTAAAACCGTCCGCTATACCTTGCACCACCTTGACGATGGTACTTACAACGCCGCCAGCTAATACACCAACAAAACCACCCACAGCAGATGCAATCGGCTTTATTGCCTCTACGAGTCCATCGAATGCCTTTTTAATGCCGTTTACTTTTTCTCCAACCTTACCATCAGACACGGCTCCTAAAACATTGGCTTTGAAACTGATCGAAAACAAAGATAGCGCGTTTCCTATCAGTCCGAATACTTGAACGACAACATCTTTTATGCCACCAAATACAGCAACTATTGTGTTCTTGTTTTTCTCAATAAATTGAATAACGTTACCAACAATACTAAGAACACCGCCCATTGCTTGACCAATACCGTCAGCAAATGTTTTCATGCTGTCGTCACTGGTAATTCTTTGTAGCGCAGATGTAGCTGATTTACTCATATCAAATGAGCTTTTCATAACTTCACCTGACAATACTTGCAAACGAGAATGTAGATACATGCTCATACCTTGCATAGATGTCATAGCTTCCGCTGTACCGCCTTTGTACTTCTCACCAAGGTAATCAAGCGCTTCGGTAAATTGCGTTGCTGATAGCTTACCAGCGGCACTCATGGCATACAATTCTTTCATGCTCTTACCAGTAGCCTTTTGTAGGGCTTCACCAAACATAGGGAAACGATTAATCATAACCGACATATCCTCTGCGCTGGCTTTACCACCAGCAACGATCTTGGCGAACATTTCACCCGATTCAGATATTTGTGGTCCAGTCATGTGCAAAGTAGAACCCAAAGCAACGAAAGCATCGGTCCACTTCTTTGTTTCCTCAACGTTTGAATGAACGTGATAGAAACTTTGTGCCATTTCGTTAATATTGTCAGCTGCATAGATAGAATGTTGAGAAAGATTGTTAATGTAATCAACTAATTCCTTACCATCTTGTGGGGCTTCGGTAGTCAAGGCAGTCCACACGGTTTTCATCGTGTCCTGTTCCTTGTTATACTCCATGCCGGCTTTTGTCATTTCTTTAAGACCGTTGGTTATAGCATTTACGCCACCCATCACAGCATTAGCTACAAAAGTACCGATCATGATGTCTTTCAAACGTCTAAACTTATCACCAGTTCGTTCAGCTTGCTGTTTTATGGCCTTTAAACCAGTAGTAGCATTGTCATTCAGTTCAACCTCAGACGTTACCTTTGCTGGTATTTCACGGAGTAACTTTTCATAGTTTACTACTTCACCTTTTTCAGCTTTGGCCAATAATTCAGTCCGCTTTTCTTTAGGAAGTTTGTTTAATAGTTCTTTGAAGTTGTTGATGCCTGCTTTGTTAGCTTGTGCTTCAAGCTTAGCCACAAGTGGGTCGCCTTTAAAAGATTCTTTAAACTTTTCATATCCGCCTTTACCAGCAGTTTCAGCCTTTGATTTGAACTCACTCCAGGTCTTATCTGTCTGATCATTTAACAATAAATCAATGTTAATTGAACCATCAGCCATTCAGTTTCCTCCTTTCTGTGTTTATTCAGCATCTCCCATCATCATGTCGAAGATTGCAGATGCGTTTCCTGTAAATCCATCTCCTTCTACCTGATTGTCAAGTTGATAATAGGATTTCATTTCACTTACGAATTGGGCTTGCTCTGGATTGTCCTTATATCCAGTCAAGTCATCACTTCGATATTGTCTTATCTTTTGAATAGGAGTATCCGGACCCAAGTTATCAAACAAAGCTTTGAACTGATGCCAGTCCATACGGTCAATCATTTGATTTAGATCAATGTGATAGAAACTCAAAAAAGATGCATAGATTGCTCCAGCATCTTGTTCATAATCATAATCAGCTTGACTACTTAACGGCTCATCGGCTTGTGTTTCATTGTTGTAGTCGCTTTCATCATTTCCGTATGGCTTTTCATTGATATACTCAAACAAACTCTTTATGACATCTGCCTTAATTGCTACATTATTACTTGGAATACTATCAACAACCAACAAATCAAAACATTTATTAATTTTTTCAGCATCATCTAAATCGCTATCCAAAACACCAAACGCTTCAATCACAACATTAAAAGCTAAATTAATTCGATATTCTTTATCAAGTAATTTAAATGTCGTCTCCGGTCGCTTGGTAAATGAAAACATTAGTCATTGCCTTTTGAACGACGTTGTGAACGGTTACTACCATACTTTTGCTTCAATTCATCACTTTGGCCAGCTTCAAACACAGCTTGCGCAATTTTTACAATAGTTACAGCACGATTATCAGCGTAACGAGCGATTTCGTCAGCTTCTTTCTTACCGATGGCAGCTTCCAAATATTCTTTTGAGTTGTCAGACATTTCTTTGTATGACTTGCTTACCAACTTACGTTGTTCGTCCAAAGTTGCGTCTTCATCATACTTTTCAACTCGACGATACAAATCACCTGTCTTTAACATCAAATCAGAGTACTTTTCATCAATTTCAGGTGTATAGCGTGCTGTATACGTTTTCTTGCCAATGATGAAATCCTCAGACTTGATAATCAAACTTGTAATGTTAATTGCCATGTGTGTTCTCCTTATGAACGCTTAGAATTGTTATGTAATTGGGCTTTTCACCCCATTTGAACGTTTAAGCTGTTGTCGCTAGATCAATATTACTGACCTGTTCCGCTGCCAGTTGTAGTTCCTGTTCCACTAGCATCGACAACTTGTGGCTTTCCGTTAGCTGCAAGTGTGAAACTAAATGTTTGCTTTACGTTTGCAGCGCCACCAAATGGTACGATAGCTTGCAAAGTTGCGGGGAATTGAACTTGTTTACCTGATGGGTCAGTCCAACGAGCCAATGTATGCAATTTTTCACCGACAGCAATATACTTTGAAGCAATATAATCTTGTGCTTCATCACCATCTAAGCGGTGACCGGCAACAGCAAACGAAATTGTCTTACCGGTTACATCAACACTAGAGAACCCCTCACCGTCATAGTAAGGCGTAGTATCAGCTGTTTCAGAAGCAGAAGGTGTGATCGTTTGAATACCAGCTGAAAGTGTCGCCCATGATGCCTTTGATACATCATCAAGCGTTGTGTTTCCGGCTGTATCAATTTCTAACTTATTTTGATAGTTGTCATTAAATGTTTTATTCATTTTAATCTCCTAAATTAATCTGTTGTGTTATTTCAACATTAAAGTCCAATAAAAAAACGCCTTTTTCAGAGACGTCTATCATTGTTGCGAATGGTTGTGGTTCAATATCTATCTTGTTGAAATCATACGTACCATCTGTTTCCAAACTGTCCGTGTTGTCCAACAACTCGCTTATCTTCCACAACGTATTATTACCTAATTCAAAATCATCAGTGCGTAATGCTATTTCAAAAGGCAGTGTGCGTTCTTGTATTCCCGACCAGTCCTGACTAACCACCTGTGAACCGGGCTGTGAATAGATACCAAAATCATTATCGTTACTTAGATGCCCTATGATTAATTGCGAAGGTAAATTTTCTAACTGGTTGATTTTATCAGCAAGTCTTTCTAGTAAGTCCATTACTTCATCAACTCCTTTACATAGACATCAGTTACAGTTTTCATCAATGATTTGTCACCTATCAAACGCTTATCCCAACGGCTACTAGTTCCGGGTGTCGTATAGTTACGAATTTGGCTACCATTAATCACACCGAAGAATTGAGCACGTGCATAAGGCATCGTATAGATGATATGTTCACCATCGTTTGAAACATTAGAGGCTGTTCTCAATCTGTTTTGTTTTTGCATGTCTGACTTCGGCACAAAACGTTCCATAGCCATCATTGCTTGGTTAGCAGCCTTAAACTGTGATGCTTTTTTGTTTGCCCCAGCCATAATGTGATTAGCTCTATCAAAGTCTAATTTAATAGCCATCACAACACCTCCAATTCATAACTCCAAACCTCGTTATCTAATGGGTTACGGTTGTCTACTATCCGTTGAATAGTGTACTCAACACCCTCAAAAATAATCTTGTTCCCTTGGCTAGTTTTATCTAGCTTTGGCATTGGATTTGTTACGTCTGCATACAAAAAAATAACTGCATTGGCAACCACTTGACGACCGTTATTCGTTCCTGAATAAATAGTCTCTTGTTGAACCACACAATTATTAATGATCGTATCTACTTGCGTTTGCTTGCCATATTTATCTTTCACACCACTAGGCATACGATAAATGACTTGCTGATTAGCATACTTTTTCGGTATTGTAGGTATTTTAGACACTAGCAACACCTCCATATCGCAAACCAAAACGGCCCAATAGCATCAATGCTTCATCGGGGACAGCAAATCCACTGCTAGTTGATGATGAACCATCACTATTAGCAGATTGCAATGTGGTACGACCTATTTCTACACTTGAATACGAACCATTATTCAAATCAGAACTATCAGTAACGCTATTTCTATCCATATAGTCAATAGTTAGCGCAATAGCGCGTTTAAACGCTTTAGCCCTAGCATTTATCCATGGATATTCAGAAGCACTGTCATCTGATAATACAGGCGAATTAGGCATACCATAAAAGTAGTTAGTCACGGTGTCAATTTGTATTTCAGCCTTTGAAATTAACTTTTTGAACGCATCTTCCGATACTGTATCAGGTAATATGTTTGTAAATTCAGGATAAGTTAAATACATAACTCACTCCTTTCCGAACTATTTACTGTCCACTACCTGATGTTGTGCCACCAGTAGTTCCTGTTCCACTACCTGATGTTGTAGTCTTTGTTTTGTTTGACTTACGCACTGACGTATTTTCTACGCTAGTAACGTTTTGGTCAATAACGGTTCCATTATCATAAGTAAATGGCTTGATTACAAGCAACTTTGTGTCGTCATAGATAGCGACACCATAGTGCATATCCGCGTTAAACTTAGTCAACTTATGGTCAATATCACGATCTTTTTCAGCTTGCACTGCACGCTTCAAGTAAGTTTTCATAGCACCTGCTTTAGCAACAGCGGCTGAACCAACAGGAATCTTACGCGAACGAATAAACTGCCAACCCAATACACCACCAAACACGCCGGTAGATAAAATTGAATCTCCTAATTGTGATGCACGTTCCCAATCTAATGCAGCAGCTTTACGTACTTTGTTAACGTCTTTTGGATTCATGTAGATAACGCCTTGTGCACTACCATCATCGCCTTCAAAGCTGTTATCAGATGTATCGTCAATGAATGCAGCTTCAATATCATCAATAAAGTCTAACTTTGTAAAATCAGCACTAACTAATGTTAGTCGTGACTTTGCTGCAGTAGCAACAGTATCATTATCTAACTTAGCAGCAATGGCCATTGTGATTTGGCGTGTTGCTTCACCAACTGGATCACCGTAACCAGACAATACAGCTTCATCTGTTAATTGAACACCCTTACCAGCTTTCTTAACTGTGAATGTGTCAGTTGAGTTGGTCAATTGTTCATAATCAATCGCTGCACCCTCGGCAACGTCTTTCGCATCACCGATATACTTCCAACGAGGAACTGTAATTGTATCACCTGGGCGACCTGATAGAGTATCGTCAATAGGTGCAATAGCTCCAAACTTGATTGCCTTTGGTAGTTGCGCAAGAATCATCTCACCCATCACTTCTGGGTCAATCATTTGTTCCAATGTAGTTAAATCATTTGCCATGAATTATTCTCCTTTATTTTGTGCAACCGCCTGTTCATAGACCTCTGGATTAGAGCTCTTAAGTTCAAGCGCTTGTTTGTATGACAATTCGCTAAGCTTTGGTACCTCGTTTGAACCACCGGAAGGATTGCCAGAACCAGTAATCTTAACACCCGGCTTTGCACCTTCTTGTTCGGCAGTAAATAGATAACCATCACTTTCTTGTAATTGCTCAAGTTGTTCTTTCAGACCATGCACACCGTCGTCATCAATCGTAATGTTGTCGCCGTTCAGCAATGCTTTAACAGCCTTGGGGTTTTTAGCCTTAGCTTCACGCAAAGCTAGTTCAATAGCACCATCACGCTTCAATGTGGCAATGTTGGCTTCATAATCAGTCTTAGCTTGCTTGTTTTGGTCTTGCAATGCCTTGATTTGAGTTTGAAGTTCTTCGTTGTCGCCAGCCTTACCTGATAAGTCTTTGAGTTGCTTGTCGCGTTCGGCAATTTGTGATGTTAGATCAGTGTTTTGTTGTTTCAACTGTTCTAATTCACTCTCAACGCCCTTTGACTTCTCTAAATCTTTACCATGTTCAGCCATGACTTGGTTTACCTGTTCATCTGATAGACCAAACTTTTGCAATGTATCCCTGTTCATAAAAATCTCCTTCGTGTTTTTACGGTGTAACGTCACCGAATTTTTTGAACTTTAAAAAGCCTTTTATAAGGGACGTGCTCGGGTCCACATAATTATTTACTATAAATTTGCTCACGGCTGTAATCACGCCCTAGGTAGTCTTTATCACCAATAAATTCTCGCAATTTTTTCTGCTGATTAGATATACGAGACTTCATTCTTGATGCCATTTCTTGGTCGTTTAGTTCTTGTGCCGCTGCTAAACGTTTCTTGCTACCACGTATAGCCCGCTCCATATTACGTTGCTTTTGTTGCTCTTGGCTACGTTTCATCGCTTCGTCAGGGTCATATTGCTTAGGTGTAACATCAGTGTTCACATCTGGGTCAAATGGCGTTAATGTGTGACTACAGTTAATTCCTTGTGTCCCTTGAGGGTTTCCATAACCGTGATTATAAATACTGTCATACTTTGGGTTATAAGCTTCATTATCCTCTGTTACAACATTGACCACCTTACCTTGAATAGGCGCACATGCTTCACGAGCGGCAGGGTGTGAACTCATCATCGCTTGTCCCATACCGTAGTCATGCATACGTTTTAACCGCAAGTCGTTAAATGTTCTATGAGCTGTCGCATTAACAACTAGTCTGGAGTAACTTTCCAACGACCAGCCATGATTCCCTTTATCAACTAAAGTAGTCTGAATACCCTTATCAACCCATTTATACACGTTATCTCTAACGGCTTTTTCTGGCGTTTTAAGATCACTTGTTACTTCTAGCGTTGATTCCTTGACGATACTTTGAAACGTCTTCATAGCTGCATTATTATCGTAATTAGTAGTCAATAGTGTTTGATTAACGTTGTTATTAATATCAAGGAATGTCTGTCGCATGATTGAATCTAACATGTTAGAAACATCATCACCAACAGTGACTTGTTTCTTCATTATTCCCTGTAATTGTTTGTCAATCTCTAACACTATCTGCAAGCCGTTACGCTTAATCATGCTTGTTAATTCATGCTCTGATACTTTATTAGCTTTAGCCACTATCTTGATCACATCACGAGTTAACGCATGCATTTTGCTAAGTTGTTCAACTTGCCACATCATTGCGTTATCGCCATTGATTTTATCCCAATCACTGTCTTTAACTGCATCAATCAGCAGTTTAAATATATCTTGTTCTAGTTTTGCATAGATATCAGATATACTATTTGCTTGCTGTTGCATCGTATTTGGCGTAATCATTCATCATCGCCTCCGCTGCCTTCGCCATCATTGCCACCCAACATTCCAGCCTGTTCATTAGGAATATTGTCTGTTTCAGGTGCTTCACTTTGTAACTCTTCGAGCCATTTGTCGGCATCATCTTCACTCAAACCGTAATTACGCATTAAGAATTGTTTCTTAGGCATGAAACCGGCAATTGCAACCTTTAAATCTTCTTCAAGTTGTTTGTCTTTATCAACAAACACACCATCGTCAAAGTGTAGGTTAATCTCTAATGGATTATTGACTAAATCAACCGATAGTGGTGCTGATTGGTTGTCAAACAACTCAGGCTTAGTGGCTAATTGAACGATTGATATAATCAACTCTTTAATTTGTTTTTCAACTTGAGTAATATAGCTTGAACGAGTACGATACGTTTCACTGTTATCAGAAACAACTTCTGTTGCTGTTTTATCGCTCTTTGTAGCATCAGTAGACAATGTTCCTTGTGATAGCCCTATATTGTTCTCAAACTCACGCACAAACACTTGAAGTGAATCATTGTACTGTTGCACACGAATATCGTTAGTCAGGTCTTCAATAATCGGCTTACCATCTTTTGTTTTACCAACTTGCATAAACACATCATCGTCGGTATCAAATATAGGATAGCCTTGATTACTCTCATCTCCAGCGTGTGACGTTGACGGTTTCATTAATGAACCATCAATCGCTATGCGTCTCTTACCCAGCTTTACTTCTCGATGGAATTGGTCTTGTGCTGTATTGATTGCATTAATAACGTGTTTGTTATTTTCTACAATCCCGATACCTAGCGGGCTTTCGATTGACTTGTTGTTCTTGCCAGGCGTTTTGAAGTAGGCGAATGTAGGTCTTACAATGTCGCTAATAATAACTTGCTCTGGTAAGTCAGCAAACTCATCAAGAACAGTTAAATTAACTTGTTGTCCTATCTCACCAACGTTTTCGGAGCGGTATAGCTCATTAGTAATCGTTTCTTCACTAATCCCATCGAATTCATGAAATTCTAGTAACGAGTACCAAACAGTCTTATTGTTCTCTGATTTGGTTGTTCGATTGACAATAACCGCTGATTGAATATCATTTGTGTTAGATTGCAACGGTACAAATTGGTCTGCACGTACCCAAGCTAACTTAATCTTGTTATTATCCACGTATGGTCGAATAGCAAATCCCCCAGTAGCGATACCAGTTTCTAAATACTCTTCATACTTCAAATTAAACAAGTTGTCAGTCAACACACCGTTAATAAAAGTATCGATATTTTCACCAGTTACAGATACAGTTACCTGTTCATTGAATATAACTGACGCTAATTTACGCGCTGCCTGATGAGTGACAGATAGCGTTGATAACTTTCGTTGACGCCGTTCGTTGTTCGTATTGTAGAAATGAACATCAGCAAACACATCACTGTAATAGTCCAAGTCTTCTCTAATTCTTGTAATTTCACTGACAGGCAAGTTAACGCGTGGGTCATCAGTTATATTTGCAAGTGATTTTCCAAAGCCCATGCTTATTTTTCCTTTCGTAAAAAAATGGTGTAGTTTATCTCTGATTGTCATAATTGCTCCTACCATGCAAGGTCTAGCACATCTTCGTTGTCAAGAACAAAATACTGGAAGTTATCGCATGTGTGGTCTGCTATTTTGATAACTTCAGGCTTTTCAGCATGTAGTGTTTTCTCGTCCCACTGATAACGCTTGTGTTCTTCAATGAACTTATCAAGATTTGTTTCAGTTGGCAGATAATAAAAACGACCCTGTGCAAGTAAATTCTGCACACGATCAATCATGTCTGGTTTCTTTAGTTTTGCTATTGGATGCCAATCAACACTAAAGTCCTTGTGATACTGGTTTCTCAACGCTGCTTCAGCACTATCCATTGTCATGTTGCTGATAGGTTTACCATACTTAGCATACATACGCTCTATGAAATCATGAACGTTCTTAGACAAGTCATCAGTAGCCATTTTATCAACCCTACCCTCTGGACTGTAATACCAAGTATCTAGCAGCACTACCTTACGATGATAAGTTACACCATAGCAGCCAACCGCAGTAGCAGAAACAGAGTGACCAACATCGGCAGAGAAGTACAAATCAACAACAGAATCATCTAAATCTTCTAAGTGTTCCAGTCGTTGGAATAAGTCCATCTTATAGACGTTTGTGCCAAGACCAACAGGCTCACCTAAAAATTGCCATCTGTAATAGTCATGATCATTAACTTTATACTTCTCAATGTCGTGTAAATACTGTTCAGACAGGAAGTGCAGTTTATCATCTAAGTACGTCGTATGTACTACTAAGAAATCAGGGTCATCACGAACTGTTTCAACCCATTCGTTAATCCAGTCATAAGGATTACGTGGTGGGTTATACGAGAATATCGTAATAACTTGCATGCCTTTAGGTAGCTTTTGACGTGTATATGATAACTGCACTGTGTGTATTTCAGTAAAATTGCTAAACTCAGTAGCTTCTTCAAACCACAACCAACGCACATATCCCTTAGCTATCTTGAACGACTTTTGCTTACTAGGGTCATCAACACCAGAGAAGTAAAAGCCACTACCATTACGTCTGTCTATAATCTCCATGGGTGACGTTTTAAAACGGAATAACCACGATACATGTAATTCATCTAAAGCCCATTTAATCTGTTCATACACACTGCGTTTTAAGTTTCCTGCTACCTTACGATAACAAACCACATTAGCATCTTCGTCAGCCATCATACCCATTGCAAGATACATACTAATCGCACTAGATTTGGTACTGGCACGCCCTCCCTCTTCGATAATATTAGATGCGTTTGTTTCCCATAAATGGTCAAAAGCTGGATTAACTAATTTAGCTACGTTCATCTTCTTCTGCCCTCCTATCGAAACCAATCACACGTATCTCATTGGCGGTGCCATTATCAGTAACTTCTCTTGCATTAGCTTCAGCAATATCAGCCTCAGCACTAAGCTTGCGTATTTGCTGTTCAACCAACTTATCATTGCCAGGATAGCGCTTCATGATTTCTTTCAAAGCACTAATTCTTGTTTTGAGGTCTGCTTCTTTTTCAACTGTTTCAGCACCAACAGGGGTGCCTACAACAACGGTCTCTTTTAACTCACCCCTAGCAATGCTAGTAAGCAATTCAACAGCTTCTGTGTAGCTCATAACACGGTTTGACTTTATTTCAGCCATGCGCTCTTCTATGTATGATTTAACCATAGGTTTTGATAGGTTTTCAGCACCTATAACCTGCGCCGTCTTCTTACTATAACCCGCCTCAATCGCTGACTGCGTGGCATTACCGGTCTTTATATATTCATCAGCAAACTTCTGTTGTTTCGGTGTTAATTTCATGTCATTTAAGGCACCTCCTTTCAATGTCGATTAGTAAACTACTCGTTAAATTTAGGTGGAACTATCTGCATTAGTCCTTTAGGGTTATGCATTTCACTATAAATGTCTTTAATTTCGGGTTTTTCTTTGAGTGTTTCTGTCTCCAAGGTGTTAAATATAGCGTTAACGACACTATTCATTACTTTTCTAACGCCATTAACAAAACTATGCATGCCTTCATTTATCTTTTTAGCAAACATATACCGTCTATGCATTGCCATTTCATGCCTAGCTCTTCTCAATTGTTTGTGTCTTGGGTGTCCTTGCTGCATAATGTTCTCCTCATTCACTGCAAAATAAAAAGCGCTTATACGCTCGACGTTTACTAGTGATACCTATTTTCCATATCTTCATCCAATTTTTTCCAATCCAAATAAGTTGTATTTTGTCCATATATATAAGTTCCATTAATTAACTTAGCATATGGTATAAGTTCTAACCTTTTAATAGAATCGCTAATCTCAACTCCTAGTGTTGCTTCAAGTAAAGCAATGTCTTCCGAGTTAACTTCAGAATCAGACATATCACCAGGCTCAACAACTATTTTTTCAAACATGGTTGGAATTGGTTTTCTCTTTGCTTTTGACAAACTAATTTTTTTCTTGTCTTTTTTTACTACCAACACTCCTCGTTCAGTCACCACCATTTTGTTAGTTGTAAAATTTTTTACTCTAATACCGTACATAGCATAGGGTGCATCATCACTATTACTTTTTTTGGTTATTACAAGCTGAACTTCGCCATCTCTATGCATTCTATCCAAAAATGTACTTCCAAAAAATAACAATACTAATAATCCAATCCAATCAGGAACTGTCCCATAATTAAGTGATAGTTTTTTTAAGCAAACTAAAACTATTATTCCACCTAACACTCCGCCACCAATAAGACAAATTAATGTTTTCCACCATTTATAAAGCATCTCCAACCTCCGATAACAGTAATTATACTACTAGAGAGACGTGGGTTGGATTAGAAATTATCTGCTCATGAAATAAGTGAATAAAATATTAATAGTTCCCACAACAAGTAATGCTATTTGGGTATGGTTAATATTTTCTTCCAAGCTATCCTGCCATAACATGTTCCATCTCTTCTCTTTTTGAGAAGTTGAATATCATTTTCAAGCTTGCTGATAGTTTCTTTATGTTCCTTTATCTCATTGCGCATTTCAAACTGTTCATCTTTCAAATGAGCGATCATGTTGTCAGTCTGCACCATGTTTTTAACTAACATCTCCACATCTGCTTCACGCTTGATGTTCTCAAAGTTAATGTCTTCCCTTGCTAATGCCATATCTATTCTCCTAGAATTGTTGATACATCATAGTACGTTATAGACCGTTAATTCTCTAACCACTTCATGCGGCTCTTGTAGTCAATCTGCCTATTCTCTAACACTTCTGACCTAACCTGAATACGTGAGCGCTTATGTCGTGCAACGCTCTCCGTTTTCATCATGTCAGCGTGCTTGCGATTAACATCAGTCGCCTGTTTGATATGTCTACGTCTCTTGCGTAGTTTCTTCTCTGATTCATTCATGTTTAACTCCAAACAAAAGGTCCAACCTGCGTATCTGTTTTAGATTCGCAAGTTGGACCGTGTATTTTTATGTACTAAAAAACCACCGTCAAAGTGATTTTTCTAAAATTTAATAATAAATTAAGCTGTATACATCAACCATTCTAAATAGCTAACAAGTCAGTATATAACTGTCTTCTCTCACTATTGGACTTGTTAGAGAAGTCAACATTCTTAACCCAATCAATAAGCCCATCACCATTTATATTTGAATGTCCTTTATACGAAATGTATCCAGTCACATACATAATATAGTCCATGCGATTGACATAGGACGATAAATTATTGTCATCAATAAATGACAGTGCAAAGTCTAAGGACTCAAGCGTTTTGGATGTAATATTTTTTAATTCAGACACAGTGAGTTTTGTTAACTGGCTTTCTTTTGTATCGGATGGTATAGGAGCAAAGTTATTTGAATGATTTTTCCCTTGAATTAATTCTAACTCAGGATTCAGCATTGCAATGGGGTATGAAACATTTGTGGTGTACGGAGAAAATAATTCATCAAGATCAAATGCATCAATCTTGTTGCGAAATGGTTCTCCATAGCTAGCATATATGTCAAAGCCTTTGGACCCTAATTTAGCAAATGTCATTTGAAGAGCACTGACTTTGCTACCTGCGTTGTTCAAAACCTCAAACCATTGGATTTGTTCTCTCTCATCCATCCCATTTGCAATGTGAAGCGTGTAGCTATATTGATTTATTTTTGTACGAGCCTTCAAAATAATAGAAATGTCATTAAAATCAGTAATTTGGGCAACGTTATTCAAATAACTATAAAGTATTTGATCATTTTTATTTAACAATTTACCAACTGGAATCTGATTATTGTTTGGGCTTTGCTTTACTTCACGAAAATATCCCCTACTTAAATCAAGTACAATATTTCTAAAACTATCATCGTCACAATAAGCTTTATAATTACTAGTTAATCTTTGTTGACCATCTATGACAGATTTTTGACCTTCACGAATATCTTCGTCATCAATTAAATTCCGTGACAGTAACTCAACTTGAGGAACAAGATAGTTATTTGCAGCCAAGCTAATTTGGTTTAGCGATAAAGGTGAAACGGGTGCCTTCCCATATAACTGATAGTTAAACAAATCTACAACTTTTTTCAGTGTCCAACTCAAATCACGTTGATAAATAGGTAGACTAATTTTTTTGTTCTCAATATCATCATTCAGTTGCGATATTGTTTGACTTTGGCTTTGCTTTGTAGGGTCATATGATGTTGCTGTAACCAATCTCTTGTTAATCATGTTTTTATTTTCCTTTACATAAATTAATATCTTTATTATAATAGCAGCTACTTAAAATGTCAAATTTATTTTTTGTAAAATTTAAAGCTGCTATTTCATTTTTTTACATTTAATGCTTTAAAAACAACAATATTTTCATTTTAAAAAATAGCTGCTATTTTTTAAAATGAAATAATAACCTTTTATGTTATATTGCCACGTATGCAAAACCGACTGATTTCAACCGATTTAACTATAAACCATTAGTTGATTGTTCAATGTGGTTATTTCCAAAATGGAAATTAACACTATGTACGATAAAATGTCATTATCCTAGGTTGTGTTTGCGAGTGACCGCAACGAATAGATAGGGACTTGAACCCTATATAAGATGTCTTCATATTTTTTCTAACCGAGTAAACGAATATGTGAGTACGTGACTGCGAGATAAACGTTCACTCGAACATGGCCATCATGTTGCTATCCATAATGATAGATATTCCAACCTATCGTATTTTTACATACACAGTGGCTTTTTCCGAAGCGTGTGTAACGTTGCTTTTAATGGATGAGCAATAACCCTGTTTAATTATCCTTTGAGTCTTTTCCGGCATTTTTATTTTTGCCAACTGTATATCCGATTTGAAAAGTGGATATCACCAAAGCAATTATAGATAAAACCATTGGCCCAAATATATAAATTAGTTCCACTATTTACCTTCTTCTATTTTTAAAAATTTACTTATAGTTTGCGTCGTATAAATTTATTTCACTTTTTAGTGATGTCTTATCAATTATCTGATGATACAAATATAACCCTATATTTATGCATAAAACTGCATAAAAACCGCAGTATTATAGGACTGCGCCTAATATGTGTTTGACCTCTGTACGCCAAGCGATTGCTGTTCTTTCAGATATGTGAAACTGCTGTGCTACCTTTACCCACGTGACAGACTTGCTTGCATAATAATACGCAACCACCTTCTGCTTGTCAGGCTCAAACGTGGCTATCCAACGCTCGACATCTTCCTTTTGCTTTTTGAGGCTATTAAGGTATCTATCCTGCTCAATACGTATCACCATGTCATCAACTGGACGTGTGTGTTTGTTCTGCGCTCGACCACCTCCAATATTCTCATCAACTTCTTGACTGTCATACCGTATCGTTTCTATACGCTGTTTAATTCTTAATTCGAGACGACCAGAGAAGTAGTCTCTCAAAATGCTATCAACTCTATCCGCCATGTCTCCCTTTCTACTCCACTGGTACTGCCCTTCCAAATTTAAATAGCTTCAACTGTTGTGGTGTCTCTTTGCTCAATTTATTCATGACTGCTTGTGCGTCAATCTGATTGCCATAAGTTGCACCAGATGTTTCCCACTCGTCATTATCTGTCTTGCGGAAACCAACGATGTACACTTCTATGTCTATGATTTTCATGAATTTCCCTTCTAAATGTTATAATGTTAGAAAACGATTGGATAACTAAGCATGACATTACAATTACTTCACGCTTTAATTTATTTGATGATTGTTCTACTGCTGATTACTCTTCTGATTCGCTTTTTAATACATAGTCATGGCACGAAAGTAATTTCTATTTTTGGTATAACAATACAAATATTGATACTTGTCTACATAAATCACTTATAGTGAGATCACATTTCTGTTACAAATTTCATCACGATATGCACCGCTGTTACCATTGCTGACAATAACATGCCAAACTCAATCGCATGCTGTAAGTTGTGTCCTATTTCAATCATTGACTCTCACCCCACAAATAAGTGCACGATCAAAGCAAAAATCATTGTCATAATTATTGATGATGTACTAAAAGTGTTCAATTTGTATCGGTATTCAACGTCATTATTCAACGCTTTTTCATTTAACTGTGATGGCATCATGATTATAAAATCAGCAGTTAGAACAATTCCAAATGATAACCAGTAGTTAATTTGGGGCGCACCGATTTTAACAATAAACCAGTTCCACATAATCATAAATACCAATGGTGTTAATAATGCGTTTAACCAACCAAGACCACTGGCTGCTATTTTCTTCTCTTTAAGTGTCATCACTTATCTCCTCCGTGTAAAAACTCATGAATATCATTGCCGATTTCATCAGGACTGATACGGTCGGTGTCGTCGCTCCATTCCGCAATATACTTGTCGGCCGGCAACACTCTGATGTGGCCGTCTGATGTGTGGACGGTGTATATTTCAAAACCATACGCATCAAAGTCACCCTGTTGATAATTTATTTCAGTAACTTTTGGGATAGAGTTTATTGGTTCAAAACTTCCGTCCCTTTGATTTTTGAAACACTCGTCGCCGACTTGTACTAACATTTTGTCGTATACGATTTCATTTAGTGCAAACTCACCGTCGTTTGTCACGCTCTGTAAGCTAACTATTTTCATCTCATCACACTTTCTCTATTTTTATAGTCACAGCTTTCGATACGTTGCTGTTGAAATGCTCTACTTCTGCTTTTAGTGCCTCATAGTGTTTATCTGACACATACTCGCCGTTTTGGTATTCATAATCGTAGTATGAGTTAAACAGCTCCATGAAATGTGACGGTACAGCCGTTATTTTGTATATCGTCATACAACCACCCGACTGTTTTCAATCCTTAATCCCATTTGATAGATAACGCCACGCATTGTTGATACGCTAATAGTGAAATGTTGCGCTAGAACATCAATGCTAGTGATGCCTTCTTGTAATAACAACCGAACTCTTTGTTTCCGTTGCGCCATTTTGTGACGTTGTATTGCCGACCTGCGTTCAAACGAGCCGGTGAAACGTCCGTCAGATACCGCTTGTTTATTGTTTCTGTCTTGAACAGACTTGTTGTATTTTTCGATCGTCATATTATTACTCTCCCACTCTTTATTTCGTAGCCAGTTTCTTTGGCATACTCATAGACAGCCGTAGTAGAACAACCTATTTTATCGGCGATTAATTTAACGTTATTTTCACCTTGTTCAACCAACTCAATAAATTGACCCTTGCGCTGTTTTTTTATCTCCGATGGTGGAACAGGCTTACTTACTACCCCATTGCTGGCTAACAATCTTCTTTTAGCGTATATTTGTAATTTCGTCTTACCTAATTTCGCAGATATTTCATCAATTCCATAACCGTCACTTAACATAGTTATTAAAGCTTTTGTTTGTGACTCACTCCAAAAATGGTCACTTTCTTCTCCTCCTGCTGTTTCAGGTTTTAACTTTTTCTGCATCCATGTGCAAGCCTCTTCAAATCCTCGTGACCTTTCCACGATACAAAATCCTGTCGCATAGTTTGTCATTGTTTAACCTCCTCTATTTCAATCTTCAAATAAGGTTTTTCGGTGTAAATCTTCCGCCCTCGGCCATCTACAATGAAACGATCATCTTCAATAATCAGTGCATTCAACCTATCTTGTGTGGACTTGCATAAGTTATCCCAATCACCTAGCTGTGATGATGTTGGGTATATCTCACGATTAAGCGCTGATAACTTTTTCTTCTTGCTCCACGACCGCGGTGGCATGAAACCGAACACGTAATCAACACGTATCGGTTGCGGACCAAATCTTTTGAACTTACTACGATTCAATTTAGACTTCAACCTAATCGCCAAATCCGCAATGTAAGCTTTTTCTTGCTTGCTCTTGTAAACTTTTCCAAACTTATTAAAATTTGATTGATTATGAGGTGCTGGATTAACTGTTAATTCTGTCTCAAATTTGAACATTTATCGGCTTGCCCTCTGCATAATAATTAAGTCATTATGATTTTTTATACGTCTTTCCAATTTGTTAATTACTTCCAATGCATATCGACCATCAACCACACCTCGTGGTTTGCCATCTGGAGTTAAAAATGCTTGCCTTGCTTCTTCAAATGGACTTAATCTTTTACTTGTCGCCATCTCTATACCTCTCATTTGCTCTCACGTCCACAGAAACCGTCTTATTTGAATTTTTAAATGCAGTTTAGTGTATTTACACCTAAACAGTTTTTAACGTCTTAAAACGATTGTTGCTGTCTATCTAATATTTAATCTATGAGCCTCTGCAATTCGTTCATCTATCTTGATGCCTGTCAGGTGGTGCTTCTGTAAGAATGTTTCAATTCCTAACGAGTGCGCCTCTTGATGATGAATACGACATAATTGCACGGCTCTGTGTTTCAAATGGTTAGTCTTGCGCCTGTCTACCCCTTGGCCAATCGTGTCTAAATGGTGCAAATCGCTAGGTCTCTTGCCACATATCACACAACACTTGTTCATCAAACATTGATATTCCCAGTGCGCTATTTCCTGCGGCTCCAGCTCGTTCAACGGTTTCACACTCAAAGCAATGTCGTGAAGTGCTGCATAATCTAATAGCATGTTGATAAACTCGTTTGTGTCCGACTTGTTGCCCTTGACTGTGCTCAGACTGAATTCGCCAAAGTCCAAGCCATGGTAATACTCGTACGTGCCGTAAAAGTGCCTTCTCGTGCTTTCAACAGTCTCTAACCATGCTCCACCTACTTGCGACAACCAAATGTCATTGAGTAACGCGAACGCAAATCTACGCTGTTTTGGTGTTGGTTCATTATCATCACTAGCTACCACCGATAGAATTTGTTGCTGATTAGTTTCGTGATACTTCTGCAATGTGTGCAAATCATCATCGCTCATTCGCAATGTGACTAACCCTTTGTTTGGATCTAGCTTATTCACTTGTCCAAATAATTCAGTCAACGGTTCACCTTAATTCATCCGTTTTAACATTTAGCGCATCCGCAATTTTAATAATGGTTTCAAACATTGGACTACGTTCATTTCTAATAATCGGATTTATTGTGCTATATGGAATACCAGATTTCTTAGATAACCAATAAATAGTTTTGTGTTTTTTGATCAAAATATTTTTTATTTCATTACCGTAATATTTGGACATTTTTTGACCTTGTTTATTTCCTTTCTAGGTTATAATATTTATATTGAGCATTATTTATATGCTTAAATAAACCAGCGGGAGGTCTTTATCTTGACCCAAATGTTGAGTTTTTCTGCGTTGAAGTTTAATGGCGTTCTTGCTTGAAGTAGGTTTGACCAACTTCCCCGATTTCTGTAATTAGTACGATTCAAAGTGATTATTTTTGGTCGAATAGTTTCCCGAGAATCTATTAATTCCGTAAACTCAGAGATTTAACTGAACCATTCTAAGAAACCTTTTACATGATTGACCAGAGTTTTAATATAGTGCGAGACTCACACAGATCAATCAACTGGTAATGACACATCAGAGGCAACGGAACGAGTCAGTAAGTCTATAGTCAAATAGATTTACAGCTTTACATTAAGCCATAAGATTAGTATTCATGTACTATTCTTATGGCTTTTTGTTACTCCTCCAACTTTGTTTTCAATCCCATTTCTTTCAACTCAGCAAGTTCCTTGGCTACATCTGACACATCAACATTCGACTCTGCTACTGGTTCTGTTATCATCTGTGGCTCTACTCGTTGTGCTCTGCCATTGTAGCTATGTTGCTTACTTTTAGATTTTTCATCATCACGTTTCTTTTCGGATGCCTCAATATCTTTCAAAGTAAACAATTTTCTCTGGTACCAGTCTCTGGTTACATTCCACAAATACTTAAACTTACATACACCATTGCCAACAGATATCTTGATAGCCTGTAAGATAACGCTGTATGCTTCACGGTAATTGCCATTATTAGCTTCAGCAAAATCATCTAACTCTTTGTTGATGTCAGTTGATACTAATCCGCCAATCGTTCCGAATCCATTTTGTTCGAGAATATTGACCAGAGCTGAGTAAGCTTTTGATTTGTCGTCGTTGTCATTTGCTGTTTCTTCGCCGCCAACAACATCTAACTCTTTCTCTTTATCTATCTTTAACTCTTTCTCTAACTCTATATCTATCTCTGTTGGACGCTCATTGGACGCTGGTTGGACAATGTCCAATTTATTGTTTTTTCTTTGTTCTCTTTTGTACCTAGCCCAATTGGTTTCTTGGTCAATTAACGCCGATACTTGTGACATTTCAACGTTTTGGCTATTGTCGATTTGAATTAAACCAGCTTTCGTAAAGTAAGCCAAAGTCATAGCGACTTGTTCTGTTTCTTCATCAATCATCAAAGCCAATTCTTCTTCTAGTTTTCCGTAAACACCTTCGTAATAAATAACTCCGTTAGTGTCCAAAGAACTCAACATCATTTTTTGATATATAACTACCATGGTGTCGCCACCAGCCATTTTTCTGGCCTTTTTAATAGCAAGATTTTTATAAAAGTTATTATCAAGCCTTAACCAGAAGTAAATCGGTTTTTTCTTAGTTACCACTGTTACCTCCTTGGGGCTTCACACCCTTTCGTGTGGTTACGCCACATCGCCATCATACGAATGAACATCAACGAATCGAGCGACTTAAACTCTTTTCACTGGTTAATCAGTTTAGTGACGATGATCGGGTCATAACGACCTTAATTTAATTGTTTGGCGATTTCAGAAAGCATTTGTTTGAAGTCTTTACCGGTGTAAATTCCGTCATCTTGAATATCGTCCCAAACTTTCGAGAACTCATATTTAATTGCTTTTTTCACTTCCTGAACTTCTGTTAACTTAGGTGGTTCAGACTCCAACGCCTTGGCTTGAACAAACTCTAGATTCAATAATTTCGTTAGCGCTCCAGTTGGTTTACCGGTAGCAGTGAAATTGCTAATCTTCAACCAATCTGCCTTAATGGTCAGTGGTGTTTTAAGTTGATACGATTCATTACGTTCATCAATTTCTTTTTGCAACACTGGTTGTAATTGCTTTAGACGACCAACATTCCACGTATTTTGTTCTTCCGTAATATCCTCAATGATTGAATCGGCAGTATCTTTAACGGCGAATAAACCACCATTGCGCTCAATTAATTCTTGTTCATAATCCTTAACATTTTGCTTCACTGATTTCTTGATTAAGTCAGATACTTGCTTCATGTCTTTCTTCAAAGCAGCCATACTTTGAGCATCTACCTTGCTATTAATCGTGGTCACTTCAACACCGTTCAACGTTGCTCGTAAATCGTTCCAGTTCTGTGCCACACCGTTTTCAAAGCTAATCAATGGCATTACTGTTTTTGGCTCACTCATTTCACGTCCTCCAAAGCTTCATTCTTTTCAGCAAAAGGATTAGGCGCATCACCTGTATCAACTCCTGAAAACGGATTATCGCTTTTTTCTGCTGGTTGATTATCAATAATTTCTGGTTCAACGTTTTGCTCTTCAGGAGTGATTTCTTCTGTTTCCGGAGTAACATCACGTGCTTCACGCTCATTCTTATCATCTTCGGCAATAGCTTGCGCAACCTTAGTAGTCTTGGGGGCAAACTTAAGCAAGTCTTTCATCACAGTTTTAATCGCCATTGCATCGAAATCCGTGTACCATGGTGTCTGTGGTGTTTTGCCGTAACGGTCTTTATGGTCTGGCCCCTTATAAGTTTGGCTGAACTTCATAGCATGGTTAATTACTCGTTGGATCGGCCAATACTTGACGATACGTTCGCCGTCTAAGTAATAAAATGCCAGGTATCCGGCTACTGGACTTTCACCGTCTACGTATGGATCATAGTTTTCATTTTCCATTGTGAATTCATCAAATACATAGTTGTAATGTGGCTTGTTCGCTTCATAAACAACACTTCCACCCAAACGACCAACACGACCAGTATTCTGTACAAGCTTGATAATCCCTCGATAACCTAATTGGAACTGGGCTTTAACATCTTTGGTTATCCACTTACCGTCTACCTTCGCGCGCTTTCCGTACGGAATAACGTAGGCTTCACCAAGGTCTGGTAAGACAGATAAATCAAGAATGGCTGCTCGCATTGCAGCGTTTGTTAAGTCATTCATATTTGTTTTGGCTAAGTCTGGGTTTAATGCCACAACCGTTGACAATCCACTTAAGAAACCGGCTGCGTTGTCTTTCAATATTTCCTCAAAATGCTTTTGCATCTTGTCACTGTTGATAATTTTTTGAACTTGGGCTACTTCATTTGCCATAATTATTTCCACTCCAATTCTTTAATTTCTTCTTCGCCATACGTGCTATATGGCGTTAATATTCCTTTGTACACACCGTTTAGGCAGTTCTTTTCCAAATACGTACCGAGTGCTTCACCGGCACAAACAACTTCTTTCGTTCCGACTTTGACCACATAAACGAAGTAGTATTCTTTTTGCAATTCTTCGTAAGTCATCCACATAAAGTCTGCTTCATCTGTATTGTTTAATGCATAAACATACAAACATTTTTCATGAAACGGAACGGCTTCTTTTCCCTCAAAATAATCACGTTCAAAATCATTTCGTGGTTTATATGGTTCAGGCAATGTCACTACCATTTGCATTTACCTCGTTTCTTGCTATAATCGAGATATAAATTTCTTGCGAATAATTTATATCCAGCGCTTTAACTGTTACAGCAGTTAGGCGCTTATTTTTTTGTTCTAAATTCATCTAAGCTGACATCTAGCGCATCAGCTATTTTTTCCATGGTTTCAAACTCAACATGTTTATTGGTACTGTTTCTAATCTCATATATTGTTGTTTTACCAACATTCGTATGCTGAAATAACCAGTACCACGTGAGTTGTTTTTTCTTCAAAATTTCATCAATTTTATTGCTTTTTAAAGACATTTTTTGGCCTTGTTCTTTCTACCTAAAATGGTATTCTTTACTTATACAAACGTTCCTTTATGCGAACTAACGTCTGTAAATTTGATAGCATCCGATTATCCAAATTGATGCGGAAAGGTAACTAAAATATGTCAGACTTGATTAAGCCAGGTACAGATAATCAACGACCAGGAAAATATCACGAAGTTGGTCCACGTGGTGGTGAAGTTCCAAATCCTAAACACGCCACGATTGAACCAGGTGATCGTTTACCACCCGCAAGTAAAAAGGGAAATAAGTGGACTAAATGATATCGAATACGGCTATTTGTTTAGTCGTATTTTTTTGTGACTAAATATCCAGTACCATTTAAAGAAGTCAACTTGTATCCATGATTCGGCATACCTAACCCCATCTTCTTCATACTTTGTTAAATAGTGATGCATGTTTTTCTCCTTTTTTATTTAACCCGCAAATACTTGTTGCTACCATCTGTGCCACCCATACGTTCCAAGCGGTGCTTATTACGTTGATGCTCACGCTCTTGTGACTCGCCCTGTATCATGCCACCAAAGAAAACTACACCTAGCACGATTGCTACTGCTATTACTTGTAAAAACCACATGTTACCTGTCTCCTTCCAAGAAACGTTTCCTGTATTCGCTATATCCGACTAACTCTGAATCATCTTTTGCTTTACGCAAATCATCTGTGTTGCTCATTATTTCAGCATTCAACATATCCATTTGTGCGCCAAATTCTCCATCTGCTGTGTCACTAGCAAGAAAAGTAATCAACTCTTGAACCTCATTCAATTTTCCAAGAGCTATTTCTAATTTGCCTCGTTGATAATCATTTATCGTCATGCTACATCTCCTTTATTGTTCAAAAACTTATTCACAAAATAAATTTGTCCTTTACCAGTTATTTTCGGTGTATTCGTTGTCCTTACCGAACCATCTGGATTGTTAACAGTTCTGGTTTTAGTTTCCATAACTTCCAAATCGACACTCTTCTGTGTTGGCAAGTTTCTTTGCTCTCCGCGTATACCGAGATATTCGTGTTGGCGTAGCCAACTGAATAGCCTATTTTGGCCAATGTTTACGCCGTTCTGTCGTAGCATTTTAGCTAGTTGGCCAACAAGAATACTATTTTCACTAGTGTCTACCGCATCAGCGAACAATGCTTTGGGTTTCATTTCAGCAATAATTTTGTCTTTGTGTTCAAGTAATTGCTGTGAAGCTTTCAAACCCAATGCCATCTGATAAGATGGATCACTTGCTAATTCCTTGTAACGCTCCTCGACTTGGATAAAGTAATTACGCACTTGCTTACCTTTTTCGTTACGTTGTAACATCGCAATTTCTTTTGCAGTACTAATCGTTAGATTGTATTCGACACTCGGACGACCACTGTTTTGGGTTTTACTCAAAAATGAGTAAAAGTCTACACCCTCTGCAAAACCGTATTCAATCATTCTAGTAATCCAATCATTGAACCGTGCTTTAACATTCAAAGCTTTGTGTAAATCACGAGCACTTACTTGCGCTTCGCCTTGTTCGTTTTGATTAATTTTGATAATTTCTTCCATGTTGCTTACCTTTCTAAATTTCACCTTCGTATGTTTTTCCAACTGATATAGCAGCCGTAAACGCGTCCCATGCTTTTCGTGGAATCACGCCACCACGTTGATGGTATTTAATGAACGGCGCATCGTCTCTGCTTAGGAAAACTGATCGTAATGTATCTTGACTAGTTTGTGTGTACAACTCCAATAATGAAATCGTCATCAAGTTCGGCCAACCTATTCGGTTATATGTTTCTATTTTTTCAACACGCTCTGGTGTTAATTGAAATGATGTTGCCATGTTAGTATTCCTCTCGTGTTATAATTAAATCGTTAATATTCCGCCTGACTAGTGCTATAGTCAGGTTTTTTTGTGCTATCCTTTATTTATCAACGTGCCAGTTGAAATAAATGAAAGGAGTTTGTTATGTCTAGTAAAATTCCTAGTCAATCTGAGTTAGAAATAAGATTGACATCTCTTGAGATAACCGCAGATTTTTTAAAACGTCATAAAATAGGCGAACGTTCTAAACAAGGTGAATTACTCTCTCAATTACACGATGAATTAGTGAAGTCTTTTGTTTCTTATTATGAAAATAAGAAGAATTAGATAATCTATTTAATGCTTTAATTCGTTCATCAATAGGTTTCTTACCGTTTCTGGCTATCGAAGTGAGATTTATAACATCTCTCTTTGATAGCTTTTCTTTATCCATACTTTCCTCCTATGCTGGTTGTTCTTGTTCAGTTTTCTGAACTTTAACTGTAAAAAAATAAGTTGCTAGTTCTTTGTCACCAATACCCAGCGCCTTGCTGATATTCATCATTTCGTCTTGACGAAATGGAACGCCTTTTAATTTGTTGGTTAGTGAAGCTGGTGAGATTCCAATTTCCCTAGCTAAAGAACTTTGATTGAAACCTTTTGATTTCATACGCCCATATAGACGCTCGTAGTCAAATTTTATCATTAGGTACCTCCTTTTTATTTTAGTTCAGTTTTCTGAACACCTTTATATTACCACCCTTATTTTTATAATGCAACACTTTTATTCAGTTTTCTGAACTTTATTTTAAATATTTGTTGAGTTTTACTGAACTTTAGTTTATACTTAACCTGTAACATATTAAGGAGAAAAAATATGGAAAGCTTTAACTCTAGACTTAAAAAAGCTATGGAGTACAAAAATATAAAGCCTGCTGAATTATCCAAGTTGACCGGGATTGGGAAATCTTCTATTAGCCAATGGCTATCTGGTAAGTATTCCGCAAAACAGGATAAAATATTTATTGTCGCTAAAGCTTTAAACGTTAATCCAAGTTGGCTAATCGGCGCAGATGTACCTATGACTGACGAAACGGTTCTTGATCGCATTTATCATGTGGCTGACAAACTTAATAAAGATAGACAAGAAAAAGTTTACGAATTCGCTGAACAACAATATAATGAACAAAACAACGTCGTTGAGTTGCCTACTAATAATGAAGTTGAAATACACGGTGTTGTCTCGGCTGGAACCGGTGAATACCTGCTAGATGGAAAACCTGAACTTGTACCCTATGATGGTGAGGTACCACCGCACGACTTTGCTTTAGTTGTAAACGGTGATTCAATGTTGCCGTTATTTGAAGATAAACAAATCATATTTGTAAACAAAACAAAAGATGTGCGATCAGGTCAAATAGTCATAGCAAACTACGATCAACAAGCCTACGTCAAGAAATTGATAAAAGATGACAATGGTTGCCGATTGGTCTCTTTGAATAAAAAGTATGATGACATGCCCATTGACGATAACCATGAGATGTCAATATTCGGCGTTGTCGTTTTATAAGGAGGAAAAATGAACACAGATGAATTGAATCAATATTTAAAGTCAAACAGTTCAGCATATAACATATTTATAGAAAAGGCTTTGGATGATCAAAAAGCTAGAAATGAAAGAAGACCAGTAGCTAAGCGTTGGGACATCGGAAAAATAGAACGAAAAGCTGAAAAAATGTGGACTGACGTCGTTACTAGTTTGTATGATAAGTTAAGAATGGAATCGAGTATCAAAGGAAAAGAACCTATTTACTGGGTTAAATTTATAGCCGACAAGGAAATTTTAGATAATTTTGAAAACAGCATGGCTGAACTTGAATTTGAGTAAACCGCTATGCGGTGTACATATTTTAAAGGAGAAACAGATAATGGGATTATTTGATGTAATTAAAAAAGAAATGGCTGCAGCCCAAGAAAAAGCTGCTCAGGAGAAAGAACATAAAAAAGAATATGATGATCATCAATTACAATTAAAATCGTTGTTTGTTGCTAATGGCAGAATTGGTATAAACAGGTTTAACGACGACCTAAAAATAATTAAACTATCAACCGAAAATTTTTTTAAAGATGTATACGTTGAATATGATAATATACTGGAAGTCAAGTTAGACGAAAAAGTAGATGAGCAAACAAATACCAAAAACGTTGGGAAAAGAAAAGGTGTTATTACTCGTTCTGTTGTAGGAACTGTGCTGATGCCTGGTGTCGGGACAGCTATCGGTGGTTTAACAGCTAAAAAAGAAAATAAGGTATTGACGACCACCAAGAAAAACGTCACCCGAAAAATTGTGCTTATTCAAAAAACTCCTTATCAATCAATGTTGAAAACGACTTATGATGAAACTTTATATTCCAAACTCCAAGGAATAGCTAAAACTAATAACAATGCTAAGAGTGTTGAAAGTGTTAAAACGGATTTAGAACCTCAAATAGATTTTGATAACTTGACTAAACTTAAAGAACTACTAGATCAGGGAGTTATTACCCAAGACGATTTCGATACTAAAAAGAAACAAATTTTAGGTATTTAATTCATGCCCTTTCGGGCGTACATAATAGACAATGAAGTCTCTAAAATAAGCAAATAAAAAAGCACACCCTAAACTTTGGACGGTCAAGGTGTGCTAAAAGTATACTACAAACGCACGGGGCGTTCTATATCATTATACCAGATATGCGCCCCCTTTTTAAGGAGGCTTTTTTATATGGCAAGTTTTGAAAAACGTGGTAAGAAATGGCGAGCAGTCGTCTCTTATGTTAACGGACACGGAGTTTTCAAGAAAGTTACATCTACATTTGATACACAACGTGAAGCTAAGTTGTGGGCTGCTAAGGAAGAGGTTAAGGTCAAAAACGGATATGATCCAGAAAAATCAAAAATGACCTTTAGCAATTATTATCTTGAATGGTTGAAAACATATAAAGAACCAACCGTCAGAATATCATCTATGAAGAAATATCAAACATACGCCAAGAATATCGCTACTATGTTTGAAGAGTTGAAGTTATCTCAAATAACCCCCTCTATCGCCCAAGAACGCATTATAGAGTTCGGTCATACACATTCACTAGAAACAACCAAAAACATTACTACGACAATTAAAAGCTCCCTAAAAGACGCTTATGTTGACGGATATATTGAACGTGACGTATTTGGGAGACTTAAAGCCGTCAGCAGTAAAAAGCAAACTAGTATACAAATTATCTCGATGCTCAAGAATTCGAGAGATTACAAGACTATCTCTATTCAATTATAGAGAACGCAGACCGTTTTCATCTTCTAGTATTAATAGCAATCGAAACCGGAGCGCGATACGGAGAGCTACTGGCTTTGACTAGATCAGACTTTGATTTAATAAAACAGGAAGTAACCATTACAAAATCATACTCTAGCGGAGCAAAAATGGTTACCAAGCCTAAAAATAAATCATCTATACGAATCATTCCGATTTCTTCAAGGTTGACAAAAACAATGGTTACTTATTTTGATAAAAGCAATGAGTTGAATCTGTTCTACTATTGGTCTAATCAAACCGTACAGAATAATTTAAGACGCATACTTAGGTCAGCCAGCGTTCATCAGATACGATTTCATGGCTTACGCCATTCGCACGTCTCCTACCTCTTACACAACGGCGTGGACATTGACTACATTTCCAAAAGAGTTGGACACTCTAACATCGGAATAACGCTCAGTGTGTATAGTCACATGCTAAAAGAAAAAGAGCAAACTCAACGTGAGCTTGCTCTTAATATACTGGATAATATTAGGGAGTAATAAGTTACTTTCCCCAATTTTCCCCAGAAACGCTGTGAAACAGCGGTATAAATGGGTATTAATTACTTAACGGCATCCTTCAAAGCTTTACCTGGCTTAAATGCAGGTACCTTTGAGGCAGCAATTTGAATTTCTTCACCAGTTTGTGGGTTACGGCCCTTACGAGCAGCACGATCACGAACTTCAAAGTTACCAAAGCCGATCAATTGAACCTTTTCACCGTTCTTCAATGCTTCTTCGATTGATGCAAAAACTGCGTCAACTGATGCAGTAGCATCCTTCTTTGTCAAACCTGTTGCCTTAGCAACTGAATCTACTAATTCTTGCTTGTTAGCCATTTTCTTGTCTCCTAATAAGAGTTTTTTTAACGCATGATGCGCTCCGTGAAATCTGTCGAAACATTATTTCATGTAACTAGAATAACATAAGAAACGCCAAATGTGTAGTGTTATCAAGGGTTTTCGGGATTTCGTAACATTTGTGTTACATTAAAAACATATTTTTGCAACGTTTACTTTCGTGCGCGAACAATGAGTTTGATTGGCGTACCAGTAAAGTCAAATGATTCTCGAATTTTATTTTCTAAGAATCGTTCATATGAAAAATGCATAAGTTCAACATCATTAACAAATATGACAAATGTTGGTGGTTGCGTTGCGACTTGTGTCGCATAATATACTCGTAAACGACGACCATTATCTGAAGGTGTTGGATTTATTGCAATAGCATCCATAATGACATCGTTTAATGTTGAAGATGTTATACGCTTACGATGATTATCGTCAACATCTTTAACCATTTGTGGCAATCTATCTAAACGTTGCCCTGTCTTAGCAGAAACAAACACAATTGGTGCATAATCTAAGAATTTAAATTCTTCGCGAATTAAATTCTCAAAGTCAGACATCGTCCGATCATTCTTTTCAATCGCATCCCATTTATTGACAACAATGATCATTGCTCGCCCAGCTTCATGAGCAAACCCAGCCACGTGTTTATCTTGTTCTCTAATTCCTGCTTCCGCATCAATAACCATCAAAATAACGTTGCTATCATCAATAGCTTTCATAGCACGCATCACGGAGTACTTTTCAGTATTCTCATAGATTTTCCCGCGCTTACGCATACCGGCTGTATCAACCATCACAAATTCGTCACCTTCTTCAGTCACAAATCGTGTATCAATAGCATCACGAGTAGTCCCTTCAATATCAGAGACGATCACACGTTTTTCACCAAGCATAGCGTTGACAATTGATGATTTACCAACATTTGGGCGGCCAATTATACTAAAACGAATCGCATCGTCTTCTTGCTCGGCAGCTTCATCAGGAAAATGTTTTACAATTTCATCAAGTAAATCACCTAATCCCAAACCGTGTGATCCTGAAACTGGGAATGGATCCCCAAGACCTAGTGCATAAAAATCATAGACATCATGGCGCATTTCAGGATTATCTACTTTGTTGACAGCCAGAACGACAGGCTTATCAGATTTATATAGCATACGTGCAACTACTTCATCAGCCTCAGTTAATCCTTCTCGGCCGGAAACAACCATCACAATAACATCAGCTTCATTAATTGCTAATTCTACCTGTCCACGTATTTCTGCTAAAAACGGTGCATCACCGATTTCGATACCACCGGTATCAATCATTCGAAATTCATAATTTAACCATTCAGCTGGTGCATACAAGCGATCTCGCGTGACACCGGGCATGTCTTCAACGATCGCAATTCTTTCTCCCGCCATACGGTTGAAAATAGTTGATTTACCAACGTTTGGTCGACCGACAATTGCTACTATTGGTGCTGACATTTTGGCACCTCCTTTGTATAAATAAATTTATCATAAAAAAAGAACTGGCGAACCAGTTCTTTTCAATAGAATTCTTAGAACTTACCATCAAAGAGGTCGCCCAATGTTGCAGCTGAATCATCTTGTTGCTTATAAGCAGCAATATCTGCACGTGATGCTGAACTATCCTTTGAATTTCCACGATCTTCACGTTCTGGCTTTTCTTCCAATGCCTTCATTGACAATGAAATACGTTCTTCGGCAGGCTTAACATCCAAAACTTGAACTTGAACTTTATCGCCTGACTTCAAAACTTCTGAAGGGTTTTCGATACGCTTGTGTGAAATTTGTGATACGTGAACTAATCCTTCGATACCAGGGAAAATTTCAACGAATGCTCCGAAGTCTTTTACACGCTTAACAGTTCCTTCAAGAACTGTTCCGGCAGGAGCTTCTTCAGCAACCTTATCCCAAGGTCCAGGTTGTGTAGCCTTGATTGACAATGAGATACGTCCCTTTTCAGCATCTAAGGCTAAAATTTTAACGTTAACTGTTTCACCCTTTGTCAAAACATCAGCAGGGTTCTTAACACGATCATGAGAAATTTCTGAAACGTGTACCAAACCATCAACGCCACCTAAGTCAACGAATGCTCCGAAGTCAGTCAAACGAGCAACTTTACCTTCAACAACTTCACCAACTGATAGCTTTTCAAATGCTTCTGCTAATTGTGCTGCACGTTCTTGTGCTGCAACTGCCTTACGTGACAAGATTAAGCGTGCCTTGGCAGCATCAATTTCAATAACTTGTGCTTTAATATCTTTATTCTTAAACTGGTTCAAATCTGACACAAAACGATCAGCAACCATTGATGCGGGTACAAAGCCACGAACACCATTAACATCGACAACTAAACCACCACGTACAGCATTGATAACTTTAGCATCAACTGTATCACCTTCACCAAATGACAAGTTTTCCCATGCCTTACGTGCTTCCAAGCGCTTCTTTGACAACAAGTAAGATACGCCTTCCTTGTCGCTTGTTACATTAGAGATGACAACAGCTTCAACACTGTCGCCAACCTTCAATTCGTCTGCCAGATTAATGTTACGATCGTCTGAGTACTCACGCGCTGGCACAACTCCTTCTTCACCGGTATGCAAACCAATAACTGCTTGGTTATCGTTATCAACGGCTAGTACTTCGCCCGTAACGACATCTCCTACCTTAATTTGATCTGCACTCTCGAGAGCTGCTAAAAGCTCGTTGTTTGTTTCACTCATGACGTCAAACGTCCTCCTACAATTTACACTATGAATATAGTGTACCAAATATTTTAGTTCTTGTATAGTAAAAAACACGGTTTAACCGTGTAAATTAGAAACTAATATTATTTTCGATAATGTTGGCTATTTTAGCCACAACATCGTCAATACTTTGTCCCGTTGTATCCACTAAAATAGCGTCCTTCGCTTGTGTTAATGGACTAATTTGACGATGAGAATCTTTGTAATCTCGCGCTTCAATTTCGCGCTTCAATGTTTCGAGATCAGTAGTCATCCCTTTAGCAACATTTTCTTTATAACGTCGTTGGGCACGTTCATCAACACTTGCTACAAGAAAATTTTGACATCTGCTTCTGGTAACACAGTTGTGCCGATATCGCGACCGTCCATAATCACACTGTTGTTATTAGCTATTTCACGTTGACGATTGACTAAATTAGAACGTACATACGCTAAGGAAGCCACTACAGACACATTGTTTGTCACTTCAGCGGAACGAATTTCCTCCGTGACATCGGTATCATTCAAAAATACACGTTGAACTGGTGTACTAGGTTCAAAGCGTATTTCCGTTTGTGACAATAAGTTTTTTATTTTTTCTTCATCATTATAAGCAATGCCGTTCTTTTTTGCAGCTAAAGTTATTGTTCTGTACATTGCACCTGTGTCAACATACACATAATTTAGCTTTGTTGCTAAAATTTTGGCAATAGTAGACTTACCGGCAGAAGCTGGGCCATCAATGGCAACTTGAAAATTCGTCATAATAATAAAAAGTCCTCTTACTGAATGTTTAGTGCAGTACCAGCATACTGTGTGTAATTATCAACTGTTAACCCTGGATTTAATGCAATAACTTGGCTAGTTGTCATCCCGTGTGTAACTGCAAAATTATACAACGTCTGACTAGCACCCAAAACTGCAGTAGTGGTTGTGGAACTACTTGATGCTGAACTTGATTCAGCCGTCTCAGTAGAAGATGAACTAGCAGATTCCTCACTTGAAGCAGCTTCACTGCTACTTACTGATTCTTCTTCAGAAGAACTTGATGCACTTGACTCGGAAGATGATGATTCAGAAGACTCAGAAGACGTAGATTTAGTAGTTGATGAACGCTTTGTACTTGAAGAAACAGCCGTTTGTGGCTTTGATGATTTTTGATTAGCAATCATGCCATACACAGGTACAAAAGATATAACTGCAAGCGCTAATACAACAAGCAGAACACGAAATCCTTTATTTGGGGATTTTGAATCTGACTTTCGGGAAAATTTTGGTTCGAGCTTATCTTTTTTGGGCCGCTTTGAGCGGCTCATGTTGTTTGGGTCAAAATCGTTCATAGAAACGACCTCCATTTTATTGGTTCACATAAAATTTTACCACACCAACACCGACTTTGCTCATAATGTTTTGTTAAGAATGAAACCTTCTCTGGAGCGGCTGTATTGCCCTTAATATGATCATACTCACGACAAACCATATAATACCCTCGATAAGATTGAACGGTAATACCATACCGATAAAATAGTTTTTTAAACCAATGAATTTAGCAATGTCGAAATTAGCAAACCTCGCATACAAAGGTATAGCTACAAACCAATTGATGACAATCGCAACAATTGTCATGACAAACGTGCTGCTTATTAACGGCAGGATTTTTTTTTGCCAATTACTATACTGCTCAAGGTTGGGCATTGTAATTTTTAAGACTGTGATAAAGGCCAAAACAACCAGTAAATTAACCGGTAGTCCTAAATAAGTGTTAACCCCCTCATTTGCCAAAATTAACTTTAGCAAGGTACGAATTAAAATGATCCACAGTGAAGCCGAATAATTTAACCAATATAAGCCAATGACAACTGGTACGATTGAAAAATCTAGTTTCAAAAAATCAGCACTCGGAATGATTGGCACTTGGGGAAACAGCATCAAACCAAATGAAATAGCGCTTAGTATTGCAATTAATGTAGTACGTTGCACTCGCGTTACAGGAATAATTGACATATTTCTTTCCTCTTGTTTGCTCACTTCACCAGTAGATGCAAACAAAAAACCACAGATTTTGTCAGGGTACAACAAAAAATGCAGCTTTCACTTTCTTTTTTAGACTTCTTTATACCCGACTTTACGGTCGGCTCTGGATTTTGACCAGATCAGCTGCAAAAGCAGGTCGCGGGCTTACCATGAAAATTCATGTCTCACCGCCGGTTGGGACTTACACCCGACCCTGAAGTTATTATTAAATTTGATTTTATTGTATCACGGTGTTACTTACGACGCAACAATTTGTAATCTTGTGCCTTTAAGCGTTTGATCTCTACGCTTGTTAATTTACGATACTCGCCCGGCTGTAGACCATTGACATCAAAAAAGGCATACTGCTCACGCTTAAGCTTTTGCACTGGTAGGCCAACCTTCGCGAGCATGTTTTTGACCTGATGATTACGGCCTTCATGAATAGTTATACGGACCATACTTGTTCTTTTTGTCGGCTCAATTCTTTCAATGGAAACACGAGCTGGCGCAGTTTTACGTCCCTTTAGGACCACTCCACGTTTCAAAGGAGCTAGCTTTTCTTCGGTTGCAATGCCTTCAACCTTTGCAACATAAGTCTTATCGACTTTAGTTTTAGGATGCATTAATTGATTAGCCACTACACCATCATTTGTTAATAACAAAACACCAGTTGTATCATAATCTAGACGGCCAACTGGATAAACACGTTGATCCACATCCTCTAAAATATCCAATACCGTACGACGACCTTTTTCATCATCATTGGTTGTCACAACCCCACGAGGCTTATTTAACAGGTAATAAACTAACTTCTCACGTCCTTCAATTGGCGCACCGTCGACCTGTACTTTATCATTTGCAGTAACTTTCGTACCTAATTCGGTAACAGTTTGCCCATTAACTTGGACACGCCCATTGATGATCAATTCTTCTGCGCCCCGTCGGGACGCTAGACCCGCTTGGGCAATAATTTTTTGCAGTCTCTGTGCTTCTTCAGACATTTTCTTTTTCACTTTCTGATTGATGTACATCAAATGCACTCGTAAATAGTTCGCCATCAATATCATCACTTAAATCTAACATATTAAAATCAGGTAACGGAGGTAATTCTTCAATACTTTTCAAACCAAAATAATCCAAAAATTCATCGGTGGTACCAAACATGATGGGACGTCCTGGTTCGTCTTTTCTGCCAACTTCGTGGACTAGTTGCCGTAATGCTAGCTTCTGTAAAGTTCCTGAGGATTGCACACCACGAATTGTATCAATTTCAACACGTGTAATTGGTTGCTTATAAGCGACAATAACTAGTGTTTCGAGTTGTGCTTGCGATAATGTTGCATTTACAGGTGAATCAAAATACTGTTTTACTGTGCCACCAAGTTCCGGTTTAGTCACTAGGCGATACACATCGTCACTTTCACGAATTTGTAATGCACTACTTAAATCAGTATCATACTTTAACACAAGTTCTTCAAGCAATCCTTGTATTGCTGAACGATCAAATCCAGTGATAATGCTCATATTTTTCACGGAAATGCCTTCATCGCCAGATACAAACAATAGTGCTTCTATTTGACTTAAATTATTCATCTTCGCCAAACGCCTCAATTTCTACATAAATTTCTTGTTGTTGGTGCTCTTGGTGTAATTTTAATCTTTTATCTTTGGCCATTTCTAATAACGCCAAAAAGGTGACTACCAAATGCTCCCGCTCGTAAATATCATCAAAAAAAGAAGCAAATGGAATCATATCCCCCGTTTGATGCTGTAAGAAATGTTTATTGATGTTGTTAACAGCTTCCTCAAGAGAATATGTTTCCGCAGTAACATGCCTTCTGATGGGTTTTTCCTGCTTTTTTCGCCGCAATAGTTGAGCAAATGCTGTTTGTAAATCCCCTAACGATAAACCAGGAGCTAAAGTTATGGGATGTTTCAAATTATCAGGAGCCTTCATTTGAGTACGTGGAAAAGATTGTTGTTTTAATTGTTCACGTTCACGCAAAGATTCGCTTGCCACTTGAAATTGTTTGTAGGTCAATAATTGTAGCATCAGCTCTTCACGTGGATCCGCATACTCTTCATCTACGGCATAATCATCTGGCTCTTCTTCTGGTAACAAATCAGCGGACTTTATCTTAACTAAAGTAGCAGCCATCACTAAATATTCACTTGCTACATCAAGCTGCATAGCCTGTTGTGCATGAATAAAATCTAAATACTGAGATGTAATGTCAGCAATTTTCAAATCAAAAATATTCATCTCGGATTTCTTAATTAAGTGTAATAACAGATCGATTGGCCCTTCAAAATCACTTAATTTAATTGTTAGACCGTTTTTCGCGATGTTGCTTTTCTCCATTTGTTAATTAACTTTTGATTATCCAAGGTACCCATTAAGAAGGCTTCAGAATGTTGCTCTTGATAATCAGAAATCATGTCGAAGTAGTTTCTGACACTGCGTGACTCTGGGGTTAAGGCAACATGACGAATTATAGCAATATTATTATAAATCTCAACACCTAGAACACCAAGTACTTGTCCTTGAGACTCTTTTTGCCAAACATATAAAGATCTTGCTTCATTATCATGATACCATGCTATTTCCGCATTTAAATGAGATATTTCACGTAGCCCTGGCAGCAACGATAAAATACCCATAATTGTTTTTTCATCTGATTGTCTTGATTGTGTCAACATAATTTTTACGCTCTGGGGTGGTATTCATCATACACTTCACTAAGTCTTTTTTTCGAAATATGGGTATAAATTTGTGTTGTCGAAATGTCCGCATGCCCCAATAATTCTTGAACTATACGCAAATCAGCACCGTTCTCTAAAATATGGGTAGCAAAAGAATGACGAAGTGTATGGGGAGAAACATCTTTAGTTATTCCAGCAGTTGTTACCAACTTTTTTATAATCTTCCATATTCCCTGTCGTGAAATTTGATTTCCACGATCGTTTAAGAAAACATAAGGAGACTCTTTGTCTTTAAGTAAAACGATACGGCTTTCATTAAAATATCGAGTCAGCCAATCAATCGCAATTTCACCAATTGGAATAATACGTTCTTTGTCACCTTTTCCAAGTGTTTGAATCAGTCCCAATTGCAAATGAAGGTCACTCATTTTTAAATTAACCAATTCACTGACACGCAAACCAGTTGCGTACATCACTTCTAGCAATGTTCTATTTCGAAGACCAAGTGGTGTATCTTCTATCGGTGCTTGTAATAAACGGTCAATTTCCTCTATGCTCAAAACTGCTGGTAGGTGCTCTGCTTTTTTGGGTGGGCGAACATCATTCATTGGATTATGAGCGACGACTTTTTCTCGCACTAAATAGCCAAAAAAGTTACGCAATGTCGTAACCATTCTAATCACTGAACTATTGGATTTTCCTAGATCTCTGAGTTGATTCAACCACGACAAGATAACAATATGATCAACTTGATCAAGCACCAGTTTCTCACCATTTAGATACTCACCAAATTGTACCAAATCTTGGTGGTAACTCTTAATTGTATTTTCAGATAAGCCACGTTCAATTCGAATATAGTGTAGATAATCTACTATCGCATTGTCAATTTCTTGCATCATTTCTCAACTAATTTTATACCATCGTCAATTTGTTCAATTAGTCTATCCTTGTATAAATGACCCAAGGCTCGTTTGAACTGACTCTTACTAAATCCAAATTGACGCTTGATTGCCTCTGGGTTACTTTTATCATTGAATGGTAAGAAATGATCCGCCCGTCGTTGCAATTGCAACAATAAGAATTGTGCATCCTCATCCATGGTCTTATAGGCCAAAGGTTTCAGTGATAGATTTAATGTGCCATCATCACGGACGCCGATAACACGTGCATCAACAACTTGTCCTAAACGTGGCTCATCGTCACGTTGCGAAGGATGAATAAAACCAAGATAATATTCATCAGTAATAACCAAAGTACCTGCCATTTTGTTACGATAAACTGTGGCTTTAACTGTGGTCGACTTCATACTTTCCGGTGCGCGACGCGATACAGCATTAATAATATGCTGTTGTGCTATTTCACCCCACAAACGGCCTTTATGATCTTCTTTAATGGCAATCATCAATTTGTCGCCTTTTTGTGGCCAAAGTGTTGAAATCGTTGGTAGATCATCAAGAGAAACAACGATATCCTTATTCGGCAAACCGATTGAAACAAAGACGCCCAAATCATGTCGATTCGCTACGACTGTTCCCCAACCGTATACTGATTTCTGTACAGCAGGCGTTTTCTTGGTAATTTGTAATTTGTGTCCTTCATTTTCATATGCAAAGCCAGTCACAAATCCACCGATTTTGAGAGGCTTCTCAAGTTCTGACTTATCAATTTCATATGTAAAGCCGTCGACTTGTGCAAAGAAATATTTTTCATTTTCATCAGTAACGTTTGCTTTAATTATTGTTCCAACTTTTGGATTCATAGCGTTTTCCTTAACGTACGCAACATCACGCACTTTTTATAATACTTATAGTTTACCATGTGTGGTTTACATAATCTATAACGGTCAATTAACCTTTTAACAGATTTTTCACTTGATTAGCAACAAATTTACCGTCAGCTTTTCCTTTGACTTGAGGCGTGACAATAGCCATCACTTTGCCCATATCTTTTGGAGATGTAGCGCCCGTCTTTTGGATTGCGTCCTTCACCAATTCGATAACCTTTTCGTCACTCAAAGGTTCTGGCAAATACTTTGCTAAAATAGCTAGCTCTGCGCGAATACCAGCAGCTAAATCTTCTCGATTGCCTTTCTCAAACTCTGTCAACGAATCTTGACGTTGTTTAACTTCACGTGAGAGGACTGTTAATTCTTCTTCCTTTGTTAAATCATGGCCTAAATTAATCTGCTCGTTCATAACCGTTGATTTAACCATGCGAATCACTGACAAAACATCTTTGTTTTTGTCTTTCATGGCCTGCTTTATATCATTATTTAACTCTTCTAATAAACTCATGTATATCAACCTTTCAAAATTTAATCTATTGTTATTCTACCATAAAAGAAAAACGCCACCTAAGTGACGTTTTAGAATCGAATTAACGACCCTTCTTCTTGTTACGCTTTTGTGCTGCTTCAGACTTCAATTTACGAGCAACTGAAGGCTTAACATAGTATTCGCGCTTACGGTATTCTTGGAGAGTACCGTCTTTTGAAACACCACGCTTGAAGCGACGCAATGCATCATCCAAAGATTCGTTCTTACGTACGATGACCTTTGCCATGTGATAACCCTCCTTTCTCGCATTTTATTTCGTTAAACGACATGCAGTAAATACTTATCTATTATGACAGACTTTCACGTAATCGTCAATACTATAAACACTGTAATCATGCATTTTATAGCAATTTCCAACATAATTAGTGATCAAGCTTAGATGTGTGCTTTGTATCCGTCATGCGCCAATAAACTAGCAAACTAATGAACACAACCACAGTAACATAGACGAAAAACAAATTTTCGTGATTTATTTTTTCAGGTACAAGGCAACGTATTCAACCGTGCCACCAAAAATGGCGACCGTCAAGCCATAAGGCAATCCAACACCTAATGCACGAATTTCAGTTGGGAACATTTCAGCTTTAACAATTGCATTAATTGACGTATAACCTGTAACAATAATTAATCCAGCCAGCATGAGTAAGAAAGCCCCCATCCCCGTTTTCACTTGTTGCAAAGTGAGAAAAATAGGAATTGTAAATATTGTCCCCATAATACCGAACCAAAACAATAATGGTTTACGACCTATTTTATCCGATAATGCACCGGCGATAGGTTGTAAAATCATAAAAATAAATAATGCTGCAAAGTTGATCAGTGTGACTTCTTGTGTTGGTAACCCAACAGAATTAATCATAAATTTTTGTAAATAAGTTGTATAAGTGTAGAAAGCGATTGTCCCACCGAGTGTTAATCCAACTACCGTCATGACAGATTTTGGATACTTTAACAAAAGTCGTAGACTACCATTATTGTTTTTCTTTTGTGCCTTAAATTGGTCAGATTCTTCCATGCTCAAACGAAGGAACAATACTACAATGGCTCCCAGAGAACCAATAACAAATGGAATACGCCAACCCCAGTCAGTCAACATCTCTTCTGATAATACTGATTGTAAAATAATTTGAACACCCAAGGCAATGAGCTGTCCACTGATTAATGTTACATATTGAAATGAAGCATAAAAGCCACGATGCCCGCGGCTGGCCATTTCAGAAAGGTAAGTTGCTGAAGTACCATATTCTCCACCCAACGATAATCCTTGGAATAGCCTTGCCAACACCAAGATGATTGGTGCAGCAATTCCTATTACATGATAACTAGGTGTTATCGCAATTACAAGCGATCCTGCGGCCATAATCAATACTGATAAGGTTAATGCGGCCCGTCGACCATGTTGATCCGCATATTTACCTAACACTAGACTTCCTAGAGGTCTCATCAAAAAGCCAATTGCGAAGACTCCTGCCGTACTTAATAATGCGGCCGTTTTGTCATGGCTGGGGAAAAATGATGGGGCAAAATAGATAGAGAACGAGGCATAAACATACCAATCGAACCACTCAATTAAATTACCTAAGGATCCCTTTAAAATATTACTGACAATTTTCTTTTCTGTACGTTGCATACGCTCACCTCATAATGTTTTCTTTACTGTAACGAACGCATAAAAAATAATCATCGTCATATTGCACAACTTTTTTAATTTTATTTGTACACAATAAGCAAACATGGCATAATAGTAACAACACAATTGGAGGTCGATTATGAACGTTAAAGAATTATTAGCTAACCCCGTATTAGCAGAATACCCAATTTTAGCAGGCGCCGAAGGGCTCAATCGCGAGATCAACCAAGTGGGTATGATTGATGCACCAGATTTTGATGAATATATTGCTCCTGGTCAATTACTGCTCACTACCGGCTTTTTGTTCAAAGAAGATTGGACATTACTGCGAGACTTAATTATCGCGCTAGATCATCATAATGCTGCTGGCTTGGGCATTAAGACGAACCGGCATTTATCACAGTTGCCACGTGATATTATTATATTAGCCAACAAACGTCGAGTACCAATCCTCATGACCCCAACTGATGAATTGATGCCACAAACAATTCAAAATATTACTGATATTATTCTGAACACTCATACGGGTGAACTGCATCAAATTGTTAATATTAATCATCAGTTGTCAACGATGCAAACTAATAATACTTATCAGCATCTGTTAAATCTTAGCGCGGAAATTTTAGAAGCACCACTAACCTTGTTGGACTCACATTTTCGTGCCTTATATGCCAGTACTGATTTACTTCCACAACGTGACTTTTTCACCAAATTTTTACGAGAAGAATCTGGAATTGATTATTTGAATTTAACTCAAAAGGTGCACGTTACCTTCAATAATACAATTTTCGAGATTTCTCCCATTTTTTCTGCTCTAAACGAAAATAAAGCCTTTGCAGCTATTATGAGTTCGAATAAGACACTATCAGATTTTGAACTTTTAAAACGCGAACAAGTAATTACTGCATTGGGATTTTCAAATTCGAGAACCGATTTGTTAAATGAAACTGAGTTTCGCAACCGTTCTGGCTTCTTTTTGAACATTATGCAACACGGGCTAAGTGATGACGCGATTGACAATTATCTAAAGAACGCAAATATTGATTCTAAAAATCCCTATCGCGTAGCGGTTATTGACTTTACAGCAAAAAAAACAGTCATTGAAACACATCAATTTGAAATATTACAAGCACTGACACGCTGGTTTGTTAACGAATCAAACTGGTCTGTACTCCTATTTTCCTATAAACAGCAACTGATTTTGTTAGTTGATAACAAAATTGATACACGCGCATTTCTCAAAGAACTATACGATTTTCTAACATCACAATCAAAGTTAGAATATAACTTTACCATCGGCTTTTCTCGAGTCGCAGAACCCATTCGTGCATTAGCAGATCTTTATGAACAAGCTAACCATGCGCTTCAGCTGACATCAGTAGCACATCCGATTATGCGATTTAGACCCAAGAGTGCCCAAGAAATGTTAAACTTGTTACCCAAGCAAGAGAGCGATGCTTTTGTGGAAAGAATTCTAGGCCCAATTTTAGACAATCCAAGTCTTCTCAAAACTTTGGAAACCTATATGTTCTTACATCAAAATGTAACAGCCGTCGCTTCTGATATGTTTGTACACCGGAATACCATTAATTATCGCTTGAAAAAAATATCTGAGTTATTAGATGTTAACCTTGACATGCCTGATGTTTTGGTCGATATTCAATTGGCTTTTTTGTTACTTGATTAGGCATAATGCACAATAGATTACCCTATTTTTGTTCACTAATAAATGAGGGTTTAATGATAACTGTGTTAGAATTGTTATCAATCGAGGAGGCATAATATTTATGAGTCAACAAAAAAACGCAACGATGAATGCCGATGGTACCATACGTGGTTTGAAAAAGAAGCACGTACAGATGATTGCCATTGGCGGTACCATTGGTACAGGACTTTTCTTGGGAGCCGGAAACTCTATAGCTAAAACTGGGCCATCTATTTTGATTGTATACGCAGTACTTGGTGCATTTTTCTTTATGATGATGCGGGGAATTGGTGAAATGCTTTATGCAGACCCTTCCCAACATACATTTGTTTCTTTTATCAGTAAGTATGTTGGTGCTGGAGCGGGATATTTCGCTGGATGGTCCTATTGGATTGGACTACTTTTCGTAGCTATGGCAGAATTAACAGCCGTATCAACTTACGTTAAGTTTTGGTTCCCAAGTTGGAAAACTTGGATAATTCAAATTCTCTTTTTGTTTGTTTTAACTATGATTAACTTAATTGCCGTCAGAGTATTTGGTGAAACGGAATACTGGTTTGCCATGATTAAGATCATTGCTATTGTAGCGATGATTGTAACGGGTCTAATATTAATCTTTACAGGATTTAAGGCGCCCGCAAGTGGTGGTCATACTGTCGCTTCATTTAGTAATGTATTCTCAAACTTTTCACTATTTCCAAATGGTGCTTCGATGTTCTTCGCTGCCTTTCCAATGGTATTTTTCGCCTTCCAAGGTATGGAATTCGTCGGTATCACAACAGCTGAAACGGAAAATCCACGTGAGGTTCTGCCAAAAGCCATTAATACAATTATTATCCGTATTTTGATTTTCTACTTAGGTGCCATGATTATTATTATGTCGATCATTAATTGGCATGTTATCGCTAAAACACCTGAATCAAGTCCCTTCGTTATGGTGTTCCAATTGGCTGGATTCAAAGCGGCTGCTACAATAATTAACTTTGTCGTACTAACATCTGCTGCTTCAGCCTTAAACTCAGCCATCTATTCTGCAGGACGACACTTCTACCAATTAGCTGAAGAGTCAGATTCAAAGTTTATGATTAATTTTCGTGAAATTTCATCAAATGGCGTTCCTGCTAAAGCAATTATATTCACAGCTATCTTAGTGTTAATATCACCAGTGATTAATTCGATACCACAGATTACCAGTGCATTCGGTTTAATTACATCGATCTCATCAAACATGTATATCATCGTTTATGCAATGACAATGTATGCTCATCGTAAATTCCGTGAATCAACTAATTTTATGCCAGATGGCTTCCTGATGCCAGGATACAAGTGGACTAGTCCACTAACATTGCTATTCTTCGTCAGCATTTACGCCAGTTTGTTCTTTCAAGCAGACTCTCGTGTTGCTGCCATCGGCGCAATTTTGTTCACGATAGTATTCGGTTACCTTTCTCACCGAAAGTTTTCTACAAAAAATGCAGTAACCGTGTAAAAAATAAAATAGAACAAAAAAAGGAGACAACATGATGTTGTCTCCTTTTTTATTAACTATAACTCTGGCTCGTAGAAACGTCCCACAGTGTGTTCGATTTTCCAAGTAGAAGAGAAAGCTTGTTCATCAACCTCTTTGATTGCTTCTCGTAACTCAAATCGTTCTTGCTGCGTGATAACGGTTAGTAGCACCGAACGCTCCCTCCCAGTGTAACCACCACGCGCCTCATCGATAATGGTAACGCCTCGTCGAAGCTTGTTTTGAATACTATCCACCATTTCATCTGGTTTAGTAGTAATAATCATCACTTGCATTTGCTGCTGTCGTGTATAGAAAACATCTATCATTCGTGAACTAATAATAACACCTACAATTGAGTACAAAGCATACTTCCAACCATATGTTAGCCCAGCACCGACCATAATCAAGGCATTGAAAGATAAATTAATTGGTCCCATTTTAAAGCCGTAATGCTTCTTAACTAAGAGACCAATAACATCTAAACCACCTGTTCCAACGCCATACCGTAATGCTGTACCAACCGCCATACCATTAAGCGCGCCACCAAACATAGCGTTTATTAACGGGTCAGTTGTTAAAACACGCGTGGTATCAAAGACAGGAATTAACGCCGAACTGAGCAAAACTGCTAGCGTTGTAAAGATAGCAAATCTCCACGACAACTTCCACCATGCAACGGCTAACATTGGTAAGTTAACCAAGGCTAGCGCTAAAGCGACGGGAATTCTATCGCCAGTTAAAGTTGAAACAAGTTGGGCAAATCCTGTGAATCCAGAGGAATAAATATGCCCTGGATGCCAGAAATAATTCATTGCAAAGGCAACGATTACACCATAAAATACCGCGCCACCAATACGACCAGCGTACTGGTTTTTCATAAAATTGTGAACAATTTTTTGCATAATCAATATGTATGTTATACGAGAAAAAATCTAATGTATAACACACATTTATCTCCAAGTTTTATCTAAGCTAATAATAACACGAATTTGTTTGATAACAATTACTCTGCTTCTGGAACAAACAATCCTAATTCGTTCAGTTGTTTGCCTTCAACACGAGTTGGTGCCTCAGTCATTGGTTCAGTAGCTCGTGAATTCTTTGGGAAAGCAATCACTTCACGAATATTTTCTTGGCCAGCTAGTAGCATTGCCAAACGATCCAATCCTAGTGCGATACCACCCATTGGTGGGAAACCATATTCCATACCCTCAAGCAAAAATCCAAAGGCTTCATGTGCTTTTTCAGGAGTAAATCCAAGTGCCTTTAGCATCTTTTCTTGGATATCCATACGATGAATACGAATTGATCCAGATCCTAGTTCGTAACCATTTAGTACTAAATCGTAGCTTTGCGCATGTGCCTTATGAGGATCTTCACCATCATTCAAGTAGTGTAAGTCTTCTTCATTTGGCATCGTGAATGGGTGATGAGCAGCAATCCAGCGGTCAAAGTCTTCAGAGTATTCAAACAATGGCCAATCCACAATCCAAGCAAATGCCCAAGGATTCGTTTGATCAATCAAATCTAATGCTTTAGCTGTTTCACGACGCAAATAATCTAGAGTCGCTGAAACGACATCAGCACGTCCGGCACCAAATAACAACAAATCTCCGACTTGAGCGTCTGCCGAAGCAATCAATGCTGCCTGTGCTTCGTCATCAAAGAATTTAGCAATAGGACCGGTCAAGCCTTCTTGCGCTACTTTCATCCAAGCTAGACCTTTTGCACCGAAACGTTCGATGTATTTTGTTAGCTTGTCAATGTCTTTACGTGAATAATGGTCAGCCCCACCAGGAACAGCCAATGCTTTAACAACACCGCCACCATTAATAGCATTTGCAAACACACCAAATTCACTATTTTTTACTGTTTCAGACAAATCCTTGATTTCGTAGGCTATACGTAGATCTGGCTTATCAGTACCAAAGCGATTCATAGATTCTTGCCATGTCAAAGTTGGAATGTTATCCGTGTCAAGATCAAAATCTACAACGTCATGCATCATCGCCTTAACCCATGCATTGACCAACTCACGGATTTCATCGGCTGTCATAAATGACGTTTCTACGTCCATTTGCGTGAATTCTGGTTGACGGTCACCACGCAAATCTTCATCACGGAAGGCACGGGCAATTTGGAAATAACGATCGAACCCTGCACCCATCAACAATTGTTTAAATAATTGTGGTGATTGTGGTAAGGCATAGAATGACCCTGGGAAAACACGAGATGGCACTAAGTAGTCACGGGCACCTTCTGGTGTTGATTTTGCTAGTACTGGCGTTTCGATGTTAATAAAATCATGAGTATCCATAAAATGCATGGCGCTACTCATAATTTTTGAACGAATGCGCAAGTTTTTTTGCATCTCAGGGCGGCGCAAATCTAAGTAACGATACTGTAGCTTTAATTCTTCATTGGCATTCACATCATCTTCAATATAAAATGGTGGTGTTTTTGACGTTGACAAAATTTCCGCCTCTGTTACATCGACTTCGATTGTTCCAGATTTTATTTTTGTGTTAATTTGATTTTCAGCACGTTCAATAACATGCCCAGTAATCTTTAGAACATATTCACTACGAACTTTTTCAGCGACTGCTAGTGCGTCCGCATTTGTTGCGTTAAAAGTTAATTGTACGATACCTTCTCGATCACGTAAATCAACGAATATCAAGTCTCCAAAATCACGTCGTTTTTGCACCCAACCGGTCAATGTGACTGTCTGATCTAAATATGTTTCATCAATTGATCCTGCGTAATTAGTACGTTTCATTCCTTGTTCCCTTCTGCATCCATGATAAGTGGTAAATTGGTATAAAGCTCTGACAATTGAACAGACTTTTGTTCGCCATTGGTCATATTCTTGATGTTAACAATTTGTTCTTCAAGTTCTTGCTCGCCAATCGTTATGACATATTTGGCATGATGACGATCAGCTGCCTTGAACTGTGCTTTCGCTGATTTTGACAAATAATCACGTTCAGCAACGTAACCAAATGAGCGAACAGCTTGAACAATTTTTGTTGCGATAACATCAGTAGTATCACCGATGTTAACTACGTAAAAGTCTAAATTCTGTTCCTCTGTTGGAGCAACATTTTGCGCTTGCAATAAATCCAGCAAACGTTCTACACCAATACCAAAGCCAACACCTGGTGTTTCCGGACCACCAAATTCCTCAACCAAACCAGAGTAACGACCGCCACCAGCAATCGTTGCAGCGCCTTTTAAACTTTCATCTGTAGTCATGATTTCAAAAATTGTGTCGTTATAATAATCCAATCCTCGAACCATTGTTGTGTCAATGTCAAAGTCTAAATTCAATGCAGTTAAAATATCTTGCAACTTTTCCCAGTGTTTAGTCGATTTTTCAGACAAAAAGTCCAGGATTGATGGTGCATCTGCAACAAAGACCTGATCACGGGGATCTTTAGAGTCCAATACACGTAATGGATTTTTTTCTAACCGAGCTTGTGAATCTGCAGATAGTTCATCAAAATGAGGTTTCAGATAATCAATTAAAGCTTGTCGGTAAGCATCCCTGGACTCCTTATCTCCCAAGGTATTAATCGCAACTTTCAAATTTTTTAACCCAAGCGTTTGGAAAAAATCAATGACCATCGCAATTACTTCAGCATCTAATGCGGGCGAATCTGATCCGAATACCTCTGCACCTATTTGATGGAATTGACGGAAACGACCAGCCTGTGGCCGTTCATAACGGAACATCGGCCCCATGTAAAATGCCTTATATGGTTTGTCAAATTCCGGTCCATATAATTTATTTTCCACATATGCTCGGACGACACCTGCGGTACCTTCCGGACGCAAAGCGATATGACGATCACCCTTATCATGAAAATCATACATTTCTTTTGTCACAACATCAGATGTATCACCAGCTGAGCGTGAAAAGACTTCGAAATTTTCAAATAACGGTGTGCGAATTTCTTTGAAATTATAGTCACCAAATAAAACACGGGCAACTGCTTCTACATGTTGCCACTGTACTGTTTTTTGAGGCAGTAAATCTGCTGTTCCTTTGGGACGTTGAAATATTGGTTTTGCCATAGTTGTTATCGTTTTTAGTGTTTTTTATCAGAATTTTGAAGTATACGACATGTTAGTTAACATATTCATCGCTATCCAAAAATAATCAACCACTGCAAACGTATTTCCTCCATTATTTTTTATCTTGCTATATAAAATCCGAAAAAAACGCCCTCAACGATTTCTCGTTAAGGGCGCAAATGCACGGTACCACCTTAGATTTTAACATTTTCATGTTACTTTAATTGCTTAACGCGCAACCACGAGCTATCTTGATCAATAGCAACCTCCAAGGTGTCCAAAATTACGTCTTTGTTTTGCTCGCATCTTCCGCAAAATTTCTTCATGTCCAGACGGTAATTTTTCCAATTCATCGGTTCTAATATAGATAATCATAGCTGTAAGGCTGAATAAAGTCAAGTGAAATATTTAATCTGTTATCTTATAAGTCACCGTGTATTCCTTCACCTGATTAGCTGGCAGCACAATATCCCCAAATCCCTCATGATTCACGGCGTCCGGCAATGTTTGCATTTCAACAGCAAGTGCTGTGAATGGTGCATTTTCTACCCAATCATCATCGTGATCTTTGATTCCTGGATTAGTCATAAAAATAACAACACCATTCCGATCTGAATCGACTGTTAGTGTTCGGCCACTAACAGGCTCTTGCACAATAACACCAACTTCATCACGCTGCTCATCTAGCAACCAGGCGTCATCAAATTGATCATCCCCAATTTTACGTAGCTGTGAGAAGTCAAATTTGGAATGCTGATTTTCTACCAATCGGCCAGTAGGAATTGTTTCGTCATCTACTTCAACATGTTTGTGAGATGCCACTCGCAACTCATGATTTGTGATATCGGCATCTTTTCCAGCTAGATTGAAATAAACATGTGTCATAGGATTATACAGTGTTGGTTCTGTTGATTCACCACTAAACTTAATTGTTAACTTATCGTCGTCATAAAGTGTGTAAGTCACATTCATCTGTAATTGGCCAGGAAATTCATCGTCAAACGTATGTGACAAAACAACTTCTGCAGCGGTACCCATGTTGCGTGCTGTTCCTTGCCAGTTAATCGTATCAAAACCATTTACACTTGAATGTAAGACATGCCCATTTTCATTTGGTGTTAATGTGAACGACGTGCCGGATAAATTGTATGCAGTTTTAGATAATCGACCACCCACACGTCCAATAGTATTTCCAAAATGAAAAGGATTGTCTAAGTAATGCTCTAAATCATCAAATTGAACAAGCAATTCTTTTTTCTCTCCTGATCGCTCAATAGAAAAAGACTGCCATGTCGCACCATACGATATAACCGTTACTTGAGTATGATTAATGTTTTCTAACGTGAACGCAGTTACCTTTTCGCCATCAGGCAATGTACCAAACACTTCTTCTGTAACTTTCATATGCTACCTCTTTCATTTAATTAAAAATTTTGTTTAAACTATTTATCTAACCCAATAATAAATCACCTGAATAACACATAACAAGTATTATCACTTATCAATAAATATTTTTAAAAAATGATATACTAATGTTGGAAGCGCTATCATTTTATTTTTAAAAAGGTCGTTAAATTATGGAAAAATCATTATTTAATATCGTTAATGAGCACACGCTTGAATCAAGTATATTCTTTGATTTCTCTGGCGTTAGTAAGACTTTTTCTGGTCATGCTTCTGGCCCATTAAAACGTTCACATTATTTGCTTCACTTTGTCTTAGAAGGCCAAGGAACTTACTTTACCATGAATCATAAATATACCCTGAAAGCAGGTGACTTTTTCCTTATACGACCTGATGAAACAATTTTTTACCAAGCTGATTTGCATAATCCGTGGCATTATGCATGGATATCCATTGGTGGTACTGAAACAGCGCAATTAATTGAGAACTTCTCGCCTTTTCGCAATCACCATGATACTTTCTCTTGCGCAACTGTTGAAAATTATCTTAAATTAATTGTTGAATCACTAACGTTAACAAGTCATAGGCCACAAACCGAATTGCGATTAAATCAAATTGCTAGTGAAATACTCCTGTTGCTAATGAAGGAAAACACTTGGAACGTCGTTGAGCATCAAAACGCAACAATACGCCCCATGTCAGAATACACTAAATTATCATTGGCCTATATCAATAATAACTTTACTTATGACACATCTATTACTGACATAGCTGATGCTATCAAAATCAACCGTTCTTACCTCTCGCGACTCTTTCGACGAGATGTAGGTATTTCACCAAAAAAGTTTTTATTACGCCTTCGTATTAACGAAGCTTGCCAATTACTTCAAACAACCCAGTTATCAATTAATCAAATTTCCGAAAAGGTTGGTTTTAGCAATCCATCTGTTTTCGGCCACTCATTTACAGAGCTCATCCATGAAACACCTAGTGCATATCGAAAACGAAGAAGTTTCAACAATATCCAAGAACAACACTCATTAGAATGGCAACAGATCAATGATATTTTAGGACATTTAAGTGCTGTGCAGCAATCTACTTAATCATTAAGCTTAGTCGTGCCATTGCCAACATGTGCCACGTAAAATTCTGGGGCATAGCCGACCACATTCATATAGTCATCATAGACTTTGTTTTCAAAATTGGAAATGGCTGTTTCTTTAACAAGTGCTATTGCACAACCACCGAATCCAGCACCTGTCATTCGTGCTCCTAAAACACCTGGCTGTTTTTGTGCGGACTGCACTAGCGTATCTAATTCAAGTCCAGTAACTTCATAATCTGCTTTTAGAGAGGCATGAGAATCATTCATTAGTTGTCCAAATGTTTGCAAATCACCGTCGGACAACGCTTTTTTTGCTTTTAAAGTGCGCTGATTTTCATAAACTGCATGACGTGCTCGTTTTACGAGTGTTTCGTCGTGAATTAATGCAACATTGTCATCAAATTCTTCATCAGTCAATTCACCTAATGAGTTAATATTAAGTTCTGTTTGTAATAACTTTAAAGCAGTTTCACATTGTGCGCGCCTTTCATTGTACTTCGAATCGCCTAATTCACGACGTTTATTCGTATTCATAATAACAATCGCATATTCACCAAGAACAATAGGAACCAACTCATACGTCAAAGTATTTGTGTCTAACAAAATAGCCTTTTGTTCTTGACCAAAACCAATTGCAAACTGATCCATAATGCCAGTATTGAGACCAAAGTATTCATTTTCAACTTTTTGACCAATTTTAACTAATGATAACCTAGAAACATCCAGATCAAACAAATCCTCTAAAACAATACCCACTAATAACTCTAACGACGCTGATGAGGAAAGGCCTGCACCATTGGGAATGTTGCCCTCGACCAACAGATCAAATCCTGTGTCGAGTACATAACCCTGCTCTATTAATTTGACGATAACGCCTTTAACATAGTTGGTCCACCCATCGTTTTCGTCAAAATCAAGCTTCTTATAGTCTAACTGAACTACGCCTTTTTCATCAAAATTAACCGAATAAACTAAAATACGATCATCATCTCGTTTTCTGGCAACACCGTAAGTCCCATAGGTAATTGCAGCCGGAAAAACGTGACCGCCATTATAGTCCGTATGCTCACCAATTAGATTAATCCGACCTGGCGAAAAATACTGTTGGGTTTCGTGAGGGCCAAACTTTTCAGCAAATTTCGTGTTTAGTGCCTTAATTCTTTTCATGAGTAGTCAACCTTTCAAATTATACTAATTACTTCTTGCTGTAGCGTAATTCAAGTTCTGCAACTATCTTCGCATGCTTTTTTTCAGTTAGTGTCACTTTAAACATGAAAATAAGTAAAGAAATAATCATCAATGCTGCAGGAATATAAAATGCATATAATTTATAAGTATGGATGCCGCTGGCCGTCATATCATTAAATGTTGCATTTCCGGTCATACCAGCAGCAATTGCAACAAACCCAACAATAGCATTTGAAAATGCGCCAGCTAATTTATCTAATAACGGACGTAATGACAGTGTTACGGCCTCGTTCCGCTGACCATTTTTCCATTGTCCATACTCCACAGAATCTGTAATCGTCATTAACACTGACAAAAAGATAAGTTGTTGTGGGAAATAAAAGAATACTAAGCCAAGGCCAACAATCCACAAGTTACTACCGGCTATTGTAAACATGACATATGCCAGTACCATCAGGGCAATACCACTAGCAAACACATAACGACGTGTCATTACTTTGGCCAAGAATGGGAATAAAGGCACAGCAATTATACCAGTAATCATTGAAATCACACCAACCATCGCAAACTCTGTTACGTGACCGATAACAAATTTAAAATAAAACAGCAGCACGCCTGTGGTTGCTACGTTGGCAATTGCGTAAAACATGTAAGATAGTGCTAACCAAAGCAACTGATCATTCTTAAGGATGGCCTTAAAAACGTCAATAATATTGTATTTTTCGCTGGCTTGTGTCCTTAAAACGGTTTCGTTTTCTTTTGAAAATTTAGCTGTTACTATTGCTGAACCAGCTGACAAAACCGCAACAATTAATGCAAACCAGAACCAGCCAGTTGCACTCTCTTTACCACTACCACCCGTGAGCACAGTAAAGAATGCCACAATAGGTACAACCAAGGCAGTTGTACCATTAGCACCCAATGATGAACCAAAGCGAGCAAATGTTGCTAAAGTACCACGTTCCGCGGTGTCAGTTGATAACGCCGGAATCATTGACCAAAAGGCAATATCTTTGAATGAGTAGAAACTATCCAAAATGATAAAAACAATTGTAAACAGTACGAGGTAGAGTGTTGGGTTACTAACAGATAAACCGAAAAAGTTTGTGAAGATTGCCAGTAAGGATATACCCGAGACAACTCCACCAATCACTAACCAAGGTTTGAATTTTCCAAATTTGGTTCGTGTATTATCAATAATACTACCAATAATCGGATCAAAAATAATTTCTACTAAGCGAATACCGACGACTAGTGAGGTAACAATACCAATATACTTGGACTCAGTCGCCTTATCACTCCCCGCAAATAGTGTGCTTGTAACAAAAATCATGAAATATGTTGATAACGTTACATAATACGCATCGTGCCCGAATGCACCAAAAGCGTATGAAAAACGTTGCTTCATTTTATCAGACATCTTTCGACTCCTTATATTTTATTAAGTTCAGGGTATGTATTAACAATACTATGTAAGCGTTTACAAATAAAGTGTAATTTGTATCCTTTTTTCGTTGTTTTGTGATATTTATTGAAAAATAAAAACCCGTCGCCGGCGAGACGTTGGGTTCTGTCTTTTAAATAAATTGGGATAATCCAGAATGAAAGAAACTATTACGCTTGATTGGCTGCATATTCGCTCAATGCGCGATCAATTTCAAGCAACTCCTCTGGTGAAAATGATAGATTGTCCAAAGCTTTGACATTTTCTATGACCTGTTTTGGATTACTAGCACCAATCAAAACACTAGCCAACTCAGGAATTCGTAAATTCCAAGCAAGTGCCATTTGTGGTAGCGTTTGACCTCTCCTTTGTGCAATTTGATTCAACTTTTGCACCGTATTAATTGTTGGTTCAACTTTTTCTGTTGTCAAAAAGGGGATTGTTACTTTGTTCGCACGTGAATTATTTGGAATACCTTTCAAGTATTTATCTGACAACAATCCTTGCGCTAAGGAGCTAAATCCAACCGCACCTTTTTTATTTTCTCCTAATGTCGTAAACAAACCTCGCTCAGCTTTACGATCAAACATATTATAACGTGGTTGATGAATGATGAATGGCGTCTTTAATTCTTTAAAAATATCGATAATCTCTTGTGTTTCTTGACTTGAATATTTAGAAATACCAATATAAAGCGCCTTCCCTTGACGAACCAATTGGTCTAAAGCTTGTGCTGTTTCTGCAACTGGCGTCATCGGATCAGGACGGTGACTATAAAAAATATCAAAATAGTCTAAACCAGTGCGTCTTAAACTTTGATTTGCACTGGCAATGATGCTTTTTCGAGAATTCCAATTACCATAAGGGCCTGGCCACATTTCGTGACCAGCCTTGCTTGCAATAACCATTTCATCTCGATAAGGTTTCATATCCGTAGCCATAATCTTGCCGAAATTTTCTTCAGCACTTCCTGGTATAGGACCATAATTATTGGCTAAATCAAAATATGTGATACCTAAATCAAAAGCTTGGTGAATAATTTCCTTTTGGTTTTCGTAGGGATCCACACTACCAAAATTATTCCAAAGGCCCAAACTAATAGCTGAAATCTGTAATCCACTGTTACCAATTCTGTTATATATCATTTTCTCGTAACGATTTTTATTAGCGCTATACATTTGCTTCTCCTTCTTCATTTGACCACGAAAAACTATAATGATAATGATCGTTTGATAATAAAAACTCTGGCGACACGCTTGGAGACCAAGAATCATCGCCACCAACACCCATATGATAGCCATCAATGTTCAACCAAACACCCTCTTCAGGTTTTAATAGGTGTTGATGGGTGGCTGCTGACAATTGCGCTTGACTAAATTGACTCAAATTAAATGAAAAACGTTGTTCGAGTGCCCAAATGACATGATGATCAAATTTAAGATACGCCACTTCAGTACGCAAGCCATTTTCACTAGGAAAAACATACGGTGTATAAAGTTCCTTCAAGGAAGCATCCCATTTGCCACGAATAGCCGCTGAACACCTATCTGGATAGTTTTCCATTGGTCCCAATCCACTATAAGTCACTGCGTCAGTCGTTGCGTTAATTTGAACACTCAATCCAATACGTGCTGGCTGTGGATCGGCAACTTGCCGCCAAACATCCACATACACTTTTAAATCACCAACATGATTTATTCGATATTCTTTACTAGATATAAACATGATATGTTGATCAATCGGTGATAAAAATTGATGTTGTGTCGTGATTCGTACCTCATCTTTTAATGCTGTCCAATTGAATTGCACAAGCTTTTCATTCAAGTGATTGAACCCTGTTGCTTGCCATCTTTCAAACCAAGCATTTGGATCAATATTTGTTACCTCACTCACTCCAATATCATTATCCAAAGCTGCTCTACTAAATTGATCTTTCAATGGAGTCAGTACTTTTTCCTGCCCATTCTTTATCCAATTAGATAACAAACCTGTACGCTTATTAAACTGCCAGATAGCATCATCTAAAGAAATGGACAAGGAGTCTGTCGCATCATTTATAAGGAAATCTTCATAATCATCAGATGATCGTACGTCACTAATCATTATCGGTTTATTTCTCAAAATAAATTGCTTGTAAGCCATTAATGTACCAGACCGGATAAGGCCATCAGTGCTATCTTGAACAATCTGGCAGTTCATATAAACATCTTCATTGCTGTTATCGGAGAAATTCAAACTGACTCTCTCTTCAGTTTGGGGTGCCAAATTGAGTTTGATTTTTTTAGTCTCAATCACCTGATCATTTGACAAAATTTGATAAATTAAGGTTGCATCATTGACTGTTTTGAATAAATGCTTATTTGAGACCGTCATATAGTTAACTTTTCCAGTTGGATCTTTTTCCAGTTGGAAAGCGAAATATTGTTGACAGTATTTTGCCTCCAGCAAGGCTGGTTTTGGAGTGCGATCGGGAAATAGTAACCCATCCAAGCTAAATTGGCGATCATTAGGATAATCACCAAAATCACCACCATAAGCATAATATGATTGGCCTTCGTTATTTTTTGTGAGCAGGCCCTGATCTACCCAATCCCAAATGAAGCCACCCTGAAGTCTTGGATATTTTTCAAAAGCCTCCCAATATTTATTAAATCCACCTAAACTATTCCCCATGCTATGCGCATATTCACACAATATCAGTGGTCGATTTTCTTTTGGCAAGCCAATCCATTTTTTAATAGCCCATTTAGAGTTGACCTCTTCCACTTGATCTTGGTCAACACGTGCATACATCGGTGCAATAATGTCCGTTGCCGGTGTATCAGCACCACCACCCTCATACTGAATTGGACGAGAGGGGTCGGTATTTTTAAGCCATTGATACATTGCATCATGATTATGTCCATAGCCAGACTCATTCCCCAACGACCAAATAATAATTGATGGATGATTATAGTCTCTCTGAACCATTCGTGTCACTCGCTCCATCATCAAGGGTAAGTATTTAGGGTCATTTGTAAGGTAATTCATTGGCTTGACACCATGTGTCTCGATATTTGCCTCATCTACTAAATATAATCCATATTGATCACACAGCTCGTACCATCGTGAAGCGTTGGGATAATGAGAAAGCCTTACTGCATTAAAATTATGCTCCTTCATCATACGGATATCATCAATCATTGTTTTTTCATCAACATAGTATCCTGTTTTTGAATTAAATTCATGCTTATTGACACCACGAATTAATAACGGTTGATTATTTAAAGTCAGTAAACCATCTTTAATTTGAACCTTCCTTATACCAACTTTCTTATTTTCAATTTGATAGTTTTCTTCCCCATCGTGCAAAGAAACTTTTATATCATATAAATTTGGTACTTCAGCTGACCATAATGCCGGATTTTTTACTGGTAATTCTAAACTAACTTGACCATCATTAGTACCACGTTCGTCGATTACTCGATTACCAAATTGTTCTGTTGCTTTGAACAAGCTCATACCATGGTAAAATAATTCAGCAGTCACACTCAAGTTATCCGCCGAATTCCCAACTAATTGTGCCCTAACCTCAACAGTTGCGTCATCAAGATCTTCATCCAGTTTTGTCTCAATTGCTAAATCCTGAAATCTTGTTTTTGGAACACGAATAAGATCAACATCACGGAAAATTCCCGACATTCGCCACATATCTTGATCTTCAAAATAGCTCCCCTTGCTCCACTTCAACACCAAAACCGCGATACGATTTTCACCAGCTCGCAATTCTTCAGTGATGTCAAATTCTGCTGGTAAGCGACTGTCTTCCGAATAGCCGACCCATTCTCCGTTAACCCAAAGATAAAATGCAGACCCAACACCATTAAAGACAACATGTGATTCTGTGTTATCTGCTAACCATTTATTATCAAGAAAGACCTTTTTGGAATAAGCGCCAACCGGATTCTCAGTCGGCACATACGGTGGATTTACTGGAAATGGATAAGTAACGTTTGTATAAACAGGAACATCATAGTCCCCCTGTAACTGCCAATTACTAGGAACATGAATAATTTTTGACGTAGGCAAGTCTTTTTTTCGCCATTCTTCGTCAATGTCTGATAGATTTTCAAAATAACTAAACTGCCAAGGTCCATTGAGGCTTTTTCGTGGTTGTTTAATTTCTCGTTTGTCTCGTTCATTAGCGTAGCTCATACTCGTGTGTAGTGGTAATCGATTCCAATTCGTTACCACTGGATTTTCCCAATCATGGCGTGCTAATATTTGTTTTATACTTGTCATATTTAATCCTCGAGAATTCTTCTGCCAAATTATACACACATCTTATCATCGATGTTCAGAAATGTAAACGCTTACCTATCGGATTTCATCTACTTTTGGGCCGCAAAGAACTTGTTAACCCTTTATTCATCACTATTGAATAGCTTGAATACGACAGCAACTGCAACTATAATGAAGGAATTAGGAGTGTTGTATTAATTTCATTGATTCATTGGAGGAAATAATGGACAAGAATAGTAATCCACACGCGTTAAAAAAAATACCTTTGTCTTTACGCCATCATATGACGATTCCTTGGGCCACTTTTATTAGAAGCGAAAATATTCCAGCTAAAAATGCTAGTCTCCAGGAACGCGCCTCAATTGTTGGTCGAATTGGTATTCTCATGTTGTCTTGCGGTACTGGCGCATGGCGAGTGCGAGATGCAATGAATAAGGTTGCTAGAAAACTAGACCTCACATGCTCTGCCGATATTGGATTAATTTCATTGGAATATACTTGTTTTAGCAATAATCAAAGTTATTCACAAGTATTATCCCTGCCAAATACAGGTGTAAATACCGACAAGCTAAATATTTTAGAGCATTTCGTTAACAATATCCAAGATGATTTTTCATCTTTAACTATTGGTCAAATTCATCATACGATTAACGACATTCAAAATCGACCAAAGCAATATACGCCAATCATCTCTGGCCTTGCTGCTGCTCTGGCATGTAGTGCGTTCATTTTTTTACTTGGTGGCGGTATTCCAGAGATGATCTGTTCATTTATTGGTGCTGGGATTGGAAACTATGTCCGTTCAATTTTAGGTAAACATGCTATAACCACCATTGTGGGCGTCGCTATCAGTGTTGCCACAGCATGCATCACCTATATGTTTGCATTTAGAATATTCGAATTTTATTTCCATATTTTAGCTCAGCATGAAGCCGGATATATTGGGGCTATGCTCTTCGTTATTCCTGGTTTTCCTTTTATTACTAGTATGTTAGATATCTCGAAATTAGACATGCGCTCTGGTTTGGAAAGACTAGCTTATGCCATAATGATCACGCTAATTGCCACATTAGTTGGTTGGTTAGTCGCTTCGCTGGTTCATTTTAGACCAGCAAATTTTTTGCCACTTGGCTTATCGTCAGTCACACTGATGTTACTTCGTATCCCAGCCAGTTTTTGCGGCGTATTTGGTTTCTCAATCATGTTTAACAGCTCGAAAAAAATGGCTGCTGTGGCTGGATGCATTGGTGCAATTGCCAACACCCTGCGACTAGAACTAGTCGATTTAACTACTATTCCTCCCGCAGCGGCGGCATTTTTTGCCGCTTTGGTTGCAGGATTAATCGCATCGATGGTCAATCGTTACAATGGTTATCCAAGAATTTCCTTAACTGTTCCTTCCATCGTCATTATGGTGCCTGGTTTGTATATCTATCGTGCAGTATATAGTATTGGTAATAACCAAATCGGTATTGGCGCGCTATGGATGACCAAGGCTGCTTTAATTATCATGTTCTTACCACTGGGGTTGTTTGTGGCACGTGCCATACTAGATAAAGACTGGCGGCATTTTGATTAATATAAACAAAAAAGCAGTAATACTCTAAATTAGAGTATTACTGCTTTTTTAAAAGAATATCAATATCCTTTATTTAGATCAACAACATTTTGAACGAACGTACTATCAGCCATAAATGAAGGAACATTTTTTTCAAACAAACGAAATAATCCACCAACACGACCAGCACTTTCTTGTTCACCCCAACTTGTATGCTGTGTCAATAAGATTTGTGGCCGCTCAAATAATGGATGATTCATTGGTAATGGTTCAGGTGTTGTGACGTCTAATGCAGCATATTTGACACGAGAATCATCAATTGCTGAAAGTAGGTCGTCCTGATTCAAAGTTGTGCCACGCCCAATATTGATAAACAAAAACAATTGATTAAACTGTTGGAAAAAATGCTCATCAAAAAAGTTTTCGGTTTCTTTTGTCCCTGGTAACCCGTCAACAACAACTTGCGATTTAGCTAGTGCTTCTTGATAGTCAGAAATCGCATAAGTTGCATCGAATCCTTCAACTGGACGACCTGTAGTATTTACACCAAAAACTACACCGCCCAATGATTTTACAGCGTGAGCAATTTGCTGTCCAATTCGACCAGTACCAAACACCAAAACTGGTAATTCACTCATCAAATACTGATCTGTAAAAGGCTCCCAATGTTTTCGTGTAGAATAAACATTTAAGCCACGAGCAAAGTGGAGAATATAGCCCAAAACAGTTTGAGCTATAGGTACCGCTTTTAACCCACTCGCATTTGTCACAGTAATTTGACGCTCCTGTAGTGTTTTCAAGGGTAAGTAGTCAACACCAGCCGATTGCGCCTGAATCCACTTTAATTTTGATTCTGGGTTAGCAAGGATTTTATGCCCAATTTCTGTATCCCAAGCATAACTTATCAATACCTCAGGTAATTGCTCATCGGTAATCGTGTCCGGTGTCACAACGCTAATATCATATTGTGCAAGAAATTCACGGTTTTCTTGCGTTATTGCTTTCACTGCCAGTAATAATGCCATTTTAATTCATCTCCAATAATACTTGATTTATCACTGATATGATAAATAATTTTAGTGATGTTGTGCAATGACCCAATTCATAGGCTTCAGCACTACCTTTAATTATACGAGATTTCTAAATAATTAACATTAAAAAGATTCATCGTTAGCTATTGCACAATTCCCTTCTAAGCGTTATAGTAGTTTTATCATATTTTTCTAAGAAAGAAGGACGTATTATGTCAGAACAACGAAAGGCTAAAGCTGAAGATTTTGATTGGGACAACTTGGGATTCGAATACCATGACCTTCCTTATCGTTTTCGTGCCTATTATAAAGATGGTAAGTGGAGCGAAGGTGGTCTCGAAACAGACTCAAACATTCCAGTCAATGAGGCAGCAACCGGACTTCATTATGGTCAAACAATTTTCGAGGGGTTGAAAGTTTATCGCCGTAAGGATGGTGGTGCAAACATTTTCCGTCCTGACCGTAATGCAAAGCGTCTACAAAATTCAGCCGCTCGTTTGATGATGGCTCCCGTCCCCGAAGAACTTTTTGTGCGTGCTTTAAAAGAAGTTACGAAGGCAAACCAAGATTTCATCCCACCTTACGGAACTGGCGCAACACTTTATCTACGTCCCTTTGAATTTGGTGGTGGCCCAGTTGTCGGCGTGCATCCAGCAGATAACTATGTCTTTGAAGTATACGCAACTCCTGTTGGTGCTTACTACAAGGGTGGATTAACACCAACAGCCTACGTTACTAATCATTATGATCGTGCTGCTCACGGTGGTACTGGTGCAGCCAAGGCTGGTGGTAACTATGGTGCCTCAATGCTTGCTGGTGATGAAGCCCATGCTGCTGGTTATTCTGATGTTGTTTACTTGGATCCTCGTTTGCATGAAAATATTGAAGAGTTGGGATCAGCCAACTTCTTCGGTATCACAAAGGATGGTCGCTTCTTAACACCAAAGTCACCTTCAATCTTGCCATCTGTAACCAAATATTCATTGCTTCAAGTAGCTGAAGAACTTGGCCTAAAAGCTGAAGAAACAACTATTTCAATCAATGATCTTGATCAGTTTGCTGAAGCTGGTGCAATGGGAACTGCTGCTGTAATTTCTCCTGTAGGTTCAATTACACATAACGGTAACAAGCACGTATTCTATTCTGAAACAGAAGTTGGTCCTTGGACACAAAAGCTTTACGATCGTTTGACAGCCATCCAATATGGTGACCAAGAAGGTCCCGAAGGCTGGGCAGTTGACGTACCACTTGATTAATATACTAAAAAAACGTCTTAGTGACGTTTTTTATTTTGTACTTAAAAAGTATTGACAGCGCTGCAGATTCTTGTTATTCTATTATAGTTGTTTGATTCAAGCAAATAACAAATTGATCATGGCTCGTTGGTCAAGTGGTTAAGACGCCGCCCTTTCACGGCAGAATCGAGAGTTCGATTCTCTCACGAGCTACTAATTAAGTTACAACTTTGGTTGTAGCTTTTTTTGTTTCTATATATCAATAAATCAAAAAATAAGAGCCTAAAATGGCTCTTATTTTTGCTTAATCACAAATGATTTCTTGTTTTTTTGTTTAGCTGCAGCCACTTTTGCTCTTGATTCTTTTTTATGAGTTACGGGCCGATGATGCTTACTTTTATTCTTATTTTTGGAACGCTCGTTCACCTCAGGAACACGAGGATTAATATTTTCTAGAACAAAGTATGGTGCACCAAAATTCACATATTCATACAAATAATCCTGTAAAGATTGAATTTTATCATGATTATTCACTGCTTTATTATTATTATAAAAGCCCTTCAAGCGTAATTGTTCAGCAGAAATATCCCCTACAATATAATCATACTGAGCTAATAGCGGTGTGTATCGTATGGCTAGTTTATCTTCATCAAAGGCATCTTTAAAGTCTTCAACTATTTCTAGCGTCAAACGGTCAATTTCAACCTCAGTACCCAGCTTTTAACTTTATAAGTCCCTTTGCGTTCCTCTTGTTGTTTGAGTGTACGTTCTTTTAGTGTGTCGTGATCCATTAGTTATCCTTATATTTATTCGCATAATAATTTGCCATAAGTTCACGCAAAAGTAGATTTAATTCTATTTTTGCTGGCGCTTGCGCTACATCTGGGAAAAAAGAAATCCACTTGTAATGATCGAGTGTCGCTATTTTATACAATTTACCTTTATCGATCGCCTCTCCATTATACAAAACTTCACCATTCTTTTGTCGATCAATACCATCAAAGCGCATATAACCAAAAATTTTACCTCGAAACCCACTACCTTTCATAGGATACTGCGCTAAGTTCGTTATCTGTTCGTCAATACTGTGCAATAAGGAGAGCAGCTTTTCTCCAGATATGGTAATTAGCATTGGATTAATTGCGTGTGGCATACTTTCTAGTAGTTCATAGCGACTTAGTTTTCCTTTTGGTAACTCTTCACTAAACATCCCTGTAGAAATCATTGACACTGGTACATTATAATATTGCTTCAAAGCACGTAGGCCATCATAAACTTGTTCATCTGATGTTATCTCACGAGGCAATGTGCACACGTACTGTTGTTCGAGTAATTCTCGCCCTTTAGCAATCCAACCCCGAATTGTTTTATAATCATCATCGTTTTCTGCTAACTCATAAGTGGGTGTTGCTATCGCCGACTTATGAATAATTCGATGATCCTTGATAGTTAATGTGATATCACCCACATTTTCGCCATAGCGTCCTGCCGCTGCTAACAGAGTGCCACTAACCATTTTACCTTGCGGTAGCAGATGATGCGTATGGGCACCCATAATAACATCTACGTCATATTTCTGAGCAATATGCTCATCTGTTGGCAAACCTAAATGAGAGAGTAACAAAATAATATCTACTTGATCACGCAAAACTGGTAAGTACTTGTCTAACGTCTCATCAATAGCAATGGGATCCCAGCCAAGTGCCGGATAAGTTAGTTGGTATGGCGCTGTTAATCCTATGACACCTATTTTCGTGTTATCTTTAGTGGTCAAAATTTTGTAATTTTTAGCCCATTTAGGTTGTGTATCATGAGGCATTTCCTTCAAATTAGCCAATAATACATCAAAGTTAGCATTATCATATAAATGATTCATGGTGTCATGTGAGAAAACAAGTCCCTCGTTGTTTCCAATAGTCACACCATCATAATGTACATCATTCATTAACGAAACATTGCTCAACCCCTGAGTTGCTTCAGTCAATGGATGTAACCTGTCGATTGCATCCCCAATATCAAATGTAAGGCTCTCATCATACTTAGCCTGACCTGCTAATAGATAGCGTGATATGCGCGGCCAATTTTCGAAATGCGAATGAATGTCATTTGTATGTAATAAGTGAATTGTCCCCATTGGTTTCCTCTCTAGCCGATCACGAAATGATTTATATTTTAATTTTACACCTATCTACGTAAAAAGACGTCAACCGACGTCTTTTTATTGTCCAAAACGATACAAAAAATGACTAAAATCGTCCAAATTTGCAGGAAAAGCATTTAATCCCCAAATAAATTGCTCCTTTTCCCCTGGTACTTTGAAACGAACACCCCATTCATCATTTTTACTAGGATCATCATAAGATGGGCCACGGTATTCACTCATCCAAGTCGTAATATAGGCCATTGCCTCCTCTGAAAAATGATCCCAAACTTTTGTCATATCAACCCAATCCTCACGATAACGCCAATTAAAAGGCTCCCCTTTGTCATTTAAATGTGGATTATAAAACATAAAGTCCTTATCTAAAATATCTTTTGCTTCCTGCGCCTTGAGAGCACTCTGCCAGAAAGCATGCCCTTCTTGACGTTTTACGTATATGTAATCAAAGCCCGTAACCAAATTACCTCGATAAAATACTAAAAAGTCTAATCGTTCTTGTGCCATTCTATTCCTCAATAACTATTAAATCTTTAGGCAACGCCGCTGTCAAATTTTCAAAACCATCTGTCGTAACAATAACGTCATCCTCAATACGGACGCCACCCTGATTAGCTAGATAAATTCCTGGTTCAATTGTTAGCAAATGCCCAACTTGCATTTCATCACTAGAACGTGGGCTAATTGCTGGACCTTCATGAATGTCCAGACCAACGCCATGACCACCACCATGATTAAATTGCTGACCATAGCCATGTTCTGTAATATAATCACGTGCCACTTTATCAATTTCGCTACCCGATATTCCTGGTTTAACAACATCAATAGCATTTTGATTAGCCTGTTTAACAATTTCATAAATAGTCTTCAGTTCATCACTAACATTGCCCACAGCAATTGTTCGTGTTACATCCGAAGTATAGCCATCAACATAATACCCAAAATCGATGGTCACTAACTCACCATTTTCAATCACTTTGTCAGTTGCTTCACCGTGTGGTAATGCTGATCGATATCCAGAGGCAACAATTGTATCAAATGATTCTTTTTGTGCACCATATATTTTTTGTAGTCTGTCCAATTCATTAGCAACTTCACGCTCTGTCTTACCCGGTTTTATAAAGGGTAGCAAGTCCTTAAATGCTTTCACTGAAGCGTTAGCCGCCTTACGTAAAGCTTCTAATTCTTGCGCGTCTTTGACTTCGCGTAACACTTCAATAGCTTTTGGCAATGCATCAAAATCAATATCTGCTGGCAATAATTCATCCAAGTAATCATAAATGTCATAAGGTAAGCTTGCTTCGAAAGCCAACTTCTTGATACCAAATTCTTGCGCTGTTTCTACGGCAACACCGTAATAATCACGTGTGACTTTAAAATCAACACCCTCAGGTAATCTATTTTTGTAGTCTTCCTCGTAACGAGCATCTGTAATTAAGCGAGCATTCTTCTTGCCAACAACTACAATACCATCACCTGTGCCACCTTCAAATCCAGTTAAATATTTTGTATTAAAACCTTGATAAACAATCATACCGTCCAAGTTAAGCTTGGCCAGTAGCTTCTGCAATTTAGCAATACGCGCCTCATAGTACTTTGACATAAAAATCCTCTTTCCTATAACTGATTTAATTATAACATCTGCAACGTTAATCATTTGTAAGTAAAAAGACTAACATATTATCTGCATAATACGTTAGCCTTTTCAATAATTATTACTTACTTTGCAGCAGCAACAATTTCATTGTATTGTTCACGTGTGTAAACAGATACTTGACGCTTTTCGCGACCTTTACGTTCAAACTTAACAACACCGTCTGTCAAAGCAAACAATGTGTCATCGCCACCCTTTTTAACGTTTACGCCTGGATAAATATGCGTACCACGTTGGCGGTAAATGATTGAACCAGCAGTTAAGTCTTGTCCGTCAGCAACCTTAGTTCCTAGACGACGACCAGCTGAGTCACGACCGTTGGCTGAAGATCCGCCACCTTTGTGGTGCGCGAACATCTGCAAGTTTTCTTGATTCATCAACATAAGTCTATTCTCCTTTACAAGTAATGATTACGCGATTGAATCAATCTTCACGCGTGTATATGGTTGGCGGTGGCCTTGCTTAGTATGTGAATGCTTCTTGGCACGGTACTTGAAAGTAATAACTTTCTTTTGCTTACCTTGCTTTTCCACAGTACCTTCGACCTTTGCACCTTCAACAAAAGGTGTACCAATCTTTGAATCAGTTAATACAACTTGGTCAAAAGTAACCTTTTCACCTGCTTCTGCATCTAACTTTTCGACGAAGATTGTGTCGCCTTCAGCGACTTTATATTGTTTGCCGCCAGTTACAATAATTGCGTATGCCATTATTGGTTTCTCCTTATACTTAGACTCACCATCACAGGCGGTCGGACCCTTGTCCCGAGCATGCTTTGACCTGTTCTGAGTGGTTGTAGCTATGCTAACAACCGTTTAATTATAACAAAAATAGATCATCGAGTCAATGATTTTCAAAAGAGCTTCAAATAATCCAGAATGACTCAGATGACCATCATATCAGTTCATTACCATTGCTAAAGTCGAATAGGTTCAATCCGTTGCTGGCAACCGTGTTGGTATTGATTCGCCATAGCTCTGTAAATTCTTTAAACAAGTCAGATTGCGAAATGTTCATATTATCCGCTAACCACTTAGCCATGATGGCCCAAAAGCCAGCATTGATAACTTCCCATTGATATTGTTGCGCCCGTCGTTCTTCGTCGTTTAACTCACTGGTACGGGTTGCCATTTGGGTACGCAGCCTACTATATAGTGCATCACTAAATGGTTTGTCAATATCATGGTTCAAAACAGCATTATAAAAAGCCGCTTGTTTACTAACCGTATTGATCATGTCGGTTATTTTAAAAGTTTGTTGCGTATGTTCCAGTAGGTCATTAATCAAGGAATCATTAATCTCAGATATAAGATGTTCTTTGTTACGATAATATTTGTAGAATGTGCCGCGCGTGATATTCGCACGAGCCAATAGGGTTGTGATAGAAAAATCTGGCTGAGTTGATAGTAATAAAATTGTTTCAGCTTGAATAATGTGTTTAGTACGTACAACACGTGCATCAGTTTTATTTGACATAAATTTACTCCTGACTAAAATATTATGGTTATTCCCACTTTATTTGCTATATTCTTCAATCATCAATTTCAGTTAGTAATTATTAACCAATCAGATATTCTAATTATTCACTCTTAGTAAATCATAACATATTGAAATTAAATGAAATATTACTTTTCATGTCACGGGCAGCGACAGCATATTCACTAATCTTTTCCAATAAAAAAGTACCCTAATCAGGTACTCGTTACATAGTTTATTATATTAAACTATTGTATTTAACAGACATGATTGTCCCCATCCCCGTCTATGTATGGTGATCCCCAATAATGAAATGAATAAGGATCTTATGAAATAAAATAGAATATAGAAAAGATCACCGTATGTTTATAATAGCACTATTTCTAAAAAAGGTACAAATTAATATGAAAAATATTCTAAAATTACAACTTTTAAGGTAAAAATTGCGACCACTTTTCATCAATATGATAAAAGTTGTGATTTTCTTCACTTCGTTGTATTATTAAAGCGTACAATAAAAAGGGAGAAGAATATCGTGAAAGAAACAAATTTTATAAAGTACCTAAGCTGGATTGCGACCGTCATGGCTGTGTTAATGTATGTTTCGTATATCCCTCAAATAGCAGATAATCTAGCTGGCTCTAAGGCGAACCCCTTACAACCACTGGTGGCGGCTATCAATTGTACCTTGTGGGTTATCTACGCACTAAAAAAGAATCATCGCGACATACCTGTCGCCTTAGCTAATTTTCCAGGCATAATATTTGGTCTAATCGCTTTCGTGACTGCCATTTAACTTCTGGACACCCTATATTGTGATTTTATAAACATTTTTAAAGGTTGTGTTCATTAAAATCAGGGAAACATTTTTTATAATGTTCCCCTGATTTTGTGTCATTTCATTTGTGCGTTTTTTATTAAATGTTCGCCATTAGAACCACGTAGTCGGGAACGTATTTCGTTAAAAACACTCTCTACAGCTAAACTTTCTTCGTTAATGTAAGCTTTCCAGGCATTCATACCACGAATTGACGCCATGATAACAATCGAACCTGTACAAGCTTGTACAACACGCACACCAAATCATTTAAAGACTCCGCACATATCAAATTTAATATTCAGCATGGAATAATCTCGCCTAAGTTCTTTCAAAAACGTATTATTATCGATTTTTATCTTGCCAGAACCTACTGCTCCTGAGTTCATCATAATGGACCAACTTCCAGCACTCAATTGCTTAATAACTTGCTTTTGTTTAATTGTGTATTTTAAATCAGCAAATTTTTTACTCATCAAACATATTATTAAACATATCTGATAACGACTTGTCAGCACTCTTGGTATTTTTTGACTTTTCAACCAAGACGTCAGTCTCCGCTTTCAGCTTAACCCATGATCTACGATAAGTAATTGGATTATCTTCCGTATCCAATAGCACACCACCATTACCATCACTGGCCAACTCTTCATAACTTCCAAAGTCAATTACATCACCTAAATCAGCACGTGCTTCTTTAACAACATCTTCCATCAAATCAAAAACGTCTACACCAAGCTCCTGTAATTTTGCTTTGTGCAGACGCTTTATTTCGTTTTGAATCCTAGCAACCTTGGTCCATTTGCTAAATCTGTTTCTCTATCAACATCATAGACATTTATGTACGCTTGGGTGGCATTAGAAATACGAAGATACTCCAATACAAAGGCTTTTTGCTTATCCGTTATCTCGCTGTCACTTAGCTCTTCAATAGCCTTTTCAGTCGGCTTTTTCACTGCAACGTTTTTTTTGTAACGCGTTGCGTTTTTGTTGCAACGTTACTAGTCCAATGTCGAGATTTCCATGAGCGCACGGTCCCAACGGAAACATCATATTTTTCTGCAATATCAGCTAAGCTTAATCCAAATTTATAATCTTGCTCGGCTTCTTCATACTTTTTCATGTCATTTAAGTCACCTCCTTTCAATGTTTGAGTACAAAATAAAAAGCGCGTATGCGCTTAATTTTAGTTAGAATAAATTTCATCAGCTATTTGTTTTAATGCACGATGATATGTATCATTGCAGTTTTTGTATTTTTCTATCAACTTAATATATGCACTTTTCCCTTTACCAGACGGAACACCTCCGCTATTGATATAACTGAACCAGTTTGATAAATTATTCATTTTGTCATTTAATTCATTTATATTTTTATAGACTTCGATCTCTCTTACTTTTGGCATCATATCAATGTCCAAAAGTAACACAACAAGTTTCTGGGAAATTTTAGCCTCGTACATATAGCGCGTTAAGTTGTCCATCATCTTATCTAGGCTTTCGCCATCCGATTCGTCAAAATATTTTCCTGCTTCGGATCCATTCTTAAATAAGTACTGATGAGTAACTCCGTATTCAAAAACAGAGTCTAGTGCTCTTAGTTTTTTACTGATGGCAGTAAGATTTTCAATATGCTTAGTATGATTAAACTGCTCTTTTTGACTCTTTTTTTCGTTTTCAATTTGATACCTTGCAACTGAATAGGCAATTACTCCTGATGGAATAATCCCTAAATAACTACCCCAAAAACTTAGCCAATCTCCATTCCCAGTCGATCCCTGAGGCCAGTGATTATATTGAACGAATAGCGGACTGCCTACAAAAACAATTAAACCAATAACTACTGCAATGGAAAATATAATTTTACTCTTCATCCCCAACCTCCAATAGAGCGATTATACCATAGAGATGAGGGTTGGATTAAAAATTACATTTCACCGATAACCACTTCTTCTGTTTCGTAATGATACCGAAGACGGAAAACATCACGGTTATTTTCATTAATAAGCAGTTCACCCAACGCTTTTCTAAACACTTCTTTAGTATTATATATTTCTCTTTCAGTTTCCGTTGGAGCACCTGATAATCCAGATGATTTATATTCATAATCTATTATTCACATTTGATTTTCCCCTTAAATTTATGTATACAAAAAGCCCAACTCTATTTGATGAGCTGAGCTTACATCACTTGAACAAACTCCAAACATTTTTGGTTGTCTTATGATAAACGCTATTCTTAACTGCTCGCTTAACATGTCCAGTTGTCCTAGCACTGAGAAACTTCTTGCTTGATGGCGCTCTCACTCCAAACTCCATCTTCCTCATTTAAATCCATAATGAACTGCGTAGTCATCATAATCATATAAGACACTAGTTATATTTTTCAGAGTCGTTTGACCAATCTGTTTTGCGTAAACATCAGTTACCCATCCTACATAGTCAAATTCTTTTTTTACATCAGAATTTTGTCGATTATTAATCATCACGTCACTCACTTTTTTTAACTTATAGTGGTGATATTCTTGCCTTAGCAAAATATTATAAGATCTGAAGAATTCTATTGCAGACTTTGGATTGTTTTCTAAAAGTTCATATGTTTGTGTCACCTTTTCTAAATACCAATTGCATCTCGCATTCAGCTCTTCCGGATTATATGAATATGTTTCGAACTCAAATGGCTTGATTGCATTTTGCATAATAATTTCTCCTTATTTATTTAAACTGATTATAATACAACTTTAAAGTATTCACTACAAAATAAAAAGTGCTTATGCGCATTATTTATCATATTTATTGAATGAATTTTTCTCATTAAAAAGCGGTCAAGCTTTTTTTATTTCTTTTATTATATTGTCAATATATTTTTTTAGGTACTTAACATTATCTTGCATAAATTCAAATTGTTCCCGAAATATGTCTTCATTTCTTGTATTAATGGTGGATTCCATTTGTTGAAAGTTATCTTCTATTTTATCAATATACTCTTGAACTTTGTCGTGGTTATTTATTAATGGAATATTTTGTTTGATTCTTTGTATTATTTGTTGAATTATATGTTTTTGGACTAAATTAGTATAATTTCCTTGAGTGTCATACATTGGCTGTATTAACGGATGAAGTCCGTTAACTTGAATTAACTTTATATTTTTATTTATTTCCGTGAATCTGTTCGTCAATTGAATCAAATTTTGATTGATAGAAATGACTCTTTGCAGATCCTCAAAGTCAATTTTCTTCTTCAATTCATTTTTATATTGTTTACTCGTTTCATTTTTACTGACGAAAAAAGCAATTAACCCAGATGGAATAATCCCTAAATAACTTCCCCAGAAACTTAACCAATCTCCGTTCCCGTTTGAACCCTGAGGCCAATGATTATATTGAACGAATAACGGACCGCCAACAAAAATAATCACTCCTAAAATAATCAAGAACCAAAACATTTTTTTATTCACATCTCCAACCTCCATTAAAATGATTATACTACTAGAGACGTGGATTGGATTAGAAATTATTTTGTGTAACCATCGTATACTCTGTTTGATAGTTTTAAGTAATTTGTCAATAAATCACTATAGCTTTTTATACCATATATCTTTTCATGTCCTCAGACGTTTGTAATGTTCCATTATATGATCTAAAAAAGTAATGTCCGGAAACATCTTTAAAAACGTAAGACACATCGTTGCGTTTTTCTGCTGGATTAACAATCATCTTAAAATTATTTTCTCCTGGCGCAACTATTTTCATGTAATAGATATCTTTTGGTTCAACATTTTTTAGTTCTGATAGCTTACCATTTTTACCATCAATCAAGAAAAAATAGGTATCATATATTGGCAAGCCACTATCATTTTTATGCGTAATATAATCGCCATTCTCACTGTCTGTTTGAGTGAACTGAATATTTTGATTACTTTGACTTACCCATGAAGCAAATTGATTAGCCTGACTTCTATCATTACTTTCTTTTATAGAAGAAACATCTGATGATCTAGCTTTTCGTTCATCATTTAGAGAAGCACGTGAAATTGATAGTTCGCTATAGCTGTACCAGGATCAAATACCTGCAATAGCTGGTGAAACAACCGTACTGATTGTAATCGAAAACCATGACTTTTCCCAAAATTTTTGACGTTTTTTCTTCACATCTTGTTCATCCAATGTCATTTTCTCCTCAAATATCATGGAAACAAACACTATAAGTAAACTAATTATCCCAGTTAATAAAATACCACAAAAAGGTTTTTTAATGGTTACAAATATAATTACTGTACTAATTGTAAACAATGTTATTAACAATGTAAATTTCATTACAGTGACAAGTTTCTCAAACATGTTGTTCTCCTATGCGTGCCACTCGGCAACCAAACTCATCTACTCATGAAATAAGTAAGTAAAATGTTAATCAAAAATAAAATAGCCAAAATTATTTGCGTCTTATCGATATTGTCATCTAATCTATTACGCCATAACATATTCCATCTCTTCTCTTTTTCGAGAAGTTGAATATCGTCTTTAAGCTTGCTGATAGTTTCATCACGTCTCTTTATCTCATTACGCATTTCAAACTGTTCATCTTTCAAATGAGCAATCATATTGTTGGTCGGCACCATATTTTAACTAACATTTCTACATCTGCTCCATGCTAATCTCTTCAAAGCTAATGTCTTTTGCTAATACCATGCCATGTTCATGCTCCTAAAATTGTTGATACATCACATTATACGTATCTCGCATGGTAATCTTCTTATGCAATATTTAATTGAAAAATAAAAAGCGCTTATGCGCTTAATGACCTAATTTATAATTTTGCTAAGTATTGTGCTTGCCACCAGTATAGAAACTCCATAAATAATTAGGAACCATGTCCTGTTCATTTGAAACAAACTCAAAAACAAATATATAGCACCAACTGATACTCCATTATAAAGTGCTACTCTGTACGTTTCCTTCACATCCCCAACCTCCAATAGCAATAATCATACCATCAAATAGCTTAGATGTTATTTAAGATTTTATTATCACTCTATTAACTACTTAATATGGCTCTTGTAGTCAATCTGCCTGTTCTCCATCACTTCTGACCTCACCTGAATACATGAGCGTTCGTGCCGTGCAATGCTCTCTGTTTTCATCATGTCAGCATGCTTGCGATTAACATCAGTCGCCTATTTGATATGTCTACGTCTCTTGCGTAGTTATTTCTCTGCTTCATTCATGTTTAACTCCAATAAAAAAGCACCCGTTAAGGGTGCGTATATGTGCAAAAAAACAGACAAATGTTATTGTTGTCTGTTTTTTTGCGTTACTACGATATTTATTCATCTTCTATATATTCGTTATTCACTATTTTTTTAATTATATTAATTTCGGAAGCTCCCAAAATAGAAACATTAATATAATTTAAATTACTTTGCCCCGCCTCATGTAGCTGACTTATTGAATATCTGCTGAGCATGACTTTTTTAGTGTCCTTATCTCTAAGGATATGAAAACCAAATATCGTGAAAACTGGATTCAAATATAACAAATCCCCCATAGTATAAAGTTGCCCAAGTAGTATGAATAAAAAAAGATTTGCAATCATTGTATTGCCGTCATTTATTTTCAAAGAAATAAGTGGAACAATAAACGTAGCGAGATAATTTAAGGTCCCCTCCCCCGCATCTTCATAAGTACCAATTTTGGTATTTCTAGAAACCTTATTCGAATATATATGTTTCCATGTTAACAGTGCCCAAAATACCAAAATGAGAATAAAGATAAATACACAAAATTCGAGCAGATTATCATTAAATGAATACTTACACCAAATTATTTTTTTTATCATATCACTAAAATCAGTCATATTTTGTAAAAGAATTAGTATATACAATGGTAAATACGACATTACATACATCGACCATTTCATCCAATTACTCATCAGGTAACCTCTTTTTCAATTAAAAATTTTCACTACTCGTTTGCTTTGAAGCAATACCCCTTTTAGCAGTATCTGCAATAAAGTTTAAATACTCATGAATATTTTTTAAGTCAGAATTATCTATCATTGTCAGTTGATTATTATCATACTTGACTAATTCATATTTATCTTTTAAGCCAATATCATTTGTAATTTCATAAAAAATGTCTTGATCTAAGTTCTCGTAAATACTCTTAATTCTTTCTTCTCTAAACTTAAGTTTCATGACTTTTTTAGCTATTCTAGAATCATCTTGACATTTATTATTAATAGCAGTAATATCGTCATCTAAAACGCGATCAGATTTCACAATTGTGTTCAACACTTCGTATGCTTTTTCCTTATAGTAGCGAGACATTTGAAATACAGATTCAAACTTATTCGCGTTTGCTATATACAGGTTATTATCATACCAAAACATATTTACATAAAAATCAAAACCTATGGTGTCATTCATATCAAATTTTTTTAGTTTACTTTTATTCGTTTCTTTATGTAACACAAAACCTTTCTTTTGTAGCCGTGAATAATTTTTAATGCTACCAAAGAAATACAAATCATCATCATTACCAAATGATAATTTAACAATATATGCCTTGACTGTTGTCAAGTTAAGTTTAGACATATCATGCAACACATTGTTACCGTGTTTTAAATCGTTTATAAATTTCTTAACGTTTTCAAAGTCGTTTTCATGTACAACAGCCACACCATCTTCTTGTGCCCCATTAACACTATAATCATATGTTGAATCAGAGTAGTATGCTTTGGAATTAAGAAATAGTTTAACAAATTCTTCCTGCAAATCATCTCCCAACTTCGCGTCATAAAAAGAAGGAAATTTCTCTACTTTTTTAATCTCGCCCTCTTTAACTTTGTTTTGCCTGTAACGCATTAAATATAGCGTGACATTTCCGTGACTGTTTTCACCAGAAATTGCCGATGCTTTATTAAATAAATCTTCTACAGTTGTCATAATATTCTCTTTTCTATTTTATATCTATATTCAACACCTACCTATATACATAAGTCAACACTTTTATTAAGAATAGTATGCAAAAATCAAAAACTGTACGGACTCATATCAATGTAAATGGCAGGACTTGAACCTGCATATATTTAACGTCCTTTACGACAGTCAGCTATAGCAACTGAACTACATTCAAACCTACATGTATTTTGCTCTCCTGCCTCCAGTGAAACGGCTTATTGATTCGTCACAGAGTAGGTGACGCAATATGCTAGACAGGCATTGCACCTGCACGCCCTTACTAACAACATCCGGTACGATTAGCGTTTTCAGTGATGTAACTACTTTCTAGCACTTAGTGATAGATATTCCAACCTATCGTATTTTTACATACACAGTGGCTTTTCCGAAGCGTGTGTAACGTCGCTTTTGGTTGGTGCGATAACCCTGATTAATAATCATAACTTCATTTTTTTATTAACTGGTTTTACGATTCAAGCACCAAGAATTAGCAATTCTTTTTTTGCTATTTCATAATAATGCTTATCTAACTCTATTCCGATGAAATCACGATTTAACTTAATAGCAGCAACTCCTGCACTACCAGATCACATTGTATTGTCTAAAACAACATCCCCAGACACTGTGTACGTCTTTATTAAGTACTCAAGTAAATCTACAGGTTTCTTCGTTGTATGCACGTCTTTGCCATTTACACTAGGTTGTGCATATTATAAGATATCAATTGAAAAGCGCTCACCGTTGCTTTTTGATTCTGCACCATCATGTGCCTTATAATTGCGCGATAAGCTAGCCTTTTTAGGATTAAAGTAAGGCTTGAATCCTTTACGCATCTGCGGATTGTAAGTTGGTAACTTTTTATAAAAAATCAGTATCTCTTCCACAACCCGCAATGACATCTTGTGAGAATTTAAAGATCACTACAGCAAGCACTTTTTTGACTATTTCAATATTATACTCAAAGATGAACGTAAAGCGGGTCTCGAATGTATAACAAAAAAACTCTTTAAATGAACCCTACAACATTTAAATAGTTCTTTGTAAATCACTTATTCTTAATTGTGAGCACTTCTTCAATTTCTTAAATGCTTTTATCAAAAAAATTGCTGGGAATAATCTATACTTTCAAGTGAAGACTATCTATTGGGGATATCTCTTAAGCGGAAAAACGTGTTTAGAGATGTAACCACTGCGTGGTGTTTCATTAGACAAAAAGCACAAAAATCGAAAATACGATTTGTAAAAGTTTAAGAAGAAATTTAAGTTCAGTCACAAACACCTACATAGCAACACTTAAGCAAACAAAAACCGTCCTATCAACATTCGTGATAAAACGGTGTAAATGCGCTGAGGGGGATTCGAACCCTCGACCTGCCGGGTAGAAACCGGCTGCTCTATCCAGCTGAGCTACCAGCGCGTACTATAATATAATAACATTTTATTACGTTTCATGAAAGTATTTTTTTTAATCTTAAATTGATTTATACTAACAGTAGATAACATTGGGAGAATACCACATGAGAAAAGCATTTATTGCCTTGGGTGTCGTGATTGCAGCGTTGCTCATCGCCTTTATAACTTTTAATCAACAGCCAAAGTACGCAGATGTTTCTATGCCAAAAGCTGATTATACCCATTTACAAGAATCGCGTACCAATATAAAAAGATTGATTGATGATTTAAGTAAATTTAATTACAAAAAAGACAGCACAATGGCGGCAATTGAAAAAGATGCTAAAATTATTGCTAACGAAAACAGTAAAGATCTAAGTAGTTCTGACGCACAGACGCTTCGCGATGCCTTATATGGGCAAAATGGCATTGTCACGATCGTTAAAGCCGCACAAACTGGTAAATACAACATTGACGCTAGTGTTGCTTCACGGTTCCATACCGGATTCGATTCAATCATTACCATGTCTGTCAACGCAATCAATAAAAGCTCTGCTCAGCGCGCAAATATTGTTACTCAAATGAAAAAAGACTTAAATATCGAAGAAGCCATATACCAAATTGGTGCCAAGCATGAAGAATAAAAAGCGATTCTAACCAATCGCTTTTTTATTTTTGCTCTTTTCACAATAAACGAACCTTATCTCAAAATAACTCCTATTCCCTTGAACAAATTGACTACATTTAACTATTTATTATCCTGCAATCTCATGTTAAAATGGTTACCTATTATTTTTTTATCCCAAAACTAGGAGTAATAATATGATGAATGTTCGCACGGTGAAGTTAGCAGACGCACCAACATTATTGAATATCTACAAACCTTACGTCGAAAGAACAACCTCTACTTTCGAGTACAATGTTCCTACTATCCAGGATTTTGAAGACCGAATCGCCAATACGCTTGAGAAATACCCTTATATCGTCATAGAAGAAGATAACACGATTTTAGGCTATGCTTACGCTCATGAGTTTAATAGTCGTGGCGCGTACAAATGGACCGTTGAAATTAGCGTATACGTCTCACAAGAAGCTCGCAGTCGCGGAATAGGTAAAATGCTCTATTCCGAAATTGAAAATATATTAAAAAAGCAAAATGTTGTTCATATTATCGCTTGCATTACTGAAGAGAATGAAACAAGTAAGAAGTTCCATGAACGAATGGGCTATGAGAATGTTGGCTTGTTTAAAAAAATAGGTTTTAAATCTGGAAAATGGCTAGATAACTTTTGGATGCAAAAAACACTCTGTCCTTCTGATCAACCGAAAGAGTTTGTGCCTTTTAGCTCATTATAATTATCCGTACTAATTCAAATACTTAACATAAACGTGATAAATCGTTTGCAACAAGTGGTATTATAATAGTTATATTTAATTCGGGAGTATAGCTATGGAAAATAAACGTCTAGGAATTATTTCAGGCCTCTCTGCATACCTTCTGTGGGGCATGCTTGGTGTGTTCTGGGAACTATTAAGTGTTGTCCCAGCAATGGATACTTTAGCCTATCGAATTGTTTGGTCGCTTGTAACCATTAGTGTGGTGTTAACCTTTCAAAAAAGTTGGAAAGAAGTCTGGCACGTCATTATTGAATTAATCCAAAATCACAAAATGGGTTTGATTATATTAAGTGCCTTCCTAATCTCAATTAACTGGTTTTTATATATCGATATGGTTACTCATGAGCAAGCCACTGAAGCGAGCCTCTCTTACTATATAATGCCACTAATGAATGTAGTTGTCGCAGTTATTTTCTTACATGAAAAACTATCAAGGTCCAAAATAGTCGCCTTAATACTTGTTATTATTGGCGTTGTCATCCTAACTATTCAAACTGGATCACTACCTTTAAATACACTACTAATGGCGGCTACATTTTGTTTCTATGGCTTGATCAAAAAACAAGTACCCTTACCAGCTACAATTTCATTAACACTGGAAACCCTCTTCGTTGCACCTATTGCTTTAGTTTATCTGTTCTTATCTCCACATGTGATGATACAAAATGGGCCTAAGATTACGATTCTATTGATTATGAGTGGTATCTTAACGGTTATCCCCTTACTTTTATTCGCTGTTGCCAATAAAAATACTGACTTTATCACGTTGAGTTTTATTCAATATCTTAATCCAACTATTCAATTGCTTATGGCCATTTTGTTTTGCATGAAGCCTTTAACTGGCATAAGGTCATTGTGTTTGCTTTTATTTGGACTGGCATACTCGTATTTATTATTGGCAGTTTGAATAGCTATCATAAATTGAAAAAAACAGTTTCATAATAAAAAAGCATCTTTGCGAAAGTGTTCCAAACGAATCGCAAAGATGCTTTTTGATAACATTTTTTACATATTTTCTAAAAATGTTTGCTATAATGCAAAAAAGAGCTTCTTTTAATTAGAGGTGCTAGTGTTTTCTGCCTTCACGTGCTAGGCGTCCACGTTAAAAAGTTGAAGAGAATTTGGGAGAATTTGAAAATGTTAGATTATGCAAACTTCAACAATAAGTTAAACAGTTGGAAACGAAAACCAATTTTTTGGATTATTCTTTTATTTATTTGGCCGCTTTTTTTACTTTGGTGGCTTGGCCTTTGGTCCATCAATGACATTAAAAAGAAGCGTAGCCATGCTCCTTGGTATAAAATAAAAGGTACTTATGGCCTAATCTTCATTGCCCTATTTCTATTGATTGAGGCATCACCAAATCATAGCAGTAGCAATAGCAATCAAACTAGCTCGGAAATAAGTAGCTCCTCTACATCTGAAAACAGCGAAGCCAGTCAATCCAAATCAATTTCAATAGCCGCAGAAACGAGCTCCCGTGCTGAGGTTGCTAGTATAGAAGCAGCTTCATCATCTCAAGCCAAAGCTAGATCTGATGCTGAAAAATCTAGTTCAGAATCTGCCGCTTTATCCTCGTCAATCTCCGCTAGTTCAGCTTCTAACAGCGAATCTATTGTTCAATCATCTCGTATTGCTGCTTCTCAAGCGCAAGCTAGTTCTGAAGCAACACAACAGGCAAATACTGATACTTCAACTGTAACCACCCAGACAGCTGATAGTAATAATATCAATTCTACTGATCGATATAAATGGGCTATACGAGATGGCTTTACCTGGGAAACTAGGAAAGGTCATTCTACTAGAATAGCACCTGGAGAAGCTTTACCTGTTGGCTATCATTGGCAAGTCCAATGATTGTACGAAGTTATTTGTTAATTCACAAAATAAAAATTATAAAGCCCTTTCTTAACTGATAAGGGCTTTATAATTATGTTTTATTGAACCATCAACGCAGTTGGGAACCACTTGTCACTCTCCGGCTGTCATCTTTATTCCAATAATTGCAACAATCAATAATGCAACAAAAAACCACGTAGCAGTTGAGAATTTATCGTGAAAAAGGATAACCCCACAAGGACTGAACCAACAGCGCCAATACCTGTCCATATTGGGTAAGCGAGACTAAATGATAAGTGTTTAACAGCTTGCAGAAGACAAAGCATGCTAGTAATTAGACCTACTACAGTAATAACAGCCCAACCTACTTTAGAAAAACCATCACTTAACTTCATAGCAGTTGACCATAATATTTCCGAAATACCCGCAAACAACAAAAAGATCCAAGACATAGTTATCCTCCAAAATTAAAGCAGTTAAATAATCTAATTAGTTCAATGTTTTTTAAACAATGGTAACAGCTTAGTCAATTTTTTATTTTTTAATACAATTAAAGTCAACAATGCAATGACACTTATCCAAAATGAAATTATTTGAACCGGCGTCTTTACATATTTCACATCAATTTTACTAATACCTTTTTCTATAGGAACAACGATGGCATTGTTTTTATTATATTTTTCAGGCATTTTTTCCCCATTCACGTATACTGTGAACCCAGGATAAAAGATATTTGGCAAGACAACATCAGTATACTTTTGTACTGAATTAATTCGATAATGTATGCTGTCGTATCCTGTTGTCCAACGTGTTTGTTGTATCTCTTTCTTTGGATTCATCAACGGAATAGAATGTTGTTCTAACTTATCTTTGATTTTGAATGCATTATGTGGCAAATAATCATATATATAATTATTTAGTGTGGCATTTTGAAAATCATCCCAAGAAACTATGTTAACAGCATTGCCGTTTGGGTTTCGCTTAATACTAAAATTAAGACTAGTGACTGAGAGCAATCCAATAGAACAAAATAGCGTTACCAGCAAGTAGCGACTCTTTCTATTTTCAACAATATTAGCAATGGCAATTGCCCCAAGAAAAGCTGAAATAAAAGTCGCAGTATAGAGAAATCTGCCAACGAATTGTACGAACCCTAAATATTTATCAAAAATTGGCCAAGGAAAGATATTAGTTACAAGTATTAAATTGATCAGCAAAACTACTGATAAGTATTTTAATGCGGGATGAAACTTGTTCCAGCCATTAATAACAAAGAATACAACGATTAGGCCTGATAAACCTAAGCTGTACGAAGCCAACTTGTCTGTTAAAAATACACTCAATGTAGGTAAAACAGTATTTGACAACAATAGTTTATTGACAGAAATATTTTTAACAAACAACAAATTTTGTAGAAGTGGTGCTAAGAAAAACGCTGAAAGTAACGCTGAAAGCATTCCTGCGTAAATTAACTTTACTATACGCGTTAATTTGATATTCTTAGCTTCTTTAACAGTAAATGTCATTGAGAATGAAAAGACCAACATCAAAACAACAACTACCGCATCAGGTAGATCACATAAAATGAGTCCGGCAACCCCTAAAGACATTATCCACCATTTTTTATGATCTTTTAATGCAATCTGATACATTCCATAAAAAGCAATTGGCATAAAAATAAAAATAAAAGATCCACCAAAGCTACGGTAAAACAATGTTATAGAAATCGCAAAATGACTAAATCCATATAGCGCACTACTTAATAGAGCAATGAAACGACTTTTTGTTATTTTTAATGTACAAATGTACATTGACATAAATGTTGAAAAAAAGATTAAAGCAATAAATGCCAAATAACCACCGTACGCATTGCCAAAGATTATGTGCAAGAGCACCTCTGGAAGCATAGTTATCAACGGATAAAAAAGATTTTGTGGATATCCAAATGATCCAAAAGTTTTAGTCATCACACTGGGAATTGCTTGATCCAAATGACCATGACTTAAATTCAAATAACTTTCTGCGACACGAGCCATATGGAAACGCCCATCCCATCCCTCTTGATGGATATAGGCTGGCCCATGCAAATAAGGTAAAATAATCAAACAACTGAATAACGCAAAAAGTAAGCAAACACTTATGTTTAAATGCTTACCAATTATATACTTAACTTTATTTATCATACTATTCTACTTTCCCCAAAAAAGAGCGAAATAACCTTCATTAACATCTCCAAAATAAGAAACACGCTCCTATGTATCATAACAGAAGTAATAGTGTTTTTAAAGCAAAAGTTTCTATAATAATTTCTGAAGTGAACTTTCACCATAATTTGCTACTTATCACTGTTCGATTTTCAGAAATAGCAGCTTTCTATCAAATACTTTGTAAGCATTTAATGTTTTTTAAATCTGGCTATGTTTTATATAACATACCCCATATACCATATTTGTGATATCCTTTAATTATTAGCGTCAAAATGATACTGATTTAAAAAAGGACAGAATTTCATGGATTGGAAAAATTATTCTTTGCAAACTCAAAATGCCGACTGGGCATTTTTGGATGAAATGTTAAGACGATCAAAAAGTAAAAAATTCGAGTTATCAGATTTTTTTGAAAATTATCAACACAAAAGATATGTCCTCGAAAATTGGAGTCGTAATCATTTACACAAACAAGTATTTTTTTCAAATTTTGATGAAATTATTCGGATTGAATGATTTTAAGAATAAACCCTACATAAATTTTTTTGCAGTTTGAGTTACGAAAACAGTAAATGGCTCCTACTGTGTACTGTGCTGTTTTCTAACGTTGTATTAAGTTATGCAAAATAAAAAAACGTTGATATAACAACGTTTTTGTACATATAAGAACATGAGATAACATATAATAAAGGAGCTAGCGGGATTTGAACCCGCACACCGCGAAATGCGGCTCGACGGATTTCGAGTCCGTTGCAGTACCGGATTGTGCCATAGCTCCATAACGAAGAACCCAAGCAGGTTCCTGATTATTTAAAATAAATGTTAGTTTGTTGATGCCTTACGACGCTTAGCAGACTTTTCACGCTCAGCTGTGTTCAAGATAGCTTTACGGATACGTACGTTTTCAGGAGTTACTTCAACATATTCATCATCATTCAAGAATTCCAAAGAAGCTTCCAAATTCATGATGCGTGGTGTCTTAATTGAAGATGTTTGGTCTTTGTTTGATGAACGAACGTTTGATTGTGGCTTCAATTTTGTAACGTTGACTGAGATGTCATTGTCACGCGCATTCATTCCAACAATCATTCCTTCATAAACTTCAATACCAGCGCCAACAAACATTTGTCCACGATCTTCAACACCCATAATCGCATAGTTTGTAGTTGTTCCTTGGTTAATAGAAACCAAAGCACCATTACGACGTCCTGGTTCCCAGTTACGAACAACTGGACGATATTCAGCATACGTATGGTTAAAAATACCATATCCACGTGTAGCTGACATAAATTCAGTTGAATAACCAATTAAGCCACGTGAAGGTGCCATATAAGTCAAACGTGTTTGTCCGTTACCAACAGACTCCATGTTGACCATCTCACCCTTACGTTGGTTCAATGAATCAATAACTGTTGATGAATATTCATCAGGTGTATCGATTTGAACTGATTCATATGGTTCTGATTGAACACCATCAATTTCACGGTAAATAACCTGTGGACGAGAAGCTTGTAACTCAAAGCCTTCACGACGCATCGTTTCAATCAAAATTGACAAGTGTAATTCACCACGACCAGACACTGACCAAGCACCTGCTTGTCCAATATCTTCAACGCGCAATGACACATCAGTATGCAATTCACGACGCAAACGATCTTCAATTTGACGTGCAGTAACAAACTTACCTTCTTTACCTGCAAACGGACTGTCATTTTGACGGAATGTCATTTGCAAAGTAGGTTCGTCGATACGTAAAATTGGTAATGCATCTGGATGAGCAGGATCTGCAACTGTTTCACCAACAGAGATATCTTCCATACCAGAGACAGCAATCAAATCACCAGCTTTAGCTTCTTGGATATCTACTTGGTCTAACCCGATGAAACCAGCAAGCTTAGTTACACGGAAACTTTGTGTTGAACCATCCAACTTCAAAACTTCAACGTTGTCACCAATTTTAATTGTTCCGCGCTTAACACGGCCAATACCGATACGACCAACGAAATCATTATAGTCCAACATTGCCACTTGGAATTGTAATGGTTCATCTGAGTTGTCAACTGGTGAAGGAATTGTATTAAAGACAGCATCAAAAATTGGCTTCATCGTATGTTCTTGATCATCAACATTTGGTGACAAAGAAGATGTACCGTTCATCGCTGAAGCAAAGATAACTGGGAAGTCCAAATCTTCTTCATCGGCACCTAATTCAATAAACAAATCCAATACTTCGTCAACAACTTCTTCAGGACGTGCACCAGGACGGTCCACTTTGTTAACGATAACGATTGGTGTCAAATGTTGTTCGAAAGCTTTTTTCAACACAAAACGAGTTTGTGGCATTGTACCTTCAAAAGCATCAACGACCAACAAAACGCCATCAACCATACCCATGATACGTTCAACTTCACCACCGAAGTCCGCGTGTCCAGGTGTATCCAAAATGTTAATTTGCTTGTCCCCAACCTTAACGGCTGTGTTTTTGACAAGATAGTGATACCACGTTCTTTTTCAATATCGTTAGTATCCATTGCACGATCACCCAATTCCTTGCGTGAATCCAATGTGTCTGATTGCTTCAAAAGTTCGTTAACCAGCGTCGTCTTCCCGTGATCGACGTGGGCAATGATAGCGATGTTACGAATGTCTTCGCGATTTGCCAATTTTCTAGTACTCCTTTAATTTAAATGCTGCCACATACAAAAGCTAGGGACACTTCGTTCCCTAGCTTCTATGCAACGCCAAAATATCGCGATGCGCTCGATTCGTAGCAACTAATACTATGTTAGATGATAACATATCTAACTGCTTTCCGTCAATATCTGAAACAATTAATCCTAATGTTTTTGCTAAAACTTGACCAGCAGCAAAATCCCATGACATCATTTTTGAAGAATATCCAACGGCCTGACCACGTAAGACACGGATAAAAGACGGACCAGCAGCGCCAATAACTCGGTATCCCAAGGCACTTTTAGCAATTTCGTCATATCCAAACATCCCATAGAGCAAGCGCGCACCACTCAATAAAACAATTCCTTGATTAAGCGCATCATTTTCTGGTGGATCTAACCGCAATTGATTGGCAAAAACACCCATTTGAGGACCACCATGATAAACAATATTATTTACCACATCCATAATCCATCCCAAAATAGGTTGGTTATCAATGTAAAGTGCTATCATAATAGCAAAGTCATCGTGCTGTTTATAGAAATTCATGGTACCATCAATTGGATCGACAAACCACACATGTCCAGCCATACTAATTGGTTTATCACCAAATCCCTCTTCACTCACAATTTGTGCATCTGGATCAAATTTTCGAATGTACTTGTTGATTATTTGCTCATTGCTTTTATCAACATTTGTAACTAAATCACGTGCATCGTGTTTAGTAGCTACATCTAAATGCTGATTCATTGCCGCTATTGTAGATTTTTGCAATTCATCAAGCCACACTAATACAGTTTGGTCAATTTCTTGAATTTCAAATGGGCTTAATGTGCTCATAAGCGTACTCTGTCTTTCGTCGAATTTTGGACAAATTTTATGGTTTTATATATGCTGTATCCCGTTTGGCGTTCAAAATCCTTATCAAATTTTTTCTGCTCGCTTTTGGCAGGCATTATTTTTCTGTATGCATCGTAGTTTTTTAATACCTCTTCACGAGAAGATCCTTTTTCATAAACACCTAACACACTGTTTATAAAATTTGTCACAATAATAATATCTTGGGTCGTCCAATCACCATCGATTGGTAATACATAATTTTCATTCATAATTTTATTTTAACATGTTATAACGTTTGATATACTAGATTGTGAGGTAAAAAAAATGACAATCAGATTTACTATGGATAAAATCACACGGGACGGAGATCCCGTACTACGTAAAACGGCTGCGTCCGTTCCTTTCCCTTTGAGTGAAGAACACGCACAACTTGCTAAAGATATGATGGAATATTTAGTTGTATCTCAAGATGAAAAACAAAATGAGAAGTACGGTCTACGTCCAGGTGTTGGATTAGCTGCTCCACAAGTAGGCTACTCTTTGCGTATGTCATCAATTTTAATACCTGCACTTGACCCAGAAGACACAACTGACGAACCTTATTTTAAGGGCACAATTTTCAACCCTGTAATTATTTCAGAGTCCGTCAAGCGAGGTGCCTTAAACGTTGGTGAAGGTTGTCTATCAGTTGATGAAGATGTGCCTGGATTTGTACCTCGTGCTTATCGAATAACAGTACGCTACCAGGATGAAGATGGTAATAAGCAAACAATTAAATTGCGCGACTATCCTGCCATTGTTTTCCAGCATGAAATTGATCACTTACATGGGCACTTATATTATGATCACATTAATATGCAATCGCCTTGGGAAGTTGATGAAGATACAAAATATATTGATTAATTTGGTCAATCTAAAAAGCTCTGCAGATAATCACTGCGGAGCTTTTTGATTACAATTTATCGAAGAAACTCTTTTTCTTAGTTGTACCGTTGGTAGCTTCCTTGAAAGCTTCCAACGCCTTTTTCTGATCTTTATTAAGTCGTGTCGGTACTTCGACAGTCACAATAACAAATTGATCTCCGTGTCCATTGCCACGCAAACGCGGAGCACCCTTACCACTCAAGCGGAAACGCTTACCAGTTTGAGTACCAGCTGGGATTCTTAACTTCACTTCACCGTGAACCGTCTTGACTTGAATTTCGTCACCCAACGCAGCTGTCACAAAGCTTATCTTTTGTTCTAAGTAGACATCTGCACCATCACGTTCAAATCCATCTCTTGATGGTGATACTTGGAAGACAACGAACAAGTCTCCTTGTGGTCCACCATTAACACCACTTTCACCTTGTCCACTCAAACGCATTTGCTGCCCAGTTTCAACACCAGCAGGTACAGTAACCTTAATCTCGTGTTGCTTACCATCACCACGGTTAAACTTAATCGTAGTTTCCTTACCAAAAATGGCCTCTTCAAAAGTCAAGTTCATGCGGTACTGTAAATCTTGTCCTTTGCGCGGACGATTTGGATCAAATCCGCCACCAAACATTTGACTAAATATATCACCCAAATCGGAGAAGTCGCTAAAGCCACCTTGACCGCCAAAACCGCCTTGGCCACCAAAACCACCTTGTGCGCCGTTAGGTCCAAATTGATCATATTGCGCACGCTTTTGTTCATCACCTAGCGTCTCAAAAGCTTCTTGAACTTCTTTATATTTTTCTTCAGCACCAGGTTCATGATTCAAATCTGGATGGTATTTTTTTGATAGCTTACGATAAGCCTTTTTAATTTCATCTTGACTGGCGTCTTTACTAACGCCGAGACGGTCATAATATTCAGTGTTATTCACGCGCCCGCTCCTTCTAATTTATGTACACAAACCGCACTCAATGAATGCGGTTTGTTTTAATAATTACTTCTTGTCGTCTTTATTTGGATCAACTTCTTCAAAATCACCATCAACTGTGTTGTCATCAGCAGACTTTGCGTCTCCTTCAGCTCCGTCCTTTGGCGCTGCTTGTTGATACAACTTCATTGCTAATTCACCAGCTACCTTAGTTAATTCTTCTGACTTAGCCTTCAAATCTGTCAAATCAGCATTATCAGCTGCGGCATCTTCCTTAGCTTTTTTCAAAGCTTCCAAAGCGTCTTGTGTTGGCTTCTTTTCATCGTCACCCAACTTGTCACCAACTTCTTCCAAAGTCTTTTCAGTTTGGAAAATCAATTGATCAGCTTCGTTGCGTGTATCGACAGCTTCTTTCTTCTTAGCATCAGCCTCTTCGTTTGCCTTGGCATCGTTCATCATCTTTTCAATTTCTTCGTCTGACAAACCACCAGCAGCTTGGATTGTAATCTTTTGTTCCTTCTGTGTTCCTAGGTCCTTAGCAGAAACATTAACAATACCATTACGATCAATGTCAAATGTCACTTCAATTTGAGGTACACCACGTGGTGCGGCCGGAATATCTGCTAATTGGAATCGACCCAATGTCTTGTTGTCGGCAGCCATTGAACGTTCACCTTGCAAAACATGAATGTCAACAGCTGGTTGATTGTCAGCTGCAGTTGAGAATACTTGTGACTTTGAAGTTGGAATCGTTGTGTTGCGTTCAATCAACTTAGTGAACACACCACCCATTGTCTCAATACCCAATGACAATGGTGTAACATCAAGCAAAACAACATCCTTAACATCACCAGTAATGACACCACCTTGAACGGCAGCGCCCAAAGCAACAGCTTCATCAGGGTTAATTGAGTGGTTAGGTTCCTTACCTGTCATCTTCTTAACAGATTCTTGTACGGCTGGAATACGAGTTGAACCACCGTTCAAGATAACCTCGTCGATGTCAGAGAATGACAATCCGGCATCCTTCAAAGCACTCAAAACAGGTTGCTCTGCTTTCTTAATCAAATCAGCTGTTAATTCGTTAAACTTTGCACGTGTCAATGATGTCTGCAAGTGCAATGGTCCGTTATCACCTGAAGCAATAAATGGCAAATCAATTTGAGCTTCGTTTGCAGATGACAAAGTCTTCTTAGCTGATTCTGCGGCATCCTTCAAACGTTGCAAAGCTAATTTGTCATCCTTTAAATCAACACCATTTTCTGACTTAAATTGTTCTGCCAAATAGTCAATAACTTTGTTATCAAAGTCATCACCACCAAGATGAGTATCACCGTTTGTTGACAAAACTTCAAACACGCCATCTCCTAATTCAAGGATTGACACATCGAATGTTCCACCACCTAAGTCATAGACAAGAATTTTTTCATCCTTATCTAGCTTGTCCAAACCATAAGCCAATGCGGCAGCTGTTGGTTCGTTAATGATACGTTCTACTTCCAGACCAGCAATCTTACCGGCATCCTTAGTAGCTTGACGTTGTGCGTCGTTAAAGTAGGCAGGAACTGTGATAACAGCTTTTTCAACCTTTTCACCTAAGTAATCTTCAGCATAGCCCTTAATATATTGCAAAATCATTGCTGAAATTTCTTGTGGTGTGTAGTCTTTACCATTGGCATTAACTTTATAACCAGCTTCACCCATGTGAGACTTGATTGAAATAATCGTGTCTGGGTTTGTAATTGCTTGACGCTTTGCAACATCACCCACTTGACTTTCGCCATTTTTAAATGAGACAACTGAAGGTGTTGTACGACCACCATCTGGATTTGTGATGATCTTTGGTTCGCCACCTTCAAGGACAGCAACAGCTGAGTTTGTCGTTCCTAAATCAATACCAATAATTTTTGACATAAATATTTTCTTCCTTTACTTTAAAATCATTTTCATCTTTTTAAGGTGTGGTATCTCATCGATTGAATCACCATGCAAAATCGTTCTTATTTCGCCACTGCAACCATTGCTGGTCGAATTACGCGGTCTTGTAATATGTAACCCTTTTGCAAAACTTGTGCAATCTGGTCAGATTCAACTTCATCTGACTCAACACTTTGAATTGCTTGGTGCTTAGTTGGATCAAAAGATTCACCAATTTCACCCGTTGACGTAATACCATTGTCTGTTAAAGCTTGATTTAACGTCTTAAGCGTCATCTCCACACCTGTTTTAATTTGCTTTGACACTTCATCGTTAGCTTCAACTTGAAGGGCTCTTTCCAAATTATCAACGGCTGGCAATACTGCACTGGCTAATTTTTGTCCATCATACTTGCGTACATTTTGTAGTTCACGCGCATTGCGCTGTTGTATATTTTGAATTTCTGCTTGTGAACGTAATAATTTTTCTTCGAGGTTGTTAACTTGCTCTGTTAGCTTATCAATTTCCGCTTGTTTCGGATCAGGCTCCACCTGTAAATCATCAGCTTCAGATTCAATTTCTTCGGTCAAATTTTCATCAGTTTGATCAGAAATGTTCTTATCTTCTACAACTTCTTCGTTTTTTTCTGTCACAAGTGTGACCTCCTAGCTATGTATATTCAATCATTTTGCGACTTAACGCTTCACCAAACGCGTCTGTAAGCAACGTATTGGTACTATATGACATAGGAATTGGACCAAGTAAAGCAATAATACCACTTCCTTGATTTGGTACCAAAAATCCACGCGTAATCAAGCTGAACTCTGAAAGTAATGGCTCGCCAATCTCACGTCCAATTTTAACTTGAACATCTCGTGTTGGCGAAGCAATTTGTCTAACATCCTCAGCATTGTTCAAAAATTCCAACAGAGGCTTCACATCAGCGATATCTGTTTCTTTACTAAAGTCTAGAACATTCAATCGGCCGCCAATATGGACGTTATCTCCGTTCGATCGTGCTAACACGTCGCCAAATAGTTGCAAAAAAGCTGCCGGCGTTTTAATCATGCGACTCATTTGCGTAGGCAACTCATCAGACTGCATCATACGCAACACATCATTAACCGGTCGACCAACCATCTGATCATTGATGTATGTAACCATACTTTCTAACGATTCAATCGCCATTTCATTTGGTAATTTAAACGTCTGGCTAGTCACTTTACCATCATTAGTAACCAATACTGCAATCAGCTGATGGCCCTCCAATGGAACCAATCGAAATCCCGAAACTTTAATATCAATTCGCCTTGGCTTCAAAATTAACGCAGTATAACCAGTTAAATTTGATAAAGTCCTAGCTGTTTCGTCTAGCAAATCATCTATCTCATGGAAGTTTCCACGGAATGATTGAATGACCGCTTGTACATCGCGATCAGTCGCTCTGCGTGTCATCATCAGGTGATCTAAATAATAACGATACCCTTCGTATGATGGTACTCGACCAGCAGAAGTATGCAATTTTTTTATAAGATCATCGGATTCTAGCGCTGCCATTTCGTTACGAATCGTCGCAGAGCTAATTTTAATATCTAGATGTTCTTGTAGACTTTTTGAACCAACCGCATGCTCACGCTGTGTATACTCATAAATAATGGCGGTTAAGATTAACTTTTGTCGTTCTGTTAGCGCCATATTATCGACTCCTTTTAGCACTCACTATATCTAACTGCTAACACTTATTATAATACACTATTTGAGAAATAATGCAAGTCTTTTTAGCACTCTTTTTATAAGAGTGCCAACAAACTGTATTTTATAATTTTGTATTAAAATAATGCCTTGTTTGTCTTGCATCTTCATTAAGTTGATCTATCAGTGCTTGAACGTTTTCAAATTTCACTTCACCACGCAGATAATGACACCATTGTATCTGAACAAACTCACCATATATTTCTTCTTGATAATCTAAAATGTTAATTTCAACTGTGATTGGACGAGCATCACCAAACGTCACATTGCGTCCGATGCTAGCCATTCCTAGATACCAAGTATCATATACTTTTATTTTTACAGCATAGATACCAATACCAGGCAGCCATTCCTCTTCAGGTGTTTGTATATTGGCAGTTGGGAAGCCTAATTCACGGCCTCTAGCTTCGCCATGGACGACTATACCTGATGTCGAATGGACACGACCGAGCTGCTGTGCGGCGCCATCTACGTTCCCTTGATCTAACATAGATCGAATTGTTGAAGAAGAAACTTTCTGATTATAATCATCAAATTCAGACACAGTAATAACATCAAAGCGATTAGTTGCATATGTTGCTAAATGTAGCATATCACTATCCGTTCCCGCTGCACCATACAAATGGTCGAATCCTGCTACCACCGTAACAGGGTTTAATTGCATGACCACCTCATCTACAAACTGTTGACCACCTAATTTAGCAAGTTTAGAAGTAAATTGCATAACATAAACCCGATCAACACCTAGCTGTCTCATGATGGACTTCTTTTTGGCTAATGGTGTTAAATAACGCAGTGGTTTTTTCAACGTCTGAAAAGCTACAATTGGATGTGGATCATAGGTCAACACAGCCAAGGGCACCCCTTGTTTTTCAGCTTCTGCTTTCGCACGAGCTAAAACAGCCTGATGCCCGCGATGAACACCGTCAAAAAAGCCCATTGCAACGACCTGTTGAACCGGCTTTTTAAAATCTAATATCGGATAATGTAAACGAATTAATTCTGTCATAGTCATTGGTTATCAAATACATAACGAGAGCGCCATAATTGCTCAATCTCGTCATATTGATATACTGCTTTCAGTTTGTTTTGATAATATAGTTGCAAATAGCTGTCATTTGCAGGCCAACTAGAAATTTTCTGACCATTTTTTACAGCAAACCATTCATTTTCACTCAAATTTTTAGTTGGCCACTTCAATACTTCTCTAATAGGTATTACTTGTTTTAATACTTCTTCATACGATAGTGTGGATAAAAAATCCAGGTCACGTGCTTCAGAAATTTTGAAGCCGCTCCCCATCGTTCGAGTTAATTGTGTCATTGTTGCCGGGATCCCAATTATTTTGCCTGCATCTACGGCTAAAGTGCGAATATACGTGCCCTTGGAAACTGTGGCTTCAAACTTGAATACCTGCTTACCATCTATAAATTTAATACCGGATGTACGTTTAAAGTCATGAATTACCGCTTTACGAACTGGACGTTCAACAGTCTCACCATTTCGAGCATACTCATAGAGCCGCTTACCATTAACTTTTACAGCAGAGTACATAGGTGGCCTTTGTGTGATTTCGCCATTTAATTGCTGTATCGCTTGATCAATTTTCTGTTCAGAAAAAGGCGTTACGATATCCAGCTGATCAACGATTTCACCATCAAGGTCCTCTGTTTCTGTTGAAAACCCTAATGTAATTTCACCAATATAACTTTTTGGCCGTGTTTGCAATTCATCAATCAACTTTGTCGCTTTACCTAAAGCAACTACTAGGACACCATCAACATTCGGATCTAAAGTGCCAGCATGGCCAACTTTTTTTTGACCAATAATACGGCGTACTCTACTAACAACATCAAAAGATGTCATGCCACGAGGCTTATTGATAACTAACAAACCATCAACTATCTGATTCTTTGTCATTTTGCAATTCCCCTACTTGCCAGACGTTTTGTCCTGCATAAACAGAACCATACCGAATATTTGGTAGGTCTTGGTTTGCCCAAACAACATAAATGCGTAATGCTTCATGATCAGCAGATAGCACCTTCTGATTTGTCGTTCCAATAACATCACCTGCATGTAATTGTTGTCCTACACCGTATTGAGCCAACCGAACGACATTTGATGTGCCCACGACAGTTACAGTTACAGTCTGTTCTAAAATATCTGTTAGCGTCAAATAATCATTAGTGGACTCAGTAACAATACCCGAAACCGGTGCCATTAAATTACCACCATGCGGCACTAGCATAACCCCGTTTTTAGTTTTAAAGGGTTCATCGCGGCTGTCGGTAATTTTTTGTAAATCGCCAGTCACTGGCGCTACTAAAACAGGCGTATCATTATTACGCGCTAATCTAGTCGCATTGATTTGACCCGTACTCTTCAATTGTGATAATTTTTTTTCTGAACCAAAAAGTCGTTTCCAGAAGTTCATCTTTAGCCGCGTACCTTTTCAATATATTTTGTCATTCGCTTCATTCCTTCTGCCAAGTCTTCATCGGACGCAGCGTATGAAATACGAATGTAAGCTTGCGCTGCATCGCTGAAGGCCGAACCAGGAATAACCGCCACTTTACCTTCTTTTGCTAACTGTAAAGCAAACACATCGCCATCAGTACCTAAATCAGCAGGCAATTTAGCAAATAAATAAAATGCCCCTTCTGGCTCAACCACATCAAACCCTAACGCCTGCAACTGTGATAACACTTTGTCTCGACGTTGACGATAAATATCACGCATCTTTACTGGTGTGTCGGTTACATCACGTAAAGCAACCAAAGCCGCATCTTGAACAAATGTAGGTACAGCGAAAACCAGCGTTCCATGTGTTTTTTGCAATTGCGCAATTGTCTCAGCTTGGCCTAAAATAAATCCCACACGATAGCCTGTCATGGCATGAGATTTGGATAAACCATTAATGTAAATTGTGCGTTCAGGTATATACTCAGCAAATGATACATGTTCTTGATCATAAGTTAGGACGGAATAAATTTCGTCAGAAATGACCCATAAATTATGCTTCGTAAATGTTTCAGCTAATGCAATGATCTCATCACGTGAGTATGTTACTCCCGTGGGATTAGTTGGGTAATTCATCAAAATAGCTTTAACGGGTACCGTCGCATTTTTGATGGTTTCTTCGACCATATCAGGTGTTAATTTAAAATCGTTTGCCGTTGTATCAATGGACAAACGCACACCATGTGCTAAATCAAGAGAAGAAAAATAAGGTCCATAGGCTGGTTCTGGTACCAACAAGCCATCATTATCATTCAGGAGGGTTTGAAATATAACATTTATGGCTTCACTCACACCCTGTGTGATGATAATATTTTCTGGACCATTATAATTTAAATGATACTCACGATTAAAATACGCAACAGCAGCTATTCTCAAATCTGTTTCACCTTGACTTTCAGCGTAGTGAGAACGATCATTTGTAATTGCATCAATAGTCGCTTGCTTAATACGTTCATCAACAGCAAAACCAGGTTCACCAAATGTTAATCGTAAAATATCTGGAATATCACGAACTTTTAATTGAAAATCCAATAGTTTGTCAGGCGCCATATCCAATACTATAGAATTGAAGGGTTGAGTTGGATTAGTCATATTAAATCTCATTTTCTTAAAAATTAATTGTATAGAACTATTTTAACACAAAAAGCGCTCATCCTAATGGAGAGCGCCCAATATTTGATAATTTATTAATTTTCAGTGTGCAGCTTGCGAATCAAGTCCTCAATATGATTTCCGTATTGAACAGATGTATCACGCACAAACTTCAATTCTGGCGTTTTGTAAACCGTCAATCGTGAACCTAATTCTTTACGAATCAATCCACTAGCAGCTTCCAAGCCGGCTTGAGTTTTCTTAGCATCACTGGCCAAATCAGATAAAATGGAATAATAAATTGTTGCTATCTGCAAGTCACCAGACAATTCAACACTTGTTACTGTAACCTCTTTTACTCGCGGATCATTAATACGCTTAAGTAATAAATCAGTAACATCACGTTGTACTTCTTGAGCGAGACGACCTGCACGTTGTGGATTTGCCATAACTATTTCGCCTTCTCTTTCTTTCTATTAAAAGACACAACCTACCAAAAAGCATTCAGCGTAATCGGTCTCTTACTTAGGTTTAACTTCTTCCATTACATAGGCTTCAACAACGTCCCCAGCGTGAACATCATTAAATTTGGCCACTGTAAATCCGAATTCAAATCCCATCTTCACTTCGTTAACTGCATCTTTACCGCGCTGCAATGAGCCAACTTCACCGTCAAACACTACCACATTATCACGTATGACGCGAACCTTAGAATCCTTAGTAATTTTACCTTCTTCAACCATGGCACCGGCAATAGTTCCGACCTTAGAGAATTTGAATAATTCTTTAACTTCGACTTTTCCAATAACCTTTTCTTCGTATACAGGTTCAAGTTGGCCCTTCATAGCTGCTTCAACATCGTCGATCGCATTATAAATGACATTATAGAAACGAATATCAACCTTTTCAGAATCAGATTGTGATTTTGCCAAAGGTGTAGGACGAACGTTGAATCCGATAATAATTGCACCAGATGCTTCAGCCAAAGTAACATCCGATTCGTTAATCGCACCAACAGCAGTATGGATAATATCCACACGAACACCGTCAACCTCAATCTTTTTCAGTGATCCAGAAAGTGCTTCGACAGATCCTTGAACATCAGCCTTGACAATAACTGGCACCGTCTTCATCGCTTTTTCAGCCATTGTATTGAACAATGTATCCAAAGTAACAACTGATCCTGAATTACGAACTGCTTCTTGTGCTCGCTTTGCACGTTCTTCACCGGCTGCGCGAGCTGTCTTTTCATCAGCCATAACAATGAAACGATCACCAGCTTGTGGCACCCCATTCAAACCAGTAATTTGGATAGGTGTCGCAGGCAAAGCTTCTGATAGCTCAACGCCACGTTCGTTTGTCATTGTACGTACACGGCCATAGGTATTACCAACAACAATTGGATCACCAACATGCATTGTTCCTTGTTGTACAAGAACAGTAGAAACTGGTCCACGTCCCTTATCCAAGCGGGCTTCAATTACTGAACCACGTGCTGGCATATTAGGATTTGCTTTCAATTCCAAAACTTCAGCTTGCAACAAAATCATTTCCAGTAGTTCATCAACATTTTGACCAAACTTAGCTGAGATTTTAACGAAGATTGTGTCACCACCATACTCTTCAGGAACTAAGTCATAAGCCATTAACTGATTCATCACATCGTCAGGATTTGCTCCAGGCTTGTCAATTTTGTTAACAGCAACAATGATTGGCGTTCCCGCTGCCTTAGCATGATTAATCGCTTCAATTGTCTGTGGCATAACACCGTCATCAGCAGCAACAACAAGAATTGTCAAATCAGTTACGTTAGCACCACGTGCACGCATCTCTGTGAAGGCGGCGTGTCCTGGCGTATCCAAGAATGTAATTAATTTATCATTAATACGTGTTTGGTATGCACCGATATGTTGTGTGATACCGCCTGCTTCACCTTCAGTAACATGAGAATTACGTAGATAATCCAACAATGTTGTCTTACCATGATCAACGTGTCCCATGATCGTCACAACTGGTGGACGAGAAACTAACTTGCTCTCATCAATATTTTCATCATCAAAGAATCTGTCAATATCTGCAACGTCTTCTTCTTCTTTTGCTTGTGCTTCGATACCATAATCAGCTGCCAAAATTTCGATTGTATCTTCATCCAAACTTTGGTTTTGATTTGTAACAATGCCCAGTAAGAATAACTTTTTAATAATTTCTGCTGTATCACGATGCAACAACTTTGACAAATCTTGCACGTTCATACCAACACGATATTCCAAAACTGCTGGTAATGGTTGTTCTTTACGTACTGTTGCTGGAGTTGATGGTTGGTGTTTAGCAGCAATACGACGTGACTTTTTAGAACCGCGTGGACGATCATTACGGCGTGGTGTTTGTTGGCCAGTACCATTAGTATTACGCTTACGTGAGTTATTGCGCGCAGAATTATTACCAGAAGCGAGAGCGCCACCAAACTTCCCTGCACCAGTGGTTGTTGATGCAGTAGCTGGTTTAGTTGCACTAGTTTCTTTCTTTACAGCTGGCTTAGTTGCTGCAGCTGGCTTCTTTGGATGCTTAGCAGCTGCAGAAGCTTGGCGCTTCTTTTCATTTTCATTCACGTACTGCTTCAAGCTATTATCCGGTTTAGCAGAATAATCAACTTGCCCTTCACGTGGCTTCGTTGACCAATTTTTCTTCTCTCGAATCATTGGACGCCCTTCAGCAGGTGCAACGCGTGATCCAGGACGATTGTTGCGGTTTCCACCGTTATTTGAACGGTTTTGGCCACCAGTAGATGTATTCGAGCGATTCTGATTATTGCGATTTTGGCTTTGGCCACCATTATTTGGACGATTTTGATTGTTATTGTTAGGACGTGCAGGACGGCTTGGACGTGAGCCTCCTTGGGCTGGCGTTGTACCATCTGCTAACTTTGCCGCATGACGGCGTTGTGATGCGGGCAATTCCTTACGTTCTGGGACTGCCTGTTTTCGTGCAGGACGGTTTGAACCTGAGAATTTCTTTTCTTCTGTCATTTAGTTCCGCTCCTTTTCTGAAATTAATTGTTTAATTTTTCGACTAAAACCTTGATCAGCAATGGCGAAAACACCTCGGTTAACACCAATGGCATCCGTTAATTGCTTTTTAGTATAGTCTTGTACTAGTTTGATATTATAGAAGTTTGATTTATCGGCGAATTTTTTTGCTTGGCTTTTACCACCATCACTGGGAAAGAAAACTAGAAAAACCTTTTGCCCGCGAATAGCTGATAACGTAGGTTCTGTTCCAAGTACTAGTTTACCAGCGCGCATTGCTAAACCAACTAAATTCAATATTTGGTCATTCTTATTTATCACCAAACAACTCCCGACGTGCTTGTTGATGGTCAACGTAAGCAATGAGTTCATCATAGAATTCATCTGCTACTTTCACACCAAATGCTTTATCAAAGATACGCTTTTCTTTAGCCATTTCTGCATTTTTTACATTTAGGCTAACATACGCACCACGACCATTGGCTTTCCCTGTTGGGTCTAAAGTCACGTCACCTTCTTTACTACGCACGACTCGAACGAGTTCTTTTTTAGGAAACATTTCACCCGTTACAATGTCTTTTCTCATTGGTATTTTACGAGGTTTCATATGTACCAGTATGACTATAAATCACTTGATTTATGATCATATTTCCTTTCAAATTATTCTTCGTTTTCGTCAGCAGCTGTAGCAGCTGGTGTTGGGTCTAAGCTAGCTGCTGCTTCACTTTCAGATTTAATGTCAATCTTGAATCCCGTTAAACGTGCTGCTAAGCGAGCATTTTGACCCTTTTTCCCGATTGCTAGAGATAACTGATTATCTGGAACAATAACCGTTACCGCACGGTCGTTGGCTGGATCAAAAATGACATCAGTTACTTCTGAAGGGTTTAAAGCATTCGCAATATACTGTGCTTCATCTTCAACCCACTCCACAATATCCATATTTTCACCAGCTAGTTCGTTAACAACGCTTTGTACACGTGCACCACGTTGACCAACCATGGCCCCAACTGGATCTAAGTCAGTATCATGCGTATAAACGGCAATTTTTGAGCGATCACCAGCCTCACGCGCAATAGACATGATTTCAACAGTACCATCATAAACTTCTGGCACCTCTTGTTCAAACAATCGTTTAACCAAATCAGCTGCTGTTCGTGATACAAAGACTTGTGGTCCCTTGGCATTGTTTTCAACTTTGTTAACCAAGACCTTAATACGATCTCCCATGTGATACCGCTCATTGGGCATTTGATCGTTTGGGGCCATTACAGCTTCTTGATTGCCAGGTAAGTTCACATATAGGAATCGTGCATCTTGTCGGTCAACTTCACCTGTTATAATTTCATCTTCATAATCAGAAAACTTGTTATAAATAGCTTGTCGTCCAGCTTCACGCATTTTTTGCACAATCACTTGTTTTGCAGCTTGTGCCGCCATACGACCAAAATCTTTTGGCGTAACATCAAAGCGAATCTCATCTCCTGCTTCATATGCTCGATTGATTGCCAATGCATCGGATAAAGAAATCTCTATTTCTTCATCTTCAAGATCATCATCTAAAACAACATGCTTTACTTGTTTAATACTAATGTTGCCCTTTTTATCGTCGAATGTTGCTTCGACATTATCAGCGGTATTGTATTGCTTCTTGTAGGCGGCTTTCAATGCGTCTTCAAGCGCTTCGACAACAACTAAACGATCAATTCCTCGTTCTGATTCAAGAGCATTAAGTGCTTCCACTAATTCTTTACTCATTTGATTTTCTCCATTTTTAACGATTTAAAACTGGACATCCAGTATTGCTTTAGCTATTTCGTCAAAGGTTAATGGCAAACGTCCATTAGTTGTCGTCAGCGTCAAGCCATCTTTGTTTAGATCAGCAATCTTTCCTTGCCACTTTTTTTGGCCTTCTTTGGCAACAAACAAGGATACTAAAATATTTTCATTGGCCTCTTTAGCCCACTCAAAATGCCATAATTCCTTTAATGGTCGATCAGCGCCTGGTGATGAAATATCTAAAACATAGGCTTCAGGAATTGGATCTGGATCCACGGTATCTAACAATTCATTAACTTCTTGCGTGAATAGTGTCAAATCATTCATCGTAATAAATTGATGATCAGGTTTATCCAGCAAAATCCGTAAAACTTTTTGTCCACCTTCTTTGGTAAACGTTAAATCCCACAGTAAATCATTATGTGCTTCAATGATTGGTGAAATCAAGTCAATAACTGTCTGTTCGGTTCTGTTTGCCATTTATTTTCCCCTTTCGATGAATAGTTTTGTCAATTACGTTTACTAATATAGCGTTAACACTATCTTATATTGACAATAAGCGTGCTAATCCCATAAAAAATGAGCCGGCCGCTTTTCCAAGTGACCCGCCCATTTACAATTGCTATGTAAATTAACTATATTTATTGTACCCTATTTATTAAAATAGTGCAAATTACAGTGCACATACGTCAACAACATAAAAAAGCCCGCAAGCTGGGGCTTTTTTATACTAATCCTTCGAATGAAACAATTAGAAGAAGTTGCTGGTTTCTTTTACCAAGAAGCCTTACGAACACCAGGAATTTGACCCTTGTGTGCTAATTGACGGAAGTTCAAACGTGACATTCCAAATTCACGCATGTAAGCGTGTGGACGGCCATCAATCCAATCGCGGTTATGAACGCGTACTGGAGATGAATCCTTTGGCAAAGCTGCCAATCCAATATAGTCACCCGCAGCCTTCAATGCTGCACGCTTGTCAGCGTACTTTGCAACTAAAGCTTCACGCTTTTGTGCCTTAGCAATCTTTGACTTCTTTGCCATTACTTAATCTCCTTAAATGTTACTACTTTGCGAAGTTTTGGTGAGTACTTCTTTAACTCAAGGCGGTCAGGCGTATTACGACGGTTTTTAGACGTCAAGTAGATACGCTCACCAGTTTCATCATTTCCTAGAACGACGTGGATACGCATAATCCTTGCTCCTTAGTGTTTTTCTTAAAATTTTTATTTGCTTGTCAATACAAATATCTATTATACATGAACCGATTACCAGTGTAAAGGTCTGTGAATAAATTTATCAACATTTTATCCACAAAAATTCATAATTCGAATTAAATTAATTTGGTATGAATTTTTTTAGAGTTGGTTTTCTAATGGTGGAACTACTTGCTTCTTTCTAGAAACAACACCAGGTAGATCAATTACATTATTGTCAAGTTTTTGATTAAATGCTGCTTCGATTGATTGAGCAGCATCTCCAATGTACAAGCCCTTAGAGTTTGAATTCAAGATATCAGTAATCACAAACAAAAAGTCTTCATAACCTTCCTCTGCAATTGCTGCTTCAATTCCTGCCTGACGAGATAATACTTCATCAATATCAACAGTGTTGACTTGACCAATCCGGAATTGGTGCCCGCCCATTTCAAATGATTTGGCATCACCATCAATTAATTCTTTATCAGTGCGTGATGACAAATCTGTTCCAGCTTTCAACAAATCCAAACCATAGGCAGCATAATCTTCAAGTCCTGCAATCTTAGCTAAGGCTTCCAAAGCGGGTTGGTCGTATGATGTCGTCGTTGGACTCTTGAGCAATAATGTGTCAGATATAATTGCTGAAGCTAATAGACCAGCAATTTCTGCAGGAATAACAATGTTTGCTTGTTTGAATTCATAGTACAAAATAGTTGCTACAGAGCCCCATGGCTTAGCCGTGATATACAAGGGTGTAGAATTTGTGAACGCAAACTTATGATGATCATAAATGTTTTCCACGGTAACGTCAGCTAAATTATCAACTGATTGTGCAGCTTCATTATGGTCAACTAAAACAACTGTTTCTGTATCGGCCTCAGAAATTACACGAAGCGGCTTAACTTTAAAATAATCTAACGCGAATTGCGTTTCAGCGTTGGGCTCACCTTGCGCGACTGCTTCTGTATCCTGCCCTTGTTGGTTCAATAAATAACTTGCAGCGATTGCTGATGCGATTGTATCTGTATCTGGGTTCTTGTGCCCAAAAACTAAAGTCTTAGCCATTAGTTTATCTCCTAGCATTTTATATTTTTATTTTAACAAAAATTAATCATTTTGTCTCAGAAATTGTTAGCGGTTTTATAATCCACGGTTCGCCATTTTTATCAGTGTCAACGACATATTGTCCATTGCCAATACGTTGTGATTCATGATAATCACTTAATTGTAATTCTTGAATTTGATAACGCTTTGTCAAAATAGAAAGTGCTTTCACATTGCTATCAAATATTGTCGCTGTGGCAACTTTATAGGCTACAGTTTTCTTTTGTGTGAAAATGAGAACACCTTTATTACCACGTTTTGAATGGTTAATTAACGATACTGGCATATACTTGAAGGCGCCATTTTCAGCAACAATAGCAACACTTTGTTTATCATCGGTAATAAACAAGGCAGCTTTAATCGTGTCATCATCGCGTAAGTCCATTGCCTTGACTCCAGAGGTACGGGAACCAATTTCTGGCACCTCTTTTATCGCGTATCGTAAACCAACACCGTTATGTGACAACAATAGCACATTTTGGCGCTTAACATCTTGAAAGTACGCAACATTAACAACGTAGCTCACATCTTTTTTAAGCTTAATAGCCATCGAAGATTTCTTTTTATAAGCTTTGGGAACAATATCTACTAAAGTAGTTTGTTTAATAAATCCGTCATTTGAAACTATTGTAAATGCACCACCTTGTTCGAGATTATCAACAGCGATAGCTTTAATCACCACTTCGTCTTTATCCCAGTTCGATAGTTGCTGTGAAAAATGTTCTCCTGTATCTTTCCATTTTGTATCAGGTAGTTCATGAACCGGTCGATAAATAACATTCCCTTGTTGGTAAACATAAACAAATGATTTGTCGTATTTAGGGTTCCTTGGAAAACAACTAGATCATCTTCTGCCAGACCATTTTCATTATCCGAAGCTTTAAAGGAACGCAAAGATGCACGCTTATAGTAACCATTACGTGACACTAACACTTGAACATCTTCTTCAGCAATCGTTACCGCTGTATCAATTACCAAATTCTCAACTTCTGCTTCAATAACACTGCAACGTGGTGAAGAATAGGCCTTAGTAATTGCCTTAATTTCTTCGCGAATAACATCTTTCAATGCTGACTCTTCGTGAATAATTTGGTTCAAACGATTAATTTTATCATTCAACTGGGAAAATTCTTCTTCTAATTGCGTCACATCTGTGTTGGTCAATCGATACAATTGCAACGTGACAATGGCTTCAGCTTGTGCTTGTGTAAACTCAAAACGATTAATTAAGTTTTGTGTAGCGTCTTTACGATTCTTAGATGCTCGAATGGTAGCAACGACTTCATCCAATATAGACAGCATGCGGATTAAGCCTTCAACAATATGTTGCCGTGCTTGTGCTTTAGCCAATTCATATGCTGATCGCTTTAATACAACCTCTTTTCGGAACGAAAGGAAAGCTTCTAAACCAGCCTTCAAACCAACGTGTACTGGTCGTTGATCATGAATAGCAACCATATTGAAGTTATAAGATATCTGCAAATCAGTTTTTTTGAACAAATAAGTCAAAATACCATTGGCATTTGCTTCTTTAGATAATTCAATAACAATAGACATTCCCTCGCGATCGGATTCATCGCGGACTTCTGAAATGCCGGTTACTTCTTTATTTAATCGAATGGCATCAATTTTTGATACCAAATTTGACTTAACAACCTCATAAGGCAGTTCAGTAATTTCAATTTTCTTCTTGCCAGCGCGAAGATCAGATATTTCTGTCTTAGCACGAACAACGATTTTACCACGTCCAGTTTTGTACGCTTTTTTTATACCATCAAGTCCCTGAACAATACCACCAGTCGGAAAATCAGGGCCTTTTACATAGCGCATTAATTGCGATAAAGTAGCGGCTGGATGATCGAGTAAGTAGATTAATGCGGCATTGATTTCTTTCAAATTATGGGGTGGAATTTCTGTTGCATATCCCGCCGAAATACCAGTTGCGCCGTTAATAAAAAGACTAGGAATACGAGAAGGTAAAACTGTTGGCTCATAAGTTGTGTCATCAAAGTTCAAAACCATGTCCACGGTTTCTTGACCCAAATCCGCCATCATTTCACCAGCAATTTTAGACAATCGCGCTTCAGTATAACGCATTGCTGCAGCCGGATCATTGTCCACTGAACCATTATTACCGTTCATGTCTATCAACGGCTCACGAACTTTCCAATCCTGCGATAAACGTACCATGGCTTCATAAATTGATGAATCACCGTGCGGATGAAAATTACCCATTACGTTACCAACAGATTTTGCTGATTTACGATATGGATGATCATAAGTGTTTCCATCCTGATCCATTGCAAACAAAATACGCCGTTGCACTGGCTTCAATCCGTCTCGAATGTCTGGCAAAGCACGTTCTTGAATTATATATTTTGAATAGCGCCCAAAGCGCTCCCCCATCACTGCTTCAAGTGAGAGTTCGGTTATACGATCTGCCATCTAAGTGCGGTTCTCCTTGATTAAAACATCTATAAAATTACTAATTACAGATAAATGTCATAAAAAGTTTTATTTAAAATATTAAGTAATAACCTAACCATAATTTGAATAGCTAGCTATTCTTATCTAGTAACAAGTGAAATCAGTCGTCACCATTCTGCCAAGTCTTAATGACTGGCACATTTTTTTGTTCTTTAAATTTTGTACCAGTTTCTTGATTGCGCGCTTTTTCAAAAACATCACTAGACTTTGTGTCATCCCCATCAACTGTGTCTAGAATTGACCCGGCTTCATCCAATGTAAAGTGAACATTGGCTTCAATCCATTCACGCCGCGGATCAACTTTATCACCCATCAATGTAGTGACACGTTTTTCAGCTAACACAGCGTCATCAATTTTAACACGTATTAATGTTCTTGATTCGGGATCCATTGTCGTTTCCCATAATAATGGCGCATTCATCTCACCAAGTCCCTTGAACCGTGTTAATTCATAACGTGCATCACTCTGACTGGTAATTGATTCTAACTCATCATTAGTCCAAGCAAATTGATCTTCTATTTTCTTGGAAGAGTACTTGACGCGGTATAATGGTGGTAAGGCTATGTAGACACGCCCAGCTTCAATTAATGGCCGCATATACTTATAAAAGAATGTTAGTAGTAGGGTTTGAATGTGCGCGCCATCATCATCGGCATCTGTCATAATGATAATTTTGTTAAATGAAGCATCTTCAACTTTAAAATCAGTTCCAACACCGCCACCAATAGCATAAATCAATGTTGATATTTCTTCGTTTTTTAAAATATCTGCTAACTTAGCTTTTTCAGTGTTTAGTACTTTTCCACGTAGCGGCAAAATGGCTTGGAACTTACGGTCACGACCTTGCTTTGCAGAGCCCCCGGCTGAATCACCCTCGACTAGAAAGAGCTCATTTTTATCAGCATTTTTAGATTGGGCAGGTGCTAGCTTCCCGGAAAGCAGACGATCTTTCGCCCCTTTAGTTTTACCAGTGCGACTTTCGTCGCGGGCGCGACGAGCTGCTTCTCGAGCTTCGCGCGCGCGAAGTGCCTTACGGATTAAGTTTTGTCCGAAGTCACCATTTTCCATTAAGAAGCGTCCAAGAGTTTCATTAACCACAGAGTCAACAATACCACGTGCCTCTGGCGTTCCTAGTTTATCTTTGGTCTGTCCTTCAAACTGCAAAAACTGTTCTGGAACACGCAATGAAATAACAGCTGATAATCCTTCACGGACATCCGTGCCTTCTAAGTTTTTATCTTTATCTTTTAGTAAGTTGACTTTTCGTGCATATTCATTAAAAGCCTTTGTCCACGCAGTTCGGAAACCGACTTCGTGGGTTCCACCATCCTGTGTACGGACATTGTTAACAAATGAAAGAAGTGTTTCAGAGTAACCATCATTGTACTGCGCTGCAACATCAACAACAATACTCTCTTGTTCACCCTCAAAGGTCATAACTGGTCCGATAGTTTCTTTGTCTTCATTCAGAAAACCAACAAACGCTTCAAGACCTTTTTCATAATGATATTTTTCAACACGAACTGGATCAACTCTTTCGTCGGTTAACGTAAACTTAACACCACTCATTAAGAATGACGATTCACGCAAACGTTCTGCTAAAATATCAAATTTATAAACCGTAGCACTAAAAATTGTCGCATCTGGCTTGAAAGTAACCGTTGTCCCTGTTGGTTCCTTAGTTTTACCTAAATCTCGTAAGGTACCAACTGGATTACCACCATTCACGAATTCTTCTTGCCACTTATGGCCTTCGCGAACAATGGTTACCGTTAAGCTCTCCGACAATGCATTAACAACAGAAGAACCAACACCGTGTAACCCACCGGAAGTCGCATAGCCACCCTGCCCAAACTTTCCGCCGGCATGTAAAACTGTTAAAATAACTTCTGGTGTGGGTTTACCAGACTCATGCATGCCAATTGGCATCCCACGGCCAAAGTCTTGTACGGTGATAGCGTTATTATCATGTATCGTAACGCGAATTTCATTTCCATAGCCACCAAGTGCTTCATCGACAGCATTGTCAACGATTTCATAGACCAAGTGGTGCAAACCACGACCATCTGTTGAACCGATATACATTCCTGGACGTTTACGAACGGCCTCAAGTCCTTCTAAAATTTTTATTGAATCTGAATCATAATGATTTTTTTCTGGCATATTAATCTATCCTTCGATACACGAACCAGTGTTCGTGCGCTAATGTCAATCTATTTTATCATAGATGAAAATCTTGTTTCTGACAAGTGTCAATATTTTATTTTCAATAAGTTATGCCATATACTACTTAAATATATGGTAAACTTGTACTTGCTTTTATATTAAAGGGGTTTTTTATGTTTACTACTATATTAATGTTTATACTCTCTTACTTGATCGGATCTCTAGTCCCAGGATTTTGGGTAGGTAAAATCTTTTACCATAAAGATATTCGCGATGAGGGGTCAGGTAACATTGGTACTACCAATTCATTCCGTGTTTTGGGTATCCGAGCTGGCATAACTGTGCTGGCACTTGATATGCTTAAAGGTACGGCAGCAGGTTTGCTTCCCTTATTGTTCCATAGTAGCATTAATCCAATGTTAGTGGGTATTGGTGCCATACTGGGACACACGTTCTCCATCTGGATTGGCTTTAAAGGTGGTAAAGCAGTTGCTACTTCAGCTGGTGTATTACTTGCCTATAATCCCATATTTTTCATCATCATTATTAGTATTTTCGTTATTTTATTATCAATTAGTTCAATGGTATCTCTGAGCTCTATGATTAGTTTCTCATGCGCCGTCCTAATATCACTATACTATCATGATTGGATACTAACGATAGTTGCTACCATATTAACAATTTTTGTTTTCTACCGCCATCGTACAAATATTTCCCGAATCAGAAATGGTACAGAAAGTACTATACCATTTGGCTGGTATTATAACCACAAGAAAAGCGCTCATTGAGCGCTTTTTGTATCGAATAAAATTGTCACCGGTCCATCGTTTGTTAAGCTAACTTGCATATCCGCTCCAAATTCTCCAGTTTCAACCTGTAATCCACTTTCCCTTAATGTCGCATTGAATTGATTATACATAACAGTCGCAAATTCTGGTGCCCCTGCCTTGGTAAAACTTGGACGATTTCCTTTTTTAGTATCAGCAAACAACGTAAATTGTGAGATAGATAAAATAGCGCCAGAAACGTCTTCGATACTACGATTCATCCGGCCGCTTTCATCTTCAAAAATTCGTAAATTATGTATTTTCCGAACTAAATAATCTATATCTGCTTGCTCGTCACCGTCAGCAACGCCAACTAACAATACATATCCTTTGTTAATTGCTCCTTTTACTTGGTCGTCAATTTTAACACTAGCTTTGCTTACGCGTTGCAATACAACTTTCATGCTATCTCCATTCTAAAAATACATTTACTTGCTAACATCATACGTGAAAAACGATATCGTATCAAGAACTTTCAAACGTCTTCCAGTTTTAACACAATTTTTATCATAAAAAGCCTCAAAATTGTTTTATTTGAGGCTTATCAACATATTTTGACATATTTTAATGAAATGTGCGTTCCACATCGTATACTGCTGGTAGATTGTTTAGAGAATCCATAATTGCTGTCAGCTGTTCTGAATTTTTGACACCTATTGATAGAGAAACTTGCGCCATCCCGTTTTTTGTCACATGACCGTTAACAGAATTAACATAGCGCGTTCGTCCATTAACACTACGAAGTACATCGTTTAGCAATCCACCGCGGTTTTCACCATGAACAGTCAAATCAGCATCATAATTAGGTTTTGAGCCATTTTCATCTTCCCACTGTACATCCACAAGACGTTGTCCTTGAAGTTGAGCGGCTCGAATATTTGGGCACCCCACACGATGAACAGAAATACCACGTCCCTTCGTGATATAACCTTTAACATCGTCTCCTGGAACTGGTGTACAACATCGACCTAAACGTACTAATAAATTATCCACTCCTGCAATAACAATATCATCAGCCGTTGATTTTTGTCGTTTGGTGAAAGCTGTTTCATCACGAGTGATTTCGTGGCCTTCCTCCAGCATTTCACGCTGTAATTCTGCTGTAGCAGCTTCCTCATTAGCCTCTCGTATCTTTTCGGTTAATTTATTAGCCACACCAGGTACGGCAATATCGCCAAATCCTATTGCTGCCAACATATCATCTGGCGTATGATAGTGCATCTTGTCTGCGGTTTCTTGAATATTTTCTGGCGTCAGAATCTCAGCAGGATTGAAATTATTGTCTCTTAGGTTTTTAGCTAACAATTCACGCGCTGCGGCGATGTTGTCTTCTCTATCCAACTGCTTAAAATACTGCTTAATTTTGTTTCGTGCTCGGCGTGTCGAAACAATCTCTAACCAGTCACGGCTTGGTTTAGCATTAGCAGAAGTGATAATTTCTATAATATCACCGGTTTTTATTTTATAATCCAGTGGTACGATTCGACCATTTATTTTTGCACCAGTTGTTTTAATCCCAATATTTGTATGGATTGAAAACGCCATATCCAACGGTCCGGCACCTTTAGCCAGTTCGAACACATCACCACGAGGTGTAAACGCATAAACACGATCAGAAAACAAATCACCCGTTACACCATCCATAAAGTCTTCGGCATTTTTGGCATTTTCTTGCAGTTCTAATATGCCTTGGATGACATTTAAGGCTTGCTGACTGTTATCATCGACATTTGCCTCTTTATTTGAGCCCCGATTTTTTTATATGCCCAATGTGCAGCTACTCCATATTCAGCCACTTCATGCATATGATGCGTACGAATTTGCACTTCCAATGGACGTCCGTCAGGACCAATAACTGTGGTATGTAAACTTTGATATCCGTTCGCTTTTGGCAATGCAATATAATCTTTAAAACGGCCAGGAATCGGTGTCCATTTTGAGTGTATTGCTCCTAATACAGCATAGGTGTCCGGAATCGAATCCGTTAATACACGAACAGCCAATAAATCATAAATTTCTTCAAAAGCCTTATGCTTATCCACCATTTTTCGATAAATTGAGTAAATATGCTTTGGACGACCATACACATCAACATGGCTTAATTCAAGATCTTTTATCGCACCATTAATCTGGTCTACTGCTTCCTGTACGTAGCTAATTCGTTCTTCGCGCTTCATATTCATCAGTGAAGCAATATGATAATATTGCTCGGGATCAATATAACTTAAGGATAAGTCTTCAAGTTCCCACTTAATCGTACTAATACCAAGGCGGTCAGCCAGTGGCGCGTAGATTTCCAATGTTTCTTTTGCAATGCGCTTTTGTTTTTCTTCCCGTAAAGCGCCTAAAGTGCGCATATTGTGCAAACGGTCGGCTAACTTAACAATAATCACACGTATATCTTTTGACATAGCTAAAAGCAACTTACGATGGTTTTCTGCAAGCTGTTCTTGTGAACTTTGATATTGAATTTTACTAATTTTCGTTACACCATCAATAATTTGGGCAATTGTTTCTCCAAAATTATCTCGAACATCCTGTAACGTAGCCGTCGTATCCTCAACAACATCATGAAGATAGCCTGAAATAACCGTTGCCGTATCCATCTTCAGTTCTGCCAAAATACCAGCAACTTGAATTGGATGAATAATATATGGTTCCCCAGACTTACGTTTCTGCTCCTTGTGCAACTCTGACGCCCATTCGTAGGCCTTTTTAACATTTTTTGTATCTGATTCGGACATGTATTGTCCGACCATCTCGAGGACTTCCGGTCCTGTATAATGCTTTGTTTTTGCCATATTTTAGCGTATAATGTGTGACCATTTATCAATGTTTCAGTGTTTGATACACTACTGTCTTAAACAAGCTAGATCCACTGATTTCAAAGATGTCGCACACAATTCCCTTCATGGATTCCGGAGAGTACAAAATCACTTAACAAAACGATTTGCACCTTATTAACGCTTTACAATGCGTACTCTCATTATAAGCAAAATTTAATTTTTTCACAAGCCACGTTTAAATCTGTGCACGAGTGAGTCATAAGCGCTAAAATTAAATAATAAACTTTACTTGTTTAATTATTTAAAAATAGGGAGATAACGTGCTTAGTCATGTCAAAAAATCAAGAAAAATCTCTTTGGAAACGTAACGTATTGGTCCTTTGGTTTGGTGTGTTTATGACAGGAATCGCTCTGAGTGAAGTCATGCCATTTCTTTCTTTGTACATTGACACCTTAGGCCATTTTAGTAAAAATCAGCTAACATTTTATTCTGGGGCAATTTTCTCTGTGTCATTTTTAGTTATGGCGATCGTGTCCCCTTTATGGGGGAAGCTCGCTGATAGAAAAGGTCGCAAATTAATGATGCTTCGTGCTGCACTTGGTATGGCGATTGTCCTATTTTTAATGGGGTATGTCACTAATGTTTGGCAATTATTCATTCTTCGTGCCCTTCAAGGTGCCACAGGCGGCTATATTTCCAATTCAAATGCCCTAATCGCTACGCAGACCCCAAAAGAACACGCCGGCCACGCACTTGGCATCTTGGTAACTGGTATGACAGCTGGTAATTTACTTGGTCCACTATTTGGTGGTACTTTAGCTTCAGTCGTTTCATATCGTATGTCTTTTCATATCACCGGTATTATTTTATTTTTAGTATTCATACTGACCATGTTTTTTGTTAAAGAAGAACCTCACGTAACCAATACCGATTCAAGTCCCACATCAACAACTGAGCTCTGGCACGCACTCCCCAACAAACAATTAATTTTTGGGCTATTCATTACGACAATGTTAGTACAAACGGTCAATACTTCCATCAATCCTATTATCAGTTTGTTTGTCCGTGAGTTAACAAACAACAGTAACAACACTACCTTTCTCGCCGGTGTCGTGGCAGCAATGCCTGGTATAGCAACAGTTTTTGCAGCGCCACAGTTTGGAAAAATTGGTGACCGCGTGGGTACACACAGAATGATAAAAATTGGTTTTTGTATTGCTATCGCTGCATTAGTCCCAACCGCATTTGTAACAAGTGTCTTCATGCTAATGGTATTTCGATTTATTATTGGTATTAGTGATGCCACCATGTTACCAGCTGTGCAGACCTTGCTATCTAAAAACTCACCCTCAGCAATGACTGGCCGAATCTTCAGCTATAATCAAAGTTTCCAATCAATCGGAAGTGTCATGGGTCCAATGTTTGGTGCCCTAGTAGCCAGTGTATTTGATTATCGAGGTATTTTTATTTTCAGTGCTTTGTTAATTGTATTGAATGCTATCCTGTTTAACTTTAACACCAAATCTTTGAGAAAATAAGCATACAAAAAGGATGAACTTTATGATTCATCCTTTTTGTATGCTTCAAGTTTTCTCAAGTCAACAGTTGCTTCTGTCCATCTTTGTAGCGGCACATAATCATGGCGCTTATTAAAAGATAATTTTTCTTGTGATAGTACAGCAACACTTTGATTATTTTCTGTCAAAAATACTTGCCCAGTATGTTTGTACTTTCCTTTTGTATGTTTTCCAGTTCGCCACCTGTGCAAAGTTGCGCCATCTTTAGGAACATAGTTTCCTGACAGATCCTGCTCAACTACAATACCTGTAAACAGATGTGTTTCATACTTGTCTTTACTCATAATATTTGATGCCCACCCCTAATTCAAATCTTGTACCGTCAATAGGCTCTGTGGGTTGCAAGTGGAGCTCATAATCAATATTGGAAGCCACTAAGCGGACATCTGTTTGTAGTGTCAATTTATTAACATTATCCAATAACTTTCTATCTTGCTCCGTCATCCGATCTAACAATGATCGAACTGTCATACGTAGCCACTGAACCTGCATTACTTTGCTTATAAAGGCAACTTGTCCAAATGGCATAGGACGTAACCATGTATCATAACTGATGTTTGAGACTTCAACATGATCTACCCAGTCATTACCATTTTGACACCATATTACCTGGTACACGCCTGGATTTTCCAAATGTGTTTGTGTTAGCTCTTTTGGCAAATCAACAATTTGTGGCACAATTCGCATTTCACCGACCATGTGTTGGGTGATGTTAATTGGATAAATTTGATGCCCATCAGAAAATACGTTTAAGGCAAATTCAGTTTGTGTTGTTTCCGGTCCACTTGGTGTATGCTTTTCCTTTGGCAAAATCAACACGTTCTGATTGAGTTCGCGTAATGCCGTAATTAACTTACGTCGATTCCCTGGAACAATTATGGCTATCGGATTTTCAAGTTCAACAACCTTCATGACGTCTGAAATTTCCAATGGCTCCAAATATTGCTTATCAGCCAAATTTTGCATCAGCGTTGCATCACTAGAGTTATTATTCATAATTACAGTATGGTACTGCAGACGTCGTAGTTCAGATAACACAACAGTTGTCGCATAACCACCAGATGCAGCATCCCCTAATCTAAAGGCACCACTACCGATGACCAGAACAGTATTATCGCTGACCTGTTCAGATTCATTTTCTTCTTCGTAAGTCGAGTAATATTGACGTGCGTTCTCTGGAAACTCACCGGCCGATGGTTCTAAAGCTTTATAAGTTGGGTCAATGTTGTGTTCCTTTGTTAAGGCTCGAATAATTTTAAAATCGGTATCCCAAAAAAGAGCAATTAGACCATCTGATAAGCCATACCTTTTACCACGCCGCAATGACACGATACTGTCTACATCTTTTTCAATCTCAAGTTCTAATTGCAATAGATGCCTTAATTGATAAAAGTAAAATTCGTCAATATTTGTTAATTCGGCTAACTCGTCAATTTCGTAACCACGTTTTATGGCTTCAATGAGTAGCAACACACGATTATCTTCAGGATGAATTAGCTGCTGGATTAATGCGTCATCACTAACATGTGCCATATTTGTTGGTGAAAATGTGGCATTGTTAAAATGTGCCGATCGAATGGCTTTTTCGAGAGCCTCAATGAATGTACGCCCAAACCCAATCGTCGAGCCAACAGACTTTTGTATACTATTCAGCTGTCGATTCACCGAAACATTGGATTCCTCTAACTCACCGAATGGAAAAATTGGCAACTTTACCGTGATATGATCCATCATCGGTTCCATCATAGCCATTTTTTGACCAAAATCGTGTGAAAGCACAATGTCTTCTAACGCAATACCCATCGCCAAGTTAATGGCTACTAGCATTACTGGATATCCAGTTACAAGCGCCATACGACTAGACATTTGATCAATATAGGGTGAAACCTTAATGATATAAATAGCACCTGTTGTATCGTCAAAGGCAAATTGAACGTGCATTACACCTTGTAATTCTAATAAATCAGCAACTTGGAAGGCATACATCCTCATTTTTTCCAAAATTTGGTCTTGAATCGTTAATGTTGGTGACACACTTAATGAATCAGCAGTATGAATACCAATTGGATCCATATCCTCACTGGCACCGATTTTCATCTTGTTCCCGCGAAAATCTCGTAACACTTCCATTCCAATTTCTTTCAAACCATTTATGGCTTTAGAAATAATGATTTCTTGCGTCATTGACTGTGTTTTGGCATTATCAATTGCTTCTTCAAATTCATCTAACCGCTCAACCATCTGACGTGTATTAGTATTTTTTGGATGCAGAGATCTAATCATTAATGGGACCTGAAGCTCACGTAACAATTCGTTTGCATCGTCTTGCGCTTTGACAACATGGCTTGTGATAACTGGTAAACCAGCTTCTGCCATAAATTTCGTAAAATCAGCCAGATTATTAATCCTTAGTAACATATCAATGCTCAAGCCAAGAGTTTGAGGTACTAAACCGTCCCCATGCTCCCATGATTGCACAACATCTGCCCATAACCTTACCGCGCGCACGCCACCAAAAAGTGGTAGCACCGTGTCAATATGGTTATGCTTAATAACCTGTTTAACGTTTTCAACTGTCAAAGGCTTCCAAATTGTTTCAGCCGCTAAACTTTCTAGAGACAATGCGTAAGGGTTTTCGTCAATTAGAAAGACATTAATACCATGTCCCTTTAATTCGGGCATGACCTGATAAATGGCTGCATCATGCTCCGATTCAAGACCAAAATCATTTGATCCCGCACCAATGAATAAAATATTTTTAGCTGTGATGTTCGACATAATCTTCTACCGTTTCAAAAAAATCTGCAAATACTGCTGTCGCTTCATATGGTCCTGGAGCGGCATCTGGGAAAAACTGTACACTAAAAGCTGGATAATCACGGTGACGCAGTCCCTGTACAGCACCATCTACTAAATCACGATAGGTAACAAATAATTTCTTATGGTCAAGTAATTCTTCGTCAACCGCATACCCTTGGCCCTGCATTGCATAAAAAATTTGCCTAGAAATAATTTCTTGAATAGGATGGTTCATGCCGTGATGTTCAGATGGGAGTGCCACCAGTGTTGCATCATTGGCTAAAGCAAATAATTCATGGCCCAAGCCAATACCCAGTAACGGCGCCTTTGTTTGCAATACTCTGATCAACGTAAGAACACTTTCTGGCAGTGAGCGCGGATCGCCAGGGCCTGTAGATAGGATAATGCCATCTGGATCTAAGGTTAATACTTCATCAACACTTGTTGTATATGGTAAAACGGAAACATTGGCATCGTAATCCCCTAACATGCGAAGAATACCATGTTTTAAACCGAAATCTATTACTACAATATGACGACCACGCCCGGGATTAGCATATGGCTTAGAGGTCGCTGTATTTTGGACTTGTTTATTTGTTAAAACTGTCGCTACTAATTGATCTACTGCGTGATCATCAGCGTAGTCAACAATTGTAGCTTTTTGTGGCCCAGTTTCTCGCAAATGTCTGATCAATTTTCGTGTATCAACTTGATACAATCCAGGAATATTGTGTTGCTTCAGAAAACGATCTAAATTCATACGACGTTGCCGATTAACTGATACCTCAGCCAAATCATGTACGATCATTCCTCTTATCATTGGTTTCACTGATTCATAAGCCTCAGCATGAATACCCGCTGCCCCGATAACAGGCATCGAAAAGACAATCATTTGCCCATCGTAAATTGGATCTGTGATAATTTCTTGATAACCAGTCATGGCCGTATGAAAAATGATTTCCCCAAAAGTGGTGGCAGGTGCACCAAAGCCAAGGCCCTCAAAAACCGTGCCATCTTCTAGGATTAAATGTCTAATCATAAGCTATAATTCTCCAAACTGCTGTATACAAATAGACAGTATTGTATACAGCATTAAAGTAACAGATTATCTGTTATCTACTTCCCCACAAATATATCAATTGATCCTTAGCCACCAAAAAGTTATTAATGAACAATTTCAACTGCATCTTTTCCATCAATTTCTTGCACAAAGACTTTAATCTTTTCATTCTGTGCGGTGGGAATATTTTTTCCAACAAAGTCTGCTCGAATAGGCAATTCTCTGTGTCCACGATCCACCAAAACAGCTAGTGAAATCGTTTTAGGACGACCAATATGAATCAGTGCATCCAATGCTGCTCGAATAGTTCGTCCTGTAAACAATACATCGTCAATCAAAACAATATTCTGTTCGGAAATGTTCAATCGCTCTTCTGAGTTCAAACCTAAATCGTTATGCTGATCAGGTTTATCATCCCGAAAGTTAGTGATGTCAATGGCCATGACCGGAATTTGAACGCCTTCTAATTGTTCTAAACGATCTGCAATACGGCGTGCAAGATACTCGCCACGTGTTTTGATTCCCACCAGAACCAAATTTTTACCGCCCTTATTACGCTCAATTATCTCGTATGTAATACGAGTTAACGCGCGCTGTAATGAGGCATTATCTAAAACTTCTTTATTTGGCATATTCATCTTCCTCTCTATTAATCGGTGTTAATGTTGATAAAGCAAACTGAAAGTAATCTGGTAATGGACTGTCAAATGACAGTTCATCGCCTGTTGTAGGTTGCTCTAAAGTCAGTGTCTTAGCATGCAATAATTGCCCATTCAACTGTGTACCATCTAGCTTCTGTGCCGTGCCGTATACCGGATCCCCAACAACTGGATGACCAATGTAACTCATATGCACCCTTATTTGGTGCGTTCTGCCAGTTTCTAAACTCACTTTTAACAGCGTATAACCAACATATCGTTTTAAGACACGAAAATGCGTGACAGCCTCACGTCCGCCTTCAATAACTGCTTGTTTTTTTCGATCAATTTTATGACGTCCAATCGGAGCTTCAATTGTTCCTGAATCTTCCGTAAATTCACCACGGACTAGCGCGTAATACACGCGCTGATTTTTATGAGATTTTAACTGTTCAGATAGTGAACGATGAGCCTTATCGTTTTTTGCGACCATTAGTAGGCCGCTGGTATCACGATCAATGCGATGTACTATTCCAGGTCGGAATTCACCATTGATGGTTGACAATGGTGAATGATGAAGTAATGCGTTCACCAATGTACCAGAACTATGTCCTGCAGCAGGGTGCACGACCATTCCTTGTGGCTTATTTACAACAATAATATCATCATCTTCATAAATAATATCAAGCGGAATGTTTTCAGCTTCGATCTTTGTTTCTTGAGTCTCAGGTGGAGTAATAGATATTGTATCTCCACTGACAACTTTATATGAGCGTTTTACTTTATGATTATTAACTAAAATCGTACCATCCACTAGCCAATTTGAGAGTGTGGTACGTGAGTAACTCAGATTTTCTTTCGATAACACAGCATCAACACGCCCAGCTTGATCTGTTATATGAATTAATATTTTATTTGCCATCAGTATCCATGTAATCCTTAATTTGTTGCACAATGTTTTTTGTAAGATAATATTTTCGTTCTCGGTCAGCACGAACAAATGATAAAACATGACCATTCAACTGCCAATGTTCAATATCTTTCAAAGAAATTTTTTCATACTCTGATAATAACACCCGGCCCAAAAAAAGATTAGGCCCAGCGATGTAAACACGTCGACGAACGACTAATAGTACGCCTAATAAAATCATCACCATAATAAACAAAATTGGTAGGATTTCAAGTTTGAAACTCATTTCATCCCAAACGACAATACTGCCCATAAAAAATATACCCCACCACAACCAACTAATTGTACCTGTTGAATCCAGTGGTTGAAAAAAACCGCGTCTTGGTATCATGTGTTGCCCTTTTCTGTAAACGTATTCAACTAATATTTTACCAGATTTCAATTAAAGGAATGTAAAAAGTTACTGCTAACAATGCATAGCTTATTATCCTCAATGTATTATTCGACGACAACATATAATATTTCAACAAAATTTGTTATACTTTCGGTATACGTTCAATTAAAAGGAAACTTATATGATTACACTATATGTTGACGCAGCACGTGACGTATCCACTGGTCGTTCGTCAGCTGGCGCAGTTTTAATTATTGATAAAGTACAAAAACAGCTAAAAACAGCCTTGAGAGAGACTGTTAATAATCATGAGGCTGAATTTTTGGCAGTTCTTTGGGCATTAAAGTACCTACCTAGCAATGAAAATGTACAAATATATAGTGATTCAAAAATCGTAACTGATGCCTTGCATAAATCTTATGCAAAACACTACCAAGGGCTTGTTGATGAAATCAATCTACAATTAACACCATACCCTCTAGTTTTGATCAATTGGGTTCCAGAAAAAGAAAATCGAGGAGCTCATAATTTAGCTTTGCAAGCATTAAAAAACGCGAACCATTAAAGTTCGCGTTTTTTAATTGTTTACAATACAAGTTGGTACGCCCACCGAACACCATTAATTTCTTCTCCCTCATTAATGTGCACAATGCCACGCTTATCAAATCCATTACCCGTGATAACAGCTTGCATTGGCAAGTTACCTGGATGAGTATCAATTCGAAAATCGCTTGTACCGTTTTCATAGAAAAATGTCAAAATAGCAGTCATGAATCGCTGCGCCAGTTTTTGCCCCCGGTACTTATCAAGGATAGCAAAGCGATGAATGCCAATGTAATCTGTTTCATCATTTAGCCATTGACCGTCCTCTATCAGCGTATATATCGGGTCTTCACCTGCTAATATTGCTGTATATCCCGCAACTTGATGATCCACAACCAACACGAATCCTCTTTGCAATACTAAGTCTTCCTCAATCGTATCTTGATTAGGATATCCCGATTGCCACTGTGAAAGCCCTTGTTCTTTCAGGTAATAACGGGCATTATTGATGATTGATACAATTGATTTTATATCCTCCTCATGCGCCCGTCGCATATAAACTGATGTCATATTCCCGTCCTTATAATTAGAAATAATTTATTTTATCATAAAAATTATAATAGGACAATCATAAAATTTTTACCGTTCTCTTTTCTTCACAGTAACTTTCCAAACGATTCATAGCTGTCTCTAGCATGTCCAGAGATGCCGCATAACTAATTCGTACATATCCTGCACCACCTGGTCCAAATCCAGATCCAGGAACGACTGCCAATTGTTGCCTATCTACCAGGTCATAAGCAAACTCCACGTCATTTTGATTTAAATCTACAGGTATTTTAGCAAACATATAAAATGCGCCGCTTGGTGTTGCCATTTCAAAACCTAGTTTTGTCATTTTTTCAACTAAGTAGTCACGTCGTTTTTTATATTGCTCTTTCATCCATAATGTATCGTCCTTACTTTCAGCACTTTTAAATGCTTCAGTAGCCGCTGCCATTGCAGGATTTGAAGGTGTCATTATGACAAAACCATGCACCATATTAATTTTCTTCATTAATGCCGCAGGACCCGCCAAAATACCGATTCGATAGCCCGTCATGGCATGGGACTTTGATACGCCATTAACAACAATTGTTTGTTCTGGTAAAATGCTTGCCATTGAAACATGAGGTGCATCATAGCTCAATTCAGAATAGATTTCGTCTGAAATGATTAAAATATCTGTTTCTCGTACCACGTCTGCTAAAGCTTTCAACTGTTCTGCTGTGTAAGTCACGCCAGTTGGATTAGAAGGATTGGTGATAATAATTGCTTTGATATGATCTTCGGTAGCAATGATTTCGCGTAAATGATCTGGCGTTAATACGAATTCGTCTTCCGAAACGTCAATAAATACTGGGTGTCCGCCATTAATGCGTGTCATTTCAGCATACACTGGGTAAGCGGGCGTCGGGATCAGAACCTTATCATCAGGATTCAAAATTGCTGCCAATAATGTATAAAGACCTTCTGTGGCACCAACTGTGGTAATGATTTCTTCAGCTGGGTCAAAATCAAGCCCATAACGATCATTTAAAAAGTCACTAGCTGCTTGACGTAGTGTTTTCTTTCCTGCTGAAACTGAATAGTGTGAATCATCTGCACTAATTGCAGCTAAAGCAGCTTCTTTAATATGCTGGGGAACTGAAAAATCTGGCTCACCAATTGTTAGTTTCAGAATATTGGGAATATCACTAACTTTTTCGTCGAATGAATGGATTGGGCTAGGCTTTACTTTATCTAAATTATCATTAAAAATACCGACTTGTTCTAACTTTGACTTAATCATATTGAATCCTCATTTCATTGTTGCTTTATTCTAACAATGATGAATTATTTTTTCACGAAAATATTGTACAAAGAAAAAATTTATCATTGGTCATATTGCATAAATAGCCACCCTGAAAATAAAAAAACAAGAGATCATTGATCCCTTGTTTTTTATCTAACACGCTTACCCCAGTACTGGAAGTAATCGACACGCAATGCCCCATTATATAGTTTGCGTCGTTTTGTCGCTTTTTCACCGTAAGATTTTTCAAACTCCAAGTCACTAGTTAAAATATACTTACTCCAACTTGGTAGATTACGATAGACAGAACCCATTTGCTCGTATAACTCACGGGCGGCTTCGAGTTCACCTAAACGTTCACCATAAGGCGGATTAGTCACCAGTACACCGTTAAGTTTATCAGTTGTCCAGTCTTTGGCAGCTAACTGCTTGAAAGTGATATCCTGACCAAGTCCCGCATGTTTGGCGTTTTCTCTAGCAATATCAACCATATTTTCGTCAATATCAAACCCTTCAATATCAAGAGTACGGTCATAATCAGCTTGCGCTTCAGCCGCATCACGCACTTCGTCTGACAATTTTTTATCAAACCAGTCCATGCTCTCAATATCAAAGTCACGAATTAATCCAGGTGCGATATTACGACCAATTAATGCTGCCTCAATCGCAATCGTTCCAGAACCAGTTGTTGGGTCAACAAATGGACGATCCGGGTGCCAGTTTGTTAGCAAAACTAATGCCGCTGCAAAGTTTTCTTTTAATGGTGCACCACCTTTATTCACACGATAGCCACGCTTAAATAAGGACTCCCCTGTTGTATCCAAGGTAACCATAACGTGATCTTTATCAATCATCACTTCAAGTTGTGCAAAATAACCGTTTTCAGGCAAACGTGTTCGAATATGATAAGCTTCTTGCAATCTATTGACGATTGCTTTTTTAGTGATAGCTTGAACATCTGGCACACTAAATAGCTCAGATTTTTTTGAACGTCCTGCAACGGGGAATTCTGAATCATAGTTCAAATAATCCTCCCATGGTAACGCTTTAACGCCCTCAAACAGCTGATCAAATGTTGTCGCATCAAATTCACCCACAATAATTTTAATTCGATCCGCTGTACGAAGCCAAATATTAGTATTCAATATATCTTTTTGTGTACCATCAAAACGTACTCGATAATTTTCAACTTGATGTTCATAGCCCAAGCGTTCTAGCTCTTTACCAACAAGCGATTCCAATCCTGCTGCTGCTGTTGCCATTAAATGATATGTTTTTTCCATGATTTTCCTTTATAATAAGCGTATGAGATTAACTGATTTAGAAGATTTAACACAATATATGTCACTTGATACAAAATTATTAGTACAAACTGAGGACTTTGTTAATCCAGTGACAGCAATAAAATATGCAAATAATCATTCGGATATTATATTGCTAGCTAATAATCAGACTAATGCCATGACACTATCACAACTATTCGCACGTTTGCGTACACTACCGGCAAATACTATTCTCCTCACAGAAAATAATCAACCTATTTTTGGTTTTCATCTTGATAATCAATACAATATTATTTTTAAATAATTAATCAATAATATTGTTATATGTTACACCACGTCTGCGCTGCTTAGAGACCTGCGCTGCCTGTGGTGTAGTAATATTATCACGTTGCCAGTTGGCCAAAATTGTTTCAATATAACGCAAACTACGGGCATTATTTGCAACAGCCTCTTGAATGGCCAATAACATCATCACTGGCTCAAAGTGATCCTGATCGAACCAATGCCCAACAGTTTGCATTTCCATTGGTGATAACGGACGCCCAAATTCTGCCTCTAACGTCTGCATAATCTCACGACGAGCACTCTTACCATCTGACACAATTTCCGACCGTTGTGTAGTTTGACCATCTAATAGTTTTTCGTATAATGGTGTAAAATCATAAGTTTCAGTCTGAATACTGCCACCTACCACCTGCATCAAATCTCGTCTTATCAAACTCTGCAAACGCGTAATAACAATTTTTTCGGTCGTGTGCATTACTTGGGCAATAGCTGCCGGTGTAGCTTGATCTCCCCGCCCTTGAATACGCTCCACCTGCATATACAATGCTAAATCATCATTATCTAGACCAACATCTTGATAATGTAACAATAAGTCATTACTTACGCCAGTGTTACCAGCTTGAATATACTGTTGTAATCTTTTTTCTAACGTCATATTTCCTCGGTTTTAAAAACGTCCAAATAAATTGGACGTTTTTCTTATATAAATAGTGTATCACATTCGAGTAAGAATACTATGATACAAAACTATAATTAAGGACGTAAACGGTTGGTCATTCGTGGAAATGGAATGGCTTCACGAATATGCTCCTCGCCAGTTACAAATGTCACCATACGTTCTAAGCCCAAGCCAAATCCTGAGTGTGGCACTGAACCGTACTTACGCAAATCAAGGTACCAAGCATACTCATCCATGTTTAACCCTAGTTTTTCAATTTCATTCTTCAGGTAGTCATAATCCGTATCACGTTCTGATCCACCTATAATTTCTCCATAACCTTCCGGAGCTAATAAATCAGCTGAAACAACAATGTCGTCTCGTGTTTTATGGCGCTTCATGTAGAATGGCTTAATTGCTTTTGGAAAGTTAACAATAAACACGGGTTTAGCAAAATGATTAGCCAAGAACGTTTCTTCGGGTGAACCAAAATCAACACCCCACTCCACATCAAAATCATTATCTTGTAATAATTTGACTGCATCATCATAGCTCACACGTGGATATGGTAACTGCGTATATGAACGAAGTAGGTCTTTGTCACGCTTGAGAATGTCAAGTTCTTGATCATTATTCTCGAGTACCTTTGAGATCAAGAAAGCAATATAACGTTCTTGGAGTTTCAAACTTTCCTCTTGATCCATAAAAGCCATTTCAGGCTCAATCATCCAAAACTCAGTCAAATGACGTCTCGTCTTAGATTTTTCTGCGCGAAATGTTGGCCCAAATGTAAATACTTTACCAAACGCCATTGCACCAGCTTCAGCATACAATTGACCAGTTTGCGACAAGAATGCTGGTTCGCCAAAATAATCCGTTTCAAATAATTCAGTCGTTCCTTCTGGGGCAGATCCAGTCAGCACAGGAGCATCTAATTTCGTAAAGCCTTCTTTGTTAAAGAACTCGTATGTTGCTGCAACAAGTGTATTACGAATTTTTAGAGTAGCAAACGGCTTCAGATGCCGTAAGTACAAATGACGTTCGTCAAACAGAAATTCAGTTCCATGCTCTTTAGGTGTAATTGGATAGTCATGGCTTTCACCAATTACTTTAATATCGGAAACAGCCATTTCATAACCGAAAGATGAACGAGCATCTTCATGAATTTCACCAGTAACATAAATACTAGTTTCTTGCTTCAAACTTTTAGCAGTTTCAAACACTTCTTCTGACACGTCAGCTTTAGCAACAACCCCTTGGAAGAAGGCTGTGCCATCACGTAATTGTAAGAATGCAATTTTGCCACTACCACGCTTTTGACGGAGCCAAGCCCCAATAGTCACTGTCTTTCCAACAAAGTTTTTTGCATCAATAATCTTAATTTTAGGTATTTCTTCAGTCATCACTATATTAATCTTTCGTATATTTTTTAAAGAATTGCGTCAAACGTAAAACTGCTTCATTAAGGGTATCTTGGTCTTTAGCATAACTCAAACGCAGATATCCTGGCATGCCGAATCCCTCACCGGCAGGCAAAGCAACATGTGCTTCTTCCAAAATTTTCGTTGATAATTCAACAGTATTACTTACGCCAACAAGTTTCATTAATTTTTCATCAACTTGTGGAAATAAATAAAAGGCACCTTGCGGCTTTACATCAACGTGTACGCCATTAATTTTGTTTATTGCCTCAAAAGTCGTATTTAACCGTTGTTCAAACGCCTGACGCATGTTTTCAACAGTGTCTTGCTCCCCATTCAATGCCTCAATTGCTGCATATTGAGCCGCTACTGTTGGATTGGAAGTCATGTGTCCCAATAACTTATTCATCGCCGAAATAATTTCTGAACTCGCTAAAGTCCAACCTATACGCCATCCTGTCATTGAGTATGCCTTAGACACACCATCCACAATAATCATAGCACTATTTTCAAGATGTTGTAACTGCAACCCAGATGTAAACTCAGCACCATTATAAACAAGTTGACCATATATTTCGTCTAAAATAACATAGACCCCATGTGTATTTGACCAATCTAGGATATCTTGAATTTCTTGTTTACTATATACTTGCCCAGTTGGATTGGTAGGAGAATTGACAATAACCAACTTGACCGTTTCTTTAATTTTGTCCAAATCTGAAATGGTTAACTTCATCGACGAGCTTTCCGAATGAACCTCTATCAGTTCACCACCAGCTAGCTTGATTTGTTCAACATAACTCACCCACTCCGGAGCAGCAGTAACAACTGTGTCACCAGGATTTAGTAAAACTTGCATCAATACATACAGTGATAATTTTGCTCCTGTCGTTACGGAAACATTTTGAGTAGTAATAGCTGCTTCATATCGCTGACTGACATTTTCAACAATCGCCTGCTTCAAGGCAGGTAAACCACTGGCTGGTGTATAAAAACTTGTTTTTTGTGCTTGAATCGCTTCAATAGCTGCGTCAGAAATATTTTTAGGTGTTTGAAAATCAGGCTCACCTACGCCTAAATTAATGACATCAATACCCTCTTCTTGCATTTGTTTAGCAAGGCCGTTCATAGCTAACGTTGGAGAAGCAGTTATAGCATTCACACGATTCGAAAAAGTCTTCACTTTATAGTTACCTCTTACATACCTGAAATGGCACGATACGTCTTTCCTGATTTAAAGTCTAATGTTAAATAATTTAGTTTATTGTCCTGCCCTTTATAACTAATCTCCCAAACTAATACACCTTGGTATTCACTAATATTAGCTGAATATAACTTTTTTGGCTTGTATTTGTTAGTTATCAGTTTTTTGAGCTGACTATCTGTCATTCCTGATGAACGATTATATGTTTTTATTTTATTATTGCGAACAATTGCAACTTTTTGAGTGCCAGTCGTTGTTTGCCCTAGAACAGCATAAGTGGTCGTCTTTCGATAATTAACAGATACTTGTGTTACTGTTGCAATGCTTGTTTTTTCACGTACTAATTTTTCAACTCGATTTTCTGCCTGGCGCATTGGAGCTAATGAAACGTAAAAATACCCCAAAATAAAGGCTGCTAGGATAATCAGAATACCGATTACTATGAACCAGAAGTGCGCCCAATGAATGCGCGCTTGGCGATGTCGCTGGCGGATTCGAATATCATCTTTAAATTGTATCATTTTTTGAACCCTCCATAATGGCATGTACACATGATATTATACCAAAAAATATGGTGATTTTGATCTGCGAGTTAGAGGTCATGCAATAATCGATCATATTGCTGTTCTAAACCTTTTTTCAAGTTCATCTTTTCAACGACAATTTGTTGCTTAAATCGATTACGTTGCATAGCATTCAATTGAGAAACTAATATACCATTTTGATGACGTTGCATTTGGGTTAAAACATAAGCTAGACGTGATACAGGTTGCCATACTTCTCTTTCTGGAACAATTACAATTGCAGGTAATTCCTGCTCTCTAAGCCACATGGTTGAAAAAATTTTTGGGGTAACAATAATAATATTATTTCGTTTGGTTTGACTCTGTCGTTGTATTTTTTCCAACGAGCCAGTAATTCCTTCCGCGACAATATTATAATTCGTTGTCACTGCATATTTTATTTTTTGATACCAATGATTAACCCGTTCTTCATTGGGGACGATTAATAGTATTTCTCCAACATTACGCTGCGTAATAGATTGTAAATGCACTATTGGAGACGAACGTTGCAATTGTACAACATGAATTGGTTGTAAATCATTATGAACAAATTCACGCTCAACAGTAAAGGGCTCCGGTACATCACGTAAGAATTCCGTAACCTCTGTTGGTAAAAACTCACTCACAATTAATAATTTATGAACATTGGACACAAATTCTGCTTGATAAATCGCACGTTCCAAAATATCGAATACGACTTCAGTTTGAGTTTGTCCGTTAACTTCGGAAAATTCATTTGCCACCACAATGTCATTTTGTAACTGTAAGCGCCTAATCTTCAACAATTGATCTCGAGCATCTTGGAACTCATGAGGAATACTATTTTCACTAATTTCAAATAATTCCTTCAAATGTAATATTATCAGTAGAAACCGTTCCACGCGCTTTAAATTAGCACGTTGATTATCGGATTGCAATATTTGTTTTAGTAGTTTTAATGCTTCACTTAAACTCTGCCGAACAAATAAGCGCTGTTTATGCGTCAAACCAGCAATCTCTTGATGATTCAATCCTTTTAAAATGTTTTGATACTGCGTGACATTTAAAGAAACGTGAAAATAATCATGTAAATCATCAACAAATTGCGTTGGTGTTTCCATGACAACAACTGGCCATTTATCAATCTTTTTCTCTTCACGCAGTTTCTGACTTTGCACAAAGTATGTGCTGAAGTTCATGATAATGATATTAGCTTGATGCGCACTTTTATAAGCCTTTTCGAAAAATTGTGCATGACTGTCACCACGAATTGATGACACGTAGTCACCATTTTGAACACCTACCGAAATTTCTCGAAGTAAACCAGTTTTTGTTTGCGTTAGCCAAACCAAAACACGAGCTTTAAAAAATTGAATTTGCAATGTACTTTTTTCTTCTAAAGTTTGAGCAAACTTTTCAACATCTATATACTCTGATGGCTCGTACAAAATAGCACTTTGCATTGGTCGGCTAAATAGCTTTGTAAGATTAGTAATAATATCTACTTGCTGAGCTTGTAAACTCTCATCATTAGTCAATAAAACCGCTGTTTTTCCACTTAGAATAACTGGAACTAAATAGGCCAATGTTTTTCCAACTCTCGGACCGGTTAAAATGGTCAGCAAGCCATCGGTACGTTTATTTAAGAATTGATTGGCACGATCCATTAAACTGTTCTGTGCAACATTTGTCGTTAACCACTGCCCAAATAACTTTGTCTTTTCGTCACTTGTTTCTGGATAATCAACTTGGACAGATTTAGAAGAATGAATTGTTTGTTCTGTTGTAGTGGTTAATACAGCGACTTGCTCAACGGTACCAAAATTTTGCTTGTTTTTTGAATGAACAAGCTTTAAAAATTGCTGCGTTTGACGTAGTAACGGCCAATCACCTTGTTGCAATTGTTTTAATGTAATGTCCGGTAATTCTTCAAGTTTTTTCCAAAATTTCAAAAACAGTAAAGCCGTGGCATGCGCATCCGCATTGGCACGATGTGCATTTTTGAGCGTGATATTTAAGTAGGTCGTTAAATCTAATAAACGATATCCCGGCGCCGTTGGAAACAATATTTGAGCAAGCTGTACTGTGTCAATAGCAGCGGATTTTAAGAGTGGAAAACCAGTTCTTTCGAACTCATCATTTAAATACGGATAATCAAAATTAACATTGTGCGCAATAATCACTGTATTTTGAAGTAAATTTTGCAATAACGGTGCAATTTCTTCGAAATACGGTGCGTTTTGCACATCCTTTTGTGATATATGCGTGAGCTGCTGAATTTGACGATCAATTAGTTGGCCAGGATTGACAAAAGATTCAAAATGATCAACGATTTGACGTTTCTTTATAAATGTCATACCAATTTGAATAATTCGTCCACCTTTTTTTACGCTATGTCCTGTGGTCTCAAGATCGACAACCACGAATGTATCGTTGGCGTTCATATAAAGCACCTTTCTAAACGTGCGTGCTAGAGCACTTTTTATGTGAGAATTACGCTGTTTACTACACAATAATTATGCGCACTAAACAACGCAATTCTCTTTTATATTTTACACTAAATACTACTGTGCGGTACAATAGTAGAGTACATCTGGAGAAATTTATGTTAAGTCAAATGAATGGCGTAGGTCAATCCCACGCAAAAGCAATATTAATCGGCGAACACGCCGTTGTTTATGGCGAACCTGCCATTGCAATTCCCCTACCAAATATGACGGTCACTGCTACATTGAGGCCAGCATTTCGTGGTCAAACAATCGATGGTGCTGAATTCCATGGTGATTTAAGTGAACTTGGTGCAAACGTTGAAGGTATCCGACAGCTATTACTGCGCCTAATCAATAAATTTAAAATGACTAATGTGCCATTCCTTCTCTCTATTGAATCAAATGTTCCTCAAGAACGAGGATTTGGCGCTTCAGCTGCTCTAGCAACTGCGATTACAAGAGCATTTTTCGATTACTTTAACACGACTTTAAGTAATACGGAACTGAATTACTTCACAAACATTGAAGAAGTCATTTCCCATGGATCACCTTCTGGCTTAGATGCCACCACCGTTAATTCGAGCAACCCGATTTGGTTTATCAAGAACAAAACAATGGAAAAATTCGAAATGAACTTATCAGGTACGTTGGTATTAGCCGATACAGGTATCCATGGTCAAACCGTTCACGCTGTCAGCATAGTCAAAGAATTTTTGATTAATGATCAAGAACGTGCTTGGTCAACAATTAGTCATCTCGGACAAATTGCTGAAAAAATACGGATTGATATTTCTGAAAATAATCCCGAGCATTTAGGTATGATGTTTACAGCAGCCCATCATGAATTACAATCATTGGGTATTTCACATCCTAAACTTGACAAACTAGTTAATGCTGCGAATCATGCTGGTGCTTTAGGAGCAAAGTTAACAGGCGCTGGCATTGGTGGTGCTATGTTTGCTTTAGCTAGAAATAATAATGATGCAATCGCAATTGCCAATGCTCTCAATAAAGCTGGCGCACAGAATACATGGATTCAACCCTTATGAAAGCTACTGCCCATACAAATATTGCCCTCATAAAATACTGGGGGAAAAAAAATACGGAACTGAATCTACCGACAACTAGCTCACTTTCATTAACACTAGACAAGTTTTACACAACAACTTCTGTGGAACCTGCCAATCATGATCGTTTTATTTTAAATGACCAAGTCGTCGACGCCACTCGTGTTCATCGCTTTTTGGATATTCTGCGACAACAGTTGGGTGATTTTACACCACTGCAGGTTATTTCTGAAAATCATGTACCTACAAGTGCTGGATTAGCCTCCTCTGCTTCGGCTTTTGCTGCGTTAACAGGAGCTGTTACACACGAATTAGGAATGGACCTACCCAAGGAAGAATTATCCCGCTTAGCCCGTCGTGGTTCTGGTTCAGCTAGTCGCTCTTTTTTTGGTAACTTCGCCATGTGGCATAAAGGTATTGACGACGCATCTTCTTTTGCCGAGAGCCTTAACGCGCCTGAATTGCCCATTGCCTTGGTTGTTGCTGAGGTTTGTGATGCGCCTAAAAAGATAACTTCAACTGAGGGAATGAAACGTGCTATTACCTCACCAAATTATGATCGCTGGCTATCAAAGTCGGCTAATCAATTCATTGATATGCAACATGCTATCCTAGATCAAGATATTGACAAAATTGGTGCTTTGGCTGAAGATAATGCCTTGGGTATGCATGCTTTAAATTTAACAGCTACAAGAAGCCCATTCACTTATTTTACAGACAAAACACAATTAATTTTATCTTTGATACAAGATATGCGCCATCAAGGAATATTGGCCTATGCAACAATTGATGCAGGGCCAAACGTTAAAATTATCACAACAATGCAAGAAGCGCCCAAAATCGTGACCATGCTAAATCATGCCATACCATCCCTGAAACTTGAAATTGCTCAAAGCGGGCCTGGAATTTCTTATGACTAAAATATTAATCCCTGGTAAACTCTTTTTGGCTGGTGAGTATGCAATTACTAATCCTGGCAATACTGCGCTTGTTGTTGCCATTACTACAGGGTTAGCAATAGAAATTACTACAGCCCGTGAAGTTTCTACTATTACTTCTAATATCATTACAGATGATCTAACTTTCAATATCAACCAAGAAACGCCAGAGCAAACTGATGACTGGCGTTTTGTTCGCGCGGCTGTGAATCTGATGACACATTATGTTCACACGAAAAAAATTAGGGCAACATTACAAGAAGTAAATATTGACATCAAAAGTAATATGAATCATCCTACAGGTAAAATTGGTCTTGGTTCGTCTGCAGCCGTGGTTGTAGGCATCGTATCGGCTTTTAATAACCATTTCAAACTCAACCTAACGTTACTGACTCAATTTAAAATTGCTGCGCTCGCACACTTGCATGTGCAGAAAAATGGTTCATTAGGTGATGTTGCAGCAATAACATACGGCGGTGCTATTTCATACCAAAGCCCTGATTTGTCTCAATATCAAACGGCAGATAAAAATTGGCTACAGCCTGAAATTGTAGATGTGCCCTGGAAAAAACTAAACATCGTTCCCCTCAGTTGGCCGCAAGACTGGCGAATCCTTTTAGGTGCCACACATGAAAGCGCCGATACAAGTAAGGCACTCGCCTCAAAAACATTGCCAACTTCTTTTTTCAAAGAAAGTCAATATGTCGCTGACGACGTCGTTCAATCGGTTATTAAAAACGACTACAAGCAATTTTCAAAAGGTTTAAAATTAAATCAAACCATCTTACGGCACACATTATCCCAAAAATACGTTACGCCAAAACTAGCAATTCTACTGCAGACACTTGGTGATACCGCAGGAAAAATCAGTGGTGCTGGATTTGGTGATAATGGCTTTGCTGTTGTTAATGGACCTACAGATTTACCAGAAAAGTGGCTTGCAGCTGAAATTGAGCCACATTACGTCCAAATTGCCCCACAGAATCGAGGTTAAAATGACTGAATCTGCTCAATCTCATCGTAAAGATGAACATCTATCGCTTGGTGTCAAACTCTGGCGTCAAAATACAATGCCTGTCATTGGTGCAACTTATGATGATGTACGTTGGCTACCCAAAACTTTCCCCGAAATGAGTGTGTCAGAAGTTGATGCTTCAACCAAATTATTTGAACACCACTTTAAATGGCCCTTCTACATTGAAGCCATGACAGGCGGATCAGCTTTAACTGGTCGCATCAATATGGAACTTGCTGAGGTAGCTGCTGAGTCAAATATTGCTATGGCAGTTGGCTCACAATCGATTGCACTTAAAGAACCAGAAACTCGTGATACATTCACAATTGTTCGTAAGAAGAATCCCAATGGTTTTCTATTTGCCAATTTAGGGGCCGACCATCCTATTTCAAATGTACGTACTGCCATTGATATGATTGATGCTAATGCCATTGAACTTCATGTTAATGCCGCCCAAGAACTTGTCATGGCTGAAGGTGATCGCAAATTCTATTGGCTAGACAATCTTGCTGAAATCATCGCAAAGTCACCTGTTCCGGTGATAATTAAGGAAGTCGGCTTTGGTATGAGTCAGTCTACTTTCAAACAAATTGCCGATCTAAATCCAGCTGCTATCAATGTTGGCGGAGCAAACGGAACAAATTTTTCTATTATTGAACAAAGGCGTAATCGCCTTTCTGAAGCTGTTAATTTAGATAATTACGGACTATCAACTGTCGAAAGTTTGCTGGAAGCTAAAATGGCTAAAAATAACTTACCCTTAATTGCTACAGGAGGCATTCAAAGTGTGAATCATGTCATAACTAGTCTCATGCTGGGCGCGTCTTTAACTTCTAGTGCTGGTTTCATGCTCACAACACTAATGGAAAAAGGTCAAAAATCATTACTCGAAGAAATTAATGCATGGCAAGTAGCGTTGCCACGTCTATTCACATTACTTGGTGCCCAAAATATCACGGAACTGCAACATAAACCACTAATATACAGCCCTAACCTACAAAATTTTATTGCACAACAAAAAGCATCTCAATGAGATGCTTTTAAATTTGTTATTTTATTAAATCAACTTTGTCAAAGTCAACAATAGCAATTACTGGTAAGTTTCTGAAAAAATTATTGTAGTCCATACCATAGCCCACAAGGAATTCATCCGGCACTTCCAAACCAAAATAATCAACTTCAAAATCAACTACTCTAGCCTCTTTCTTATCAGCCAACGCCACTGTGGTCACACTTGAGGCACCCTTTAATTCAAAATAATTGTGCAGCCACTGCATTGTTCTTCCTGAATCAATAATTTCATCAACAATAACAACATCCCGCCCGGTTAAATCCATGCTAACATCATGAACTACTTTGACTTGTCCAGTTGATGCTGCGCCTGAATAACTTTTAACGTCTACAAAATCGAAATCAACATCCAGTGGCATCTTTCGAAGTAGATCGGTGGCGAAGATAACCCCGCCTTTTAATACGGCAATAAAAATAGGTCGTTCTTTATTTCCCTCAAACTTTGTAGTCAATTCATTAGCCACACGCTGAACCTGTGCTTGAATATCTGTTTCTGTCGCCAACACCCCTTTGATAGCTGGGTGTGTGATTAAAGGTTTCATGCTAGACCTACTCTCTTAAAAATTTCATCAACATGTCGCAAATGATAATGATAATCAAATGCATCGTCAACTTGTTCTTTTGTTAAGTTTGCTTGGATGGTTGGGTCTGCATCTACTAGGTCGCGGAACATCAATTGCTCATCCCACGAACGGGCTGTCAACGGTTGGACAGTGTCATATGATTGCTCACGTGACAATCCTGCATCAATCAAACTCAACAGTAAACGCTGTGAATATATTAACCCATACGTACGGTCCATATTCTTTTTCATTGTTTCTGGGAACACACCCAAATTATTTAGAATACCAGTATGGCGGTTTAACATGTAATCAAGTAACGCGGTTGCATCTGCAAGTATGATACGCTCTGCAGATGAATGCGAAATATCACGCTCATGCCATAAAGTAACGTTTTCCAAAGCAGTTACTGCGTAACCACGTAGCACACGTGCCAATCCAGTAATATTTTCATCACCAATTGGGTTTCGCTTATGTGGCATGGCCGATGAGCCCTTTTGTCCTTTAGCAAAGCCTTCTTCAACTTCATGTATTTCAGAGCGCTGTAGGGAACGAATTTCAGTAGCGAGCTCTTCCATTTGAGTACCAATCAAGGCAATTGTCTGGATATAATCTGCGTGTAAATCACGTGGTAGTACTTGTGAACCAACTGGTTGAGGGGTTAGCCCAAGTTCTTTCATAGCAACTTCTTCAACACGTGGTGGCACGTTTGCAAATGTACCAACGGCACCTGAAAGTTTCCCAGTTTCCACCTCTGCCGCAACACGTTCAAAACGTTCTATAGCGCGTGTTGCTGAAGCATAGAAACGTGCCATTTTCAAACCAAAAGTTGTTGGCTCAGCATGCACCCCGTGCGTACGACCCATCATAACTGTGTCTTTATATTGCACAGCTAATTTTTTAATTGCTTCACGCCAGTCTTGCAAATCTTTTTTTATCATATCATTTGCTTGGCGCAAACGTAAAGCTTGTGCTGTATCAACAACATCCGTTGAAGTTAGACCATAATGAATCCACTTGCGCTCATCACCCAAAGATTCAGATACGTTACGTGTAAATGCAACTACATCGTGTCGTGTGGATAATTCTATTTCTGCTATTCGATCTACATCAAATTTTGCATTTGCACGTATTTTTGCAAGATCCTCGGCTGGAATGTGGCCTTCGGCGACCCAACCAGCGTCAACAGCAATTTCAACATCTAACCATGTTTGATATTGATTTTTCAGCGACCAAATGTCGCGGAGTTGTTCTCGTGAATATCGTTCAAGCATTATTTTTGTCCTTTGTGAAATAAAGTGAAGCAGCGAGTAATAAGCCACCAAACGTGTTACCTAAAAATGCTGGCACAAGATTATGCAACATTTGTACCAATGTAATCGTACCATTAAAATAAGCAGCTGGCAGCAAGAAAAAGTTAGCAATAACATGATTGAATCCAATCAACACAAAGATCATGACTGGAAACCACATACCTACTATTTTCCCAATGGTATCCTTGGCGACCATACCTAAGTATACACCCATCGCCACCAACCAATTCGCACCGATTGCCGAAAAGAAGATCATCGGCATACTTGGAGTTACTTTAGACATTGCCATTGTCGCAACTTGTTTGCCATAAATATCCACCTTAGTCAGTCCTAAATAGTGTCCAAAAATATAGGCTAATAAAATCGCACCAAGTCCATTGAGCAAAGTTATCAGTATTACTTCAAAAAATAACGTAACCAACCCAAATTACGATTTAAAGCGCCGTAACCAAGAACAAACATATTTCCAGTAGCTAACTCTTGTCCAGTGAACACAATCATAATTAGTCCGACCGGAAATAAAGATGCGCCGACCAAAGAGACAACGGGAGATTGGAGAGCAGTTAGTGGTGCCATTGCACGTATTGCTGCTAAAAATCCCAAAGAAATAGCAACGCCACCCAGTATCCCAAGCGTTACTTTTTTCCTGAGAGGATAGCCAACTTTTCGTCGGACAGTATCAACTAGCAATGCTTGCATTTCATCGTTTGTGTGCATATTCATCTCCAGAATAACTTTATTTAATTTTCTCTACTCAATTATTTTACCAGTTATTTTACTGGTTGCGTTCGTAATTAAATTAGTATTTTCTCACAAAAATAAAAAAAGTTCGGTTTACCCGAACGAAACAGTGTTTTTTATAATTTTAAGCGAACGTTTGGATTGTAAGCGTTCACAGGCCTAAATAAAACTTTGAAAATAAGGCAGCAAAAATTGCACCAACAAATGGCGCTATTCCGGGCACAAGAATACCGTATTGGAAATCACTGGAGGCTCGTCTTTTCCAAGGAATAATTGTATATGCAATACGAGGCCCCATATCTCGAGCAAGGTTCATTGCAAATCCAGTAGTACCACCTAGACCCATACCAACAGCCCAAACTAAGAAAGCCACAGCTAGCGGAACCATACCAGGAACATCCCCCGCTTTTGCAGAAATAGCTAATATACCTGTCAAAAATACGAATGTCGCAAACATTTCAACAAAAAAATTACGTGGTAAGTTACGAATTGCTGGCGCTGTTGAAAAAATATTGCGAACGATTACTGGATCAATATCTTTTTCAGATAATTTAAATTGATCTGCATACATAATATAGACAATAATTGAGCCGAAAACACCACCCAATACTTCTACTAAACTAACAATTAAGAAATAATCAAAATGAATATTTCCTAAAATAAGTTGGGCCATTGCCATTGCAGGGTTAATATAAACTTCCCCGAAGATAAACAAAACAACTGCTATTCCAAATCCCCAAGTTGTAATCGAAAACAGATGACCTGAACCGTGGTATTTTGTACGATTCAACACTTCATCAGCGTGGACGCCAACTCCGAAAATAATCATGAGCGCAGTACCCATGAATTCAGCCAACAATTGATGTATCATTTTTAATCTCCTAAGGGGTTGAAAATTTGCATGTGAAGTTTTAAATTACAGTCACCTAAACTATATTAAGGCCTCAGAACCAGACTGTAAAGGTTTTTTATGAATTTGTCAACAAACCGTCATATTTCTAAGTGTTTCGTCAAATCGTAGCTTTTAATAGTTTAATAAAATGCTATAATTACTTTTGATAATTAAAATAAAGAGGACTATAAAATGAAAGCACAAGTTGTCTATGCAACGCTTACTGGGAACAATGAAGATGTAGCAGATATTATTATTGAAGCGCTTGAAAATGCTGATGTTACGGTAAAAAAATCTGAAATCAGTCAAACCGAGGTCGATGAATTAGAAGATGTCGATATTGCCGTGGTTGTCCCCTATACATATGATCAGGGCTCACTGCCAGATGAAGGATTAGACTTTTATGATGATTTAGCTGATGCAAATCTTGCGGGTGTCGTATACGGTGTTGCAGGATCAGGAGATACCTACTATTTGGATGATTATTGCTTAGCAGTACCAAAATTCGAAAAACAATTTTCGCTTACCAACGCAACTAAGGGTGCAGCAGGTGTCAAAATTAATTTAAACCCACAAGCAAACGATATCCCAACACTACAAAAATTTGCACAAGATTTAATTACTGCAGCTAAAAACAACAAATAAAAAGAAGGCGTTTAAGCCTTCTTTTTAAATATAACTAATTTACTTAACGCAAAGTTGGAAATGATTACAAAAACATTTTGTATGATATTCCAGATTTGAGCATCTTGCTTTAACAAGTTAACACCAAAATAAAAAATAACAAAGCCAATTACGGCAGTAGCAATTCTTGCTACCAAGAACTGAAATATCTCATTGATTACCGTCTTAAGGTCGTGAGCTGTTGAGTGAAACACCCAAGTTCGGTTTGTAAGATAAGCAAAAAAGATAGACCAAAACCAAGCAAAAAGATAAGATACAGAAGAATTCATATGCCATGCTTGAAAGGCTAACCAAAAGGCAATGATGTTAACCAACATTGTTAAGCCGCCAAATACGATATACAAAATAGCTTCTTGGTACTGAGTCAGCAATAACTTTATTTTTTCCATGAATTTCTCCTAAAAATAAAATAGCCCCCAATTAGGCACTATTTCATTTTTCCTTTAAATCATCTGCAAATTCAATTATTGGATTGAATGTTTTACCAGCCTGAAATCCCTTTTTAAAGATATCAAGCTTTTCTTGCTTTCGTTCTGTATTCGAAAACTTAATTTGGAAATATTCAGCCCACATACGTAGTAAAGCACGATTACGACGATAGAAATCACGTTTTTTTGCATAATATCTTTTATTTCGGTAAGAATAAAAGTAACGTGGTGTTCGGTTTTCATTATCATTAAGTAGACTACTACCCACATTTTCTGCCATCTTGTGGGTCACCTTTGCGCTTGGTACAAAATATCCAGGTGCAACACGACCAGCGCGTTCGGTATATTCAATATCATCGCCCCAAATAAAGAATTCCGTGATAGGCAACCCAATCTTTTTAACTACTTCACGTTTTACTAATAATGAAACGAACGTTGCATTTTGTAGTTGCACAGGTTCCACTTGATCCTCTGGAATTACTTTCAAACGATTCATTGGTGCTGGCTGATTCATTAGTGCACGATGCCCATCAGTCCAACGAACATCACTAGACAAGAAACCGAATTGATCTTGCTTATCAGCAAACTTCAATAACTCAGTTAACGTATCTGGATGCACAACAGTGTCGTCATCCATCAACCAAACAAAGTCATCGGTTGTGTGCTCCATAAAGTAGCGCACACCTTTATTAAAACCGCCGGCGCCACCAATGTTTTCTGGTAAACGTACATATTCGATTTGGTTGCCAAGTGAGGTTAGATACTCTTGCGTATCAGATTTACTATTATTATCAACCACAATAATGTGTGAAAGCTTGGTATCTTGCGTCTGTAAACTTTCAATTACTTCTTTTAGAAGAGTAAGACGATTAAATGTGACAATCACTGCACTGACATTCTGAGACATATTGTTTTCCTTAATTCAAAATATTGTTAAATTTACCACTAATGTTAGTATAAACAAAAAACCAACAGTCGTATAGAAAAAAATTTTTTTAGACATATTCCATTTTACATGAATCGTCACAAAATCTAATAAGAATTCAATGAGTTTTATTGCAGCAATCAAACCAAAAACAGAAATAAATATATTTTCCGCTCGACCATAACTAAAGTACACACCACTCATTTTAGCAGCAATTATCGTAACGATGCTCCCTATCAAAATCCAAATAACTCGCATTTTAGTAGATTTGACAATAATACTATCGTTCATAACGAGCAAACCTGTTCCAAGTAATGCTGCATTTAAGCTGAATGGTAGATCAATAATTTCACCTATATATTGAGGCGCAATCATCAAAACTATTGCAGAAACAATGAGTACGCGTTTATCGGAAATTTTTTGATGCATATAATGGGCTAGTTTCATCGCAATGGGTGTCATCATTAAAAACCAACCGATTGGGTATTTCGTCCAGACTTCCCCTAAGGGCGTATTCAAATTCCCCTCATTACCAAGTGCACCAGCAGAGATAGCATCCCACCAGTTTCCCATAGCAAATTGAAATGGTGTGCGCACAGGAATCACCTGCAATGTGATAAAAAATCCAATGACTGCTAATATGGTTGAAAGCAGCAAATAACAATCAAAGATGTCACCTGGTTTACGATCTTCCAATGATGCCAATCGCGCAAGGCCCACCAATAGTAACGGCCAAGAAAAGTAACTCACCAGCTTACCTAATCCATGAAAAGCATGTAAATCACCTGTAACTTTTGTTAAATACACAACGCCAATTAAAGCAATGATGACCGTTAAGAAGGCGTTTAAATATTTTTTTGTCATATTATTTCACCTTCTGGAAAAACTTTGTTTTTAGTAAATAGTTTTTACCTGTCGTAATATCATATTGCACGAGTTTAAAATCCTTCACAAGCTTTTGTTGTTCTGCCGTCAAAGATTTTTCATCAATATTTTTTCCGTTTTTATCAATAAATGACAGTTTACCATTCTCATCACGTTTGTAGTTGTTAATTGTTGGTACTTTTTCAAGCAATTCGGTCTTCAATGCCCAGTACGGATCGACCTTCATATTGTTCATTTTAAGCACCATTGCAGTGAAATCAGATGGGTCTGCATAGCTTTCTGAAACATCAACTGTACCGTTAGCTTTTTTGGCTGCATCATTTTGCCAAATAAAATAGGGTGTTGAATGCGCTGATAAAGCATCTGTAGATGTGTTCACGAAGCTAAATATTCCTGGCCAGTGATCCCCATACCAGACCAGTGTAACCGGCCGCTTTAATTTGTTTAATTTATCAAGAAATGCTTGTGTAGCGTTATCCGTGTAATGAAGTCCCTGCAAATAAGATTCTATCGTATCCAAATCTGCATTTGAATCAGTTGGCTCAATAACATTGTAATCACGTCCGGAAAATGTCCAAGGTGTATGATTTTGCATTGTTAATAATTGAATGAATTGGCTGTCATTACCACTACTAATTTTAGAAAGCACATTTTTATATGCTGAAGTGTCGCTAGCATGATTGCCGCCACCAACTGAAGCTGTATATTTGACTGGTGTGTCACTGTCAGTTGTATAGAAATAATTAATACCCATATTTTTGTACACAGCACGTCGATTGTAAAACGAACCCACATATGGATGGACCACAATTTTTTTATCAAACTGTCCAGTGACCGTTGATTTTTCATTAATGCTACTTGTTAATTGTGAATACGGCATCGTAATTGTTGGCTTATAAGCTGTGATATTAAATCCCGTCAAGGTCGAATATTCAATTCCAGCAGTACCACCGCCATATCCTGAGGAAACCATATGGCCAGAACTTGTAGTATTCATAATATTATTGAGCTTTTTTAAAGGATTATCACTAATTGTCAATCCTGGCACATAACTTGGTTTTGTTAAAGATTCACTGAGCGTATAAATAACTGTTTGGTTTTTAAAGTTTTTATTTTGTCGTGTTGCATTGATGCTTTTTGCTTCGCCTTGGTATTTTTTTACAAGTTTCTTCATCGTGGCCTGACTATAACCCTTAGGTTGTACCATCGCATCTGTCGTTCGTGAATTTAGCAACGCGACAATTCCACCATTAGAAACAGCATCGTAAAGTGAATCCCATACTTTAGGATCATCCCCGAGCTTAATAAAGGTTTCTTTATTTTGATCAGAGTTTATTTGGAAGAAAGGCACTAACGCCAAAATAGAAATAATCATTAATACTGCACGCCAGCGAATTGATCTAAAGACAATCCATTTACTGCGACGGTAAATAATGAAAAGTAACACCGCCATAACAATTAGAATTACCACAAAAGCTATTACTAATTTGATATCTAACATTCCAATCAAATTACCAAAAGCCGTCACTTCTTGTAGACTTGCCTCGGTTATTGCTTCTTGTCTAACGTTAATCAATTGGTATTCAGCAACCGTTACGATGGCTGTTAGAACAGCCATTACGATAATTGTTACCGGTATCCGATTACTAATAAGAGTAATAAGCCACATTAATATCATTAGAACCAATACGTTTATACCGGCCGAGGTCGTTTGATTGATGACAAATTGGATACCATTTGTCCAAGCACTACGCCCCCAATCACCAGTGCCATAGGTCGGATCTGTCAGCATAACGCCAATCTGAATAATGTAAAGTGATACTATGGATAACCACAGGAACAAAAAATTAAGTCGTAAAAATTTAAATATTTTATACTTTATCTTCATTTTATTTTCCATTCTAAAAAAGGAACAGTGCTGTGCACTCTCCCCCAATTAATATAAATTCTATTATACCGTAAAACAAACAAATTTTGTGGCACTAAGTTAAACGATCTGTTCTTTGAAGTCTTTTATGAAAACTGAGCAATGTAACCAAGGTTACCGCAGATACTAAGTTTAACACAATTAACCAATTTGGCACCTGTTGTGTAATTTTTATTTTAGAATTAGCAGCTAATGCATCTTGTAGTTTTAAGGCAATTTTGCCATGTTTAATGAAAGTTTTTTGTTGCTTACCATCAATAGTTGTATTTACACGTAAGCCTTTGTAAGACAATATAGGTAATTCAATAATTGAATTTGATGGAATCATTTTTTGAACATTCATATTAATCGATTTTAAAGTGGGATTATAATTATTTGTATTGTATGTTTGACCACGTTCATCTATAATTTGATGTTTTGTCAGCAAAATACCAGATTTATCTGCCCCAATGAAAGTACTCTTATCGTTAGGATTTGACAAAGCAGATTTTGGAATGTAGTCCGTGTAGTTCTTCAAGTACCAAAATCTCTCATTGTTGCTTATTTGATTACTAAAGGTCATGTCTGATGAATACCCATAGCCATCATGTATACCATCATAAAAAGTAGTATATTCTTTTAAATGTTGTGCCGTCCATAATTGTGAGTTACTATTTGGAAACCAATTATTTTTCACCACACCAGCCATGATAATGACTGAAATCAATCCATAAGTGATTAACCCGCTGTGGAACCTTTTAGTATTTTCATGTGTTTTTTGATTAGCTTTCAAATCTAGCAGTGTAAACATTAAAGCTAAGGCTATTCCTGGTTTGATAAATCTCGTAGCAAACTGTATAAAAGTTACTGGACTGTTTCTTAGATAGTACGGCCACGGTGTAAAATTAGTACCTAACAACATCACAATTAATCCCAGAACAACACCTAATGATGGTTTACGAGATCCAACGACAATACAAATCATGATGAAAAACAACGGTAACCATATGTCAGGACTATCACTCGGATTTAAAAATAAATGACTGAGATCCTTTACATTATTTGCAAACACACTAGTACTGACTACAGGCTTTTTAACATTGTTAAGCAGTTGGAGAATTAATATAGGCCCTATAGCAGCAGCTGTTGAAAGCAATGTTACTATGCCGCCTAAAGTTATTACCCAAACAATTTTTATTTTATGATTGTTTTTAATGAGCAAAATGAATAAATAAACCGCAGTAAACATAGTTAATATAAAGAAGGTCATAACATGTGAGTAAGCAGCGATGCTTAACCCCACAGCGATATGGGCAATGATTTTCTTTAATTGTCCCTTTGTTTCTTTTGAACAAGCATAAAGGCCATAGGCTAACCAAGGAATACCAATATATGCAGTCGATTCCGCTATGTTCCCCGGCGCTAATGCTGTGATACCAATAGTGCTCAACCATAGAATACTGCAAAAAAATGCTATTTTGCGTCCCAATTTACTATGATAACGCAAAATAATATAAACTGATGTTCCGGACAGAAAAGTAGTGAAAATCATACTTATTTTGAATGCTTGTATTGCTGAATGCGTAAAGAAAAAAATAGTTTGAACAATCTGAAGTGTTAATGCTGGGTAAAAAATATTCGTAGCTAAGCCATATTGTCCTAACGTAGTAAAATTTTGTGGATACAAGAACGCCAATCCTGATTGTCTCAAGTTTTCAATGCGCGATACATGATAATAAGCATCCCAAGGTAAACGAATTGGCACAAAAAATATCGCGTTAAACAAAATAGCAGTTGTGACTGCTATACCAACAACTGCTACTAATTCTTTATATACTTTCTTCATTTTTTTTACTCTCCTTGTTCACATTAACAATTACTGCTAATAATAACGGTAATGTATAAATAGCTGGGAGCATGTAACGTTCCATACCATTTACGGGAGACAATAATGGTACGACTGCCAATAAGCCAATTGGAATAAAGATGAGAGCTGAATAGCTCTTTTTATAAAGGCAGTAGGCAAAACTGAAAAGAACTGCCCACAAGGCAAATGCCGGTTGAAGAATTGTTCTGATAATAGGTAATGAGAATACTGTGTTTGGCCACTTAATATATTTTCTCGTAGCATCAGAGAACCAATAATGGATCTCCGGATACCAACTTGGTTGCAAGAATGTATTATATTTCATATACTCATTGCCATACATGATCCCTCGTGAATCAGGATTACTATCGAGTACTGGATTTAAGAACGAACTGTCGGCCGCAAAGAAAGTAACAACGTAAGTCTTAGGGTGCTTCAATAATTGCTTAAACCAAACCATCAAATATTGTCCAGTTTGTTTCTTGATTTTAGGTGTGGCCTCTTTCTTAAGATGACCTAGTTTTAGCTGTTTTATTTCGTAAGAACTACGTAAAAAAGAATCAACTGGGTAAAGGGATTTCAAATTGTCCGCATTATTAACATTAAAGTGATTTTTAATTTCCTTAACTGGGGTAATCTTGTTGATTGTAGCTAAATCCTTTTTGCTCAATGATTCCGGATGGTTGATAACTACTGCTGACAACTGGCGCATCGGTAAACTAATAACTTCAGCTGTTGATCCTGAAACAACATTCATCGTTGGTAAGGCAACTTTGTTCCAACCAACGTATACTGACAAAAATACTGCCAGACCAATGATGAGCTGACGAGGCATTCTTTTGTTTCGGACAAATTGTACAATAAGCAACACAAATAGTGACAAAATGACAACATAACTACCGTCATTTCTAAATAATGACATTAGTATGCCAGAAACAATTAGCTGCACATATAAAATCATTGGTAACTCAGTTTTTAAGTTCGCCACTAAAATTTTAGCATAGCATAATACAAACATTGTAGTAAATGCCAAGAAAAGTGGTGTCTTCTCTATTGTAACTTGCCAAAAAGCTACAAATGGTGAGGCGTAAAAAATAAAGGCAACCACAGCTGCTTTCTTTCCCCAGCACTCACCAATAAAACGAACGACTTTAGCGTACACCAGTGATGAAATGATTATTTGCACCAACACAATTAAAAAGAGTCCAAAGTTTGGACCAGCAATCTTTTCCCCTATTGAAAATAAGCTACCAAATACCAGTGTTGAGAACCATGGATGATGATTTGTAGGATAATAAGTAAAGTCCAGTTCAGCAACGTGTGTATGAAAAAACTCAAGGAATTGGCGGTAACCGTCCCAAGAAACCATCCCAGGGAATAAAGGGAAAATTTGAATTATCCAAATCAATCCCAACCCTATAACGATATACCAATAATTTATGTAAAACTGAGATACCTTTAATTTACTAATGACTTGCCCTAAAAAAATACCAAAATTAGTAAAAATAAAGGCGAAACCACATAAGGCTACCAAAGTGATGAGCAAGTTTGTTTTGCCCATTAAACTTGGTACATAGGTAATGTTATCAGAGGGAGCCTGATACACTGACATAGTTATCACATAAAAAATAGATAAGATTGACCCTAAAAGCCAATAAGGCCAATATGATTTTTTGAATATATCTAACTTAATTTTATGCTGAAATAAAACCAGCAAAACAATAATTATCATAGCTAGTAAACTTTCATAAGCCGAAACAGAAAAACGTGCGTGTATCCGACTTGATAAAGTCTCAAAGCTAGTTGAAGGATAAGCGATACCCAGCGCTAAATAACTGATGAAACAGAACACGTAATTTATAACTTTTTTATTCATTTGAATACTTTTTAATTTTTTCATTGGCATTTATCAAATTTAACTCAAAATTTCGCTTGTTGCTTGATTGAATAGCATTCAAAATGGCTCCAGCAAAAAAAGCAGTGACAGCAACACTGAATAGAATCATCGTGACGACTAGCGTTGGCATATTATCAACTCTCCCCGTATGATAGTATGGAACAAAAACACGAAAAGCAAACAACAGCAGTGATATGAGCGACACAATCCCAGCAGATATACCGAAAAACGCAAAAGGATGATAAATACGATATAAATTGACGACAGTTTTTAGTACCCGTAATCCATCCCCATACGTATCAAGTTTAGACTCAGATCCTTCAGGTCGATCTCGATATTCAATAACTTGATTTTCAACTAACATCTTAAATTCAGTGGCATGAATCGACATCTCTGTTTCAATTTCAAATCCTCTAGACAATACTGGGAATGTTTTTACAAATTGATAACTAAATGCGCGATACCCTGTGAGGATATCTTTAATATTTGTCTTAAACAAAGTATTAATGAGTCCACGTACCAAGGTGTTTCCGGTATTATGAAATGGACGGGTGTTTTCTTCGAAGTACGTTGAGGATAGTCTATCACCCACAACCATATCAACCTTCTTATCAACTACTTTTCGATACATGTCCGGGATTGCTTGAACAGGATATGTATCATCAGCATCAATCATTATATAGGCTTCAGCATCAATTTCTCGAAACATTCTTCTAATAACAGCCCCTTTACCTTGTGCATATTCATGGCGAACAACTGCACCGGCTGAAGCTGCTAATTCAGCTGTGTTATCTTTTGAATTGTTGTCGTAAACGTAAACAACGGATCCGGGAATATTCTCCGTTACTTTTAATACGTCATTCACTACTTTAACAATTGTTTGGCTTTCATTGTAAGCCGGTATTAATATCGCAAGTTTATCCATACTTCTGTCCTAATTTTCCTCTTTCTTAATAAAAATAGGTCGCTTCTTCGTTTCTAAGAAAATAGCAGCCATATACCGACCGATGACACCCAAACTGAGTAATTGAATACCGCCAATAAATAATACAATAGTAACCATTGATGGCCAACCGGCCACACTATTATTATTAACCAGCGCCCTAATAACTATAAAAGCTGCGCTTAATAGTGACAAAGCGAAGGATAATAGTCCTAGCACCGTTATCACAGTTAAAGGTACCGTTGAAAATGAAACTACGCCTTCAATAGCATACTTTGTTAATGACCAGAATGACCATGATGTGTTCCCCGCAACACGCTCACGATTTTCAAATGGTATGTATTTCGTGTTAAAACCAACCCAAGTAAAGATACCCTTACTAAAACGTTGATTTTCACTTAATGACAAAATAGCATCTACCATCTGTCGAGTCATGACACGATAATCTCGTGCGCCATCAACAAGATGCGTTTGACTAATTTTGTTCATCCAAGTATAAAATTGCTCGGAAAACCATGACCGAATTTTTGCCTCGCCATTACGATTGGCTCTACGGGTCCCAACAGCATCATATTCACCGTTTTGAACTTCTCTCAGCATTTCTGGCAAAAGTTCAGGTGGATCTTGCAAATCAACATCCATAACAGCTACATAGTCACCATCCGCTTGCTGTAACCCAGCATAAAGGCCTGCTTCTTTGCCAAAATTACGAGAAAAACTAATATAATGAACATTATCATTAATTTTAGATAAATCTCGTAAGATCGATAGTGTACTGTCTGTCGAGCCATCATCAATGAAATGATAATGAACATCAGCAGTCAAATTAGGTTTGAGCTTCTCAATAGTATTATAGAAAATATTAATCGTTGCCTCTTCATTATGAACAGGAACAACTAATGATAATATATTTTTCTTTAAGTGTCGTTGGACTGTACTTTCCATTATGATTCCCCTCATACTTTATGTACGCCCCCAAATGGGCTTAAATTATTTTACTTGATCGTGAGCAAAATTAAATTCTTGATCAACGCCAAACTCTTGACGTACAGTATTGAATGCATCATTGAAGACCTGGTCCATATCAAAGTAACGATACTTTCCTAAGCGACCGCCAAAAATAATTTCTGGATGGCTCTTACGAGCTTCTGTGGCGTAGGATTTGTATATTTGTGTATTCTTGTCATTATTGACAGGATAATAGGCTTCTTTTGATCGATCCCATTCCTGTGGATATTCCTTTGTGATGATTGTTTTACCTTCATCAGCGAGGCCGTCCAAATGTTTCCACTCCATTACACGTGTGTATGGTGTTTCGGAATCTGTGTAATTAATCACGGCATTACCTTGATAGTTGTCTGAATCAATAACCTCATGCTCAAAACGCAGCGAACGATATTCTAATTCACCAAACTTATAATCAAAGAATTGATCAATCATGCCCGTGTACAAAACACGTGGAAACTCTGATAGCAACGTTTCCTTGTAATCAAAGAAATCTGTATCTGTCAAAACATCAACTAATCCATTGGATTCAGCGACCATATTTTCAAAAATTTGAGTATAACCGCCTACAGGAATACCTTGGTAACGATGATTGAAATAGTTATTATCATAAATAAATCTAACTGGCAACCGTTTAATAATAAAAGCTGGTAATTCAGTAGCCTTCCGACCCCATTGTTTTTCCGTATAACCTTTAATGAGTTTGTTATAGATATCTGTTCCAATCAATGAGATTGCTTGTTCTTCCAAGTTACGTGGTTGGCGATCCCCAAGATCTTTTAGTGCAATTTGCTTTTGTTCTTCAATCTTTGCATGTGCTTCATCAGGTGTTTTAGTACCCCACATCTGATAGAAAGTATTCATATTAAATGGCAAATTATAAAGCGTACCTTTATAGTTGGCCACCACTTGGTTTTGATACCCATTAAATTCCGCAAATTTACGAATATAGTCCCACACCTCTTTATTATCAGTGTGGAATATGTGGGCACCGAAGTCATGAACAGTAATACCATGTTCTGTATGCGTATGCGTATTTCCACCAATATAGGGACGTTTTTCAACTACAAGTGAGCGCTTCCCGCGTTTAGCAGCTTCGTGTGCAAAAATCATGCCAAATGGCCCTGCACCAACGATTAAATAGTCATAATTTTTTGTATTAAATTGATTTGTCATTAGAAATGTACCTTTTTATTTGTATTTGGGAAAAACTTTCTTTTAAGGAAATTATACCCTTTATCTAACCAGTTTGTGCGCTCTAATTCTATTACTGGGCACTCTGCTACAGTGAGCTTTTTCGTATTAACCCAAGTATCCATTAATCGTTCACTTAGAAAACCATATACCCGTTTTTCTTGACCCTCGAGCTTATCCACATCTACTTTTGCTTCTACTTTGCCAAGCACTTCAAAAATGAAATCTGTGTACTCATTGAAATACCTACGCGGCATGATAAACATGTTAAAAAGATGTGCCGATGTCGACTGTTCCATATTCTCAAAAGCAGGTAAATACTCTGGATAATCCGCAGCAATAATTTCCTTCATTATATTATAAGGTTCAGCCCTGTGTGCGTGTAAATAATGATCACGTTGATTTTCAATATAGTAATTTCGCTTTTGAGGCAAAATGATATCAGCCTTTTTCAATAATTCCTGAGTTTGTGACTCAGTTAGGATGGCCGATAAACTGTGACCCTTTTTTTTACCCAAATAACGGCGGTAATGAAGTAGCCCCACGACCGGTGTGTCTGTGTTGTGCCGAATCCAATAAATTGCAGTTAACTCATTAAAGTTAGGATTTTTAGTTGAAATATTTTGTCCAACAGCATCAGATTGATAACCATCCGGTACACTATCATGTTGGGCCGCACCCACAAATATTGGTTGATAGTCGCTATCTTCTGGCATGATATACGGTTTATGTGTTGCAATGTATAAAGTCACAATGCTAACTCCTTTTCTTGATTAATTAGCATTTGCCGATAAAAGAAAAACATCAACAAATATGGCCATAAGAAAATTTGAATAACAAACAACGACGATACAGCGACTAAAATAATCATAATCATAAAGCTAATCTGAGTGCCTAAATGCCATTGCCAATTTTCTGGTTGACGTATTTTAAGCTCGTGTTGTACTACCAACGAACGTATGATTAAACGAGCTAGCATCCACAATGCTGGTATCATGATAACCAAACCATACGTCGCAAACCAACCAATTCCATCACTGAGCACAGGATAACCAATGTGCCTGTACACTTGCTGAAACTCTGGATTATAGGTCGTAGACTTTGGCACGTAATCCATAATGAAATACCCTGTGAAACCATAACCAACACCAAAGAGTGGGTGTGATAGGAATGTAAGCACTAAGGCAATGGTGCCACCTAGTCGATTAGAAGTCCCTTGTTTGTTGAATAAGAAATTATAAAAAATATCATGTATTGGCTGCACGAAGAAATATCCTAATGCAATACCAACAATAGCCATTATACCAAAAATAATTAAAATAATTTTATCATCACGTTTACTCCATAAAAACCAGAGTACGGCAGCTACCACTAATGTGATCAGTCCCGTTGTTGTTCGGGCAAGTACCAAAAACATTAAAATCGAACCAATAAAGGCCCAGTTAAACCATTTTTCTAGGGCGACGTGCTTTTTAAAATGCCAAAAATTTTGTTTGGTTATCGCGATACCTAAAATGATTGGCAAATAAACGACACCTAATAGGTTAGCTAAAAAAGCAGCTTCAGGTTCAAAACCATTCAATCGATAATTGTTAACTGCGTAGCTACCGGCTGCATAGAAATCGCGCCCCATCCAATGTCGTTCGAACAGACGTGCAATGGCATTAACGTACGGACGTATAGAAAAGTTATTCAGTGTCACCAACAACTGTGGAACCAAAACGATTCCCATGTATATCAGTAAACTAATCAGTCCACTTTTAATAAATAATCGTTCCTCTTTATGATTAGTGACCGTGAGGACGATTAATGCCCAAGACATATAGACAGTGACAATCCACCCCGCCAAAAAAATCATTGAACGAATAATACCAGTTGTTTGAATTGAGTCACCAGAATGCTGATAACTTAAAAACATCGCGATAAATTGCATAACCAAAAAAAATCCCGCTAGCAAAAAAGATTGCGCGCTAGGAATAATTTTTGCAATACGAGATGGAAAGCGATATATCTGCAACAATATTAAAAGTACAAATACTGGAAAAGCAATCATCATTGTTGTTTCAGCAAAACTATATGAATATGTTTTAGAGAAAAATGTGATTGGTAGTAAAAAAGCTGCCACAGCGGTGCCTCACTTTGTTGTCTTAGTCATCATTCGCTTATAGTTTTGAAAAATACCAGTAAGCAATATGATAAATGCGCCTAAGGTAATACCAAAGGCAAACCCAAATACGGCTAATTTCTTAGGGCTATAAACTGTGCCGGAGAGTACATCAGCCTTTTTCGCTGACGATAACAATAATGGCTTGGCCATGTCAGGATATAACTTGCTTCCTTCGATTGAAAATGCTTTAGCATATGCGTTAGCGATTGCAACCGACTTTTTGGCAGTTGCAGCGGAAGCACTAAAACGCATCATCAGCGTTTGGTCTGGTTGTGAAACTGTAATTGCGCTTACAATTTCTTTTTTTGTAACAGACACTGTGGATAGCTTTTTAGCCTGATTAACAACTGATGGATCGCTAGCAATCTTTTTATAAGTGTTAATTAACATTTGATCTGCTTGCACACGAGAATTTGGATCCTTAACCCCCGTGTTGCTTTTTGCAACAATAACATATCGTTCAGCCGTATATGCCGTCAGCACAGAGTGTTTTGCATATGTGTAAAGAGATGCTCCCATAACAATCCCAGAATAAGAATCCACCAACTATTTTTCAACAGTCGTTTAACTAAATCTATTAACGAAAAACTCATTTTTTCTCTCCTAAAAATTAAAATGCACCATCGCGCTTAAATATTGCAATTACTGTTTTAAACAAAATATAAAAATCAAATCGCAAATTAGCACGATCAACATAATCTAATTCCATCTGTGCTCGTTCTGGATACTCAATATTACTGCGACCACTGGCCTGCCACAAACCAAATACACCAGGTTTTACTGATAAAAACTTATCAATATCTTCCCCATATTCGACTAACTCATCTTCTACAACCGGTCTTGGCCCGATAATACTCATCGTTCCATTCAAAGTATTCCAAAACTGTGGCAACTCATCTAGAGATGTTTTACGCAAGAATGCTCCAAATTTAGTGATTCGAGGGTCCTTCGCTGTAGGTAGCTTATAACCACTAGCTACAAACTTAGCATATAAATCAGCATCTTGTTTTAATATTTTGTCAGCATTGTCAACCATGGATTGGAATTTATATATTTTAAAACGTTTTCCATATTGACCAACTCGCTCTTGTGCATAAATAATTTTACTTGTTTTCTTATCTTTAATAATAATTAAGGCAATAATAGCAAACACTGGTGACAATAGAAACATCGCCGCCAAAGATACGCTAATATCTAAACCCCGTTTTGCGGTTAAATAACCTAGTTTGCGTTTCAATTTTCCACCTCATTCGTGCACATATGTGCATGATATAACTTTACCATTATACCAGAAAAAAAGCGTCATTTTGCTATTTTATTTAGTAAGGGTATTTTTTTAAGAATTGGTGCTCGTAAAATAATGAGAATTAGGACATACATAAAGACACCTAATACCAGCTCTATTGATGTACTTTTGATGTTGATTTCTAGATATTGACTAATCATCGTAACCGAAACATACATCCCTAATCCCGCAATGATATAACGCCACATTTCAGAAAAATGATGCCAGATATTCATGTCTTTACGCGTAACGTATAGCTGATAACCAATCACCAAGAACTCTGATATCGTTGTAGCCACTGCAGCACCATTCACTCCTGCCACATAAATTAACCAGAAATTAAGTAGCACATTGGCTAATGCACCAATAGTGACAGATAGTGTAAATTCATTCAGACGTTTGGTTGGCACCAAATACTGCGTGCCAATAACCGTACTCCAGCCAATGAAAATAATAATTGGGGATAGAAGAACAATGACTTGACCAACTACTTTAAACTGCTCACCCAGAAACCAAATCATGGCTGTAGGGGCAATAGCAGCCATTCCAAAGGCCATTGGAACTGATAGTGCGGAGACAAAATCCATCGATTGTGTAATATTCTGCTTCATTTTGTCAAATTGTCCTTTGGCAAACTGGGCAGACATCCGAGGTAGCATTACAGTTCCAACAGATGTAACCAGTGCCAGCGAGACTTTTATAATTCGATCAGCATTATCATAGAATCCAGCCGAATCTGTTGAATTAGTAAAGAACGGCAACATTGTTTTATTCAACTGTAAATAGACTTGAGTCGCAATGGTTGGTAAAAACATCATAAATATTGGTTTCACATGTTCTTTTAAATCAAGTTGATGCCAGTTTGGTAATGATATCTTTTTAAATAAATAAAACCACATTGACAAGTTACCGAAAACTTGTGACAGTCCGAGTAACAAAATATAATTGCCGATATCGTTTGGTGTTTTCACTAAAACAAATATCAACACTGTCATTGCAATTTTAACGAGGGCATTTCGTAGGACAGTTTTCTTGAAATCCTCCATGCCCATAAAGTACCAAGAAATGTCAAGAATACCGGAAATAATGACCCAAGTTTGAAGGATTAGATAAATTTGATTATCTTCAATATTACTATTCAATTGCACACCATACTTCAAAAATAAAAAGTATAGCGCTAAGGAAAAGATTCCAGCAATCGTGTGAATAATTTGGATTTCCCAAAATTTTTGCTGTCTTGCTTGCTTATCGTCTTTTACATAGGCAATTTCGCGACTACCATATGTAACAATTCCAAGACTTGCAATCAATAAGAAGTAGGTTACAAACGAATTAGTCCAGCTTGCAACACCGACACCATTTCGACCAAGAACTCGCGCTAAATATGGCATTGTTATTAATGGTGCAATAATGTTAAGCAGCTGATATGCCGCAGTGTATAAATAGTTTTTTGCAACTTGCATGTTGTTAAGTTGTCCTTAATTTAGTCATATGACCAATAAACGGTTAGCCTAATAATAGCCCCTTCATAGAATTATATCAAATTATGAGATTTATGTTTACTTCATTTCCTGAACGACTAGGCTTGAACTTTTATTATCTAAATTATCGAATACAATGTTATCACCACTATCATTACTGTACTTAGCAAACGTAGCTACTTGTCCAGTCTTTGGCCAGAATACTTCAATACTGTATTGATCAACGTAAAAATCAACCTTTTCTGACCAATCTCCCCACAAATTGATGTTATAGTCCTTATTATAAGCATCATTTGTAACATAATTACTTTGGCGATGTACCGTCAGTTTTTTGTCAAAATTATTAAAATGAAAGGAAACATTGCTATCTCCATTGCCAGCTCTAATAGTCAATTTTTGGTTACCGTTCACAACGGTACTAATTTTGTAAGCAGCTTTATTGGTTTTGATGTGACTTTTACTGTGCGCCCTCACCAGAGCTGTTTTCTTTTTTGTGTCAAATAGACCATTAGTAATAATTTTTGATGTTTTTAATTTATTATCTGAACTTAAAAACATTTTTCTAAACGCCGAATAATTGCCTTTATACTTTATATCATCACTAACGCGATTAATATAATCCCAGTTACCCATCCATCCAAAGCCAAGCAATTGTTCATTATTTTCTTGATAATTGTGTGCAGCATAATAATCAGTACCAAAATCAACACGTTCTGGATCAGTTTCAGCTTCAAACTGGCCGTTTTTCAATTGACCAACAACGTAGTATGAGCCGGTACTTTTTTGAAAATCATCAGCAAAACCATTAGCACCAAAAAACAAAATCCATTGCTTTTGATTATTATTTTTTTGATAAATTTGATGTATTTCAGGAACTTCTAAAGTACCTAAATCCCGTGGTGAATAAAAGCTATCTGTGTATTGCCAGGTTGTGCCGTTTTTGGAAATATAAAATCCAATTTTCATATGATTGTTATCATCCGCCTCAGCTACTGTCATGACAAATTGCTTGGCATCAGAATCATATATTACATGAGGGTCTCGAAAATCTTTTCCTTCTTTATATGGTTTTGCTACTGGCTTGCCATTATGAGCAACATGCCAATTTTCACCTTGATTAGTCGAATACCACATATAGGTCCATTGATTACCATTAATGTATTTCGTAGCATAAGCCAGTAATGAGTTTTTACCATGTCCAGATAAATTATCTGCGTCTTTGACAATAGAACCTGTGGCAACTGATTCTTGTTGGGAAACTGGTTTGATATCGGCGCTATCGGCTACTTTAAATGTTGTTAAATCCGAAGATACCGAACGAGCCCAACGAGTTCTTTGTTGATTTGCTTCCAATCCCTTACCAGTGTCCACCAAATAGAACAGTTCATATTTTTGACCATTTTTTAAAATAGTTTGCGTATCATTTGATAACCCATTTTTAGATAAGCCGTTTAAATGCCATTTTTGAGGTAATTGTTGTTGTGTCATATTTTTGCTGTTGTTTTTCAAACATATTAACCAACCAATCGAAAACAATACTATTCCCGCCATTATGATTGATAATACTTTTCTCATTCTATGTCGTTGCATGATGTTTCCTCTCTGTTAATAATATAGTAAAATTATGAAAAATAGCAATCCTGCTTTAAAATCAGGATTGCTATTTATTTTATTATTTTCTATAGATGTTATTATTTCTTAACGTAAGTAATAAGTGCCATCATTACCAAAATTATATTGCTGACCATCTATCTTTTGAATACCTTGTAATGCTCGACCATTGGCATCTGTATAATACTTCTTGCCCCATGCTTCGCGCCATCCTGCGTTTTGACGAACACCGTTCACGAACCAGTAATATGTGCCCATGTAATAACGGAATCCTGTATATGGCTTACCATTCTCAAACCAGTTATAACCACCATTGGCCTTTGAATAGCTTGGTGAGTACAAATAGCCACTCGCTGCACTCTTCAAATTATACGTACCATTTGTACCAAAGTCATAGGCTTGGCCATCAATGATTTGGATACCTTGCAATGCACGACCACTAGCGTCCGTATAATACTTCATGCCCCATGCTTCACGCCAACCAGCATTTTGACGAACACCGTTCACAAACCAGTAATAAGTACCTTCGTAGTAGCGGAAGCCTGTATATGGCTTACCATTCTCAAACCAATTATAACCACCATTCGCTGTTGACAATGATGGTGAGTACAAGTAGCCACTCGCTGTCCCCTTCAAGTTGAAAGTTCCATTCGTACCAAAGTCATATGCTTGTCCATCAATAATTTGAACGCCTTGTACTGCACGACCATCAGTACCAACGTAGTACTTCATGCCCCAGGCTGTTTCCCACTTACTCTCTTGACGTTGTCCTGACTCGAAGAAGTAATAAGTATTTTGATAGTAACGGAAGCCAGTATACTTTGACCCATTTTCAAACCAGTACCACTGATTGTTATCCGTCACATCTTGTAAGTAACCTGATGCAAAACCACGCTTAGCGTATGTTTTGTCATTACCAAAGTCATAAGCAACACCATTAACTGCAAACTGACCTTGCTTCACACGACCGTCGTTACCAAAGTAATATTCTAATCCCCAAGTTGCTTTGCGGATGTCATTTTCTACTCGCTTGTACGTTACTGGGTCAAAGTAGTAATAGGTATTGTCATAAGCTTGCACACCACTTTGGCGAACACCATCTTTAAACAAATAATTCGCGTCATTCGTATAATCATATTGGTAACCATTAGCTACTTGATCATTGACATAAAACTTATTATCAATCCAACCAATCTTTTTACCAGTTATGTTTGATGTCTCTTTTGTGCCAACTAGTTCGGCAACACTGCCTTTACCATTATAAGTCCATGTTCCTTGTGCTAAAACAGTATCTAGTACTTTTGTTGTTTTACCATCGGCACCTACTTGAACTAAGAATGATGGTGCTACCGTAGAATTAAGTCCAACGCCAGCTTTTTCAGCACGGTTACTCATGTATGATGTAATTAACAACAAATCATTGTGTCCTTCAACAGGAACTGCATAGTACGAGTAAGTATCTGTTCTAGATTCAGCTAATTGTGTTCCTGTGATCACACTGCCACTACCATTCAATGGTGTATAAGGACCCATCAAACTATCGGAAACATAGCCCATCATACCAACGTTAATGTCCGGATCAACTGTTGGGACAACGCTCTTACTCAAACGTGTATCTGTAAAGAGATAGTACTTTCCATTCAAAGGCACAATGTTAGCACGTTCGATTTCATCAGTAATACCGTTGGCTGCCAGAAGTGGTGAATAAATTTGTCCAATAGTTGGATTATTTTGCTGTCCTGTAAGCTTCACCAATCCAATAGCGCCATTGGCCTTCTTTGAGAATTTCAACTTATCCGCATTTGCCAATGTTGTTTTTCTTGCTGTTTGGTTGAATTCATCAGTTCCACCATAGTAATCCATGTTATCGACAGCATCATCACTTTGATAATTCTCAGTACCTGTGTTGGATTCAAAAGTTAGATAACGTTCTCCATCAACCTCAATCACGTGCGGATCACGTAAGGTAAAGTTATCACCCGTATCATAGTATCCTGCATCGATCCATTGTTGCAGAGTTTGGTAATGCTCCTCATCCCCTGTGAAGAGTTCATGATCATCACTAACTTTTGCTACACGAACTTCAGTATCCGTATATGCCATTGACAAGTTAGCAGTTGACAAACGTTGTACCGTGCGTGGTTGGTCAGTTTTTGTATAGAATAATTGAATACTGTCATCATCATTGACCGTTGCAGATCCAGACCACTGCTGCTTATCCCACAGTGCATTGAAGCCAAAGACTGGCCCAGCATTCTTCCAATTATTGATTGCTGTATCACCATTCTTAGTGTAAAGCATGTAAATATGTTGATCGTTATCCTCTTTTGGAGAACCTGCTAAAGCAAAAACAATGTTGTACCCATGATAATTTGCAGTGACACCAGTTTTTGCGTCTTGTAGTGCCCAAGAATCCCATACATCCAAATCTTGTACTTCACCACTTTGCGCATCTGCCGTTGCCATTGCTGGCAAATTCTTAATTGCATCAGCATTGAAATATGGTACAGACGTATCTGAATTCAAATTAGCAATGTTATCCGCAACATCTTTTAAGTTAGCATATGTCATGTTGGTAGTTGAGGTACCATCATCATTTTTAGTAACTAATGTTGTTTTAGAGTTTAAATCTTTTGACACACTGTCGTCTAGTGTCACAACTGAGGTGGTCGCTTTTTTATCATCAGTAGTAGCGTCAGTTGCTGCATTTTTGTCCGCTACTTTTTTCGAACTATCATCTGCTGATACTGCTGCCACATTCGCTTTGTCGTCAGTTGTTGCACTCTTAGTATCATCAACTGACGTAGTTTCTTTATCATCAGTTGTTTCTTTGTTAGCATCTACTGTCTTAGTAGTACTATCTGTAGCCTTTTCTTGATTGGCTTCAGTTGTCGTTGCATCAGGAGTCGTTGAATTGACTGTCGTTTCTTTATTAACATCTGATGGAGTTGTTGTGTCAGTATTCACATCAGTTGTTTTGCTCAGTGTTTCTGTGTCAGTTGTTGTAGTATTACCAACCGTGTCTGCACTAACAGAACTCACTCCCATAGAAATAGCTGCTACTGTTGCTGCTCCAGCTACCCATATCTTCCCCGCCTTGTATAACTTCTTTCTCATCGATAAGAACTCCCAATTTAGAATTATTGCATCTCGTGCAACTACGTTAAGTATAAACGTTCATCATTTCAAAAATATTACAAAAAGTTGTTAAACGTATAACATAGTTCATTGTTGAACAAAAATGAATTAAATAAACATTAAAATAATAATATTAATATAAGTCTTTAAATATCAATATCGATTCTATTATCAACATTTATGTTTTAATTGTATATAAATTTTTTTAAATATTAATATATGAAATCATTCATGTGTTTTATTGAACTATATGAATTACTAAAATGAATCTACTATAGTTAAGTAAAGGTGCAGAGTGTAGCCATAGATTACAGTACTTTCTAAATTAGAATGATCATGCCTCAAAACAAAATAAAAAAGGCTTTCGCCTCTTCTTTAACGTAAGTAATAAGTGCCATCATTACCAAAATTATATTGCTGACCATCTATCTTTTGAATACCTTGTAATGCTCGACCATTGGCATCTGTATAATACTTCTTGCCCCATGCTTCGCGCCATCCTGCGTTTTGACGAACACCGTTCACGAACCAGTAATATGTGCCCATGTAATAACGGAATCCTGTATATGGCTTACCATTCTCAAACCAGTTATAACCACCATTGGCCTTTGAATAGCTTGGTGAGTACAAATAGCCACTCGCTGCACTCTTCAAATTATACGTACCATTTGTACCAAAGTCATAGGCTTGGCCATCAATGATTTGGATACCTTGCAATGCACGACCACTAGCGTCCGTATAATACTTCATGCCCCATGCTTCACGCCAACCAGCATTTTGACGAACACCGTTCACAAACCAGTAATAAGTACCTTCGTAGTAGCGGAAGCCTGTATATGGCTTACCATTCTCAAACCAATTATAACCACCATTCGCTGTTGACAATGATGGTGAGTACAAGTAGCCACTCGCTGTCCCCTTCAAGTTGAAAGTTCCATTCGTACCAAAGTCATATGCTTGTCCATCAATAATTTGAACGCCTTGTACTGCACGACCATCAGTACCAACGTAGTACTTCATGCCCCAGGCTGTTTCCCACTTACTCTCTTGACGTTGTCCTGACTCGAAGAAGTAATATGTGCCCATATAATAACGGAACCCAGTGTACTTTTTACCACTTTCAAACCAGTACCACTGATTGTTATCCGTTACATCTTGTAAGTAACCTGATGCAAAACCTCGCTCATAATAGGTTTTATCGTTACCAAAGTTATAAGCAACACCATTCACAGCAAATTGGCCTTGCTTCACACGGCCGTCATTACCGAAGTAATATTTCTTCCCAGTATTATCTTGATGAATCTCATTATCAACTCTTTTATATGTTACTGGATCGAAATAATAATATGAATTTGCATAGGTTTGCACACCACTTAAGCGAACACCATTTTTAAACAAATAATAACTAGTATTGATATAGTCGTAGACATAGCCATTGGCTAATTCATTATCAACATAAAACTTATTGTCAACCCAACCAATTTTCATATCAGTTAATTCTGATGTTGCTTTATTTCCTACAAGTTCCTCAACGCTAGCACTTTGGCCATCATAAGTCCATGTACCCTGAGCTAAAACAGTATCCAATACTTTCGTGCTCATACCATCAGCACTTATTTGAATCAAAAATGATGGTGCAAACGTGGCATTCATTCCTGTCCCAGCTTTTTCATTACGATTACTCATATATGAAGTGACCAATAATAAATCACTACGTCCCTCAACGGGTACTGCATAATATGAATACGTATCAGTTCTTGAAGTAAATAATTGCGTCCCAGTAACCACACTACCGCTACCATTCAACGGTGTATAAGGTCCAAATAAGCTATCTGAAACATAACCCATCATACCAACATTAATATTAAAATCAGCTGTTGGCACAACACTCTTACTCAAACGTGTATCTGTAAATAGATAAAATTTCCCGTTCAATGGCACAATATTAGCACGTTCGATTTCATCGGTAATACCATTAGCTGCTAGAAGTGGTGAGTAAACTTGAGCAACTGTAGGATTATTTTGATCTTTAGTCAATTTAATCAGGCCAATCGCACCATTAGCCTTTTTTGATAGTTTCAGTTTATCTGGGTTCTGTAGTGTATCAACTTTGGCTTGTTGATTAAATTCTTCTGTTCCTCCATAATATGTATCGTCATTTACGGCATCATCACTTTGATAATTGTTTGTACCGGTATTAGCTTCGAAAGCTAAGTAGCGTTCTCCGTCAACTTCGATAACATGAGGATCACGCATAGTAAAGTTATCACCAGTCGTATAGTAACCTGCGTCCACCCACTGTTGTAAAGTTTGATAATACTCTCCATCCCCAGCAAAAAGCACATGATCATCATTGACCTTGGCAACATATACTTCCGTATCTGTATATGTCATTGATAGATTAGCGGTTGCTAAACGTTGTACTGTATTAGGTTGATCTGTCTTTGTGTAGAACAATTGAATGCTGTCATCATCATTGACCGTTGCAGATCCAGACCATTGTTGCTCATTCCATTTCGCATTGAAACCAAAAACAGGGCCAGCATTTTTCCAATTATTTAATGCTGTATCACCATACTTAGTGTAGAGCATATAAATATGTTGATCGTTATCTTCTTTAGGATAACCAGCCAGGGCAAAAACGATATTATAGCCATGATAATTTGCAACAGCACCAGTTTTTGCATCTTGTAACGCCCAAGAATCCCAAACATCCAAGTCTTGAATTTGACCAGTCTGTGCATCTGCCGTTGTCATTGCTGGCAAATTTTTAATCGCATCAGCATTAAAATAAGGAACAGATGTGTCTGGATTTAAACTAGCAATATTGTCAGCAACATCCTTTAAATTAGCATAAGTCATGTTAGTTGTTGACGTACCATCAGCATTTTTAGTGACGACGGTTGTTTTTGAATTCAAATCTTTTGAAACACTATCATCTAGTTTTTCTACAGATGGAGTTGATTGCTTCTGACTAGACGCATCATTTACTTTTGCATTATCTGTAGCAGTTTCAGCCAACTGTTCGTTATTACTGCCACTTTCTGATTCAGACGTATTAACTGCTGTTTTTGTTTCAGCTACTGCGGTAGTTGATGTTGTATCTTGATTATTTGTGGTTTCAGCTTTTATTGTCTCATCCTTCTGAGCAGTATTGTTACTAGTAACCTTAGCATCGCTGTTTGATGTCTCTGCTGAGTTAGAATTGCTATCATCACTATTAGTTGTAACAGTGACCGCATCAGTGTTACTAGTATCTACCTTGTTGTCATCTGATTCCGTAGAGGAAATACTCGATTCGGTTGCGCTAGATGTTGTAGTCGCATCTGCAGTAGTTGTACTGTTCGTAGTATCCGCACTAACAATGTTGGGTGCTACCACGACTGCAGCTGCAACTGCAGCTCCGGCTACCCATAATTTCCCAGCCTTATATAACTTTTTTCTCATATGAACTCTCCACTTTATACTACTTATAATATATCTTTGTTAAGTATAAACGCTTATCATTTCAATAGTATTACATTCGTTTGTTAAGCGTATATCATAAATAAAAAAAGACGCCTTATACGTCTTTTTTATTTAATCTATACAATTTTATTTAGCAATGGAATTTTATGAATAATTAGTACGAGAGCAGTTGATGCTAACCATACAATGATCGGCAAAATGAACATGTGTTTCAGCGAACTGTCGGCAATATGTAACTTTCTCTCAGCAAAATAAATGAAGAATTCATGAATCACATACACACCAAGCGATGTACTGGCTACTTTTTGCAAAGCAAGTTGCACTTTAGGACTCGGTTGATATGTCGCCAAATGACTTTTAACAAATTCAAATACGCCGATGGAGAGTATAAATCCAAATAATCCCCAAATATCATAGACTTCGCGTGCAAATTTGCCTCTTTTGATGGAGAGGTAAATTGTCAACGCAATCATGATGGCTACTGATGCTAAGGCAGCCACATATAGCATATTTTTTTGCCATTTGTGTAAAACAGTATTTTTTAAGTACCAACCAACCACGAAAAAGCCAACGCCACCAGCAGCACCTATTTGTATGCCATGTAGAAAAAATTATCTGTTTGTAAACGAACTTCATAGTAGTAACTTAAGATATTGACAAAGACCATATTCACTACTAATAAATATAAGGCTAGTGTTTTATCAGCTTTATTCGTAATTTTAGCTAACAGTGGTGCACTGATATAGAAACCAATGACGAAATAAAAGAACCAAAATATCGGCTGGATACTATTGTGCATGACCGCATCGATAAATTGACCAATATGATAATCAGTTGGTTGATGAAATATAAATGGATTTAAGATATACCACACAAATGACCAAAAAATAAATGGCACAAGAACCTTGGTCATTCTTTTTTTGAAAAAAGTTACTGTATCATATCGTTCGCGATAATCTAGCAAATGGGCACCAGACATCATAAAAAAGATTGGCACTGCCCAAATAAAGGTAACTTGAAGTATTACCGCTATAATCCAGTGCGAATCACCAGTTTGATTTGAAAAAGCATATTCTGAGGTATGAAGGAAAACAACTGCTATCGTAGCAAGTATTGTCAGAATATCCATGTAATAATAACGCTTCATATTTTTACTCTCAATATTTTTTTAATTTTTCGCAATAAAAAAGGCTTTCGCCCTCATGAATTAGCGCATGTAGTATGTGCCATTATCACCAAAGTAATAGTCTTTACCATCAATTTTTTGATGTCCCTGAACAGCACGACCCGTGCTATCTGTCCAGTATGTGTAACCCCATGCATGTCGCCAACCCTCATTTTGACGAACGCCGTTCACAAACCAATAGTAAGTACCCATATAATAGCGGAAGCCAGTGTATGGTTTCCCGTTTTCAAACCAGTTATAGCCACCATTGGCAGTTGAGTAAGATGGTGAGTACAAGTATCCACTAGCCATCCCCTTCAAATTATAGGTGCCATTTGTACCAAAGTCATAAGCTTGCCCATCAATAATTTGAATGCCCTGTAAGGCACGACCAGTATTATCAGTGTAATACTTCATGCCCCAAGCTTCACGCCAACCGGCATTCTGACGTACACCATTGATAAACCAATAATAAGTGCCCATGTAATAGCGGAAACCAGTGTATGGTTTGCCATTTTCAAACCAGTTATAACCACCATTGGCAGTTGATTGTGATGGTGAGTAAATATATCCGCTGGCCGGCTTCCCATTTTGATAGAAAATGCCATTATTGTAGCCATTGGCGTTAATCGAAATTAAGTTTTGATAATCAATCGAAACATCAAATGTTCCTTTTACGCCAGGAAAACTAGTATTACTGTTCCATTGCCACATACCATATGATTGATTCCATAAAGAACTAGCGCTTGGCTGGTATGGATATTGTGCCATCCATACCCGATTATTACCTATATATGAAAAGTTCAAGTTCGTTTCATTAACATAAGAAACGTATGTATAAGTAGAAGTATTTGTATATCCAGCAGCTTTAACTTGCGCGTTAAAGGCTGTTGCATTGGCAGTTACACTGCTATTTTTTGTGTATGATTCTTCCAAATCATCAACCATCAACGTATCTTTTGGTAGTTCTAATGAGGCTGCGTAATTAGTAAAATATTTTGCTTCAGCTTGCGCGTCAGCTTTTGAAGCGTACCATGAATAATGATATGCGCCAACTTGTAGGCCAGCTTCTTTAGCATTAGTAATCTGCGATTTAGCATATGGATTTTTATATGAATCGGCTTCTGAAAGTTTAACAATTACGGCTTTAACACCATAATTCTGCATCTTCTTATAATCAGCTACAGAAATAGTTCCATTGTTAGAGGAAACATCCACAACATCCATTCTAGGTAAGCCAGAAGTACCTGCTGTGATAGCAGGTACACCATCAGCTGCATGAGCCTGACCAACAGCTACTAATGAAGCAGCAATGCTCACCGCTGCGATGCTCGACCAAAAAGTTATTTTATTCATTTACACACTCCCACATATGTACACTGACCGATGTCAGCAATTTTTTTAATTATGAAAATTAGCCTTTGCGTAATCAACAACTGACATGTTTTGTTGAGAAGCTTCAGTGATAATTTTCTTGATATCGCTTGGTGCCCATTGATCTGCTGGTAATCCCGCCGCAATAAGTTGCTTACGTGTTTCAGCAATCATCTCTGATGTCACTTCAACGCCTTGAACGGTTTTGTTTGGATCATAGGTTGGGCTATCCGTTGTATTAGAACTTACAGAACTAGAAGATGATGAACTATCTGAAGATGACGACTCTGAACTTGACGAGTTTTCTGATGAACTAGATGATGTCGTTTGCTCAGAGGAAGAACTAACAGATGAAGAACTTGATGAAGATGATTTTTCAACTGAACTGCTTTTCGAAGTCTTCGATGAACTTTTCGATACTTTAACTGTTGTTGACGATTTTGATGTTTTCGAAGAATCATTATTTTGATGCCCTAAGGCTATTATCCCCACAATAACAACAATGACAGCGGCAATGATACCAAATATTTTTTCATTAACACTTCTCTCCCATAAGTAAAAAACAATTAGCAATGTTCTAACCTTAAGTACTCATTTTGACATAATGCCTGCTAATTTACAATAGGTTGACGGCAGCTGTTACCCAATTGTCAAAAAGCTGTAGTCATTATCAATATTTTTTTTGGTATTTGAACTGGTAGCACCAATTAAAAATAACCTGGTGGGTTGCATTTCGAAATAGTTAACCAAAGAATTGATATTTTTAATAGATAGATTCTGCGCTTCATCAATAAAAATGTAATCAAAGTTTTGTAACTTCTTCGACTTTATTTTCTTCATGAACTGGCGAATTGGAATGATTTTCCAGTCATAATTTCGTCTCAAGCTAGATTGAGCAGCATTTAATTTACCAACGTGCACAATTAAGACAGTATTATTTTTGCTCAATTTTTTGACAGTATCGTACAGCATCAGTGCTTTTCCATTCCCAGATGGTACATTAACAGCATAGAAACCTGACTCACTGATTGTTAAAATATTGTTCTGAAATACTTGTTGCTGTTGACTCAGAAGATAGTCCCCCTCTAAAAAAGCATGTGTTTCTCGAAACGGCGAAACTAAATATAAATTGACCTTAAACAAGCTATCTAAATTGCCCATATCTATACTATCGAAAGTTGCCAGTATCCGATAAAATTCTGATGCTAAAAATAAATGCGTTGATGATATATCTGTTGCCTCTAGTTCATCTTGTTCAGTTAATGTGTAGATAATGTCTGAATCTGAGTTATAAGTAAATAGTTTAATTTCTTTAGCAACTTGTGACAAATAGTATTTATTGTTGATTAACTGTTTTCTGACCTTCTCTTCATCATAATCAGCTTGGCTTTTGAGCTCAATATTAACTACACGATGCCTTTGATCAAAGGCTAATAAATCGAACTCCTTACTAATTTTTGGCATGCTGTAACCAATATAAAAAAATTTAAGGGTACCTGCTCATCAATAAAATGACGCACTAATCGCTCAATCCCTTGGAGTTCTCTTTCACGAATTGATAGCACACCTAAGTGATTTAGATAGTGTTTGATGCTTTCAGACTCTATATTTGAAGCAATTTTTCTTAAATTAGCTGGTTTCAACATTGCACTCACTATTTCCTTAAATGTGACCGGATTACATCGTGTCCTTTTTATTATAGTACCAATAAAATATTCTAATTAAAAGTTGAAAAAAAGCAGAAACGAATGACGTTTCTGCTTTTTGGTTACTGATTAGAATTTTTCTTGCGCTGTAAAATAATCACGACAATCAAAATAATGATTATGATTAACAATGCAGCACCTATCACAATGTACAGCCAATTACTATTATTAGTATTTGCTTTTACATCAACATCTGATTTGTTTAAATCTCGTGCTTGTTTTGATTTAATCGTGAAATCTTTAGTGAATGTCCATTTTTTGACTTGCTTATTAGCTGTAGCTGTAACTTTCATTTTCAGCGTATAGTCACCAGCCTTCATTGACGTACCATTTAATGAAATAGGATAAGTCAAATGACTATTTGGCGCAATTTGCATATCACTTTTAATCGATGTGTATACTGGTTTCTTACCATTTTTAGAATAAATCTTGGCATCAACTGATACTTTAGACATCAAGACCGATTGATCATTTTGAAGTTCGGCGTTAATGACATTGCGATAATTTATTTGTCCAGGATTGACTTGAAGTAAATTAAGATTAGGATCAACCACTTTATCGGTTTCCTTTAATAAGATAGCCACCGCATATGAGTATTCATTTTGAACCGTTGTGCCGTTTTTTGCTTTATCTTGATTTACTTCGCTTGATTTTTGTTGAAATGTCAAACCACCGAGTAATATACCATCAAATGATTCTTTAGGCATAGTAATATGGAAAGCAACATTTTTAGACGAGCTGGCGGGGATTACAACACTTGACGGACCCTTGACAATATTTGAAATGTCATATTTCAAAGAGCTGTCATTTTTTATACTGGATTTACCATATTCGACAGCCCCATTGGAATTTGTTTTGGCAGTATTGACGCCAACTTCAACAGTGATATCTTTTTTTGTATCATTTTTCAACGTAACCATAATATCTTGCTGTTGATCTGAATTCATTTTCAGATTGAAATATGTCTTTGACTTATCAATTTGATTATCAGGAATAGCGGTGTTTACCGAAAAATTCATTTCAGCAGCAATTGCTGTGTTATTAAATACAAAAAAAGAAAACAATGCTATGAATACTGCCAATGAAAATCCGTAAATTTTTTTAACTATCATATATAATGTCCTCTTGAAAAAGTTAACCATTATTCTACAGCTGTATCAGATAATGTCCATGTTAGAGTTGTTTTATAAGTATCTTCCTTGATTTTTGAAGACGCAGGAACTGTTAATGAAACACTTTTATCAGCAGTATTTTGGTTTCCCATAGAATATATCCAAGTACCAATTCCTTCTCCATCATCAGCGCTCATAACCGTTGTATTTTCCCTACCTATTGTAATGCTATTAGTGTCAACAGTATTAATGACCTTGTCTGAACCATTACCATTCACTGCTTTTCCATTACTAATACTGATAGTAGCTCCAGTTAACTTTGAACTCGAATCAGTAACAGCAGTAAAGTCACCATCTTGCTTCACTTGAAGTTTCCATCCTGTATGCTTATCTCCCGAACGGTTATCAGTTACCTGTGCAAAATTTGGTCCCGTTGTCATCGTTCCCTTATTAGAATATGATTGGGCGCTTGCATAATACGTTTGCTTAGCTGATGAAATAATGATGTTCGTTCCAAAGTTAAACGATGACGCAAAATCAATGGTTAGTAATCCTGAGGTACCTGCTTGTGGTTTGTCTTTTGTCACATTGTCAATTGGTGTAACAGAATTTTGACCACCATCAGCATTCACCGGGTTTAAAGGATTTAATACTGGCTTAGTAGTTTCATCTTTTATAAAAGATACTTGTGCATTTGATTGAAGACTAACTTTTGATGTATCATCTGCATGTACCAAAGCGGGTGCTGTTGTTGCTAATCCCAAACTTGCCAATCCTGCTAAACCTAAAATTTTCTTGTTAATCATAATTCTTCCCTTTTTCTGTTCTCTTATTCTCTGAAATAATCACCATCGTAATGATGATAACACTGCATAATATGTATGATAATGATTGCCTATGTGTTACAGCTACACTTGGTAGTCGTGTAATGACCGGTATCACATCCTTTCGAGTTGAGACATAACCAAACTGACGGTCGTATTTACTACTGGCAACTGGCGCATTCACTAACGTACCTTGATTTGATTTCATCTTGTTTGTTGGCTGTTGCTCAACAGGTATATAGTCAGGCATTTGAAAACTTATTTGCGCGTGAGATTCAATTTCAGATCCCAACACATTGGCCGAACAAACAGTCATAGAACTAGCAATTACGTAGCTGGATAAGACACACAACAGAATCTTTTTTTGTTTCATGTAGACTCTCATGGACTATCAACCAATGTCCATCTCAGTGTTGCGGTATAATTACCTATTTCTGTTATTGTGTCTAAATTAGATACTTGCATATCGTAGAAACTATATTGTTTCTTTTCTTTGTTATAGCTCCAATCAGACAATAAATTACCAGTCCCATCATCTTGCCAGGGCCAATAATTAATACGTGCCGATGTTGTTGTAAAGTCTTGTAAAGACGTTGTTAAGCTGCCCGAGCTGTAATCCCTCTTCACTAACTGCCAACTAACATCATTAGCGAATGATCCATTTTCTGATGTGAACTGTTTAGCCAATTCAACGTTAATTTTTATTTCTTTACTTTTTTCACCACTGACTTGACAGTTACCTTTCCAATTACCAATCAAACTTGTTTCACTATTCATCTTGTGAGAACCAAAATCTACATCTGGAGCAGAGATTAACTTTGGTGACACATCATTGTTTCTATCAATTGGCAGTTCCAAATCTGGAAAAGTACTACTTGTTGGAAAAGTGTTATTTCCTACGTATTTATGTGCAACAATGTTACCATTAAACGTACCAATACCAGACAGTGTGACAATGCCTTCAGGCGATAATATGGCATTACCTGTTTCTTTATTATTGCTCTGCCAATCAACATTACCTGTATAATTAGTTTCAGAATCTATATTATAAAAATTAAACATGATATTTTTGCTTTTCGAAACCGAATCAAAAGCCATGCTACCTGTTGAAAAATTGTTCACACCGGAAGTATCGATTGTAATAACGACCTTCTCCACATCAGATATTCCCTTAATTGACAAAGAATAGCCAGGAAAATCACTTGCTTTAACAGTTAAATACTTGACATTATCTTCCGATGGAATATGACTCGCATCAATTGTTATCGTACCACCCCATTTGTTTTCAACAGTGGCATTATTGTTTTTGGAGTGGTTGGCGATTATTTTTGATACAGATGATAGCCTCGCGAGTTCTGTATCTATATCCAAATATTCATTATTATCAGTATCTTGCCGTAATACTTTTGGTGTTTGGTTTAATTTTAAGCCGTTGATTGTTGATCGTCCATCGGTTGCTGTTGGCTGTAAATATTTAAAAGACGAGCCTAAAATTAAAGTATCGTTATTAAATGTTGCCTGATCATTATTAGACTGTATGCTTCTTTGAAGATAGGAAATCCCCTTATGACCAGCTGAACTACCACCTTTTCTAATCATGTCTTGTGTAGCAAAATTACCTTCTATTGGTCGATCATCAAGGTCCATTGTTTTTGAAAAAATATTGAATTGACCAGATAATCCCAATACAGTATTCGTTAATTCTGAAAAATCATCTTGCCAGTGACCTGCTGCTGGCAAAGTGACTCTAGTATTGTCTTCTGCAAGTCTTTGAAATTGATATGTACTTGATGGTTTCTTGTATTGATATGTGGTTGATACTGACGTTCGTTGAGGTGAAAAATTAATATACCATGCACTCACAATCGCTACAGTTAACATTCCCAATAGAGGTAATAGTGCTTTTTTTAACATGAATTCCTCCTTTCTAATACACTCAAACGCTTATCATTGTACCAGTTACAATGTGAAATCAAAACAACAGAAATATGTTTTTTTATAATCGTTTATTAATTCACAATAATATTTATACTTTAGTTAATTACTATCTTAACGATTTTTGTTTAGAATATTTTGTATCAATAGCTTTAATACAAGTAAGTACTTGCATATTAAATTAGAACGAATGACAATTTCAACCCGACGTATTTCGAGTCGTTTTGCTTGACTTATTGTAAAATGTATGTTATTAAATATTATTTTCACAAGTAAAATAGCAAACAAAAAACCTTACTCCATATAAGATAAGGCTTCTTTCCAAACTATATTTTTATCTCATCAGCATGAATTTAACTACTACTACTCTATCCCTGCCAAAAACTCCCCCAGCGCCTCGCGCCAAGTACTAATCTCAAATCCTGTCGCCTTAGCTTTCTCCAAACTCATCACTGAATGCTTTGGTCGGTAAGCTTTTTGTGGGAATTCTGCGCTAGTCACTGGGGCAACTTCAACGTATGTATCTTTCAAAATTTCCCGAGCAAAGTCAAACCATGTGGCAATGTCGTCACTAGACAAATGGTAGATACCGTAAGCCGCCTTAACCTCTACCAAATGAAGCATAAACTCAGCCAAAGTACGTGTCCAAGTTGGCCGTCCCAGTTGATCATTCACAATTGTCAACTTGGGGTGCGTGGCTGCCAAGCGTTGCATGGTGTAAACGAAGTTATTACCAAACTCGCCAAATACCCAACTTGTGCGAACAATGTAGGCATCAGCGCCACTTTCAGTAACAGCCAATTCACCGGCTAGTTTAGCTCGCCCGTAGGAATTTTGTGGGTTAACCGCATCTGATTCGAGGTATTCGCCCTCGTTGGTGCCATCAAAAACATAATCTGTTGACACGGCTACCAGCTTCGCCTCGTATAACTTAGCAGCATCGGCAACATTTTTTGTCCCATCAACGTTAACCTGCCAGTTTAACTCGCGCCCGTCGTCTTCGGCTAGATCAACTTTTGTGTACGCCGCCGCGTGCAAAACAACATCCGGTTGCTCTTGTTCAAATGCTGATAACACAGCTGCGCTGTTCGTAATGTCGAGCTGTTTTGAATCAAAAGCGACAAAATCTAGTCCACGTTCGCGCAATAACTTTTGTAATTCTTGCCCTAATTGACCCTTAGCACCTGTAATTAAAAATTTCATTCCAATTCTCCCTCATAGACAAAAAACTCACATGCGTGAGTTTTAACTTTATTGATTATTCTGTGCGTACTTGGCTTCAACTTCATCTTTTTCAGCCTGCCACCAAGCTTGGTTATCTTTGTACCACTGAATGGTATCGGCTAAGCCAGTTTTAAAATCAGTATACTTTGGTGTCCAACCCAACTCTTCGCGAATTTTTGTAGCATCAATTGCATAACGTAAATCGTGGCCTGAACGGTCTTGAACAAAGTCGAAGTCATCTTCAGCTTTACCCATATCTTTCAAAATAGCGCGTAATACTGTGATGTTGTCTTTTTCACCATCAGCACCAACCAAGTAAGTTTCGCCAATTTTTCCCTTAGTCAAAATTGCCCAAACTGCTGTCGCATGGTCGTACGTATGAATCCAATCACGGACGTTTTTACCGTTCCCATACAACTTTGGCTTAATCCCACTGATAATATTCGTCACCTGACGAGGGATGAACTTTTCAATGTGTTGGTATGGGCCGTAGTTGTTTGATGTGTTCGAGATAGTAGCTTGCAAGCCAAACGAACGTACCCAAGCACGAACTAACAAATCAGAACTAGCCTTTGTTGATGAATAAGGGCTTGAGGGACGGTATTGTGATTCTGGTGTGAACTTTTCACCGGCACCTTCACCATGTCCTGGTAAATCTTCACGCAATGGCAAGTCGCCATAAACTTCGTCAGTTGATACATGGTGAAAACGCTTGTTATACTTGCGTGCTGCTTCAATTAAGGTATATGTACCAATAATGTTTGTCTGCACAAATGGGGATGGGTCTTTTAATGAATTATCGTTATGACTCTCAGCGGCATAGTGGATCACGGCATCTGTTTCAGAGACCAATTGATCAACCAGTGGCGCATCAGCAATGTCACCAACCACTAATTTCACACGGTCTTCTGGCAAACCTGCCAAGTTTTCCTTGTTACCAGCATAAGTTAATTTATCTAAAACTGTCACAAAAACATCAGGATGTTCTTCGACAATGTAACGGACAAAGTTCGCCCCGATGAAGCCGGCACCGCCCGTTACTAAAATATTCTTATATTCAGTCATGAATGTTCTCCTATTACAATTGCTCTTTTGTTAGTGGCACGACATCTTTTAACAAAGGATGATTTTTGTCTGCTTCACTTACTTCAGCATTTTCGACATCATGCCATTCAATGCCCAAAGCAGGATCTGCGTAATTCACAAAGGCATACTTTGGCTTTAAATCTAGTGCCCAGTAGTCATTGACCAAGTATGAGTACGATACTGTTTCACTCAATACTTGGAATCCATTAGCAACACCACGTGGTACATAAATGCCCTTACTAGCATCAATAACCGTTTGGTAGACATGTCCAAATGAATCACCTTCGCGTAGGTCAACCCAAGAGCCCAACACACGACCATTATCAGCCACAGAAATGTACTTATCCCATGGCTCAGCATGCAGGCCACGGAGCACACCCTTTCGTGATAAAGACACATTGTTTTGTAACTTATCTTCTTTAAAAAAGGATTCTGGAAAACCAAGGGGTAACATCTTTTCTTTTTGGAAGTTTTCCTTAAACCAACCACGATTATCACCGTGCACGGGAATATCAAAGGCAATCATCCCCGGAATAGCTGCAATTGGTTGTGCTGCCAATTTTTTCTCAAAAAATTCTTCAGTCATCTAAACACCTTATTCCCCTTCTTCATCAACAATTCTAAGCAAATATTGACCGTAATCATTCTTTTTCAATGGTTGTGCCAACTTTTCTAATTGCGCAATATCAATATACCCCATACGGTAAGCAATTTCTTCTAATGAAGCAACTTTTAAGTTTTGTTGTTTTTGAATCGTTGCAATGAAGGAAGAAGCTTCGAGAAGTGAATCGTGTGTCCCAGTGTCAAGCCAAGCATAGCCACGTCCCATGACTTGAACATCCAAATCGCCACGCTCTAAGTAAGCTTGATTAATATCAGAAATTTCAATTTCACCACGCTCTGACGGTTTAACGTTAGCCGCGATTTCCACGACATCATTGTCATAGAAATAAAGACCGGTTACGGCGTAATTGGACTTTGGTTGTTTTGGTTTCTCAACAATGGACAAAGCTTTACCATCCTTGTCAAATTCAACCACACCAAATCGTTCCGGATCCTTAACTTGATAACCGAACACTGTAGCACCAGATGTTTTCAGAGCAGCTTCTTGTAACTTCTCTGATAACCCTGCGCCATAGAAAATATTGTCACCTAGCACCAGAGCCACAGCGTCATCACCGATAAAGTCAGCGCCAACAATGAACGCATCAGCCAAACCCCGAGGCTCTTCTTGAATCGCATATTCGATATTCAGACCAATTTCATGACCATTACCAAATAGTTCTTCAAAGCGTCCAACGTATTCAGGCGTTGAAATTAGTAAAATATCCTTAATACCAGCTAACATCAGAACAGACAATGGATAATAAATCATTGGCTTGTCATAAATTGGTACCAACTGCTTACTTGTTGCCTTAGTAATTGGATAAAGTCTCGTGCCAGAGCCTCCAGCTAGGATAATGCCTTTCATTTTTCTCTCCTTATATATGCTAGCGCATTTTACATCAAAGAATGGTGTTGATTAACTTAGTTCGAACCAAACGTCTTTTCTTTCTTTAGAAAGTCAACTGGAATTGCACATATTTGTCCATGGATTGACAGTTTTTTCACGGTCTCACCATTAATGCATTGTATATTCTGCGCTAATGATTTCTCGCCTGAAAACAATTCTGTCTCTAAGTTCGATAATTCCTCATCGTTCATACCATACTTAATTCCCAGAACCATCCATCTTGATTCTTGGCGAACTTCGCTAATACTTTGTGAATCCATACGCTCATTGATGATTTTTCTCAAACCAGCAATTAGCGTTCCTCTCTCTTGTTCATTTTTCTGAAGCTTAATAATCTCTAACACAGTTGTATATGAGCTATTAAATAGTCGGCCAATATACATTGCCTTGAGCTTAGATTGCTGTGCCAAAGACCAATTAGGAGACGCCTCAATAATATTGTATACCTCTGATAAAATGTTGAGGTATTTCCAAGGTTCATTGTAGGTATAACTTGAACTCTTGCCGAGATTACCAAAGTCTTCTCGTTGGTTCCAATAATAGTAATCTTTATCTGCTAAGATGGAAATCTTTCTCGAAACAGAGTAGGCTTTCATGTTGAAAACTTGATCTTCTTCGACTGGAATATAACTACTGTCAGGGAACCTAACATCATATTGATTTAACATCGCCCGTCGATACATCTTATGTGGTGCTAACGTACTGAGAATATGATCCGTTATAATGCTCGCGTCTTTAATATTCGTGTCGTTCTTAAAGGGAACCTGTGTGCCATTGTACATTTTGCCTTCGGCGTATTTGCCAATAATGACATCAGAATCATCGCCAGCAAATTCAACAAAAGTCAACAAGGTGTCATCCGCCAAATTGTCGTCTTGATCCATCAGCATGATGAATGTCCCACGTGCTTTTGCTATTCCATGATTTCTTGGAATACTGGGATAACCATGATTCTGATCTTCGATGATTATTCGCAAGTGCTTAAGTTGACTCGCATATTCCTGAATAATATCTAATGGCTTGGTACTCTTGTCGTCAACAATAATTACCTCAAAATCATCTTGATTCATTGTCTGTCTGACCAGAGAGTCGAGCGCTTTTCGAATATAATTTCCAGCATTGTAGTGTGCTATAACAACTGATACTTTAAATTCATCTTGATTCATTCTCAGTCTCTCCCAAATTTTGAAATTGCCGACAAGTAAGTCAATTAATATTTAGCCATATACTTCAGCAAACAGACGATTATTATATCTAATAAATCAAAATATTATTCAACAAAATAATATTTACGATACTGAAATTTTTTTACAGTTGGAATATATAACAAATTACAATTCACCAAAATATTTGCTGTACTTTCATTTTAACTGTTATTCTCTATATTTAAAGTATAGCTATTAAGTAACCTACAGACTATTACATATGGATTACAAAAAAGAATATTCACTGACATTCACAAGTGCAACATTTATCACGTAAAGTAGCTCTCCATTTTTCTTACCCCACAAAAATTCAATCAATTAGTTTTCAAGTTATCAAGTATAAGACTAAAATACGAAATAGCTTAAGATGGAAAAGAGTCTTTTTGCAAACATATTTGTAATCTAAATGCACGAACACATGTACCCCATATGTTAATAAGAGTCACAAATTATCTGTCTCTAATTAAAGTAATTATCTTGATACTCAGTCAAAATAAGTTTTCACTTTATTAGACACTACTATTTTTACTGCTCTCCAACTTTTTTTAAGCAATACGCATGTGCCTAAAATACCTACTACATATACTGCACCAATTAGTGTGTTAACTGTAATATTCAGTATCAAGTTAGTAGAACTAAAATTAATTTTAGTTATAAGTATATACATACTAAACCCAAATATATTACACAGAATGTACCTGTTTACTATCTTCCATATGTTAGTTCTCATTTTATCATTTCTAGCTTTAATAACAATATTTATGCAGGACCATAATGTACCCAAAGCTGGAGCAACTACTATAATGTAACTATGAAGAACAAATGAACCAATAATTAAAGTAATTAAATTAAAAACCACAGTTTGAATGGAATTGATCATTGGCTTTTTAGTATTTCCCAAAGAATAGTATAAGCGATAATGATAATCTCTAATAACAGTAAATGGCAGCGCAATCCCTAAGATTAAACTAAAGTTGTATACTATTTCAGCATTTGATAATGTAAACTTGCCTCGGACAAACAATAGCTGTACCAAATCATGCCCAACGGCAATGTATCCCCATACCAGTATAATAACAATCAAATTTGTCACAGTGATATAATTGACCATCTTTTTTAAACCTATACCCAAATTTTCTCGAATTTCACGAACCAGTCGTGGATATATCATGTTCACCAAATTAAGTATAAATAATGATTGAAATATCCCCATAATTTGGTTAGTATTCGATAATAATGTGATATAACCTTGTCCAAAAGTTCCCGCAAAGTAGTTTGAAATCAATATTTGCACCTGAAAAATAGCAGAACTCAAAAAAATCGGCACGGTTCTCTTTAACATTTCTTTCAGTTTGTCATCAAAAATCACACTAAAAGTTGGAGCATAGTTGGAATTCACTCTATTTTGAATTTTATTCAAAATTATCGTTTCCATCACATACGATATGGCTGTAATTACAGACAAGACTATAATGTTACTTTTATGAACAAATAATAAATAAATTACAGGGAGACTTGCTGGAATTAAATCCATAAATCTGGGTATTATGTAGTGTCCCTCATTTTGGAAAAAAGCCACTGAGAAGGAAGCTTGAATTCTAAATTGTTGACTAATCAAAAGTAGAAGTGTTATTAGAACAAATAAAACTTGTACCTCAGAACTAAATTGCGGAGCTACGATATTTCTACCCAATGCCAAAAATATGAATAGCACTACACTTAACGTTATAGATATTCCTGTTATAGTAGTGAGATAACTTGTTATATACTTTTTCTTGATCTTGTCATCGTTATCAGAATTTAATTCAGGAATTATTATAGTTGTTATAGCAGAACTTATTATTGAAAAAATAGAGATTGTAAACACATTAGCCAAATAAAAAGCATCTAATGTGAAATACGCTCCAAAATCTCTTGCAAGCAATAGACTCCGAATGAGGCCAAAAAGTTGTATTCCCAGAGAAATCATAATTACTGCAGGAAAACTAAAAGTTATTTTCTTCATTACATAATCCTTTGAATTTTTTTCTCAAGTCTACTCATTTAAAAATCAATTTGTTTCATAAAGCCATCTAGAAATTGAAATTGATTTTCTGCATCTCTGCCAATCAATTTAGCTGCGTTTTCACTCAGATAAATAAAATTTTCAGAATTTATATCACTATTAACAAATTCCTTTATTGACAACCATTTTTTTTCTTTGTAAATATCTTGAATTAAATTCATCATCTTATCACTATATGCTATAGGTAAAACTTTGCAACCAAATAAGAGACCTAAAACACAAGCATGAAATCTGGATGCAATCACTTTTTCTGAATCTGCTATAAGTTTAAGAGCAGATTCAATATCGTGGAAATATTCAAAAGTCTTGACATGGTTATTATTACCTAGTCGTGAATAAATTCTATTAATAACATCGGTATCTCCCTCATACTTACAAAACGACATTAAGATGACATCGTACCCTTCTTGAGTAAGTTTATTTATAGTAGTAATTATTTTGCTCTCATATTTGTCTTGTAAATTGAAACTAGTATCTTTGTTCTTTGAATCATTGTCAACAACAGAGATTACCACCTGCTTCTTTTTGTTCTGACGTTTGTATTCACTAGTTGACAGTCCAAATATAACATCGCTTGCTTTAGTCATATTTTTTTCTGCAAAAAGATTATAAGAATAACTGTCCCGAAAAGAAATACCATCCACACTATCAAAAAGTTCTTTATACTTTTCTTCATATTCCTGATCATAAAATGGACCAAAATTGCTGCCAATTATAAAGTATTTACTATATTGATTTCGAGCATAGTTCCTTTGTTTTAACCTATATTGCCATCTTTTATCTTGCATAAATATTGATCCACCTATTTCAAGAAAATTTTTAGCAAGTAGAGGGCCAAGAATGTCCTGTAATTGTAACATTCCCATTTTTCTCATCAATTTGTTTACTATTCTAAACAGAAAGTTATTGTATATGATTGTTAAATTATTGTATTGTTTAAACTGTTCACTATTTTTCTTGTCCAAAAATGTATAAAATTTCACATGTGGATATCTTTCACAAACTATTTTTAGAAATAAATCATCGCCTAAGTTACTTTTCCAATATCCCGAAACAAAACATTTAATCATTGTGATTCCTCCAAGGTATCATTGATAAAACAAACAAACAAAAAATTAATTTGATTTTTGACTTATAATCACTTACCTTAAAAAGGGTATTAAAATTAAATAAGTGGTACTTAATAAGCTCTGTTTTGATCCTAGCTAAATTTTTTATTTTTAAAACTATCAAAATATCTTTGGAGAACAATGTAGTCTTGGTTTCCCCGAAGAAACAGTTAACTCTCTTCTGCAGTATTACTTCCTGTCTTCTAATATTCAACACATTACATAGATGTTCATACTCATTAATTACTCTTAACCTTTGTCGCATGCGTCCTAAACTAACTGTATTGATAGCAGATCCGGGACGTTCAAATGAATAATAATAATACTTTTCCTTAACTAATGAAATATCACGCACATTTTGTAAACAATAATAATTAAAGACGGCATCCTCTCCTACTGACATATCCGGAAAATCAGCCCCTATTTCACTTAAGAAACTGTTGCTATATACTTTGTTCCATAAAGAATTTATATCAACACTATTTTCAATTAAGCCGAAATTCGTAACAAACTCAGCCCTATTCAAATAAGATGTTTCGTAAGGAATCTTGTCTATTTTCCTCCCACTTCTAACACTATCCATCTCATACCCAAAAAAGATAATATCGGGATTAAACTTATCAATTTGACTAACCATATCTAGCAAAAGATTTTTATCAATATAATCATCTGCATCAATAAAATAAACATAGTCACCAAGTGCCATGGACAATGCTATATTTCTTGCTGTCGACACACCTTTATTAGCTTGGTGTATATACTTTATCCTTTTGTCTTTTTTTAAGTAGCTGTCAATAGTTTCATGACTTCCATCTGTTGAACCGTCATTGATAATAATAAACTCAATGTCTTTGAAAGATTGGTTTAATACAGACAGTATACTTCTGTCTAGATACTTTTTAACATTATAAACAGGCATTATGACTGAGAACTTCAAAATATATTGTCTCCTTAATTAAAAATCGATGTATACGGAAATGTATCACCTATGTTGGATAAAATGAATAGCCTGTAAAACAGTAATAAGTAAAGCAAAACAATTATTACAATAAATAGTATTCTATAACCCCAATTATTTATTTTTCTTATTAGATAGGGAAGTGAAATTATTTGGACCGCCATAAATAGATACATCAATCTCTCATAGTTAGGAATTACGCTGGATAGAACTGTGATAAACGTTGCAATATACTGAATGAAAACATATCTATTCAGTATACTATCACTTTTCGAAGTTACCAATACTAGTAGGAAAAGCACATAAATTACTAAATTAATAATTAAAAACGCCCATCCATTTTTATTCGTATCTAAAATACTACCAAAATACTGCGAATACTTCCCAATGTGGTTAACCAAGATAATCAAAACACTTCGTACTACATCTTTCATGGTCCACACAACCCCGAGTAATATTAATGAAATTGCAGCGTGCACTTTGATATTCCTTACAAAGAAATATGCTAAATATATAACAGCACTTGTATGGAAAAAACAAGCAATAATAATCAAAATAATATACTTCTTTTTATTGCTGTCGATAAACTGTACAGCATACAAAAAAATTGCCATAACTATTGCTTGTCTCATTATATTTAGAGAATAATTAAAAAAACCTGTTCCCCATAATGCAATAATGCTTACAGATATGCTCTCTCTATTTTTTAAAATGGCTTCTGCAACAAAATATAAAATAATTAAATGAGTTACTGCAAAAATTATTTGGTAATTTCCAAGAAGAGCACCTAATCTTATTACAATTCTATATAATGGCTCGATACCGACATTCCAATTATTCAGAACACCAGGAATTTTTTCAGTTAAATAAACGGTATAGTCGGTACCAACATTCATTCTCAGTGAAGCCAATAGTAGTGGTGGGATAAAAAGAATTGATAAATTAATTCTTTTTACGCTATTTTTAGCTTCCAAGTTATTTGTGAAAAAAAATGCATCAAATAGCATACTTACTACAAGCATATAAACAAAAACGTATAAATATATCATGTAAAATTACCTATCGCATTTCTATAAAATGTGCATAGAAAGTATCGTCTTTATTTGTGTCAATATTTTTGTATGATAGTTTATTAATTGATACTCTGTCACAGATATTCTCAAATTCTTCTCGACAATATGTGTCATTCAAGCGAGAAAGAAGTATATGAGAGACACCACTGTCATACTTTGGAATAGCATCATAATATAATTTATTTTTATCTAATACAAGTTGCAAAAAGAAATGGAATAAAAAATAATCCAAAAGTTTATCATTTTTTTTCCAATATTCGCGAAGCAAGTCTCTAGTTCTCGTTAATATAGGATTATTTTTTTTGCAACTTATAAACCAACTGGACATAATGATTGCATTCCCATCACCACCTGGTTTTAACTTCTGAAAAAAGAATAAATCACTGTTATCAACGACTTTTTCAAATAAATAATCCTTGTGAGAAACGAACACTGTCGCATCTATCCAGATGCCTCCATGTTTCGTGAGCAACTCAGCCCGTAGAATATCAGAAAAATGTGTATCTGTTATTTTCCTGTCATGCCATTTGTTAACCATGTAATCCGGGATTTCCACGTAGTTTGCTATATTATTTTTGGTAACTAATATTACTTCTCGCTCTGTAAAAGACTCTACTATTGACTCAACACACACTTTTACAATATCAGGTGCTTGTTCGATCCCTTGAAACCAACATATCCAAACATAATTAGACTTTTGCTGAATATTATTTTCGATAATTGGATTATTTATAATACCTTTGTATCTCTTATATAATAATTTTTTAACTTTCAATTGCTGTCCAAGTCTGACCAACTCAAGTCCTTGTTTACTGCTGCCATTTATTAAAAAAGAAAGGAATATATACCACAAAGTGTGCGTACGTATATATCCTCGGATCAATGCTCCTTTACCAAATTTTCTGATTGCTTTTTTTAACTCACTCATAGATTACCTCAAATCCAACTGAACAAACAGCATATTTTAATTTGTGAAATTACATACTAAATTTGACACTTTGTTACATTTTTTCATACTTCATGTAAAATTAACCTTCACTGCCTTGCTTCGTATTGTATGCTTTTTAATTATTATAAAATAACTTCATAGATGAATTTGTAACTGTATTTTCATTTCTAAAAAAGTTTCAACACAAAACTAGTGCAAGTTAGTTAGTTAGTTAGTTAGTTAGTTAGTTAATTAAAAATGATTACTATTCTCAAGTATAATTGGCCTTTGATATAATCCTAAGTAACAAAGATTGAATGAGGCATTCAGTTACTATTCTTTGTCTTCAAAAACTAAATATAAAAATTTGCAGTAGTTTATATTTACATATCCCCTACATAATAGCAATTTCCATCTCTTTCAAAGTCCACAGTTTTAAATATACTCGGATACGAGATGATATCTTGGAAGTAAAATTTTTTTAAAATTGAGCATAACCGTGTTTTACTCACAATATCTGTCTGTAATGATAAAAAACATACACCAAGAAGTTAGCATTAATTATATACAGACAAGAATATTTTATACTTCCTGGTCTACCATCTAATTTTTTAACTATTACATATTCGACAACATACTCAAAATATGTCGTATTAATTTAAATACTGATGTACGATTAATAGCTGCGCGATAACAAAAAAATTTTCTATCTATTTTTTATCAAATGTTCTATTGTTCTTTTTAAGGTCTGCTTTTATCTGTGTTGTTGATATTTCTGGTGTTCGTTTTAAATATAAAACATTTGTATTGGTCTGATCAGATATAAAATCGAACTTTCCCTGCCAATCGTCCCCCATAACTAACATATCAATATCATAAGTAGACACATCTGTAATTTTTTGATCCCAAGACTCTTCAGGGATAACAAGATCAACATATCTTATGGCTTCTAATAATTGCTTACGTTTTTCAAAGCTAAAGTATGTTTTCTTTTGCTTTGAGTTCCAATTAAACTCATCAGTTGACAAAGCCACTACCAAATAATCACCCATTTCGCGAGCACGCTTCAACAAATTAATATGTCCATAATGCAACATATCAAATGTGCCATAAGTTATGATTCTTTTCATTTTCGCTTCTCCATTATTATCTCAAAATGTTGTTTTTCTTTAATTTGTTCTATGGTTGGCAACTCCATATAGTTACCATACATATGTTTCAAGTAACCGTCATAGTTTTCAGGCCCATATACATTGAAATCGGCAAATCGATATTGCGATCGGCTGCCAATAAATGATTTATCAAATATTTCTTTCTTCCTGTAGGCACCCATAAGTGAACCAACATACAAACTGTCCGCATAATTCTGTCTTCTTAACAACTTATCAATGTGGTTATAAATTTTATTTTTATTTAACCATTTTTCAGTGTTAAGAAATCCCATGATAGATATAAATTTTTTCTCTAAGTGGCCCCTGCTCCGGTGCTGATCAATGTTATTAAAATTAGCCAACGAAGCTAACATACGGTAAAATAACACTTTGTTAATAAACAATTTCCGTAACAAAATATTGTTTGGCGTACCATCGATTGGGAACAAATCCAGTGATGCAAAAGTGGCCGCTGTATCTCTTCCACGTAATTCTCTAACCTTTACCCTTTTATCGTAAACTCTCGTGATGTAGTATTTATAATTAGAATCCGATTGGAAATTTTTGGCCATATAATGATCTGTTAGCCACTCGTCTTTATGATCCATAAATTTTTCATAATCGGGTCGTGGTACACCTATATCCAAATCGTCATCCCATGGAATAAAACCCTTATGCCGAACTGCGCCCAATAAAGATCCGGCGATTAAAAAATAACGAATATCATGTTTATCAAATATATCAACTATGTCTCTTAACATTTCCGTATCAATTTTTTGTAGCTGACTCAAACTCTCCGAAGGGTGAAATTCCATTGTTTAAAAACTGCCTCTCATATAAATTAATTATCTTTTCCCATGTATATTCATTGAAAATAATTTTTTTGGCTTTCTCATCATTCTCTGTTAATTGTTTAACAGAATATTGATCTGCCATGTTTATGCCGTTTGATAATTGCCCATCTTCTTTTGTCCAATAAATAGCGGCATCATGGGCAACATCTCGATTAAAACCAACATCAACAAGTAAATTAAGCTGTGTACTCGACAATGATTCCAAAAGGCTAGGGTTTGTTCCGCCGACTTCGTGTCCATGAATATAAGCAAATGCATTTTCTCGAATGTAGCGAAGTAATGGTTGGTCATACACCGTACCAACAAACTTGATACGCTCATCTTGATTAAAGGCGGTTGTTTGTAGTAACTTCTGATAGAACTTATTTTTTTCAACGTTAGTGACAATCGCCAAATCTCTTTGAGAATCAGACTTCATAAATTCACGAATCATTGTTTCATAATTATTCTCTGGTACAAAACGACCAACAATTAAATAATAATTATTTTCTTGTATGTTTTTTTCATGAAACCAGTTTTCAACAGTGGCATCATTTCTGCTCAACGACGAAGGCGTAGTATCGGTACCATAAGCTATGAAAGTTGTAGCAGGTTTGAATGCACCATACTCATCTTGAATATATTCTTCTATTTTACGATTATCACACACCACTAAATCAGCATGTTTAACCATGCCTTTTTCAGATACTTTCCAATACTTTCTAACTGGTAGCGGCCATTTAGCGCGTTTCCATTCGTGTCCGTCTGGATTAATTAAATATGTACCGCCAAGCGCGTGAATTTGCTTGACATACTTCCCCATGAAAGGTCCAATGCGTGCCGCTAAAATATAAAATATTGGAGCCTCCGCTTCAATATCTTTAGCATTTTTAATTGCCCACTGGAGTGCTTTTATATCGTATGCTATCGCTTGTGCTGGACCAATGTTAGGAACATCAATTGAAAAAATCTCCGCACCATTGTATTCAAAGACATCGTTTTCTTGACTTAGCTCGGTATTATCTCGGCGAGAAGCTACATGATATTTAATGTCAGGTGATTTTTGGCCCGCAGTTAATTTCTCAACAAACGTTTCATAGCCACCATATCTAGCCGGTATGCCTTTAGAACCAATAATATAAATATGCTGCATTTTAATAAGCTCCATTCTTTTCGCTTGGGAATATCAATAGAACTGTTTTACACAAAATCACAATATCTCCCCAAAGACTTCGATTAGCAATATACTTTAAATCCAAGTCAATCATCGTATCAAAATCGACATTGCTTCGACCATTGACCTGCCATAACCCAGTAATACCTGGCTTAACATTAAGCCTAAGCATTGCCCGTTTGGGATAATTTTCAACTTCTTCCCGAAGTGCTGGACGTGGGCCGACCAAAGACATATCCCCTTTTAATACGTTCCAAAATTGAGGTAATTCATCCAACGAATGTCTACGAATGAATTTTCCTATCTTTGTTACTCGTGGATCTTCCTTCATTTTAAACATACCATCCACGTCACTTTGTTCTAGCAAGTTCTGACGGATTTCCTCCGCATTAGTGATCATTGAACGGATTTTCCACATCATGAATGGTTTACCACATTTGCCAATTCGTTCTTGCTTAAAAAAAATGGGGCCACCATCCTTTTTAACTTGAATAGCAATCAAAATAACAGGGACTACTGAAACAAGTAATCCAAGCAATGACCCAATGATATCCAATATTCGAATTAATATATTTTGAACTCTCAATCTATTCTCTCCTCCACCCTATAACTAACTTAAGTTACTTAGTCTTGGTTTCCCCATAACTATAGCCGTAGCCATAGCCATAACCATAACCAGCACTCCCTTTCTTCTTACGACTCTGATCGTTATAAATAAATCCAAGTACTGGTGCTTCAGCAATTTTTAAAATTTCGTGTGTTCGCTGTAAAGCACCCTTAGTCGTTTTACCACCATTAACAACAATGGCCACACCGTCCATTTTTGACATCAACACTTGTGCATCCGTGACCATCAAGAATGGCGGAACATCAAAAATAATCATATCGTAGTGTGTTTTTAGCTGAGTAATTAAGTTCGTCATACGACCTGATCCCAAGAGCTCCGCTGGGTTAGGTGGTATTGGTCCTGAAGGCATGACGTTAAGGTTGTCCATGGACGTGCGGTGAATAATTGATCCAACCTCTTTCTCTGAATCACCAAGATAATTCGTTAACCCGCTGGCATTTTTATTTAATCCAAATGTCACAGCCACCGTAGGACGGCGTAGGTCAGAATCAACTAATAATACTTTTTTTCCTTGTTGTGCATAGGCAACAGCTAGGTTAGCAGTCACTGTTGACTTACCTTCCGAAGGTAATGCTGAAGAAATCAATAAAGTTTTGATTTCACCTTTCGCTACTGAGGCGAATTCGATATTCGTACGTAAGGTACGGAATTGCTCTGACACAGGATTTTTTGGTTCTGCTGCGGTAATTAAGCGAGCGCCTTTGGTCATTGTCTCAACAGACAGACCATCTTTACCAACAGCTCGTCCTTTATTAAAAAAACTCATTCTGCTCTCCTAATCTCTTTAATCGCGATCCAAGCGACTCAAACGTGACCGTGGTGTTTTATGACTCTCTGGTTTAGCAATCTCCACCTTTGGTGACATACTGAAGTGCTTAATTGGCTTAACATGACCAATAATACCAAGATTCGTCATGCCAAATGCTTCTGAAATCTCATCCGGTGACTTAATCGTTGTGTCAGATAATTCCTTAACAAGCATATACAAGAATGTTAATCCACCAAGTACAACAAAACCAGCCAAAGTAAACAGCTTAACATTTGGTGCAACCGGTTGTTTATTAGCTTTCGCTGCATCAACAATCGAGACGTTATTAATTTTCATAAAGCCACCAATTTTATCTTTAAACACATCGGCAACCTCATTAGCCACATCAGCAGCTAGCTTAGAATCCTTTGATTTAACGTCAATTGAAAATACTTGCGAATTTTGCTGGCTACTGATTGAAATCATGCTTTTTAGTTCTTCAACATTTAGATTGTATTTTGTCTTCGTTGAAGGTTTTGTAATTCTCTTTTTTGCTGGTGTTACTAGGCGTTGTGTACCATCAGCGAGTGTTTTGTACTCGGCATCTTGGGCTTCTTGTACAACAATCGGTTCTGGATTTTTTAATTCTTTTGATACTGCTCCTAGAACATTGCTAGAAATAATCAAATTCTTATATGTATTAATCAGCTGCACGTCGGCCTGTTGATCAGACAAGTTAGCAGTTGCGGTACTCGTGTCATCAGCAGATCGGTTAACCAACATACTTGTTGATGCACTATAGGTAGGTGCAATGACAAACTTAGCAATGCCAAACCCAGCAGCTGCACCAATGATTGCCATCACAACAATTGAAAAGAAGTGTTTTCGAATAATCTGCCATAATTGACGTAGTTCAAGAACATTATTCATAGTTCATTAATCTCTCTATTCTCTAAAATTTACTAAAAAACTTACGTTTAACGATTGGTTCTGGAACCAAGTTTGTGACATTATCACCATCAAGTATTGCTTCAGCATTAGTCTCAAACAATTCTTGATAGTCCCGTCCCATTTGTTTCTCTAATTTTGCCATGGCCTCAACCATCTCGTAATCACGATTTGGTAAGTCATGCGCATCAGAAACAAAAACATGAGCCAAGTTATGCTTAATAATTTCTTCGGCAAATTTTTCAACTTTTTTACCAAAGGTACCTACATAGGAACTTGCTGTTACTTGTGCCACCGCACCCGCTTCAATCAAATCAAACAAAATACTTGGTGTAGACATTATTTTAGTATTTCGCTCAGGGTGAGCAATTTCTACAGTAATACCACGTTGCATGATTTGAAAAATCATATCTTTACTATATGTAGGAACATCATCATCTGGAAACTCCAGTAGAAGATAGCGGTTACTTTCATCAGCAAACAAAATATCATCATCATCCAAAGCCTGCAATAAGCCACCATTGATACGTACCTCCTGCGAAGGAAATACTTGGAGTCCAATGTCATTATTATCTAGGTGCTTTTGGAATTCTGATGTTAGTCTGATGACATCATCTTTATGGTTCACGTAATGGCCATTCATATGATGAGGCGTCATTAACGCAGCTTTAATCCCACTATCTACAGCTTCCTTGGCCATACGTATAGAAGCTCGCAGAGACTTGGACCCATCATCTATGTTTGGTAATAAGTGACTATGTAAATCTATCAGCATATTTTTCTCCCATAATAAAAAGGGACTGCTCGCAAAAAGAGCAAAATCCCCTGTCCCCATTATTAAACTGTAGCATACAAAACATTACATAAAAATGACAATTATGAGTAACGTTTATCATACTCCGGATCCTGACTTGTCAAAATCTTCGGACCATCTTTTGTAATTGCTAATGTATGTTCATATTGTGCCGACCATGAACCGTCTGCTGTTCTTACTGTCCACCCATCGGCTTCTGTATGGTCAGTCTCAACCTTCCAGCCCCCTAAGTTAATCATTGGCTCGATGGTAATGACCATCCCCTCACGCAAACGCACACCGTGACCTGGTTTACCATAGTGCGGTACATTTGGCTCTTCATGCATTGTTGGTCCAACACCGTGCCCGATATATTCACGCACATCCCCGTAATGGTGTTCAACTTCAGTGTACTGCTCAATGGCATTTCCAATATCACCAACACGATTCCCAATAATCGCTTGATCAATACCCAAATACATCGCTTTTTTGGTTACATCCATCAGTTTTTGAACCTCTGGTGTTACCTCGCCAACAGCATAAGACCACGCTGAATCAGATACGGCGCCATTCAAGCCAACCACTGTGTCAACCTTCACCAAATCACCGCTCTTCAGCTTTAGTCCCTTGCGTGGCAAACCATGCGCCACCTCATCATTTATGCTGATAGTCGTAGCATACTTGAATCCTTCAAAACCAATCTGCAAAGGCACGCCACCATGGCTTTCGATATACTCCCGTGACTTTGTTTCAATTTCCCATGTATCAATACCTGGTTCAATGAGATCACGCAACATATGGTGCATACCAGCGATGATAGCACCAGATTGTCGCATAGCTTCAATTTCTCTAGGTGATTTTAACTGTATCATTAGTTACTTCTTTCATTTTCAATATCTATTTCATTATACATATAATGTTACCAAATAAAAAGTCCCCGAAAACTACGAAGAGTTTTCAAGGACAATCCTAAAATTTACTTAACTTTTATTGTGCCATTTGGGTTGTAATTGCCTTATGAACACGATCAATTTCTGTTTGGCTCATGACTTCTGTTGACCCCAATCCAGAAATACTTTGCGTGGTACCTTTTAACTGATCCTGCTTAACCGTACCAAATGCATCACGATAGCTCAATGCCAAATTTTTCATGGACTTGGTTGAAACATCAGTTTGCACGTTGTTAGAGACGGTGGTCAAGAAAGAATCATTGAACACGGTACCAACTTGGGCTGAATTCTTCAAAATGGCTTTGATGACCAATTGTTGACGCATTTGACGACCGTAATCACCATTAGGGTCTTCGTGTCGCATACGTGCAAAGGCTAAGGCTTCTTCACCATCCATATGATACGTTTTACCCGATACGAATGAATACTGGTTCTTAGAGTCAGCTTGCGTGTCATCACCTTCAGTTGTGAATGTGAGTGGTGATGTCACGTCAACACCGCCAACTGCGTCGACCATTTTAACTAAGCCACCCATGTTAATCAATATATAACCACCATTGATGTCAATATCGAGCAAGTCTTCGACAGCCTGTGTTGCTGAAGCAGCTGAACCATATGCATAGGCAGCATTGATTTTCATTTGTTGTCCGCTAACTGTTACCAATGTATCACGCGGGATTGACGTCATCGTTGTTGTTTTGGTCTTAGGATTGATTGTCATAACAATCATAGTATCCGTACGCCCTTTATACGAACGACCAAGCTCACCTGTATCAGTTCCTAAAAGAAGATATGAAACTGGCTTTTTACTATTCGTAATTTTATCAGCAGACTTTGTCGTTGTTGACGTCTTTTGCATCTTTGTAATTGTGTGGTTAACTTTAGTATATGCATAGGCGCCTAGACCAAGTCCGACAACAAACAACAGTCCGATAATCGTCAGAATAGTATTGCGCACTCTATGATGCTTTTTAGGACGAATCTGAGATCGTCGTTTCATAATTAAATGCTCCTTTTAGCTTCGTTACATAATCGCTGTTTATTGTATCATAATAGCTTGCCATTTGCTTAAGTTCCGTCACGAAACCAATAAAAAAGCCTGCCTTTACAGACAGACTACGATGATATTGAATTTACATTGTACCAAACAAACGATCACCGGCATCGCCAAGTCCTGGCACGATGTAACCATGTTCGTTTAAGCCTTCATCAAGAGAACCCGTATAAAGGTCAACATCTGGATGGGCTTCTTGCACTGCCTTAACGCCTTCCGGTGCTGAAACAAGTGTAATCAACTTAATATGCTTTGCACCACGCTTCTTCAATGCTGAAATAGCATCTTTTGCTGAGCCACCAGTAGCCAACATTGGATCAACTAACAAGACATCACGTTGGTCAATATCTTCTGGTAACTTGATGAAATACTCAACTGGTTCAAGCGTTTCTTCATCACGATACATACCAATATGCCCAATTTTAGCCGCTGGAATTAGTTGCACGATACCATCAACCATGCCTAGTCCGGCACGTAAGATTGGCACAACAGCAAGCTTTTTACCAGCAAGTTGCTTTTTGATCGTCTTAGTAACTGGTGTCTCCACTTCAACGTCTTCCAATTGAAGATCACGACTTGCTTCATACGTCATTAGCATCGCAATTTCATCAACTAATGCACGAAAATCTTTGGTCCCAACATTCTTATTACGAATCATTGTAAGTTTATGTTGGATCAAAGGATGATCCATTACAACAAATTTTCCCATGATATTTTCGAATGCACACCACTTCCCTAATTTTTAGTGAAGCCATGAACACCTTTCCTTCCAATTCATTTTGCTATATAAAAGTATACCAAAAAAATTGACGTCAAGGCTAATTTTCTCATAATTTAAACTGATACTAAAAACAAATCAATTTTAATCCAGTGCTGTAACGCGCTTGCTATTGGTTAACAAATAACCACTCACACCAAGAACCGTACCAACAACTGCCGGCACAACCCAACCAAATCCAAGGGCCGCAAACGGTACAAAGTGGTGATAACCATTAACTAAGCTTTGGACGTGGCTGGTTGTAGCCAATGGTGAACTAGCTAATGCATCAAGGAACGCAGGTACGGTAACAGAAGCAACCACAAAGCGATAGACTACTGGAGATTTTTTGAAATATTTACTAAAAAGCGATAATAAGATTAATACTAAGGCAAATGGATAAAGCAACATCAACACAGGTACTGACCAAGCAACAATGTTCGTCAATCCAGCATTAGCTGTAACGAATGATCCAAATGCAATAACGCGTAACCACCATAGGTAACTCACTTTTGGAAATACACGGTGCAAGTCTTGCGCAAATGATACAAACAGCCCCATTGCTGTCGTAAAGACAGCTAGTGTAACGATTACCCCTGTCAACGCCGTACCAAAGTTGCCCATATAGTGGCTAACAATTTGAGCAAAGGCAGCACCACCATTATCAGAAGCTTTGAACAAACCTAAGCTAGTAGTACCAACCAAAACCAATACCGCATATAATTCCGCTTCAGCTAGGATGCTTAACAAACCAGCTTTTGCCAATACCTTAGATACTTGTTGCTTTTGAAAGCCTAATCCTCTGACTGCGTACACAACTGATACCGCCAAAGCTAACAGCGCAATACCATCCATCGTATTGTAACCGTCCAGAATTCCTTGGAATGCTGCATTACTTTGATAAGCAGCAGACACTGCTTGATGTGTATCCCCCATTGGCAAAACCAATGACAAAATAAGCACCACCAGTAACAAGCCTAGAAAGAGTGGATTAAGATATTTTCCGACCCATTTCAATAATCCCGATTCCTTGACAGTTAGGAAGTAAGCTAAGCCAAAGAACACAGCGGAAAATACAAACATCACCACACCTTGATATTTAAGTGGTACAAAGGGTGCAATTCCCATTGAAAAAGCTGTCGCTGCTGTACGTGGTGTCCCAAAAAATGGACCAATCGTCAAATGAATAGCTACCAAGAAAACCGTACCAAACCAAGGTGCTACTGGTTTAGCAATATCATAAACGCTTTGACTGTTTGTTAAGCTCACCGCCATCATCGCCAAAAACGGCACGACCGTTCCGGTAATCAAGAATCCAATTGTCGCCGGTAACCAATTACCACCTGATAATTGTCCTAATTGGATTGGGAAAATCAAATTTCCCGCCCCAAAAAACATCCCAAATATGAGTGATGCCACTAAAACTAATTGTTTCCATGTCAATTTTTTCTCAACCATTATTATTCTCCTATATTTCATGTTTTATTTTCTATAGCTAAACAAGCTATACTTTTAATGGCAACATTGTCATTTTCTCCTCTGATTTATTAAGAAAATAAAAAAGACGAGCTACTATGAATCTAGTAGCTCGTCTCTTAAACAATATCAATCAGCTACCTATCACGTTATGTTGTGATAGGCACTAAAAAATTTCAGCACTTATCACTATCTAATGATAATAATGCTGATAATAATTTTTTCAGTTGATGCTGATTGGTATGTCATGTTATTTTCTCATTTATTTGATAATATTATTAAAACAATTTTTATCCAATTTGTCAACTTTTAATCAAAATAAAAAACGCCATAAGCGTTTTTAGTTTAATGATTAACGTTCAACTGAAACAGTTGTGTCAGTTGTAGCCGCTGTACGTGCTTGAACCAAAACGTTGTCAGATGACAATGCTGCTTTGGCTTGATCAGCCAACTTTGTGAATGTGTCAAAGTCAGAAACAGCGATTTCAGCCAACATCTTACGGTTCAATTCAACACCTGCCAATGTCAAACCGTGCATCAACTTTGAGTATGACAAACCGTTCATGCGTGCTGCTGCGTTGATACGAGCAATCCACAACTTACGGAAGTTACGCTTTGTGTTCTTACGATCACGGTAAGCGTACAAGTATGACTTGTAAACTTGTTGCTTAGCAACCTTATAATTAATACGACGTTGTCCACGGTAACCCTTGGCCAACTTAACAAACTTTTTACGACGTGCGCGTGACACTGTACCACCCTTAACTCGCATGGGTATTTCCTCCTAGAAATTAAATAATTAGACGTACCTTGAAATTAGAGCGTGCTCAACATCTTAGCGTATGTCTTTACAGTCGTTGAATCCATCATGCGTGTACCACGCAATTGACGACGTTGCTTCTTTGTCTTACCGTGGAAACGGTGTGAAGTATAAGCTGAAGCTGACTTCAAGCCACCATTGGCTGTCTTCTTAAAGCGCTTTGCTGATGCGCGGTGTGTCTTCATCTTTGGCATGTGACCAATTCTCCTACTTTACGATTTTTGTTTATGCTTACTATAGCAAGCTACTAAACACTAACTTACTTGGCATCGCGTGGTGCCAAGACCAAAAACATTTGGCGGCCGTCCATTTTGGCACGTTGTTCAACCTTGGCGATGTCATTAAGTTCTTCAGCCATGCGGTCTAAGACCTCACGACCAATGTCTTGGTGAGTAATCATACGACCACGGAAACGCAAATTAAGCTTAACCTTATTCCCTTGTGACAGGAACTTAATTGCTGCTTTCTTACGTGTTTCGAAATCGCCAGAATCAATCACTGGTGACATGCGAACTTCTTTAACTTGAACAATTTTTTGGTTTTTACGTTGTTCTTTTTGCTTCTTTTGAGCTTCGAACTTCGCTTTACCCCAATCCATGATCTTGGCAACTGGAACTTCTGCATTAGCTTGCACCAATACCAAGTCCATGTCTGCATCATTCGCTAACTGTTGTGCGTCACGTGTTGACATTTCTTCTTGCTTACCATCGTGGATAAGCAAAACACGTGGGGCGCGGATATTTTCGTTGACTAAATCAACTTGTCGTGGTTGACGTGCTATTGTCAGGCACCTCCAAATTTATTTTGTGAATCAAGAAGAAAAGTGGGCCAAGAACTTAATCTTTACCCACTTCCACACTTGCAGTACTTTCGTACAACTGTATCTGCCAAGCAACATAGTCACTTGGCGAGAAGCGGGTGCTTCTACTTGTTCAACATCTATTAGTTTACTCTGTTTCCTCATTTTTGTCAACTACATTGTGGATAAGGCTAATACCAAAATGACTGATGACCAGAATGGCAAACTGTACGCCAGCAAATAGTGTAACAAACGCCAGCATATGCATGCTAGTTGATGACACGACCAACCTTGCCACGCGATGTGTTTGTGTGAAAACATCCCAAGAATTCAAACGTAAAAAACGGCCAAGATAAATACCAACACTGGCAATCAATGACAAGCCAAATATCAGAACCAATTGTAATAGTTCATGCCTTCTATGGAAATAATGCTTTAAAATCAGTTCGATACTTAACATCCCCAAAACAACGCCCATAAAAACCCCTGCTGCTAACACCGCGTAATTGAAGTATTGCATACGAACAGTGAGTCCGATACCAATATATTGCAGATGAATAAAATCGGTAATCATATACATCGTATTTGGATAAAATAATAGCCATAACAAGCTGAAAATAATTTGTATGGATCGGCGTTTACTAATATTTACAATAATGGCAAAATCTAATGGCAATAACGCCAAAAAAATGTTCCAATTCAGGAAAGTGAAATGCGTTGGTGTTAGTAAAACAAACCCAAAAAATAATAATACAATGACATGTATCGCTAAAACACTTGTTATGTCTTGTTTCTTCATATATACCCAACCTCTACAAACAATTTATAAACTATTTTATACGAAATTGTTAACTAACAATCACTTACTATTATTGTAACATGGACGACAATTGTCTTTTAGTTTGAAATTTCAACACAAGTTAAATTTTGTGTTGTACACTCAAATTAAATAGAAAAAGGAGAAAAAATGATTCAAAATAATAAACAAGTTATCGAAAGCAACATCGTATTTATTCATTCTGATTGGTAGTGGTTTTATCAAACAAACCCCAATATAACGGCATTTTTAATCTCAATCAGAAAGGTGCAGTGCTATCCAACGGATACCTATCACTGCAAGTGTTACGCTATGTCTTCAAAAAAAATTACATTTAAAGATTTATTTTCATTCAAGTGGTACGTTCATCAGATGTCTGGCTGGACAAGGACCTCATACATTCTATTAATTTTTGGTTACCTCGTCATTACCTATAGCTCATTCTTTGCCGGTTCTCCCATTAATCATATGACATGGTGGACATTTGTCGCCGCAATCCTAGGATTTACAACAACATTGGCCATCACCAATGCACGGCCCTTAAATGGCGTTTTCGGTTTACTTTCTGCTTTAATTTATATCGCGATGGCACTCCAAGCCAATAACCCCGCCGATGCGGTATTACAAGCCGTATATATTGTATTACTTGATATTCCCGTTTTAATCATGCCTGGCTGGGCAATTGATGTTGAAAAGCGGATTCGGTTCATACACGAAACCGATGCTCGTGGTGAAAAGCATGGTAAATCTTTTTGGTACCCTGTGCTTGTCGGCTCAGCAATCGTCGCTTTCATTGCAGCTTATCTATTTGAAACACAAGTTTTGCACACACCAAGACCAGTTGCTGATTCAGCTGTCTTGGCAACTGGTCTCGTTGGCGCCCTGTTAACAACTTTCCGTTTTTCAGAAGCTTTTGCCATTTGGCTTATTCAGGGCGTTGCTCAAGTACTATTATGGGGATTGACTGCTGTCCATGGCGATGCAAACTGGGTCTTATTTTTAACCTATATGCTATATGTCGGTAATGACTTGATCGGTGTCTTTCAATCTTCATGGTTCCACCATAAGGTATATACTCAAGAAATTATCCAATCCCATGTCAAGTAAATTTCCTTGACATTAATAAGCCGTAGCCCTTGACAAATATTTAAAACTTCGGTAAACTTGACTAGTTGATAAATTGAAACGAAAGGAGGTGCTCTTATGGCTACCCCATCAAACAAGAATTCAAAGTCTCACAAGCGTAATCGTCGCGGTCACATCGGCTTGAACGTTCCTAACATTGTTTTGGATCAAACAACGGGTGAATATCGCGTTTCACACCGCGTTTCACCTTCTGGTGTTTACAACGGCAAGCAAGTTATTGATAAAAGTAACAATGACACTCGTTCATAATGAACGGGTTTTTTTGTTTAAAGGCAAAAACTAATTACCTATGATTAAAATAAAAGAAGCCGCGGTTGATTCCGTGCAGCGCGCTCGTGAAATGATATCACGTGGGGCCAATCGTATTGAATTAAATTCACGACTTGATTTAGGTGGCATTACACCTGATACTAAAAAAATTATTGATACATTAGCAATTGCTAATGAGTTACCTGTTGTTATCATGGTTCGCCCACGTGGTGGTGATTTTGAATATAGTAGTAGTGAAGTCGAACAAATGTTGGATACCATGCAAATAATTGCTGATGTTGGCGGTGAGATAGTCACTTTTGGTGCTGTCTCCGCCGATGAACTAGACTTTGATAGTATGTCTATTTTAATTGGTTGCGCTCATAAATTGCATTTACAAGTTGTCATGCATATGGCATTTGATCAAATCGCAAACCATAAACAACAAAATGCGATGAATTGGCTATCTGACCATGGTGTCAAGCGGATACTAACTCATGGTGGTCCACTGTCAGTACCAATCATGCAGTCACTGCCCCATTTGCAAACACTAGTCAACAGCGCCCCAGCAAATTTAACCATTTTACCTGGTGGCGGTGTAACAAAAATGAATGCTGAAGCCATAGCTAATATTCTAGGCGTTAATGAGACCCATGGCACACAAATTGTTTAATTTTTAGCACGATACGATTTTAAAATCAAGGAGAGCTATGATGGATAACAAAAAAATAATTGTTGTTGGTGGGACAGGTTTTGTTGGTCAGGGTATCTTATCAGCTTTGAACAACAAGGACTTTGAATTGCATAGTTTATCACGGCACCAATTCAGTCCCACTGACGCAACTGACCAAGTCACTTACCACGCTGCTGATTTAAATAAGCCTGGAGAATGGCAAGATTTGCTCAGAGAAGCGGATTGGGTTGTCGATGCTGTAGGAATATTGCTACCCAACCCTTTCAAACATATTAATTACCAAAACAGTAGCGTTCAGCCCGCGCAAAGACTCTTGGATGTTCTTGCGACAACGCACCAAACTAAGTTTTTGTTTGTATCCGCCAATGCGACACCTTTCTTTTTAAATGCCTATTTGCGGGCCAAATTAACCGTAGAGCACTCGGCTAAAGCTCTATTAAACGACAGAGCTTATAATGTTTATCCTGGTATTGTCTATGATAAATCAAGAATTTATTCTTATATTCCCGCTATTATTCTTGTAACCCTGCAACGCATTCTTGGATTAAAATTTTTACAGCGTTATCGTCCTGTAAGTCGCAAAACCTTTGCTATAGAAGTTGAAAATATTTTAAATGGCAAGGAAAGCGCCCTATTGAAACGAAATATAAAAATAAAATAACTGCTGAAAAAGCGTTCGACTAAATCATTTAGCCGAACGCTTTTTATTATCTATAACTTGATTTTTAATGAACATAGACCGTTACTACCGTAACAACACCGAAAATTACACCTGGTATATTAGCTAGAATAACAGGCCAATCCTTATAGGTCTTTAGCCAGCCATAAGTCACCCACAAAGTTGCATTGACCGTGGCACACAATGGTTGAAGTACCGATACAGGATTTCCGGATAGATTAGCTGTAATCTGTGGAATATAAGAAATATACATCAAACAACAAAATACTACCGCTACCTTACTTAACAGTTTCAGAAATCTAATTCTCTCTTGACTAACTTCTTTTCTTGACTCTTTCGGGACGTAATTGTCGTAATTCATTGGGTTCCTTTCATATGTAAATACAATGTTTTCATTATAACATTATGTGATTTTTATGTAAAATACGCCACAAATATTGCTTTTTATTTTAGGATGAATGCTATGTTCGTCACATTCAAAAATTTAATTTAAAATGATTCTTGATTTTTGAATTCAGAACGTTGTATAATGAAAACAGATTAGAATTGTTCTAACAAAGAAAAGGAGAAATTATGACTACAAATTTTATTGATTCAGAAATAACAGATTTCAAAGTGAATGCATACCACGATGGTGATTTCACAGAAGTAACTAAGCAAGATACCTTAGGTAAATGGGGTGTTTATTTCTTCTATCCTGCCGACTTCTCATTTGTTTGCCCCACTGAATTGGGTGACTTAGCTGATCACTACGCTGACTTCCAAAATATTAATGCTGAAATTTATTCTGTATCTGAAGACAGCGAGTTTGTTCACAAGGCTTGGGCAGAAGCTACGGATACAATTGCTAAAGTAAAGTATCCTATGTTGGCTGATCCAGCTGGTAAGTTGGCTCGTTTCTTTAATGTTTTAGACGAAGATGCAGGCTTGGCTTTCCGTGCAACTTTCATTGTTGATCCTGAAGGAAAAATTCAGTCATATACCATCAACAACATGGGTATTGGCCGTAATGCTGAAGAAATCTTACGTACACTTGAAGCTGCACAATTCGTTGCTGAACATGGTGACCGTGTCTGCCCTGCCAATTGGCACCCTGGTGAAGACACAATTGCTCCGAGCTTAGACTTAGTTGGTAAAATTTAGAGGTTACGCAATGACTGAACCACATATTTATGACACGATTATTATAGGTGGCGGACCTGCTGGTTTATCAGCCGGTATTTACGCTGGCCGTTCAACAATGGATACCTTAATTATTGAAGGTGACCAAATTGGTGGGCAAGTCACAACAACCTCAACTGTTGCAAATTATCCTGCTGTTGAAACAATTGATGGTACAGCATTAGTCAATAGAATGCACCAACAGGCAAAAAGTTTTGGTGTTCAATTCGTTTTTGATACCGTGACTGATTACAATTTTAGTGATGAGGTCATAAAAACAGTTACTGGTAAAAAAGATACTTACCATGCACGTAGCATCATCATTGCTACAGGTGCTGAACCTCATCAAGTTGGTTTCCAAGGTGAGCAAGATTTTCGAGGCCGTGGTGTGGCCTATTGCTCAACTTGTGATGGTGAATTATTTAGTGGATTAGAAGTATTCGTCATCGGTGGTGGCTATGCTGCTGCTGAAGAAGCTGATTACCTCACAAGATTTGCACGTCACGTCACCATTGTGATGCGATCTAATGACTTTACTTGCCCGCCACTAACTGCTGATCGTGCACGCCTCAACGCCAATATCACCATTTGGCCAAACACAGAAATTCAAACGGTGGCTGGTCAAAACTACTTAACTGATGCAACCTTTATTAACAACAAAACAAGTGAGCAAACTACTTACCATGTTGCTGATGGTGATAATACATTTGGTATTTTTGTTTACGTAGGCACAGATCCGCAAACAAAAATGTTCCAACATGATATTATGTTGGATGAGCACAAATATATTGTGACTGATTCCCAGGGTCAAACGAATATTCCGGGGGTGTTTGCTGCTGGGGATATCATTTCTAAGCCACTTAGACAAATCGTCACGGCGGCTTCTGATGGTGCCAATGCCGCTACTAGTGCAGAGCTATTTGTGTCAGAACAAAAGCACAGGCTTAATATTCCGGTTAACCGTTCCGCAGTGTCCGCTCCAAAAACTGACGTTACTAAAGGACCTACAAGTACTATTGATGCAACTGATCATTCTGCCCTTCCTACTCACACTGGACAGTGGTTCGCAAAAGAAATTATACAAGCCTTACAACCTATTTTTGATAAACTTACGCAAGATGTTACCCTGCATCAATTGACAGACGACTCATCAAAAAGTCATGAACTTTCCTCATTTTTGGAAGAGTTTAGCCAACTAAGTAGCCACCTGAAATTTAAAATGGAACCTACTAGTACTGAACTAGAAAGCAAATATCATGTTCACCATATGCCAAACTTTAGATTGCTTACTGACAATGATGAAGATACTGGAATTCAATTTAGTGGTATTCCTACCGGACATGAGTTAAATTCTCTAGTTCTAGCGCTCTATAATATTGCTGGGCCTGGTCAAACAATTGATACAGAGCTTGTCCAACGTATACAGCGTTTACCAAAAATAGATCTGAATATTGGTGTGTCATTAACTTGTCATTTTTGTCCAGATGTTGTGGCTGCTTGCCAACACATTGCCGCAATTAATGATAATGTAACTGCCGAAATGATTGACTTGCAATTATTCCCTGAACTACGCGAATCATATCATATCATGAGTGTACCCGCGATGATTATTAATAATAGCGATAATGTTATTTTTGGTAGCCAATCACTGGAAGAAATCGTTTCCGCCATCGAGACAAGCAGCCCCTTGCCTGTCCATTGATTTAAATCAAAAAAAACAAACTACTCCAGGTTAAGTAGTTTGTTTTTTTATGCATACGAATATTAGAAGTGAGCCAACTCCGCTATTATTACGTGATACAATTAAAGAATGATAAATTAAACAAATAAAACGTTTGTAACTATGATATAAATATTTTCTCGGCTGCAACAAATGATAAAAGGAAGTACACAGAATGCCCTTAGATGGACTATTTACGCACGCGATTGTGCATGAACTAAATGATTTAATTACAGGTGGCCGCATCACCAAGGTGCACCAACCTTATCCAAATGAAATTGTACTCGTGGTCCGTAATAATGGGCAGAATTATCCGCTCCTACTGAGTGCTCATCCCAGCTACGCACGTGCCCAAATCACACGTATTCCCTACGAAAACCCGCAAACTGCACCAAACTTCGTAATGTTTTTACGACGCTATTTAGAAGGCGCTAAATTACAAAAAATTGAGCAAGTTGAAAATGATCGTATCATTAATTTTTACGTTAATGCACGTAATGAATTAGGGGACATACAAGAAATCCGCTTAACCTTAGAGATGATGGGACGCCACTCAAACCTATTTTTAGTTCGTGAAAGTGATGCCCGTATCCTGGAACTAATTAAACATGTTCCTGCCGACCAAAATCGTGTCCGTTCTTTGATTCCTGGTGCAACTTATGTTTTGCCTCCTGCCCAGAATTTGAAGAATCCGTTTACTGCAGGGCTAGATGGTTTAGCTCAAATGATCCTAGATACACCTCTCGAAGAATGGCCTAAATACATTCAAAAAACGTATCAGGGATTCGGAAGAGAATCCGCGGAAGCATTGGCTCGAGCAATTAATCAGGCAGGTGATCAATTAGCGCATGCGCGTGAATGGTTGGCTCATTTTGACCATCTCGCCCCCACACTTTTCACTTCAAAAGATGGTTCTCTTAGCTACTCTGCCTTTGACTGGTTGCAAGACAGCGTGTCACAAGAAGAATTTCCAACGTTAGGCACCATGCTTGACGCCTATTACATCGGAAAAGCTGAAAGAGAACGTGTCAACCAACAAGCCGGTACCCTCGTTCGGGTTGTTAAAAACGAATTGAAAAAAAATACGGCTAAGCGAAAGAAATTATTAAAAACACTTGAAGACGCTGAAAATGCTGATGAGTTAAAAGTCAAAGGCGATTTGTTAATTACCTACCCTCACCTCGTTCAAAAAGGAATGAAAAGCGTATCTATTGAAAATTATTATGATAATAATAATTTACTAGAAATCCCCTTAGATCCTAAACTAAACGGTCTGAAAAATGCTGAAAAATATTTCAACAGATACCGTAAATTACGTACGGCCGTAGATTTTGTTAATGAGCAAATTGCGTTGACCGACGCAGAAATTGATTATTTTAATAATATTGTCGCACAATTAGATGTTGCATCTCCAAAGGACGTAGAAGATATCCGCCTCGAATTAACCGCTGAGGGATACATTCGCGCCAATAAGAAAAATAAACAAAAACCAAAGGTATCAAAACCTGATAAATTCGAAAGTTCCGATGGTACGTTGATTGAAGTTGGTAAAAACAACTTGCAAAACGAACGACTTTCATTAAAACAAGCTGATCGTCGAGATATTTGGTTACACGTCCAAAAAATACCAGGATCACACGTTATTATTCATGATTCTAATCCTTCAGATACAACGCTTATTGAGGCCGCAAAGCTCGCTGCTTACTTCAGCAAGGCGCGTGAATCTGCCAATGTCCCCGTCGATTATTTACCTGCCGGAAAACTGCGCAAACCAAATGGTTCAAAGCCAGGTTTTGTTATTTTTGAAGGACAGCAAACACTATATGTTACGCCCGATGCTAGTTTAGTTTCAAAACTGAAAATAAAATAATAAAAAGACCAAAACAAATGCTTTGGTCTTTTTTTGTTCCTCGAAAAATCTACTTTTTTATAGCTTGGTATAAAATAAATGGTGCTTGTGTTTTTTCATTTAACCAACTCTTATAGTGATACTCTTGTTCTATTTGTTGGATTTGTTCTGCTGAAAAATCTTCTAACTTTGGATACCGAACTGTAATTTCACTAAATCCTGCTCGCTTTAAATTCGTTTCATACATACGATTTGGCCAGTTAAAATCATGCAAAATAAGTTTTTCTTGCGAGTCCAGATTCAACTTTTCAACACGTTCTTCACCATAACTATAAGATTTCCCCGGTTCACCATTTTGAAAAGTTGAAAATGGTACACCCGTGGTATTTGGATTAGTATCTAAAATGATGAAGTGACTGTTTGGTCGCAATGTTCGATAAATTTCCCTCATAATCTTTAAAATTCGTTGTTCAGACTGATTGTTAATAAAAACATAGCACGCAATCGCACCATCTACTGAATTATCAGAGATAAAATCTAAATTATCTTTTTTAACAATTTTATAATCAATTTGCTGATGCTTACGCTCTCTTTTCGCAATTTCAATCATTTTAGCAGACTCGTCAACCGCAACTATATCGGCTGATAGTTGGTTTGCTAAACGCAGCGAAACTTTTCCAGGGCCACATCCATAGTCTAATATTTTCTTTGCTTGAGTCGATTTCAAAATCGACAAAACAAAATTATATCCCAAAACCTGTTCTAATACGTCATTATAGTCGTTAAACTGATTAGCCACGACTTCATCCTTAAATAAATTTTCTGTCATTGGACACCATCCCTCTACTCATTTTCGTTGGCCATCTATTCAGCAAAAGATGTTGATATACTGGCAAAAGATGGTCAAATAACACCTGGTCCACTTCCTCGTGATAATAAATCATTTGGTAAATACTAAATAAGGCCAATATTTGTTGCCAATACGACGATAACTCAGTCTGTTGAATGTCCACCCAATTCATTGTTAATTCTTTTTTTCTCAATTTTTCTTCATAATGCATTAGCTCATGTACCATCGCCCAATTATTTCCTTGTGGCATTTTAGGAGAGATAAATGTTTGATCATTTGATTCATTGAGCACATGCGTCACCCACTGATTATCAGGTTCATAAATATGCATTGTGCCCACGCTATGGTAATATTTTCCAACTTTAAGATTCAACTCTCGTGCCATAAATTCTTGGATAAAGGTGAATGAAAAAATATCACTTACTATGCCTCGAAACGCATCATTTGCTCGCATGTAAGCCACCATATTAAGTTGGTTATTTCTAATTAAGAACTGCAATCCCAATGTGCAAGATACATCTAAATTTTGATTAATTGTTAATTCGTGTGCATCAAATATTTGGATTACCGCTCGTTTCGAATCAGCATCATTTAGCAGTTCTTGTTTAACGTTCTGCCATTGATTTAGGTTTTGTTCCCCAAAATGAAACAGCTTTTTGCCGTATGCCGTACCGGTTAGTATTTGCCCGTCCATTGAATAATCAGGCATTCGTTTATTGTAATAGCTGATGTAAGACAAGCTATTGTTTCCTGTTAGATACCACAATGCCTCCGCAAAATTAAAGATAATATTTGTTTTTCTCGTTTGGCTATATACAATTCTCTGTACGGGATTTTCAATTTTAAAATTAACACCTAATTTTTCCCGACTACTAAATCCTCTGGGCTCATTGAAAAATTCTGCATGATGATATATTTCATTTAGTTCGGCTATATAGGCATCATCAAAGGTTTCATATGTTGTCATTTAACTCAACTCCCTCATTCAACGCTACTTTGACAATACTTTATTGTGTTGTAGATAATTGTCTATCACATTACTTATTTGTGAAAGGCAACTATTCATATCTTCGTAATAGATATACTCTACGTCCCCAATTACACCAAGACCACGTATCAAATATGCATAGTCAACATCATTCTTTAAAAGCAAAATAATCTTTTTATGAAATGCTGACGCCCAGCCAATTTCAATATGGGTACCTGGTGATGCTGGGCTACCCGGAAAAGCCATTAAAATATCACAATTTTTTATGGAATTAAAATCAGCATCTGTACATTGAGTGGGGGTCATCATTTCTAATCCCCAATTCTCTCGTTTGTGCGCATTATCCACAAACATTCCTTTATCTTCTAACACTTGCATTACTTGCTGCAGTGCCTGTGTAGTTTCCGTATTGACTCGATTGTTTTGATTCAAAAGTTGTTTGAAAGGTGCCGCCAAAAAAATACGTTGATTCACAAAATTGCCTCCTAAATTTTCAACACATAGAAAAAGAGCGTTTGCAATAATAACAGTTATATTGCAAACGCTCTTAGATATAGTATGGCTGTTTATATGATTGCAAAAAAATCATATATTCATACTTTCCTACGCTGCTTGCTACAGATCAGGTTCAAAGGGTTCAAAGATTATCTCTTCTCTCTCAGCTTTTTTAAAAGCACCCCTAGTATGTTAATTAATCGACTAATAACAAAATCGAGTGTAACACACTTGTTCAGAAGTATGCAAACAAATTATTTTACCAAATAGTAATTTTAAGACGTTAATTCCCGTTATGACGCGATTATAACCATAAAAGTCAATACCAATACATTAATTGGGTCGTACCAATTAATGTATTGGTATTGACTTTTTAAAAAACAACCTTTACGATGAATATGTAAAAACACGGCTTGATAATGAATTGGTGTTCGCCAGGTTCAGATTAATTATCAATTTATTTCTGAACTTTTCACTATACTTTGCAAAGTTAATTTTATATCTTGCAATATTTTTACGCAATCGTAGCATGCACTTTGTGTATGCGTTGTCACAAATTGGAGGAAGTATCAAATGAATATCGATTCAACAGATTACCTGAACAATTTAGATGCCTACTGGCGAGCTACCAATTATTTGTCAGTTGGACAACTCTATTTGTTAGATAACCCATTGCTTAAGGAAAAGTTAACGGCAAAACAAGTTAAAATTCACCCAATCGGGCACTGGGGCACGATTCCTAGTCAAAACTTTATTTATGCCCATTTAAATCGTGCTATTAATAAATTTAATTTGAATATGTTTTACATTGAGGGGCCTGGCCATGGCGGACAAGTAATGATTTCAAATGCTTATCTTGATGGTAGTTATACCGAAGCATTTCCAGAAATCACACAGGATGAAGCGGGTATGCAGAAAATGTTTAAGCGTTTCTCTTTCCCCGGTGGCGTTGCTTCACATGCTGATCCTAAAGTACCTGGATCGATTCATGAAGGTGGTGCTTTAGGCTATTCTATCTTGCACGGTGCTGGTGCTGTATTGGATAATCCAGACCTCATTGCTGCGGTTGTTGTTGGCGATGGTGAAGCAGAAACAGCACCCCTAGCCACTTCATGGCATGTTAATAAATTTTTGAATCCTAAAAATGATGGTACTGTATTACCAATTTTGAATTTAAATGGCTTCAAGATTGCGAATCCCACAGTTCTCTCTCGAGAATCTGATGAAACACTAACCGAGTATTTCCACAGTCTGGGATGGCACCCTTACTTTGTAAGTTCTTTTGACAAACCGATTATGCAAGTTCATGAAGAAATGGCAAAAACCATGGACACAGTATTTACTGAGATTAAAGACATTAGAGAAAAAGCCGTTCAGCAGACAAATGAAGAGATTACACGACCACTTTGGCCAATGATTGTTTTACGTTCACCTAAAGGCTGGACAGGGCCAAAAACTTGGGATGACAAACCAATTGAAAATTCATTTCGTGCACACCAAATTCCAATTCCTGCTGACCAAAATCATCCTGAATATATACCACAACTGGTTGATTGGTTACAATCTTACAAACCGGATGAATTATTTGATGAAAACGGTCAGTTAACACAATCTATCCAAGAAGTATTACCGAAAAAAGAGCTACGTATGGCCAATAATTCGGTCACCAATGCTGGTATTATCAAACCTTTAATTTTACCTGACATTGACAATTATTTGGTAGAAAATAATCAGCCAGGCAATAACTTAGCTCAAGATGCTATTTTGTTAGGTGACTATTTGCGTGATATCATCAAACTTAATCCTACTAACTTCCGTGGCTTTGGCCCAGATGAAACAGCTTCTAATCGTTTCCAAGACATTTTTGAAACAACTAATCGCCAATGGCTATTACCAATCAAAGAACCTAATGATCAATTCATGGCACCTGAAGGCCGTATTATTGATTCTATGTTATCAGAGCATTATGATGAGGGGATGCTTGAAGCTTATACGCTAACCGGTCGTCATGGATTCTTTGCCAGTTATGAGGTCTTTATTCGTGAAGTTGATGACATGATTGTGCAACATTTTAAGTGGTTGAATCATTCTCATGACGTTTCATGGCGTAAGGACGTGCCGGCATTAAATATTATTGCTGATTCAACTGTTTTCCAACAAGACCATAATGGTTACTCACACCAAGATCCTGGTGTAACAACAATGTTGTATGAAAAGCAACCAGACTTCATTCGCGAGTTCTTCCCAGCGGATGCTAATAGCTTGGTCGCAACATTTGAACATGCTGCGCAAGCAACGCAACAGATTAATTATATTGTGGCCAGCAAACATCCCCGCTTACAGTGGTTCTCACCTACTGAGGCCAAACAGCTTGTTACGCAGGGATTACGTGTCATTGATTGGGCAAGTACTGACAAAGGTGAAAAACCTGATATTATTATTACTTCAGCTGGTTCTGAACCAACGACAGAAAGTTTAGCAGCAATACAAATTTTGCACGAACACATACCATCATTAAAAATACGTTACATCAATGTATTGGATCTATTTAAACTACGGGCCGATGCCAGCTATGGCTTAAGTGATGATGAATTTGATGCTTACTTCACTACTGACACACCAGTATTATTTGCATTCCATGGCTATGAACCAATGATTGAATCTATTTTCTTCAAACGACACAATCACCACTTAGCAGTTCATGGTTACCGAGAAGTTGGTGACATTACAACACCATTTGATATGCGTGTTCTTAACAAAATTGATCGATTTAATTTAGTTAAAGCTGCTATTAATCTCTTGCCAGAAAATATTCGCACCAAGCAAGCAGCCCTCGTGCAAGAAATGACCGATAAGCTCGACCTACACGTTGCGTATACTAGGTCAAAGGGAACGGACTTGCCCGAAGTAGAAGATTGGCGCTGGCGACCACTTAAGTGACCTCTTTCTGTTATTTCATTAGAAATTCAAAGCAACAAGAAAAAGGATCCTAATTATTTAGGCTCCTTTTTCTTGTTGCTATTTTTAATTCAGCTCCGGAATAAACATATTTCCTAAAGTTGCTGCCATGACAGCTTTAATTGTATGTAGCCGGTTTTCTGCTTGCTCAAATTGATGCGCATATGAAGCATGAAAGACCTCATCAGTGATTTCCATCTCTTTAATACCAAACTTGTCATAAATATCTTGCGCCATTTTAGTATTCAAATCATGAAATGCTGGTAAATCATGTAACACAATTACCTGTTCGTTGTTTGTTTTTTGACTAATGTTGCGTTAATTTGATAAGGTGATAATAACTTTATTCTTTCTTCAAACGTATCTTCTTCACCCATCGAAGCCCACACATCCGTGTACAAGACGTCAACATCATTTACGCCACCATCAATGTCATCTGTAACAAGCAACTTTGCACCTGATTCAGCAGCTTTTTGGTTGGCTATATTTAGAATTTCTTCACTTGGTTGCAAACTTTTTGGTGATACAATATGCACATTAACACCTAATATTGCCCCTGTTACCAACAGAGAATTAGCAACGTTATTTCGACCATCACCCATATAGGCTAAGGTAATACCCGCTATGTGGCCTAGTTGTTCCTTAATGGTAAGAAAATCAGCTAACATTTGTGTTGGATGCCAATCATCTGTCAGCCCATTCCAGACTGGCACGCCACTGTAAGTGGCCAATCCTTCCACTGTAGCTTGCGAAAATCCGCGATATTCGATTGCATCGTACATGCTCCCAAAAACCTTTGCTGTGTCTTCCAGGGACTCTTTCTTGCCAAATTGAATATCATTTTTACCTAGAAACTCCGGATGAGCGCCTAAGTCATTTGCAGCAACGGTAAAAGAAGAACGCGTACGCGTTGAAGTTTTTTCAAACAACAAGGCAATATTTTTGCCCTCAAGGTATTTATGCGGTATATTATTTTGCTTTAAATACTTGAAGTGCGCAGCCAAATCGATGAATGTTTCTAGCTCTTTTTTTGTAAAATCAATTTCTTTAAGAAAAGATTTTCCTTGAAAATGTGAATGCATTACCTTGCCTCCAAAACTTTTTTATTTCTTACAATTTCTTTTTTAACATTTTCAACAGCCGTACCGCCTAACGAAGTGCGTCGGTTAACTGCTGTTTCAGATTGTAGTTTTTCGTAAATGTCTTCTTCTATTTGTGGGGCTACGGCTTGCAAATCAGACAGAGACATTTTTTGTAATGGCATTTTTGATTGAATACCTGTCAAGACTAATTGACCCACAATTGCATGGGCTTCACGGAATGGTACACCTTTAGTGGCCAAGTAATCCGCTAGTTCAGTCGCATTCGAAAAATCATCTTGTGTTGTGGCCAGCATACGCTCTTTATGAACCGTCAAGCCACTTAGCATACCCGTAAACACCTTAACAGAGGCTAGAACCGTATCCATAATATCAAAGACCTGCTCTTTATCCTCTTGCATATCTTTGTTGTAGGCTAGTGGCAATGACTTCATCGTTGTCAACAGACCCATTAATGCGCCATAGCTTCTTCCTGTTTTTCCACGAACTAATTCAGCAAAATCAGCATTCTTTTTTTGTGGCATAATTGACGAGCCAGTTGAAAAATCATCTGATAGTTCAATGTAATTAAATTCGTAAGTTGACCACAAAATTAACTCTTCTGCCATTCTGGAAAGGTGCATCATTAATATAGCGGCGTTTGACAAGAATTCTAAAGCAAAATCACGATCTGACACGGCATCTAATGAGTTGTGATAAATACTGTCAAAACCCAGTTCTGAAGCAACAAATTCACGGTCAATCGGGAAAGTTGTCCCGGCTAATGCCGCTGCTCCTAACGGCAAAATGTCTGTATGCTTTTGGTTAAATTCGAAACGTTCATAGTCACGTTGAAACATTTCAAAGTAAGCAAGAAGATAGTGACCATAAGTTATTGGCTGCGCATGTTGCAAATGCGTATACCCAGACATGATGGTTCCTGCATGAGTTGTCGCCAAAGTTAACAACTCCTCTTGCAATTCAGTTAGAGATTCTAGAACGTGGGGCAAACGATGCTTGACCCACAAATGAAAATCAGTGGCCACTTGGTCATTACGGGAACGAGCAGTATGCAATTTTCCTGCCACCGGACCTATTTTCTCGGTCAATAATGATTCGATATTCATATGAATATCTTCGTTTTTAACGTCAAACTCAATTTTTCCAGCAATGAGTTCTTCATTGATGATTTTCAAACCAGCCACGATTTTTTCTGATTCTTCCGGACTGATAATGCCTTGTTTGCCAAGCATTTTCGCATGTGCTATCGAACCTTCAATATCTTCAGCTGCCATTTTTTGATCAAAGTGAATTGAAGCACCAAATTCATCTACCCATTCTGCAGCTTTAGCAGTAAAACGACCACCCCATAATTTATCACTCATATTATTCATTACTCCCTTTATTGCTATCTATGTACACGAGCTAGGCTCGTATTTTTTATTTCACTGTGTTCTTTTTCGCTTGTGAATGGACATGGTTGACTTGTTCATAAACCGTATTACTTAGTGTCCACAATTTGATAAAGCCTACCGCAGATGCTTGGTCAAATGATGATGATGATGTATATGTTGCCAAATCTTCATCGTATAGTGAGTTGTGTTCAGATTGACGGGCAACCGCAGTGGCATTACCCTTAAACAACTTCATCTTAACCACACCATTGACATTTTGTTGTGTGCTATCAATAAAGGCCATTAAACTATCAAACAATGGTGATACCCACTTCGCTTCATAAACCAAATTAGCTAGCTGTTGTTCCACAATTGGCTTGAAATGAGCAACATCACGTTCTAGTGTCAAATCTTCCAAATCCTTATGTGCTGTCATCAGTACAGCTGCAGCTGGTGCTTCATAAATCTCACGTGACTTAATGCCAACCAAACGATTTTCAATATGATCGATACGGCCAATACCATGCTTTCCAGCAATCTCATTAACCGCCACAATGAGCTTTTCTAATGACAATACTTCACCATTAAGCGCAACTGGCACACCAGCTTCGAAAGTAACATCGATAAATTCTGGTGTATCTGGTGCATCTTCAATGGCAGTTGTTAATGCAAATGCATCTTCTGGCGCTTGGTTCCATGGGTTTTCTAAGATACCAGCTTCATTGGCACGTCCCCATAAGTTCTCATCAATTGAGTATGGTGAATCTAAATCAATAGGTACCGGAACATCATGTTCTTGTGCATATTGAATCTCTTCTTCACGTGACCACTGGAAATCACGAATGGGTGCTTCAATCTTCATGTCAGGGTCCAATGCATGAATTGCGGCCTCGAAACGTACTTGATCGTTACCATGACCCGTTGAGCCATGCGCAATCGCAACGGCATCATTTTCATGTGCGATATCAACTAACTTTTTGATGATTAATGGACGAGACAAGGCTGATACCATTGGATATTCGCCTTCATACATCATGTTAGCTTTAATAACTGGTGCAACATATTTATCTGCAAATTCAGCTTTTGCATCGATAACGATTGATTGTTTGGCACCAACTTTTAAGGCTTTTGCTTGAATTTCATTTAAATTCTTGCCATGTTGCCCAACGTCCAAAACAACTGCGATAACATCGTACCCTTTATCCTTTAACCAAGGAATGGCTACTGAAGTATCTAAACCGCCGGAGTATGCTAATACTAATGTGTCTGTCATAATTTTGCCCTCATCATTTTTTCTTTAGCTATTCGATGATTATATATTAACCCCGTTTGATTAAATATGCAATAATATTTCGTTTATATACAGTATAAAAGTGAATATATGCTATTTTATTGTATATTTAATAAAAAAAAGCAGATAAGACGAATTTATTCATCTTATTTGCTTTATTAATTGTACTGTTTATTCCCAAACTGGGCGCAATAAATGTGTCTGTTCTGGCTTAGGGCCAACAGCGAAACTTAATAGATCAACTTCCAATAATTCAGAAATTCTTTTCAAATAGTTTTGTGCATTAATTGGTAATTCGTCAAACTTCGTGACATCAGTAATATCTTCATCCCAACCAGGCAATGTCTCAAAATTAACATCTAGTCCTTGGAACCAAGTATCTGATGCTGGGAAATGATGAATTTCTTCACCTTTATAAGTATATGATGTTGCAATTTTAACTTCTTTTAACCCAGATAAAACATCTAATGAGTTAATAGCTAGTTTCGTTAAGCCAGATACTTGCACTGCATGACGCAATGCAACAGCATCTAACCAACCAATTCGGCGTGGGCGCTTTGTCACAACACCATATTCATGACCAATTTCACGAATATGGTCCGCTGTATCATTAAACAATTCTGTGGGGAATGGTCCTGAGCCAACGCGTGATGTATAAGCTTTAATAACGCCCACAACATCTTGAATTTGCTTTGGCCCTACACCCGCGCCATTCATAACGCCACCAGCAGTTGGATTTGAACTAGTAACGAATGGGTATGTGCCGTGGTCTACATCTAACATGACCCCTTGGGCTCCTTCGAAAACCACACGTTTGTTTTCTTTCATTTGTTGACCAAGTAAGTAAGATGTATCAGTGACATACGGTGCCAATTGACGACCATATTCAACATATTTATCATATATTTCATTATAGTCAAGCGCTTCTTCACCATATAACTTGGTTAATTGCGCATTCTTGAATGGTAAGTACTCTTTTAATAACTTACCAAAAATTTCAGGGTCAATTAAATCAGCAACACGAATACCAACACGTGAAATTTTATCTGTATAAGCTGGGCCGATACCCTTTTTTGTTGTACCAATACGATTATTTGATGCTGTTTCAGATGCTTTGTCTAATGCGATATGATAAGGCATAATCACATGCGCACGATTTGAAATAATCAAATTTTCAACTGTAACACCCTGAGATTCAACTTCTTTTATTTCTGCTAACAATGCTTCTGGATTAATAACCACACCGTTACCCAAAATAGCAAGTTGTCCCTTTGTGACAATTCCTGATGGCAATGCTGATAACTCAAATTTTGTATCACCATGCCAAATTGTGTGTCCTGCGTTATTACCACCTTGATAACGCACTACTGCGTCCGCATGTTCCGCGAAAAAGTCAACGATCTTTCCTTTTCCTTCATCACCCCATTGCGAACCAACAACAATTACACCAGACATATATTTTTTCTCCTATAACACTAATAGCTGCTTTCAGACGGGATAGGCTTGTCGGAGAAAACTAACTATTAAAAAAAAATAGTTAATCTGTTTGCACCTATCCGTGAGTGTCCCTCTATCAATGTTGCTTTTTTAGTAAAAAACGAACATTAAATACGTTAATCGCTTTTTACTTATCCATTTTACCATAATTATAAATTATATTTTGAGAATATTACTAATTATTTCTAACATTTATAGTGTATGTCTTAGTTTAGTGCTCTTTCAGCTAAATATGAAAGACAATTATTGTCCTTTTTGAAAGTAATTGTAAAAAAAAATACATCCATTGATGTATTTTACCTACCTAATCAGCGGTTGTATAAACTGCCAAAACGTCTTCATTATCTTCTAATTCATCGACTAACTTATCCAACTTCTCGCGATCTTCTTCTGAAATGTCCATTGGATTTTGAGCGATCATTGTCACTTCTGCGTCTTCAAAAACATATCCAGCTTCTGTCAAAGCCGATTCAACAGCTTGGAAATCAGCTGGCTCTGTATAGATTTCAAAAACATCATCAGAAGTTTGCACGTCCTCCGCACCTGCTTCCAACGCAGCCTCTAGCACTGTGTCTTCGTCTAGATCGGGAAATGCACTACGATCAATAGCAAGATAACCCCTACGATCAAACTGAAATGCCACTGATCCTGAAGTTCCCAATGCACCGCCAGCGTGCTTGAATGAGTTACGAACACTTGATACCGTGCGGTTAATATTATCTGTAGACGCTTCGACGAGAACAGCTACTCCAGCAGTACCATACCCTTCGTAAGTGACTTCTTCAAACTTAGCGCCATTTGCGCCAGAAGCCTTATCTAACGCACGTTGTATGTTTTCCTTAGGCATGTTAGCGGCCTTAGCTTTTTCAACAACTAATCGCAATGATGCGTTCATATCTGGATCTGCACCGCCGGCCTTTGCAGCAACATATAAGTCGTGCGCTATCTTTTGAAAAATTTTACCACGCTTAGCATCTTGGGCGTTTTTACGACCTTGAATGTTATGCCATTTACTATGTCCTGACATTGTGTCATCTCCTTGAAATTAATGAATAACGCTTCTATTTTAACAAAAAACAACTACAATTTCCAGTAAGCACAGTTTAAATCATTAATATTGATTACCGCCCAAAAGCTCCAAATATGACATTGCTGAACTGGCAATCAATGCTGCCAAAATATCGTCTAAGTAAACATTAATGCTATCGGTCTTGTCGTTAATTTCTCCAATTAACCCTGGCTTTAGGTCATCTAACAAACCATAATGCACTGTTGCAGCAGCAGAAAATTGTTGCGTAATTGCAATTGCCAAAATTTCATCAACATTATGACCATTGGCATCGCGTTGCAAGCGTGCTTTTAAGGGTTGGTCATCGGGCATAACTTCTGCTTGCTCATCAAGGTATATCGCAGTCAAAATAATATCAGCTACTTCATCTTTGTAAAGAACATGTGCAATAGATTTGGCCAATACTTCTTCATTAATGGTATCTTTGTATTTGTTACTCAAAAATGTACGTGTGCCTTCGGCGATATCATTGGTAGTCACACCTCGACGTGCGAGCGTTGTGATTGCTGATTCTTGTAATTCTTTAGTCATTTTGGTTTTTCCTTCTTTATATTCTTGGGTTAACATAACGACGAGTTAAGATAACGTGTGGAATTTCATCCAAAGCCGTTTTTACCAACTCTTGTTGTTCTTCAGTAAAGTCGTTAATTGCCACCATTGTATAGGCATAATTTCCAACAGCACGATTACTTAACTGTTCAATGTTGATATTATGATCACCAAAGAACTTTGAAATTTGTCCCAACATATTCGGCACGTTTTCGTGAATAATACCAACGCGATACTTAGTCGTGAATGGTTCATTAATATCTGGATAATTAACTGAATTTACAATATTTCCTGTTGTTAAATACTCATCTAGTTGACGTGCAGCCATCAAAGCACTCGTGTCCTCTGCTTCAATAGTTGATCCACCAATATGCGGCGTAATAATAACCTTAGGATTATCAAACAAAACACTGTCAGCAAAATCAGTGATATAGACACGTAACTGATCATTATCCAACGCTTCCTTTGCAGCTTCATCATCAACAATGCCGCCTCTTGACAAGTTGAGTAACGCAGCCGTTGGCTTCATCAGATGCAATTTATCCGCATCAATGAAATAACGATTTTTCTCTTCTAATGGAATATGAACAGTCACATAGTCGGCTTGCTCTAATACTTCCTCAACACTTCTTGCATGAACAATATGACGATCGACACGCCAAGCTGTATTGGCATTCAACCCAGGATCATAACCAATAACGTCCATATCAAGAGCTAAGGCGGTGTTAGCAACTTTTGATCCAACGTTTCCTAACCCAATAACACCCAGTTTCTTTCCTGCTAGTTCTGTGCCACGGTAACCACCTTTATTTGACTCTGTGCGCAAAGACACATCCCCGCCCCGTGTATCATTAGCAAATTGTATAGCACCAACTACTGGTCGTGCTGCCAAAACTAGTGATGCAATTGTTAGTTCTTTCACGGCATTTGCATTCCCACCAGGCGTATTAAAAATAGCAATACCACGTTTTGATAATTCCTCAACAGGAATATTATTAAAGCCAGCACCAGCACGAACAATGGCACGAACATTATCATCGATTAGTTCATCGTGTAAATTTTGTGAACGTAACAAGATGCCTTTTGGCGCATCATTACCGTTAATGTCGTAGTGATGGTCTTTCAAATAGTCCAGTCCTTTAGAACTAATAGCATTATAAGTTTTAATGTTTGTCATTTGTAATTATTTTCTGCTTTCTTCAAAAATGTAATTAAGGCATCAACTGCTTCAATAGGTTGTGCATTGTATAATGAAGCACGGAAACCACCAACCGACCGATGACCACTTAAATTAGATAAACCTTCTTTAGTTGCGTCTTTGGCTATTGCTTGATCTCGTTCTAAGTCTGCTGTAGTAAAGACAACGTTTGTCAGTGAACGTGCCGATTCATCAACCAATGCATGATAAAATGTAGAGTTATCTAGGTAATCATACAATTTTGAAGACTTCTCAATATTTTGCGCATACATACTGTCAACGCCTCCCTGCTCTTGTACCCACTCAAGTACTAAGTTCAGAGCGTAAATCGAAAATACTGGCGGTGTATTATACATTGAATGCTTGTCCAGATAGTTTTGATAACGCAACATTGAACCTACGTTTTCAATATTTTGTTCTTTTAACCAATCTTTTTTGACGATAGCAACCGTAACGCCAGCTGGACCAAGGTTCTTTTGCGCCCCCGCAAAAATAGCATCAAAATCATTGACATCATATGGCTCTGCCAAAATATTTGAACTCATATCTGCTGTTAATCGACCAACGGTTTTAGGCAAAATCGATTGATGGTAGGTAGCACCCTCGATTGTGTTATTGGTCGTTAGATGTAGGTAATCATACTCATCGGCGTTGAAATCTGTAGATAACATAGGTAAATGATGATAATGATCCACTTTGGAGCTGTCCAAAATTGTTGCCTGTTTGCCAATAGTAACTGCTGCCTGTGCTGCCTTTGAGGCAAAGTTACCTGAATCTAAAACAGCAATTCTATTCTTATTATTGGCAAAATTAAGTGGCAACATTTCAAATTGCGTGGATCCCCCACCCTGAATAAATGCAACACCATAATCATCTGGTATATTCATTAAATCACGCAAACGTTCTTCAGCGCTGTTAATGATTTCTTCAAATTGCGTGGAGCGATGCGAGATTTCTATGATGGACATATGCGTAAATTCATTTTTGATGAATTCATTTTTAATCTTAGTGAGAACTGGCGTTGGTAGAACACCTGGACCAGCAGAAAAATTATAGTTTGTCATTAAAAATCCCTTTCAATATACAAAAAGACAACACAAGTATACACACCCATGTTGTCCGTCATTTCTACGTTATCTGTACGCAAAGAATCCCGATCACATGAGTGGTCGAGTGGAGGATGATGTTTGATTGAAGAATAATTTGTTCATAATACATCCCTGCTTCTTTGAATAATTTAATAGTACTATACCAGAAAAATTTGTCAACCCTTACTTTTTCAGGTATAATAAAAAAGTTGAACCGCGGATATGGCGGAACTGGCAGACGCGTACCGTTCAGGTCGGTATGGTGGCAACACCGTGCAGGTTCGATTCCTGTTATCCGCATAAAAAAGACTTAACTTTTCAGTTAGGTCTTTTTTTATATACTTATAATGCTTGCGCAGCAGTAATAATAGCTACTTTATAAACATCCTCTTCATTGGCTCCTCGCGATAAATCAGAAACAGGCTTTGCTAAGCCTTGTAAAATAGGTCCAATCGCTTCAAACCCACCCAAGCGTTGTGCAATTTTATAGCCAATATTACCTGCTTCTAGACTTGGGAAAATAAATGTGTTCGCTTTACCTGCGACTTTTGAATCAGGCGCCTTTGCGGCAGCAACAGATTCAACAAACGCAGCATCAAACTGTAACTCTCCATCAATTGAGTCCGCCAGTTCAGGTGCTAACTTCTTAGCCAATGCAGTGGCTGTTGCCACCTTATCGACCAAGGGTGATTTCGCGGAGCCCTTAGTTGAAAATGAAAGCATCGCAACTTTTGGTTCAATATCAAACACTTGAGCTGTGTGGGCTGATTGTATTGCAATTTCAGCCATCGTGTCCGAATCAATGTCAATGTTAATGGCAGCGTCCGCAAATACATAACGCTCTTCGCCTTTTTGCATAATGAATGCACCAGAGATACGTGATGAGCCAGGCGCCGTTTTAATGATCTGCAACGCAGGACGAACTGTATCACCAGTTGGATGTACTGCGCCTGACACCATACCGTCAGCTTTGCCAGTATAAACCAGCATTGTCCCAAAATAGTTAACATTTTGTAGCCATTTGGCAGCTGTCTCAGCGTCTGTTTTCCCTTTGCGCCTTTCGACAAGTGTCGCATTTAATTTTGCCAATTCATTCTCATCATATGAAGCAGGATCAATCGTCTCTATGTTCGATAAATCAAAGTTATGGGCTTGGGCAGTTTTTGAAATTTCCTGTGCATCCCCCAATAATATTGGCTCGATCAAATTATCAGCTGCTAATCTGATAGCTGCGCCCTGGATACGGGGGTCTTCACCTTCCGGAAATACAATTGTCTTATTTTGACCGGTAATTTTATTTTTTAATTGCTCAAAAAGTTCCATAAATTCCTCCAAATTCGCTGCTACGAATTAATTATTTACAATTTAATTGTAACAGACAACTACACAAAAGTCTGTGTATTTAGTAATATTTGTGAATTTATTCACTCATTTCAACCAATCAATAGGTTGTTGCCCCTTAGCAACTAAAAAGTGATTTGCTTTTGAGAATGGTTGACTTCCAAAAAAGCCACGGTAAGCTGATAGTGGGCTTGGATGGGCACTCATTAAGACGAGATGCTTAGACTCATCAATAAATTGACGTTTCGATTGGGCAAACTTTCCCCACAAAATAAAAACTTTTGGTGCATCATCTTCAGAAGCAATTTGGATCAAACTGTCCGTCAACGGCTCCCAAATTTTCCCTTGGTGCGCATTAGCCTGCCCTTCTGGAACTGTTAAGACAGCATTTAGTAGCAATACACCTTGTGTGGACCAGCTGGTTAAATCATGAGATTGACGAGGCCCAACATCTGTCGAAAGCTCTTTTAAAATATTCTGTAAGGAAGGTGGTGCTGGCACGTTTTCAGGAACTGAGAAGCTCAATCCTTGGGCCTGACCAATATTGTGATATGGATCTTGCCCCATGATGACCACTTTCGTCTCAGGCAAAGGTGTTTTCTCAAGAGCAGCAAATATATTTTTTTGCTGTGGAAAAATATGAGCATCTTCCCGGTAAGTTGATTGAATAAACTGCGCGACTTGTTTTAAATACTCAGGATTTAACTTGGCCTTAACAGCTGGTGCCCAAGTTGTATGTGATAATGGCATTTTCTTCTTCTTTCGTGATAAACTTGTAATTGAATACGAGGTTTGCAAATGACAAAATATTACTTACGTCAACGACATAGTATTAATGATGGCGTCAACATTGTTTTCGACCAAGATTTTAAAGCGTCTTATTTAGTGTCTGGCCGTTCTGGTAAAAAATCTGACGAAATTCAAGTTCAAGACATGTCCGGTCGCGTTTTGGTGCGCATCCGCCAAACATCTTATGGTATTATACCAAGATTTACCCTCAACTACCGTGGGCATATCGTCGGGTCAATTAGTTTTACACTAGGCCATATTAGTGACTTTGTTTATGTTCGACATTTAAGCTGGTTAATATCTGGTAATTTCATTGCAAATCGATACTTCATATACCACAATACCAAAAAATTGCTTAGTGTGAAACCGGAAAATCGACCAGATGGTCTATATAATCAATTGAATGTCACATTTGATGCTCAGGCTCCTGTTCATATTGCAATTGCAGCGTTACTCGATATTTGGGGCGTAAAATCAAATCCATTAAAACACTTTAACTGGCTCAAAGGGCCAAATAACTTATCCTATCGCTCAACATACACAAAATAAAAAAGCATGATGTCTCAATTAGCGACTCATGCTTTTTTATATTAAATCATCTCCAAGTGCAATTGTTGTGGCTTTGCCCAACCCATTTTACGCATGAAACGATAACCAACAAATGAAACAATCACGGGAACACCTACACCGATAATCATGTAAGCAGCAAATGCAGCAGGATTTGAACCAGCCAATGCCAACGGAACGATAAATGAATTAAATCCAATACCAGCCATTGAGAAAGGTGCAGTAACATTAAACGCGATTGTTGCGATTGGTGCAGCAATTGCTGCGCCAATCATTGGTGGAATAATCAAGGCAGGATTTTCAGTCAAATTTGGAAATTGAATTTTTGGTGTAACAATACCTTGAGCAATTGTTGCGCCAATTTTATTTTCATGAAATGACATTGCAGGGAAGCCAACGAATACAGCCGTTGTACCGATTAAGATTGCTCCTGCAGCCTCTGGTGAAGTTACACCCGTCGCACCAATTGCCACAGCTAAAGCTGCTGCGGAGGCTGGTGTCATGGTCATTGCACCAAAGGCCATTGCAACAATGGCTGTACCAATAATTGGATTAACTGCAACACTCGAAGCAATAAACTTTCCGATTGCGACCAACGCCGGTGTCGTAACAGCTGCCAAGTAGTACCCTGACACCGTGCCAACAATTGTGGTCGCCGCTGGTACAATGACCATATCTAATGGTGTCTTACCACTCAACCACTTACCAAACAATACGGCAATCACACCAGCCATAACAGCTGAAATTGGTTGTCCAGTGGTCATTATGGCTGAACCAGCAGCTTGTGCACCAGCGTATCCGGTTGCTGTTACACCCTCCACGGCTTTATCTGTGAAGAAAACAGCGTTGGCACCAACCGCTGAGGCAGCCATCGCACTAAACATAACCATTGTATTCGTTTTCATTTGTGATGCAATCGCGGCGCCAAATGCTGCTGGTAACATAATTTTAGTGATTGCACCCATTTGGACCATCGGTGCCCAGTGGATGAATCCTGCAATCGTCTGCAGCAACAATCCCATACCCAAGGTAACCAAAATGGCGTTTGAGACAGCTGCACTGACTTTATAAACAGTGTCACGAACTGACTCTTTTTCTTGAGCTACTTTTTCTTTAATTTGATCTGTATCAATTTTATGTTGTGGTGTAATTGCGTTTTGTGCCATGTTATTTCTCCTGTTTAATAACTTAATTCCAATATGAGCTACTAACAATCGTTGAGAAAAATAAAACGTCCCAACGATTGCTCGTTAGGACGTTTCCTACCTAACCAGCTACTCTGACTCTTTTAGTAAAGTCTAGTAGCTGATTATTGCTCAAATAACAACCTACTAGACTCAAATGAGAAGGAGGTTGAGGAGGAGTGCGTTATTTTGATGTGCTTGTACATTTTTAGCCATGATGCGTCTCCATTTTTTGAGCGAATTACTCGCTTGTTTCTATGAGTAATAATATACCCTAATAACATTTATATGTCAATACTTTTTTATAAATCTAATAAAACTCTCCAAAACTATAGTATAATAAACAAGGAGGAAAAATATTATGAAACAGATATTTCAATTTATTGGGGCCGTGGTTACAGCGATTATTGGACTGTTAATTTTGATTCCTGTCATTTTAACAATTATTGGCGTAGCAGTTCCGGTCGTACTTAGCATTATTGGCATTGCACTCTTCGTTGCCTTAATTATAGCTGCTGTTGCTGGCATTATTGGCTTAGTTGCATTTTGGCGTTTCAGAAAAAATATCAAAGATAACGAATTTGAGTTTGTTAGAAATGGTAAACATTTCAACATACATATTAGTAAGGACGGTACCAAGGTAAACCATCGACGTGATGTAACAAATGACGATGAAGATTAAACTAGCGCAATATGCTCAGCAATTTTCTGACAGCCCAGATACGTTGGTTAAAATAAATGCAGCTCGTAAGGCATTACAGTCCCTTGCTCAGCATACTTTACCCGAAAACCCCCTACCTCAGCTTAGTTTTTCTAGTCAAGATATTCTATCCGATTTACGACTGATGCCTCTTGATGATTTACTTTCTGAATTTCGACAAACAATTATTAAGTCTTTTGGCGTCTGGCATTTGCCAAATAAGCTTTGGTTATCGGATTTAAATCAATTTATTGATGGCCGACGAGTTTTAGAAATCATGTCAGGAAATGGCGTTATTTCTAGCCAATTGCGCCTTTTTGGCAATAACGTCATCGCAACAGATAACTTCGACTGGCACGGTCAAGATATACAGCATCTTGATTTATGGACAGAAGTTATCTGTTTAGATGCATTGGAAGCTATAAAAGCAATGTCCTATGATGTGGTTATTCTAAGCTGGGCACCTGATACAGATGAAACGGACTGGCAAGTTCTACAAGGCCTACGTGCGCAACACTTTAATGGTGATTTTATTGTCATTGGTGAAAAAAATGGCGCAACCAATTCACAATTATTTTGGCAGAATGCAAAACTAGCACGCCCCAAAAAGTTAAATCAACATCATCAACCATTTGATTTTATTAGTGATCAAGTTTGGTTAGTACAATAAAAAAACGATCTGGCGATAGAAATTATCACATGATCGTTTTTTATTTGTACTTTTCTTCTAAGCCGCTCATCCAGTGACCAGCCCACACACCGAGGATGAATAAGATAAAACTTATAAATCCGCTCATTATGTTAAAGCCACTATAATCAGCGACTGGTGGAATAACAATTAAAAGCGTTGACACCACAACAATACCTAAAATGAAATGGTATACCTTAGCATAATAGTGATGTAAAAGATAGTTCATTAATTTTGAAAAAAGGATTAATGTCAACATACCACCAAGTGCTATTGGCAAAAATACACTTATATCAGCACGTTTAAATCCGGCTAACATTGGGTCAAATAATCCTAGGTATAGCAACAGGTTTGATGGACTTAATCCCGGGACAATAACGCCTAACGCGATTAGTGCCCCCGCCAACATCCAAGAAAAGAAATTAATTGGCATCGTCCCAAAGATGGCCGTCATATTATATAGGAATAATCCACCAGCAACTATTGTGACGATGAATAATATCCAATCGCTCGGGCTCCGCCCATGCTTGCCACTTTCCTTTGTCAGAGCTGGTAAAGTACCAACAATGGCACCAGCAAACCCCCACAAAATAATTGCTTTATATTCAACAAGCAAAAATTCTAATGGTCGGCTTAATAAAATAATACCAGCGATACCACCCAAACCCACTGGTAGAAAAAACCAAAAATCTTTCTTAAAATTCTGCCTCAAATGCGCCATGAAGTTCAGCATTCGTTCATACAAGCCAAGAATTGCTGCTAATACGCCACCGGATACACCAGGAAGAATAAACCCTAGAGCAATGAATATCCCTTTGAAAAAGCGTATAAACCACTCTTTAATGTTACTATTGTTCATCAGTAGCACCTCAATATGATGTATATTATTGTTCTAAGTATTTTACGGCATACTGCCAATTACACTAAGCTTAAAAATGCTTAATATTCCATTAAAGCTAGGAATGGCACTTCGCCAGCTTTCATAATTTTTTCACGGCCTTGCAAGCTTTCTAATTCTATAATAAAAGCTACACCAGCAACGATGCCACCAAGTTTTTCAATAATTTCACGTGTAGCATTAATAGTGCCACCTGTCGCTAGTAAATCATCAACAATCAGCACACGTTGTCCTGGCTTAATAGCATCTTTATGAATTTCTAGCTCATTAACACCACCATACTCTAATGTGTATGATGCTGATACAGCTTCACGAGGTAATTTGCCACCTTTACGAGCTGGAACAAAGCCGATATTCATCGCATACGCCAGCGGCGAACCTACAATAAATCCACGTGATTCAGGACCAGCAATTAAATCAACGTTTAAATGTTTAGCAAAATCAGCAATAGCATCTACTGCTTGCTTATAGGCCACACCATCACCCATCAATGGTGAAATATCACGAAAACTAACACCTGGTTCGGGGTAATCTTCAACTGTTGCAACAAAATCATGTAAATCTACTGTCATTCTAAATCTCAGAGCTATCGCTCATACTTTCTTTTTAACGATTTGCCAAATACTTTTGGTATGTTATTGACGTGGTTAAGGGTTTTTGTGCTGCTCCCGAAATAATTGTAACAAATCCATTGGTAACGTGCACGAATCCTAATTCAATAAATACTTGAATCATAATATTCAAATCGTTCTTATTGATATTTAACTGCTTCGCTATTTTATCCAAGTTCTGCGCAAAATTTAGATCCTGATGTGCGTAAATGAATTTATATACTTGAGCAAAAAACTTTTTATGAGCAGCATTTTCATCAGTTGCCTCTGATGTATTAATAGCAGTTAGTAGAAGCTGTATCGTTTTGCGCCCACGGAAATAATTAATACCCAGAGTCGCAGCAAATGATATCCCTACTGGATTAGCAACCATAGACACCCAATCTGGATGGTTAAAGCCAACTGCTTCAACATTATTTTCTAAAGCTAACTTAATATGTTGCTTTAAGTTTCCCATGGTTGTTACTTTATTAATTTTTGGTTGCTGCAATCCAAACACTGGTTGCTGATTTCCAGTACCGAAAGGTTCAAGCAGGCGTAGTTCTTCATACGTTTCAGTGCTGATTTCATTAACCGACAGTGTCGTATTAATACTAATCGGCTTGGCATGAATTTGTAATTTAGCTGAGTTCAAACGAACTTGCTCTTTTAATACATCTAGTTGCTCTGGGGAAATAGCTAGTCCTAGTGCACTGGCATGCCCACCAAACGTATCATACAAATCGTGAAAGGTATTCATAAATTGATAGAGGTCAAAATCACCAAAAGTCCGACCAGATCCTTTATAAACACCATCCGTTAAACTTAAAACAATTGTTGGTTTTTGTAATAGTTCCACCAATCGACTAGCCACAATACCCAAAATTCCTTGATGCCAATCTTGACCAGCAATAACCAAGACTTGATCATTTTTGTATTCGTCTGACAAAGCCATTTGTTTTGCAGACCCAAATACCTCTTCAACAATTTCTTGACGTTGCGCATTAATGGCCTCAACTTCAGAAGCAATGGCAGTTGATTCTTCTGGATCTTGACTTAACAAAAGTTGTAGAGATAAGCTAGCATCCCCTAATCGACCAACAGCATTTAAGCGAGGGGCAATCTTAAATGAAACTGTTTCTGAAATAACTGGTTCATTATCTTTCTTACCCGCATTTTTCAAAACTGCGGTTAGACCCGGACGTGGCGAAACATTAATTTGTTTCAATCCCCATGAAACTAGAACCCTGTTTTCGTCAGTCAAAGACACCATATCAGAAATTTCACCTAACGCAACGAGATCCAACAACTCAGTTGGTAGCTCTGTTTGATCCTCAACTGGTTGCCCTTCATTTAATAATGCTTGGGCAACTTTGAAAGCGACACCAGCGCCAGATAAATCACCAAATGGATACTGGCCTTTTGGATGTCTTGGGTGAATAACGGCATAAGCGTTTGGCAATGTGGCAGGCATTTCGTGATGATCAGTAATAATGACATCAATACCTTGACTCATCGCATATTCAACAGCTTCTTGACCACTAACACCGTTATCTACTGTCACAATCAATTGTGCACCATCAGCAATAAGTTTTTTATACGTATCAATATTTGGCCCATAGCCATCTGAAAAGCGATTAGGTATGTAAGGTGTTACATCTGCCCCCAATACTTCTAAGGCTTCAACCATAATTGCTGTACTAGTGACACCATCCATATCATAATCACCGTACACAACAATCTTTTCACCACCAAAAGCTGCGTCCTGTAGACGCTCAATGGTTCTATCCATATCATGAAGTAACATGGGATCATGCAATTGTTCTACACTTGGTTGTAGATATTTAAAAGCTGCTTCTGGATCTGTATAACCCCTTTGAGCCACAATTGTTGACATAAATTGACTAATATTTAGTTGTGCGCTTAACTGCCGAACAACCTTTTCACTTGGTTGTGGCAGAATGTTCCAATTATTTTGATTCATTACTATCTTTCTTAAAAGGAATATCAATAATGTCAAAGTCGCGTGCCACATACGTGTTAGCAAAGTTGCGACGGACATCGTGTATTAATTCTTTAACCATCGGCCCAATATAACGAGCTGAAAGATGTGTCAATACTAACTTGTTTACATGTGCCCGGCGAGCCACACTTGCAGCATTTGCGCTTGTTGAATGGGCATGGGCTTTGGCCATTTTCGCCTCTTCTTCGCTTGAACCATAGGTACTCTCATGCACCAGAACATCGGCATTTTTTGCTAACCACTCTACATTATCATTAGGACGAGTGTCTAAAATGAAAGTTACTATACGACCTTTTTGGGCTTTACCAATGAAATCATGACCATTAACGATACGCCCATCTGGTAGTGTAACTGTTTTTCCTGCTTTGAGTTGTCCATATACTGGTCCAGAAGGAATATTTTCCTGCTTTAGTTTATCAACTAATAGTTCGCCTGGATGATCTTTCTCTATTACACGAAATCCCCAGGTCTCAATACGATGACGCATTGGTGCGGCAACAACTTGAAAAGTATGATCTTCAAAGATGACACCTTCAGTTAAGTCAACATACTCAATTGGATACGATAGACGTGTTTCGGAAATTCGTAGTGCCGTTTGAACAAATTCTTTAACACCCTTAGGCCCATATATAGTTAAGGGCTCATTTTTATCAGCACCTTGAAAGGAACGTGAGCTTAAGAATCCCGGCAATCCAAATATATGATCACCATGCAAATGTGTAATAAATATTTTTTCAACTTTACGTGGTCGCAAAGTGGTTTTTAAAATTTGATGTTGCGTTGCTTCACCAACATCAAAAAGCCACACAGCATTGCGTTCGTCTAAAAGGCGAAGCGCAATACTTGTAACATTTCTAAATTTAGATGGTTGGCCAGAGCCAGTCCCGAGAAATTCAAGTTGCATTCATTTTACCTACTGAGCGCTTTCTTAATAACGTTCATAACTAGTCAATTATAACAAAAAATGAGCGTTTCCGCTCACTTTCATATCATTTAGATTGAATTTATCTTAAAATATATCGGTTAAATTCAATTCCACTTATCAGCTTTAAATTGCAAGCGTTGTGCCATTTCTAGTGCTTCTCGTTCTGGATCCTTCTTGTAAAAATCCTGGTGATACTCTTCTGCTTCATAAAATGGTTTGGCATCTTCAATTTTCGTCACGATGGGTTCATCAAAACGATTTGAAGCTGCTAATGCGGCTCTAGATTCTTCAGCAATTTCACGTTGTTCAGGACTATTTACAAAAATCACTGGACGGTAGTTATCACCGCGGTCTTGGAATTGACCCATTGCATCAGTTGGATCAGTCTGTTCCCAATATATTTCGACTAGTTCACGATAACTTATTTTTTCAGAATCAAACCAAATTTTAACAGCTTCTGTGTGTCCAGTAGTATGTGTTAGTACTTGCTCATAAGTTGGATTTTCAACATGACCACCAGTATAGCCTGAACGAACCTTTTCTATGCCATCCAAAGAATCAAATGGTTGAACCATGCACCAAAAGCAGCCACCAGCAAATATTGCAGTTTCTATTGCCATGTTATTTCTCCTTACAAATTAAAAGTAAAAGCAGTTACACTCATTTTACTTTAATTAAGATTAAATTTCAAAAGTTTCCTGTTTTTTAGCTAACTTTGTTCGCTCAATATCTTCTTTAGCGTGAATTAATCTTGTTACCAGAGCATTAAATGGCATAGCTACATCATGTTCAGATCCTAATTTAGCGAAGTAACCGTTTAAAAAATCGATTTCTGTATGTTTACCAGCTTTAATATCTTGATACATTGATGGGTAATGATTTCCAGCATTTTCAGGTCGTATGAGTAAGGCTAAATCCTTCATGATCGCGTTTACATCAACGTTAATTCCTTCTAACTCACCAATTTTTTTATTTCATCCAGAATATTTAGTGATAAATCCATACCATTTCCAGCCATACCGAACTCTGCAATATTTGCATCTAACAAAACTGTTAACGGGTTAAGGACAGAGTTAATTCCCGCTTTATGCCAAATTGCTTCAATGACATTTTGAGATAATGTCACATTGAGACCAGCCTTATTCAGAGCCGATACAATTGGTTTAGCGTTAGCCTCACCGATTGCCTGTAATTTGATGGACCCAGTTCCCGTCACGCGAATTTCACCAGGATTAATTAATTCTGATGTCCACAAAGTCACACCAGCCAAAATTTGATTGCGATTAACATGCTTTTCCATGACCTCAATATTACCAAGACCATTAGAAAGAACCAATAGGTTGGTATTCTTAGTAATAATGTGCTTGATATCTGTTAACATCATATCTAATTGAGGGGTCTTCGTTAACAAAATAATAAGGTCAAACTTACCATCAATTTCTTTAGCTGTCATAACAGGAATATAATATTTTTTGTTGCCCCATCATCTTGATGCACTGTTAACCCATCTGTGCTTATGGCAGCAATATGTGCAGCCCAGCCATCAATTCCTGTAACTTCATGGCCAGCTTGTTGTAACATCACACCAACTCGAGCGCCTAAAGCACCAAACCCTGCTATTGCTATTTTCATAATTTTAGAAGCGTGAGCAATCAGGTATTTATTCACAATACCTGAAATAGCTAAACGCATTTCCTCCATATCTGTTTGCTAGTTCTGTTACTTTTTCTCACAAAACTTTTTACTGTTCTTCACTCTTTATGTTATCCAGCAAGTCCCGCTCTTGTTGCGTTAACTGCCGCTTTTCTAATAAATCAGGTCGGCGTAAATAAGTACGGCGCAATGACTCCTTTAATCGCCACTCAGCAATTTTGGCGTGATTACCACTAGTCAAGACTTCCGGAACCATTCGTCCCCGAAAATCAGCTGGTCGTGTGTACTGCGGAAATTCTAACAAACCATCTTCAAAAGAATCTCCCTCAGCACTTGCCGCATTACCTAAAATTTCGGGTAGAAAACGTACTGTGGCATCGATAATAACCATCGCGCCGAGTTCTCCACCTGTCAAAACATAGTCACCTAGTGAAATTTCATCATCGACTAATTCTCGAATGCGCTCATCATACCCTTCGTAATGACCAGCAACAAAAGTTAAATGGTCATAAGTAGCTAATTCTTGGGCAACTTCGTGGTTGAACTGTCTACCTGCTGGATCCAGCAGGATCACACGTCCTTTGCCACCAGCTTGCTTTTCAACAGAGGCCATCGCATCAAATATTGGTTGTGGTGTTAATAACATGCCAGCACCGCCACCAAATGGATAATCATCTACGTTATTATGCTTATTTTCGGTGAAATCTCGAAAATCAGTCACTTGAAAGTCTAACGCCCCTTTATCAATCGCTTTGCCAATAATTGATTGGCGCATTGGTGCAAACATGTCGGGAAATAAGCTTAAAACATCTATTCTCATTAATCTAATAACCCTTCTAAAGCGTCAATTGTAATTAATTTGGCGTCAACATCAACTGATTTAACAACATCATCAATCATAGGAATCAAGGCATCTGATTGACCGTCACGTTGAACTATCCAAACATCATTCGCTCCTGTTTCCATAATTTCCTTGACAACACCGATTTTGTTACCATCCAAATCAACCACAGTGCTATCGATAATTTCATCGTAATAGTACTGATCGTCTTCTAATTCTGGACGAGCTGTACCTTCAATATAAACATCATCACCTTTATATTTTTCAATTTCATTAATGTTGGTTATGCCAACAAATAAAACCAACCACATGTTTTTATGTAGTCGTGATGATTGCACTTTGACAGGGATACGTCCCTGTTTTGTATCAATAAATAGATCTGCTCCCTTTTTGAAGCGATCTTGAGCAAAATCAGTAATCGCCATGATTTTCACTTCACCACGAATACCATGTGTGTTTACGATTGTGCCAACTTTAAAATAATTTTCTGTATTAGTCATAAGTCTATTGTATCAGGTTTTACAAACGGAAATACAAAAAAAGTGCGTCATAAAATCTCACTGACGCACTGTTTCTCACTTCTCTAATAGGTTTTCTAATACTAATAATTTTCTTTTAATGTCAGTACCGTATCTATACTTACCCACACCACCACTCTTAGGTAAGATATGATGACAGGCATTAATAATTGGAATAGGATTTTTACCAATCGCTGTCGCTACAGCGCGAACAGCAGTGGGATGATTAATCTTTTTTGCGAACTGCTCGTACGTTAATAATTCATGACAGGTATTTAGGGCCTGCCATACCTCTCTTTGAAAGGCAGTGGACTTAAGGTACCCAATCTTAATCCGCGAGAAATCAATCTTTTCACCAGCAGCATACGCTCGAAAAAGACTTGTTTCTGGCAATACTTGCTGTTTTAATTCATATTCTGGAAAGTCATTTAAAAATTCGCTAACACCATCATCAGCTAGACTAATGCACACAATTTGATCATTCTTTTTAAATAATGTTAGTTTACCGTTTAAAAAAGAGATTGTTTCATATTTTATCATTACTTCACCATGACATTTTTGTGTAAAACCCAATAAGTAATATTTATTGTCTATTTTACACTAATTACTCGACCGACATTCAAAGCAATTAATTGTGGATCACCAACCTGATAACCAACATATTCCCGTTGAAGTGCTTGTTGATACAAATGAAGCTGTCCCTTATATCGCGCCTGCAATTTAGTCAAGTCTTCATCTATTTGAGCATTTCGAACAAAGTCGGTTTTATAATCAAACAATGTGATTGTTTGCGATGCTTCATCAACAAAATACCCATCAATAATACCATGAATTAACACTGGTGCAGAATCCTCTAGTGTGTCATAAATATCATTGGCTGGCATAATCATAGCAAAAGTAGCTTCTCTGTGCAACGTCTTCTGGTGAGCAATGATTTGTTTGGCAAAGTCGGATTGCAAAAATGCAAGAATCTCATCAATTTCAATTAGTGGTGCCACGCTAGGCAAAATTCTTTTATTTTCAACCAATTCGTCACGTAATTTTTCTATGCTCTGTACTGTATTAATTTTGGTAAAATCAATCAACTGTAAGATCAAATGTGTTGCCGTTCCTACCGCAGAGCTTGATGGTTTTTGCGAACCGTCATTCATAAAATCTGGTAAAGGTAACTCGTCAACCTTCAAAACATTAGCAGGTTGTAATTGTCCATTTTCAGTAATAACGGCTGTCTGCATCTGAGCAAGATCCGGGTCCTCAAATATTTGTTTGATTTCACTCACAGATTGATACGCCGCTGTTTGTGTTGCTTGTAAGTTAGCATATTGATAGTTCAAAATTGTTTTAGCTCGATCAAAATCCATCGGCGAATAGGTTCCATCCTCAACTAATTCACTACCTTTAGTACTCGCTATTGGTGCATGAATTTCGTTTTGATTTGTGAGTGTAACAGCCACTTTTCCTGTTAATGGTGTTTCAGATCCCACCAGCCTTGGTAATTGACCATCACCAAGCCAATCCTCTAGTACTTTATTTTTTGTACGAGCTAAACTCATAATAGTCCATTTTAGATATGAATCGGCTTGTAAGCGCAAAAATTCAGGTAAAAATTGTCCATTGGCGTTCTTGGATTGCTGCCACAAAGATTTTAAGGATTGGTTCCCTGCTTCTCCCTTGACTTTAACCGAACCAACGATATACAATTGCTGTTCAGCTCTCGTCAGGGCAACGTATAAGAGGCGCATTTCTTCAGACCAACTCTGTCGCTTTAACGCCTGCTGCACTACAAGCTTTTGTAATGTAGGAATCATAACCAAAGCATCTGGTTGAATATACTCTACCCCTATACCTTCATTTTTTTGAATCAATAGGCCGCCCTTTAAATCCTGGGTATTAAATGATTTATCAAATTCTGGTAAAAATACAATTGGAAATTCTAATCCTTTTGATGCATGGATGGTCATAATCCTTACAGCTTGAGCATCCGTTTCTTGTGCTGCTTCGCCTAAATCGCTGTCACCAGACTGCAACTGTTCAATATATCTAATAAAACGGAACAAACCGCTATGCGTATTATTTTGATAGGTACGCGCATATTCGTATAACGCATGCAAATTTGCTTGTCTTTGTGCACCTCCCGGCATACCAGCAACGTAATCAAGCCACGCCGTATCATCATAGATAGCCCAGATTAATGCTACTAAATCGTTTTGTGTCGCAATTGCATGCCACTTTTCAATTAAATTGAGGAAATTTTGCGCTTTTTGATCTTGTTGCGCGTAAGCTTGCAACGCTGTCCAGTAATCATGCATTTTATCTGCAATACGAATTGCCGCCAACTCATTCTCATCAAAGTTAAAAACTGGAGAACGTAACACCGCGGCTAATGGAATATCCTGATGTGGATTATCTATGACGCGCAATATATCGAGCATCAGATACACTTCCATCGTCTGAAAATAATTACCGACACCTTCAACTTGAACGGGAATTCCCGCCGCACGTAAGGTTGACACAAGGTCAATATAGCCCGACTTAGCTCGTGTCAAAATGGCAATATCACTGTACTGCACTGGGCGAAGACCGGCTGGATCAGCTTTACGATCGAATATTGAAGTTTCACGTAGCTTCAGTATTCTTTCGGCTAGCAAAGCATATTGGGCCTGCCTTTTCTCAAATACTTCCGTATCAGTTTCCAAATCTTCTTCAGCGTCTTCGACAATAATGTCCATATGAAATACAGCAGGTACATCATCTGGATAAGCGGCTTTCGGAACTAGTTTTGCCTCACCCGCGTAGGCAATATCTCCAAGTGTTTCATCCATTATTTGCGTAAAAATCAAATTCGTAATATTGGTGACGTTGTTTTGCGATCTAAAATTATCCGCTAAATCAATACGAATATCATCGCTTTCTTTTTTCGCAAATTGTTTATACTTGTTTGTGAACAGAGATGGTTCTGCTTGACGAAAGCCATAAATACTTTGCTTCACATCCCCAACCATATACATATTATGCCCGTTCGAGACACTAGTTAACAGAGTTTCTTGTAATTGGTTGATGTCTTGATATTCATCAACTAAAATTTCATCAAATTGCCCTTGGATTGTTTGTTTGGTAACATCATCTGATAGTATTGCTAACGCCAAAGTTCCTAAATCTGGGAAATCAAGTAATTTTTCTTCGCGCTTGGTCCTTCTAAATGATTCTCGGAATGCTTGCGTTACGAGAATTAGTGTATCAATTAGCTTATAAGATTCTTTTTGCACTAGTTGCCATGACTTTTCATCGAGTGCAAAATAAGATGTTATCAATGAATTCATTTGCGATTTGACGCCAACAACCTGCCCTTCAATCTGTCGAGCCACTTCAAGCGTGGCTGACAAATCCGGATCTTCTTTGATTGCCTTTGTTTGAGAATTAATCTTACCACTTGGTGTGTCTAAAATAGCTTCCCGAAGTTCATCCCAAGGTCCAACCATCGCTTTGTCTTGGATTAATAATAAATAATCTTGGATCTCAAGAAAAGCATCTTGTGTTTTTTTGAGTTCATCAATTCCTGTAATAATAAGTTGTACTTCTTCAACTTTTTTAATCAGATCCTTAATAATTTCTAGGATAATTGGCCGAATACTGCGTACATATAACGCTGTTGCTGTCAGTGGTTCCCCCGTCACTTCATAAGGTTCACGTAGCTTCTCTAACCATTCATTTCCGTCAGCGCGGGCTTCTGCAAAATCTGATAACCTTAAAATGATTTTTTGTAACTGGTCATCTTGATTTGGATTACCAAAATTATTTATTAATGTTAAAAACTGCTCATGATGAATATTATTTTCATCATAAAAATTAGCTAAAACATCAGTTAACACATCTTGTTGCAATAATTTACGTTCAGCCGTATCTGACAATAATCGAAATTGTGGGTCTAACCCAATGACGTGGTAATACATTTCAATAATTCGCAAAGCATACGCATCTATGGTTGAAATGTTCGCTGCTGGTAATATCAAGAGTTGCTCTTGTAAAAAGCGTTTGTGACTTTCATCAGCTACCTTTAAACGTTTTTCAATAGCGACTTCTAAACGTTCCCGCATTTCTTTTGCAGCAGCGTTTGTGAAAGTTACAATTAAAAATTTTTCGACACTCACACCACTTAAAATTTTTTGAATGAGACGCTCAATTAAAACAGTCGTCTTTCCCGACCCGGCTGATGCAGCAACTAGAATATTATGACCCTTTTCTTCAATTGCACGTTGCTGATTTTTTGTGAATTTGGTTGCCATTAATCTTGACCACCTTTCAATAATTTAATGATTGTATTTTTATCAGCTGGCGACTGCACTTTATAAGCATCACCCAAAGCACGATCAAAACGGATAATATCAAGATAAGGAGAATAAGTCAATCCACCTTCAACTGGCATAATTGGAAAATACCCAGACAAAATGAGATCTCCCGCAGTAATAATATTTTCACGATTACGCTGTAGTAATAAAGCAAACTCATCTGGGTCAACTGCGTCTACACCAATCTTTCCTAACGCACCGTTTTTCAGTAATACTACTGGATAGTGAGCTGATTTTTCTTGTGGTTCTAAAGTTGTCAGCGCAGAAACATACGCTGGCTCAGAAATAAAAAGACCACGATACTTAAAAGTTTCTGGCATTAATTTGCCAGTAAATAGCGCATTAAGATCTGTTTTATCCGTTATTTTGGTTTTTTCTGGAGATATTTTGGCAAAAAAAGCACCTCCAATAGCCGCGACACCAAGCTTTTCTGCGCTTTGTTGGGCAGCGTCCCAATAAGTTAACAATTGCATTTGCAAACCATCGTAAGCTTGACCCCAGTTAAAGGTTTTGCCATTTGATTTATAATCAATGATTGTACCGAATTCACCATTTACATCTTGCTTATCAAAACGATCAAGTTTACCACGCACTTGCATACGTGCAAAAGAAAGTGGTGGTAATGACTCCTTTGAAAAACCAAATAGTTGCTCAACTGCTTCTGGTTTGCTCGTATTTTCTCGTGCCGCAGCTTGTAAATTCAGTACTAGCGTTTCACAGACACGTGTCAAATAGTTTGTAGTTGCCCGCATTTTGCCAGAGTCATTTAATATTTCAAACGCTGGTAACGCTAATTGACTCTGCATATGTTGTCGCACTAAAGCACGTAATTCATCCCCAGTGATATCGCGTAAACTTTTATTTTTTACAATTAATTCATGGAGCACATTTTCAAAAACCGCATGATAAAGCGTACCAGTTTGAGCCACATTCAGTTCGTTCGTTGCGCGCTCTTGCAGCTTCAAACCGTACTGGAGAAAGTAAGCAAATGGATTACTATAATAACTTTCCAACTGTGATATAGAGACGTTTAGTCGTTCACCAAACAAAGCCGAGATAAATTCTGGCTTTAATTTTGTAGTATTATTTTGATAATTTGGTGCTGATAATACACGTTCAAGTCTATCTTGCATTGTATTGGAAATAACATTTTGGACGGCTTTAAAAGCTGCTGTCTGGCCGTAAACAGGTAAAATTTTAACCAAATCAGACAAAGTTGCTCTTGCTGTCCCAACATATTGCTTTAATAGCGATGCCGCGCTACTTGGTATACTACCGATTACCTTTACTTCACTATTAAATGTATCTACTAATCGTTTGAAAAACGATGACATTTCTGCTAGTTGTCCACTTGGTTCCAAAATTGGGTAAGAAAGTGTTATTGACCCGATGGAGCTCATCAAACTTCCATAAAAAGAAGGTTTTCTTCTGCCATCTGCTGTTGTGCAGTGTTTTGCAAATAACGCGGATTAGTTCCTGACTGCAAAGCAGGTTGCACAATTGATCGCTCAGCATCATTGATCAGCGCTGCATTTTTTACTTGTGCTGGCAAATTCTGACGTGTGCCACCAATAAAATAAAGTTGCTTATACTGCGTATTTTGAACAATTCCTGCTTCTGAAATCATTAATTGATCCAAATTATTCGGTATACCAGAAAATTTTGCGCCAGACAAACCAGCTTGCAACGTGGTCACTATATCAGTGAGTGATACACTACGCTCGCCATCAATTTCAACCATCTCGTCTAAAGTTTTTGTCAGCATTTGCCAAACTTCTTCACTCTGCTGTGAACGAGATAAATTTCCTTGTGCAATAAAATCATCACGCTGTTCTAAAAGAGCATCGGTTACATGATATTTTTGTAACCATAACACGAGATGCGTCACCGACTGACGCAAATTTTTAGCCATTGCAAATCCGTCATCCAACTCATCAAAAGCTTCGACAATAAAGTGGCGTAGATATTCCAAGCGGTTGTTAACTTTTTCGTCTTCTGAAATTTCTGTATCATCGTCATCTCGCGTCACTTGAAAAAGTTTAAATGGTCGTGAAAAATCACGCCACCTTGATTCATATGGTCGATAAGCATATAAATAGTTATCCATGTGCGAAACGATATCAAAAAACTCGTCGTGTGAAACAATTTTATTTTCAAAAGTTGGTCGTAACAATCCTGTCTTTAAAATCGCCAACATCGTCTGATACTGAAATTTATTAGGTGCTAACAAGTTCAATATTAGCTCTACCAAGGGATGATTCATCATATTCACATCCATATCCAAAAATATGGTAATTCAAATTGCGACATGACTGCTTCTATATGTGCTTGATACGGTGTTAAATCTCGTGACAAAATAATAATATCACGTAAATGTAATGTTGGATCATCAACTAGTGAACGCCTAATACGTCGTGCTACTTCTTTAATTTCAGTAATTGGATTTTCGGCCGCAAAAACATTCAAGTGTACCTCATCTCGTGAGCCAGTAAAATTGCGGTACTCACCCAGGCACGCCCAAGCGCCTAAAACCTGTTGCGCGGTCCTTGATAGTGGTCTCATTTTTGTAGCAGCAGTAATAGCCACTTCTTGCTGTGCAGTACGTGCTGTTATGGATAATTGTTCAACCGTTGTCATTGGTTTAAAGAACACATCACCTTCTCGTTGTTGACCCATTTTTTCAGGGTCACCGAGGATACCCATTGTCACTGGGTAAGTAGTAATTAATTGATTGACTACCATCATTTCTGCACTTGTAAACCCATTAAACCCATCAAAATAAAATGCAACGTTAGATAGTTTAAGATCAGCCAACTGTTTTGCAAAGGCAATCAATGTTTCCTGTCCTGTAATTTGATTCTCACCCATGCGAGCATTAAAATCATCAGCCACGATCGCCAAATCATGTAACTTGGCATTAAGTGTTTGTCTCAGAAATATATTATCTGCAGACTTCTCAAGAATTTCTAATAAATTTTCTGGCGTGACATTACTAGCGCGTAACTCGACCAGCTGGGCAACCAATGCAGACACAAAGCCACTTTTTGTTTGCATCCGTGAGAACACTGGTAAAATATCTGATTGTTCACGTAAAATATTTGAAACAATCATAAATAATCCCGTCGGTTCGACGATATCTGGTTGCCGATCTGGTGTGTTTTTCATTAATGCCCAAGCTAAACGGGTTAATGAGTAGACTTGCAGACGACTTTGCGCATACAACTCACTGTCGTCGTTACCATTCATTATTGAAAAGCGCTGCAGTACATTGACCTCACTATCGAATTTCACATGATTAGGGACAATATAAAAAACTGTCAGCAACTCATTTTGACGAAATTGCTGTTGAATCATTGTCAACATTTCGGATCTTAAGTCATGTTGACCATTACCCATTACAACATTGAGTGACATTAACTCAATCTCTCTTCCTGAACATAGTTAATTGGTAGCCATTCTAACACGCGTTCAATTTGTTTGTTCCAATAATACCATTCGTGTGTGCCAGGTGCTGTTTCGTATGTAATATCATAATTCAATTGCTGCAAAGTTGATATAGCAACATCATTAATGGGCTTCAAAAAATCTTGTTCTCCTATCCATGCATATAGTTTTGGTCGCTTGTGACACGTCTTGGCGAGAGCTAAAATATCATTTTTAGAACCAGCAAAATCATCAAAATCGCCAAAAATTCCTTGCCAATATGAAAGCTTTTCCATATTTAAAAAGTCTTCTTGTCTCGGATTGCCTACTAATGCTCCGGAAAGAGAGGCGGCATAACTGAATTGACTTGTTCCCAAGGCCAACTTAAACGCACCGTAACCACCCATTGACAGTCCGGCTACGAAATTTTTTCTCTTTTAGTTGATATTTGTGGAAATAAGCTAGCTACTTTTTCAGGTAGCTCACGTGCCAATGCATCAAAATAGTTCAATCCATAGGTTGTGTTAGTATACCAAGCTAAGTCAGTAGACGGCATTACAATTGCCACAGGTGTTTGCCTTACTAAACGTTCAATTGATGTCCGACGTTGCCAAATTGCATGATCACCTGACATACCATGGAGAAGGTACAATACAGGAATATCCTTTAAAGTTTCTGTTGTCCAAGTTGGGTTATGATCTGATAATTCGGGTAGAACAACATTCATCACACGATCCATACCAAGCACTTTTGAATAATAATTAACTTCTAAAAAAGCCATGTCACACCTCTTTCCATTTACTATTAATGTTATTTTAACAGAAAAAGCGCACGATTGTTCGTACGCTTTTCTAATTCCTATGACTATTTACTTTAACCCATCAATCGTTATTTTCTCGATTGTCGCAATCTTCGCATCATCTAACATATTTGCTTTGAAACTGACTTTATCGCCTTCTTTTAAGAATACAGCCTTAGGCGCATTATCTGCGTCAATCTTAAAGACAGCGGACTGTCCTTCGACCATAAAATTAACAATCGTATTTTTACCATCATTAATTAATGCAACACGTGTTACGCTACCGCTAATGGTTTTATCATACTTTTTGTTCGTTGAGTGATTGTTTGTACTATTTGAAGCTAAATCATTACGATAATCATCAAGTGCCTCTTGGGCATTATCACCATCGACGACAATGTCGTTATCAATAGCATTAATATATACGTACTTTTTAAAGATTCCCTTACTATCTAATAATGAAACAACCCATGTTGGTGTGCCATCAATATTATATAAAATTGGCATTTGTGCTACCCATTTTTTCTCGGGATATATTTTATCTGCAATGCTGATCGCACCATCTGAGTCCATTAGTCCTGAATGGGTGTCACGATAATAAGTTAATTCACCCGTTCGAGCATTAATTAATGAATAACCAAGAGCAGAATCCTGATTATTATTACCAGACGTAAAATCAGTGAAGTACAATAAGTTCCCCTTTGAATCAATTAATGGTGTGATTTGACCCGAAGCATAAACACCATTATCGGTTGGAATTTTCACATCACGTTTTGCGCCAAAAGATGTTTGGTTCCACCAACCCTTTTGATATCGACCATAAAATTCATTCATTTTATTTGCTGCGGAACTTGTAATAGGTGCATCAATAAATTTTGGTGCCTTATTCGCCGCGTAAATTTTAACTTCACCAGTTTGCGCATTCAACACAGCTGTTTTAAATTCATTGAACTTCATTCGTCCTGAAACACCATATTCACGGTATAGTGTTTGAATATAATATGGTGTACCATTCTCATCAATTTCTAAATTCATATTGCCCATGCTAGCATAAGTTGGTGCTGACGCATATATTTTACGAGCCGCATCATTATTGAGATACGCCGATGGACTGTATTTTAATCGTTCCTTAACAAATTTTGGTTGTGCGTTAACATCAGTTGCACTAATAATGAAATATCCTGGAACTGATTTATTCTTTAACCATTTGAAAAAACCATTAAACTCTACTGTAGCCACATAAACATATTTACCATTAACTACTTGAGCAGTAATCCCGTCCAATTCATACATGTTTGAATTAGGAATGACGCTAAATTTTTGTTGCATTTTCCTTTTGGCAGTATCAGGTGCCAGCGCAATTGGCATATCCTTAGCGGATGTCAACAACTCCGAAGACCCTTTAGTTTTAGCTGGTATTGAACTATAAACATTGTTAATACTGGTTAGCTTTGTGACAAAAGACACAGCACCTACTGCTATCCACAAAACAAGTGGTGCTACTGCAACAAAAATATAGCGACGAAAGAAATAAGTTTTTGTACGGTCACTCACATCTTTGGCATAATTTTTGCTTCCCCAATCACGAATTTTATCAAAAGAAGCTAATCCAGCATAGCCAATTAAATTAATAATTGCTGCAACAAATGCAAATAAAATATTGACATTGATCAGTGTTGTCATATTCTTTGGCGGCAACTGAATATACAGCACAACATAGGCCAAAATAAATTCAATCAAGGTGCTCAAAATGAACCATTTTACTCTGCGATTCAACGCCACCGCAATGATATTAACAAGCAATGTTCCAATCAAAAATACCAGCGTAACATTTACAAAACTTAGTAACATATTAATTCTCCCTTATTAATGATGTTATTATCGACACACGATATTCGATAAATAAAAACAGTCGCTTCCAATTATAGAAGCGACTGTTTCGTCAGTTATATTAAACAAGTGCTAATAAATCAGCCTTCTTAGCAGATGAAGTATATGCAGTGCCTTGGGCATCCAAATATGCTTTGATTTCTGCAACAGTATTCTTATCTGTAGGCTTCTTAGCTGAAGCTTCCTTAGTTGTTGCTTTCTTAGCTGGCTTCTTGCCTGACTTTGATTCGTTGTACTTTGCCAAAATACCTGCATTGCTCAACAAGTTACGAACTGTGTCAGATGGTTGTGCACCATTACCCAACCATGACAAAATCTTTTCTTCATCCAACTTGATTTCTGCTGGTTGTGAGATTGGGTTATATGTACCAACTGTTTCGATAAAACGGCCATCACGTGGTGAACGTGAATCAGCAATAACGACACGGTAGAATGGACGCTTCTTTGCACCCATGCGCTTCAAACGAATTTTAACTGCCATTGTGGTAGTCCTCCAAATTTCTTTTGTGCTTTTTACACTTTTAATTTACTATATAATTATGCCATATACCAATATATATGTCAAGTAGCATACCTTGACATATACATTTAAAATCAGAAGGGCATTGTTTCAGAGTTACTATTCATCATTACTATGACGCGCCGTATTAATTTCTTCACTCAAAATAATTAAATTATCTAGTGCTCGACGCGCCAACATTGAATCATGTTTACGATTTGCTGGGTTCGTAATGCCACCAAGTGTGTGTGGTGTGTTTAAATCGTTAATAATTTTTACTAATTCATCTTGCCAAATTTTAAGTTGATCATTTTCGCCCATAAGCCCTACTCCTATAAACACTTTACCCATTATTTTATCAAAATTACAACTAAATAACAAACTAATTACTAAAAACTCACCTTCACTAAACAAATAATTGCCAAACAAAAAAACATTACACATAATAAAAGTGTAATGTTTTTAATTTACTCCAAGCCCTGTGTTACAGCTTCTGGATAAAACTCGCGTATGATTTCAGCTTCATGTTTTGATAATTCTGGGAAAGCTGGATCAGCACCTAAGTCCTCATGGAACATACGATCTCGTGGAGAAACACCGCCTGTTGCATGAGCAACAGCCAACTGCCAACCATCATAATCTTTAGCATTCTCAGCGTCTTGAACATCTTGAACATGCAATTGCGATACCATTAGAAGCAAACGAACATCGGCATGCAATTCTGCTAACCAGTTTTGTTGCTCAGTCGTCAAATACATTGTCAAAGCTGCTTCAGCATTTTTACCAATCAAATCTGCTTCACGCGCTTCTTCTAATATTTTGTTAACTGCATCGCGTAACTTCATAAACACTGCCCAGTGATCAAACAGTGCTGTCGTGTCACCCAAATCCTCTACCTCAGGCATATCTGTCAAGTAAGCAAATTCAGCTGTTTCATGTGGCAAATACTCCCATACTTCTTCAGCAGTATGTGGTAATACTGGCAATAGTAATCGTACAAGATCAGTTAACGTTTTATAAAATACGGTTTGCATAGAGCGTCGGGCATGACTTGTTGGGGCTTCAACATAGACGACGTCTTTAGCAATATCCAAATAAAAGGCTGATAAGTCAACGTTGACAAAATTAATAACACGCTTGAAAATATCATTTAATTGATAATTATCATAGTCTTTACGAATATCTGCAACGAACTCATTTTCTAAAGCGTAGAAATACTGATCATGTGCAGATAAATCACTGTAAGCAATTGCATCTTTTGTTGGATCAAAATCAGCTGTATTGGCCATCAAGAAACGCAATGTATTACGCAACTTACGATAATTTTCTGAAACTTGTTTCAAAATTTCATTTGATACAGGCATGTCTTGCGATGTATCAACAGAAATTGTCCACAAACGTAAAATTTCAACACCAAGCTTGTTGGCCACTTCAATAGGAGAAATCGTATTACCCAGTGACTTTGACATCTTGTTACCTTTACCATCAAGGGTAAATCCTTGTGACAAGATAGCCTTGTATGGTGCTACACCATTGACAGCAACTGAAGTGATTAATGAAGAATTAAACCAGCCACGATATTGATCAGATCCTTCCAAATACATATCAGCTGGATAGTCCAATTGTGGACGTGTATTCAATACGCCATTCCAGGAAGAACCAGAATCAAACCACACATCCATTATGTCTTCTTCCTTGGTAAATTCACCATTTGGAGAATGTTCATTAGTATAGCCTTCAGGTAACAAATCCTTAGCTTCATGTTCAAACCAATAATTGGAACCATGTTCTGCAAATAAATCGGCAACATGGCTAATGACAGTTTCATCTAAGATAGCTGTCCCATCTTCTGCATAAAAGATTGGTAATGGCACACCCCAAACACGTTGGCGTGAGATGACCCAATCACCACGATCACGAATCATATTGTGCAGACGCACCTTTCCCCATTCTGGGAAATAAGCAACTTTATCTAATTCTGATAAAATTTCACTACGGAATTTTTCAACAGATGCAAACCATTGTGGCACGGCTCGCCAAATGATAGGCTTTTTTGTACGCCAGTCAAATGGATATGAATGCGTGATTTTCTCTTTTGCCAAGAACAAGCGCGCATCGGTTAACTTATTAATCACCGTACCAACAACATCATCGTAAAACTTGCCTTCAAAATCAGGACCAGCATTAGCCGTCATAAATCCTTTGGCATCAACAGTGACATCAGCAGGCAAACCATATTTTTTACCTACATTATAATCATCTTCACCAAAGCCAGGAGCAGTATGGACCAATCCAGTTCCAGAATCTAGGGTAACGTGATCAGCATTCATAACTAGCTCTTCTTGCTCACTATCCCATGGATGGTATGCAGTAATCTTATCAAGTTCTTGTCCCTTGTAAGCAGCGACCGTTTCCCATGATTCCCAGCCAAACTTAGGCGCCACTGTTTCAAGTAAGTCTGTGGCTACAACGAATTTACGGTCTTCCCCAACTGGTTTCACCACCGAATATTCAAAATCAGGACCTAAGGTAATTCCACGAGAAGCCGTCACTGTAAAGGGTGTCGTCGTCCAAACTACAAAGTACGTATCCTCATCCAAGAGACCATGACCATCTTTAACTTTGTTTGCATAAAACAAAGACATTGAATCAATATCATGATATTCAATTTCAGCTTCAGCCAATGCAGATTCAGAAGACCATGACCAATAAACTGGCTTTGCGCCTTTAAAGATATATCCTTTGGAAACCATAGTACCGAAAACTCGAACTTGTGCTGATTCAAATTCAGGTTGTAAAGTTATGTATGGATTATCCCAATCACCTAACACACCGAGTCGCTTAAAGTCAGCACGTTGTGTATCAACCTGCTTCAGAGCAAAATCTTTCGCCAAATTACGCCACTCATGCTTTGGCATACTTTTGCGATCGTGCCCCAGCTTTGTCAATTGTTGCTCAATTGGTAGACCATGTGTATCCCAGCCTGGAACATACGGTGCATAGAAACCTGCCATATTCTTATAGCGAACAATAATATCTTTAGTAATCTTATTCAAAGCATGACCAATGTGAATATTTCCGTTCGCATATGGTGGCCCATCGTGCAAATTAAAATGTGGTTTCAATTGATTTTGGGACAATCTTTTTTGGTATAAATCCTGTGCATACCATTTTGCTTGACGCTCGGGTTCAGTTTTAGGTAGCGAACCACGCATTGGAAATCCTGTTTTTCCAAGATTTAATGTATCTTTATATTTCATTGATAAATTCTCCTTTTTATCATTTTTTAGCCATTTTAAACAAATTTATTTAAACCATAATAAATATAAAAAGCCCCTATGCTCGAAAGCATAGGGACGCAATAGCGTGGTACCACCCAACGTTTAGCAGCATAAAAATGCTGCCCTCAACTGGGGTTTAACGATCCTCACCGGCTTAGCTTACTAAATATTGATATTCAGCTAAACAAAATAGTAACTGATCTGGTCAACATCAGGGACGATCATCTCTAACCACCATGACTCGCTGCACGTATGAATGCCAACCTTGCTGTGTTACGCTTTTTATAATTATTTATCGTCTTCGTTTTGTTCTGATCCCGGAAACACTACCACAGGGCCTTGCTCCTCGCTTGACTCTGGATCCTTCTGTTCTTCATCAGGTTCAGGAATAGCTACTGGCTCAGCCTTAGCGATTTCGCCAATACGATGAGCAGTTACTTGCCCCATTGGTAAACGATGAACTGCTTCTGCTAACTCATCGCTTTCTAATAGTTTACGCTGAGATTCCAATAATTGCAAGAATGAATTTTTAAAATCTTCAACTTCAGTACGTAATTGATTTTGCTCGTTCGTTAGATCAGCATTTTCTTGGGCTAAACGAACAGCATCAGCATCTGCCTTTGCTCGAGCATCATTAATAATTTTCGTCGCTGATTCTTGTGCATGAGTCAACTGCTTTTTCACTTCGACATCAGCATCTTGCTTCAAGCGATCAGCTGCTTCTTGGGCAACAAAGATTGATTGATTCACTTGATCACGTTTTGATTCTAGCTCTTCAATCTTTACTTGAGCTAGTTCATTTTGATGCTTTAATTCATCACGTTCTGCAATCAGGGCTTCATAATCACCGTTAATCTGGTCCAGAAATGCGTCGACATCTGTTGCAATGTAAGCTTTGCTGCCTTTTTTTGTAAATTCATGATTCAAAATTTCATCAGGTGTTAATGCCATAATTTTTCTCCTTTAATATGTTTTGTGCGTTCACAACTACAGTTATTTCATACTTGCTCACTATCTCCGGATAATATTGACAATGGATTTAATCTTGCCTTTTTTACTTATTCCGTCAAGCAATTTAATCTGAACTCGACCATGCTTTCTGACTGAAATAACATCACCGATTGCTAATTCTACATCCGGTTTAGCTATTTCGCTCCAATTCACGCGCACTTGATTTTCTTCAATTAGCTTTTTAGCACCAGAACGCGATAGGTCAAATCCAGCTGAAATTACAGTATCAAGTCGTGAAGAAGATAACAACAAGAAATTTTCTTCCCAGTCATTTATATGGGGTAGTACGTTATTAAGATCACATTCTATTAGAGACACTTGAACATGACCAATTTTGGTAACCATCTGTTGCATGTAATGTTGCATCTTTGAATCAATGATGATTTGCCATCGACTGTGTGTCTGATCATATAAAATATCACCGATAACATTTCTACTAATTCCACTGTACATCATTGAGCCTAAAATAGTTGAGTGATGCAGGTCATCAAATTTAGTAGGATATTTTATTTCAAGCAATGATATCTCAAATTCCAAATCATCTTGAGGATATTCCTTGGGTATAAGAATAGCACGCTGGCTCTCCGCACCTTGAACACCACCATTAAAGTAAACAGCTAAATCAGCAGCATGATTCACTAAAACATTTAAAATGTACTGTTCCCGTGGATTGAGAAATCGTGTTAAAATACTACGATATTCATTTCTAGATTGTTGAATCCAATCATCAACTTGCTTTACAAATGGTTGTTCATTTAAACGAAAATGTTGACTAATTGTTGATAGCTTGTTTGTCATAGAAACAAATTAACCAAGTGTAATAAACCACTACGAGCAAAATTCAAAGCAATTATGGCGACAATTGGTGAAAAATCAATCATTGCTATAGGCGGAATAAAACGAAACATACTTAAGTAAGGTTCAACAATTTTTCCAAGGAACCGCCCCAAGCCAGATTCACGTGCGCCAGGAAGCCAAGACATTAAGATATAAACGACAATGGCATATTCATAATATTGAATCAGGTTAAAAACCCATCTAATAATTTCTATTATCATGTGTACTAGTACCGGCTGTTTGGTTCAAGGTTATCCGTCAATGTGCCAGAAATCTCAAATGTATTCGGCGTTACCAAAAAAATTGATTGTCCGATGCGTTCAATTTCCCCATTAACAGCGTATATTGTACCGCCTAGGAAATCTAAAATGCGCTTGGCTTGAGCTTCATCAATTTGAGTAAAATTAACGATTGCAGCCTCACCGCCAAGTATCTGTGACGCAATTGAACGAGAATCTGAATAAACTTTAGGCTCAAATAAAGCAATTTTACTGTTAGCGCTGTTCAATCCTGCAGGAGTTTGTGACTGGGTAGTTTGTCTAACAAATCGTGGTTGTGAAGAAGTTTGTTGTGTTGTCTGCTGCTCTTGCTGCTGACTTTGTTCATACCCATCTTCTTCGTAATAGTCGTCTTCTTCATTGCTGAAAAGACGCTTAATTGTATCACCTAATGCCATAAGTTCTCCTTAACGCTTCTTGAAAAATGGTGGCTGATCATTATCATCATCATTTGACAAATCAACAGATGCACTTGAAGTTGGCGTATTAAACACATCAAAAGATTGCTTTTGAACATCGTCAAAACGTTTTTCCTCAGAGAATACATCTTTTGTATCATTCGTAATGTTCCAGTCTGCAAATGGATCATTTTGTGCCATTGTAGGCTTAGGCGCAGCATTTGAAGGTGCTGGCTTTTCAAATACAGAATTGTTTATTGGCGCTTCATTTGTATTTGTTGTGCTACTTGTATTAACGTTAGAACCAAAAACATTTGCAGCTAAGGCAGCAGTGTTTTCAGTCATTTTAGGTTTTTCAGTCACATTTTGTAAACCAGTAGCAATCACTGTAACTCGAATTGAATCTTCCAAGTTTTCATCAATTGAAGTACCAAAAATAACATTGACATCGTGACCGGCTTCTTGGCTAATCACTTCTGAGGCTGTTTGCGCCTCAAACAATGACATGTCCAAACCACCTGTGATGTTTAACAAAACATCTTCAGCTCCTGCCATATCAACTTCCAACAATGGAGAAGAAATAGCTTGCTTAGTTGCATCAGCTGCACGCGTTTCACCGCTGGCTTGTCCAACACCCATCAAAGCAGGTCCGGCATCTTGCATAACCGTTTTAACGTCAGCAAAATCCAAGTTAATAAAGCCTGGGTTTGTAATCAATTCTGAAATACCACGAACACCTTGTGCCACGACTTCATCAACTACCTTAAAAGCTTCTGACAATGGCGTGCGCAAATCAATACGATCTTTCAAACGTTCGTTTGTAATAACAATCAAAGAATCGACAGATTCTGAGAGTGCTTGAAGACCTTCGGCAGCATAACGACCACGCTTTGGACCTTCCCACTTAAATGGACGAGTAACCACAGCAACGGTTAGAGCGCCTTGCTCCTTGGCAATACGTGCTACAACTGGAGCAGCGCCATTACCAGTTCCGCCACCCATTCCAGCTGTAATAACTACCATATCAGCCCCTGTCATGGCAGAAGCAATTGCCTCTGATGATTCTTCAGCGGCCTTGGTTCCTCTTTCAGGATTAGAACCGGCACCTAATCCACCGGTCAATTTAGGACCAATTTGAATTTTTGTGTCTGCTTTTGATTTGTCTAGTGCTTGTACATCAGTGTTGGCAACGATAAATTCGACACCGCTAACACCTTCTTCTATCATATGATTAACAGCATTGGAACCACCGCCTCCAACACCGATAACCTTAATGATTGCGCCTGCTTGTTGCGCGTCATCAATTGAAAAATCCATGAGTCGTCTCCTTAAATGTTCGATTATTCTTCATTAAATAAATTGCTGAGTTTTTGACGCATTTTGCCAAACCAGCCTTGTTGCGGGTCATTTACAATTTCACCATCATACTGAAAACTTTCTACAGGTTGTTGCACAACTTCATCCCCATACTCTTCTGGTAACATGGAAGTTTGTTGTTCAACCGCATGACGTTGCATAATAGTTTGCTTAATCACCTGTTGTGTCATACTTTCACGAGAAGCAAACATCGCATAGGATAGCGAACGCGAATAGGCTGGATGCCGCAAACCAATTTGATCTGGTACAAACAAGCGGACATTATCACCCAAAACTCGCTTTGCAAAGTCTACCATTTTCGGTAAGGCAGCGTTGCCACCAGTTAGAACAAAACCACCTGGTAGATTCAACGCACCAATTTGCTTTAATTGCTCAAATAGTCGCGTATACATCTGTTCTAAACGTGCAGCGATAATCTCTGAAAGATACTGTTCGTCAAATTGCTTAGTAAATTCTTCGCCGATAACCTCTACTGGAAATTCGTTAGATGACACAGTCTGCGAAGGATCTGCATATCCATAGTCTCGCTTGATTTTCTCAGCGTTAATATATGATGTCCCTAACACAGTTGATATATCTTTAGTAACATTATCTCCACCTTCTATATCGACGAAGGTAAATTTGAGTTTTCGATCATGGATAACTGAAGTACTAGTTTGGCCGCCACCAAGATCTATAAGAACAGTTCCAAAATCTTGCTGCCCATCATTTAAAATGATAGATCCCATGGCTAATGGTGCTAATACAAATTCTCGTAAAGTTAATCCTGCTTTTTGAATAGCCATCCGTGTGTTATCTAAAACTTTTTCCGGCCCAACATAAGCAATGCCATGCATCTCTAACCGAACACCAATCATTTCATGTGGATCTTTGATGCCATCAAAACCATCAACTACAAATTCCTCAGCGACCAATTCTATTACATCATGGTCAGCTGGCAATCCACGCGACAAGGCCTGTGTTGCAACATTTTGTACATCTTGATATGTAATTCTTTTATTCTGATTAGCAATCGACACTAAACCGTCGACATTAATAATTTTAATTTGATTAGCTGGAACACCAGCTACGACTTCACTGATTTGAATATTTGCTTTTTCTTGTGCTTGGTCAATCGCTTCACGAATTGCACTTGCAGTCGCATCAATGTCAACGATGACACCACGTCTCAAGCCCCGAGATGGGGCATTTCCTGCACCAATTACATTGAACTGATTACCAGTCATTTGTGTAATGACAACCTTGATTGAAGTAGTTCCGATGTCTAATCCAACCGTCACGCCTGAATTATTCATGCGTCGTGCCCCTTTATAAATTATTTTTTTAAAATATACCTAGCACTAATGGTACCATACAAATGAGGTGTTTTACCACTCATTTGCCGTTCTATTTAGAACCATATCCGTAGGAATATGCACCATATTGTAAATCAATTATTCCCTTGGTTTGCATTTGAGCTGCAATACCAGGATAATAAATCATTTTTTTCCCAAATGTCTTCAGCGTAGCCAAAACTGTATTTCCATCCGTCATAATAATCTTCAAACGATTATTGTTGTCCTTGGTTGGTGAATATATGATTTGACTTATGTTCTGCCTTAATGATAATTCAAACTGTGAGAAAGTTTTAGCCGTTTTAGTCAGTTGCGCGTTATTTTTGAAGTTACTATAAATTGGTGCATTTCCGTTAGGATTATCAACTTTTTTTGATTTCCCTTGACGGTTAAGTGCATACCATTGACCATCTTTTTTCACAAATCCTGCACTAATATTTTCAACAACTTTGATTGAAACGACATTACTGTCCAAATCAATATCAGCAGAATAAACTTTGGCATCTTTTTTTATTAATCGATGCGCGATGAAGGTCGTTTGTCCAAGTACACGCCAGCGTGGTGTTTTATCGTTAATGCCAACATATTTTTGAACTTGTTGTTTGGTTAACATATTCGAATCAATGTTAACTGAACTAATCGTACGCCATGGTTGTAAACTCAAAATTAAACCGACAATTAAAACAACAAAAGCCGTCAAACTAATCCAAAGTTGTAACGGTCGTCGCTTCATAAATTGTGATTTAATTTTCTCCATTATTCACCAATTGCATCCAATATTAACGCGTATAAACGATCTCCAGCATCTCTGATGCCAACATTTTTAGCTTGTTCTGTCATTGTTTTGCTAACAGATTCATTTAATAACAGCGAATCCGCTGCTAGCAATAATGCTTTCCCTGACAAAGCTGGTTCAGTAATCATCAATGCAGCGCCTGCATCAACTAGGCTTTGTGCATTTTTTGTTTGATGGTCACCAGTAACATAGGGGCTTGGCACTAGAATTGATGGAATGCCCAGTGCCGTGATTTCAGCAATAGATGTTGCACCAGCTCGAGATACAATAGCCGACGTTTTTGCCAATACCTCTGGCATGTTTTCAATGTAAGGTAAAATTCGAACATTATCTGCTGGCTGTGTAGTCAGCCGATCTAAAACATTTTCATATCGCTTTGGACCAGTCACAATAACGACTTGATAATTTCTTTTATTAAACTCTTGCATAGCATCAATGACAGCTAAATTGATTGGCGGTGCCCTTGAGAGCCTCCAAATATCAATAATGATGGCTTTTCATCGCTCAATCCAATTTGTTGCCATGAAAAATTAGACTTAATAGATGCCACCTGTTGGGCCCGCGGGTTTCCTACAACAAATACTTTGTCTTTAGGAAATTGTGACAGCGCAGCATCAAAAGCGACACCTATCTTAGTTGCACCACGTGACAAAAACTTATTTGTAACGCCTGCCACTGAATTTTGCTCATGTATAACAGTTGGGATGTGCAGCCTTTGGGCAGCATAGACAACAGCGCCACTGACATATCCACCTGTTCCAACTACAACATCAGGATCAAAATCCTTAATAATCTTTTTAGCCTCTTTAACCGCTTTTAAGAATAATGATACTGTCTTGATATTTTCTAATGAAAAAGATCTTTTAAAGCCTTGAACAGTTAATTTTTCAAAAGGCATGCCTGTGGCCGGCACAATGTTTGATTCCACACCACGTTCTGAACCAACATACAAAAATTCCGTATTCGGCTCATGTTTACGAATGACTTCAGCTAGTGCCAATGCTGGGTAAATGTGACCACCAGTACCACCACCCGATAGAATTATTTTCATTTTAGTCCTCTCATGAATTCAATGTTTCTTTCAGTGATGCAACAAAATTATCACCGCGCTCTTCAAAGCTACTATATTGATCCCAACTTGCCTGTGCCGGAGAAAGCAACACTACATCTCCTGGTGAAGCTAATTGAACAGCTACTGGCGCAGCATGTTCGACATCAGTCACAGCAATCACTGGTTTTCCAGCCTCACGTGCAAGTGTTACAATTTTTTGTTGCGTTTCTCCAACAGCAATAACTGCCTTCACATTTTTAGATTTGGTAGCAAACGTTCCAAATCATCGCCACGCTCTAAACCGCCTCCAATCCATATCGTTGGACAATCAAAACTATCCAAAGCGGTTTGGGTGGCTTCAATATCTGTTGCTTTAGAATCGTTATAGTATTTAACATCACCAGCTGTGAACAGATATTGCAGTCGATGTGCTACACCACTAAACGTTTTTAAAACTTCTCGAATAGCTGGTTTAGACACACCGGCTAAATTAGCTACTGTTACAGCAGCTAAAATATTTTCCTGATTATGTGGTCCTACTAACTTAATATCCTTAGTAGGCATCACAATTTCATCTGTTAATGTCAAATTACCATTCGAAAATGCAACTGGAAAATGCTGTTTTGTTCTAGAAAATTCTAAAACTTGAGCCTCAGTTTCATTTTTAAACTTTTCTGTATCTTGCCCATCAGCATTTAAAACCAAGTATTGATTAGCATTTTGATGACGCGTAATGCGGAATTTAGCAGCAACATAGTTGGCGCGCGTTTTATGGTAATCTAAATGATTTGAAAAAATATTAGTAACCAACGCGATGTCTGGTTGGATATCTGGTAGTCCTAATAATTGGAAGCTAGATAACTCCAATAATAAAGTATCTTCTCGAGTCAAATCAAAAACCACTTCACTAACTGGAACACCGATATTTCCCGCAGTTATTACATTTTGGCCGTCGGCCTTCAACATATCACGAATTAATGATGTAGTTGTTGTTTTTCCGTTCGAGCCAGTTACTGCTATCAAGCGACCGTTGAAAGTGCTCAAGGCAACCTCAACTTCTGTCAATATAGGAATACTAAGTCTTTCAGCTTTTTGCACTAAAGGATGGTCATAATTAATACCAGGATTTTTAATCAGGTAATCATATGTGCCATCAAGCGTTTCGAAATTGTCCGTGCCAATCAATGTTACATCAGCAGCCAATAAGGATCGATAAGTGGCATCTTGTGCATCAAATTCGCCGCCATTGACCACTGTAACTTTACTACCTAATTTTGTTAATAGTTGTGCTGCTGCTTTTCCTGAGCGTGCCCAACCAAATACCATTACTTTTTTATTTTTAAAATCTGTTGCTTGCATAACTAACCTGATTTCTATTATATGTACGCGGCTAATGTCCGCTTTAACTCATATACAAAATACCAATAATTCCTATGATTGCAGTTACAATCCAGAACAAGGCATCAATTTGCCATTCATTCCAGCCAAACTTTTCAAATGAGTGATGTATTGGCGCCATGGGAAAAATTCGCTTTTTCCAGAAATGATAGCCAATTGTTTGAATAACTACTGATAGGGTCTCGATAACAAAAATCAACCCAAACCATAAAAGTGAAAAAGGAATGCCAAGTACAATTGATTCGATTGCCAGCCCAGCGCCCAAAGCTAAAGATCCGGTATCGCCCATAAAAATTTTTGCTTTTGGTTTGTTAAATAACAAAAAGCCAACTAACGCACCGATAATTGAGGCGTTAAAAATCACAATTATATGGTTATGAACTCCTAAAGCAATCCACGTATATACGAGGTAGACAATAAGACTTGTCCCCGTTAGTAGACCATCTAAGCCATCTGTTAAGTTAGTCGCATTTGACCAACCCACAAGCCAAAACCACAGGAAAATGAAGTAAAAGATTCCTAAATTAAAAACACCAATAAACGGTATATTTAATATGAGTGGTATTTGCATAATCCACATAATAATCATGATGACAACCGCACATAACGTTTGCGCCAAAAGTTTTGGTATGAAGCGGAAACCATCATCCGCATGATGAATCATTTTCAACGCATCATCAATGCCACCAATAATTGCGTAAGCAACAACTGCCAAGATGGGTATAAGTACCATTACAAATCCAATTTTACCCGAATAAGCGACACTACCAATCAGTGCACTCAGCGATGCAGCTGCGATAAACAATGCCCCACCCATACTTGGTGTACCTGCTTTAGATTGATGGTCAGGCCCTAGTTTCCGAATTACGGCCTGTTCTTTAGATTGTTTTAAAAATTTGATCACCGCAGGCATGAATATTACAGTAACAATAAACGCACGGGTGAATGCCCAAAAATACTCTGTCATTTTCTCCCATTACTCCTTCTCTTTTAAAGCAATTGACACAACACTACTTTTTACAATAAGTTGGTTTTCAGCTATACTTTGGCCCGAAATAAATCCAGAACCTTTCCACGCTAGTTTGAAGCCTATTTTATTAGCAAATGTTTGCGCATCAACTAAACTCCAACCAATCATATTTGGCATATATGTGTTTCCTTTTGCAGTCAAAATTACTAATTGGTTTGTCAATGACTTTTGATTAGCTAGCAATGACTGACTAGTAATTTTACCTTTTGATCCCACAACTGCAACTCTAAATCCAGCCTTTGTCATTGTAGATTTTGCACTTGAAATAGATTGCCCAACTACATTAGGTACTGTTTGTTTAGTTGTCTTTGATTTTACCGCACTATCACTATCATTTAAAGCCTGGAGCATTAAAGGCTTAAATAGTTTACTCATTGTTGGTTGAATATCACCGTCAGGCAATTTTGAGGGTTGCTTGACAGCCATGTAGAATATATATTTTGGATTTTTTTCCGGCGCTAGAACCATCACCGAATGGATAGCATCTTTATAAGTCTGTGAATATTGACCATTCTCACTGATTTGAGCTGTACCTGTTTTAGCAGCAATCTGATAACCGTAATCACTAAGATCAAATTCCTTAGCAGTTCCATCCGACTTATTAACAACATCTATCATATATTTTCTGACTTGCTTTGCCGTACTAGCTTTGATGGGATGTCCAACTGTCGTTGTTTTACCTTGTTTAACTATTTCTCCAGTAGACGAATTGACAATTTTATCAATAAAGTACGGTCTAATTTCTTTACCATTATTGGCAATTGCTGAATAAGCTTGTATCATTTGCAAGGGTGTAACACGGATTGCTTGACCAAACGCTGTGTTTGCTTGATCAATCGCATATGAAAACGAGATTGACCCTGCTTCTTCGCCATTTAGCCCTGACTGGGTTGACTGCAAAAACTTGAATTTTTCTAAATAATTTTTCCACGTCTGTGCACCAATTTTTTGCTCTGTTTTTGCAAATGCGACGTTCGATGAACGCCAGAAGCCCTCTCGATATGTCATTTGTCCTTGATCATCACCAAAAGAATCTGTCACTTCCTTTCCGTCAATCAGATAAGTTCCTGACTGGAAAGTTGCGTTAGGCTGCCATTTACCAGTATCAATGGCTGCAGCTAATGTTATGCCTTTCATGGTAGATCCTGGCTCAAAGGCTCCTTGATCTAACAAATTGGACCAAACTGTTGGAGTATCTGATTTATCATTAGGATTAAAATTAGGTCGTTGCGTTGCTGCGACAATACGACCTGTTTTAGCTTCCATTAACACAGCAACTGCTGCTGTTGGTTTAGTGGCTTTCACAAATGTGTCCATTCGTGTTTCCAACGTTGTCTGTAGCGAAGAATCTAACGTGAGATAAACGTCATCTCCATTTTTAACACTTTTACTGCTATCAGTTTTTTGCCCCTGATAACTCTTGATACCGTTTTTACCTGATAGCAATTTGTTTTCTGCTGCTTCAATGCCCATTATGCCAGATATAGTTGACTGCCCACTACTACCTTCAACCATGTTCACATTTCCAATCAGATGCGAAGCCATCTGATCATTAGGATATGTTCGAGCCTGATGTGAAGTAAATGAGATACCTGAAAGCTTCATTTCCTCAATTTTATTATGTTGCGCAATCGTCAAGTTTTTACCCGCGGTACCAAATTCAATTTGAAATTGTTTACTGGACAAGCGTTTATAGATTTCTTTTTCTTTTAGATTGATTACCTTGCTTAACTCACGAGCGACTTTAGCTTTGTCCGTTACATACAATGGCTTACCATCAGTATCTTTCTGATTTTTATTCAATATTGCGTACATATTATAGACTGTGGTATTTTCTGCCAACACCTGCCCGTCCGAATCAAATATTTTGCCACGAGAGGCAATAATATTTTGTTTTCCCATAAAGGCCTCACGTGTGGCTTTTGTAAGATTATGACCATCTACCGATTTATTACCCGCGATAATAAAAAGACGCACACCAAGTCCTAAAATCACGATGGTCGTTGCGATAAGCAGCAGAACGCCAAAGGTCTTGGCGTTTTTCGTGATTTTTTTGTGTGGTATCCGTCTCACTTTGTTTTTCATAATTATTGATTAATATTGCGCACACTGTTGTCAGACAGTGTCATGCCATATTTTTTTGCAACCTTATCTAGATTTTTTTTACTCATGGCTGTTTGCACCTGTGTACGTAAATCGTCATTATTTTGCTTAGTTTCATCAATTTTGGTTTGAACTGCGTTTACACTGGCTGTTGTTTTGGTCGTTTGCATGCTTGTATAAACAACGCCAACCATCAATGCCAAAACAACAGTGGCAACAATAGCTACCATTATTCGCTCTTTTTTTGTCCAAGCGGCTGCTTTATATTTAGTACGACTATGAGTACGCGGCTGAGATGCTGTTAAAGGTGCTTGCTGTGCTAAAGGTGTATATTGATATGCATTTTGTGCCATGTAATATTCTCCAATTTATTTATCATTGCTGATCTTATGTAAGACCACAGCATCTAGTCTATTTTCTTCTTATGCCACGTAGTTTCGCCGACTCTGCACGATGATTGATAGCCATCTCTTCTGTGCTTGGTGAAATTGGTTTGCGCGTTAATAACTCATAATCAGCTTCAAATTGCCCCGGTAGCACTGGCAAACCAGCAGGTAATTCTGGTGCCGAAGATTTTTCACGAAACATTTGTTTTACTAAGCGATCTTCTAATGACTGAAAAGTAATCACACTAATTTTGCCGTCAGTTGCTAATAACTCAAGTGCTTGAGTTAATGAATCTTCTAAGGCACCTAATTCGTCATTGACAGCAATACGAAATGCTTGAAATGAACGTTTTGCAGGATGTCCACCCTTTCGACGAGCGGGTGCTGGAATTGCTTCTTTAATGATGTCTACCAATTCAAAAGTCGTATTAATTGGTGCGTTTTCACGGTGCTGCTCAATCTTTCGAGCAATTTGCTTAGGGAAGCGATCTTCTCCATAACGGCTCAAAACACGCATCAATTCATTAAACGGCCACTCATTAACAATTGTTTTAGCTGTTAATGCTTGGCGTTGATCCATGCGCATATCAAGTTCAGCATCATATTTATAACTGAACCCTCGCTGACCATCATCAAATTGCACAGAACTAACACCCAAATCGTAAACAATACCATCAACTGCTGTCACACCATAATCCGCTAATGCGGAGGTTAATGTCCGAAAATTTTTATGAATTATAACTAATTTACCAGCAGCGATTTCATCTGCGTATTGTTCAGCGTTATATTGGATAGCTGTATCATCTTGGTCAAAACTATAAAGTGTACCGGTTGTGAGTTGCTTTAAGATTTCTCCAGTGTGTCCGCCGCCACCTAATGTAGCATCGACATAAGTTCCTTCTGGTTTAATATCTAATAGAGCAATAGCCTCATGTAAGAGTACTGTTACATGTTCAAATGGCATAGCAGCCCTCTTTCTTAAAACTTGTATTATTAATTCGTTTAAAGGTCGAAGTCTACCAAACCTTCAGCAATGTTATCAAAATCATCCGCAGTTTCAGCCGTATATGCTGACCAATTCTCTGCACTCCATATTTCAAATGAATCACCAACACCGGTAACTACAACACTTTTTTCTAGTGACGCGTATTCTCTTAAATTATTAGGAACAACAATTCGTCCCTGCTTATCAAACTCGGCTTCTAATGCACCAGCCATAACAAAACGTCTAAAAGCACGTGCATCTTTCTTGCCTAATGGTAATTGATTTAACTGCTCTTGCAATTTTTCCCAAACTGCCATCGGCATAGCGCGAAGTGATTTCTCCATCCATTTTGTAATAATGAATTGATCACCGAGTTGATTACGAAATTTTGCCGGAATAATTAAGCGACTCTTTGTATCAAGCGTATGTGAATATTCACCCATGAACATAGAGCCACCTCCATTAAAATTTCTATACTATTAATTTACCACATTTCCCCACTTCACTCCACCCAAATTATTGTTTTGTCACAAACTAGTAAATTTTCAGCACACAAAAAGCGCAGTTATCAAGGATAACTGCACTTCAAAAATGTGGGGTTTAGTGGAGGAATAACCCAATAATTGTTATCAAAATGACAATTATTGCGGCCAATAAACCACTCCATTGCCAGTACCTTCGCCAAAATGTTTGCCATCGCCAGTTATTTTGCAATAAAAACCAAGCTAAAAGCATGCCAACGACCAACCATGCGAGTAAAAGCCAAGGAACAAAGCTAATACCAAATAGATAACCCATTGTTTGGTGCAATACAATCCAGTTAGGAATCGTAATAATGTCTAATATTTTAATAGATGCTTGTTTTAAAGCTGTCCATTTCTTAAATATAATGACAACTGTCCAAAAAATAAAACCACCGAGTGGCCAAATCCACCATTGCATGTTAATTACCTCGTATCTAACTTTAACGAATTCGCGTAGAAATTTCAATTATTTTAGAAGATATGTTAGACTAGAAAGTAATATATTAGAGGTGATATCAATGACTGACGAACAAAACCATCGACCGGTTAACACAAAATTACAAGCCGAAATAGAATCAAAGTTAAACCAGCACAAGGTGCCAAAAATTGATAAAAAACCACGGACACGTCTCGAAAAAATGACGTTAATTATGTCATGGTTTATGGTTATCTTAATGGCTGGATCAGTAATATACGCAGCTATTAGCGCATTAGGCTGGCTATAATAAAAAAGACGTAAATTCAGTGTAGTACTGAATTTACGTCTTTTTTATTATTCAACTGATATGAAGAATGGATACAATGGTTGTCCACCATCGTGAACTTCGACTTCTAGACCGTCATCTAATTCTTCCACAAATGCTTTTAACTTTTGTGCAACTTTAGCTTTTGTTCCCTCACCAAAAATAATTGTCACAATTTCAGAATCATCATCAATCATTTTTTGAATAGCTTCTTGCGCAGCTGATTCAACATTGTGAGCTACGACTTCAATGTCACCATCGATAATCCCCATCCAATCACCATGATGAATTTCATGGCCATTAAATTTAGTTTCGCGAACTGCCTGTGTGACTTGCGCCGACTTTACATCAGCCATCATTTCTGACATTTCTGCAGCATTTTGTTCCAAATCAGCATCAGGGTTATAGCCCATCATCGCTGTTAATCCTTGTTGAATTGTACGTGTTTTAACAACTTCTACTGGAATTTCCGCTAATGTAACTGCCTGTTCTGCTGCCATGAAAATATTGCTGTTGTTCGGTAAAATAATAGCCCTTTTTGCGCCACTATCTTCAATAACCTTAACAATATCAGCAGTTGATGGATTCATTGTCTGTCCACCAGAAATCACAGTATGAACGCCTAAACTTTTGAAAAGTTCAGCAATACCATCCCCAGCAGCAATGGCAATTACTGCTGTGTCAGATACTGGGACCTGCATTGCAGCTATTTTTTCAACACGTGCTTCTTCTGCACGTTGTGCATCAATAACTGTTTGCTGTTGATCGCGCATATTGTCGACTTTAACTTTAACTAGTGAACCAAAATGTGTTCCCCAACTGATTACCTTACCAGGATTCTCAGTATGCACGTGTACTTTAACAATTTCATCATCGTTGATAACTAATAAAGAGTCACCTAATTCTGCTAAATAATCGTAAAACTTTTGGTAATCAAAATCATGATCATATGTTGTGCCTTTACCAATCTGAACCATAATTTCAGTACAGTAACCATATTTAATATCTGCTGGATCTAAACTGCTACTAGCTTGCGCCCCCGCATGAAGTTCCTTGACCATTTGATCAAGCTCAGCATTGTCAGGTGCTTTAATATCTTCTTCATTAAAATCACCACTGATCACTTGATAGAAAGCTTGCAATACGAAAACAAGTCCTTGTCCGCCAGAATCAACAACACCCACTTCTTTTAAGACTGGTAACAATTCAGGCGTTGAATCCAGAGCTACTTGTGCTGCTTCCTGAACAGCAGCCATCAGTTCAACAATGTCGTCTGTTTGATCAGCCACCTTGTTTGCTTTAGCTGCCGCCTCACGAATAACCGTCAAGATTGTTCCTTCAGTAGGTTTCATCACTGACTTATATGCCACTTGTGCACCACTCATTAATGCATCAGCTAGATCACGTGCCGATAGTGTTTCTTTTCCAGCCATACTATTGGAAAATCCACGAAAAATTTGTGATAATATCACGCCTGAGTTACCACGTGCTCCCATCAGTAAACCCTTGGAAGTAGCTTTGGCCAAGGCACCAATTTCTGTTTCTAGTGAGTCACGCTCATACTGCGCACCACTCGCCATTGAAAGGCTCATGTTCGTTCCTGTATCGCCATCAGGAACCGGAAATACGTTTAATTTATTAATTTTATCTGCATTAGCAGCAAGTACAGCCGCTGCAGCATTAATCATCTTACCAAATTCAACATTGGTAATCTTTGTTAGTGAATTAACTGACATAATCTCTCCTAATCACTGACGCGAACACCCTGAACAATCACGTTAACCTCAGAAACATGAATACCCAAAAATGCGTCAAGATTATACTTTACTTTACCTTGAACTGATTTTGAAATCTCGGACAATTTAGTACCGTACTGTGCAACTAAGTAGACATCAACTGCAACACCACTATCTTTTTGATGAACTACAACGCCTTTAGCATAGTTTTCCCGATTCAGAATCTGATTAACGCCATCGCGAAAAGTTGCTTTAGATGCCATCCCAACAACACCAGGATTTTCAATTGCAGATCCACCAACAATTGTAGCAATAACATCATTTTCAAGGCTAATATCGCCATTATTTGTTTTAATTATAATTGCCATAAAATTTAAGAACATTTATCGTTATATTGAGATGTCTTTTATCAACACCCTAAAGTATAACAATAAATGCATTTCCTCCTCACAAAGAGTTTACTAAGTATATTTTACCATACATAAATTAAGTTGCATTGAGAGGTGTTCTATCTATTAATAAAAAAGACCACCCCATGGTGGTCTTACGACGTCAGCAAGCTAACGAAATACTAGCTTAAACGCGTTCGATAGAACCGTTCTTCAATCCAGCCTTCAAAGTACGTGCTGTCAAGTAAACTTTCTTTGGTGCAGCACCATTAATTTTAACCGTAACTTTTTGCAAGTTTGGCTTCCAGCTACGACGACTTGAGTTCAACGCGTGTGAACGTTGGTTACCAAAGCGTGTACGCGCACCAGTAATAGCATCTTTTGCCATGTTTAACCCTCCTTCTTCGAGCTGTTTATTTTTTAAAAGCTCTTTCTACAACAATATTAAATTTTACCAGAAATTCAACCCTTTGACAAGTTAATTTGTATATTTAGCTAAAATCTTTGCTAATTGTTCTTTATTATGGAATCCCGTTAAGCGTTCCACAACTTCTCCATCTTTTTTAATCAAAAGCGTTGGAATAGCACGAATACCGAATGCAGCAGGAGTTTCAGGGTTAGCATCCACATCCATTTTAACAAACTTCACATCGTCGACTTCATCAGATAGCACATCCAGAACAGGTGATTGCATGCGACATGGACCACACCAAGTTGCCCAAAAATCTGTTATGCTAACGCCCGTGTTTGTTTCTTGATTAAAAGTTGCATCTTCTACTGTTTTAACTGCCATGTTGTTTTTCTCCATCTACAGACTGCGTAATCATTATGATTCCTGTATCAAAGGACACGTGAACTGAATTTGATATAAATTCATTCGATGACCACATTTTATACTTATTTTTTGTTAGTGTCAATGGGTACTTGGCATCTATTATTTTGAAGTTCTCAACATCATTGAGCGGCATAAATCCTAAATACTTTGAGTTAGGATACTTTGCAATCTCACTTAAGCCAGGTGTAACATAGCTCACGATGTTTGCATTATCAATAAAATTCGTTTTTTCAACAATACTTTCAAACTTTTCATCAGCCATTAACCACAAATTACTCAACATGTGATCAATTCGTGCACCAGTAGCACCAAATACTTTAATAATATCGGGATCTTTTTCTTGAGCGTACATTAAGGCCAATTCTGTGTCTGTTTCATCTTTTTCGGCCTTGACATGAATAATTTTTTGCGCGGCTAAATGATTTTGAATTGTGGTTAATTCAAAATCTGTTAGAGAATCAAAATCACCAACCGCCATGATCATTGGTATATTTTTTTGGTATAGATACCAAGCACCTCTATCAGCGCCAATCCACATCCCTTGTTCCTGAAATAAATTTTTGGGCCATAATTCCGTTGGCCCACCGGCTAAGATATTAATCTGCATTATTTAATCAAATCTTTCAAAATACCGATTTTTGCAGCAGGATCTACTTTATCGTACACATACGATCCAGCCACAAAAACGTTTGCACCAGCATCATATGCTGATTTAATCGTCTCGTTATTCACACCACCATCAATTTCAATATCGAAGTCAAAGCCGCGCTCCTCACGGAATGTTTGTAGTTGTTCAATTTTTTGCAGCGTTGATGGCAAGAACTTTTGTCCGCCAAATCCTGGGTTTACAGTCATAACTAGTACTTGATCAACCATATCCAGTACTGCTTCAATTGCGGATACTGGCGTTCCTGGATTGATAACAACTTCTGCTTTGACACCTTTGTTCTTAATCATTTGTAAAGCACGGTGAATATGTGGTGTTGCTTCAACATGAACACCAATGATGTCTGCACCAGCATCCGCAAATTCTTCAACAAAGCGTTCTGGATTTTGAATCATTAAGTGAACGTCTAACACTAAATCAGTTTCCGGACGCAATTGCTTGACCCAATTTGGACCATAAGATATAGCGGGCACAAAAGTACCATCCATAACATCGATGTGCAAATACTCTGCACCAGCAGCTTCAACAAGCTTGACGTCACGTTCCAAATTTGTGTAATCTGCGCTCAAAATTGATGGTGCAATGATTCCTGACATGATATACCTCTTTTTAATTGTCTGTTTTATATTTTGGTTTTTGCGCTTTAATCAACTCATAAAACGCCTTATAACTATTATACCTTGACTGTGTGATTGTGCCAACCGCTACAGCCTCTTTAATGGCACATCCTGGTTCATTCAGATGTAAACATCCACGGAAACGACAATCTTGACGTTTTTCAACAAACTCTGGAAAATAATCATCTAATTCTTCAACAGGAAAATCAAACACTTCATATGAAGAAAATCCTGGCGTGTCAGCAATCAAAGCCTCATCTACCTCAATCAACGTTACCTGTCGTGTTGTGTGTTTTCCTCGACTCAACGCTTTAGAAACTTCACCCGTTTCAAGCCCAAGTTGTGGCGATAGATGATTCAGTAATGTTGATTTTCCAGCTCCCGTTTGCCCCATAAAAACTGAAACATGGTCTTTTAACATCATTTTAAGCGCTTCAAAAGCGCTTTTTGAATCTGAAAAAATAACATCATAACCAATACTTTGATAATAATTAGCGATGTGATTTATTTTCTCATGTTCAGATTTTTCCAGCAAATCCATTTTAGAAAAATATATCAACGGTCTTACGTTTGCAGCTTCAAGTGCCACCAACTGACGATCTAACAAATTTGGTGCAAAATCAGGTTCCTTGGCGGCTGTCACAATAACGGCAATATCAATATTTGCTATTGGCGGGCGAACTAAAAAGTTCTCCCGTTCATGGATTGCCCAAATAAAGCCCTCGTCATTTTCACTCTCAAAATCAACAAAATCGCCAACTAGCGGTTTTTGCTTAGATTTCCGAAATTCACCGCGAGCTCGCGTTCTTTGAATGTCACCACTGGGTAACTGTATATCGTAATAACCGCTGAGCGATCTAATAATTCGTCCTGTTTTCATACCATTAATCATAACAAAAAAAGCCGATAATATCGACTTTTAGACACGTTGTTATTGACTCGAAGAGCTCTCAGATGTGGAACTGTCCGATGATGTAGTACTAGAATCCTCACTACTTGTTGAACTACTTGAGGAACTACTGCTAGAACTAGAAGACGACGAACTACTACTACTTGAGCTCGATTGTTCTGGTCCCTGTGAAATCGTAATTAATAAGGTGTTATCTTTTGTAATCTTTGATCCGCCACGGATTGATTGACTAATAACATGGTCCTTCTTAACAGAATTGGAGTAAGTCGTATTAAAATTAACAGTGACATCATTTTGTGATGCCCAATTTTGAACATCGCTTTGTGTGCTACTTTTAGTGAAGTCAGGGACAGTAATCTTAACCGGTCCTGTTGAGACAGTGAAAGTCACCTTTGTGGCTGTAGGGTCTACCTTCCCATTGGCATTAATAGATTGAGCTATAATTATGCCTGCAGCTACACTATCTGACGCTTGTTGTTCTTTTTGAATTTCGTATCCTTGCGAGCGCAATTGTGCTGCTGTTACATCATAATCCGATCCAACATAATCTCCAAAACGCACTTTTGCCTTACCAGAGGAAATAACCAAGTTGATACTGTCCCCTTTTTTTACGTCAGTTCCTTCTTTAGGGGTTGAACGCACAACACTGCCCTTTTTGATGGTTGTCGAAGTTGTCGAAGTCACACTACCAACATTCAATCCAGCTTCTTGTATTTTCTTTTCAGCCTTGGCTCTTGTTAAGTTGGATAAGCTCGGCACAGTGATTTGACTAGCCTGAATATGAATAAACGCAAAAATAGCAATAATAGCAACAATAAAAAGCACTGCAAAAGCCAAAATTTTAGGTAATTTATTTTCACGATACTTGATGCCATTGCCCCGAAGCACACTTCTAACATAATTAGGTGTCCGGTCAACAATTTTTGCGATACTTTTAACAGCGTAACCTTTTTTACCATACTCAATGATCAGATCTTTTACTGATGGTTCCTCAGGAACTTCCTCCGGTAAAACATTAACAGAGGAAACACCATTCTTGAGCTGGTCTTGAATTTGTTCCATCGGAATAATGCGCGTTTCGTTTTCAATATCCGCAGTTGGCGCAAATCGTTGTTCATTTGAACGACGTGGCGATAGAACTGTTTTTAAATCTTCAGCCATAACTGAGACATCTAAATAACGATCCTGTGGGTTCTTAGCTGTGGCTTTTAAAATAACATTTTCTAGTGCTTGGGGAATTCTTGGATCAAAATCACGTACTGAAGGCATATCAGCAGTTGCATGTTTTAGTGCTACTGCGACCGGCGTATCTCCTTCATACGGCACTTGCTTCGTTAGCATTTCATATAACATAACACCAAGTGCATAGATATCAGACTTTGCTGATGCCATGCCCCCACGGGTTTGTTCTGGTGACAAATAATGAACTGAACCAATCACGGTATGCGTCTGCGTCAAATCTTGCTCTGACTTAGCAATTGCAATACCGAAATCGGTAATCTTCACTTGATCATTTCTGTCAATTAAAATATTTTGTGGTTTTAAATCACGATGAATAATACCTGCATTATGTGCAGCCTGCACGGCGTTTAATATTTGCATCATAATATCAACAACTTGTTGATATGCAATTGGAAAATGTTCACCAATGTATGATTTAAGATTTGTACCATCAACATATTCCATGACAATATATTGTGAACCTTGGTACTCACCAACGTCGTATACTTGGACAATATTGTCATTAATCAGTTCTGTTACTGATAAGGCCTCACGTTGAAAGCGTTTTGCCAAATCTACATCATTTTTCATATCAAGACGCATCATTTTAAACGTTACATCACGATTAAGAAATTCATCATGCGCCAAATAAACATTGGCCATACCGCCATCGCCAAGCGATTTTATAATACGGTATCGATTGTCAACTAGTGTATCTGGTAACATCTCTAATCCTTTTCATGTGTGACGAGTACCGCCGTCACGTTATCTGGTGCGCCTTTTTCATTTGCTTGCTGAATCATATCAAAAACTTTAATATCAAGTGGTTCTTCGTAGCGCATTATTTGCTTAATTGTCTTGTAGTCTAATACTTTTGTAATACCATCAGATGTTAGAAATAAAATATCATCTGCCACAAAATCGTGTTGAGAAATTTCAATATCTGCGTGTTCATCAACACCTAAAAATCGTGTCACACTATTAGCGTGTACCATGTTACTAGCATCTGCACTGGCCATAGCCCCTCTACGAACGATTTCATTTTTTAAAATATGGTCATTGGACAGTTGGGTTAATTGATTATTATGCAACAAAAAGGCTTTGGAATCGCCTAAATTAGCAATCACAACTTTTTCGTCAAACAATACAGCCAAAACAACGGTCGTTGCCATCTGTGACAGCTCTTGAAAGCGTTGCCCGGCCTTTATAATAGCATCATTTTCAATTTTAGCTTGTTTTTTTAACCACGCAATTGTAGGAACAATTGTCTCCAAATCATTGCTTTCCCAAGCATGTCCGAAGTGCTCAACAGTCATTGCACTGGCAACCTCACCGCCTTCATTCGAAGTAACGCCGTCAGCAACGATAACCATTGTCCGTCCAACTTTATTTATAAAAGAACCTACATAATCTTCATTGTCGTGGCGCTTGGATCCAGGATCCGTACGATAGGCAATTGCCATTAATCATTTTTCCTCAATGTAGCAACGAAAAAGCCATCTGTATGGTAATCATTGGGATACACATGTAAGGCTTTTTCGCCATGATCTAATTTTAATTTATACGTTGTTTCCGTTGGAATTAATTCAAAATTCGGATGGTCTTCCAAAAAATTTGTTACAACATCGTCATTTTCTTGACGCAAGATTGTACAAGTACTGTAAACCATGATACCATTTTTTGCAAGGTTTTGGCTAACTGAATCCAAAATTTGTGTTTGTAAACGAGCTAAACTTTCGACATCTTCCAAGGTTTTATCATATCTAATTTCAGGCTTTCGACGCAATAAACCAAATCCTGAACATGGTGCATCAACTAAAATTCGATCAAATTTTTTGTCAATTTGTTCAGGAACTTTTCTTGCATCTAGGACACGTGCATGAATTTTATCGGCTACGTGCAATCTCTCAGCATTGTTGTTAATTAACTTAATTTTATGCTCATGAACATCTAAGGCCGTAATCACAGCATCTGGAGCGCTGTATTGTGCAAGTTGCGTGGTTTTTCCACCAGGTGCCGCCGCTGCATCTAAAATACTTTTAACCTCAGGCGTCAAATGTAAACTTTCTACTGGTAGCATCGCACTTTCATCCTGTAATGTTAACCAACCATCATGGTATGCTTTAGAACTGGCCACATGCCCACCGCTGACTAAAAACGCATGTGCAGCAACGCTAGATGCTGTAATAGTGAAATTTTCTGATTCTAGCGCAGTAACGACTTCTTGATCAGTAGCTAGTAACGTATTAACACGAATGGATTGCTTAGGTGCATCATTGATTGTAGCAATGATTTGGCGTGCTCGTTCATCCCCATTTTGCTTAATCAACTCTTCAACCAACCAAACCGGCAAACTTGCTTCAATAGAAAGGCGTTGTATGTCATCACCAATGTCGGCAACACTACGAAGGCCTTTACGACTAATGTTATGCAAGATGGCAGTAACAAATTTTCCTGTTCCAACATGCCCTAGTATTTTAGCTACTTCAATTGATTCATTAAAGATGGCATGCTGTGGTATCTTATCTAGGTATTCCATTTGGAAAATAGCTGTATATAGCAGCTCCCGAACCCATGGATCAATTTTTTTGCTACCTACGAAAGGTTCAAGCCAATACTCAAAAGTTAAGCGATGCTGAATGACACCGTAAACCAAAGTTGTTAATAAACGAGTATCTGCTTCACCCAGCTTATGTTGCTTGATCACTTGATTTAATTGTAGATTAGAATATGCACCATTTTTTATTTTGGCTAGTGTTTGAACTGCTAAAACACGTGGATTGTCACTGTAAACTCGTTTATCGCTCATTAATTGTTGCCCATTTCTGACCTACTTCAAGATCTTTTCCAGCGCCATTTAAATAGGCACTAATCGCCATTTCTGATTTACCTGCCGGCTGTAGTCGGTTGATTTGAACAACCGTACCATTTGCGGAGGCCACTTTTAATTGTTTTTTGCTTTTCTCAACAATGGTGCCCGGTTCTTGCGCTGTTAATTCAGACAAGGGTGTCACATCAGTGATTTTCACGCGTTGATCCAAAACCTGCACAAAAGCTGGATGAGTTGGATATAAACCACGTATATGCCAGTCTAGTTCTTGGGCTGTTTCTGTCGCAAAATTAAGATTCTGCATGTCGTGCGGTATATTTGGTGAAAAAGTAACTTCTTCTTCATTTTGTACTACTGGGTCAATATTACCGGTAGCGATTTTAGGGAGTGTCTTTAATAGCAAATCACATCCAGCAATACTTAATTTGTCAAACATCGTGCCAACATTATCGGTGCTCGTAATTGGAACTTTTATCGTATCAATAACATCACCGGCATCCATTTTTTTGACCATGTACATAATTGAAACACCGGTTTCTTTATCGCCATTCATAATGGCATAATGAACTGGTGCACCACCTCGATATTTTGGTAATAATGAAGCATGCGTGTTAACTGCAGCAATTTTGGCCGCGTCTAATAATTTTGTAGGTAAAAATTGTCCAAATGCTGCGGTCACGATGAAATCAGGATTAATATCAATGACTTGTTGCATCTCAGGAGAACCACTTATTTTTTCTGGTTGTAAAACAGGCACGTCGTGCGCCAGTGCTGCAACTTTAACAGGACTTGGTGTTAAAGTATGCTTGCGTCCCTGTGGGCGATCGGGTTGTGTCACAACAGCCTTCACATCATAATCATTATTTTCAAGAAGCGCTTCTAATATCGGTACTGCAAAACTTGGAGTGCCCATTAATACTACTGAATATGTCATTTTATACCTCTCAAACAGCTGTGTTAGGGTGTTTTATTTTTTATTCGCACGATAACACAAAAATGTCCGAGCAATCTCGGACAGTTATCAGTATTTATTATAACACATCACATAAATGAGACAGGATCACGATCAATGCTTAGCTGCAAATCACCTTTAGCCTTTTGTGCGCGATTTTGTAGTTCCTGTAGCAACGTGTCCATTTCATTACGTTTTTTAAACTTTAGGATAATTTGAAAGTAATAGCGCTTGCGCATTTTAGCAATTGGCTTTGGCGAAGGTCCTAAAATAATCACATCTTTCTTAGCATGCGAACGTAGCCAGCGCGCAACTTTCAGCATTTGAATGGCGGCTTGATTTTCATCTGAATGGCTGGCTTGTATCTGAACCGTGTAATAGTACGGTGCGTAATTTCCAGCGTGCCGGACGGCCATCTCTTGTCTATAAAAACCTTCATAATCATGATTTTGAGCATAAGTAATTGCATAATGCTGTGGATTGAACGTTTGCACCAACACCTCACCAGGTTTTTTAGCCCGTCCAGCTCGCCCACTAACTTGGGTCAACAATTGAAATGTACGTTCACTGGCATGGAAATCCGGCAATCCCAAAGAGGTATCTGCATTCAAAACACCGACTAAAGTAACATCAGGAAAGTCGAGTCCTTTAGCAATCATTTGCGTGCCTAATAAAATATCTGCCTCATGATTACCGAATTTTTGAAGCATCTTATCCATACTACCCTTTTTGCGTGTCGTATCTTGATCCATACGAATCACCCGCGCATCAGGAAATAATTCTTGTAACTCAGCTTCAACCTTTTCTGTACCAGTCCCATAATAACGTATACGTTTAGAACCACATTGCGCACAGATAGTGGGTATTTTGTCTTCATGACCACAGTAGTGGCACTTCAGTGTATGTGTGTCCATGTGCAGTGTCATAGCTAAATTACAATTAGGATCACATGGAACATAACCACAGTCTCGACACATCACGAAGCTTGAAAATCCTCGGCGATTGAGCATCAACACACTTTGTTCACCTTTCGCCAAACGGTCGGCTAATTTGATACGTAATTCTTCCGAAAAATTGGTCTCTGGTCCTCGTGACAGCGTTTCTTTCATATCAATCACATTAACGCTCGGTAGTTTTGCGCCTCCTGCGCGCTGTGTCAGTGTTAATAGTTCATAAACACCGCGTTGTGCTCGCGCACGGCTCTCCAAAGAAGGTGTCGCTGAGCCCAAAATAACCGGTATTTGATAGTATTGACCACGCCAGAGTGCGATATTTCTGGCATCATACCGCGGATTATCAGACTGTTTATAGGTTGTTTCATGTTCTTCATCAACAATAATTAAACCAATATTTGTCAGTGGGGCAAACACAGCAGAACGTGCACCAACAACAATTTTCACATCACCGCGCTCAATTCTACGCCACTCATCGTAGCGTTCACCATCACTTAATCCCGAATGTAAAACTGCTGTCTGGGCACCAAAACGGCCTTTGACCCTTCTAACCATTTGTGGCGTGAGGGCAATTTCAGGCACCAAAAAAAGAACCGTTTTTCCCTGCTCAAAAACATGTTGTGCCACCTGTAAGTAAACTTCAGTTTTACCTGAGCCAGTAATACCTTCAAGTAAAAATGGTTGAAACCTTTGCGCATCAAATGTACCAGAAATACGTTCATAGGCCTCTTGTTGCTGCGCATTTAACTCAAGTAACGCTGTTTGTTTAACTTCAGCATGAAATGGATCGCGAAGAAGCTCCACTTTTGTTTTCATTAACCATTTTTTAGTTGCAGCTTGGTTTAAGACGGCGTCACTGATATCGATAACATCCTGCAGATCCTTTTTCACCCATGTTTCAGCCAAATGACTGAGTATGAACTGCAACAACGTTTCTTGTTTCTTTGCTGAAGATCGTAATCCTCTTAACTCATCCTCCAAAAATTCAACATCATCACTGAACTGATAAGCTAATTGTGTCTTTATCTTCGCCTTGTCATGCACTGCCACTTCTACATCAATTTTATGTTGACGACGTAGCTTAAGCAAAGTTACCATATCTGGCTCAGTAAAGTCGCCTGTTTTAAAAGCTATCTCATCAAGCCCTTTAAATAAACGATCACGTACATCGTCATCCACTTCGTCAATAATCCTTAAAGTACGCACGTAGTTTGCTTTAAACACATTTGGCAGCATCGTTTGTAAAATTGTAATTCGAAAAGCAAATGTTTCACTGGCTAAGTAATCAGATAGATTTAGTAGTTCTGTATTTAATACCGGTGTTAAATCTAATATTTGCTGAATTGGGCGCACTTGTTCCTCTGATAAGTCAGTTGAAGCGATTAAACCAACAACAAATCCCATCACATTCCGGCGACCAAAAGGCACCGTCACACGCATGCCCAACAATAGCGAATCTATCATATTCTCCGGAACGGCATAGGTATAAGGCTGATCAGTTTGCATTGTTGGCACATCAACAATGATTTGTGCGTATTGTTTCGTCATAACTCTATTTTACCAGAGGGGCTTATAGGCGTCATTTCATTTCGCAAAATGCCATATTTCATGCTATCCCAATACTGACCTTGCCACCATCTCACTTGTCGGATTTGTCCTTCTAATTTTAAGCCCAGTTTCTCGCTTACACGCATCATAGCCTTATTACCAGACCAAGTGGTTAAACCAATATGTGGTAAACTGTCATATTGCTCAAATAATATTTCCAACCACATACCTAATGCACGGGTGCCAATTCCTTGTTGCCATGTTGCTTGTTGATAAATAACAATTCCTACCTCAAGCCAAGATTTTAGTTGTCCATCCTCAAAATATGCACTCACACTACCAATAATTTGACCGTCGTATAAAATAACCCGCCGATTCATATTATTCACGAATCTTTCAGGGCCAATATTATTGATAAAATCGTCTTTTTTAGGTAACACATCTTTAAAATATGGTCCGTTCCATTTAGTCCACTCAGCTTGCGGATCACTATAAGCTGTTTCCCAAAATAACGCTAAATCTTCTGTTTTGAATTGTCGTAATTTTATCATTTTTACCTTTCAAAAAAAACCGGTATAAAACCAGTTTTTCTCTAAATATGCTTAATATTAAATCCTGTTCTAGTTTGAATAGCATCTAGTGCTTGTAAGTAACGTGCATAATATCCATAAGGATCATCACTATCGCCTTTTGCATCAAGAATTACTAGTTTGTCCGTAAATCCATATTCTTCAATCACTTCTAACAAATGGCGGTGGAAAGCCCAACGCGAATCATTATCTGAAGTTGTCATATTTCGGAAGCCGTCATCAACATAAGGAGTCACCGGTGGAATAAGTAGAATTAAGTCAATCAACTCCTCACCAATTGTATTATCAAACAATGGCTTCAGCTGCGCATTATCCACATCGTTTAACCACATATCTGCGTATACTTTGGTCACCATTGCATCAGTATCAAAAATCGTTAGACCATTGTTAGCTGGAGAGTTAATTTCTCTTGAGTTCGCATCATATTGTCCTTGAATTAAACGGATGTAGTCTTTAACGACTAACTCTTCATCGCTAACATTCGATTTTTCTTGATACTCACGAGCATACTCTTCTGAAAATGGTGAATTACTTGTTCGAGCCAAACGACGTACTAATGTGGATTTTCCTGTTGAAGCTGATCCCATCACCGTGACTTTTTTAGCAAAATGGCGTCGAAAAACACGGTTAATGTAATCCCAGTTTCCAATAGGATCTTTTCGAATATCTGTTGCTGATATTTTTAATACAGTGCGATCCATCAAGCTCACTTTGAACTGACCGTTCTTCGGTAATCTTGTTTCTAATTGATTTTTGTAATCTTTCTCACCGGTATAAAATGTAATCGTTGCATCTTTATTAACAATATTACGCTTAACCGTTTCAACAATTATTCGTGTCCACTCATCCCAACCATCAGGCATCATTGGGATATTGTCTTCATTGATGTAATCAACTTTAATATCTGTTTCGTCACTAAATGCTTCTCTCAAATAGCGAAAACGTTTCTCAACGGATAATCCGATTTGGTACCCTCTATCGTTTGTGTAACCAGAAGCAATAACAACGACACCATCATTTAAGGCAGCCGCTTTATAAATTTCTGCTTGGTGCCCTACGTGCATTGGTGCTAACGTACCAAAGAAAACGCCAATTTTGTCACCTTGAAGATCATCTGTGAATAAGTTCCCTGCAATTGTTCTCATGACTTTATTAATTATATCCTATTAAAATTTGAACATTGCGCATGTTCATTCTTTTTTGGTTAACTTTCGCCACTGAATAATACCGTATATAGCATTGACAGATAAGGCGAGGTTCATACCTAACATAGCAAACGCACTAGGATCCGCATGTCCCGTCCAAGCACGTCCCCACAAAACAATTTCGACTATATCAAAGAGTAGCCAAGCATACCATGATTCCGCAAACTTTGCGGTTTGCAGAATTTGAGCCCCCATTGATATGGTTGTTGTCAATCCATCCATGTACGGTTGTCTTGACCCAGCCTGATGTAAAATCATACCAACAATCACTAATATAACTAGGAATACTGGGATAACTAGAAGCCATTGTTTGAAGGTCATATATTTAGTCGCTACCACATCTTGACTGTCTTTTTCTGATAAATTATCGCGTTTCATAAAGCCAAGCCAAGCTGCAACACCAACAAATTGCATAACAACCCAAAATGCACTTAAAGCAACCTCACCAAACAACTGTGACTGAAAGGCCAATGGCATGTACATAACAGAATAAATCAGGCCCCAAAAATAATTTGTTATACGACCCTTGGCGACCAATACAACAGTGATAATGTTCATCATCCCGGTTGCCAAGCCAAACCAATCGAGCGTGCTATTGTGAACAACACCCAGTGTCCAAACTAGTAATTGCAGTAAAATCAGTACTAAAAACAATACACCTTCAGCCCATTTCCAGCCAAATAACAATTCTTTGAAAATGTTCACGGGGTTAAAGTAGCGCCAAAAACGATGCCAGACTGGTTCCTCAACCATTATAGATTCTCCCTAATAATTATTTATTTCATTATATCAGTAAATAGCCTAAAAAACCGATTAGTTTAGGGAGATTTTGCCGTCCAAAAACCAGCTATTAATCTAATCTTTAAACAATTTCAAATATTTGCCGTAGCCATCTTTTTCTAAATCTTTTTTTGGAACGAACCGTAAGCTAGCTGAATTGATACAATATCTCAAGCCACCACGCTCAGGTAATCCATCATTAAACACATGACCTAAATGAGATGACGCTTCTTTTGAAGTAATTTCGGTCCTTGTCATTCCTAATGAACGATCTGTATTTTCTTGTAAATGCTCGTCGTCATCGATTCCTTTTGTAAATGATGGCCAACCGCAGCCGGAATCGTACTTATCCGTTGAACTAAACAATGGTTCACCACTGACAACATCAACGAAAATACCATCCTCCCACCATTGGTCATACTTACCAGTGAACGGGCGTTCTGTTGCCGCATGTTGAGTCACCTCGTATTCTTCCGGTGTCAAACGAGCACGCAATTCTTCATCGTTATATTTTGTCATAAAATCCTCTTTTTATTTTTTAATTTTACGCTGGTTTTAAGATACGTCAACCAATAGAACTTAGCAGCGAAAATAAAAAAATGTCGGCATTTCTGCCAACATTTTAAATATGTTGTTCAATCCAATGCCACACTTCATCTTTACCATATTTTGTTTCCGATGAGAAAAATTGGAAATCACTGTCTTCATTATCAAAGCCTAATGCTTTTTTAATGACTGACTCAGCTTTATTAAACTTACCACGCGAAATTTTATCTGACTTAGTTGCTACAACTAAAATTGGAATATTATAGTAATGTAGCCATTCGTACATTGAGATATCGTCTTCACTAGGCTCATGGCGTGCATCTACTAAACTAATAACACCACGTAGCTGTTTACGACTAGTGATGTATTCTTCAATCATTACACCGAAAGCTTCACGCTGGGCCTTTGAAACTTTAGCATATCCATACCCAGGAACATCAACGAAATATAATTTATCTTCAACATCATAAAAGTTTAACGTTTGTGTCTTACCTGGTTGTGAAGATGTGCGAGCAAAATTTTTCCGCTGGATTAGTGTATTTGTTAAAGAAGATTTACCGACATTTGAACGACCAACCAAAGCTATTTCAGGTTTTCCGTCTGTTGGATACTGAGACGCTGATACAGCACTCATCACCATTTCGACATTGTGTACATCCATTTATTCACTCACCTTTTTTAATTGCAGTTCTGGCTGTTCACCCTGTTCAACACTGGCTTTGGTAATAATAACTTTAGCAACATCATCACGACTGGGAATATCGAACATGACATCCTTCATTACATTTTCAATGATTGAGCGTAATCCTCGAGCGCCAGTGTGTCGCTTAATCGCAACGCTAGCCATTGCATCCAATGCATCCGGTTGAAATTCAAGTTCAACATCATCCAGACCCAAGAGAGCGGTGTATTGCTTAATTAAAGCATTTTTAGGCTCTGTCAAAATTCTTGTTAAGTCAGAAATAGTCAACTCGTCTAGCACAGTTACAATAGGCAGACGACCAATAAATTCTGGGATGAGCCCAAACTTGGTCATATCTTCTGGTTGCACATGATGCAAAATATTGTCGTCATTCAAGGCCTCAGCGTTTTCATTCGCATCTGAACCAAAACCAATAACTCGTTCGCCCAGTCGTTCTTTAATGATTGTGTCAATTCCAGCAAACGCACCACCAACAATAAACAAAATATTGGTCGTATTCACTTGAATTAACTCTTGCTGTGGATGCTTACGGCCTCCTTGAGGTGGCACGCTAGCAGTTGTCCCTTCAAGCATTTTTAATAGTGCCTGCTGAACTCCTTCACCAGAAACATCACGTGTGATGGAGACGTTCTCTGATTTTTTAGCAATTTTGTCAATTTCATCAACGTAAATAATACCACGCTCAGCAGCTGCAACATCAAAATCAGCTGCTTGCAGTAATTTCAAAATAATATTTTCAACGTCTTCACCAACATAACCCGCTTCAGTCAATGTAGTTGCATCAGCAATTGCGAATGGTACGTTCAGAATACGTGCCAAGCTTTGTGCTAAATAAGTTTTACCCGAACCAGTTGGCCCCATCAAAGCAATGTTTGATTTTTGTAGCTCAACATCTAATGTTGGCGCCACGTTTTCATTAATACGTTTATAGTGATTATATACAGCTACCGCCAGAGTCTTTTTAGCATCTTCTTGTCCAATAACATAATCATTTAACTCATTAACAATCTCGTGTGGTGTTGGCAGTGACAACACTTCTGCTGCACGATCTACAGTCAATTCTTCTTCAATAATGCCTTCAGCCAAAGCAACACACTCATTACAAATGTAAACATCATTTGGCCCGGCAACAATCTTTTTTACTTCACTTGCAGATTTTCCACAAAAACTGCAGTGTATTTCTTCTTCAAAATTTGGTGTATTCGCCATGATTTTCCTTTTTTATTGGTTCGCTACATTTTTATGCAGATTATATATATTTTATATGCAGCTCGTATCTTACCATTATACTATTTTATGGCAGTGTTATAAACCGTGTTTCGAATTTATATTTTAAATCTTATTTCTTTTATTTTTGTGTTATTCTGTTGACTTAAGTTCTAGGATTTTTGGATTTATGACATGATAGTTTCCTTGGGAACAGCGTAAGTCTAAGGATTTGTTTATTCCTAAAATCAAAAAAGGAAAAACTGAATTACCTGTTCTTTCAGTTACCCAAACTTCAGGAGTTGTTTATAGGGATGAAGTAGGTATTGATATAAAATATGATCGAAATACTTTAAGTAACTATAAGGTAATCGAGCCAAATGATTTTGTTATAAGTTTGAGATCTTTTCAAGGTGGATTTGAATTATCTAATAAACTAGGTATAGCTAGTCCTGCCTATACAGTCTTTACGCCTAAAGATATTGATGAACATGCTAATTTGTTTTGGAAATATAAATTTAAAACGTTTTCATTTATTCAATCCCTGAAAACGGTAACGTTTGGCATAAGAGATGGTAAATCAATAAGTTTTTCAGAATTTGGTGACTTAAAAATTAGATTTCCTAAAAATATTAGGGAGCAAGAGAAAATAGGCTTATTTTTCAAACAACTTGACAGCCTCATCACTCAAAACGAGCATAAAACACGTCTGTTAAAGCAATTAAAACAGGCTTATTTACAAAAGATTTTTAATCAAGAATTACGCTTTGCTGGCTTTAGTGATGATTGGGAAGAGCGTAAGTTAGGAGAATTAGCCAGTGTTTTAACAGGATTCCCCTTTAAAAACGAAGATTTTGTTGCCAATGGGAAATATTTAGTAATTACCAACGGAAATATTCAAAATGACTCATCTGTCGTAGATGTATTATTAGGTAATAGCATAGACGATATATCTGATGAGATTAAAGAACGATATTACCTAAACAAAAATGATATTTTAGTTACAATGGATGGGACGGTTGGTAGGACTGCTAAAGTAGTAGATGATAATCTAATTTTAGCTCAACGAGTTGGCCGATTAGTATCAAATACAAATCCAGAATTTGTATATCAGTGGTTAAATCATGGTTCTTTTTTTAATGAAATGACAAAAGTGTCCCATGGTGGAACTATTAAACATATTTCTTTAAACGAAATTTCCAATTATAGATCTACGGTCCCCAGTAACAATATTGAGCAACAAAAAATCGGCGCATTCTTCAAACAACTAGACATTACTATCGATCTTCATCAACAAAAACTCGACCTCCTCAAAAAGCAAAAACAAGCCTATCTCCAAAAACTATTTATTTAACTCAATTACTGTCGTTCAGACATCTAAAACCGCTATTCAACTTTTCAACTGGACCGCGGTTTTGGATAATTTGCAGCTCATTCTCGTTGACGAAGTCGATTTAGTAAAATAAATTATAATTTATTTTTTAGATAAATTAAGCTATAATTAAATTACGATTTATTTTCAGGTAAGAAGGGCAAAATCTATGATTCCGAGAAAAGCATATATAGAGAAATTGACAAAATTTAAAGATACAGAATTTATCAAAATCATTACCGGTGTTCGCCGGTCTGGTAAAACATATGTTATGCAAATGTTTCGGGACGATTTGCTTTCGTCTGGCACAAAGGATGATCAAATTATCTATTTGTCATTTGAGGACGTTAATAATTTAAAGTATGGTAATGCAACTGCATTGCACGATTATGTTGCTAATAACATATCTCAACAGAAAACCTACCTTTTCTTCGATGAAATTCAGCGTGTGACTGATTGGCAAGTTGCAATTAATAGTTTTCGAGTTGAGTTCAATGTGGATATCTATATCACTGGCTCAAATGCCTCATTACTGTCAGGTGAAATGGCAACTCTTTTGGCCGGACGTTATGTTGAAATTCCTGTTTATCCTTTATCCTTTAAAGAATTTCGCAACTTTAAGGGTGTAGAAGCATATCCGGATATTCAATTTATGGAATATCTAACTGTGGGCGGTTTTCCGACTGCTGTGTTATCCGATGATGACGAAGTTAGAAAAATCGTTGTTTCAGGCATTTACGATTCAATTGTTTTACGCGATGTGGCAAGCCGTGCTGAAATTCGAAATGATGGGTTATTGCTACGCTTAACTGATTATTTGTTTGATCAAAGTGGCCAAATTATTTCGCCATCCAAAGTAGCAGGTGTTTTGAAAAACGAGGGTTGGCAAACTGCTAATGCGCCAACGGTGACAAAATATCTGGACGCTTTGACAAATGCATTTATTTTTTATAAAGTCCAACGCTTTGATATTCGAGGGAAAGAGCGTTTGAGAACCATGGCCAAGTACTACGGCGTAGACACTGGACTAAGAAATACGGTGTTGGGAACTAGTTATCGAGATAATATTGGACGCCAGCTTGAAACGGTGATATATTTTGAATTACTTAGACGAGGATATGGGGTCAACGTTGGACAATATGATGATTTAGAAATTGATTTTGTTGCTCGAAAAAATAATGAGATTAAATATTTTCAAGTAACGTATCAGTTGCCAGAAAATAGTACGCGAGAGACTACCAACTTAGCGCATCTACCAGACGGCTTTGAAAAGGTTGTACTAACCATGAATCGTATGGATGCTGGTAATATAGATGGTGTGAAAATTATTCACGCCGTTGATTGGTTACTTGAAGAATAGTGCGAAAGAAGTCAATAAAGATAACGTCAACTCTGTTTAAAGCATATAGTAACTATTGAAATAGTACGATCAACATTTAATTGACTGTTATTACGTTCATTGCTTTTGTTGTATAAATTGCCTGACAAATGCTGTCTCTCAAATGTAAAAAGCTATACTGATGCTTGAAATCAAAGTATGGGTACTGACTCAGACAACTCGCCCATCTTACCATTATTTCAGTAAACAATTAAAAAAAGATATCTACTAGATCAGTAGATATCTTTTTTTACATCAATTGTGCTAAATGTTTCATGACTAAATCATTATCTTGATTTTCTAATTCTTGAATGACGTGAATGTAAGTTTTTTGTGTTGTTGTCATATTTGAATGTCCCAACCTACGTGCCACCGAAGCAACTGATACGCCTGCGTAAAGCAACAATGAGGCATGTGTGTGGCGCAGGCCATGAATTGAGATAACTGGTATCTCAACTTGCTTGCAAAGTGCGGCTAATCTGTCATTCACTGTCGCATTGTAAACACGTCCACGGACAAATATCGGCTCATCTCTTGGTAGATTGCGAACGATGACTGAAAATCGTATCGCAGTTTGCCAATCAATTTGTACTTTCCGAATCGATGAATTATTTTTTGTTGGCGCAAAGTCAGCTTGTACCGCTTTATAATTCCATGTTTTATCAATTGTGATAATTTGTTTTTCAAAGTCAAAATCTGCTGGTGTCAGCCCTAAAGCTTCAGCAAAGCGCAACCCCGTTTTTGTAGTGAGCAAGATGAAGTAATCCCAATTAACTTCGTCCTGTAAATTCAATTGTTTTAGTAGAGCCTGCACCTCAAATTGGTTCAAAAATTTTGGCTTATGCAGTCGCTGAACAGTTCCTTTAACCACAATTTTGCGAGTCGTATCTCGTTTTAGAATATCCTCTTCCATGGCATCTATAATCGAGCTTTTTAAATGATGATGAAAATCCATAACTGTCTGACGCTCATGATTTTGCGCGAAATCATTAAGTAATTGTTGATAAGTTGAACGTGAGAGTTTACTTGTTTTGAGTCTTGGTGCAAGCTTAACGAGATGTTGATGTGTTATAACATATTTTTGATAAGTAACAGGTCTGACAGCGCCTTGTTTATAAAGCGTCATCCAGTCCTTAAAATATGCGTGAAACGTCTGATTTTGTGTCATAATAGACACCTCCAAATAAAAAATTAGTCGCAACTTGTTGTTGGACCAATTTACATTAAACCATGTTAATGTTAGATAAACATTTTTTGGAGGTAGGCGTGTTTTTGTTTTTTGAGGAGGTTGAGTTTTTGTTGACGGAGGGCGATGGTTTTATCTAGTTTTTCAAAAAATGAACCAATTTGTTCTTGTTCACCAATCGTGGGATAAGGAATAGGCATCTGATTAAAAACTGAATCTTTTATTGCAAATCGATCGGATCTTGCGCCCGAGTCCCCGTTCATTTTCAAAAATATATGCCAAGCAGTAGTATCAAAATAATATTCAAGATATTTTTTATCAACACCACGGGATCTAAAAACGTAATAAAGTGGTGACATAACACCAGTTCTACCTAACTTATTTCGTTTGATTGGTCCAACTGGAGCGTAATTTGATATGCGAGGATTATACACAAAATCATTTTCATGAACAATATAATACCCGCTTAAATTTTTTCATTGGAAATATCTTTGTCAAAGAAGTCCCGCTGATTAATGATTCCGTACTCTGCTGAATTGGTAAAGGTTTCACTAAATTGATTCTCTTTATTCTTTTCGGTAACTTTATCTGATATTGCGCTTAAATCACGCTCTTCCCAAGTACCATGAAAACCATCAAAACGCAGTTTCTGACTAAAAATCTTTTGCAAATACGCCTGTTTTAGTTGCTTTAAAAGGTCAATCTTACGCCCGTTTTGAGTGATTAGGTGGTCGAATTGTTTGAATAATGAACCAATTTTTTTTGTTCTTTAAAACTAGGATAATCTACAAAAAATTCTTTCATTGCTGAAGACAAAATATGTTTTATAGTGTTACCTGTTGTTATTGTTTCTAGTTTTCTTTTAGCCTTATACGTTTGGAATTGATAATTTAAGAAAAAAGGATCTGTGGCTTCTTTATAATTTGTAAACACAATAAGAGCATGTGCAGCAGTTTCATTAAGTTCTGACGGGATTACGGCTGTATGGCCGACATGCCCCGATTGAACCATTACAATATCTCCTGTATGAAGTAATTTATCAGTTTGTTGATTGTAAAATACATCGTTAATAAAAACTTCAGTGTCTCTATTAATTTGACCATTTTTAATATTATTTGATTCCAAATAGAAGTGACCGCGATCAACATAGTAAGGCGTAGCGGTTCCAACAAATGCATTCCTAATTTTTTGAATATAGTATCTAACTTACGCTGTTCCCAAGCATCATAAAAACCCCTAAACCTCAACGCAGGCATAGTTTTATCAGTCATTTTTAGTCTCCACTAATTCAGCAACCATTGCGTCAAATTTGGCTTGCGCTTTGGCGATTTCAATATCAACAGCCTTTAATTCTGCTTCAACTTGTGCCAAATCAATAGGTTCTTCTTCTTCAAATGTGTCGACATAACGTGGAATATTCAGATTAAAATCATTTTCAACAATTTCATCAAAACTTGCAACGTGTGCATATTTATCCGCACTTTCACGTTTTGCATAGGTCTCAATAATTTTGTCAACATGAGCATCTGTCAACGTATTTTGATTTTTACCTTTGTCAAAATCATTTGAAGCGTCAATAAAGAAGACATCTTTCGTCGAACGATTTTTCTTAAATACTAAAACAGTCGTTGGAATACTTGTACCGTAAAACAAATTAGCTGGCAGGCCAATCACAGCATCCAAAACATTCATATTTTCAATCATATAACGGCGAATAATGCCCTCTCCCGCACCACGAAAAAGTACGCCATGAGGCAAGACCACAGCCATTGTCCCATCTTCAGCAAGATGATATAACATGTGTTCTACAAAAGCAAAGTCTGCTTTTGATTTTGGCGCTGTCTTCCCGTAGGCTCGGAATCGTTCATCGTCCAACTTGCCATCTGGGTTCCAATTAGCAGAGTATGGTGGGTTAGCAACCACGGCAGAAAACTTTTGATCAGCAAAATGATCATTTTCCAAAGTATCGCCTTGTTGCACATTAAAGTTGGTATAATTCACACCATGCATCAGCAAATTCATTCGACCCAAGTTATAAGTTGTACCATTAAGTTCCTGCCCAAAATAATTGTATACTTTGGCTTCATCCCCGACACGCAGCAATAATGACCCAGACCCCATCGTCGGATCGTACACACTTTTTAACGTTTCACGACCTAAAGTCACTGCTTTAGCCAATATTTTAGAAACTTGCTGTGGTGTGTAAAACTCGCCCGCCTTTTTACCAGCATTGGCAGCAAATTGACCGATCAGATACTCATAGGCGTCTCCTAAAATATCAATTTCAATTTCATCATGTTTAATTTCTAAATCGTGCAAATTTAAGATCACCGCAGCTATCATTTTAGAACGTTCTGCTGGCGTGCTACCCAATCTTGAAGATGACAAGTCTAGGTCTTCAAATAACCCGCGAAAATCATCTTCGGAGCGCTGTCCAATGGTCGAGTTTTCCACAGCAATCACTGCATTCTGTAAATCTTCAATATCAAATTTACCTTGGTTAATTTCTTTGACCAAAGTTGAAAACAAATATTTAGGTTCAATGAAGAAGCCTAAATCGTTTAAAGCCTCCTCTTGAATTCCCTCACGATAATCATCTAATTCATAGGCTTGAATAAAGTCGACATCTTCAGCCTCTAATAAATTGTTATTAACATAATCTTCGATTTTATCTGATAAAAACCGATAAAAAATTAAGCTTAAAATATAGTTACGGAATTCATTAGCGTCCATATTGCCACGTAAGTCATTAGCAATTTTCCAGAGGCGCTTTTGTAATTCAGCTTGTTGCGATTGCTGCGTTTGATTAGTATTTGACATGTCTGTTCTCTCTAATTCATCACAAACTTTTTAGCAGTTTCAATGATGAAGTTTTTAATAGATTGTTTTGCTGTTCTTTTTTCTTTGAATGTCATGCCCGCAGTCAGTTCACTAAGTGCTTTAGAATTTTCATGTTGACTCACTTCATATTCAGCAACTTGTTCTGCTAACTGGGATGGCTCTAAACGATGTTCTTCTGCAAAATGATAAATTTCAGCTTGACGTTTATCCGCCAAGAAATGATTAAGTTCGCCTGTAATATTCGCATCGTGATTCAACTCCGGAATGACGGAATCCAAGAACTGTTCTAACAATTCACGCTTAGAAAACAGCGTGGGTTCGGTATTGTTAGTAAGTGCTTTTTTTACTTTTTCTACACCTTCAGTCCGTGCATTAGGTGACGATAAGTCAATTTGTGAAATAAGGCGATTGATATAATCAACATCAATCGCATCAACCATCAGGAGCTCGGGGTAAAAATCTACATCATCGATGATTGATGCTTTTTCCTTTTGTCGTGCCTTGTGCCGTTCATAGAATGTTGCATACTTGCCTTTGAAATCATCAAATATTTGTTGCGTCCAGTCGAGCTCTGTTTCAATTTCCGCCCAATCAAATTCTTCGTAAACGCTGATACGACTTTGAAGTGACATGACATTTCTGAATAGTTTGATAAATTCAAGTTCCGCTGTTTCACCCTCATCTAATAACCGATTTGTGTCTTCAGGTGTAGCTACCTTGTCCCTCAAGGCGCTTATTGCTTGTTGAAAATCTAGTTTTAAGTTTTCATAACTCGGTGCGAAAAACGCTGCTTTGTCGCCTTGCGAGAAAAGCTGGACCGCTTCATCTGTTTTACTTTTGATATTACGGTATGCCACAATATTGCCGTAATCTTTTGGCGCTTTTTGAACACGATTGGTTCGTGAAAAAGCTTGAATGAGTCCGTGGTATTGCAAGTTTTTATCGACATATAACGTATTCAGTGTCGGCGCATCAAAACCTGTCAAGAACATGTTGACAACTATCAAAACATCAATATTGTTCTCAGACGATTTGGCATCATGATTCTTCATACGTTTAGATACGTCGTTGAAGAAATCGGAAAATGTATCTGTACTGAAGTTTTGGTGATATTTGTCGTTATAATCATCAATGACTTTTTCCAAGCCATGACGGGAAGTTAATGTGTAGTCCTTTTGGTGCTCGTCATTATCTTCTTCATTAGCTGCCCATGTGAAAATCGTCGTTACTTTCAAATCATTGTTTATTTCTTTAAAAATATCGTAATACTTTAAAGCTGTTCGCGTATCTGAAACAGCAAAAATAGCGTTATATTGGCGATTATACGTTTTGCTACTATGATTGAGGATAATATGTTGTGCAATTTGATTTAGGCGCTTTTCATTCTCATACACTTCTTTAATATTGAGCGCTTCAACTTCTCCGTTTAAATTTTCAATGTCTTCTTTGCTATGAATAGTATTGATATAGGTGACATTGAACGGTAATACATTATGATCGCGCACAGCGTCTCTTATCAAATAGGTATGCAACCGGATATCATAAATATCATCAGTTGTGCGTCCATCTGCGCCTATGTCTTCTTTAAATATAGGTGTCCCGGTGAAACCAAAATGTTGCGCATTTTTAAACCAGCTATTGATCTGTTTACGCATTTCACCGAATTGTGTTCGGTGTGCCTCATCTTCAATAAAAATCACACGCTGTTCTTTGTATGGCTCTAAAACTGACCGATGACGCGGATTTTTTACAGCATTGGCAAGCTTTTGAATAGTAGTCACAATCAACGTGTCTGTCGAATTTTTAAGTTGTTCAACTAAAACGGACGTATTATCTGTACGATCAATTGACGATTGTCCATCCGCACGCCTTGGTAGATAGGCATTAAAATTATTAATTGTCTGCGAATCCAAATCACGTCTATCAACAAGAAAAATAATTTTCTGTGCGTCTGTATGAAGTGCCAACTGAGATGCGGCTTTAAAAGCTGTGATTGTCTTGCCAGAACCGGTTGTATGCCAAACATATCCGTTTGTAGCGGGATGTATTTCAGCCTGACTCATGATGGATTTTTGCGCATACACCTGATATGGGCGCATAATTTTCATTACTTTTTGGTCCGCATCAAAAATTGTGTATTTTGAAATCATTTCATGGATATTCAGAGGAGATAGAAAACTGGCAGTAAAAGGTTCAATTTCATCAATCCACCTGTTATTTTCATCAGACCAATTGAAAATAAAATTTTTATTTAACTCACCATCATTATTAGAAAAATAACGTGATGACATGCCATTGCTGATCACAAAAATCTGTAAATATCGAAATAAACTACCACCAACATTAAATGACTCACGACGATACCGCAATATTTGTTGAAATGCTTGCGACATTTCAACACTGTGACGTTTCAACTCAATTTGAACCAGTGGTAAACCATTAATTAGCAATGTGACATCATAGCGATTTTCATATTTGTCATTCACAACAACTTGATGAGCAACTTCATAAATATTATTTTCCGCATCACGAGGATCGAAAAACGACAGCGTTATGTCTGATCCATCGTCACGCTGTATTTGTGCTCTTCCACCTTGAAATTGATCATCACCACGTAAATAGCGTCCCAACTGATAGATTGATTTAGATCCCACAATTTCATTTAAAAATCGTTGAAATTCTTGATCAGTCAGTAGTGTACCATCAAGTTTGTCAATATTCCGTCGATTTAAAAGCACACGAAAATGATTAACAATCAAACTATAATGATTTAATTCTGGTCGAAACTGCCAACCAGATTTCCCGAGTTGTGCAATCAACTGATTCTCAAGCTTTGATTCTGTCTGTACCATTACTTTCTCCACACTGTTATGAATGACACTACCCTTTCATTATACCTTACGCTCAGGTTCAGCGTAAGGCATAATATTAACCATTTTTGGTGTTATCAAAATATTATTTTTTTAATTACAGATAATAAGTGCACAAAAAAACACTTCAAACTGAAGTGTTTTTTTAAATCAAACTAATTTAAACTTAAACTGCTTTAGCAGAGTCAGTAACTTTCTTAATAGCTTCGCGCATAGCAATATCATGCTTCAACATTGATTCAGAGATAGCGGCACGCACTTTATCTTCTTCCATGTTGTATTGCGCAGCCAAGCTAGCAACTTCTTCAGAAACTTGTTCTGCTGAAGGATCGATCTTTTCAGCTGCAACGATTGCTTCTAATACCAAGCCAGTCTTTACACGTGTTTCAGCACCTTCTTCGAATTGCTTATGCAAATCATCTTCAGTTTGACCTGAAATTTGGAAGAACATTTCACGTGAAATACCTTGTTGTTGAAGTTGTCCCAAGTATTGGTCGATTTGACGATGTACATCTTCATCGATCATTTCTGCTGGAATTTCATCGCCATCAACTGAGGCATTATCAACTGCCTTAGAAATAACAGCGTCTTCAAAAGCAGCTTTAGCAGCTTGTGCCTTCTCATCAGCTAACTTCTTAGATGTCTTTTCCTTCAATTCAGCTAATGTTTCAACTTCTTCATCAACATCCTTGGCAAATTCATCATCTAATTCAGGCAATTCCTTGCGCTTCAATTCGTGAATTGTTACTTCGAACAAAGCTTCCTTGCCCGCCAAATCAGCAGCTTGGTAGTCTTCAGGGAATGTTACGTTAACATTGACATCTTCACCAGCTGTGTGACCAACTAATTGTTCTTCAAAGCCAGGAATAAATTGACCTGATCCCAAAGCTAGAGAGAAGTCCTTGCCTTGTCCGCCATCAAACTTAACGCCATCAACTGAACCGTCAAAATCAATCACAACAGTATCGCCGTTTTCAGCCTTAACTGATTCTTCTTGCAAAACTAATTCTGCTTGGCCATCTTGCAAACGCTTGATTTCAGCATCTACATCAGCATCAGCAACTTCTTCGTCTTGTGCTTCAACTTCAAGGTTCAAGTATTCACCCAACTTAATAGCAGGGGCAGTCTTGACAACAGCCTTTAAAGTCCAAGCTTCACCCTTATTCATTGAAACGGGTTCGATGTTTGGACGACCAACTGATGTGATACCAGCTTCATCAATTGCGGCTTCATAGGCAGCAGGCAAAACAATGTCCATTGCTTGTTGGTACAAAGCTTCTTCACCAAACTTTTGGAAGAAGAGTTGCTTAGTTACCTTACCCTTACGGAATCCAGGAATACTAACTTCGTTCTTGTTACGTTGGAAAGCTTGTTCCAAACCTTCTTCAACTTGCGCACGCGCGATTTCAAATTCTAATGTGCCTTGGTTTTTTTCATCCGCAGCTGGTGTCCACTTAGACATGTTATTTCCTCCGAGTTTTCAATACTATATAATTTTAGACTAAATTCAAGAATATCACAACCATTTTATCTATTTTTATCGCTTCAAATAAAACAAATTGACATACTTTTTAGAAACAGCATTTTATGGCGTTTCCATTATTATAGCTGTGCACCCTACAACAAATTATGGTAAGTAGGCAATTACGCGAGTTGGAAAACCTGGCGCTTTCTCAAACTTGGGTGTCATAACAGAAATAATTGCTCCGGTAGCCGGAACTTCATCCAAATGTGTTAGCATTTCAACTTGATAATGTCCTGACCTCAAAACTAGTTCTTCAGCTATAAAACCTTTTGTTGGTTGATTTACAGCTGTGTCCGTGTCATAAGTTTCGTGACCATTAGCTATTGCATGGCGCGTTTCATAAATATATTCAATGGCCTCAGCTGACCATCCAGGATAGTGCTTTTGACCATCACTATCTAAATTATCCATTAACTTTTGATTTGGCCAGCGTTTTGACCAATCAGTTCTAAAAGCAACAAAAGCACCTTCTGGTATTAAGCCGTTTTCATTTTCCCATTCTTTAATATCAGCAACTGTTAGTGAATAATCCGGATTTTTCTTGACAACGTCGGATTTATCAATGACAACTAATGGGGCTATTAAATCTTTCAACGGAATGTCAGTAACCCATTCGCCACTTTTAGCACCAAAATGAATTGGCGGGTCAATATGCGTGGCGTACTGACCCACGAAACTAAATTCTTTAACCAAAAAGCCATCCTTTTCGTTAGTAAAGATCGTTTTTGCAGAGGCCGCATTAAATTTGGGGAAATGCGGTGAGTTTGGTCCAAATTCATGAGACAAATCTACCCATTTACTTTTTTTTAATTCCACCAGAAAATTTTGGATCGACATAGAACTACTGTACTCCTTGGATTAATAATAAACACCATTCTAACATTAAGCTCATAAAAAAACATAATAATGCTAATACTATTATCATTATTATGTTTTTATTAATATTTACTTCATTCATCACCATACATCGATACTTGTTTAACTCAAAATAAGGTACATGATAATATACACTTATTATATCGAATATAAGAGGATGTTAATTTATTTAGCGATCATTTTTCACACGAACTGACTGCGGTTGTCCGACACGTAAAACTTTTTTCAATGAAAAACCAATTAAACCTACAGCTACAATAATTACTAGTGTCATAGTCGTTTCTCCTTTGTTTGATTGTTTACTATTTTATCGTTTCAACATTAAATTTAAATCAATTAAACAAAAATAAAAAACAGCCCTAAAGAGCTGTTTAGTCCAAATTAGTAATTTCGGCAATTGCTTGCGCGTATATCGAAATTGAACGATACAAATCATCAAGCAGAGCAAATTCATTAACTTGGTGCATTGTGTCTGGTGAGTCTGGGAATAATGCGCCATAAGCGACACCGCGTTTCATTAAGCGACCGTATGTTCCACCACCAATGACTTGATCGTGTGCTGGCAATCCTGTTTGATCATGATAAACACGAAGTAGTGTTTCCACAATTGGGTCACTAGGTGCAACATAATGAGGCACTTGAGCATGTCCACCGATAGTTGGTTTCACATCCCATCCATTCAATTGAGAAGCAAGACCCGCTTCAATTTCTTCCGGTGTGATTCCCTTTGGATAACGGAAATTAAAGTTGATAAAGACTTCACCACCATCAACAAATCTCTGGATACCGACATTCATAGACAAAGGTCCCATCACATCATCAGTATACTTAACACCGAATTTTTCGCCAACAGTATCATTGTGTGCTGGTGTTCCCAAATACGTTAAGAATGACTTAGCTGTACCACCAAAATCAAAGTCTTGAAGGAAGTTTGCTAAGTAAGTCCCAGCATTTTCTCCTGTTTCTGGCATTGCCCCATGAACTTGCTTACCGTTTAAGACAAATTTGATGATCTCACCATCAGTTTCAGTTGAACCAGATACCTTTGGATTTTCTACCAAAAACTCTTGGAATTCTGTCACAATTTTTTCTGAATGAGATGATTTTACCGTTGCACGAGCAATACCTGGGACCATATTTGTCCGTAATCCAGACTCAAAATCAACAAGCTTAACAGTGCCACCATTAGTGGCTTCACCTTTAATGATTACTTGAACGTTACCCTTTTCACCGTTAATGATTGGGTATTCAGCATCAGGTGAGAAACCAAATACAGGCTCTGGCTCAACTTCAAAGTAACGAGTCATCCCCGTCCAATCATTTTCTTCATCAGTTCCAAAAATCAGACGAACCCGACGCTTCAATGGCACATTCAAATCAGACAAAATTTTGAAAGCATAGTAGGCTGACATTCCTGGCCCCTTATCGTCTGAAGCACCACGGGCGATAATCTTATCATCCGTTACAACAGGTTCAAATGGTTCGGTATCCCAACCCTCGCCTGCAGGCATCACATCAACATGAGACAAAATAGCGACATATTCATCAGCATCTTTGGGACCAATTTCAATATAGCCCACAATGTTATCAATATTTTGGTAGTGAAGCCATCTCGCTCAGCAATAGCCAACATCTTAACTAAGGCAGCTGTTGGTCCAGGACCTAAAGGTGCATCAGGCGTTGCTTGTGAATCGTCACGAACAGATTCAACAGCCAATAAGGCTTTTAAATCTTCGATATAGGCTGCTTTACGTTTCTCTGTTTCTTGTTTCCAATCAACTGTCATATTTTTTTAACCTTTCTAGTAACTCATAGGGTTATTATACCCTGTTATGGCATTTTTTTCTAATATTCATGTCAGGAACAAGGATTAAATAATCAAAGTATCCATATACTATATAGCGCTATAACCACTATTTTTTAATAATCGTGGCTAGCTTTCTACGCAATGCATGGTCCGCAGCACAAATATATAACCCTTGTCGGCCACGCTTTAATAGCACATTTAGCGCGTTCAGCATAATAGCTTCTTTCTCTTGCTCACTAAATGAATGACCCTTTGTTTGTCGAAAAGCGGCGTTATCCTCATATTTTTCGGTATGAACCACGATTTTATTTTTATCTTCATCAAATGTGATACTGGGTCCAATAATCACACCAGCATAGTTCAAATCAAAACCTTGAATTGTGTACACTGATCCTACTTCATTAATTGTGTCCGGTCTCAATGCCCATGGTGCTGTACCTGTGTCTAACTGATCCCAAGGTAATTTGAAATCATCAACCGTCACATACCAGATACCGCGATTAACGGTATACGGATAATCCGTTGTTGCTAACAAACGTGACATTCCTACCCGCTTATTTTTTTGTTGAATCATTCTGTAGAGATCATTAGCATTGGAAAAAATATGAAAATCAAATCCGTCAACGAGGCCTAATGTTGAAATTTCTTTATTTTGCGTTAGATTGTCAATCCATTGAACAACATGCTCGTTATTACCTAGCATACGATACTGATTACTTAATTGATAACGCGTTGGTGCGTACTGTGAAACGATTTGTTCCAACCTTTGATTAGTCCACATACTTTTGAATTTTAAGACTTGATGGCTATCAAAAACTAAAATGATAACTTGAGAACGTTTGATAATCTCGACCAGTTGGTTGGTTTGATTAAATTTATTGTAGCGATCAGGTTCAGTTAATAGTAAATGTGCTTCATCAATTAATACAACATCTGCATGACGCTGCTCTTTATCCATTTGATGAATAAAAGTTGTGGGTTTTAGGAACTGTTTCTTTTTTAATTCTTCAGTTTTCCCTGCTAAATCACGATATATTTTCCAAATTTCAGCGTGATTGACCAGTAAATAATTATTAGTTTGATAAAGTGCTGATGACTCATTATTTAAAACAGCATGTTGAAGTTGTTTAAATATTTCAAATAGTACAACACTTTTCCCAGAACCAGCGCCCCCTTCAATAATAAATACTTTCTTTTTTTCTTGCTTCAAACCCTGATTTGCAAAGTCAACCACATCTTGAATCAAATGCGCTTGTTCAGTTGACAATTTTTCCACATCAGAGAGAATAAAACTATTTTTTTCCATAAACATATTGTACACTATCTACATAATGAGTCACATAAAAAGTCACGCTAGATGAGCACTCCTATCACCTTCTTTGTGCATTAAACAAAACTATCGTGTAGAATAATGTTAAGGATTAAACTATGAAAACATTAACTGAAGATATTTTATACCGAGTCATTAAAAAAAGAGCTAAGGACTCACACAAAGGAACCTATGGCCGTGTTTTAATCATTGGCGGCACGGCACAATTTGGTGGTGCAGTGATTATGAACGCATTGGCTGCAGTTAATTCTGGTGCCGGACTGGTAACCGTAGCCACAGATCCATCAAACTTTACCGCTTTACATAGTCACTTACCAGAAGCAATGGTTGTTGATTTTAATGAGGATCTCACCGAGTATATTAAAAAATCAGACGTTGTTTTAATCGGATCAGGTTTAGGCGATCGTATTGATTTAGTACAACATACCTTTTATGCTATTTTGCCACGTCAAATACTCATCGTTGACGGTTCTGCCTTAACTCTAGTTGCTGAACATAAACTAAAGTGGCCAAAATCGCGACTCGTTTTAACACCACATCAGATGGAGTGGCAACGTCTAAGTGGTGTGACAATCAATGAACAAGCTTTTGAAGCGTTTAATATGCTAGCGCAACAAAGGATGAATGTTGAACCGATTTTAGTTTTAAAACAACATCATACTCAAATTTATACCAATGACTGCGCTTTTGAAATACCAGTTGGTGGACCTTATCAGGCCACAGGGGGCATGGGTGACACACTCGCCGGAATGATTGCTGGATTTACGGCACAGTTTATGTTGTCGTTTTCCGAAGCAATTTTAGCGGCGGTCTATGCTCATTCTGCTATTGCTGACGAACTAGCTGAAACCCGCTACATCACACTACCCACAGAAATCAGTGCCTCAATACCTGAATTTATGCATCGATATTCTCGGTAATACGTGAAAACAAACAGTATGTTAAAATATTTATATAACTCTCAGGGGGACGAAAATTTGAAATTTATCTCATGGAATATTGATTCCATCAATGCTGCAGTTGAACACAAAAGTGTCCGTGGTGAAATGACTTGGAGCACATTAAACGAAATTGCGACCATACGCCCTGACGTTTTTGCCATCCAAGAAACAAAATTGAAATCAACAGGCTTAACTAAAAAACAAGCGACAGCCATTGCAGAACTTTTTCCAGAGTATCATTTGTATGTAAATTCTAGTACTGCGCGCTCTGGCTACTCTGGCACGATGGTGCTTTCCAAAGTGGAACCTACTCAGGTGGAATATCCTACCATTGGTGCGCCAGGTTCCATGGATTTAGAGGGACGCATCATCACCTTAGAATTTCCAACTTTTTTCCTATCAACTGTTTATACACCTAATTCCGGAAGCTCGTTGATACGTCTACCTGAACGTGGTGAGTGGGATGATAAATATCGTGAATATATCAAGACCCTAGACGCTACCAAGCCAGTTATTTTTAGTGGTGATATGAACGTCGCGCACCAAGAAATTGATTTGAAAAACCCAAAACCAAATCGTCATTCTGCTGGATTTACTGACCAGGAACGGGAAAAGTTTTCAGCACTATTGGATGCTGGATTTACAGACACTTTTCGATCATTAAATCCAGACACACCAAGTGTTTATACTTGGTGGGCACAAATTAGTAAAACAAGTAAAATCAATAATTCCGGGTGGCGAATTGATTACTACTTGGTTAGTGATCGAATCGCTGAAAACGTCACAGAATCCTGTGTTATAGATACGGGTGCCCGTCAGGATCACGCACCGATTCTTCTCGAAATTAATGTATAAATAAAAAGCCCTGCATAAATTGCACGGCTTTTTATTTATTTTTAACATATGGCTTAAGTACTTCTGCTCCAAAATGATTAGATTCATAAATTAAGATGTTGGCTGCAGCTACTGCATCATCAAGCGCGTTATGGTGATGATCCAATGTAATCCCTAGATTACCAGCCACAGTGTTTAACTTATGATTTTCGAAATTTGGAAATAATTTACGACTAGTTTGAACCGTGTCCAACAACAAATAATGCGGTTCATCAATATCGTAATACTGCAATGTTCCTTTCAAGATACTATTATCAAATGATGCGTTGTGGGCCACCACTAATTTATTTTCTGTGAAAAAAGGTGAAATTGTTTGCCAAACTTCGGGAAACTTTGGCGCGTCAGCTACATCTTGTCGATGGAGACCATGAATAGCTGTGTTGTACGAGCTAAACGTTGTTTCCGGCTTGATTAATGAATAAAATTTATCAACTACTTGATTATCACGCACAATTGCTAAGGCTATAGAAACTGCCGAATGCTTTTCGCGGTTTGCTGTTTCAAAATCCATTGCTACAAAATTCATAGTTATAACTCCAAGATCATTCTTTGTAACTCTGTATCACGACCATTTGGTAAGGTAAAGTGCTCTTTTTCATCAACACTTAAGAACCCGTATTTCTGATAAATATGCACGGCGATGTCATTATCAATTTGTACATCTAACCATACCTTTGATAACCCGTTAAGTTTAGCCCAGTCCAGAAGTGACCGCATTAAATCCTGACCAAGACCAGCACCGTGAAATTGTTTCAAAATAGCCACACCGATTTCTTCATTTTCGATAGATCCTATTCCTACCGGTAATGATTGTTCACCTTGTTCAGCAATCAACAACAAAGTAATCGCCGGCGCATCGTTTTTTACAGGTATTTCATCCCCATCACGCATACTTGCATTCAAAAAAGTATCTGTTTCCACCATTAAATCTTGAATTAATTGTTGCCATTCAGCAGCTCTAGCTAAGCTGGCTTCTTCTAAGCTGAACGTAATCGGCTGGCTCATATCGAATGTCATAGTTTTTCCTCAATTTCAATAACTGAACCAACACCTGCGATACTTATTGTTCGTTCGTTATCATCCTCACCTCGAGTAAATGTGATGTCCAATCGATTATTTGGCAACAAATCATTCATATATTGCGGCCACTCAATAAGCGTTACACCATCCGTACCGATAAAATCCTCGAATCCTTGATTAGCAGCACCTGTCATTTCCAATCGATAAGCATCAAAATGATAAATGGGAAAATCACGCGCCATATAAGTATTCATAATATTAAATGTCGGGCTCTTAACCCTTGACTTCACACCTAAAGCGCGTGAAAATCCCTGGGTAAAGGTTGTTTTCCCCGCTCCTAAATCACCATTCAGCGTGATCACTAAACCAGGATAAACAAATGATGCTATTCTACTAGCTAAACTTTGTGTTTGCTCAAAATTGTTTGTTAAAAATTCTTTCATTGTTTTATTATAGCACGAGAGAATTGGTAAGATTAAATCGAAATATATTTACTTTTTTGAGTTCATGCATTATCTAATAATCCACAGTTTATTGTTATCCGAATGGAAAAAAGGTTTTGACTTTTTAGTTGGATAAAAGGTCATATTCTTATCCTTTAGTTTTTTTACGCCAGCAATAACCCCGCTATTTTTGTTAGTTGTAGCCTCTTTAACATAGTAGAGTCTGCCTGGAATATCATCAAATGTAACAAGCCCTTCATCATTTGAATGGCGAATTAATGATTTTCCATCTCTTTTTAAAGCAACTTTTTTATTCTTAGAAAACAATTGAAAGGCAACAGATGAAACGGGATTACCATCAGCATCTAAACGATAAAATGATAAATCAAACTTTTTCTTAGCTAATTTGATACGTATGATGCGTTTATACAAGAAAAGAAATTGCAATACAATTAATAAAATGATGACAATAATAATAAGAACTTGCTTGATATTGTTAAACTTATCAGCATTTTCAATATTTTTTGCCATATTTTTATTATAAGGAACTCGATATCCTGTCACCAACAAACGATGTGAATTGACCATATAAGGTGTGCAGGTTATTAGCGTTACCAAGTCTTTATCAGGTTCAACTTGCAGCCCTTGGTAATCTTCAGGTTTGACAACTTCAATTTTAAAAACTTTATAGGCTAATTTTTTATGAAATACCGTTAGTACAAAAGTATCGTTTTTCTTAACATGATTTAAGTTCGTAAATAACATTCGTGAAGCTAAGCCACGGTGCGCGGAAATAACACTATGCGTGCCTTTCCCACCCAGAGGAAAAGATGTTCCTTGTAAGACGGTTGCGCCATAGTTAAGTGTTTCTTCATTTGTCGTATCAAAAAGCGGAATATGCACATTAATTTTAGAAATACTAATTGTACCAATTAAATGCTTCTTCAATACCACATGCTCTTTGTAAGTGGAACCAGAAAATGGGTCACTCCCAGGTTGAATGCCATCTTTTCTTAACCGTGCATTTTTCTGTTGCATACGTGCTTCTTTTGCTGATATATCTTGATTAGTTTCCTTTTGAATTGTCTTGATTCGTTGCTGGTCAATAAAATGATTCAATGCACCGACATAAAAAGGATACAACGCTACTAAAAATCCTATAAGAAAAATAATATTTAAAAATATATTTTGTTTATTCTTTTTTTTACTGGTTTGCTTAGTCATTTGTTGCATCACCTTCTGTTTGAATTTGGTAACCATTTTTAACTACTTTTTTTATATAGAATTTTTTATCCTTTAAATGTTTAACTATCGCTTTAAAAGGTTTGAGGTTCATGTTTGGATTCATCGGAACTATTTTATACCTACCACCATTAATTTGACCAAACGATACATAGCCTCTTGAGTCACTCGTAGACTCACATAACTCACCTTGGTCATTTAATATTCTTTTACCAAAATAATCTACTAAAGTGAATTTATGACCAGAAATGAGATGTCCATTATTATAAACAAAAAATGATAACTGATAATTTCTTTTATGTGACAATAATTCAATAAGCTCACGTTTGATGATATAAAAAATTAAAGCCATAAAAATAAGAATCAGTGCTGTCAGACAAAACAAATATTTTCCTTGATATGATACTGCCTTTTTTTCTTGTTTATCAAATGAACCTTTATCCAACGGCACCCTTTTCCCAGTAACCAACAATCGATGTGTGTTCACCATATAGGGTGTACATGTGACCAACGTTGCCAAATCTTGGTTATTTTGTATTGTGATATCACTTAGATCTGTTGGTAAAACCACTTTGATTCGAATAACTTGATAAGCTAAACGTTTCCCATACACTTTCAAAAAAAACTTATCGCCTTTTTTTAATTCGTGCAGATGAGTAAATAATTCTTGATTAGGTAAACCACTGTGCCCCATCAAAACGGTATGCGTACTTTTGCCGCCAACAGGATAAGAACTGCCAGGTAATAATGTAATTCCTTTATACAAAAGGCTGTCAGTCGTTGTATCAAACACCGGTAAACTCAGAGATATTTTAGGAATGAATATACTGCCTAACGAGTGCTTTTGATAGTACTCTCTACTCTCCTTGGGCATATTTTCCAACGTTTGCCCCAAGATATTCTTGACAGGTGATATACCAAGTTGTTGATTTTTTTTTGACTTTTGTTTGTTTTTTTTGATTAATTTTTCGAGTTTCTTGGCACTGGCTTTCTGATTGCTTTGATTTAGTTGATTCACAGCATTTAATTCTTTTTGGGCCACATAGTTATTCACGCCATTAGCAATAAAAGGATACATGAACACCAAAAAGCCAATGAAAAACATTAATGCAATGAACAGTTTCAGAAAAATATTAGCGTTATTTTGTTTTTGTTCTGCCATCGTTCTAGTTATCCTTTGAAACCACGGCTCATAATATCAATGAAAACCATTATTCCAAAGAATTATGAACATAGTATTCATTTTTATAAAAAAAGTGCTTACCACGAACATGGTTTGCACTTTAGTTTTCAAATATGATTAAATATTTTGGTTCTTTTTATTACGCTTATTCCAAACATATGCGCCACTCATCAAAAGTGCACCTGCAATCAAGAACAAGTAGATACCAGAACCACCAGTTGATGGTAAGATACCCTTCTTAATGTTTGTCACAGTGATTGTTTGATTGTCAGCATAGCTTCCTTTAGTAACTGTAAACTTAACAGGAGCTGTCAAAAGCGCATAACCAGCTGGAGACTTTGTTTCAACAAGTGCATAGCTTTGACCATCAGCCAACTTGTTTGAATATTCAAGACCCTTTAATTCAACTGATCCTTGATCATTTGATGTATATGTTGTCGCTGAGTCATTATTTGATGCCCATGTGTATGAACCATCAGTTGCTTGCGTTGCGTAGGCAACTTTGTCACCATTAGCATTTAACTTAACCAACTGGAACTCTGCACCAGCAAGCTTTGCAGCACTTTGCTTGTCTTGCTTAACGAATTTCACACCACCAGTGTAAATTTCAGGTCCTTGAACCGGTGTAGAAGTAACATCTGTTCCGTTACCAATATTTAACGTAGCCGTGTTGTTCAATGCTTTGTCAGGAACAGCAGCATTAGTCAAGGTAGCATCATAAGTAACTGTTAACTTTTTACCGGCAGCAGCCTTAACAGCAGCTGCAGTTGGATTAAATGTTATTTTAAAACTTTTACCATTTTTGTCAGTTGCATCAGTTGCTGAAACTGTATAGTCAGTTCCTTTAGTTAATCCTGCAACCTTTACCGTAGTAGCATCATCATCAATACCTAAGTTGGGCGTATCAACTACATTAAATGTATCTTTATCCGCAATGTTCCATGGTACTGCTATTTGCAATTGATAACCAAATTTTTGACCATAAGTGGCATTATAGACCTTTGATCCATCAGGCAATGTCACAATCAAATCTTTTTTACTTTCGTCACTTAAATCTTTTGTAATAGCATCAGTTTGTTCGTTTTTGGGATAAACGTGAACATCAGAATTAATTTCTGAGTCTGACCCTGACTTATAAACAGGTAAAGCTAACACAATTGGAGCAGCTTTTTGTGTGACATTTGTTGGTGAATTTGTTTCAACAAACAAGTAAACCTTGTCTTTATCGCCGTCCTTAGACTTCAAATTTGAAAAAGTTACTGTGCCATCGGCTCCAGCTGTTACACCTTCTGCAACTTTTGTGGCGTAACTTGGTGCAGCATCAGCGGCATCAGATTGAACCTCTTGGGATGCTTTTTCAGCAGTGTCACCACTAGAACGTAAGTTCAAATAATGGTCAGTTACATCATAAGCTGTAAAAGTAACACCTGCTAATGGCGTTCCACCAAAATTATTATCTACTTCACCTGTATTGGTCTTACTATCCGGTACTTGTCCTTCATCAAAGACCCTTTTATGCAATGTAACATTAACACTATCTGTTGTGTCCGCAGATACATTAGTAATACCAAACAAGGCTGATACTAAAAGAGGAAGTACGAGTAAAATCGCATTAGCCATTTGTGACCATGATTTACTTTTCATTTTTAAAACTCCTTTTTAATTGTAATTTCTTCTTATAAATTTTTATCAATATTACCAATAAAATAATCAACAAACCGACTAAAGAAATTGAACCAATTGCTATTCCTGTTTCTGGTAAGAATGGCAAGCTAAACGGTGGTTTCTTAGTGGGTTGCTTTTTTTGGTAATTCAAAACTCTCGGACTTGCATTTTGATACACGTCATTAGGTATCACACCCGCAGCTATTTTAGACAACGGCTCGCCATTAACAGTAATTGGCGGTACATTAGCTAAGCTAGTGACTGCTGGAATATTAACACTAATGTGTTGTGCCTGAGAAGATATTTCAAAGTTCTTTAATGTTTGAACTTCTTGAAAATAATATTGACCCGCGGGTAGCTTACTATTATTCAAAGCAACTAAACCGGTATCATCAGATACGACTTTTTTTACTTCTTTTTCATGTAATGGGTCATCAGTGGTTTTCCAACTATTGTCATCAGTCAGGTATTTTTTTTGGTTGTCAACTGTTTTATACAACACAAATTTGACACCTGCTAATGGTAATTCTTTATGATCAAGCGTTTTTCCATATTTAAAAAAATATGGTATGCGTGTCACAATAGCAGATTTGGTCTCAATTTCAAGCTTGTTTTTATCCATATCTTGATTTCTTAGCGAAAATGCGACTGGATCACTAACCTGCTCATAGGATAAACCATCACTTTCAAGTTGGCTACTTTTTTGTTGCACAATAAGATAAGCTTTTCCATATTCTTTTGAAACATGAAATGTTGCTTGTCCATTGGCATCAGTAGTTTTAGTATCCATCAAACGAATATGATTGTCTTGAATATAATTTTGAATACCCTGATTTTGAGATTTCAAATCTTCAAAATAATTTTCATCATTTTCATGCTTCTGGTAATCAGCCGTCAAATCATACAATTGAAATGTTACGTTACTGCCAGGAGTATAGGATACTGGATTTGATTCATACACACTCAACTGATGATGCAATTCTATCGTAAATTGGTTATCAGTATCGGCTAAAACCTTTAAATTGTCTTGTTGCAAGCTAAGCAACCCAAATGAAATACAGGTAATGATAAACACAATCATTTTTTTAATCATGATCGGTTACCCCTCTTTATTCGGAAAATATAATAACCGCTAGCACCCAAGGCAATTAATATAAAGGCACCAGCTATCAACATGTAGCGCACAATACCAGTGCCACCTGTAGATGGAAAAACAGTTTTATTTGAATTGTTGACCGTTAGGCTAATCTGATTGTTACCTGCATCATTTTGTAAAGTTGATTTCCAATCGCCATTATTGTTAGTTACCTTAACACTGCCATCATCAGAAATTATTATTGTGACATCTTTACTAGCAATGTATCCATCAGGAGCTTTTGATTCTTTCAAAGTATATGTTCCTGATGAAAGATTTTCAAAAGTGAAAGTCGACGTTGGATCGGTTTCTTTGTAAACTGATGTTTTGCCATCAGAGTCAGTTAATGTGAATTTAGCACCTTTTAGCGCATTTCCAGTTGTTTTGTCAACTTTATTAACTGTCAGATCAAACTTCTTGAAAGTATCATTTTTGACAAATCTAACAACATTATTCTTATCAGTATTGTTTGATTTGTCAGTAGCAATAGAAAAACCATCTTTATAGCCGTTGCCATCCGTGGTTGGTGATTTCACATTAATACCTTGACCGCTACTTGACCATTTTCCATCTTGCGATAGTGTTATTGGATAAACCGTGGAATCAAGTTGATACCCAGATGGACTCTTAGTTTCTTGAATGGTGTAATCCCCTGGTGTCAGTTGCTGTAACTGATTATTTTTTAATGTATAGGACTGCTTGCCATCCGTTGATTTAACAATAAATTCAGCACCAGTGAGTTTATTTTTCGAGTTACTTGCATACTTATCAATAATCAAACCATATTGTGTATTTGTTATCGTTGACTCATTTGTTTTGTTAGTAATGCTTGAAACGTAACCATCCGTACTTTCGTTTAGCACCTGATAATTGAACGTTCCACCTTTGTTATCATAAGCTGGTAACAAAACCGATTGATTATTTCTATTCAACTGTTTGAAAGTTTTAGACCAATTATCCGATTTACTCAAAGTACCAGTTGCCCGCCAATCGTTTGATTGGTTGTTCGTAGTTCGCGTTACTTCAAAATTAATACTATCTGGTCGCTTCGATGAATCTGTCAGCTCTTGCCATTGTTTGATAACCTTTAGCTCCGTTCCAGGTGCTTTCGCAGAAGGAACACCAAATTCTACAGCGTTACTATCCTTTGTCGGTGTAAATGTTGTTTTGCCATTCATCTGATACCAGTAATCCGGTTTAAAATTATCTGATTCAGTATTTAAATGCACCTGATAATGTATTTGAATTTCTTGATCTTTCCCCAGATTAATATTACTTACAGAGATACTTCCGTTTGATTTGGTAACTGTTGGTAAATTCTGAACAACACTACTTCCTACACTCTTAACCGTCGGCGTGTCATCCCCATAAATAAATTGAGAACCTAATGGATCTGAAATACTGCCTTGGTTGACCGTGTTGAATTGACTCAGAACATCTTTTGCTTGATTTTTCAAATACGTTTCCACATCAGATGCACTGTTAGCATCTTGATAAAGACCAGATGAAGCAATTAAACTAGCTCTGGAACGTACATTATTGGAGGATAGATAAAGTGGCGAATCCCAATAATTATTATTATTATCATCACCTAACTGTATTCCTAAAGCATGTATTTCGGTACCACTATCTCTACTGATTTTTGCTTCTCCCAGCGTTGCTGCCCAAGTATTCCAAATTTTGACATTGTTACCAGTATTGTAATATAGTCCATAATTCTGTGCACTTGTAGTTGCTCCGTTAGGATCAGTTCCACTAATGTAACGATTTTTCCGACTTTCCCAATTATTTCTCCCACTTACAAATTGTGAAGTAGATCCGGGTTGGTCCTGATCTGAGGAGGAAAATGCTGTTCCATAAGTCGTTCCTGAAATAGTTGTTGCTTGGGTGACTTTATAAGAAAAGGTTGGAACACCGTCTGTCAGTAAAATCATCATTTTTTTGTGATCATTTTTATCGTCGTCGAGCATTTTTTGACCTCTACGAATTCCCAATTGTGTGAATGTTCCACCTGAAAAAGTCGGAGATAGAGTTTTATTTATTTGTTCTGTCTGCCCAGTTGTTGAAAGGCTCTGCATCCCAACTTCTAGATACCCGTTTGAACCGGTAACATAGTTTCCTGGGCTTGAGAAACCCACCAAACCAACATTAACGTACTGGGAAATTCCAGCATCTTTAATTGCTTGTAGAAATTGTTTAACGCCATCTCTAGTAGCCTGAGCTCTGTTACTTCCAGACGGATTATTCGCCGGCTCCATTGATCCCGACATATCAACAACTAACACAATATCAATCGGTTTAATATTCTTAACTTCATTACCTTTGGCGTTCAAGTAGACGTCGTATAACCCAGGTGTGGACGTTTCTTTAGCATACTTACGAATTTGGTAATCTGGGTTACTAGTGTCAGTACCAAATTTCAAATATGATTTTGATGTATCAGATGAATCCCCATTCCAACTGCTATTCTTGTCCCAGCCATTACTAGCATCTCCACCTTGATGATTTATTACCGTATTTTGACCTGGAATAGTCCACGAATTAGTGGGGAATACGCCTGTACTATTACTCGTATACTGTGGCGTAATATCACTCGCAGCAGATACTGTAGTTAGTGGAATCATCAGCGCATTTGCTACTAATGTTGACAATATCAACAAAATTCCAAAGACACGCAGAAATAAGCCGTTCACAATCTTGTGAATGTTATTTTTCATATTTCTCCCTTCTAAGAACTCTTCAGTGTTCTTGTTTTAAAAATCATCACTTCTCTCACAAAGTGTTAAAATTGCTAGTTTGTATTGAGAACCGCAATTTTAAAAATACAAACTCTTTTTGATAAAAGTTTAGTACAGGCTAAAATATATTATGACTTTCACCAATTACAGAATCTGTAACTATGTGATGTACTTCTCTATTTTTATCCACCTTTCTCTACAAATTACATGTGATTATTCTCTCGAAATTAAGCTGTATGATCACAAGTACTTCATATTATGTATGAATCCTTTTGCAATTTCATGATAAAAAAAGGTAGTTTATATCAAAATAAGATTTTTTGCTTCCTGATGTTATATTTATTACTTAATAGTTTTTATACAATTATGAATAAATACATTTTATAAAGAAAGAACAAATGCTAATAACACGTTTAATGATTAAATGTAATTTCCGGGAGAAGTAATGAAAGATATTAAAAAGTTAGCAAACATTTTAAATGCTGATGTTATTTTGATTGACATTGCCACAAAACAAGTAAATTACTTAGATGAATCTACTAATAATTCCAATAAAAATGTTGTGAATTTATTAATTGATAATATTGAGCTGCTCACAAATCACATTTATCAATCTCTAGACTATAATTCTGGTCATATTTTAACTTGCCATGTCAATGAAGAAAGCATCGTTTGCTTCTCTTTTAAATACGACGATCCACTATCAACGAGTAGTGAGTTAATGATGTTACATTCCCTTTCAAATCTAAAATCCATTTCTCAAATCATCTATACTTTATATAATTCTAACGATGCGCCAGAAGAAGAGGTCCACATTACAAAGTTTTCAGATAAACTCCACATCAAAAAAGAAAGCAGCGAATCCTTTGATCCAAAAACTTTTTTAATGCAGAAACTGATATTATCAAATCGATTGTTTATTCACGTAAAGCCAGTTTAATCTCAGCACTTGAAAAGTTGTCACGTTTAAAAATAATTGGTGAACGTTTTGCCTCCAACAACATGATTAGAGGCGAAAAAGATACGCTTATTTCCTATGTCTCAATTTTAAACCGAGCGATTATCCAGTGGGGGTACCCTGTCGAGTCAGCATTTCAATTGCATAATGAGCTTGTGAAAGAAATTGAACTATCTCCTCAGTTCCTGAATTTTTTTCAAGTTATTAGAGAAATTACTTGGCATTATTTTAAAATTGTACAAAACCATAGGGTTCACAATTTTTTACCACTCCACCAAAGAATTAAACAATATATAAAAGAGCATATTAGCGAAAACATTACACTCGATGACATTGCTACCGCACTGAATGCTTCGAAAAAGACATTGAATCCAGCGTTCAAAAGAGAGTATAAAATAACGATCACTCAATTCATTAGGCAAACCAAAATAGATACGGCAAAAGAATTGTTGATTGCTTCGAATCTCACATTACTGGAGATTTCAAATTTACTATCTTTTTCAACCGCAAGCTATTTTGTCAAAACTTTCAAAGAAATAACCGGAATAACTCCTAATCATTTTCGCCAACATTTTTTTGATGAAGAACTTCATTTGTAAATATTAATTAATAAAAAAATGTGTACACTCGTTTTATAAAAACGAGTGTACACATTTTCCAAAAATTACTATTAATAAATCATCGCACTAACTTATCCCAAATGACAACTTCATTTTGTGCCAATGATTTAGGTACATCAATAATTCTTTGATTAGCGCTACCTCTAAACTGTAATGTTAAATCTTTTTCTTCTTCCAAGAAACGACCATCCACCAGAATATCTAGTAAGGATAATAACCGCATCTTATCATAGGTCTCTTGTTCCAGCTCTTCCCATGTATAACCAGTCCACGACCAAATATCTTTCGAATGGCCAAATTCTTTCCGAATCCGACGGCAGAGCTGTAGACATACATCTGTATTTAAGAATGGTTCCCCACCTAACAGCGTCAACCCTTGGACGTAGTCTTGACTCAAATCTTCAATAATTTGGTCTTCTAGTTCTTGTGTATAGGGCTGTCCAAAATGAAAGTTTTGCGCGGCAACATTGTAGCAGCCGGGACATAAAAACAGACAACCACTCACATATAGACTGCAACGAACCCCCTCGCCATCAACAAAATTGAAGGCTTTATAGTCAGCTACATAATTTTGACTATACTTTTGCGCGGTCCATTCTTTGGGCATCGGATTGTTTGGTTTTCGCAAAGGTCGCGACATTTTCAATCATCTCCTTAGTTAAATTCTTTTGACGTGAAATTATTTCAACATGTCGACCATGAACCATTGGTCGTTGCTGAGGATTTCCTAGATAGCCACACGTTCTTTTGACCACATCACACAATTCAGGATCATGGTTACCACACTCAGGACACATAAAGCCACGCGCTGTTGATTTGAATTCACCCGCAAAGCCACACTTGAAACACTTGTCGATGCACGTGTTGGTTCCTAAATAGCCAACGTGATCGTAGGCCCAATTCCATACAGCTTCTAATGCTTGAGGATTTTGCTTTAAGTTAGGATATTCACAATAGTGGATAAAACCGCCCGACGCATATTTTGGGAACGTCTCTTCAAATGCTATTTTTTCAAATGGTGTTGGATGCTTTCTAACATCGTAGTGGAAGCTATTGGTATAGTACTGCTTATCAGTAATATCAGGAACAGCCCCAAATTTTTCTTGGTCAAGATGGCAAAATGTATCGGTCAAAGATTCGGCTGGTGTCGAATACAAACTATAGTGATAACCACTCTCTGCTGCCCATTCTTGACAATAATCATGCATTCTTTTACCAACTGCTTCAGCAAATTGATGTGCTTCAGGATTCTTTTCCCAGTCTGGTCCAAAGAATGCAATGCATGTTTCATAAACGCCCACATATCCTAATGAAATCGTAGCGCGGCCGTTCTTAAACACTTCATCAACACTATCGGTGGCCTTCAATCTTTTGCCAAAAGCACCATACATATACAGTAATGGTGCATTTTCTGGTACAGCTTCTTTGGTACGTTCAATCCGGTAAGCTAGCGCATCATGACATAGCGCCATTTTCTCATCAAAAATCTTCCAGAACAGATTCATATCACCCTTAGCAAACAGGGAAATACGTGGCAAGTTAACTGAAACAACACCCAAATTCATACGTCCAGAATTAACTTCAACGCCTGTTTCATCTTCCCAGCCTTGTAAGAATGAACGACAACCCATCGGTGTTTTGAAACTACCTGTCAATTCAACAATTTTGTCGTACATTAATAAATCAGGATACATACGTTTGGTTGAACATTCCAAAGCTAATTGCTTAATATCATAGTTTGGATCTTCTTGACTAAAATTGAGCCCTTTTTTCAAAGTAAAAATTAATTTTGGGAAAATGGCCGTGCGCCGCTCTTTCCCTAGTCCCTTGATACGAATCTGTAAAATAGCTTTCTGGATTTCGCGCTCTAACCAGCTTGTTCCCAATCCAAAATTAACAGTTGTAAATGGTGTTTGCCCTTGCGACGAGTACAACGTATTGATTTCATACTCCAGTCCTTGCATCGCATCGTAAATGTCCTTGCAAGTCTTCTCTTTGGCATACTCTTCTTGTCGGTCAGCATCAATCCATTTTTTGGCGTCAACAAGGTGCTTGTCATAGTTTATTTGTGCGTAAGGCGCAAGTAACTGATCAATCCGATTAGCTGAACAACCACCATATTGTGAAGATGCAACATTAGCAATGATTTGGGCCATCTGCGCAGTGGCAGTTTGAATAGAATGTGGTGAATCTACCCACGCATTTCCAATTTTATAGCCGTTTGTTAGCAAGTTTTCAAAATCAATCAAACAACAATTGGTAGCTGGTGTGACTGGTGAATAATCCAAATCGTGCCAATGAATATCTCCACGTAAATGTGCTTTGGCTACCAAAGGTGGCAGCATTTGTAATCCTAATGCACGACTTGCTGCTCCCGCTTCCAAATCACGTTGCGTATTGAATACGCGACTATCCTTATTGGCATTTTCATGAACGACACTCTCATCTTGTGCAAAAAGTTTCTCTATGCGTTTTTGAACATTTGAAGCATCGGAAAATTTTTGTTGATCAGCTACGTAGTATGAATTGTAAGCATCCACAGCATCCAGCTGTTCATATTTTTTAAGTAAGGAAACCAATAAATTACGAATTTCTATTGCTGTGATAGTCGCTTGGTTCGCCAACATTTGATATAAATCACGGTTGATATCGTTGATAATATTTTCTGATAAATTGAGTTTTTCTAAAATAAAATTAATTTTATAGGCATAGAATTGTGTCCCCTCACCACTATGCTTGATTACTGTTAAATCAGGTAACTTCATAAGTTTAATCGTATTGTTCATTACTAAACTATTTCCTCCAGTGCTATTTTTTAAATTGCTATAACTTAAATACTACAACTATTTTTTCAATAAGAATAGGACAAAAAATGTCCTATTTTCGAATTTAATTCAGGAATCCACTGTTTAATAGTCCTAGAAGAATTAAGCCATTATAAAATTTAATCATCTCGTAAAATTATTACAAGAATTAAATATTTGAGTATCTAACTACAATCAAATTGACATATAATTAATACTTATTAATTTAAGTAACAACTAAAAAATATTGTTATAATGGAAGGAAAGGACTTGAACATGTATTCTGATGACTCACTGGTGCTCCATACGGATGCGTACCAAATTAATATGATTTATACTTACTGGAAACAAGGTATTGATCAAAAACCCGTTGTTTTTGAGGCTTATTTCCGTAAAATGCCTTTCAATAATGGCTATGTTATTTTCAGTGGTTTAGAACGAATTGTCAAAATATTAAATCAACTGAAATTTACTGATGACGATATTGATTATTTACAATCATTAGACCTATACGACACTGAATTTTTAACGTACCTTAAAAACTGGCATTTGACTGCAACAATACGTTCGGCTTATGAGGGTGAAGTGATGTTCAACAATGAACCGCTTTTGCAAGTTGAAGGACCTCTGGTCGATGCTCAATTATTGGAAACTTTACTGCTCAATATTATCAACTTTCAGACATTGATTGCTACTAAAGCGGCTCGTATTGCTAGTGTAACAAATGGTGACCCCCTATTAGAGTTTGGTACACGTCGTGCTCAGGAATTGGACGCTGCGCTTTGGGGTACCCGTGCTGCTTTTATTGGTGGCTTTGATGCTACATCTAATGTTCGTGCAGGAAAACTATTCAATATTCCTATTTCTGGCACACATGCTCATGCGCTTGTTCAAGCTTACCACAACGATTATGATGCTTTTCATGCCTACGCAGCAACACATAAAAATGTTGTTTTTCTAGTAGATACATTTGACACACTAAAATCTGGTGTTCCAAACGCTATCAAAGTAGCCCGTGAGTTTGGAGATAAGATTAATTTTCAAGGGGTTCGAATTGATTCAGGTGACATGGCATACCTTTCTAAAAAAGTTCGTATCATGTTAGATGAAGCAGGATTCACGAATGCCAAAATTTATGCATCAAATGATTTAGACGAAAACACCATTTTAAATCTTAAAATTCAGGGTGCAAAAATTGATGTCTGGGGAATTGGCACAAAATTAATCACAGCATATGATCAACCTGCCTTAGGTGCGGTATACAAGATGGTTAGTATCGACGGCGATGACACAATTAAATTGTCAAACAACGTTGAAAAAATCTCAACCCCTGGAAAAAAGCAAGTTTGGCGAATAACAGATAGTAAAGATGGCAAATCTGAAGGTGATTATTTGACTTTCGATGATGAAAATCCTAGCCAATTGGAAACTTTGCACATGTTTGATCCCAATCATCCTGTTATTTCTAAGAACATTAAAAATTTCGATGCACAACCGATGCTACATGATATTTTTGTTGAGGGTGACCTAATTTATGATTTGCCTGATATTACTACAATTAAAAGCTATGCCAAACATTCGTTAAACGATCTATGGGATGAATACAAACGTATACTGAATCCTGAAACCTATCCTGTTGACTTATCTCAAAAGCTATATGATGCTAAAATGAATTTAATTCATGACATTCGAAACAATATACAGGAGATGACCAAATGAGACCTTTACAATCTAAAATAATTGCTGATCTGCACGTTCAGCCCGTTATTGACCCAAACATTGAAATCAAGCGCTCTGTGAATTTTCTGAAACAATATCTCACTCACAGTGCTTACACCGGTTTAGCTATTGCAGTAAGTGGTGGTCAAGACTCCACACTTGCTGGTAAAATTGGCCAACTTGCTATTGCTGAACTACGAGCAGAAACGAATCAAAAGTTCGAATTTGTTGCGATTAGGCAGCCATACGGTGAACAACAAGATGAAAACGATGCCCAAGATGCACTCAATTTTATCCAACCTGATTTAACAGTAACAACAAATATCAAAGATGCAACTGATGCTCTGGTAGGTTCACTGCGTCTTGGTGGATTAACCGTTGATGACATGAGTCGCGGTTCAATTAAACCAAAAGTACGTATGATTGCCCAGTATGCTGTTGCTCGCGAGCATAATAGTGCCGTTATCGGAACTGATCATGCGGCTGAAGCCGTAGCTGGTTTCTTCACCAAGTATGGTGACGGCGGCACAGACATTAACCCTTTGTGGCGTCTAAATAAACGACAAGGAAGGCAGCTTCTCGAAGCATTACACGCCCCAAAGCATCTATACGACAAAGTACCTACTGCAGATCTTGAGGATGAACGCCCACAGCTGCCTGATGAAGTTGCTCTGGGTGTTAGATACGATGTCATTGACGATTATTTGGAAGGCAAAGATGTTACAAGCACCGATGCCGAACGAATAGAAGAGATGTATCTGACAACGCAACAAAAGCGTCACGAACCAATCACTATTTATGACACTTGGTTCTATTAACTCTAAAATTTGATTGTTATGTTCCCCTATAAACACTTAAAAAAGCCACAATATCATTATATATTGTGGCTTTTTTAGTATTTACTAATTTAAATTATAAGTCAATTTTTCCAACATACTGTAACTGCGGATCGTGAGACATGTCATTAGGATTTGTTCCCAAAACATTAACTGGCACCGGCTCGTTTAGTTCCTTATAGTAAGCAGCCCAAAAGTCAGAAATTTGTTTTCGTCTGTCTCCAAAAAACATTGGTTGTTCACTAAATTTGACAAAGTCTTCAAAGGCTGTCACTACAAACTGTGAACAATAGAAGCTGTTCGTACCTGGCTGAAAAGAAAAGTTATAGGGTTTACCCAAATGCGTTTTAGCGTTAAAAATAATTCGCTTCGTATTTTTAACATTTGTGCGGTAAACATCAGCACTTTTATTTTTCTCTAAAAAAAGCTGAAGCGATTGTAAACAAACGCCTGAATCAGCTGTTGCATGAATGACATTTTCTTCGTCGGCTAATATCGCAACATGAACAAAATTTCCCGTTGATTCTGCAATACCCTCATCCAGATCGCTATGTCCATTTTTTACAAAAAGTAAATCTGCTTGTTTTAATTTCATAATCATAGTCTAACACATTTGTTTACCAAAGCTTAATAACAAATAAACAGTACTGAATGAGTAGCATAACGACGCCAATGATTAACCACCCAGAAACTTTTGTTGGAAATAATCGGTGGTAGCTACGGCTTTCACCTTCTTCAAAACCATGAGAGGTCATAGCCATCGCTAAATTATTTGACCATATTAATGCTTGACTAATGGCTTTAAAATAAAGTTTAGGCGACCAAAAACTCAAGACCTCACCTCGCATCAGCCCCACTGCCCGAATCGTTTTAACTGAATTTATAATTTTGGGAATAAAACTCAATGCACCCAGAATGCCATATACAAAGGTTGCGGACATTTTGACATTTTGTTCAAGAGAACGTAATAATTCGTACAAAACCATAGTCGACATAAATGCCGCGCCCATGAATACATAGGCACCTACACGTGTGGTCATTACTAGTGCAAAATGTAATCGTTGTGATTCGTCTCCTGTACCAAAAAAATAAAATGATGTGAATGATCCGAATGCCGGCAAAATTGATACAATCAATAACCGAGCAAAAGTTTTCAAATGGCTTTTAGTCACTATTAAAATCAAAATACTAACAACAATTAAAAACAGATTGAGATAAACTGATTTTGTGAACGCAATTTCTATCGAAATAAGCAATACTAATAGTAATTTTTGTGTTTCATTCATGAATTAACTACACTTTCATATTTCAAACCATTTTGATCAAAGCGAACATGATAATCAATATATTGAATAATGCCGTGTGTTTGGTGTGAAATCATGATAATACTTTGTTCAAGGTCATTTGACGACTGTTTAATGATTTGCATGACATGTTGAATAGAATTCGTATCCAATCCAGATAATGGCTCATCTAACAGCAAGGTGTCGGGTGCAATAATTAACATAATCAGTATTTGTAGCTTTTTTTGTTGGCCACCTGATAATTCGTAAACACTATGCTTTTCAAGACCTATTAAATTTAACTTTTGCATGCACTGGTCAACCTTCTCAGTTGTCCAATAATCAGCGTGATGGCTATGGGCTCTAGCCTGCTCAACTTCTTCAGAAACGGTAATGTTTAAAAATTGGTCAGCTGCATTTTGAAATACTAAACCAACTTTCCTAGCATATATTTTTTTACGAAGTTTATCGAGTAGCTTCCTTTGATACAACAACGAGCCCTCATAATCGTGTAATCTTGCAAAAGTAAGCAGTAAGCTTGATTTTCCAATACCATTGGGTCCAGTAATTAAGGTGATTTTATCTTTTGCCCACTCAAAACTGCTATTCTTCAATATGGATTGTTTACCGTTGTTTACCGTCACATGTGCCATGCTAAACACAGACTCATTAAATTCATCATTAGTAACAATACTATCATTTACATCTTGTTTAAAAAAAGGAGACCAAGCTGTAGAATCAATACATGCTATATGTCGATTTTCAATACGATATAAATCTGTTATCAGATTTTCGTATCCACTTGTGTCATGATCTGAAACTAAAATACCATGTCCTTGATCAACTAATTTTTTTAACAATACTTGTAACTCATGTCGATGCTCTGGATCAACGGCCGCAAAAGGTTCATCCAATAAAATAATTTCTGCACCCATCGCTAATGTTTCAGCTAAAGCAACCTTTTGCAATTCTCCACCTGACAAGTATGAAAGTTCTCGGTGTCGCAGTGATTCAATTCCTACCTCTGATAAAGCAGAATTAATTCTCTTATCAATTTCCTCGGTAGTTAAAGATAAATTTTCTAATGAAAAAATTAATTCATCTTCTACGCGATCCATGGCAAATTGTTGATCTGGATGCTGAAATAGCATGGCAACTTTTTTAGCGCGATGGTTCGCTTTGATTTGAGCAATTGATTGATGGTTCAAAGACACTTCCTGTGACAATTCGCCGCCATATTTAGGATATAACCCAGCTAAGGCAGTCATCAAAGTTGATTTGCCACATCCAGATGAACCAACTAATAATATAAATTGTTCTGGTCTAATCTCCAGTGAAATATCTTCTAAGATAATTTCATCGTCAAATTTAATATCCAAATGATTGGCCTTTAATTCCGTCATACTTTTATTGACCTTATCGGTTTGTTTTTAATAATTTAGACTTCTCTAGCAAGTTGACAATCCAGTAAACTAATAGACCGGCAAAAAATGCAATTGAAATCCAGCGAACAATAAACAACCCAACTAGCATACCAAAATCAAATTGTAGATATCCATCGTGGAACAATGACCAGATGAATGTCACGCATGTTCCAGTAAATGTTGACAAAATCAAACCCATTTTCCAGCTTTTATATCCTGTCAAAGTAAAACCAAGCTCTGATCCGATACCTTGAATAAATCCAGAAATTAGTGTTGCAACACCCCAATAGCCGCCCAACAAGGCTTCTCCAGTGGCGCCAAGCAATTCACCTATTAATCCCGCACCAACACGTTTCAATAAATAACTAGCCAATGGGGCTGCCATCATCCATGGCCCAATAGTGATTGCAATGGTGTATTGGTGTAACCCAAGCGGAACTAAGACTGCATCAAGTGCTGTGTACACTGGATCCATAATAAAATAAATCACACCAAAGGCAATACCAATCAACGCCATTAAAATGACTTCTCGCAAAGACCATTTCCCTTTTGATCCCGCTGTTACTGTTTCTACTTGTTCCATAAACATCTCTCCTCTTGTTTCGAGGTTGTATGTTTCGATAAAATACCTTTTATAGTATAAGTGTCCATACAAAAAGCCACCAACCACAAAAGAATTTAGTGATTGATGGCATCAAAAAGACATCTTAATCTAACTTATTCTTCCTTCGCAGGTATTAACCTGACAGGTTCAATGGGTATTATCTCAACCTTACGGTACCCCAGATAAAATATTAACTTCGTGAATTAGTATAACCTATTCTAATTTTAAATGCAAAGAAATTTTCTAGCCCATTAGCTACACCATAAAACCATTTGCAATTTTAATTTTTCAATGCTATGCTAATCTCATTAAAAAATATATATGCTGTCCACTAGGGGTGCCTTCTTGGCTGAGATGATATTATTTATCAATCCCTTCGAACCTGATCTAGTCAATGCTAGCGTAGGAAAGTGGTATTCTTTTTACAAAAGATACTCTTTTTTGCCTAGTCAAGAGAGAGTTTTTTTGTTGGATATGTAAAGATTTTAGGAGAAATTATGTTTTCAGAAGAATTGCGCACCCAAGCTGCACCAATTATGACAGCCATTCATGATCACGCATTTGTTCGTGGCATTGCGGACGCTTACGTTCCCCGAGAAGCTTTGATTTTTTACGTTGAACAAGATTTCCAATATCTTAGTGAATTTATCAAAATTTATGCCAATGCCATTACAAAATTAACTGATCGTAATGAAATGAAATTTTTTGCTGATTCAATTGATTTCATTTTAAATAGCGAAATTCATCCCCATCATGTTTTTTGTGACGTTGCCGGCGTTGAATATGAAACATTGCAACACGCCACGCCAACACCTAAAGCATATCTATACGAATCACATATGTATCGTGCGGCTGACACCGGCTCCTTATTAAATATTCTAGCTGCTTTTCAGGCGTGCCCTTGGACCTATAATGAAATTGCAAAAAAACAAGTTCAGGAGAAAGCAAACACAAATGATAACCCATTCAAAAGCTGGATTGATTTTTATGATAATACAGATGATGATTCGGAAGTTTCACTATCTGACAAAATCTTTGAATGGATAGATCGCTTGGCAGAAAATGCAACAACTCAACAACGCCAACAGGCCACACATTTTTTTCTTAAAAGTTGTGAATTAGAATGGCAGTTCTGGGAACAAGCCTACCACCAAGAAGACTGGCGCTTCAAAGATGTATTAAATCAGGCAAACACTTTGTAAGGCTATTGATGTAAAGAAGTGAAATTTAATAACACAAAAATGTTGCGTCGTTATTTAATGACGCAACATTTTTGTGTATCCGTGAATTTATTTGTTTGTAGCTTTCAAAAAAGCTAATTTTAATTCAGCATTGTCTTCTGGTGTACCTAACGCAATACGAATCCACTCAGGATTAAGTCGATCGTTGACTTGGAAACCTTGTTCTAATAATTTTTGACCAACTTTTTTCGTTTCGCCAACCTTTATCCAAATAAAATTAGCCTGTGATTCATAAAACTTAAACTTATTTTTAGTCAAAAAATCTTGGAACTTTTGGCGCTCTACTTGAAAACGTTGGACATTTTTCTGCAAGTACTCTTGATCTAATACAGCAGCCGTGCCACCAGCAATCTGATAGGTTGATAAATTATAGGGTAAACGAACTGCTTGCATCGCACTATAAAGGGTATCTTGCATGATGCCATATCCAACACGTAAATTAGCTAGACCGTATGCCTTTGATAAGGTACGTAGCACAACCAAGTTTGTGTACTCAGCTACCAAAGGTGCCACGGTAGCATCAGGTTCATCTACAAAATCATAGTAGGCTTCGTCCACTACTAACGTAATATTTGCTGGCAGCTTGTCCAAAAAGCGCTTAATGGAGCTGGTTGTTTCGAATACCCCTGTTGGATTGTTGGGGTTAGCTATCCATACCATAGCAGTTTTATCATCAATAGCATCTAAAATCGCATCAAAATCAACATGCCCGTTATCAACATTAACGGGTATTTTTTTTGTTGTAGACTGTTCGATTTGTGCATGCATCGCATATTCACCAAATGTCGGATTGGGAATAATAATATTTGATCCTGGTTCCAACACAACACGAGTCAACAGCTCAATCAATTCATCTGCGCCAGCACCAAACACCAAATGTTGTGGGTCAACATGATTTAACTCAGCTACCGCTTCACGTAGTTCTGTCGCTTGCCCATCTGGATAATAACCTAAAATATCATCGGAAACAGCACGTACAGCTTGAGCAACTTTGGGTGATGGACCATACACAGATTCATTGGCTGATAAGCGGGCTAAATGTTGCAATCCATACTTTGCTTTTACAGTTTCTACTGGTAATTCTGCTTGATAAGCTGCTAAAGCTTTAACTGTCTTTTTCATTTTTCTTATCTCCTCGCCAATCAGCGCGTTCATGCAATAATGATTTTTTTCCTAAGCGTGACCCTAATTCATCTTTAATATCATCTAAACTGACACCCTTTTCAACTAATAAGACCATTAAATGAAACAATAAATCTGAAGTTTCATAAATTAGCTCTTCATTATTATTTTTGGCGCCGAGAATTACTTCCGTGCTTTCTTCTCCCACTTTTTTTAGAATTTTATCTAATCCTTTTTGATATAGATAATCAGTATAGGATCCTGTTTGGGGATTTTGTTTGCGCTCAAGTGCTTGTTCATAAAGTTCTTCAATTGTTTGTTGTGGCATCATTTCTCCTTTTAGTGTGGTATTTACTCTTTTGGAAAATAACCATCAGTCCATTTATTTGCAATGGTTGCTTGATTAGCATCTGCTAAACCTTCACCTTTTATCGTGTTAAAAAAACATGAGTAAGCATTAGTATGACAGGCTGGCCCTGCAGGATTCACATGAATTAGCAGAGTATCTAAATCACAATCTAATGTCATGCTAACGACCTGTTGTATGTTACCCGAAGTCTCCCCTTTATGCCACAATTCTTGTCGTTCACGAGACCAAAACCAAGTTTGCCCAGTACTTTTGGTTAATGAATAACTTTCTTTGTTCATATAGCCTAGCATCAAAAATGCCTTTGTTTCCGTGTCGACAATGACAGCAGGGATCAAACCATTTTGACTTTGCTTGTTGAAATCTGGTTCAGTTCCAATCATATGCGTATCTCCACACCGTCATCTTTCAATGTTCGCTTCAAATTTGGTATTTTAATTTCACCAAAATGAAATACTGAAGCAGCTAGTGCTGCGTCAATTTTAGTTTTCTCAAATAAATTAACGAAATCTTGTGTTGAACCAGCACCACCCGAGGCTACTACTGGTACATTCACAGCATCTGCTAGTTGATCATAGAGTTGAATATCGTACCCTTTTTTTGTTCCATCGGCATCCATACTTGTTACTAGCAATTCGCCAGCCCCACGAGCGACTAATTCAGAGGCCCATTCAATAGCATCAAGACTTGTAGGCTTAGATCCGCCAGAAACGTAGACCCGATAAATACCAGCCGACTCATCCCATTTAGCATCAATTGCGCCGACGATAGCTTGCGAGCCAAATATTTTAGCCCCGTCCGTAATTAGCGCTGGGTTCTTTACTGCTTCAGAGTTAACAAATATTTTATCAGCTCCCGCTTTAATTAAACGACCCATGTCTTCTGTCGTTCGAATACCGCCGCCAACGGTCAAGGGGATGAATACTTCCCTGGAAACAGCATCAACGACTGACATGATGGTATCCCGCTCTTCCAAAGTTGCTGTAATGTCTAAAAACACTAGCTCATCAGCGCCAGCAGCCTGATAGGCTTTCGCTGATTCAACGGGATCACCTACTTCACGTAAATTGACAAAATTAACCCCTTTAACTACTCTACCATTCTTAATGTCTAATGCTGGAACAATTCGTTTGGCTAAAGTCATCCATCCACCTCCTTTAATTGAGCTAGTGTCACATCTCCATCATAAAGTGCTCGGCCAACAATAATATCGTGAATACCGCTTGCTTGTAAATCTGTAACGTTTTTAATATTGGCAATACCCCACTAGCTATAATATTGCTTTTAGGAAATTTATTTTGTAAACGTGATAATAACTCAATGTTAGGACCTGATAGGGTCCCATCTCTAGCGATATCGGTGACAACAAAATTCGAAACACCTACTGATAACATAGCTTCAACAATATCGTCAAAACTCGTATCAGAATTTTCAAGCCAACCTTGTGTGGCAACTTTTTCATCACGGCCGTCAACACCAACAACAATTTTATCGGAGCCATACTTTGCAACCGCTGTTCGCACAAGTTCCGGATGAGTCAAAGCTGCTGATCCAATAATCACACGATTAATGCCTATATTTAAGTATTGGTTAACCTGTTCAAGAGTCCGGATACCGCCACCAAGTTCAATAAACAAGTTTGTTTGTTCTCGCAAAGATTGAATAACATTTAGATTAACTGGTTTTCCTTCCTTGGCACCATCTAAATCAACCAGGTGTAAATGCTTTAAACCTGCGCTTTCAATTTGTTTTGCCTGTTTCAATGGATCTGGGTTAATTGTGGTTTCTTTTTCATAATCCCCTTGATAAAGGCGAACTGATTGACCATTTAATAAATCAATTGCTGGAAAAATCATACGTTGTCTACCATTTCCTTAAAGTTTTGCCAAATCTCTAATCCATCTTGTCCAGATTTTTCTGGATGGAATTGGGCACCAATCACATTTTTGTTAACCACAACACTTGGTACATCAACTTGTCCATAATTAACAGTTGCCGCAATATATTTTGAATCCGTTACCGCATAATAGCTATGTACAAAGTAAGTATATTTATCATTCATTGTTCGAGTGATTTGGTTGATTTGGCTCACTTTGTTCTGATTCCAGCCCATCTGCGGTACTTTATAATTCTCTTGTTTAGGTAATTCAACCACTTGCCCGGGAATTAGCCCAAGACCTGTCGTTTCACCAAATTCAGTTGATGAATCAAAAAGTAACTGCATCCCTAAGCAAACACCCAACAATGGTTTACCGCTATTTGAAAACTGTTTTATTGGTTCAACCAAATTACGTTCTCGAAGTTTATCCATTGCTGAGGCAAAAGCGCCAACTCCTGGCACTACCAGACCATCAGCGGCAGCAATCTCGGCAGGATCTTGAGAAACTTTGGCGTTTAATCCTGTATATTCAATTGCTTTCATGACATTTCTAATATTACCCGCGCCATAGTCTACGATAATAATCGCCATATATTTCTCCTTTGTATTATACGATTTAACTTCACAAAATCATCTAATATTTTAAATTCGCCCCTTGGTGGAATTAACCCCTTTAATTTCCGGATTGATAGTAATTGCTTGGCGCATTGCACGACCAACAGCTTTGAACATACTTTCAATTTTATGATGTGTATTTCGACCATATAGGACTTCAATATGAACATTGGCTCTTGCTTGATCAGCAAAGCCTTGCCAAAAATCTTCGACAACCTCTGTCTCAAAAGTGCCCAATGTTGGTGCAGTAAGTTCGGCATGCAAAACTAGGTAGGAACGCCCCGATAAATCAATCACCGCGCGGGTTAGTGTTTCGTCCATAGGGACAAATTGGGCACCATAACGTTCAATACCAACTTTATCACCCAAAGCTTGGGTAAATGCTTCTCCTAGCACAATACCAATATCTTCAGTCGTATGATGACTATCAACTTGTAAGTCACCCTTCACATCAACTTGTAAACCAAAGCGGCCATGTTTAGCAAACAAAGTTAACATATGATCGATATAACCAATGCCGGTGTCAACTTTAATCGGTGTTTGTTCATCAAGATTTAAAGTCAATTCAATTTGTGTTTCAAAAGTATCTCTCTTTATTGTTGCAGTTCTGGACATATTATTTTTCTCGACTTTCAATTGCTCGGGCGTGCGCTTCTAATCCTTCTTCACGTGCTAATACTGTGACGTCAGCCGAATCAGCCAATAATGCTTCAGCAGAATATTGTAAATACTGAATACGCTTTTGGAAATCCCAAACACCTAGCGGTGAACTAAATCGTGCTGTACCACCTGTTGGCAAAATGTGGTTTGGACCGGCTAAATAATCACCAAGTGGTTCAGAAGCATACTTCCCTAAGAACACTGACCCAGCATTTTTAATTTTAGAAATATAATTATACGCATTTTCTAATTGTATTTCCAAGTGTTCAGGTGCTACAGCGTTCATCAGATCAATCATTAAATCAATCGTATCAACCAAATATATGAAACCATTGTTTTCAATTGCTTGACGCGCAATAGCTTCACGAGGCAAGACTTTAAGTTGGTCTTCGACCTCCTTTGAAACTGCTGTTGCTAATTTTTCAGAATTAGTGATCAAAATTGCACGTGCATTAACGTCGTGTTCTGCTTGTGAGAGTAAGTCTGCTGCTACATCCTTCGCACTTGCTGAATCATCAGCTAAAATCCCGATTTCTGATGGTCCTGCAATCATATCAATATCTACTTGACCATATACGTCACGCTTAGCCGTCGCTACATAGGCATTACCCGGTCCAGTAATTTTATCTACCTGTGGAATAGATTCAGTTCCATATGCTAAAGCGGCAATTGCTTGAGCCCCTCCAACTTGATAAATGCGATCCACCCCTGCTATTTTAGCAGCAGCTAAGACAGCTTGGTTTAAACCATTTTTTTGCGGTGGTGTAACCATAATAATATTTTCAACACCAGCAATTTTAGCAGGAATAGCATTCATCAAAACAGACGAAGGATAAGCTGCAGTACCTCCGGGTACGTAAATGCCAACAGCTGATAGTGGTGTCACCTTTGTTCCACGAATCACACCATTACTGGGATTATCTTCAAAGGATTCACCAATCTCTAATTTGTGAAAGCTTCGAATGTTATCTGCAGCTTTTTCTAGTGCTTTAATGACGGCTGGATTAACCTGATTAAAGGCTTCTTCAATCTGACTATCGGTCACCTTTAAGTTATCTAAAGTGACACCATCAAATTTTTCTCCATATTCTTTCAAAGCTTCATCGCCGTTTGCGCGAACATTTTTAATAATATCAGTTACACGAGCCTCTACTTGCGGATCAACCGTCTTCTCTGTTTGCTGACGAATACGAGCTTTAATTGCTTCCAGTGATTCATTTTTAATAATATTCATTGTTCTTCTTCTTTCAAAATATTAACAAGGTTATTGATTACTTTCCTAAGCCCTAATTGAAAACGCAGTAAGGCGCCAGCACGAACGAGCATGTGGGTAGCTACTGGGCCAACCGCATCATAAACCTGCAGATGATTTTCGCGCAGTGTATTTCCTGTTTGTGTGATATCAATGATAGCATCCGATAGACCAGTGAGTGGTCCAAGTTCAACAGAACCTTCTAACTTAATTAATTCGACATCTTCCCCACGATTACTAAAGTACTCGGTCGCAATTTTGGGATATTTCGTGGCAATTCGCTTTCGCGTTGGCGTATCAAGATTAAAACCTTCTGGCGCAGCGACAACGAATTCTGCTTTGCCTGTCTGCAAATTAAGCACATCGTAATGATTTTGTACCTGCTCAGCTATCGTGTCAGAGCCAACAATACCAACATCACCAATGCCACGATCAAGATATTTAACGACATCACTCGGTTTTACCAAAATAAAGCGATATTTTCCGTCAGTACTATCAAATATTAATTTACGTGCTGGATTTTCTAATAACGAAGTATCAATACCAGCCGCTTTCAATAATGGTCGTGCATCTTTTTCAACACGTCCCTTGCCAAGTACCATCACAATAGATTCTTGTGGTTTCATTTCCTCAGGCTTACGTCGCCAGTCAGCTAAAATTGTTTCAATATTTAATCCCATACCAACCGCCGGTAATGATTTATTCTGGAAGTTTTCTAACAAACGATCATAACGACCGCCGCTAAATAAATATCGACCTAAACTTGGAACAAAACCACGTATAATTGTGCCCGTATAATATGGTTGCGGTGAAGCCGCTGCCAAATCAACCGTAACTGCAACTGCTGGATAATGTTTGTGCGTATATTCTGCTAATTTCAACCAATCATTGATAATATCATTAACTGCCGGTATTTCTTGCAGTTGCCACATCACTGTTTCGCCATCTTCACCAAATGCTAAAGGCCAGCCAGCCAACCCTTCCGGGAAATCAGGAATAGTGGCCCGAAGTTCCTCAAAGACCGATACATTTTTTTGCTCAATAGCTTGCTTCATACGTTGCCGCAAGTCTTGATCTAATTGCAAATTTTCTAAAACCACATCAATAAAACGGGCATCACTCAAAACCACTTGTACATCCACAATCCCAAACTCTTGCGCAAATTTAAGCATCGTGTCTAGTGCTTGAATTTCCGCTTCAAAACTTTGATCACCAATCAGCTCAATGCCGGCCTGCGTTTCTTGATTGTAATCACCCGACAAGCTGTCGGTTCGCCTAAAGACATCCCCTATATAATAAAGTCTAGACATACTATTTTGTTGTCGATTGGCTGATAAAAAACGCGCAATCGGCAAGGTCAGATCTGGACGTAAAACTAAATTTTCTCCAACCTGATCAAACAAACGAAAAACATTCTTGTTTTGATATTTATCAAATGTACTCTCGCGCTCGATTAATGGTGTATTAATCGGTGTAAAATCAGCATCATTTAAGATTGTAGTTATCATCTGTGAAATTTTCTGTTTTTGTTGTAATTTTTCACCAAATTCGTCTCGCGAACCGGCCGCTAATACTTTATCGTTCATGTTCATCTCCTAGATGCCATATAATAAAAAGACGTCCTCACAAACTAATATTTTAGTTTGCAAGGACGTCTTCACGTGTTCCCACCTTGATTTCAATTTTACTTACGTAAAAAAGCTCAATAACCTACTAACGCAGGCTTATTCGGTATCGGGAATTTCCGGAATGGCTTTTTAACCATTCAGCTCGTTGGTGTGTTTTCATTAATTATGCTGGCGCTCATCTCAATGCGTTAGCTTGAGCACTTCCTGTACAACACGGTAATTAACTACTTTTTCAACTTCAGCTAAATTTATTATTAAGTTATTTTCATTTTACATCAATTATTATATATGTCAATACTTATTTTTATATAATAAAATATGCATTCTCATATCATTTTATCCTTCAATAACTATCTTGCCTCTTCCTGTCTTCTTAGACTGATAAACTAGGTCGTCAGCAATATCAAAAGTCATCTTTAAATTAAACTTATAATTTTTTGAAAAACTTACACCAGCCGAGAAACTCATCAAGTGATTTTGATCTCCTAGAGGCAGTTTACTCAGCTCAAGTTGCATACTTTTTAAGAACTTTCCGATATCAGAAAAATTATTGGGATCAAACATCCAAACGAATTCCTCACCGCCATAGCGATAAATTCCTAAATCTTTTGAATTTAGTTTGTAGGCTAGGCGCTCTCTCAAAAATAAAGAAAATTCCTGTAAAACTTTATTTCCAGCTTCATGTCCGTAGGTATCATTAACATTTTTAAAATAATCCAGATCAATAACTGCAATACCAGTATTTGTCTGTTTGTCAGGACCTAACAAGATATCTTGTTCAAATTTTTTATAATTAAAAAAACCTGTTAATTTATCGAAAATAACTTCTTTCTGCAGTTGAATATTCTTATTTTGCAAATTAGTAACTTGAAAATACACTTTTCGAGTTATTAAAATCGTGATAATAGCTACAGTGGCACGAATTATCCAATTCGTTGGTTGATTGAAGATACTATATATCACAACATGGGGAATGAAGGGAGCAAAAAAAAGACTAGTGGCCACAATAAATATTTCAGAAAGAATCATTGAGAGTGTTTGATTAGAAACATATTTATCAAATACTTTCATATAAAATATAGCCATTCCAGCTACTACTAGTGAAGCCAAAACATTAACAGTTGTTAAGTGACCATCCACAAATAGCATGTATAGCATTCTTACAAAGGGTGTGATAATAACCAAAAGAATGGCTTGCTTTTTATCAACCAAGTAAAAAATTAAAAGTGCGAGTAAATATTCATGTGCTACAACACCAATAAAATGATAAGAAACTGACATTGATGTATAAAGCATAGCAACATATATTATTGGTTTTATCCATTGTTCATAACGACTACCGGAATTGCTATACATTAAAAATTGCATACTAATTAACGTAGAAATAGCTAAATTCATTATAACCAACATCAACAATAGATAACTAAACAAATAGGTTAACATTTTTGTGCCTCGATCATATCCTCTCTAGGTTTACCAAAAAACCAACCTTGCTGATAAATGATACCCATTTTTTGTAGTAATATTTGAGTATCAACATTTTCAACACCTTCGAAAACAAAGGCCAAATTATTTTTTTTGGCTAAATTATCCCATTCTTTCAAAAATGAAATACTAATTTGGCAAGAATCCTCTTTAAAATGTGGCCAAGCAAACTTAATACCATCAACTAAATTGACATTGTCCTGTACGTGTGACAAGGTATTCCGACCTGTACCAATATCATCAACAAAAATTCTATAGCCCATTTTTTTGATTTTCTTGACAGCATCCAGTAAATAATTGCTGCCATTAGTTGCATAGGATCTTTCTGTCAGTTCAACAATAATATTGGGTGCCCAAGTATGCATTCTTTCGAAGAATTCATGTGTTTGTGGTGATTTAAATTGTATTATTTCAAAATTAATTGAAAATTTAGTACAAGGATTTTCTTGTAATATTTCCTTTAATTGTTTTTCAAAAAAAGAAAGCACAATTTGATTTCCTGATTGACTTTTGATTAAGTCGAAAAATATTTCTCCAGGAAATTGCCTTGTTTTCTTAGAACGTAATAATATTTCGTAAAACGCAATCTTATCTTTTTGTTTATCAGAAATTTTAACAACTGGCTGCATCACAAAATAAAAATCTTTAATAACTTCCAGTTGTTTGTGATGCTCAGTCATAGTTGCTCTCCACTATTTATCAAGTTTTTGTTTTTTCGTTTTATCATCAAAAATTCTATAGTTTTCTAACACACTTATGTCTACTAATCCCCTATTTTTTATCTACAATCAATTCTTTCATTTCATCATAATATAATCCTAGAGCGTTCACTTCGTGCGCATCGGAACCATAAACCAGCTCAATACCTATTTTTTTTGCTTGCTCAGCAATATCAAATGTAGGGTAACTTTCACCATTGTATGGCTTACTAAAACCAGCCGCATTAAAATCTAACTGATATTTTTTTTTCTTAATAATTGCTAGCAATTCAGTAATCTGTTGCTTAATAGATTCGTCAAACTTTGGCAAATGCAATAGTTTTTGGTATTTTCGAATGAGCGTAATATGTCCAATTCGCACAGGCACTTTTAGCCCAGTATCAAAATTTACACTTTGGATAACTGCGTCATAATAACGTTTAAATAATATTTGAGGATTACGACACTCGTCACTAAAATATGCTGACAATGTATCTGGCTCGTAATCAATAGGTGCAACATTCCCCTCATTGTTAGGTAAAAAATGCACAGATAAAACAATTTCATCAATCCAATTAGATTCTCTCTGTAAAAATGAACGTATGTCAGTTTCATATGCTTTTAGATAGTCTACTTCAAAACCAGATTTGATGTTTATTTTATCTTTAAACTTTTCTTTCACTCGCTCAACTTCAGATTTATAAAATGTTAACTCATCAATTGCCATAGCAGAATTATCACGTGCATCATCAGGACCAACAAATTCTTCTAAAAATTGTTGTGGCAACGGTGCGTGCTCTGTAACAACATATTCAGTAAATCCCAAATCAATAGCTCGTTCAATATACATATCAAGCTGCTCTGTGCTGCCGTGATGAGAAAACTGTGTATGAGTATGTCCGTCTTTTTTTATCATTATAATCACCTTATTTTCTACTATAACAAAAAAACACACGCCAAGTGTGTTAAACGTTTTCTAATATTGTTTTTAAGACGCCATCATGCTGATTATCGGCTACAGAAATATCGAAATCATGTTTAAATAATTCCGGGTCACTATTAGTCATCGCAACCGGATGCCCAACATATTCCAACATCTCCATGTCATTCAATCCATCGCCAAATGCCATAATATCTTTCGCATCAACATGCAATGCATCAGCAATATACTTTAGTGCATTGGCTTTGTTTACATCAGCATTAACAATATCAATCGCACCGTACCCCGAAGTAGTGACATGGACAACTTTACCTAAAATGGATTTGAGATCATTCATATAAGCTACTTCATTATGAGATAAAACAATTGTTGACTTCAAAATCGGTTCGACTACATCATCAATGCTGTCAACTAATGTTAAGTTTTCAAAATATTCTGAGGAAATTTTGAAGGTGTCACCAATTGCTGCCTGTGATTTTAACATGTATGTAGTTGATTGTCCATTAAACGCCAATCCCACCGCAACATCATCGAGATATTTTTCAGTTACAGAAAAAATAGTTTTTAATGCTTCCTTGGGCAAAAATTTGACATTTTGCACTTCACCATCTAACATCACCTCAGCACCATTATTGGCGATGATTTGATACTCACCTTCAAAGTTTTTGAAGTACTCTAAAACTTTTTGCAAATGATTACCAGTCGCTACAATGAACTGCATGTTTTGTGCTTTCATTTTTTGCAACACTTCTCGAAAGAGTGGTTCATTAATTGTTTTATCATCTCGTAAAAAAGTTGCGTCTAGATCTGATGCTATAAGTTTAAGTGTCATTATCGATTCCTTTATACATAAACGGCCTAATACGAACAAACATTAGATATGTTGAAAATAAAAGTATATTATCGTTGAACCCACCACCACAATAATTTTATGAGTCCGAAGACAAAAACGCCTGCCACCAGTGGCCAAAAAACAGCAATGAAAACTGATATAAATGAAAAATGAGAAATATTAAGTAAATTTGATCCAAGTAACACGACAAATACAAAAACCGGTAAAATACGTTCCATACTTTTCATTACTTACGTCCACGTTTCTTTTTAGCCTTTTGCAGCCGACGTGCAGCTTGTTTTACAGCAAAGTTTTGCATTTTCTGTCCTAAGTTTCCTTTGGGCATTCCACCATTCATGCCACCCATCATTGAGGACATATCCATGCCTGACCCACTCATCATTTTATCAATGCCACCAAAGTTCCCATTAGTTGCTTGATTCATCATTTTACGCATTTGATCAAATTGCTTGATCATACGATTAACCTCAACAATTGGCCGACCAGCCCCAGCCGCCAAACGACGACGACGAGAAGGGTTGATTAAATCAGGATTTTCTCGTTCTTCAGGTGTCATTGAGCTAACTATTGCTTCTAAATGAGCGAATTGTTTAGCATCAAGATTAACATTAGCTAAAGCTGGATTATTTGCCATTCCCGGAATCATCTTTAACAAATCTTCCATTGGCCCCATGCTCTGTACTTGTTTTAATTGTGCAACAAAGTCATTAAAGTCAAAGGTATTTTGACGCATTTTTTCGAGCTGTTTAGTTTGCTCTTCTTCGTCAAAATCACGTTGTGCTTTTTCAATCAACGTTAAGACATCGCCCATGCCCAAAATACGCGAAGCCATACGATCAGGATAGAACACATCTAAATCAGTAGGCTTTTCACCTTGACCAACAAATTTAATTGGTTTTCCAGTGACATCTCGAATGGACAATGCCGCACCGCCACGCGTATCACCATCTAACTTTGTTAAAACAACACCCGTTAAATCAAGTGAAGCAGAGAAACCTTTGGCCGTTTCCGCTGCGTTCTGCCCAGTCATGGCATCAACTGTCAATAATATTTCATCAGGATCAGCAATTTCTGCAATATCTTTTAATTCTTGCATCAATTCTTCATCAATTTGAAGACGTCCAGCTGTATCGATGAATACATAATCATTTTTATTCTCAGCAGCCTTCTCTAATCCAGCTCGAACAATGTCACGTGGGTTGACGTCTGTGCCCATTGAAAAAACTGGAATATCTAAGTCACGACCAAGTATTTCTAATTGATCAATCGCAGCAGGACGATAAATATCTGCAGCGATTAATAATGGTCGGGCATTATTTTCATTTTTGAGTTTGTAGGCCAGTTTGGCAACAGTTGTAGTTTTACCAGCACCTTGCAAACCAGCCATCATAATGATTGTTGGTATTTTTGGTGACTTATTTAACGGCACCGCTTCTTCACCCATTGTTGCAGTCAATTCATCGTTGACAATCTTAACAATTTGTTGTGCTGGATTCAAACCCTCCATGATATCAGTGCCACTTGCTTTTTCGCGCACATTGGCCACAAATTTTTTCACTGTGTCATAATTAACATCGGCCTCTAATAAGGCCAACCGGATTTCCCGCATTGTTGCGCGCAAATCCTCTTCACTAACACGGCCATGTCCTGTCAGATTCTTAATTGCCTTTGATAGGCGTTCTGTTAGATTTTCAAATGCCATAGGTTATTAAACTGTACACACTATTTTGTGCACATTTCCCTTCTAGTTATCAATTTCCGTCGTTAAAAGCTTCTGTACCAATAATTTTAACACATTATCATCTGGATAATGTGTCTCGATATATTGTTCAACATCCTTTTCTAATGCCTGTCGCTTTGCAAAATCGACTTGCAAATGAAGGATGTTTTCGTATTTTTCAAGTTGTTCAATAGCTCGATTGATATTATCTGATACTGCTTGGCGACTAACGGTCTCCGCTTCAGCGATTTCAACAATAGAGTAATCATCTTCAAAATAGTAACGTAAATAAGCTTGTTGCTTATCCGTCAACAATTTTTCATAGAAACCAAATAGTTCGTTGATATGAGTCTTCTTTGCTAAATTCATGATTCAACCAATTCCTTGAATAGCCCATAAACGAATTCTTCAGGCTTGAATTCACGCAAGTCACTAGCTTTTTCACCAAAACCAATCCATTTAACCGGTAAGTGCATTTCATTACGAATGGCAAAAACAATACCGCCCTTAGCTGTACCATCCATTTTTGTCAACACAATACCACTGACATCAGATGAATTTTTGAACAATTTTGCCTGTTGCAATGCATTCTGACCGGTTGTTGCATCAAGAACCAACAAAACTTCGTGCGGTGCTTCAGGAATTTCACGCTGAATAATGCGTTTCATTTTTTCTAGTTCTTGCATTAAATTAACATTATTTTGCAATCGACCTGCCGTGTCAACAAATAAAACATCATAATTTTCATCGCGAGCTTTTTCAACTGCTGCAAAGACAACAGAAGCAGGATCCGCTTTTTCTTTACCAGCAACAACGGGTACATGCGCACGTTCACCCCATTCTTGCAATTGTTTGGTAGCACCAGCACGAAATGTGTCCGCTGCGGCTAACAAAACAGACTTTCCTGCTTTTTGATACTTGCTTGCCAATTTACCGATCGTTGTTGTTTTACCAACACCATTCACTCCCACAAATAGAATAACTGTTGTTTGTCCTTTGGGTGCAAAATTCATTGTGGCATCTTCATTTATACCGTCAGCCTCATACAAATCAACCATTTTTTTAATGATGACATCGCGAACGTCTTCTTTACGCTTCGCATTTTTTAATTTCACTTCTTCTCGAAGTTCGTCACTAATCTTTATAGCCATATCAAAGCCAACATCCGCACCAACTAAAGTTTCTTCCAAGTCTTCGAAGAAATTTTCATCCACCGAACGGAAATTAGCCAAAAATCGGTTAAATCTATCTGCAAAGCCAGTACGTGACTTTTTCAATCCCGCATCGTAAATTTGTTGCTCAGTTGTTTCTGTTTCTGTTTCTGTTTCTGTTTCTGTTTCTGTTTCTGTTTCTGTTTCTGTTTCTGTTTCTGTTTCTGTTTCTGTTTCTGTTTCTGTTTCTGTTTCTGTTTCTGTTTCTGTTTCTGTTTCTGTTTCTGTTTCTGTTAATTGTGGGGTACTGATTTTTTGTTTGTCAAGCGCCTCTTGCCAAATCTTGGCTTCATCTTCGTTAACTAAACCAACTTGTTCCATCATCGGTTGCGTCACGGCTGACGTATTTTCAGATACAACAGTACTTTGCTCATCCTCAGAAGCATCACTATTAGATTCAGATTCACTCAAAATTTCAGTGGATTCTGACGCAGACTCCTGCTCAACCGTTTCATTTTTCTTTTTACGGAAAATATCAAATAATCCCATTTATTTTTCTCCTAATCCAAGTAATACACGCTTCTGAGCATATAGCTGTTTCTTAAACAAATTATACAATTATGAAACTGCTTCTTCCATTCGATCTAAATCAACTGAGACCATTTTTGACACGCCAGCTTCTTGCATCGTCACACCATATAACAAATTAGCATTCACCATCGTCCCCTTACGGTGCGTAATAACGATAAATTGTGTATCACCAGCAAATTCACGTAAATATCTAGCAAAACGCGCCACATTTGCTTCATCCAACGCAGCTTCGGCTTCATCAAGCACAACAAAAGGAACAGGGCGAACGTGCAAAATAGCAAATAACAGCGTAATCGCAGTCAATGCTTTTTCACCACCAGACAACAAACTCATTTGCTGGAACTTTTTACCAGGAGGTTGCGCTGTTATATCAATACCGGTTGTTAATAAATGGGCTGGATCTGTTAAGCTAATTTCTGCACGACCACCGCCAAACATTTTGGCATAAATATCTGAAAAATGTGCCGCAACTGCATCAAAAGTCTTTTTAAAACGAACTTGTACTTCCTTGTCCATTTCATCAATTGTTTGTAGCAGCGTTTCTTTAGCTGAGTTCAAATCATCGCGTTGTTTTGTCAAAAATTCAAATCGTGTTTTTACAGACTCATACTCTTCAATAGCTCCAATGTTAACATTGCCAATTTCATCTAAACTACGTTTAACTAAGCGCAACTGTTCGGTAATATTTTGGAAATCCATGTCAGCAACTTTTTGGTACAAAGCTTCCACATCGCCAACATCGTACTGCGTCAGTAATTGCGTTTGCAGATTTTCTATCTGTGTCTGCAAACGAGCCAAGTGCGCTGCAGACTGACTTTGTGATCCAATAAGCGTTCTCAAAGTCTCCTGTTGCGTTGCAAATTGCTCTTCCAAATCCGTGATGCTGTTCGTCAAAGCCACGATTTGTGTATTAATATTGTCATACTTTTCTTGTGTGGCATCAAGTTGATGCGACATATCATCAATTATACTTTGATTAGCTACATTACCTTGCGCTATAGCCAATTGTTTTTGCAGATTTTTTAAGTTTTCTTCTACAGTACTATGCTCTCTCTGTAGTTCATTACGTTGATTCTGTAATAAACTCAACTGGCCATTAATACTGTCAAGCTGAGCACCAACTGTTGCAAACTGAGTTTGCAACGTGGCTTTTTCTTCATTTGTTGATTGTGATTTTATTGAAGCTGTCTCTAAGTCATGAGCTAATTTGGCAGTCAGCTGTTCTTGATCCAGTTTTTGTTGTTCAATATTTTCGATTTTAGTACTAAACTCTACTATGCGATTTTTCAGTTCTAGTTGTTGTTCGCTTACTTCTTTCAATTCATATTCAATAGCTTGCACGGCTCTTTTTTGTTGCTTTATAGCATCCTGTTGCCGCGATAACTCATAATCAATTTTTTTAGTATCATTTTGAGCTGCTCGCAATGATTCTTGTGCCAAAAGTAGTTTTTCTTGTAACTGTTCACCAGTTGAACGTTTCAACTGCAGTGTTTCTTCTAATGTTCTTGCTTGAACAGATAATTCATCTGCACGTTCACTTAATTCAGCAATATCAGATTGACGACTCAATAAGGTTGCGCCACGTTTTTGAGTTGCGCCACCTGTCATAGAACCACCAGCATTAACAACTTGGCCACTTAGACTTACCACGCGAAAACGAAAATGTCCACGTTTGGCAATTTCAGTTGCTTGATTTAAATTTTCCGCCAAAACGGTTGTCCCTAATATGTTGGCTTTAATAGCAGACATTTCCTCAGGCATATCAATCAAATTCGCGGCAACTCCTATAAAACCATCCATGTGTTGCACTGCTTCCAGACCGCTTAAGTGACGTGATTTGATGGTATCCATTGGTAAAATTGTAACACGTCCCGCCCGGTTTTTTGTTAAATAAGAAATAACCTGCTTGGCCGTTGATGTATTATCTACTACAACCTGTTGTAACACACCACCTAATACGGTTTCAATTGCCAAAGCATAACGACTGGGAACGGTCATTAATTCAGCAATAACCCCTTTAATACCACTAAATTTTTCTAAAGTTTGTGGCTTCATCAGCGCGCGAACACCTTGATAAAAGCCAGCATACTCGTCTAATGAATTGAGTGCATCGCGATGACTACGTGCCTTGTTTAATTCATCTAATACCTTGTACCAATTTTGCTCTGTGGACTTATATATTTTTGCTGCATTACCAATGTCTTTCTTTAAATCTGCTACATTTTTTTCAAGTTCTGTAATGTTTACATCATTATGATCACTATTTGGTACTTTTTTGTTAAACGTTCTTTGAATAGCTGTTAACTCTTTGTTTTCATTATCAAGACGGACTGACAACACTTTTTGACGACTTTCTAGCTGCTGTAATAGCTTTTCGTCATTTTTTTGCGTGTTATGCAGTGTAGCTATATCCTGCATTGTTTGAATATAATGATGTCGATTTACTTCAATTTTGCTTTGTATTTCACGTTGTAACTCAACTTGTACACTTGTATCGAATTGTCCCAGACCAATTTTTAATTGTTGGTGTTGTTTTTGTAACCCATCTTTTTGTTTTTCTACTTGGCTAATTTGTTCATCTAATTTCCGAACACGATTTTGTAAATCAAACTCTTGTTTTTTAGCACTTTCAACATCTCTATTTAGCGTTGAAATTTGCTGTGCTCCTAAATTTTTAGCGCCAATCAAACGTTCACGTTTTTGAGTACACTCTAGAATTTTAGCCTGTAAGCTATCTCGTGACAATTGTGCACTAACACGTTCTTGACGTTTGTCCAATAATTTTTTATTGACAACATCTAGTGCTAGCTTCGTCTGGTTAACACGTTTGTCATGTGTTTCTACTTGTTTGGTCGTTGATGATATTTGACCATTAAGATCATGAATTGACCATGCCAATCGCGCCTTGTCTAACGTATCAAAACGTTCTTTTTGAGCTAAATAATCTGTTGCTTCTGCCGCCTGCTCCGCTAATGGATCAATTCGACTTTCAATCTCATGAATAATATCTGCCACACGTGACAAATTATCACTTGTCTGGGTTAATTCTTTTTGCGCCTTTTCTTTATTTTGCTTGTATTTATACACGCCGGCGACTTCTTCAATAATGCCGCGTCGATCTTCAGGTTTTGCATTGAAAATACTTTCAACTCGTCCTTGGGATATTATTGAAAAACTTTCACGTCCCAAACCAGTATCCATAAACAATTCATGAATATCTCTCAACCGGCTCTCAACACCATTAATTAAATAGGAACTTTCACCTGATCGATACAACTTTCGCGTAATTCGAATTTCATTAAAATCAGATTGTACATAGTGATCAGAATTATCAAAAGTAATTGACACTTCAGCGCGATTCAACGCACCACGTTTATCGGTACCACCAAAAATAACGTCGGACATCTTTGTCCCACGCAAATCTTTGGCAGATTGTTCACCCATCACCCATTGAATCGCTTCAATGATGTTTGATTTTCCTGAACCGTTAGGTCCAATAATACCGGTCATCCCCGGCATTAGTTCAATCATTGTCTTATCAGCAAATGATTTAAATCCGCTAATTTCAAGTGATTTTAGTTTCATAAGTTGACATTATCTTCCAGTATTTTTAGTGCTGCTCTGGCAGCTGCTTTTTCAGCATCTTTGATGGATTTACCAGTACCACGCGCTAATTCTTTGTCATTAGCGGAGACACTCGCTTCAAATAATTGGGTATTATCTGATAATTGTTCCTCTTTTTCGGTCTGATAATCAATATCCACAGACCCTTTGGTCTGTAATCGCTCTTGTAATCGGCTTTTAAAATCAATAAAACGATCAAAAAAGTCTGTATCAATTGCTGCAAATAATGTTTGATTTAAGAATTGTCTAACGACATCTGCGCCTTGATCTAGATACAATGCACCAATAAAAGCTTCCCAAATATCTTCAAGCAATGAGTCGCGATCCCGCGCCCCGCTCATCTCTTCACCTTTTCCTAAACGAATACCTTCGTTTAAATGAACCATGCGTGAAAAATGCGCAAATGATCTTGTTTGAACCATTGCAATACGCATTTCGGTCAATTGACCTTCATGCCAGTCAGGATAGCGCTTAAACAAATACTCAGCAACAATCATTTGCATGACAGAGTCACCTAGAAACTCCAGACGCTGGTAGTCGCGACCTTTTTCGTCCGGATGTTCATTCAAATAGTTGCGTTGCGTTAAAGCTTCTGTTAATAAGCTTTCGTCATTAAATGAGATATTAAATTTTTTTAAAATGTATGATTTAAAACTGTCTTGTGACACGTTATTTTCCTTTTAAAGCGTAGTCTATAGTATATTATATCAAAAAAGTGGCCATACTTTTCGAAAAGTTATAGCCACTCAATCTAAAGATCATAGTAGTAATCGTATGCTTTATAGTCCCGATTTTTCACGAACAACATTTGCGATGGATTCAGTATACTTTTCCACTAACTCTTGCGTTGGTGCTTCCACCATGACACGTAGTAAAGGTTCTGTTCCTGAAGGGCGGACTAATACTCGACCGTCCCCTGCCATCTGTGCTTCAACCTCAGCAATTTTGGCAATAACATCAGGATCATGCTGAATTTCTTCTTTATCAGCGACAGTTATATTCACTAATTTTTGTGGATAAATATGAACAGGAGCTGCCAGTTCAGATAGCTTCTTTCCCGTCTCTTTCATTACATATAACAATTGTAGAGCCGTTAGTAAGCCATCTCCAGTTGTTGCCCAATCACGAAAAATAATGTGACCAGACTGTTCGCCACCAAGATTATGGTCCGATTTAATCATTTCTTCCATAACATAGCGGTCACCGACTGCTGTTTTGATACTAGTCATATCATTTTCTGCCAACGCCTTATAGAAACCAATATTACTCATTACTGTTGAGACAACTGCATTGTGCTTTAAACGCCCTTGTTCATTTAAGAATTTTCCAGTGATAAACATAATTTTATCACCATCAACAATCTCACCATTTTCATCAACAGCAATTAATCGATCCCCATCACCATCAAATGCTAGACCTGCTTGTACATCATTTTCTTTTACAAGTTCAGCAAGCGCCGCTGGATTAGTAGATCCAACGCCATCATTAATATTTAGCCCATTTGGTTCTGTTCCTAATGTTACGAAATCTGTTCCCAAATCCGCAAACAATCGTGCTAATAAACCGCTGGTAGCGCCATTAGCACCATCAAGAGCAATTCGCATACCATTAAGGTCTGTTGGAATTGTTTTTTGAAGAAATTCTAGGTACTTTTGAACGCCTTCCGGATAATTATTAACGACACCTAATCCATCAGCACTGGGACGAGGTAGTGTATCTTCTGATTCATCTAATAATTGTTCAATTTCATATTCTAATTGGTCAGATAATTTGAAACCATCATTTCCAAAGAATTTTATGCCATTGTCAGCTGCCGGATTATGTGAAGCTGTAATCTGCACACCAGCGTCTGCCTCTAAATTTTGAACCAGAAAAGCTACAGCTGGCGTAGTAATAACGCCTAACCGCAGCACATCAATACCAACTGATAAAAATCCTGCAATAATGGCTTGTTGTAACATTTCGCCTGAAATTCGAGTATCACGACCTACAATAACAACTGGTTTCTTGTTTTCATCGTTGGCATGCCTGGTTAATATTGCACCACCTGTACGACCAAGACGAAAAGCAAGCTCAGGTGTAAGTGTTTTATTTGCAACACCTCTTACACCATCGGTTCCGAAATATTTAAGATTAAATTCTGACATATTTTACTGTCCTTTAGTTTCTGATGTTGTGCTTGCACTACTTTGAGTACTACTACTTGTACTGCTTGTTGATTCAGAGGATGATGAAGATGATGAACTAGAGCTGCTGCTCGTGCTCCCCGTCGAACTGCTACTTGTTGAGCTGGTGTTTGACGGTGTAATAGTTACTTTTACTTTTGAAACACTATATTCAACAATCCCTGTTTGTGTAGGAATCTCTATAGTACGCGTTGTTTTATTGCTAATATTTCCAACATCCACTGGTATATTAATAGTGTCCACCGATTTAAGTATATCAGAAGAACCATATGCCGTCACCGTTTTTGGATCAAATGTAATCGTATAGTCATCACGGTCACCATTGTTTATTGTTGCGCTCAAATTCATTTTTTTACTGTCTTCAGGTTCTACATCTAACGTGACATTCGCCGTTGGATCACTGATATTAACCTCAACTGCATTACCATCTTTATCTCGTGCAACAAGTTTGACAGATTGTGAGACAGACTGTTTAACACCACTATCAAGTGACACTTTGGCATCTACATAACTCACAGCTTCGACGTTAGCCTTAGGTCCTGAAATCGTGACATTTTTTGGATCTGATGTTGTATCTCCAACCGTGTATCCGGTCGCAATCTTACTTTTATCGAAACTAACCTGCACCGGCAGTTTTGCCGATTTCTTTTGGGAAATTGTCACCGTGACTGTTTGTGGCGTTACCGTAGATGTTAGGGAAGAGTTAACGCCTCGTAAAGCCACCTTAACATTGTGCTTACCAACACCTAAGCTACGTAAATCTACGCTAGCTTGAATGTCATTATGACTCTGTGCAGCTGTCACCAGTGGTCCCGATCCCTCAATACCAACCTTAACTGTTGACGGTGCGCCGATAACAACATATTTATCTGAATCAACTTGTAAATTTAAAGGTACCTTTAGGGTAGCCCTTTTTTCTGGAATCAACGTTGAAAAATTTGTTGACCCTCCATTGTTAGTAGCAGTACCTTGTTTCGTACTAGAAACATAAGCGGCAAGTAAAATAGCGATAACTAAGGAAACCACCAAATTAACGATTTTAGACTGTCCTATTTTTTTCATTTTGAACGTCCTCCAATCTTTTGCCACCAGTGTTTGTCATTTTCTTCGTCAATTTGCACCAAAAATTGATGTTCAAAAAAGTTCATGTAAGACTCTTGGTCCATATTGCGAAGTAAATCCCCCCTTGAGTGATCGATATTTCCCCTGTTTCTTCAGAAACAACCACTGTAATTGCATCACTTGCTTCACTAATACCAACAGCAGCCCGATGACGTGTTCCCAGTTCCTTTGGTATTCGCGTACTTTCTGATAATGGTAAATATGCTGCAGCAACAGCAATGCGATCATCATCAATAATCACGGCACCATCATGTAAAGGTGTGTTAGGAATAAACGTATTAATTAATAACTGACCGGTAATGTAGGCATCTAACTTTATGCCAGTTTTGATATATTCATCTAAACTACCATCACGTTTTATCGTAATTAAGGCACCTATTCGCCGTTTAGACATGTACTGCAAAGCATCATCTAGACTCTTAATGAGTTGATGTTCTTTAGAATTATCCACACGAGCACGTCGAATAACCAAACGTCGTCCCAAGCTTTCTAATCCTCGTCGAATCTCTTGTTGGAAAATAACTACCACTGCTATTGGAGCCCATGTAATTATTTGATCCATAATCCATGATAGGGTTACTAAACCAAGGTACCAACTCACTACCTTAACCAAAATAACGAAGCCTACTCCAAACAATATCTGCAAAGCGCGGGTTCCTTCGACAAATTGAATGAGTTTATACAAAATAAACCATATAATAGCGATGTCAATGACATGCATTAGATTATTAAATGTAAAATATAGTAGAATATTCATACTTAGCTATTCCTCATCCCTTCCTGCTAGAGCAGCTGTTTCGGCATAATTGATAAACTGACGTATGTTCACGCCTGCTTGTCTTGAAATACGCCCTTGTTCATAAAGTTGTTGAATCGTTTCACGTTCCACATTTAATGCTTTGATTTCCAATTCCATTCGATATCTATCATCTAGTTCACGTTGTTCTGGTGTATCAGGGTGACGTTCTTTCTCAATCTGATTACGATAAAATATAATCAAATTATAAGCTGCTTGGCGTTCCATTCGATGTGAAACAGTATCACCTGTATACTTTTCCATATATTCAGACAAAGACTGAATGGCTTCCTTGGCCATTTCTTTAGTGGCCATTGAACTTTCTTCACGAAATTGGTCGGTTGACTCATCCGAAATCCAAATCCGAATACTTCTTAGCGTACGCCGCCACAATATAATAATCCACTGGGTAGATAAATGATAGTGTTTATCAGAATCAATCATATTCTCTAGACGATCTAAACGTCGATTTTGAGAAGAATAAGTTAGTATAGATATTTTTTCATCGGCGAGCAGTTGACGTAAGCAATTTCGTTGTGCTTCCAATGCGACGCGTCTCAATTCTCGATCATCTTCAATATTAACTTTATGATCATTACTTTTGTTTAACTGTCGATAAATCTGGTCAATAATTTGTTGTTTTCTACCAATTAATTCATAGACAATAATTCTATTATGATCATTTTGTTGCTCACGGAGAACTTGTATACCAATTCGAATGGAAAATATTCTCGCTTGTGCCTCGGTTAAATCAACTTTAGATTCATGGGTACTTGATGTTTCAACTTCGCCCACTTCTGGTTGTGTAAAATCATGTGTGGTTCGTTGTTTGGTAACAATTGGCAACATAATTGTGGCCACCAACAGACTAATAATCACCACTACTGCCGCCACAAAAACGAGTAAATTACGTTGTGGAAAAGCCGATCCGTCTGCAATAGTCGATGGAACAGTTAGAACAGCGGCCATTGTAACCGCACCACGAACACCAGTAAGGCCCGATATGATTGCCATTCTAAAAGAAATGGCGCGTTCCTTATGTTTTAAATGATATGTAATTTGCGTGCCGTAAGCCCAAAATGTACGAATAGTAAATATGATAAACCAAACGGCAACACCATAAAAGATGGCCATACCCGTATGAACCTGCGTACTACGCACAATATCTTTCATGGCAGCAGGAAGTTCAATACCTAGTAAGATAAAAATTGTGCCATTTAGCAAATAAACAAATACTTCCCAAGTACGTACTGTGACCACATTTATTTCAGGTGAACGCGCATTCATATGCTGATCGCTCAAAATTTTCGATAAAACGCCACCAGCCACAACTGCAATTACACCAGAGGAGTGAAAAATGTCCTCAGCAACCCAATAAATAACGAATGGCATTAACAAAGTCACAACCGTATGGAAAACCACATCATTCAAGCCAACACGATCAAAAGAGTCACGTAGCCAGCTAACAAAACTACCAAGAATTAGCCCAACAGCTAATCCGACAATAGTCATCCAAAAGAAGTTTCCAATGGCTTCACCAATTAGAAAAGTACCTGCGATGGTGGCTTTAATCGCCGTATTAAAACTAACCAACCCACTCGCGTCGTTGATTAAACTTTCTCCTGAAACAATATGCATCACATTTTCCGGAAGCTTCACACGCCGAGCAATGGCTTGCACAGCCACCGGATCAGTTGGTGATATCACAGCCGCTAGGGCCAAAGCCACTGATTTTGGTAGTTGAGGCATTAATAGGTGCATTAAAAATCCACCGACTAACGTTGTTAAGATAACCAAAATAATTGAATTACCTAAAATCGGCCCACGTAATTCCCAAAGTTCATGTTTTGGAAAACGCCATGCATCGTTAAACAATAATGGTGCTATAAACAATAGCATAAACCACTCTGAATCAACTTCAACGTAAATACCACATACCAGTGCTAGAAAGAGACCAATCGCAATCTGAAATAAACTGATAGGTATCTCAGGTATAAAATGCGACACAATGTTAGAGATGGTTACCGCAACAATTAATATTACAATTAATTCTAATATTGCCATTCCTTAACGCTCTCCCATTATTCTGACTTCTGTTTCTAAATGCACACCAAATTTTTCATACACTGTTTTTTGTACATAATGAATTAAATCCTCATAGTCATTACCGGTGCCATGTGCGATATTGACCATGAATCCCGCATGCTTTTTGGAAACTTCAACACCGCCGCGGCGGACACCTTGTAATTTAGAATCCATAATCAATTTACCTGCAAAGTAACCTTCTGGCCGCTTAAAAACGGAGCCATTCGATGGATAATTTAGTGGTTGTTTATTAGCACGTTTAAAATTATTTTCATCCATTCGTGTCCTGATAGCAGTGCAACTATCTGGTTGCAATTCAAAAGTCGCACTAATTATAATGCCACCGTTGCTCTGGAAAACAGATTTTCGGTAACCAAATTCCAATGCCTTTTTTTCAAAATTTTGCAGAGTGCCATCTGGCATTAAAGCAGTGACAGATGACACAACCATATCAACTTGCCCCCCATAAGCGCCTGCATTCATGAATACAGCTCCGCCAACTGACCCTGGAATTCCTGCGCCCCACTCTAAACCACTCAGCCCATGTTCAAACGCTTGCTCAGTTACCCAAATTAAGTCAGCACCAGCTGATGCTACGATTTTATTTTGATCCACAACGACGTCCCGTAAATCATGTAGTAAGATGGATAGTCCCCGTAGACCACCATTGCGAACGATTAAATTGGATAGCCGACCAAAAACTTGCACAGGCATGCCTAACTCTTTAGCCCAGTTCACCAGTACTTTCAATTCATGAATACTTTTGGGGATGGCTAAATAATCAACCAATCCACCAGCTTGCGTATAAGCATATGGTGCTAGTGAATGATTCTCTAGTATTTCAATATTTTCTAATTGCATTAAATTTTGTCTCCAAGTCCATATGTACTATTTTACCAAACTTTAGGTAATTCTTTAAAATTATGTTAAATTGCTAATATATTAATGAAAAAACAAAATAAAAAAGCGCCCAAGTGGATTTAAATCAATTCCCGTGAGTGCTTAATCAATTCACTTTAACTATTAAAAACATCATTCATCTTACGCTGCGTTACGCAAACCATAATTTGATTTCATATTCGGCCGCTTCAACACTGTCCGAACCATGAACGATATTCATAACAGCTTCCCCTTCCCATTCACGACCTAAATCACCACGAATGGTTCCCGGTGCAGCTAGTGTTGGATTGGTCGTTCCCATAATTGTTCGCCAGCCCGATACAATGTTGGTTCCTTCTCCAATCATCGCAATAACCGGGCCCGAAGTCATATACTGCACTAACGAAGGATAAAATGATTTGCCCACATGTTCAGCATAATGCTTTGCTAGTAATTCAGGAGTAGGTTGTACCATTTTCATCGCTTTAATCGCATAGCCTTTATGCTCAATTCGCTGAATAATCTCACCAATTTTGCTACGCGAAACGCCATCCGGTTTAATCATCATAAAAGTACGTTCTACCATATATTTCCTCCTTACAATTAAGTCTCTGACTTAATTGTACACATATATGAAAACGTTCACAATACTACTTTCTTGCTGTGCGTTTGACATCCTCAGGACGGTACTCCATGGCCATCCCTTTTAAAATATTACGAAGATAGCGATCACCAGCCGGTTTATAATTTCGATGATCCGGTCGACGCAATATTGCACTTAACTCACTATTAGAAATTTGAATACCTGCCGTTTTTAAGAAACCAATTAAATCATCACTAGTATAGGCCATCGCAATTTTCAATTTTTTGATAACAACATTATTTATCGCTGCCTCGTTGACCATATCAAATGTTGGTGGAACAGGCTTTAAATCGGGACCAATTTTTTCACCACGTTGTGAAATAATCAAGCCATTCATAAATGATTCAAGTATTTTTGTAGCGACCTTCTCATCACGTTTCGTATCTTCTGCTTGTTTTGTCAATAGATTGTGTAATTGATCTTCATCTATTGTTACGCCACCAAATTTAAAAATTTTAATCATATCAGCATCTTTTATGTTGAGTGCGTAACGTAAACGAATAATTATATCATTATTGTTAAAAGCCATTGTTGTAGAACCTAGTAAATAGAAAATATATTGTCCAAATGTCAACTATTTTTCTCTATTATTTTCCTTTTATTTTTCTCTTCAAACTACCCTGTAGAAAAGACAGTTGTATCCGTAAGTCTAATTATATCATACAAAAAAGGCCGATCGGAATTCCCTAGCCAGCCTTTTTGATATGCAATTGTAAACTTATTATTTTTCTGGATTATCTTTTTATTTTTCAAAGCATCTTTTACGGCATCGACATCGTCATGGGCAACATCTCGAACCTTTTGTACATCATCTTTGGCTTCGCCCTTAACATTTTGGGTCTTACCTTCGACTTCACGTGCTTTATCACCGGTAATTTTTCCTTCAAGTTCTTTTGCCTTACCAGCAATTTTATCTTTAGCATTATCAAACTTTTCTTCAAATGACATGAGCGTCCTCCTTGAATGATATTCGATGTTGTCTGATAAGTATAACGCAACTGTAAGCGCTTGTAAAAGCATATGCCTCGCACAAATCATTTTTTCCCAAAGCCATGTGCTGTGAATAAATATTCGAGGCAAGATCATCACCAGATTTTATGTAAAGAGCATTAAGAGGTTACTTCTTATGTTCCATAGGAACACTATCATGTTTGAAGTCTTCAATTGAATTTTTAACAACTTGCTTACTATTGTCTTTAATAATTTTAGTATTTTTTTTAACATTATTTTTTGTCTGATTTAATTTTGTATTCAATGCCATTACAATTTCTCCCATCAATTGTTTGAAATCATATTTTATCGAATAATTTTGAGTTACGCAAGTGAAAAATTAATCCTTTTTACTTTATTAAATAATAATGTGATAACAAATCTATCCCAAAAAATATGAAGTAACTAGAAAAACTAATGTGTTACAAATGGTTAATATGGATGGTTATCATATTCCTCCCATGCCTCATGTGAATCTTGAATGCGTTTAAACATTTTTTCCATTTCAGTTAGTGTAAATGACGTCACCACTGGACGACCATGAGGACAATTATAAGGGTTCTCAGTCGAGGCAAGTGATTCGAGCAACGTCCGGGCTTGTAAGTCGCTTAAATGCATGTTGGCACGGACTGAGCGTTTACAGCTCATCATAATTGCTGTCCGTTCACGAAATTCGGCAACTGTCAAATTACCGTCTCGTAATATCCAATCAACCATTTCTTTAATCGTTTCAGTCTCTTGGCCCTTTTCAAACCATGTTGGATGTTCACGGACAATTACTGTTGTTGGCCCGAATGGTTCTAGCGTCAAGCCAATAGCCTCTAATTCGGCTTCCTTATCGGCAATCTTCAACATATCAGCTACAGAATAGTTAATGGTGATTGGCACTAACATTCGTTGCTTATCCGTGCCAACCTGACCAATTTCTTTTCGATAATATTCATACTTCACACGTTCTTGTGCAGCATGTTGGTCAATCAAATAGAATCCTTCGCTACTTTGAGCAAACAAAAACGTACCATGCATTTGTCCAATATATTCTAGGCTGGGAAATCCGCTCGGTTTCTTTGGTGAAATGTCTAATTCTTCTTGGGTTGGTATATCTGGCTTATTATAGCTGGATATATCTTCAGAAACTTGCACAGTTATTTCATCATCAAATATTGGTAAGTTAGGTTCGTGAGCATATTTTTGAGTAAACTCATTAACTGCATGGTTCATCAAATCTGCCTCTTGATTGATGACCACTTCATTGCTATCCATACCTGTATTGATTGCAATAGTCTGTTCCATATCTGGCTTAGCCCATGGTGCTACTTGCTTTGGTGCTGGTGGCTCAATTTTGTTAGTCTGAGCCTGTCCATATAGATTTTCATAAGCATCTGGAATTAAATTTTCATCAGCGAAGCAAGATTTAATAGTATCAATAATTAATGCTGATAGTTCGGCTTCTTTTGATAATCGAATTTCAGCTTTTTGCGGATGTACGTTAACATCAACTAATAAAGGATCTGTATTGATGTTGATGACACCCATTGGAAAACGACCAACCATCAGCTTTGACCCATATCCACGAATAACTGCATTTGATACGGAAAAATTTTTGATAAAACGGCCATTAACCAATATCGTTAAGTAATCCCGCGAACCTCGCGTGAGTTCTGGTAATGACACAAACCCTGTAATATTAAAATCATCATCTTCGCCAGCAATTGCACGCATTTTTTGCGCAACGTCACGTCCATATATTGCAGCGATAACACGTTGCTGATTACCATCCCCATTTGTTTGCAAAATATTACGTCCATCAGCAGTTACAGTGAAGGCAACATTCGTATATGACAACGCAATACGATTCATAATATCAGCGATACGAGACAACTCTGTTTGTGGCCGTTTCAAATATTTTAATCTAGCTGGGGTATTGTAAAATAGATCTCTAACAGAAACCACCGTTCCTCGCCGGCCGTTGGCTGGCGTTGCAGAAACTTGCTTGCCACCTTTGATATGATACATGATCCCACTTGGCGCTTCTTGAGTAGTGGTATTCAGGGTTACATCAGAAATAGCTGCTATCGACGGCAAAGCTTCTCCACGGAATCCAAGAGACATAATATTAAACAAATCATGTCGATTGCTAATTTTACTAGTAGCATGCCTAGTAAAAGCTAACGGTACATCTTCTGGGTTAATTCCTTCACCATTATCGACAACACGAATTAATGACTCACCGGCTTCTTCTACGATGACATCAATTTGTGTTGCCCCTGCATCAATAGCATTTTCAACTAATTCTTTTACAACACTGGCTGGACGCTCAATGACCTCACCAGCGGCAATTTGGTTAGCTAATAAATTTGATAATTCATGTATGCGCACTGTCTTACTTCCTCAATTTTTGTAATTCTGCTAATACATTTAATGCTTCTAGCGGTGTCATTGTTGATATGTTGATGCTATCTAATTTTTGAAATAATGTTTCTGTTTTAGGATCAACATCCGAAACATTGAACAATGCCACTTGCTCAGACAACCCTGAAGCTTTTGGTTCAGGTACTAATGCTTCTTGATTTTCTAATCCTGATAAAATCGTTGTTGCATTTGCAATTAATTCGTCAGGCAATCCGGCTAGTGCAGCAACGTGAATGCCATACGATTTGTCAGCTGGTCCTTGTTGAATCTGATGCAAGAAGTGTAACTCACCCGATTCATCTTCAACAGCGCCCACATGAACATTTTTAATATTTTCATGTTTGTCTGCCAATGCCGTTAACTCATGATAATGGGTTGAAAATAATGTTTTAGCATGTACATGAGCATCTAAATATTCAATGATGGCTTGAGCTAATGCCATACCATCATAAGTTGCCGTGCCTCGACCTAATTCATCAAATAATATTAATGAGTGCGCGCTGGCTTCTTGCAATGCTAGGTTGGCTTCCGCCATTTCGACCATAAATGTCGATTGACCCATTGCCATATCATCATTGGCGCCAATACGGGTAAATATTTGATCAAATATTGGTAATACGGCACTTTCGGCCGGAACAAAACTGCCCATTTGACCCAAAATAACAATCAACGCTAACTCCCGCATATAGGTTGATTTTCCAGCCATATTAGGCCCCGTGATCAATTGCATTGCCGTATTTTGATCCAAATTCACATCATTAGCAACAAACTCACCGGCTTCTAATATTGCTTCAACCACTGGATGGCGTCCCTGCTTAATATTAATTATATTATCGTCAGTAAATGTGGGACGAACAAAGCGATTATTGTCAGCAACATCTGCTAAGCTTGCTAGAACGTCTAATTGCGCTACCTGTCGTGCCAACTTTTGTAAACGAGAAATATTTGCTTTAACACGCTCACGAATCGTAATGAACAATTCGTATTCACGCTCGGTTCTTTTGAGTTGCGCTTCGTTAATTAAACGCTCGTGCTCCTTCAGTTCAGGCGTAACAAACCTTTCAGCATTAGTCAGGGTCTGCTTACGTTCATAGCGCCCTTCTTCTAACTTACTAACATTTGCACGAGATACTTCAATGAAAAATCCAAAATTTTTATTGTACTTAACTTTCAATGAATTAATGCCAGTTGCAGCACGCTCATCGGATTCTAATTGTGCCAGCCATTTCTGATTTTGACTCAAAACGTTACGATATTCATCGATTTTTGAATCAAATCCATCATTGATGATATCGCCCTCACGGATGCTAATCGGAGGGTCATCAACAATTGCTTCATCAATCAATCCAGCTAAATCACTCATATCTTCTAGTCGTTGACTAGCATGATTTAAAATACCTTGGCTTGAGGACAGAACGGACTTCATACCTGGAATTGCAGATAATGATCGCTTTAATTGTACTAATTCTCGGGCGTTCATCGTGCCCATAGCAGCACGAGCTGCTAAACGTTCCAAATCATATACTGATTTCAAATGATCTTGTAGCGCGCCACGTACAAAAAATTCATTTTGAAATGCTTCAATCACATCTAAACGTTCATTGATGTCTTCTGTATCCCGAAGTGGACGCAGCAACCATTGTTTTAGTAACCGACCTCCCATAGCGGTTTTAGTTTCATCAATTAGACCAAGTAAGGAACCTGCTTTCTTTTTTGTCCTTGCGTTTTTTACAAGATCTAAATTAGTCCGTGTATCTTGGTTGAATTTCAAATAAGCCAAGCGTTCATAATTTTGAGCCGGAATAATATGATCCAAATTACGGCGCTGGGTGTCAAATATATAGTTTAATAAAATAGTGGTTACTTGTGCTTCATTTTCATGTACCAAAGGCTGTGTCAAAAAACTAACTGTAGCATTAACATTTACGTCAGATTGAGTAGAAATTACCAATCCCCGTTCAGCAAGCTTATTAGCTATCCCTAGTTCTATTGTTTCATCATCTTTTAATAACACAATTTCTTTAACTTCAAGTGAACTGAGCTCATCAATTACATCGCTAAAGCGCTTTAGTGTTGTGGTTTTTAATTCACCCGTTGATAAATCAATATAACTCAAAAAATAACGATTATCTCGTGGTAATACCGCAGCCAAATAATTATTTTGCTTATCATTGCCCATGCCACTATTAAGCTTTGTCCCCGGGGTAATGAGTTGCACCACATCACGCTTCACCATTCCCTTTGCAGTGGCAGGATCTTCCATTTGCTCCACTATAGCAACTTTGTGTCCTTGATCAACTAAAATATCAATATAATTCTGAGCAGCATGGTGTGGAATGCCAGCCATTGGTACCGGATTTTCAGAATTTTTATTACGTGCTGTTAATGTTAGCTCCAACAATTTTGCGCCAAGCACTGCATCATCTTCAAATAACTCATAAAAATCACCCAAACGATAAAACACGAATGCGTCAGGATATTGACTTTTAATCTCATGATATTGCACCATCATTGGTGTTTCAGCAACTTTAGCCATGTTGAATACCTCTTTCTATACACTACATTTTAACATATCAAATAAACATTTCTGTGACACACTGAAAAATGCAGCGCACATCTGCTATGAAAGGACAATCTCATAGTGATGCGTACCGCATATTGTTTGGATCTAAATTATTAATTTTCAGCTTTTTTGAAAACTGTAATGCTTTCAACGTGAGTTGTTTGTGGGAATTGATCCAGTGGTTGAACTGCACCTTCGATTTCAAATCCTGCAGCCAAAATTTGAACAGCATCACGCGCAAGTGTTGCTGGGTTACAACTTATATATACAAATTTTTCAGGATTCATTGCTTTAACTGCATCAATCAATTCTTGTGTTAACCCTTTGCGTGGTGGATCAACAAAGACAACATTTGGCTTTAATCCTTCATCCGCCCATTTTGCCATTTGCTCTGGTGCGTCAGCCAATACAAATTCGGCATTTGTAATTTGATTGTTTTTGGCGTTTTTTTCAGCATCTTCAATTGCTCCTTCAACAACATCAACACCATATATTTTTTTCACTTTATCTGCAACAGATAACGTAATTGTTCCGATACCAGAATAAGCGTCAACAACAACATCAGTCGGTTTCAAATTAGCCTTTTCAGCTGCGAGCGCATACAAGGTCGAAGTGGTTTGAGGATTGACCTGATAGAAAGAGTTTGGCCCAATAACAAAGTCTTTACCCATTAATTGATCGTGAATATCATCTTCACCCCAAATCGTTTTATTCCATTGTCCCATAATCACATTGGTATCGTGATTATTGATATTGTGGATAACACTCTTTAATTCAGGTAGTTTTGCACTGAGTTTTTCGGCAATTAAGTCGCTATTATGTAGTTTTTTAGTATTCGTGATGATAACAACCATTAATTCATGTGAGTAATAGCCCCGTCGTGCCATAATATGACGAATAACGCCTTTTTTAGTTTCTTCTTCATACGCGGAAACACCTAATTCACGTAAAATGTCTCGCGTAATACGAACTGCTTCATCAACCTTGGGATCTTGGATATAAAAATCTTCAATTGGCACTAAACGATGTGACCCACGACGATAAAAACCTGTTTCTAATTTACCATTTATCATTTGCACAGGTACTTGTGCCTTATTACGGTACCCTGTTGGATTTTCCATACCAATAGTCGGCGCCACATCAACATCTACATTAACCTTTTTAAATAATTCTTCAATTTGATGCTGTTTAAACGCCAGTTGTGCCTCATATTTCAAATTGGCTAGCGGTGCAATGCCTGTGGTAATTGCTATTTTGTTGGCATTTTGAACGCGATTTTCGGATTCCTGAATGCGTCTTGTTACACGCCCAAATGCGTAGCTTTTTAGTACTTTTGTGACACTCACGCGGACAATTTCTCCCGGAATAGCATCAACTACAAATATCGGAAAATTATCAACCTTAACAACACCCATGCCTTGATATGTAATATCAATCACGGTTGCTTCAATTTCCTGATTTTTAGCTACTGGTGCTTTGGTTTTATATACTCGATTAGCTTTCGCCATAATGATTTGCTTCTTTCTTGCGCCTTTTGACACGCACTTTAAAATGAGAATAAGGCGCCATAATTAGCGCCTTACTGATGTTACTTTGTATCTAGTTTTTCGGCTTCTTCAACAAATTTACGTTTAGCAACACTTACAGAATTTTCTGACATGCCTGAACGATTGGCCACAAATTCAATATGTTGTTGTAAATCAGTAAATTTCATTGGCGCATCACCACCATATTCGCCATCTAAATTCACTTTCATTTGGTCATTATCTAGTGGCAAGATCTCTACTTTGTTGGTTTTCTTGTAGATTAACTTAGGATTATCAATATGCTTACCGCCATTAATCATCTGCGCCACCATCTGTAGCATCTGTGCCAAGTTAGCTTCTTTAATGATTAAGAGCGTAAAACGACCATCGTCTAACTTTGCATCTGGGACGATGGACTCAAAGCCACCGACAGAATTAGTCAGTGCCAAAAAGATCATCGAAGTTTTTCCTGAATACTCACCATCATCAAATATAACCTTGGCATTAACTGCTTTAACTCGAGTAATCAGCTCTGCTCCCTTAACCAAATAGGCCAAATAGCCATATAATGATTTCATCAACGAAGGTACTGCATACGTCACCTCGCTAATAGTTCCTAGAGCGGCAATATTCATAAAATACTTAATTTCGTTATCTTTTTCAATTTTGCCTATGTCCATTTTAATGGTTTCATTTTGCAAAATTACTTTTGCTGCTTCTAATGGCTCATCGCGAGGTAATTTTAATGCACGTGCATAATCATTGGTTGTACCCGCCGGTATGACTGCCATCATCGGGCGCTTTGTTAAGGGAGATAATCCATTAACAACCTCGTTAATTGTTCCATCCCCACCTGCTGCGACAATAAGATCAAAACCAGCCTCAGCAGCACGCCTTGCTTCTTTCGCCGCACTCAGTGGTTCTGGTGTAGTGGCAAAAGCCGAAGTTTCATACCCAGCTTTTTCATAAACTGCGAGGATATCAAGCATCTCGCGTTTAATAGCCTCTCGACCCGAAGTTGGATTATAGATAATTCTTGCTCGTTTCATGCCGGCAAACACTTTTCCTTTCAGCTTACAATATGTACGCGAGAAAAATCTCGCTTATTGACTAGTTTACATTCTCAACGTTTATCGTTTTTTTAACTCTGACAACAACAACTTATTCAAAACACTTGGATTTGCTTGTCCTTTGGACATTTTCATAAGTTGCCCAATAAGATAGCCAGTAGCACGATCTTTACCGCCCTTGAAGTCTTCAATAGATTGCGGATTATTGTCCAATACTTCAGTAATCCAGCCTAACAACAAATCTGGATCACTTAATTGAACCAGACCATGCTTCTTAGCAAAGGCTTCTGGCTCTTCACCAATCATAATCGCTTCAAAGACTTGCTTGGCTTGCTTTGTAGAGATTGTTCCGTCTTCAATCAACTTAATCATGCCTGCTAAATGCTCAGGAGTCAAACGCGTGTCTTGCAGCTCGACTTGATTCTTATTCATATAAGCATTCACATCACCAATTAGATAGTTAGCAGCGCGTTTTGGATCAGCTCCTGAAGATACAGTCGCATCATAAAAATCAGACATAGCAAGCGTCTGTGTCAAAACTTCTGCATCATAAGGTTCAATTCCCAAGTCATTTACATAGGCTTCTTGACGTTCACTCGATGATTTTGGTAAGTCTGCAGCAACTTCATCAATCCATTTTTGATCAATGACCACCGGAGATAAATCAGGTTCTGGGAAGTAACGATAGTCGTCTGCTCCCTCTTTTACACGCATTAAGATTGTCGATTTAGTTGGTTCATCATAGCGTCGAGTTTCTTGTTGAATTACACCACCAGAACGCAAAACCTCTGCCTGTCGCTTTTCTTCAAAAATCAATGCGTTACGAACGTAGTTGAATGAGTTAATATTCTTCATTTCAACTTTTGTTCCATACTGATCTGATCCAAATGGTCTGAGTGATACATTGACATCTGCACGCATTTGACCTTCTTGCATCTTAGCTTCAGAAACACCTGTAAATAAAATAACTTGGCGCAACTGCTCTAAGTAAGCATAGGCCTCATCTGGTGAAGCAAGATCAGGTTCTGAAACAATTTCAATCAATGGTGTCCCTTGACGGTTTAAATCAACATAAGAATAACCATCAGATCCGTGTGTATTTTTACCCGCATCTTCTTCAACGTGCATTTCTGCAATGTGGACACGCTTTACCGTTCCATCGGCCAATGTCACATCTAAGTAACCGTTAGTACCAATTGGTGTTTGTGATTGCGTTGTTTGATAAGCCTTGGGGTTATCAGGGTAAAAATAGTTTTTGCGGTCCCAACGAATCAATGGCGAAATTTGTGCGTGTAATGCTAGCGCAACACGCATACCATATTCCAATGCGCCTTTGTTTGCTACCGGTAAAACACCAGGATAACCAAAGTCAATTACGTTTGTATTAGTATTTGGCTTGTCACCATAGTGAACCGGTGAAGGTGACAACAGCTTTGAGTTTGTTTGCATTTCAACGTGGACTTCAAGTCCAATCGTTGTTTCAAAATTTCCAGTTCCCATGTGTGCCCCTCCTCTTTAATATTCTTTCGCAACGTCAGGATGTTGTTCAAACAAACGGCTGGCTTGTTCGTAAGCATATCCTGTTTGATAAACAGTCTGTTCGTCAAATGGCTTACCAATAATTTGCAAGCCCACAGGCAATCCATCAACAAATCCAGCGTTGACTGACAAACCAGGTAGACCAGCTAAGTTTACTGGGATAGTCAAAACATCTGCCAGGTACATTGCTGTAGGGTCATCAACCTCTTCACCAAGACCATATGCAGCTGTTGGCGCAGTAGGTCCAACAATTACATCATAGTTTTCAAAAACCTTATTAAAGTCCTCAATCAACAATGTACGAATTTTAGCGGCCTTCTTAAAGAAAGCATCATACGCACCAGCTGACAATGAGAACGTTCCTAACATGATACGACGCTTGACTTCGTCACCAAAACCTTCTGAACGTGTTTTGACATATAAATCTTCCAAGTTTTTAACGTCATCGGCACGGAAACCATATCTCACACCATCATAACGTTGTAAGTTAGATGATGCTTCTGATGACATGATAATATAGTATGCAGCTACACCGTATTTAGTGTGTGGAAGACTTACTTCGTCAACAGTTGCTCCCAATGCTTCTAATTGTGCAATAGCAGCCTTGACTTGCTTGGCAACTTTTGGATCAATACCTTCACCAAAGTATTCTTTTGGCACAGCGATCTTTAAGCCCTTAACATCACCGCTTAACTTTGCAGTGAAATCAGGCACTTCACGCTGCGATGAAGTTGAGTCTTTCTCGTCGAAACCAGCAATAGCATTTAGTACTGTTGCGTTATCCTTCACAGTTCTTGTGAAAGGCCCGATTTGATCAAGTGAAGAAGCCATGGCAAACAAGCCCCAACGTGAAACACGACCATACGTAGGCTTTAAACCAACAATTCCATTAAAGGCAGCTGGCTGGCGAATTGAACCACCGGTATCAGACCCTAATGCAAATGGCACTTGTCCAGCAGCAACTGCTGCAGCTGATCCACCTGATGATCCACCTGGCACCTTACTATGATCCCACGCATTTGATGTTTGTTTATAGTATGAGGTTTCTGTTGAACCACCCATGGCAAATTCATCCATGTTAGTCTTTCCAACAGAAACCGCCCCTAGGTTTTGCAATTTTTCCACCACTGTCGCATTATAGATTGGCTTAAAACCTTCCAAAATATGCGAAGCACCCGTTGTTTGAATGCCCTTGGTTGCCATATTATCTTTCAATCCCAAAGGGAGACCCGTCAAGACATTCGAAAAATCAGATTTTTCATCAATTTTTTGAGCTTGTGCTATAGCTTCGTCTGGGTTTGTGCTAATAAATGCATTTAATTTATCATCAGTTTTAGAAATGTTATCAAGCGATGCACGTGTCAAATCTACCGCACTTACTTCTTTGTTTACCAACTGATTGTGCAAAGAAGTTAAATCATGCTCAAAATAATTAATTGCCATGTTATTCCCCCTCACCATTCAAAATTGCAGGAACCTTAATTAAATCTGCAGCTTCAAGTGGTGCATTATTAAGAAGTTCTTGTTTTTGATTCCAGTTATTTGCGACATCTTCACGCAAATGATTAACATTTTCCGTTACTGAGTATGTTGGGATAACATCATCAGTATTTACCTCGCTCAACGTATCAAAAATATTCAAGATATCACCCAATTGTGTTGTAAATTGGTCAAGATCAGCATCGTTAAAAGCTAATTTGGCTAACCCTGCAACATGGGCAACTTCGTCACGTGTGATTGTTGTTTCGGCCATAAATATCCGCGGGTGCATACATTTCTGTAGGCACACTTCCTTTCAGTGTTTATATACTAGTCCATTTTATCACATATTTGTCAATCTCTCGCCTTGCATTTCAATGGTATTCCTGTATAATTAAGAACGTTGTACAAACAACACGACCAGTAACTTTGTTGAGCGGCTCACCATCGCTTTACGCAGTCTCTGGCGACATTTTAGAAAGGTGGATATAAATATGGCACTTACACAAGAACGTAAGAACGAAATCATCAAGGCATACGCCCGCCACGAAGGCGATACAGGTTCAGCTGAAGTACAAATCGCAGTTTTAACTGCTGATATTAACGAGTTGAACACACACATGGCAGCTCACAAGCATGATTTCCACTCACAACGTGGATTAATGAAGAAGATTGGTAGCCGTCGTAACTTATTACGTTACCTCCGCAATACTGATATTCAACGTTATCGTGAATTGATCCAACGCTTAGGTTTGCGTCGTTAATCTTAGGATTACTTGAAAACCTCGTATCAAATTTAAGGAGAAAAGACATATGCCTGTTATTGAATCAGCAATTCAACGTGTTCGTCTTACTAAGAAGCAACACGACCGTAACGAACCACAACTCAGCGCTTACCGTACAGCTGTAAAAAGTTTGAAAAAGCTGCAGCTGCTGGTACAGACAACCTAGCAGAATTATACAAGGCTGCTTCTTCAGCTATTGATCACGCCTACTCAAAAGGTTTGATCAAGAAGAACAAAGCTTCACGTGAAAAGTCACGTTTAGCTAAGTACGTTAAGTAATTAACCTACTTCCTTGAATACTAAAAGGACTTGGAAAAATTTCCAAGTCCTTTTTTTAATGTTCTCCACGTTGTTTGTTTGCTTTGCGTGTTGCTCTCATTTCTTGTCGTTGAGATATTCGACGATCCATTTGATTTTTACGCTGAATTGCATTTTTAATGCGTCTTTTGTAACCTGGCTTGACATTTTTCTTTTTCTTTTTAACCATACCAACCATAGTTGAATCCAATTTTTTGGTTGTGGCTACTCGCTGAACACGAGCCCTTCGATCCTTAACGTCAATAATTTCATTGCCCTTAATTTGCTTAGCCTTAAAAGTGATACCCAAGGCTTCTAATTCAGTAACTTCATTTTCTTCATCTGGACCATACAACGTAATGGCTAATCCAGGCAAACCATTACGGCCCGTCCGACCCACACGGTGAACAAAGAATTCTAATTCGGCAGGTATATCATCATTAATGACATGCGAAACACCTTCAATATCAATACCACGTGCAGCAAGGTCTGTTGCCACGACATATTGGTATTCTAAGTTTTGGATCGCTTTCATCACACGTCGACGTTCACGTGGTTCAATATCGCCATGTATTTCGGCCACTTTCAAACCATGTCCACGCAAAAAACTCGAAATTTCCTTCGCACGCTCTTTGGTATTAGCGAAAACCAATGCTAAGTATGGATTACCAATAGTTAATACTTGATAAATAATGTCATTCTTATCTTTTGACTTAGTAGCTAATAACCAATTGTCAATTGTATCGGCAATGACCGTTGACACTGGTATAGCTTCAAAATGTGGGTTATCTAAATATTTTTTCAAGAATGGCTTCAACTTTTCTGGCATTGTCGCACTGAACACCAATGTCTGAAGACCCTCAGGCATTGCACCTGCAATATAATCGACTTCATTTAAAAATCCCATATCTAACGTCATATCAGCTTCATCTACAACAAGCGTATGAACTGCATGTAACTTCAATGATCCAGACTCTACTAAATCTTTAATCCGACCCGGTGTCCCAATGACAATTTGTGGTTGGTGATTTTCCAATTGTTTAATTTGTCGTTGCTTGTCTGTTCCACCCACAAACTCAGAAATGGAAATATCAGTGTTTAGCTGATTAGAAAATTCTTTCATCGCCTTGGTAATTTGCGCTGCCAATTCACGTGACGGTGTCGTAATTACTGCCTGTACGTATTCGTTATCCTGCTCTAATTGATTCAAGATTGGAATCAAAAATGTGTGCGTCTTTCCTGAACCAGTTTGCGATTGTCCGACCACATCTCGTCCTTGTAAAACATCTGGAATTAATTTTGCTTGCACAGCAGTTGGTTCATAAAAACCAATAGCACTTAATGCGTCAATAACTTCCTTTTTTAAATTAAATTGTCCAAATTGGTTTGCTTTTTCAGCCATCAATCTTCCTTTTCTGCGTCTTGCTTCTCGCTAAGAGCACTATCAACTATATTGATTAAGCGATCTATATCACCTTGATCTTGCGCCCAAGCTCCTGAAGCCATTGGATGACCGCCACCCTCAAATTGGTTTGCAATCTTATTAATTGCAATTGTTCGTGAGCGCAGTCTGACACGATAGTTTCCTTCGTCTTGTTCTTCAAAATAGCCCATGATTTCACACAATCTATCTTTGATGGTAATGGTACAACAAAAGCTGTCCCGGCATCTTTCAAGTCAAATTGCTTTAACAATTCTTTAGTTAAAATAACATAAGCAAATCCCGATGGCAGTATGCTTAAGTTTTGCAAAACATAGCCTGACAATTTGGCTGCGTTTTCCGAAATGGTTGCCATCGCATGATGAATTTCTTGATAATCAAAATCATACTTAAACAGTTCTGACACCACACGGAACGTTTCTGAATCGATACTATACATAAATCGACCCGTGTCTCCAATAATACCAATATATAATAGGCGCGCTGCTTTTTTGGTCATCACCAATCCTTGAGCCTTAAGTTTTTCATAAAACTCAAAAATCATTGTACTTGTAGCGGAGTGACCATCTTTAACCCATTGCCAATCCCCGTATGGTTCATCATTTGGATGATGATCTATTTTAATAACTTCTAAACCATCTGGCCAGCGTTGGTCATCTACACGCGGTGCATTGGCTGTATCAGTTACAATAACAAGAGCCTTATTGTAAGCAGCATCGGGTATAACATCCATGAAATTGTCATCTTCATTCATCCATGCTAATCCTTGAACTTCTTTGCCCACAGCATATATCTTTTTTTCTGGAAAACTTGCTTTTAATATTTCTTTCAAACCCAACTGTGAACCAAAAGCGTCTGGGTCAGGTCGTTGATGCCGATGAATAATTATTGTATCGTAACGCTTGATCTGTTCTAATATTTGTTCTTCGATTACTGACATGTTTATACTTTCTAATTATTATTTTCTATTATTGTAACATTAAAACAGCGTTATTTCCTCAAATCCGCTAGACTGTAGGTTACTAAGTGATATTCCCAATAAACGAATAGAAAAAGCCGCATTCATATTCTCATCAAATATTGTCTGTGCTACAGATACTATACTCCCAGCTTCTAATTTGAAAGGCACACTTTGAGTTACAGAACGTGTGATAGTATTAAATTCGCTGTCACGAATTTTTATATTTAGCGTACGTCCTACTAATTTCTTATTTTTCATGATTTTAACAATTTCCACAGCCAATTTTTTGAATTCTAGATTAACTTCATCTCTTGTTTGTACAAATTGATCAAAGGTTTCTTCTTTTCCTACGGATTGTCTTTGACGATGCCATTGAACTTCGCCAAAATGAACACCTCTAGCCTGCCAAAACAAATGTTCACCCATTTTTCCAAATTGAGCTCGTAACGTTTCTTGAGGTACCATGCGCAATTGTGCGCCATTCTCAACACCCAGCACTGCAAATTTTTCTTGTGTTTTTTTCCCAACTCCTCGAAAAGAGGAAATTGGTGATCTTGCCAAGAAATCTAATGCATTATCTTTTGTTATTACAGTAACGCCATTTGGCTTATTGAATTCTGATGCTAACTTCGCCAACAATTTATTGTACGAAACACCAATTGAACTGGTTAACTGCGTTTCTTTTAGAATTTGGTGACGAATTTTTGCCGCTAATGTCGCTCCCGTGAGTACGCTATCTGTTAAATCTAAGTATGCCTCATCAAATGCAATAGGTTCAATTTTATCAGTATACTGATGAAAAATATGATGAATTTGCTGAGATATCATCTTATATTTCTGAAAATCAGGTCGCATGAAAAATGCATCTGGCGCTAATCTTTTGGCCTCGGCAGCGCTCATTGCTGAATGCACTCCTAATTTTCTGGCGGCATAATTAGCAGTCGCAACAACACCACGTCCGTTTGACTCAATAGGATCACGCGAAATGATCAATGGCAGATTACGCAACTCAGGATGATCACGCATTTCAATTTGGGCATAAAAGGCATCTAGATCAACGTGAATAATTCTTCTATTGTCTGCTGCGATAAGAAATTCTGGCATACTATAATTTTATCACAGGAACAAGTGTTCTTATTCAATAAAAAATATTACTGAAAATTTTTTAAAATAAACCGCTCAAATAAAAGTTCTGGATCTTGAGATGTGGATTTCAATTGTGTTTCGATATCAATCATACCTAGATACCCTGTTCGTACAAACTGTGGTGGATAAGACCTTAATGCTTCTTTGGCTAATTTTACTCGATAAGGATGAACCTTGAGTTGCGCCCCAATGTCTTGGTCATTCCCAGACAACCCTGCAACCTGCAAAAGTAATCTAAATTGATTAGTTAAAACAGCATTTAATCGCAACGGGGCTTCGCCATTCTGTAAAAGATCATGATAAAGGGTTAGTGCTTCTTGAGGTCGTCGTTTAATAACTGCGTCTACCAAATCAAACGCATTAGCTGTCAGTGTCTTGGGAACTAATGCCGATACTACGTCTAGTGTTATTTTTTTTGTCTGTTCCGCATAGGTTATTAGTTTAGGCAATTCGTTTTTCATATCTGTGTACTGGGCATTAGTACGCTGCATTAATTCATGAAGTGCTTCTGGTTCTATGGCATACGAGCGCTGATCTAGTTGTTGAACGATAGCCTGTTGCGCCTGGCGCTCGTTAAGAGCTGGTAAAGAAATATTTTCAGCCGTTTTCAGAAGGACTTTTGCTAATTTTTTACGCTTGTCTAATTTTAAGTCATTGGCAAAAAAAACAACAATATTTTGTAATACTGGCTGATCAAATAATTTTAATAATAATTCTTGATCACGATCCCCAACTTTTCCTGTAGCAGTCAAAAATTGTGGATTTTTGACCACAACAACACGACGATCACCGAAAAAAGGCACGGACATAGCATCATTAATTACTACATCCAATGTCTGTTCGGTTAAATCAATCTGGGAATAATTCATGTCACGATCTTCTTGATCAACTAATCCCTTAAACATTGATTTTGCGTGGCTTAGCAATGTTTCTTCTTCTCCTGTCACGATATAAAAGTTTGCCATGGCATTATTTTCAATTTGCTGTTGTAGTTGTTTTAGGTTCATAGGGTATTTTTACCTTAAAATGTCCGTTTAATCCTGAATATTCATAACACATCATACCATTTATTTGTGTATTAAAGACAGTCATTTTATTATTCTGAGCTGTTTCAAGCGTTTCTTTATTTGGATGGTTATAGCGATTGTTTCGTCCGGCAGATATTATGCCAATTTCAGGATGCCATTTATTGATAACTTCAGGATTTGTCGATGTTTTTGAACCATGGTGACCAAACTTTAAAATGTCAATATGCATGTCTGGCAAGAAATTTGCAATCTGTTTTTCTCCAGATTGGTCTAAATCACCAGCAGTGAAAATATTTTTCCCTCCAATATGGCCAAATAACGCGATACAATCCTCATTTTTTGCTTGACCACTTTTAAACGGGTGAACTATTTGAAGTGGTAGTTTCCATACTTGAATATTATTGGTAACTTCTGTTACTTGTGCTGACCTAAGATATGGTTTAATTTCGGTTTTAAACGACGATTGTTGCATCATTCCAGCTGGAATAATAACATTTTTAACATTCATTTTTGTTAATATGACTTTAGCATTACCGATATGGTCTTGATCATGATGTGATAAGACCAAGTTATCAATCTTACTAATCCCCGGCTATGTAAATAATTAACAATTACCGTCTCGCCATTGGTACGGAAGTACTTCTGTTTTTGCCATGCTGGCTGTTCGCCAAACGTTACTTTTCCTCCAGTATCTATTAACGTAATTGTTTTATTGTACGGTTCACGAATCACTGCTGCATCCCCTTGTCCTATATCAAAAGTTGCAAATTCGCCATGATATGGGAGATGTACGAAAATCATGGCTACACTAAAGGAAACAAGCCACGATATTCTCGAGATATGCTTAATTTTGGCTTCACGCGCAAACATCCCTAAAGCCAAAAACAAAAGTATTGCAGCTAGTGCGTTAGGTATTTTACCAACCACAAAATTTCCTGGTAACGTTGCACATAAATCTACCAGATAAGCAAAATACCGGATGATTAGGTTTGTTATATATGTTAAAAATGGAATATATTGACCAAAAAAACCTATCATAACCAAAGGAACAATTACTGTACCAAAAATAGGAATTGCAGCAAAATTGATAAATGTTTGCAGAATGTGCCATGTATATTGTTGTTGAATAATAAGCGGAAAACTAACTAAGCTCATCAAAATGTTAGTTTGCCAAAATGTTAGTTTCTGTGCAAATGTCAAGCAAAAGGTTAAGGCAAATGACAGTTGTCCTCCTAGCGTCAATAAAATTTGCGGCACCATAGCTAAACTAAACAACAGACTCAACGACCAGATAACCTGAGCTTTTATCTTCTTATTTGTTAAATCCTTTAACAATATTAATTCTCCTGAAATGATAGAACGAATTAATACATCGGGTTCTCCCGCAAATATAAAATATGCAATCAGTATTATACTCAACACCAATATAGTATATTCTTTTGGCAACCAGATCCTTCTTGATATTTGCATCAGTAATGTCATTAAGAAAGTCACGTGAAATCCTGACACGCTGAATAAGTGAATTAACCCTAACGTTTGTACTCCTGGATTATCTTCATATAAGGACTGAGGTGTCGTTCCAAGAATTAAAGCCTCTGCATATGCACTAAGCGGAGAAGGAAGCCGCTCGGCATTATGGATACCGACGCTATGCCATTCATGGAGTTGATATCTAATTTTTTGTAGTAAAGTTGACGGTTTGGCTACCTCCGTATACCATGATTTGATATTGATTTGATGTGTGATTGACTTTGTTAAATAAAATTTTTGAGAGTCAAATTGATTGAAATTAGTTGGCCCAGGTATACGCGTTAATTCAGCTTCTGCTTGAAAACAAATGACTTTATTGTTTTCAAGCCACATGTTTTTTATCTTTTCATCTGGAAAAAGCCAATACAATTTGACTTTCTCATGGTTATCTAACTGAGCCGTTGCCTTGAGATTTGCTCCATCAATTTGAATATCATCTGGAAAAATGATACCTCTTACATGATGTTGCTTATCATTTTTTTGATTGACTTGTTGCTGTAAACAATGCGAATTGTAAATAAAATAAACCATAAAAGGTAGTGTCAGCAGTAAGATTTTGAACAAAAAATCAATTTGCCGTTGCCAAGAACACAATACGACCATAAAAGTAAAAAGGAACCAAGTAACTGCACATGAATAATAGATAATGCCAGTTAAACTTGCTATCAACAAACTAGCAAACATTAAAATCCGCGCCATATTAAACAGTCACTTTATCTTTCAAAGCTTCAAATCTTTTTTCACCGATACCGGAAACCTGTTTAATTTCCTCAATAGATTTAAATCCACCGTGTTCTTCACGATATGCAATGATTTGTTCCGCTTTCTTGACACCAATTCCATCTAATGTTTGTAATTCCACTACCGTAGCGGTATTCAAATTAATAACTTCATTATCTGTCGTAGTCACTGCTGACGTACTACCGTTGTTTACTGGAGCAGAAGATGTCTCTCCTCTCATAGGAACGTACACAATTTGTCCGTCCGTCAATTTTTGGGCTAAATTAACTTGCTGCATATCTGCTTCTTCTAGGGTTCCACCAGCCTGTGCAATGGCTGTTTGTACACGTGCAAAACTAGTAATATTGTAGACCCCAGGCTTTTTGACAGCGCCCTTAACATCAACCATTACGATTGAGCTATTTTTGTCGTCAGATTCAGATTTCTTTACATCACTTGTACTTGCTATTGAAGAAGATAATGATGTCTGCGGTACTTCTTTGGTCTGATGAGAATATGCACAATAAGTAATAGCAGCGAGAATAAATAAAATGATGAATATCCAAATTTTATACTCATAGTATTTTTCTTTTACAATTTCTAACATGTCTGACATTTCAATCCCTCTACTTTCATAGTACGAATTTCAAAATAAAAAAGCTTACCATAGCAGATAAGCTTTATTTCACACTGTCAGTTGTCTTAATTACTTTCCCTGTTTGCAAATAATTGATGACATCATCAAATGTTTGCACAGGAATAACTTTTAATTTAGGTGCATATTTTTTGGCCGTATCTCGAGCTAGCATGTAGTTAGTTTTATGTTGCTCTTCATACTTGAGTAACTCTTTGCTTGGCTTTACATATGGCGCAAAGAATACTGTTGATCCGGCTGCCTTAGCAGCCATAATCTTCTTATCAATACCACCAATCTCACCCACATAGCCATCAGCACTCATTGTACCAGTACCAGAAATATTACGTCCTTTAGCTAACAAATCACCAGTCAATTGATCATAAATCTGTATGGTAAACATTAAGCCGCCTGAAGGTCCACCAATTTGGCCGGCATTGACACTAACTTTTGGCGTTGTTGTAACGGCCACATTATCCGTCAGCACGATACCTATTCCAGCACGGCCATTTGGGTATTCTGCCGTCTTGGTCCCAGCGAGCTTAATTGTATCACCAGTTGCTTGGCCGTTTTTACCATCCCGGGTGTAGTCGACAGTGACTTTCGTTCCCTTGGATTTATTGGCTAAATACTTAATAAAGCTATCTGAGTTTTCGTAGTGATGACCGTCGATTGCAGTGATGGTATCTCCTACTTTGATACTCTTTTTGAAATGGGATTTAGAAGAGACACTCAGTACGTAGATACCACGATATTTTGTCGTAATAGGTTTATTCGCTTTTTTAAAGGCGACCTGCTCAGCGTTGGCAATTGCACTTTGCATATAAAAATCTTGTACTTTACTAAATGTAGCTGAACTTTGTCCACCAGTAACTTCCTTTGCAGTTGCATACGACAGGTGTGGATTAATTTTAGTTTGTAAATACTTAAATCCATTCGCTTGGGACAAATAAACGGATGTAATTCTGTATTGTCCCTTTGATGTATCCTTTTTACCATCAATTTTAACAAACTGTGCTAAGTCGTCTGCTTCACCAGGTGACTCAATGTAACCGTTCAACGGCCAAACGCCAACTACGATACCAACTATTACTAAAAGGGATGCAACAGCAAGAACTATTTTACTTTTTTTGCGCATTCAGTCGCTCCTTTAATGCTTCAACTATGGCCTTTGGGACAAACTTTACCATATTATCAGCACCCATACTACCAATTTCTTTGACCATGGAACTGGAAATATTTTGATTTTCCGGTTTTGCAAGTAGTAAAACGGTCTCAACATCTGCCAGAGCACTGTTCATTCCGGCAATATCACGTTCATACTCGAAATCTTTACCATTTCGAAGCCCTCGAACGATATACTTAGCACCAACTTCGTTCATGAATTGAACTGTTAGTCCCTTCATGATTGCTACCTCAACATTTGGCAAATCTTTAACGACAGTACTAATTAATGTCATTTTTTCTTGTGGTGTGAACAGTGCCGCTTTGCTTGTATTATTACCAACACCTACGATTACTTTTTCAAATATACCACTAGCACGTTTAATAATGTCTAAATGACCGTTGGTTAACGGATCAAAACTACCAGGAAATACTGCTATACTCATAATTTAGCCCTCATATTGATATATCGTCACTACGGTTATACCATAATGTTTCTGTTGAATGATTGAGAAATCATCACTTTCATTCGGTAAATTTGCCTCATCGTTGCTTTCAGCCAATATAATAGCACCCGAGTTTAATAACCCATTTTCTGCCATAAACGACATATCTGCAGCAATGGTTTCTTTAGCATATGGTGGATCCAAAAAATCAAATCAAATTTTTTTGAATTGGCTACAAAATTAAGCAAAGCTTGTTGCGCTGGCGACTTTAGGACCGTAAACTCATCAGCACGGTGTGTCTTCTCAATATTCTCTTGAATGACCTTAATTGCTTGGAATTGGCGATCTACTAACGTAGCATGCATCATACCTCTTGAAACAGCTTCAATGCTCAGGCCTCCTGTACCTGCATATAAATCAAGTACATCCCCGCCGTCTAAATACGGCATTAACATGCTAAACATGGCTTCTTTCACTTTATCCGTCGTTGGACGTGTTTTGTCGCCATTGACTGCTTCAAGGCGTGTTCCTCGAAATCTTCCTGATACTACCCGCATGATTATACGATATACAAACTCTTAGTTTGTATTTCCTCCTTCATCATAATTTTCAAAGAAAATATCATCATGCAAATTGTCTAAATCAGGATTAATTTCCGGACGTGGCGACATGACGACTTTTTTTACAAACTTGTATTGCTTAATTTTTTCAACTAATTGTTCAACATTTTCATCATTCACATATAAACCCACAAACATCATCTTGCGAGATATGTACGTGATTTGACCAAACTTTTTAAGCTGTTGTGCATGCCTTATATTATTGATATAGATATAAATTGCACGGCGTGGTTGTATTTGAAATGTCATCGATAATCCTTTCTGGCCACTGTATCATTTGGATGAATGACTGGTTTTTTCTTCTGTTGCGCAGCAATATTCAACGTTAGACCAATGGCAGCGCTAAAGGCTATATATGATGATCCACCACCAGAAATAAATGGAAAAACAACACCCGTTATTGGTAACACACCAATAACGCCACCTAAATTAACAAAAGCTTGGATAAATAATAAGGTAGCTACACCATACATGACTAATCGTTGATATTGACGTTTTTGTCTAATGCCCAAAATAATAAGGCGCGTAATGATTATTAATAGTAAAATTAACACAATTACAGTCACTACTGCCCCTAGTTCCTCTGTCATTACTGCCATAATAAAATCCGTATTTGATTCAGGTAGATATGGCTTTATGAGAGAATTTCCTAAACCAACACCAAACATGCCACCATGAGCTATGGCGTAATAACCGTATAGTAGTTGACGGCTTTGATCTGGGTCAGCCCAAGGATTAACAAAATTAATTAATCTTAAAATACCATAATGCGTACTACCGGTCAGATGAAATACTTTATCGATCAAATTAATGATTGGCTGTAAAAGTCCAAAGCCAATGCCAGCGATAGCAAACCAGGCAACGGTAATCTTTTTAGACACCCCAGCTGCAAGTACAATGGTTAGCATAATGATGGCGGCAATAATCATATTACCATTATCTGGCATAATAAATAATAAAAATAGAGATGAAAAAGGTAAAAACCAAGCATTAAGTTGGCTAATTGGCTGTTGTGGTAATTTAACGTGTGGTTGCCATGGATGTTTAGCAAAAAAATCAGCAAAGTATAATATCAAAACTAATTTTAAAAACTCAGCCGGCTGCAAAGTAATAATCCCCAGTGGAATCCAACCGTGAGCACCATTAACTGCTGGCATTATTCTGGCAATAATTAAAAGCCCAATTATACCAAACATCATCACCTTTATCCATTTTTCATTGCGCCAATTGTTAATATTAAAATGAAATAAAGTAAACGCACCAATCCAACCAATAAAAACAAAAAGAAGTTGTTTGTAAAAGTTTAGCATTGCTGAATTCGTTAAGCTCGCCGAAAAAACCATTACCACACCCAACGCACTGAGTATGGCAAATGGTACCGCAATCCAATAATCTAATTTTCTGATTTTTTTAAACATTAATCGCCCATAATAGTTTTAAGATTTGCATCATCCAAATTTTTGGCAATGGCCACAACAAATGCTTTAGATGCTTCAAAATCCTTAATTGACCAAACTGTTTGGTGGGTGTGTATGTAACGAGAAGCAACACCTAATGCAACGGCTGGTACACCAGTTAACTCAGTTTGAGCTGCTGCTGCATCAGTTCCACCCTTGGAAACAAAGTACTGATAAGGAATATGGTTATCTTCAGCCACAGATAACAAAAATTCTTTTAAGCGCAGTGGCATAACAACAGTTGGATCAAAAACACGTAATAACGTTCCTTGATCTAGGATTCCTTGGTGTCCATTCTGTCCTGAAGTATCATCTGCAGCACTAGAATCAACTGCGAAAAAAATATCTGGTTTCAGTAAATTGACGGCGCCATGTGCACCGCGTAGCCCAACTTCTTCTTGAACATTGGCGCCCATTATCAAGGTATTGGGTGTCTGAACATTTTCTAGTTCTTCCAAAGCGTCTAATATTGTCACAAGTCCAAATCGATTATCCCATGATTTAGATATTACGCGCCTTTTATTTGCTGTCATAACGGTTAATACTTGTGGCACAATAAAGTCCCCAGGACGGACACCAAATGACCACGCTTCATCTTTGTTCAAAAATCCGCCATCAAATAAAATATCCTCTACGGTTGGCATCTGTGGGCCGTGAGCGCTGCCGCGTAATAAGTGTGGTGACACAGAACTTGAAACAATAGGATACTTACCTTTACTTGTGAACAAAGTAAATCTCTGCGAACTAATTACTGCTGGATTCCATCCACCAAGGGCGGCAACTTTAAGTGCACCACTAGGCAGAATATCTTTCACAATAAATCCAACTTCATCCATATGCGCTGCAAACATTACACGTGGACCTTGTCCTTCTTTAACACCGTAAACACCACCAAGTCCCTCTTGGTGGATTGTATCAACCAATGGTTCCAAATCAGAACGGAAAGATTGACGAATAGCGTGTTCTTGACCAGAAGTGCCTTGTAGTTCCGTATACTTTTTCACACGAGCCCATGTTCTATCATTCATTCTAAATAAATCCTCTCACTAAATCTTTCTTCATACTCGTACAAAATAGGTTCGCCATTGTCAATCTCAAGACCGTCTATGTCTTCATCGCTAATATGTTCTATATATTTGACTAAAGCACGTAAGGAGCTACCATGTGCGACGATTAAGACATTTTTACCCTGCTGTATCTGAGGTAAGATTTCTGAATGCCAATAAGGAACAAGCCGATCACTGGCCATTTTCAAGCTCTCACCACGTGGTTCTAAGCCTTCCGGGTAACGTCTATCTGGGATAACGTGTTCTAGTAGTGGTGGCGTAGCCGTATAACTACGTCGCCATAAGGCAACTTTATTTGCGCCATATTGTTGACGAGCATAATCTTTATTCAAGCCACGTAATGCACCATAGTGCCGCTCATTGAGTTGCCAAGCCTTATGGAGTGGTAACCACAACTGCTCAATTTCTTCTAATATAATATTGTCAGTTATGATTGCGCGCTTTAAAAAAGAAGTAAATGATACATCGAATTGCAAGCCATGTCGCTTCAAAACTTCACCAACACGGTTCGCTTGTCTAACCCCTTTTAAGGTCAGTGGAACGTCAGTCCATCCGGTAAATTCATTGTCACGGTTTGCTGTTGACTCTCCGTGGCGAACTAACACAAGTTTAGCAGCCATATGCAACTCCTTTTTTATACTCTTCCTATTATATCGTTTCAATCATTTTAAAGCTACGTAAGCAAATATTGGATTGCTCACAAATGATCATTTTTTAATATTAGTATGATTATATCATTATTCGAAACATCAATTATCGACGATGTCAGCTCGAAGATATTTTAATTTATCTCCGAATTTAATTCAAAAGACATGAAAAAATCTTAGTAAAAACCTAGTGTATCCAGCCTTTTACAAACAGATGTCTTTCTTATAAATTTTAGAACAAAACCCTAGTCAAATAACCACTATTCGTTTAGAATATATGTTCAAGACATTTTTATCTATATTGGAGAGATTATGCGTGATTTAACTCAGGGAACTCCCGCAAAGCAAATTTTATTTTTTACAATTCCACTCGTAATTGGAAATCTTTTCCAACAATTATATAATTTTTCCGATACGCTGATTGTTGGGCAAACACTTGGTGTGAAATCTCTTGCTGCTGTTGGAGCAACTGGTTCAATCATGTTTTTAGTTATAGGATTCGTACAAGGATTCACTTCTGGATTATCAATTATTACAGCGCAACGTTATGGTGCTCGTGATATCGCTGGTGTGCGCAAAAGTATGGCATCAACAATTATCGTATCAGCAATAGTCACTGTAATCGTTACCGTGGTGAGTTTTATCCTAATCTATCCACTACTTAAAATCATGCAAACCCCACCAGACATTTTGAATCAAGCATTCACATTTATTAGTATCATCTTAGGTGGTATTTTTGCTACGATGGGGTACAATGTCACCGCTAATGCCCTTCGTGCAGTGGGTGATTCTCGCTCACCATTAATTTATTTGGTTGTTGGTATGTTTGTTAACATTGGCCTCGAATTATGGTTGATTTTAGGCCTTGGTTTTGGTGTTGCTGGAGCAGCTATTGCAACTGTTATTGCACAATTGGTCTCTGCTATTCTAAGCTTTTGGCACATTTATAGATTTGTCCCCCAGCTTCGTGTTGATCGTGACGATTTAAAATGGGACGCAAAAGACATTCGCACTCATTTACACGCCGGCCTACCTATGGGCTTTCAAAGTTCAATTATAGCGATTGGCTCATTAGTTCTACAAGGTGCATTGAATACATTAGGAACAGACGCAGTTGCAGCAACCACGGCTGCGCAACGTATTGATCAAGTGGCTACACTACCTATGATGTCATTTGGTATAACAATGGCAACCTTCGCTGCGCAAAACTATGGTGCCAAACAATATCAACGCATTTTAATCGGGGTAAGACATGCGCTATTTATGAGCATGGGGTTTGGCCTGTTTATGGGTATTTTAGAAATTATGTTTGGTCATGTTGCTGTGTCTATGTTTGTCGGTGCTGATCAACATCGTGTATTATCATTAGCACAACAGTACTTCTGGGCTAACGGTGCCTTCTACTATATACTATCCGCTTTGTTTATCATACGATATGTTTTGCAAGGGCTCAATGACTCTAGAACCCCTACCTTTGCTGGTATTGCTGAATTAGTTATGCGGACAGTAGCAGCAATTACTTTAGTTGGACCTTTCGGATTTTTTGGTGCCAGCTTTGCCAATATGTTAGCTTGGACAGGTTCTGTTCTGGTCATGATTCCAGCTTATCTCAAAACCGTTAAAATGCTAAAAGAACAGCATATTTCATTGAATTCCGAACATTTATAATGTTTCGTTCGTTTATTAAGCGCTTTCACTTGCTGTTTTTCCCTATTATTCGCGAAAACATCTTTTATTTTCTCATTTTTAATTTAATTATTAGTAAATGACTGCTAAAATTAAATTGTACGTTATTCGTAACTAAATATTTGGGAGGCAATCATGTCTACGATTGCACATTATTTCAAACTTGACGAACTCAACACAAGTGTTCGGACCGAGTTTATTGCTGGTTTAACTACTTTTGCGTCGATGGCTTACATCTTATTTGTTAACCCTACTGTTTTGGGTGCAGCAGGTATGGACAAAGGCGCTGTTTTCACAGCGACAGCAATTGCTTCAGCTGTCGCAACTATCTTCATGGGTGTCGTTGCACTCTACCCTATTGCTATTGCCCCAGGGCTTGGTGTGAATGCTTTCTTCGCTTATTCTGTTGTTATTGGCATGGGCGTAAAATGGGAAACTGCTATGGCTGGTGTGTTTGTAGCCGCATTGATTTTCTTAGTTTTAACGTTTTTCAAAATTCGTGAGAAAATCATCAATATTATCCCACAAAATCTAAAACTCGCTATTGCTTCGGGAATCGGGCTATTCATTGCTTTTATCGGATTGCATGATGCGGGGCTGATTGTAGCTAACAAAGACACCATGGTATCTTTGGGACATCTGTCATCACCTACATCACTATTATCAATTTTTGGAATTATTGTTACTTTCATATTGATGAGTCGTAAAACACCGGCTGCCATATTCATTGGTATGATTTTAACATCACTTGCTGGTATTCTAACCGGTCTAATCAAATTACCATCTGCCATTATTTCACCTGCTCCCTCACTTGCACCTACATTTGGTGCTGGCGTTATGCATGTTGGTGATATTAATTCTCTGCAACTAGTCACAGTTGTTATTACCTTCTTGATTGTTACTTTTTTTGACACAGCTGGTACAATGATTGGCTTGGCCACACAAGCTGGCTTCATGAAAAACAATGAAATGCCACGTGCTGGCCGTGCCTTAATGGCTGATGCGGTTGGTATGACAGTAGGTGCCGTTATTGGTACTTCACCGACTTCTGCTTATGTTGAATCGTCATCTGGTATTGCAGTTGGTGGTCGCTCAGGATTAACTTCCGTGTTCACTGGAATATTTTTCTTGTTTGCTCTGCTCTTCTCACCACTTTTATCTGTTGTTACTTCACAGGTGACAGCACCAGCGTTAGTAGTAGTTGGCGTCTTAATGGCCAAAAACTTACGCTTAATTGATTGGGAAGATTTGGCTATCGCAGCACCAGCATTTTTGATTGTTATTGGTATGCCCCTAACCTATTCTATATCAGATGGTATCGCGCTTGGTTTCATCTTATATCCAATCACAATGATTGCAACTGGTCGTATTAAGAAAGTACATCCTCTGATGTATGTATTAGCGATTATGTTCATTGCATTCTTAATGATCATTGCGCATTAGAAACACAAAAAAAAGACGTCGCTTAAATTGCGCGTCTTTTTTATTTTGTTAATTTAAAATTCTTGACGTAAATCACGAGCATTTGCAAGAGCAGTTTCAGTAATATTGTCACCAGATAACATCATAGCAATTGCGTGAACTCGACCATCTTCATCCAATGGTGCTACTTGAGTGAGTGTACGATCATTTTCAGTTAACTTTGAGATCAAATAATGATGAGTTGCGGCAGCTGCAACTTGTGGTAAATGCGTAATTGCTAAAACTTGTGAATCGGTTGAAATTGTGAGCATTTTTTTTGCTATTGCCTGAGCCACACGACCGGAAACACCTGTATCCGCTTCATCAAAAACAATTGAAATGATGTGCTGCTGCTTAGCAAATGTAGTTTTCAGTGCTAACATCAGGCGAGCAGCTTCTCCACCTGATGCGATCTTGACCAAGGGCGCCATTCCTTCTCCAACGTTAGTTTGGACATGAAATTCAACTTTATCAATTCCCGAGGAGATATAGCCTTCAACTGGATCAAAGTGTACAGCAAACTCGGCCCCATTCATTAATAAATCGTTCAATTGCTGATTAACATTCTTTTCCAAATTTCGGGCTACTTTTTGTCGGGCCTCACGTAATTTAATCGCTTTTTTTCTTAATAACTGGCGCATGTCATTTTGTTTGACCTGTAGTCGTTCAACATCATATTCATCATCATCTATAAGCGAAAGCTCTTTTTCGATTTTGGCTTGAAAATCTAAAACATCTGCAACCGATGTACCATACTTGCGTTCTAATGAGTGAATTAGCTGAAGCCGGTCATCAATACGAATTAGTTCTGCCTCATCGTATGTTAATTCACTCAATTGTTCGTCAACATCACGGCCAACATCTTGGGCCGTGTAGTAAGCTTCGGAAATCGTTTTTGCTAGCTCAGCATATTGATCATCATATTCTGCAATATCTTGTAGTTGATGAACTGCTTCAGCGAGGGAGTCTATGGCTCCGCCTTGCTCGCCGCTTAGTGTTGTCTGCGTTAACTGAAGTCGATCAGCAATTTTTTTGAAATTACGTAACTTGTCACGTGCATCTAATAAATCATTTTCTTCATTTGGCTGTAAATTGGCTTCCTGCAGTTCTTCTTGTTGGAATTTTAAAAGATCTAAACGTTGTGTGATTTCTTGTTGTGACGTTTGAATATTTCTAATGCGAGTGGTGATAGAACGAAATTTTTGAAAAAGTTCTTGGTAATCATTTCGAAATTGCGTAATTTTTTCATCACCAAAAGCATCCAATAACGGTAAATGTTCCTCTGGATTCAGTAATTGCTGTGCATCATTTTGTCCTTGGATATCAACTAAGTAACGACCAATAGCCGCTAAAGTTTTCAAATTGACAAGAACACCATTGATTCGAATAATACTCCGCCCATTTTGGTTTAATTCACGATAAATAATAAGTTCATTATCATCGCCTGCTACACCACTTCGAGCAATTAGATCTCTTAGCTTTTGATTATCCGGAACACTGAAAACTGCCTGTAGAACAGCTTTTTTACTGCCATGACGAACCATTTCAGAGTTCGCACGACCACCAGTTAACATAAAAAGTGCATCAATAATAATTGATTTTCCAGCACCTGTTTCACCGGTTAAAACGCTCATACCTTCTTCAAACTGAAGATCCACTTTTTCAATAATCGCAAAATTTTCTATAATTAGATTTTCTAACATAAGTAACTCCATCAACGTAGTACATGCTATACGTTGTTATTTTTCAAGTAACTTTTGAATAATGTTAATCACTTTTGCCGTAGGAATACCATCTTTTAATAATACGAGAACCGAACCATCATCGCTTATGGTCGCAAATATTTCCGGTAGCTGCACTTGCTCAATCAGGTTTGATACCAATTGACCATTTCCAGGTTGAACTTTGATCATAATCATTCCACGCTGCGCACGCAAACTCAAAAATGATTGCTGTAGCGCTCGACGTAATCGCTGTAAATATGGCCTGTCATCGGATTTTGGTAAATGATACAAAAAGCCATCGTGGGAATTTGGAACTTTAATTAATCCCAACTCATTAATATCACGCGATATTGTAGCTTGGGTAACCTTTTCGCCAATCTTTTCAAAATACGCAACAATATCTTCCTGACGACCCACTGGATGCTCTTTAATGAGCGACAACAAGGCTTTTTGGCGATCTTTTTTATTCATGATCATTCTCCTTATGATTGAGTTGCTCATAAGTGCGTTCAAGTAACCTGTCAATATTAATATGTTCGCTGATTTCGGCTTGATTTGATCGTTTCAGTACTGCTAAGAACTCAATATTACCTTGTCCCCCTTTAATTGGCGAGTAGGTTAAGTCCGTAATGCTAAAACCATCAGTAACCATCATTTGTGTTACTTTTTGTAAAACTTGTTTATGAACAGCTGTATCTTTGATAATACCGTTCTTACCAACATTTTCACGTCCAGCTTCAAACTGTGGTTTAATTAAGGCCACAACATTACCACTCATAGTAATAATGTTGGCTAGTGCTGGTAAAATAAGTCCCAAAGAAATAAATGAAACATCAATTGTAGCAAATTCTGGTTGTCCGTATTTAAAATCAGCTAATTTTGAATAGCGAAAGTTTGTATTTTCCATAACTTTCACACGATCATCGTTTCGTAACTTCCAAGCTAGTTGATTGGTACCCACATCTAGTGCATAAACAAGTTTAGCACCATTTTGAAGTGAAACATCAGTAAAACCGCCCGTGGAAGAACCAATGTCTAACACCGTTTTATTTTCAACGGTAATATCAAAATCATTCAATGCTTTTTCTAACTTCAATCCCCCACGGGAAACATATTTTAGCTGTTCACCTTTGAAATGTAGTTCCGTTGTCACGGGAATTTTTTCACCCGCTTTATCTAAACGTTCTTCGTTATTGCCAAGAATCTGACCAGCCATCACAGCACGTTTTGCTTGCTCACGTGACTGAAACAATCCTTGTTGGACCAGCAATACATCAACACGTTCTTTTTCAATGCTCATTTTTTATCTCCAATTAAACTAACAAAATCATCCAGCAAACGTCGATCAAATTGTTGATCTTGTTCAACAGTATTAGCTAATATTTCTTGTGTTGAGAAGAGGTATTGGTCAAGCACACTTTGTGCCTCTTTAACACCCACTATATGTGGCAATGAGTTCACATCTTCTAATTGATCTTGCTGATAATCATCTAAATCATCTTGAATTTGAAAGGCCAATCCGAATTTTTCACCAAAATCATACATTGCCTTCTTCGGATCAAAATGATTATCCTCAACATTGACATTTTGATGGGTCAATATTGCGCCCAACGTTGTTGTATATCTTATCAATGCTGCAGTCTTCATGCTATAAACATCATTTAACAACCAATTTGTACTAGCATTTTGTTCTTCAGTGTGATTATCCATATCATGGAGTTGCCCTAAAACCATTCCTGATCCACCTGCTTCGCGAGCTAATTTTTGAGTAATTAATAATAGCTCTTCAGTTGGAAGACAATCCTCAACACTGCATGAACTATTGGCAGTCGCTATGACTCCAAAGGCACCAGTTAATAACGCATCGCCGACTAAAATAGCATTGGCTTCACCATATAATGCATGAACGCTGGGTTTGCCACGTCGAAACATATCATTATCCATTGCCGGCAAATCATCATGAACAAGGGAATATGAATGAACCCATTCAATTGCCGTTGCTACTTTCAATATACTTGGTGTGATAGATTCTCCAAAACTTGTAACAACTGCTAACGTCAGCAATGGTCGGAGCCTTTTGCCACCATTCAAAACTGCATACTTCATCATAGCAACTAAATCAGCATCTGGGGAAGCCATTGATAAATCATTTTCCAATTGTTGATTAATTTTTGGAAGCCATTCTTTTTGGAAACTTTTTAAATCAATCATTAGTTAATTCCAAATCTGATAATTCATCATCATTATCTATAACCTTTGCCAATGTATCTTCAGCATCCTTCAATGTCTTTTGTAAATCTTTGACCAAACCAACACCGGTTTGAAAATCAGCCAAAGCGGTTTCCAAGGGACGATCACCCTTTTCTAGCTGACTCACGATACTTTCTAATTGTTGTAACTTATCTTCAAATGTGGGTTGTTCACTCATGCTGTACTCCTGTTATTTTTGCCGTGGCATGCCCATCAGAAAAGCGCATGTCAATTTCATCATTAATCGTAATATTTGTTATGCTACGAACTACTTTATTGTCATGCTCAACAATTGCATAACCACTGGATAATATTTTCAAAGGGCTTACTAAGTCTAATTTAGTACTTAATAATTGTAATCTTTCTTGTACAGGTTGCAATAAACTACGTTGTAACTGCTGCTGTCGTTGCAATATTGCCGCTAATTTGTGTTTTTCATTAATTACTTTTTGTTTTGTTAGCTGTTGCAATGCATGCGATAACTGATCTATTCGTTGATTATACCCCGTGTATAACCGATCCGGTTGCTGAAAAATAACATACGTTGCAACTCGATTTAATCGTTGTTGCCTCATGTCAATCATCTGTTTAATCCGTGATATTTGCCGTAAATGTAATTCTTGCAAACGGGTGGTCAATTGTTGTAATGTTACCGGTGTCGCTAGTTCAGCTGCGGCCGTTGGCGTAGCTGCACGTCGATCAGAAACAAAATCTACTAAGGTATTATCTGTCTCATGTCCAACTGAACTAATCACCGGTGTCTTCATACTAGCAACAGTTCGCGCCAATTTTTCATCATTAAAAGCCCACAAATCTTCAATGGAACCACCGCCACGTCCAACAATTAACGTGTCAAAATCCATATTATCAATACGTTGGAGCTGCCGAATAATTGTTGGCGCTGCCTTTTCGCCCTGCACTACTGCTGGAAATAAAATAACCTGAGCACTTGGAAAACGTCGTTGCACCGTACGAGCAATATCTTCAATAACTGCCCCAGTTGGTGAAGTAACTACCGCTATTTTTTTAGGAAATAGTGGTACTTGTTTTTTTGGCAAATCAAACAATCCTTCGGCCTGTAATTTACGTTTTAGTTGTTCATAAGCTAAAAATAGTTCACCAACGCCGTCGGGAGTCATTGATTCCAAAATAATGGAATATGAGCCCCGTGGTTCATATATTTCCACCCGCCCAATCGCATTAATCTTCATCCCCTCTTCGGGCTGAAATTTAATACGCCGTTCATAGCCAAACATTGATGCATTAATCACAGCATTGCTTTCACTATCCTTAATAGAAAAATATAAATGTGGCCCGCGACGACGACCCATATTAGAAATTTCACCGGTAACATAGACTTTGGCTAAATACGGATCAGCATCAAATTTTCTTTTTAAATAAGCAGTTAATGCACTGACCGTTAAGTATTGATTTCGTTCTTTTTCCATTTTTCCTTTAAGCCTACTTAATTCAATAACATGTAAATTCTACTACAATTATACATTAAAATCTGCATAAAAAAACAACTAACCTAAGTTAGTTGTTAGTTTGGCGTGCCAGATTCGCTCTGGCTGGCGGCTATTGATTGTCACATCAATAGCAAAGTCGCGTCACTACAGTGCAAGCACTGTTAGTCAAGTGAGATGAGCGAGTTCCACAACAACACTCATCACCTACATCTATACGAGACTTGTGATTAAACACAGTAGGCCGCAATCAGCGCTAATTTTTCAAGCGCTTCGACTCATCGCATACATCAATTATATCAATAAATTATAAAATAGTCAAAAAATATTCTATTTATTTCAGTATAACCAAACAAGTAGTTTCGTTTACACACACGAGCAAAATCGTTATAATTATAACCATGATAAAATTAACAAAGCTTGAAAAAAACTACATTGACCGCATTGCTAACCCCACTAAAACAGCCTTAGAGGATTTAATTGTGCCTATGTCTGATTTAAATGATAAGGCTAAACTAGCTCAATATACTATCGACACCTACAACTTAGGGGAACTAAATAATGTCAAAACCACGGTTTCAAAACACATATTAGACTTTACCTGTCTAGACGATAATAAACTCTTACATGTAACTGGTTATATTGAGGCAGACTGAGGGCAGTTGCTTATTCTTCGACACCCACATCTTCCTTTTCCGCTTGTTTTTGTTCATTAACAATATGTTCAAGTTGTTCATTAAACCATGTGGAAATTTTAGCCTTCACACTCTCAGAATCATCTACGTATGTGGCAACAGAGCTTGCTAATGATATTTTCAAATGGGACTGACTCTCAAATTCATTTTCAGCAATCATATACAGATTGACATCTAATGCGTCTTTTTCTTGCCAAACCAGTTTTCGTAATTGGTTTTGATAGCGCAAGGGTAAATTAATGACATTGGTTTCAACACTTAATGTCGTCCCCGTGGACTCTACTCCGCCATTAATCTGCAACTCAATATGTATAAAGTTTTCATTTTCAATATGTGAATCAATTTCTGAAAAAAGCGCATCAAGCGGAATTGTTTCGTCATCAGCTACGTCTATTCTCTTTGTATAGAATGTTTCATTTTCGATATTGACTAATGCACGTTCACCTGTAATTTGCATCAAAAATCCCCTTTTATTTTCGTAATAATAATTTTTCTCAAAGTTTCTTTCTATTATAAACATAATTAACAACAAATACCAAAATAAAAAGAGCTCAAATGAACTCTTTTTATTTAAAATTTATGTGGCATGTGATGCCAGAAATCTTCTTTATTTGTCTGACGTGTGCGAGCAATCCCCATTGCATGTTCTGGTATGTCATTTGTAATTGTTGACCCAGCAGCAGTAATTGATTCTTGAGCAATGTTAACCGGTGCAACGATTTTGGTATTTGAGCCAATAAACGCGCGATCTCCGACAGTTGAATTAAACTTATTCACCCCATCGTAATTAACAAATATCGTACCTGCTCCAATATTAACATCTTGACCAATAGTGGCATTACCTATGTAAGTGAGATGTCCTGATTTGGTGTCTTTACCCAATTTAGCATTCTTGACTTCGACGAAATTACCAACATGAACATTATCTTCTAAATGAGCAGCCGGTCGCAAATGTGCATATGGACCCACTGTGGTACCATTTTGCAGGATAGCATCTTCAATGTGCGATGATGTAATCACATTATTGTCACCAAGCACACTATTTACGATTCGTGATCCTTGTGTAATAGTATTATTTACGCCGATGGTCGTCTTGCCTAAAATAGTTACGCCACCCTCAATTAAGGTATCGGGCCCAATGTTAACCGTTGAATCAATATATGTATTCGCTGGATCTAACAGTTCAACGCCATCAACCATTAGTTGATGATTAATTCTTTCGTGCATGACGCGGTTAGCTGTTGCCAATGCTACTCGATCATTAACTCCTAATGACTCTGTAAAGTCTTGGAGTGTGTGCGCACCAATCTGTTCTCCTGAGCGTCGCAAAATGTTAAGCGTGTCAGGTAAATAGTATTCGCCTTGCGCATTATTATTTTGTACTTTTGCTAGTGATTCAAATAATAAACGGTTATTGAATACATATACGCCAGTATTAATTTCTTTAATACGACGTTCTGTAATACTAGCATCTTTTTGTTCAATAATTTTCTGAACTGTCTCATCTTCTCCGCGGACAATGCGGCCGTACCCAGTAGGATCATTGGCAATGGCAGTTAGTACAGTCACAGCGTTATTTGAACGTTCATGCTCTGCAATGAAACCTTGTAAGGTTTCTGAACGAAACATTGGCGTGTCACCAGACATAATTAGGGTGACACCATCGCTGTCTTTAAGTTCTGCCTCAGCTTGACGCACAGCATGACCAGTACCAAGTTGTTGAGATTGCAGTACAAATGAACTACGATTACCGACATGTTCTTGGACACGTTCAGCACCAACTCCAATAACAGTGATTAACTTATCCGTCTTAAGTGGTTCGACAGCATCTAGTACCCAGTCAATCATCGTTTGCCCAGCCACAGTATGCAATACTTTTGGAGTTGTTGACTTCATTCTTGAGCCATTTCCTGCTGCCAATATTAATACGTTTATATTGCTCATGTTTAATTAAGCCTCATGTTTAAATATTTCATTCAAGTAATTACCCGGCGTAACCAAAATTGGATCACCATTTTTCAAGTTTGTGTCGACATGCAACAATGATGTGAAGTGATCAAGTAATCTGGTTGTTGAACGGCCTTCAGCAAATACTGCAGTACCAACCACCGTACCATCAAATTCACCAACCAAGGTTTGCATTCCTTGAATTGTTCCGCCAGCTTTCATAAAGTCATCTACGACCAACACACGTGAACCTGTGCGTAGTGAACGACGAGACAATTCCATTTTTTCGACACGCTTTGATGATCCAGTCAAATAATTAACAGATACAGTCGGACCTTCGGTAACTTTCGCATCATCGCGAACAATTACAAATGGTACATTTAACTGATCAGCAACAGCTTGTGCCAACGGAACACCTTTAGTCGCTGCAGTCATGACAGCATCAATATCATCACGTATGTATTGTGTTGCAATTAAACGCCCAGCTTGTCGTAAAATATCAGGACGACCTAACAAATCAGATAGATAGACATAACCCCAGGCAATACGCGCGTCTCATCATTTACTAACCGGCAAATATCGTCAATAAATTCTGCTGCTTCGGACTCAGTCATATAAGGAATAAAACGTGCCCCACCAGCAGCACCAGGTACCGTCTCCAATAAACCTGTACCACGTTCTTGGAATGTACGCTTGAGTATTGATAGATCCTCAGAAATTGATGACTTAGCCGATTCATACCTTTTGGAAAAATAAGATAAAGATATCAACTTGCGTGGGCGCTCAAGCATATAGCGCGCCATATCGACTAACCGGTCAGAACGACGTGTTTTCATGATGTGTGACGGACCAACAAAGTTATTTTAGTCCGTTTCCTCCTAAACTTTTATTAATATTTACGACTAATTATACCATTTTTATTTTCTAATTGTTCGGAAACTAGGCATTTCGTTTGAATTGCCATATTGAAACAAGATAAATTATTACTTCTATAATAGCTATAAAAAAACTTGTTGGTAAATTTGTTAAATAAGCGATTGTCAAGCCAATCCACGTACCGAACAAAGCGAAGACAATGGCCATCCCCATAAGCTGCAACGTCGTTTTAGCATAATATTTTGCGCTCGCCGCGGGTAATGTTACCAACACAAAAATAAGTAAGGATCCTACCAATTGTGATGAAATACTAATCGATAATGCAATCATGATTAAAAAGGTATAGCGAACTGATTTTTGTTTCCATGTTTGAAGAAAAATACCTGCTTCGTCAAATGCTAATTGACGCAAGGAGCGGTAATTGAATAGTAGCGTAACTAATACAATTAAGGCTAAAATTATGAGCAAGTATAAGTCACGGTGGCTAATTCCAAGAACTGAACCAAATAGAATGCCAGTAGCAGCATTAGATGATGTATGACCTAGTGCTAAAAATAATATTCCCAAACCAATAGCCAACGCAGATACAGCACTTGTGACATTATCATGTTTCGTATACGTTGATTCCAAGGCGCCAATAGCTACTGAAGCAACAGAAGTTGCAATCATCATACCTAATAAAGCCGGCCAACCAATCCACAAACCAAAAGCTGCACCGGCAAAACCTATTTCACTCAAAGAGTGCGTTAAAAACGCATAATTTCGCGCCACAACAAATGTACCGATAACCCCGGCAACAATGCTGACAATCGTACCTGCTATGAAAGCATTTTGCATAAAATCATAACTAAACATGGCGCACCTCATCTTCTTTGTGCCTAGACGTCATATCCATCGTCAGCGTTTGCAGCTGGGTAGCATCCCCTTGTTGTACTTTACCATTTTCAAAAGAGAGATAGCCATCCGCAAAATCAGTGACCAGCTTGATTTCATGTGTAATAAATAGCACTGTCATATTTGTGGTTTGCTGTAAGGTACGGACATTTTCCAATAATTGCACTTTGTGTTCATGATCCAAACTAGCAGTGGACTCATCTAGAATTAACAAATCTGGATTTTTTACTAAGGCTTGAGCTACAAATGCGCGCTGTTTTTGTCCACCTGATGCTAGTCCCAATCGTTGGTCACGCATTTGATTTAAGTCCATACGCTTTAAAGCTTTAGTTATTAACTGTTTTTCCTCTTTAGTAAACCATAAGCGGCTACCATGATTGAAATTCAGTCCGACAAATTCAGCTATACTTAAAGGATAATCACGAGAAATATCTCTGAATTGTGGGACATATCCAATACGATTCGTCGCTACCGTTAATGTACCTTCTGTTTGTTTATTTTGTCCAGTGAGTGCTTTAATGAAACTTGTTTTACCGGCACCATTTTCTCCTAAAACAGCCAGAAACTGTCCAGCTAATACCTCAATGTTGATATGCGATAAAATAACTTTTTCCCCATACCGAACCATGAAATCTTTCGTGCTAATGATTGTATTCATTTATCTAATGCCTTTTGAATTTTTTTGAGTTGCGTTAATTGCCAAGTCCAAATTTTCGTGCTGTCAGGCGTAAATTGACTAAACGTGACGACAGGGACGTCATCTTTTTTTGCCATAGTCACAAGTTTTTGTTTATTTTCAGTTGTGTCCTGTGACGTTGTAAAAATAAACTGAATTTTTTTATCAGCTAATTTACTCTCAAGATCTGACATTTGCTTATCCGTTAATTTAGATACATCATCTGTTTCAGCAGCATATCCCAATTGTGTCATAAGCAAATGCTGTGAGTTGTTCGTAGCGACATACCGAATATCTTTTATTTTTTTTAGGGTTGTGTAAAGCGTCGTCAAGTCGCTTGTTTTTTCCACAAATTGCTTATTGTTTTCGACATAAGTATCACGATTTCTTGGATCCATGTCACTCAAATAATTCACGATTTGTTGTGCCATTACTACTGTTGTATTTGGGCTTAAATAATACTTCTGTGTTGACGAGTCTGTATGAATATAGTCACTCGCAATTACTAACTTAGGGCTACTATGTAACTTTTGAGCTTCTGTTAACAGCGCACTCGTGTGATCATCTGTCAAAAGTAGTTCAGACTTTTTAAATTTTGTTTTCTGTTGTGCTGTTTTGAGATTGCCCGACATGAGGCTGACACGCCCTTTTTTGCCGGCAATAGCTTTTGCAATTTGTTGATAGGCTGGATTATCTGTCGTAATTTTCACAGCAGTATCCTGTGCTTCAGTTGTGTCGCCAACCATTTTAGCACACACTAAAAGAATCCCAATAGGGATTAACATAATCGTTAAAATTGCATAAACGGATTGTTTATTCATGTCATTCGTTTCTAAAGTGGTATCTGTAATCGCTATAAAAAAAGCCCTTAAGCGGGCAACTCATCAGCGAATGTAATGTCAATATTCTTTGTTAAAATATCTGTATAACTATATGAAGCATGTTCAAAATTAGCATCCTCATCTAATTCGACAACGAACAATGAAGGAAACGTTGAACGAAGAATTCCTGAGCGCTCCGTGATCTTCTTTCGTCCAGCTTGGGCAATAATCGTCACTTCTTGACCCACATGAGCGTCAATCTTTGTTTTAATATCTTGCAAACTACTTGGCATTTTTATACCACCTTTCGTGTAAAAGCTAGTTCAATTATACCATAAATAAGGAATGTTTGCAATTTTCTGCGAATATTAAAACATATTGTCGAATAATTATTCGTTTATTGTGTTAAATTTTGATCACGTAATGCCAAATATAATTGCGTAAATTGTTCCAAATTCAGTCGTTCAGCACGGATTGCTGGATCAATTTGTGCTGATTTCAAAGCAACTGTTAATTGTTCTTTTGTTCCTGCATCTTTACCATATGTTTGTAACATATTATTCCATAAACTTTTGCGGCGGTGTGAAAAACTTCCTTTGATCACACCAAAAAGTTTACCAACATTTTCAACAACAGTTGTTGGTTTTAGTGGGGTTAATTTAACCACTGCACTATCAACATTAGGTGATGGGTTAAAGGAACTCGCTGGTACTTTGATTGCTAATGTTGCTTGTGCAAAGTATTGGATGGTTAACGTTAGTACGCCATAACTTTTCGTTCCGACTGCCGCATTTAATCGGTCAGCTACCTCGCGTTGCATCATAACTACGATATTATCCCAATTGATATTAGACCGGAGAAGCTGAATGAGAATAGGTGTGGTAATATAATATGGTAAATTGGCGACAATTTTTACATGAGCATTGTCACCGAACTCTTCGCTAATGACTTTTGCCAAATCAACCTTTAACACATCATTTTCGATTACCTTAACATTATCATAAGGCTTTAAAGTGTCAGCTAAAACTTCAACCATTTGCGAATCAATTTCAAAAGCTAACACCTTTTTAGCTGAGCGAGCTAACTGCTCAGTTAAAGCACCAATTCCTGGACCAATTTCAATAACATAATCCTCTGCAGTAATTTCGGCTGCTTCGACAATATTATGTAGTACATTTAAATCTGTCAAAAAGTTTTGACCAAATTTTTTCTTAGCTCGTAAGCCATATTCATTTAAAATAGCCTGTGTTCTCGTTGGATTGGCTATGTCAATTGTCTGTGCCATTTTAAAATTTTCCTTTAAGTACATCTTCCACTTGCGCACGTCGAATACCAAATGCTTGCAATCGTTTCAACAATTGTTTTCCGTTTGCATAACCAATATGCAACTGTTCACCAACAAATGCCCGCTTAACACGCGCTTCTGGCCCGCTTAGTAGTCCTAAATCTAGAAGAAATGAACGATCAATATCTGAAGTTATTCCAATTGCGTGCACTGGTGTAATAACGTTGGCCAATGCATTTCGCAATGTATCTGGCGTTGCGTGTTCAACCCCCAATGATTTATGCGGATTATCTTTTGTTGCACGTGCTTCTGCCTGCGTCAAGTAGGCTTGTTTAGCTGTGGGTACTGCTTCTGTAACCATATGACGAATACGCTGACCATTAAAGTCTGGGTCAGTTAAAATAATTATTCCTCGCGTTTTAGCTGCTAATTTAGCTCGCTCAATCGCATCTTCATTAACCGCACTACCACCAGTTTCAATAGTATCCGCAATAACTGCACGCGCAAGATTTTGCGTATCTGATCGTCCTTCAACAACAATCATTTCGTTAATTTTAGGCAACTCATTCATGATTTAAAAATAAACGATGTGCATTGCCGCGTGTCACATCTGATAAGTCTTTAGCTGACATCTCTAATGTTTCAGCCAGGCTATCGATGACAAACTTAACTAACGCCGGCTCATTCGTTTTACCACGATAAGGTGTAGGTGCCAAATAAGGAGCGTCCGTCTCAACCAAGAGACGATCTAGAGGAATTGTTTTTGCTGCCTCACGAACTTCTTCGGCTTTTTTAAAACTTACAACACCACTAAAAGAAATGTGCATTCCTAAATCAATAAATGCCTTAGCCTGCTCTGGTGTGCCAGAAAAACTGTGCATCACACCCTTTTTCACACCTGAATCTTTTAGTATTTTATAAACATCTTCAAAAGCATCACGATTATGAATAATGACGGGTAAATCAAATTTTTTAGCTAACTCAAGATGCTTTTTAAATGCTGCAATTTGGACATCGTGAGCTGTTGTTTCCCAATAATAATCCAACCCCGTCTCACCGACCCCAACAACCTTTGGCTGTTGTAGTTGCTGTTCCAATGTGATAAACGCCTGATCATCAAAATCCTTTGTATCCTCAGGTTGAAAACCAAGAACTGCATAAATATTATCATGGTTATTTGAAATTTCTAATGCACGTTCATTACTTTGTGCATTGTATCCCACCACATTCATTTCCATTACACGAAACTCATTAGCTCGTCCAATATACGCTGGCACGTCATGAAATAATTGGTCATCGTTCAAATGCGTATGGGTATCATAACTATCTGTTGGTGTTTTCGTTGGATCATATATCGCCATTTTAGTCTCCAGTAATAAATTATTCTTTGTTTAGTATACCATGATAAGTACATTACTAATAATACACACGTTTAAAATGAAAAAACCGCTACTTAAGCGGTTTTTTCATCACGTGCAAAATGTTTTAAAACACCGTTAACAAACTTACGATCATCTTCATCAGCAAAAGTTTTTGCTAATTCAATAGCTTCATCGATGGCAACTTTGTATGGGGTTGCTTCGACAGCAGTTAATTCGTAAATTGCTAACCGTAAAATAACTAAATCAGCTTTGTTGATACGGTTAATCGCCCAACCTTCAGCTAAATGTGATGAAATTTTTTCATCCAAATCTGCCTTGGAACCTAAAACACCATTAACTAATCGTGGCAAATAGTCATCAAATTGTTTGCCATTTAGCACAATTTCGTATAAATCATCAATTTTATTACTCTGTGGATCTTTTTCTAATGCAAAAAGAACTTGAAATGCAGCTTGTCGTGACTCATGTCGCGTTAAGTTTGCCATTAATTAGCTACCTCATTCTCACCAAATAAATTATCAGGATCAATCGTATGATCCGGCTTTTCCGGTATAATTCCGCTAACGTGCACATTAACACGCGCTACCTCTAAATCTGTCATTGACGAAACTTGAGACTTAATTGCATTTTGAATGTTTAAAGCTATTTTTGGTACTGGAACACCATATTGCAAGAAAACATACGCTTCAATCACTAAGCCATCAATTGTTTGCTGTAATTCAACGCCCTTTCCGCGGGCAGTTGATCCAAACACACTGGCAAATCGGTCTGATAATTTACCTCTCATTGAGTAAACACCAGACACTTCTTGTGCCGCGATTTGTGCAATGACTTCAATCACTTCTGGCGTTACCTGCGTGGTTCCAGGTACTTCACTCTCAGTGATTAATAACAAATTCTTAGTAGTTGCTTTATTGTATTTAATTTCTTTGGCCATATTTGCTCCTCGAAAATAGTTTCTAAAATAAAAAGTTCCGCGGGGGAACTTTTTATGATAAACACGTTCACTACCGCTCAAATGTTACTTGTAACCAGGCAACAATCGTGCATTTACCTTAATTAGGCGCGACCTTTGTACGAACCATCTTCAGTGTTAATAATAATGGTTTCACCCTCATTAACAAAGTCAGGTACAGTAATAGTAGCACCAGTTTCAACCGTTGCTGGCTTTCCTGAACCAGTTGCTGTTGCGCCTTTGATACCTGGTTGCGTTTCTGTCACCTTCATTTGAACAGTTGATGGTAGTTCTGCACCAAGCACTTCATTACCAAACATGGTAATTTTAACTTCCATACCTTCAAGCAAAAACTTCAAAGCATTTTTTAAATATTCATCAGGAATGTTGATTTGATCATAACTTTCAACATCCATAAATACACGGCCATCATTTTCAGCATATAGGTAAGACATTGGTCGTGTTGTGATATCAGCTTGTTCAAACTTATCTCCAGGACGGAAAGTAACTTCATTAACCGCACCAGTTCGTAAATTCTTCAATTTTGAACGAACAAACGCACCACCTTTACCAGGCTTAACGTGTTGGAAATCCAAAACACGCCAAATTGAGTTTGAGTATTCAATAGTCAAACCTGTCTTTAAGTCATTCATGCCGATTGCCATGATTAGTATCCTCTTTATCCGATAATATAGTTTATTATAACAGAAATCCGTAATTTATGCAGACTTCAAACAAGTTAATATTCTATCACAAATCCTGATTAGGTTCAATATTTTTTTTGTTTAACTCCGGTTGGACAATTAAGTTTTGGAAGCGTTTCAGTGTTTTAAGAAAGGATTTGCCTTCTTCTACACCAAAAATATCCAACCATTTATGAAAACGCTGTTGCACTTTCATCGTCATCTGTTTTTCAACAGCCTTCCCTTCTGACGTCAAAACTAGTAGCACACGGCGATGGTCTTTTTCATCAGGCATATGTTTTAAGTAGCCACAATCAAATAATGGTTTTAATTGGCGAGCAACAGCTCCTTTGGTTACACCACGATCTTTAGCTATTTTGGTCATCGTTAGTGGCTCATCACTATCCGCAACAGCGGCCATAATAAGCCACTGCTCAAAAGAAGCACCATATTCGCTCGTTGGTTGCGAAATTAGTTTTTCAAGATTCTTTAATGCCGACATATATACATTAATAGATTCATTCAATAATTCTGAGTTTTGCATACATCAACCTTCAAAATTTTCTAAATACTCGAACATTGCATCAATTGAATCAAACATTTGAATACATCTCATATCATGCTCACTTACAAAACCATCTTCGTAAACTTCATTTAACCATGCCCAAAATTTATCATAGAAACCGTTAACGTTAAAAAGTGCCAACGGTTTATCGTGTAAATGAATTTTTGACCAACTGATAACTTGTGCTATCTCCTCTAAGGTTCCAAAACCACCTGGTAGCACAATAAAAACATCAGAATTATCCATTAATAGTTGCTTACGATCTGTCATCGTGTTCACTTCTATTAACTGCGTAATTTCTGAAGCCTCAAATGCCTCCTCAGCAAGATTACGAGGTGAAATCCCTAGAACTGAACCACCGGCTTCCATGGCACTTCGGGCGGTGGCACCCATTAAGCCATCCTTCCCTGCGCCAAAAACCAACTTGATTTTTTTCAGAGCAATTCTTTTACCAAGTTCTTCTGCTGCCTCTATGTACTGTGGGTCATTACCTGATTGTGATCCCATAAAAACGCCAATAGATGATATTTTCATATGTTTATCCCTAATAATAATTTATCAATTATTGGTTTATTAATCAAGCAAGTGGTTGAAATCTTAGTTTATGTGGTAAACTAGAAAATAAGGTTTTGTTCGTGACAAATTACTATACTATATTTAATGGAGGCATTTATGATTTATAAAATTTACTACCAAGAACACCCTGAACGCAATCCAAAGCGTGAAACAACAATTTCAATGTACATTGAGGCCGAAAGTTTGCCACAAGCACGTGAAATTATTGAAGAAAACACAGAATACAATGTGGAGTTTATCGAAGAATTATCTGATAAGGCTGTAACTTATGAAAAGGCCAATCCTAACTTCGAAGTTACAACATTCTAATGACATATTCTGTAGATATCAAACCTAACGAAGTCGCAGTTTATGCGCTAGGCGGTTTAGGCGAGATTGGTAAGAACACGTACGGTATCGAGTACCAAAATGAAATTATCGTCGTCGACGCGGGCATTAAGTTCCCAGAAGACGAATTGCTCGGTATTGATTACGTTATTCCTGACTATACTTATTTAGTTGATAATATCGATCGCGTTAAAGCACTGGTTATCACCCACGGACACGAAGACCATATCGGTGCAATCGCCTACTTTTTGCAAGCTGTTAATGTTCCAGTTTACGCTGGCCCATTAGCAATGGCATTAATTAAGAACAAACTCGAAGAAAAACAGATGCTTAATCGCGTCGAACTTCATGAAATTACTGATGGCTCAGTACTGGAATTTGATCAGTTAAGTGTCGAGTTTTTCCGTACCACTCACTCTATACCTGACGTATTTGGTGTAGCTGTACACACACCAGTTGGGACTATTGTAGAAACTGGTGATTTTAAGTTTGATCTGACACCAACTACTAAGCAGCCACCTAACCTTTGGTCAATGGCACGTATTGGCGAAAATGGTGTATTACTCATGATGAGTGATTCAACCAATGCTGAACGCCCTGAATGGACGAAGTCAGAAGCATGGGTAGCAAAATCTGTTAACCATATATTTGATAAAATTCAACATGGACGTATTATATTTGCAACGTTTGCTTCTAATATGAACCGTGTTCGCATGGCTACAGATGCAGCTATTGCACATGGGCGTAAAATTGCGGTATTTGGCCGTTCAATGGAATCAGCTGTTACTAATGGTCGTGCCTTGGGATATCTAAATATCCCTGATGATATGCTGGTCGAACAATCAGAAATCAAACATATTCCTGACGATGAATTACTTATTCTATCAACTGGTTCTCAAGGTGAACCGATGGCTGCCCTGGCACGAATTGCTGAAGGAACACATAAGCAAATTCGTTTGAAGCCAAAAGACAATGTTATTTTCTCCTCTTCACCAATTCCAGGTAATACAGCATCTGTAAACGCTGTTATTAATAAATTACAAGAAGGTGGCGCTAATGTCATCTACGGTAAAGTTAATAACATCCACACTTCTGGTCACGGTGGTCAAGAAGAAGAAAAGTTAATGATTGCTTTGTTGAAGCCTAAATTTTTCATGCCTGTTCACGGTGAATATCGTATGTTAAAAGTCCACGCTTCATTAGCACATGAGCTAGAAGTACCAGAAGACCATACTTTCATTTTAGAAAATGGTGATGTCTTGGCTCTGGATGGTGAAAATGCACGCGTTGCTGGACATTTCCCTGGCGATGACACATACATTGACGGATCAGGAATCGGTGATATCGGTTCAGTTGTGTTACATGATCGTCAAAAGCTGTCACAAGATGGCTTAGTTGTTGTTACTGCAACAATCGATTTGAAAAAGAAAGAGATTTTATCTGGACCAGATATTTTATCACGTGGTTTTGTCTATATGCGTGAATCTGGCGATTTGATTAATGAAGGTCGACGTGTCATTTTCAGCACAATGCGCCGCGTTATGAATAGTTCAAACAATAGCGAGTCAGATATTCGTCAAGCTGTTATTGATGACTTGTCTCGTTTCCTATTCAAAGAAACAGCTCGCAAACCAATGATTATGCCAATGCTAATTTTGGTTTAAATAAAACCGCTATGTATCAACATTTACAAGAAGTTGATTAGCGGTTTTTGTTTTACTTATTTTCTAAAAATTCACTATTATTCATTATTTTTCACTTAAAATTTACTACATTTGCTACAAATTTACTACAAATAAAAAACCGACTAGATTAATTTCTAGCCGGTTTTTTAACGAGTTTCATCTATATAGAAACCTAGCAGGATGCGCAATAAATTGATAATCACCTTGGGAGGATATTATCATGGAGTTTGACTGCCAGCTAGGCGTAAAATAATTCTACTATATTGACATGCATTTTTGCAAGTAAAAAGCCTAACAGATGAATAAGCGAACAAAAATAACTCAGGTAATTATACTTATAGAGCGAAGAAAGTCTGTTAGGCTTAAAAATAATTATACACTACTAATTTTAAAAAGTGTTTTTAAATATTTTGTAATAAAAAGACCCGATAGGGGTAAAGCTTCTCGGAATGCTATCGGGCCGCGTAATTACTTTTAATATAATTACATGATTATTTTAACCGATAAATTCTCCGAAAACAATAACTAATATTAAATCCATCAAAAATCGCCAAGCTCCACACTTACATTCGTCTCTTTCTTGATGCGTTTTGCTAATTCAGGTATACGATCCTTTTCAGATTCAACGTACCTACCTATTTGTTCAGAATGTGTGGCCGTACCTATTTTTGCGTATTCGAAGAACACGTTTAACTGCTTGGAATATCTTTGATACACGATGCGCACCCAATACAGGGTGTTTTTCTTTTTCGTGAATCGCTTCTTGATTTCTTCGATTAGTTTGTCGTCGTAGTTCATAATGTCACCTCTATGACATTATACGAACACTTGTTCTTTATTGCAAATAATATGTTACTTTGTTCTATTCATTCCATCTTTCTCTAGACTTTATTGCTTCATTCGTTTCACTTATTTCAAAAGTACTTCTATCTATTTTTATGTACCCAAGGCTTTGCATAATAGCTATTACCACCCTTTCGTCTGTACCAAATGAACGCTTCAAATCTTCTTTATTCCAGTGACTATTTGTTAAAATAATCTCTTTAAATTGTCTAGGGTAAATACCTCTTTTTACCCAACCCTGTGCTGTTTTTCGTAGAATTTTCTTGCTATCTTCAGATTCGAAATCGCGTACTTTTTGAATACCTTCCGCACTGGCATCCAATAAAGTTTTCGCGTTTATAAACGCAGTAACCGGTGTAGAAGTTAATATGTTGACGAAAGTTTCGACTAATGCATCAATAAATCCACCGGCACCGATACCTAGTGCTATGGAAAAGGTAATTTCTCGCCCTTCCCATGCAATAAGATTTAAGTCTTGAAGCTTATTAATACTATCAATCGACCAAAGACCGTCTAAAGTTGATGAATGAATATATAATAATCCATTTTCATCTAAATCATAGTTAAGTGGATTTGACGACGGTTCTAAGTAAATGAAAAATGGTAATTTATCTTCAGTTGATAATACACTGTTAAGATAATCGTAATCATTTGATTCTGATATACTATTTTTTATTTCATGAACATTGTCCCTAACAAATTTATTAATAATATCGTGTAGGCGTTCATCATTATTATCAATAATTACATCTTTGGAATATATAATTTTGTTTGCGTATTTCAAATTTAATTTATACATATTTTCTCCTTTATCTTGTATATATTGATTCTATCATTTTGATTGACAAGAGAAGCAAAAATAATATTGTAAAAATAAAAAAGCCAACTAGAACTTAATTCAGTTGGCTTTTTTATAGTATCACTTGTGTGAATTGAGGGCAAATTTCTATTTTTTTACTAGTTGACGGTAATGATTACAAAACCAAAAATAATGAGCAATAATGAAAACAAAACAATCGGTGCAGTAACATTTTCAGAAAAATGGTAATCATATTTACCATTATGTTTATTAATATCTTCACTATGAATTATTTTGTGTATCCCAACGAACATGACCGCTATTAAAGCATATAAACAAACTAGATAAACTCCAGCTGTTATGAATATAAATCCTAAATTCGAAACCGTCACATTACTAACATGCGAGAAAACAGACGACAGCATAGACGTAGCCCCGAAAGTTGCGAAAGTTATGGCCGTAAATATTCCCAATATGGCAATTAAATCACTATATATTCCCGTTTTTGTTGATTTTATTTTTTTCAAGTTTTTTAGCACACGCTTTGAAGCTTTTTCTGCTTTTTGGTTTGATTCATTTATATATTGCCTTTGGGCTAATGATAAAATAACCGAATCACGGAATTTCAAATATGATGGATCTTCCAGTTCATATGAATTTAACAAAAAATCAAACGTAGCCTCTTCCTTAATGAACATTTTACCAATCAGAGAACACTTTTCATCGTTTAATTGATAAATAACGATTCCGACTGCTGAATGAAAATTATTACTAATCTTCTTAATTCCAGTTAACGCATTTTTTAATCTTTCATTTTCTATTTCTTTCGTATCGTCATAAACCAGCATCTGTTCAAATAGATTATTGACATAGACAACTGTTTTTGTATTTATATCCATATTCTATCTTCTTTATGATTATTGAAATAATTTCTAATTTCCTCGTCTGTATATTCGGGTGCCATATGTTTGGCTATATCATCTTGGTAATCAGCCCATAGTGCTTGACTATGAGTTGCTTTTACTAGGTCGCTTGCTGAAAAGGCAAGTAACGAATCAATGTACCGATTCAAGTCTCCTTCAACATCGTTAGGAACTTTCTCCAAAGTTGGTACAGAAAAAGAAAAATTCTCCATGTTCAACACGGATGTTTTTTCTTTGATTGGTAAAGCTCCGCGATCATTAAAATTGTAATAGACATCTCGGGAAACGGGCCCGTATTGCCATCTCGAAAATTTAATGTCCATCAAAGTAGAGTCATGTTCCACTAAGAAGGCTGCCTGCAAAAAATAGAGAACTTTTTGTAACTTAAGATTAGTTAATGTTTTACCATTCTCATTAGCGTAGTCAACTATATAGTTAGCTACAGCATTTGGATCCCAGCTATAATTACGATTATCCATTTTAAGTCCTTTCTATCACTTTCGATTAATTATATCACCAAAATTAAAAAACACCCAACCAGATTATCCAGTTGGGTGCTTTTATTTTATTCAGTTTTCTTATCTTCTGGCTTCCCAAATCCATTAGCGAAGCCATCAATAATTGATGTGATTGACTTGGTGGCTGTTTCATTCAAGCCTGTTGAAGCAAATCCAGCCCATACACCTAGAACGATGTCTTGCACTAGCTTTGTGTCTTTGGTGTAGAACGACAAACCTACTGCTACCATGGCACCTACAATTACAGCTATTAAGGGTAACAGATGGTTGTTAATCTTGGTAGGTTTCAGCACCTGTACAATTAACCATACAATTACTAGAATTGCGATATTTGAATCTACATTAAATGCCATTATTTCTCCTTATTTAATCGTGGCAAAAGCCTTCATCATGCTAACTGGTTCACCACCGATTTCAACATTAATCGTTGTGGCTGTTTGACTAATAACCTTGTACTTACCGTTCAAAGTGAAGTATTCCATACGTCCGTTGTTACCTTGAATGTATTGATTACGCAACTTGTTGCCATATTTATCAGTCAATGTCATGGCTGAAATAGGAATATAGTTGTTGTAGTCAATGGTTTTGATGCTCATATCAAAGTTCACACCATACATCTTGTTGTTATAACCTACCCAGTAATCAGCGACATACACACCGCTGAATGTAGCGTATTGCGTCTTAGCTGGTGTACTTGGCGTGTTGGTTGATTGACTTGGCTTAGATGCAACCTGTTCGGCTGGCTTGTTGTTATCCAATGAACCGACGACCATCACGTTCCCGTCAACTCCGTAGTGATTATCAGCGTATTGCCAAATCTTCACGTTGGAATAGTTAGGGAAATATTGCATAGGTGGTGTTGCTTGATGTGCTGTAGTTAAGTACCAAGCTAACCACAAAGCATTAGGATAACGAGCGTTAATACGACTTAAATCAACGTGTGAGTTCACATAGCTAGTGTAGCTATAAAACATAGGCTTATACCCAGAGGCGTAAATCTGATCCATGAACGCTAGAATAGCCGTTGTGTTATTGGCCTTGTTTGCACCAGCTCCTGCTTCGTAATCCATAGCAATATATGAACCTTTAGCCAACCCTGCATTTTGTGCATCTTGAACAGCTAATTGAGCTGAATAAGTAGCTTCACTGACTGAGTCACCTACTTGTGCCCAGAAGTAACCGCCTGTTTGCATACCGACTGCATCAGCGTTGTGAATTTGTGCGTAGGCTTTCGGGTTACTATAATGAGCACCCTCACCACCACCTCGTCCACCTAACTTAACCATGGTAAAGTTATCGCCAACTTGCTTAAACGAATTGAAATAACTTGCTGTGTCACCTTGATAACTGGCAACATCAATACCATTAGTATTGGCTGAAACACCCGTGATCATTGCACCAAAAAAGGCAACCGCTCCAATTGAAGCGAATACCCATCGTTTTAATTTATTCAATTTTCAAACCTCCCATTTATTGTGTTTCCACGTTTCCAATTTAGTAAGCCGTATCTCATGGTTGTCAGTGATACTGTTAGATATTTTTAGCTCATCTTTTAAGCTAGCGATATCTGTTCTCAATCCATTAATTGAGTTCACAATGGTATTCTTCAATACCCACCACAAACCACCCAGAAGAATAGACCCCACACTTAGCCAACTCAACAAATCATGTGGCATTTGCATTCATTCACCTCCTTTCTTTAGCGACCTACTGGCAACGGATAGCTCATAGAACCAACCAAATTACCACAATGATTATCTACAACCCTTACCCATAATGTAGTTGTGTCATTCACATAACTAATAACGGGATAAATTGAGGTTGCACCAATGTCACTAGAAGCCTGAGCAATTTCGACATCTGGGCGTAGGCTCCATGGAACACGTCCAATTTGGTTACCATTATTTGCTTTAGAAACATCTACGCCACGCCATCTAAGGAACATAACGTTATCTCTTACACGATATTGAGCGTAGCAAGGTGCCCCATTATCAGACCACAATTTAGCACCTGTTGATGCTATGTCTAAGTTCATCCATCCACTATCGTTAAGCATTGGGTTATGTTGTGTTACTGTTCCTGCTGTTGCTGTAGTACTGAATGTTGCTAGTGGTAATTCATAAATAAAACCACCATTGTTAATGTCTTCCTGTACTAAATCACCTGTAACAGCGCTTAAATATACTTGGTTGATTGTTGGGTAATAGTTGGGTTGTCCTGCTTGTCCTTGCACAGTGTTGGCTTTTGAAAGGTCTACAACAATTGCCAAGTTTCCATTTGAATTAGCTGGCAAAGTTATTTGTGTAGGACTTGTCACTTCGACTAATCGACCTAAAATAATTACTTGCCCTGTGTCAATGGTTGCCGTTAGACCATTAACTGTTATTTTTAATTGATTACCTCTTTTTAGAACTCCTGAAGTGTCCCCGCCTAGAGCTGATTGTGCTGATGCCACTTCTCGTGGTGTGACAAAAGCACGATCACTGGTATACATTGTTATGGCCATTACTATTCCTCCTAATTCGTTGTGCTGAATAAGTCATTTCGTCCAAAGCGTAGGTTTCCAAAAGTTAGGTTAACCACTTCTGAGCTACTGTCGATTGAATAAGCCGTAAGCACTGACTTATATTGTGTGTTGTCGTAGTAAATATTTGATTGTAGCCCTAGCTTTACTTTTTCTAGGGGTAGGAAGTTATTTCCTAACTGTGCGCTAAATTGAATACTATGAGAGTAAGCATTAGCTGATAGATTACTTTGTGCTATTGAGTCATAAGTAGGATTATCAGTCGCTGTCTTGTCAAATAAATATATCTGAACTTGTGTAGGCTTTGCCACATTATCTGTAAGGTTTTTTATAACTGAACCGTCTTCTGTGAGCCAATAACGTGCTAATACAGTAGGATTTTCCATGTTAGTGCCTGCCTGATCTACAATCCACAACTCATTATTGTAATTTCGTAGATTCCTGGAATCACTGACTACCCAATTATTGAAATCGTAAACATCATTTTTAAAATTCCATGTGTCTTTTACCTGATGAAAGTCAATTTTTGGGTAATAAAAAGGTACACCATTTTCTGATGTACCTTGACCTATTCCTGTTACTTCAAACACTGTATTATGTAGCTTGAATCCTCTTACTAAATAATCAATAAAGTTGCTTGTACTGATTCCATCAGATGAGGTTACCTGAAATGCTGTGTTAGTTGAGTTAGTAAGCCCCTTATTGAGTATGTTAGTACCTACATTAGAGTTAATATAGTTGTTTATTAGCTTTAATATATGAGCTTCATAGCTATTACTGCTCTTGCTACCTACAATAATGTCACCATTGAGTAAGTTCCATATATAGTTAGCTGATAATGTCATAAGGTTACTAGAATCATCTACATCAACTGTGATTATTTGCCCGTAGTATAACAATGTGGTGCTGTTATTAGGTCTAACAGCTACATAATCACCTGTTGTAATTTTGGTGTTCTTATCAATAGTGAATGTACTAGTAACATTACTCAATGCATCCATCTGTATATCATAGCTGAATAACTTATAGGTACCTTTTATAACTAATTTAGCACTATCAAATACTGTAATATCAAGTGCCAAGCTCATACTATCATCCTCTCTTCTTTGAAAGTCACATCTAGTTGAGCATTTTCATCTAAGTAAGCCAGTAGCGTGCTAGTTCCCTCTGGCACTTTTAGATAATTGTTAACTGAAAAATCAGCCAATTGACTAACATCACTGAAACTACCGTCTGTGTTATAAACACGGGCATATTGGTCTTCGGGATAGCTAGAGACTATTAATCTCTGGTTATCAGCTAGATATAAGCTAAATTTGGCCTTACCAACTACTGCACCATCTTGGATAATCTGCCATTCTGGGTAGACATTACATCTACCTGTGATAGTTACTAAAGATGGGCTACCTGATTGAACGCCATAATATTCACTATTGTTGTCTAGCGTGATAGCTTTTTCGCGCCCTGTTACATTGCTTTCAATAAAAACAAATCCATATTTTGTAGTCATGCATTACCTCCTGTTTTATTGGATATGTACGGGAATAAATCCCTTTTATTTAGCCTTCTGTTGTTGGCTTTGATGCTTGTTCATCTTCCACATCATATACAGCGTTATCAAAGTCTGCCTTATCTGCACGAACTTGCTTTTTATTAGCTTCGTATAAATCCTGGTTTTGAATTGTCATGTTGCTTGATGTGCCACTATCAGATACATTGGCACTAAAGTAAGCAATTGCTTGACCGTCTGCTGTTTGTGATATTGCTGTGATTGATACGCTTTTATTAATTGTCATTATTTACTTTCCTCTTCTACTTGTTCTGCTTTTGCTTGATATTGCGTTACAACTGACTGCAACTGTGCATTAACATAAGTTAGATTGGTCAATTGTTGCAATAAGTTGTTAATTATGTCTTCCTGTCTTGGTTGCATTTTTTGCCTTTCTTATAGCATATTTAATTTACTCAACACGGTATAGAGGCTGTAACTCTTACCCTTCACGTAAAATAGCACGTCATTGGTATCATCTGTGCCAAAGCCCGCTTTTGATGGTGTGTCAAAAAATCCAAACCATTTATGACCGTTCGATAATGTTGCTCCTTGGATATGCAATGCTCTTCTATCTGTAGAACTAAATTGTTGCGCTACGTCAAAACCACCCTCAAAGTAAGTTGGTTGGTGCCACGTCATGATGTCTTCAACATGCCACCCTGCTTTACGTCCCTTGTAGCCAGCTACAAGGCTAGAATCCCACGACATTTTCATGTCGTAGGTGCCTACGCTGTTAGTTACACCGAACCCAATACCATCGCCACCTCTAATGGTGTTAGTTCCGTCTGAATTTAAGTCATAATCTGGGTCTGTAGACTTACCTGTATGCCATCCAGCAAGCTTAATCATTAGATAATCTACGTTGTCATGGTCTGGCATGGTTTCATGCTGGAATGTACCCAGATATTCATTTTTGCTACTAATCAATTCGATCTGCCCATTTAGAACATTAGTGGTACCTAAAGAACCATCTAACACCAACCCATCCTGATTAAATTGAGCTGTGCTACCTTGTGAGGTACTAATAGTCATGCCTATTGGGCTAATCTTCACTGACTGATATAACCCATTCCAGTTTGACTGAATGAAATTAGAAACATTACCAGTCAACTTAGCAACGTCTAGGGTAGCAATCTTAGCGCTGGTAATTGTTGCATCGCCAATCTGTGCACTACCTATAGCACCGTTTGCAATCATGGCTGAGTTAATCCACGCTGTACCCTTAATCTGAGTGTTTGGTGCATCAATCGTCACATTCTTGCTAATAAGGCTCATTTGAGATGCATTACCAACAATGCCACTGGTAATTTTGCTGATGTTATCAGTAATACCAATGCTCCAATTATCTTTAAGCAATGATAACTGTGAAGAAATGTCGTCATTGGGTGTATACTCTTGTAGCTTTTCAGTAGCCGTCACCATTGGTTGGGCAAATGTAGCTACTTGACCCGCTCCTGCATTGTTAACAATTAACCATACCTGTACTTTCACAGCATTAATAGGAGCTGTAAATCCTTCATTAGATAGCTTTACCCAATATGGGCTACTTACTTGCCCTGTTGACCTAGAAGCAGCTGATATTCTTTGGTTATCCTTGTCGTAGAACCAAATATCTAGCAATGCTTGTCCACTACTTAAACCACCATTGGAGTAGTGAACTAATACAGAAGCGCTATACTTCTTACCACCATATACTGGAATCATATTTGCCAAATAACCTTGATAACCCGCTGAGGTTGATGTAACCGATACCGTACCACTGTACTTACCGTCCACATTGTTTTTTACACTACCTGATACAACAACTGTGCCACTTCCTGCATATCCATAGTTTTGAGCAAACTCTGAATTAGGGAATAGGTTAGTTGCTCCTACTTTAGCTAGAATTGCATCACTTGTTTGAGTTAATTGTGTTTGAACGCCTTTGTCATAACTAGTGATAGAACTTGTTGTAAAGTCTTTTGAACTCTGCAAGGTATTAGAATCACCATTAGTTCTATCAGTTATTTCTGTCTTAATTTGGTTAGAAGTTTGAGTAACAGAACTCTGTAAACCACTGATGTTGTTTGTTGCTGTACTTAATGTACCCTCAGCTGTGGTTACTCTCTTAGTGACTGAATCAATATTAGTACCTTGTTTGGATACTGTGTCCGTGATTCCGTCTAAGGCTATTTGCTGTAAGGCTACCTTGTCATTGCTGTTATACGCTCCTGGAACATAATCACCAACTGTAGAACCAAAGACTAACATAGGCTGTGATATATAAACCTCATCAGTAACATTCCATGCAAATATTGCATAGGTTACCACTGACTTATCAGGAATAGTCACATTCTGTAGCTTATGGGTATTAGATGAAACACTTAACCCTGGAACTGGTACGTTATATCCGTTTGATAGTGTCCTATTGCCATTTGCATCATAAGCCATGATATATAAGGCTATGGGTGTGCCACCACTTGTGATTGCCTTAGGTGCAAAAAACCTAGCTGAAAAACTTAATTTCATACCAGGTGTAACGGGGACACCGCTAGATGCTATCCAGGAACCATTGCCCTTGTGGCTAACCATGTTTGACCCGAATCCATCTGTTCCAACATTAGTAAACTGAGTTGAAACAACATCTTTAGCTGTAGGGTTGGGGTATTTTGTGTACCATCCTGAATAATCTGGATTGAACTCTGTGTTAGCCAACTGATTAACTTGACCCATAGAATTTATCTTAGTTTGAATGCTAGATACTTGGTTGGTAATTGCATTAGCATTTACATTAACCTGTGCAATTTGAGCATTATAATCTTTTTTAGCTGAATCTAAATCAGTGTTAGTTGCTCTTAAGGTAATATCTTTAGTGTTCTGTGCTATAGATGTTTCTGTAGCTTTAACACGATTATCATTGTTAGTCTTATAGTTTCCTATAGTTGTTACAGCACTATCAGCAGTTTGTTGTGCCTTAGATACTGATGTACTTAAATCACCAGTTTTCTTATCGTAATCTGATTGACTAACCTTAGTAGTTACATCCTTGGCTGTCTGTGTAATATCAGATTGTGCCTTAGTTATACGTCCATCTGCGTTATTTTTATAGGCATTTAATGCAGTTGTTGCTTGGTCTGCTGTTAATTGAGCTTTAGCAGTTGCACTGTCTACGTCCTCAGGTGCTATAGTCCAAGGATATGACATATTACCAGACATCAATCTCATATTAGAGATAGTTACAGTACCAGTTGTTGGTACATTGTCAAACCTAATACCCATGTAAGGTGTTGCAGTAACACCACTCCAATCGCTATTGATACTTGCAGTTAATATAACAGTGCCACTGGTATTGTTACTTGATATAACAGTGTACTTTCCGCCAATTCCCCAAGGTGCTATGTTCCATTGAGGTATAAATTGACCTGATGGGTTAGTTCCTGTGTACGTCCAATCAAATATTAATGTGAAATAGTCGCTAGTCTTCTTAAACTCTTTATACAAAGCATCTAGAGATGATAATGTTATTTTATATAGAGCTTTTGATTGATTATTAGCATTAGCCCCTACTGTAGAGTTTGTATTAACTGTGCCTGTTAAGTAGTTTCTACCACCTACTGCTAGGCTATTAACCTTGGTAACAGTTGCATCGAATCCATCTGCACGTTGTTGTAATGCACTAATTGAACCTGATTGTTGACCTTGAACTGTTTGCAAATTACTTACAGTAGTTTTAGTTCCACTGGCATCAGCTTCAATAGTTGTCATACGTGCATCTTGTGTGGTGTCTGTTTGCTTGATTGATGCTATATCTGTTTTAGCTTGGTTAGCTGTTTGAGTAACATTAGTAACATCAGTGCTTAATTGCCCTGTTTTAGCGTTATATGTGGACGTGTCAACCTTGCTATTTAAACCATTTAAGGCTTGTGTAGCTGTTGATTGAGCGGTACTAATTTTACCGTCTGCATCCTTTTTGTTTTGACTGACTGTGCTTGTAATACTAGAAGCTGTGTCGTCAATTTTCTTACTAATAACACTATCTGCACTAGTAGCTACGTCTATAGCGTTTTTCTTAGCTGTATCTGCATAACCCTGTGCTTTTGTGTCTAGAGCGCTTACTGCTGATGCTCTATCTGTTGCTTCCTTAGATAGATCATCACTAACAGACTTCTTAGCATCAGCTATGTTCTGATTAGCTGTATCTAATGTGCTTTTAGCTACTGTAGCAGTGTTAGCTTTAGCATCACTTAAGGCTTTATCAGCCATTGCTTGTGCTTTATTGTTGAAATCACCATCTTTAACAGCTAAATCAGCTTGTTCTTTAGCCACCTGATTGATTGTTTCGTTAATCTGGGTATTATTATCAGCAATAGCTTTATCTGTGTTATCAGAAGCTGTCTTGATAGTCTCTTCAATACGATTGCTTAGATTTGGGTCTACCTTTAGTACCCAATCTTCACCATTGTATGAGTAAATCAGGAAGTCATTACCATCTTTAAGGAATACCGTATCACCCTTTTGTGGGTTAGATGGCATAGGGTCACCAGCATTGATGTAACTTAGAGGGGTTAAGCCATCACTTGATAATTGAGCACCACCAAAGCCATAAGTAGCATTATCAGCCACATGTGTTAGTTCTTGTTCAATCTTATTTAATTTTCCACCTGTGATTGTGTCGCCATGTTCCCAGTTTGTTGGTTGGTATGCCAAGTTTTTAACCTCCTTTATTCAATACTTGTTATGTCTACTTGCGCCTCATCTACATAAGGCTTATTCCTGTTTTCATCATCATAAGCAACGCCCATAAATCCAAAACCGTACTTCATATTTGAATCTGTTACACCGTCCTCTGGGGCACTTGTGTAAGCTGTGGCTGTGTTGCCTTCTTCTAATTTAAAATGCCTGAATCTAAGTGTTTGACCTTTTACGAATCCTGATGCATTAGTGGTTGCCATTGCATTTAAGCGAATGTAAAACTTATTTAAGTTATCACCTGATAGATTAGGCAATGTAAACGTATAAACCGCTCTAGTCCATGTGTCATTACTAATCTTTGTGGTAGGTGAGAATGTATTACTTACCCTGAATGCAACGCCTGGTACAGTTCCTTTTACATCGACTGAAATTGTATACGTCTTATCAAAACTAAGGACTGAATCACTCATATTAGCCCATGCTTCTGCTAGTCCGTAGTACCACTCTGTGGAACCTGTACCCGTGTAATTCAATGTAATAGCATCACTGTCATATGCAATGGTTGAGTTGATATTATTATTGGTTACACCTGATAAATTAGGTCTTGAATCAGCTGATGCGTTTTCACCTGAGGATTGTAGTATCAAGTTCTGATTAAAATTACCTTGTTCATTAAAAAAGCCTGAGCCATAAATGGCTAGACCTGTATCAATGTTATATGTCTTATATCTACCTTGTTTGTTGTTATACCAAGGGTTAATGAACTCTACTGTAAACTGCTCAAATAATTTATCGGTTTGTAATACTGTCGTTCCGCCTATTTCTGTCTTAGTTAAACTAGTTAATCTTGCATCGCGATGCCAAGTATCAACACCGGTTTTATACAGCAATGTCAATGGTTGAAAAGATAAGAATGTGGAAAACTGACTAAACGTCTGATAACTTCGACTTTCAACATCCCCAAACAATATATTTAATTGCATCTGTCCTTGCTGAATATTTATTTTAGTTGCTTTAAAATAACTTTCATATTGACTATAAGTGTTTGTAAACACTGTTCCCAATCCTGTTGGTGTATTACCGAATAAATTTTCAGAATTCAAATCAACGCTTTCACCACGTGCGTTATTTAGCACAAACATGCTCATATGTACTCCTTTCTAAAACCCGCCCCGAAGTATTGTGTATTTAATGGCGAGTTTTTAGTTTAATTAGCTGATCTAACCGCTCTAGCAATCACAGCTTTAGAAAACTTATTCATAGCAATATCATCTACTGACTGGTTAGCCTCTGTAGTTTGACCTAAGATGCCCGCCAATAACTCAACAACACTATTTAGAGTTTTATTAGTAGCCTCAATCATATTTGATAGATTGCTATTTGAACTTTCAGCAACAGTCGTATTAGAACTAGTATTTTGTGCAAAATGAGTGACTGTTTCACCCAACAATTCCATTGCTCGAGATTTTTTAGACAAATCCCAAGGAATTACCGCCTCTGTCATTCCACCCTCTGCAATATTTGCTATATGTGGCGTGTTGGTGATAGTGCCGTTTGCGTAGCCATGTCCTTGACCTAAGAATGATAAATTAGATCCATAACGATTTTTCGCATAAGCTAAACCAGCTAGCAAAGAATCATAACCATTAAATGGATTGCTGTGTCCTGGGAACTTATAGGCATTAAATGTAGCACTAATGACTTGCATAAGACCCTTGGCTAGGTCACCTGATGCGTTGTTAACGTCACCAATGTTACCCTGTACAGCCTTTTCGTTACCACCTGATTCAGTTTGAATCTGACGTAACACCTTATCGACCATTAAAGAACTTGTTGAAAGTCCATTAGCCTTTAAGGCATCTACAACCTGTGAACGCCATCTTGTAACCCCTGCACCACTTGGTGCACCTTTGCCTCCGCCTGCGTTTCCACTTGATTCAAATCCAGACTTGAGTTTTGATAGCATCTTACCAAAACCATCTTCGATACTCGTTTTAACCATTCCACTAGATGAATTGTGACCTGTATCACCGACTTCTAGTTTATTGACATCAAAAATCTTAGACGCCATATCAGTTAATGTTTTAACGGGATTGGTTAACTTTTCAATAGCCTCACTTGTTGCGTCGGAAACATCATCCCAAATATCAGAAGCCCCTTTAGTCATTGAAGATAAAAATGATTCAATTGAAGATGTACCCTTAGCGTATCCCGGCAATGTTTTACCTAAACCGCCTTGGAATAGCTTAGCTGTATCACTGGCATTCAAAACCTTGTCACCAGGGTTAAGGTTAACAACCTGAGCACCATTGGTACCTAGAAAATCAACTTTACCCGAGTAAGGGGAATACCTTGCTTCAATTCCCGCTTCACCGACAAGCGCTTTTCCACCGGATACACCTCGAGAACCAGTAGCGAATGCTTGCATCGTAGCAGGCTTATATCCAAAATCACCACCACTTTTAACATCAACGCTTTTAATACCAAATCCTTTGACTAAGCCATTAAAGAAATCGCCTAATCCTTTCCAAATGCTGTGCGTTCCTTTGGCTTGCTTTGAAGCGGCTTCCATAGAACCATTAGCTTGGAGAACAGCCTTATTAACTACGCCGTTTCCTTGTTTACCAGCTGCATCAAGGACACTATCTTTTTGTTTATATGCCTTATCAACAACTTCATTTCGCTGTTGTGTTGCAGCATTGGATGTTTTGTTTCTTTGACTAGTTGCCTTACCAACAATATCGTCATGTTGCTTATTAGCTGAATCAACTGTTTTATTTCTCTGATCTTTTGCAGCATTAACAGTATCGTCGTGCTGCTTATTAGCCGAATCTCTAACGCTTTTACGTTGGTCTTTAGCCCATTGACTATTGCCCTTGAACTGATTTTCGGAAGCTTTTATTGTGTCATCGCGTTGCTTGTCGGCTGCCTTTTTAGCATCTTTGTACTGATTTTTAGCAGCGTTAACAACGTTATCACGTTGTTTGTCAGCGGCTTTAGTAACCTTTTTGAGTTGTTCATCAGCAGCTTTTTGCGCAGCATCTAGCTTTTTATCAGCATACTTTTTGACGTTGTTATATTCTTCTCGTGACTTAGAAGTAATATCCTGTAACTGCTTATTAGTTAACCGTCCTTTATCCTTGGTCAACTTATCCATCAACTTTACTTGCTCGTTGTTAGATAACTTAATTTTCCCGGTCAAAGTTGTATGCAGTTTAGCTTCTTCAACAGTTGTTTCAGTTGCATTTTTGACAGTCAGTTTATTAACAGCCTTTTTCTTGGCCTGATCGTCCTTAGCAAGTGCTTGCTCTTTCTTTTTATAGTCCTTTTGAACTTGTAAAGAATTTTCTCCATACTTAGCAGCATCTTTAGCAATTATGCTATCCCATTTATTGCTGTCTTTTTGCTTAGTTTTATTATATGAAGTTTCAAGCTTTTGACGTTGCTGTGAATAATACTTTGTCAATGCTGTTCTATCAGATTGACTTAGTTTTTCAACACTATTAGCCTTTTTGCCTTCTTCTTTGATAGTTTTTAATCTATCTTGATATTCTTGTTCAGTAAGATAACCGTTTTTCTTTAGCAGCTTAATATCCTGTAAATCTTGCTTTTGCTTTTCAGAATAATATTTTTTAGAAGCTTTATTCAAATCTGAATAAGCGTCTTTTGCATCAACTTTCGGTGCTTTGATAGTTATCTTATTATCTGAAAAAGCTTTTTTTAATGCTTTGTTAAGCTTTTTAGTAATCGATTGAGCTGTCTTAGTACTTCCTAACGAATCACCAATAGCAGAACCAATCGCTCCTCCAGCTAGTGTACCTGCACCAGGAATAACACTTCCTAGTATTGCTCCAATACCACCACCTATAACAGCTCCGGCTCCTTTAGATGCAGCACTGATTTTATCACTAGACTTTTTAGAACTGATTGCAGTAGCGATACTTCCACCTACATCAGCAGCAGTTAGCGCTATACCTAATCCTGAAACAACTTTGCTGGCAACACTAGCGACTTTAGCTCCAGTAGATAGAGTTGCTAATCCGCCTCCTGCTCCAGCTGCTCTTGTAGTTGCTGCAGTTTCAACCATCGTGGTTGCAGCGCCTGCTTTACCACCTACTGAACCAGTAGCATTAGCAGCTGTATTTAATGCTGCGGTTGTTTTTAAGACACCATTCAGTTCTTTATAAGTACCAATAGCTGTTTTAATCCAACCTATTGTGTCACTTATCTTTTTAAAAGCCCATATACCAGCAAACACTTCTGCAAATGCTTTAATTTGACCAGTATGTGTGCCAATATACTCAACTAAACCAACTAACTTATCGCCTACCCAAGCTACTCCCTCAGCAATTTTCTTTAGTCCGTCTTGACCTTCTTCGGAATTAAAGGCTTTAGCCATTTTTACAGCGGCTTCTGATATGACTGGCAACATTTGTTTACCAATCATGATCATAACGGCTTGACCAGCTTGGCTAAATTGTTGCAATTCAGCTTTAACAGACTTCATGTTCTTTTTGGCTAAATCAGCTACATATCCTTGCCCGTCTGCGGATTTTTTAACTTTTTCATTTAGCTCACCTAGTTCTTTGTTGTTTTGAGCTAAAATTACACCAGCATTTTGACCAGTAGTACCGAATAAACTATTGAATACTGAGTTCTTTTGAGCAGTACCCATATTCTTGGTTTTTTCGTTAATAATGCCCATGATAGTTGTCAAATCACGTAGGTTGCCGTTTGAATCAACTAATTGACTACGACTAATACCCAACTTACTAAGCATGTCATTAGTTCCGCCAGACTTAATCGCTTGTATCTTGCCGTTCAATTTTTCAATGGCTTCTTGCTGCGTTTTAATGGCAGATGCAGCTGATTTAGAACTCTTTGTGCCAGCTTTTTCAGCTGCTTGATAATCAGCTATTTTTTTCTGATGGTCTGCTATTTTTTCATTTAACGAATCAATTGATGAAGCCGAACCTTTTTGTGCCGCCTCTTGATCAGATAGTGCACCTGTAATAGAATTAATAACTTTACGTAAACCAGTACCAGCTTTATCAGCTTCAAGACCATGGTTAGAAAGAATACCCATGGCTGATGCTGTCTCAGATAATTTAAATCCTGCAGCATGAGAAGAATCACCTACATATTCCATTCCTTTTCCAAGGTCATGAAAGTCAGTGGCTGTCATATCAGCAGCATAGGCTAACTGGTTAACAACTTCTTTGGTATTTTTAGTCATCTTAGCAGCGTTATTAGTACGCATGCCGTATGCATCAACAACCTGAGATGTAACAGTAAGGACATCATTGAAATCATCACCAGAAGCTACTGATGCTTGCAGTTCAGACTTCATGGCTTTTAATGCAGCCGTTGATGTGTATCCTCTTTTTTCTAACTCCAAGTACCCTTCAGCAATAGCCTGTTGTGACTTACCATATTGCACAGAATATTTGGCGCCGTCTTTTTGCATCTGTGATAGATTTTTTGTTACCTCAGCTTGCTTTTCACCACCCGTAGTGGCTATGTTATTTACTTTTACAAATGTATCTTGTAAGTTTGTAGCAAGCTGAGCGCCCTTAATTGAAACAGCACCAATACCGACAATAGCAATACTACTACTGTATGCCATGTCTTTGATTTTCTGGCCTGCAGTATGGAACCCATTACCCATCTTTTCAGCAGCACGGTAAGCACCATTGGCTCCGCTTGCGTACTTGCTTAACCCGTAAGGATTGGCACGGTTAACTTCTGCTTGAGTTAATTTCAACTCGTTTTTCATGTTAGCAACATTTGTTGCCGTTTCATTCACTCGAACAGCTTGCCTTTTGTATGCATCACTAGCTGAACCACTTGCATGCTCAATTCTTTTCAGCTCTTCTGATTGCTTAACATACTGTTGGGAGAGGTTTGATAGCGAGGCTTTCATATTATTAGCGCTAGTAATATTAGCTGCTCTAGTATTATGCTCTGCTTTCAAACGGTTGACATACGAATCAGAAACTTGATTCATCTGCTTATATTCTTGTTGCAACTTTGCTAATCCACTGGTTTGATACTCCATTGAAGACTTGGCACGTTGTTGCTGAGACTCTAAGCTAGCTAATTTTTGATTAGCCTGTTGGATGTTTCTTTCGTATTTTAAAAAGGACTCAGCACCTTCTTTTGTAGAGGTGTCTAAGCCCTTTTGACGTTGTTGCAATTCAGTTATTTTGTTTTTCTGAGCTTCCATTTCTCGGCTCAGACCATTGTATCGCTCTTGTGACGCTTTTAAGTAATCGCCCGATGATTTAGCCGCTGCCTCTTGAGCTTTCCAAGCGTTTTTAACAGAAGTAACAGCATCGTTCAAACCACGTAAACTATTAGTCGCTTTTAAAGTGTCTAAAGCAATAGACGTGGCCATCTCCGCCTGAATTCGTTCAACCATTTACTCTCCTTCCCCTGGTATGTTCAACCCCATTTGTTTAGCAATAGCTAATGGATCACCAGCACGTTTATCAGGCTCTTTTGCATTAAGCATATTCATGAATGAAAAATATTCCTGATTATCTAAATCACTTGGCAAAATACCGTATTCTTTAAAAAGTTGTTTTTTTAAATAACGCACCTCTTCAAGTTGGTTCTTCTTGTCGAATACTTCCCTTCTTATTCGACCAAATCTTCTTTTGGGTCTTCTTCATTTACCTCTTCTTGACTTTCAGAAGCAAGCCTAACAAGATTTTCGTATTCTTCTTCGCTAACGCCCATCATCATCAGTTCTACATATTCATAAGCATCTGAAAATTGTTTAGATGATACACTATGGGTTAGTTCGTCCATTTCTTCGTCAGAAATACCAAAAATTGACTTGATTACGTCCATCTTAATTTTGCTAGATTTCAACTCATTTTTCTGGATATCAATAAACTCCATACCCTCAGTATCAGCAAGTTCACCGAGTTTTATGCTGTTTTCAATCGCTTCTTCTCGCAAACCAAATGTCTTTTTTATAGATACCGTCTTGCGAATTCCGAACTTATTCAACTTAATTTTTTCTGTATTAACTGCCATGATCTAGGCTCCTTTTATTTTGATATGTACGGGTAAAATTACCCTAAATTTAGTTACAAAACGACGTATTTTTTTAGTGACAAAGTTACATTTTTTCAAATTAAAAAATGAGAACTTACAAAAAAGTTACAAAAATTGTGTAACTTTACGAAAAAAATGTAACTTCTGTATCCCTTGACAGGCATAGCCCGAATAGCAAAAAGTTACAAAGTTACATAAAATACTATATAAATATATATATATATTATTACAAGGTTTAAAGGTAACTATGAGTAACTAAAAATGTAACCCGCCCATTTTCATGTACTGTTTATTTCAAAAGCGAGTTAAAAAATACTAATTATTGACCTGTTGTGCCATCAGTTGGTTTTGAATAGCCAGGGAAGGTTTCTGCCATTAACGCATCAAGTGTAAATCCATCTACCAAATCAGATGCAACTTGGTATGGCTCACCCCCGAATTGAGTATCAACAACGGGATTCATTGTCGTTAAAGTCATAACGTCGTTTGAATCAGTTTCGTTGTTAGTGTTTGTACCCAACGTCTTGTTTCCTTCGATCATTGTCCCGTTAGCAAAGGCATAATATATTTTATGTTGCTTATCCAATGTTTGTGTCACAGCGATCGCCGCTACGTGCGCTTCTTTTTCACCATCAACAAAGCCTTTGCTTGTTGTTTGGATTTTACCAAGCAGCTTTTGCTTAGCTTCAAATCCTAGATCAAGCATTGTAAATTCGGCTGTTGGATATGAACGAGCCTTAGTTGAACGTTTGGCCTTATTGTTTGAGTATTGCAAGGTTGGTGCAGTACCCAAGTTCTGAATTTGAATTTGAGTAGCACCTTCAGCAGTAGCATCTTGATGGCCGTCTGCTTCATAGATGCCTGTGTCGCTCAAACCATCAGCGCCTTTTATTAATTGACCTGTTGCATTGTCAATTAATCCGAAATATGAGGTAACAATACCTTGTGTTGCCATGAATTAATCCTCCAAAATATAATTTTTTTCAAAATAAAAGACCTTAGTGACTTGATTAGTCTTCGGGTCATTGGTATGTGATTTAGATTGGGTTGTTTGCCAATCGTTTTTTTCTAATAGCCTTGCCAATGATATTTCTGTGTCAAGAATTGGCTTGGTGAAGTTAATTCCGTAAAATATCTGTACTTCAACACCATAATTCATGTTTCTAAAACGGTTGTTGGCTCTCTTATCCAAGTCGTTAACCGTTTCGGTCACAAGAACTACTGTTGAGGTGACATTCTCGAGATATTCTTCATCGATACTTGTTACAAAAACAACATCAGCAAAACTCATTGCTTCTATGAGTTCTTGAACTTCAAAAATGGGTAGTATCATCAATTACCACCTTTCAAAAGTCGTTGATATTCAGCATATTGAGCCGCTAACACAGCTTGTCGAGAACTACGCCTAGCGTCTTCAACAAAGTGATCACCTGGAATAAATTTTGTGCCATCGTTCAATAATCTTGCGATACGACCGTGGTTTATACCTTTTTTGGTGAAACCAACTAACGAGGTACCGTCACGAATGTAATCAATGTTTGTTCCGGAAACTTCAATTGAATCAGCTAAGTGAGTTACTTGACTAGTGTCCTTATGATTTTCATCATAATGTTTGGCCTTAGTAATATCATGGAGCCTTGTTTTGTAGACTTCCGCTCCAACTAACGTAATTTTTTGTCTCTGCTTAACGTTAGGAACTAGTTTATTCACATTACGTAGCCATTGATCTAAAGCATCATCAAGTTCCATCAAATGCCCCCAGTGGTTCTTTAGTAATGGTGATGTAGTCAAACGAAACCGGTGTATTACTTTCATCAGATGAAATATATTTGATGTCGTGAACCTTACCCGTTTTTACAAAGCGAACTTTTAAATTCTCTGTAAGGCTCTCGTTGTGCCGTACAGCAATTATTTTAGTTTCCTGTATACTTGTTCCAAAAATAGAATCAGATTGCGTAATCGAGCGACTACGGGGTGCATATCGCATTTGGCTAGTAGAAGAAACGAAACTAGGTACTTTTTGTCCTGTGTTTTTGTTTAAAACAGATTTAACAGTTCCGAACTCAACCTTTCCAATAAAGTTGCTTGGTTTTAATTTTCCACTAACCATTTGTCTGACCCACCTTCCATCTGATTTTGTTCAGCATGTACTGATAAGACTTAGGATAAGCAATTTGCTGACCAGATAAAGCACCACGATTATAGTAATTGAAATCAACCAATGTCCTAACTGCTTGATTAAATATTGGTAACTTTCGATATATTTCAATATCGATAGTGCTGTCAATTGAACCACGAGCGTCTTCTTCGGCATAATCAATCAATTCCTGTAAAACACCATCATCACCATCAATTGCTAAATAGTCTTGCATATCACCAACCGTGACACCTGTTGATGTTGAAGGCGCACGAGGTGAATTTGTTTCATCTGCCATGAATTACTCCTTATTCGCCACTGACAGATACAGGAGTAGCTGTGTTAGTAATAAAGTAACCGGCTTTGTCATCAGCTTGCTTAACTCCAAATCGGAAAGCAGCACCTAGGTAACGGCCATAAATTTTGCTGTCTTCCCAAGCCAAAGTAATTTCTTGACGGTTAGGGAATAGAACACCACGCTTTGTGTCACCGATAAATGCTTTTTGGTCACCAGCGTTACCAAATAGTTCATCACCAATCACATAAACCGGTACTCCCAGCAACGTCTTTCCGGATGCTTGTGCTAATGATGCAGTTGATTCTTGAAGTAAGTAACGTCCGTTCTTATCTTTCAATGTGTCAACGGCATTGTAGAATGATTGGCTAGCAATAATAACACGTGCATAAGCTGGATCTAAATCAACATTCAAAATGTGCTTTACTTGGTCAGCTAATGTATCACTCGTAGTTGACTTAGCAGTAAATGCTTGCAAAACTGGTGCAATCAAGGCGTTATAAGTGTTAACCTTCTTTTCACCGATTGATTGACCAACCAATGCTGTCAAATCGACTTGTGTGTCAGCAATTGATTCTTCTGAAAGAGGAATTGCACCACGATAAGTATCGACAGACCAGTCTACTTCCTTGAAAGTAGGTTCAGCTAAAGCAGGGTTTTCTGCTAATTCCTTAACAGAATTGAAACGATCGGTTGCACGTTGCAAAATAGGATACTTACCACTTGGAGTAGTAACTGGTGTCTTGTTAACCAAAGTTGATAAGTCAACAACTGAGTTAACTTCAGCAGATGGATCATAAATAATTTCTTCTGGAATCAATACACCAACTTCTGACGAAGTAACTTGTGAAGCAACTGCATCTGAAATCTTTGCACCGCGAGAATGAATGAAATCATTAATGCCTTGCTTTTTTGCAGCAAGTTCAGCGGCCTTATTGTCCAAAATATTAGTCTTTTTACCAGGCTTTTTAGGCTCTGGTTCGACGTCTTCAAAGCTCTTGAGTTGAGAGTTCAAAATATCACGGCGTGTCTTAGCGTCCGTCAAGTCATCTTGAGCCTTCTTAATATCTTCTACTGAAGCAGAATCATCTTGAACCATGTTGTTCAATTTAGCATTCAAATCAGATGCCTTGGTGCTAGCGTCACGGAATGCCGCTTGTAGTTGTTCTTTAGTCATATTTTTCTCCTTATTTACGTAAAATAGCCAACTTAGCTTGCACGAGCTTGTCGTGTTCACTTGGTTGACTATCAGTTGCGTTAGTTTTCAATTTTTGATTTTCACCAACCAAATCTTTGATACGATTGATAATTTTGCGAGGTAGTACATTATTAACAGAATTAGTGACTGGCTCTTTTTCAAAAGTCATTACTTCATCAACTAATCCAAGTTCTAATGCATCGTCAGCATTAATCCACGTCTCTTTATCCATCAAGGCAAGGAACTCATCGACTGGACGCCCTGTTTTTACAGAATACGCCTTAGCTATGGCCTTGTCGGTGGATTTTAGCGCGTTAGATGTTTTATCCAAGTCATTGTGGTTACCACCTGCATAAGTTGACGCATTATGTATCATTAGTTGAGCAACTGGCGAAATTTGAACAGTATCACCAGCCATTGCAATAATCGATGCAGCACTATAAGCTGAACTTTCAATTTGCGTAATAACTTTACCAGGGTAATTTCGTAACGCTGTGTAAATTTCATTCGCAGCATCAACTTCTCCGCCTCCTGAATTAATTCCAATTTCTAAATCAGAACCATCAGTAGGTAAGTTGCCTAAAATATCAGTTGGTGAGGTAACAGTCATGCCTAACCAATCACGATATATTTCTGCATCATCATCATTAGTGATCATGCCTTTAATATCTAACTTCATTCACTTTCTCCTTTCCCCTGCGTCGATGGAACATAGACAGGTAAATTATTAGGCAACACACCATATTGCTTCAGCATGAATTCAGCCTGCGCTTGACACAAAGTGCCAACTTTAACCATGTCGTTGATTTGGCTAACACGGGTAGCGTCGTCAACATATTGCATATCAAGTGTTAAATCTTCTGCATTCATTTTCAAAGCAATTTCATCAATTTCTGGGGCTACATAACTAATTAAGTTCTCGTAGTACAAGTTCTTGATTTGTGTGCTGTTGCTGTGCTGACTTTCTGTACTATTACCACCCCCTAACATGTCTACAGGTACACCAAACGCCTTACTAATCTGATTAGCAGAATACTCTGCGTTATTGTTTAACGCTTTGAATACATCAGCTTTCATCTCAAATTGACTGAACGTAGAATTGGAATCCAAAACCATCAGTCGGCCATTATTTGAGCCGTTATTAGCTTTTTCAAATGCATCACGTGCTGCATCAGCATCACCCTGTTCCAGCAGTGCGTTACTAATCTGTAAAACAGAAGTTGGCGTGATACGATTTTTAATCAAGTTCAAGCTTTGGTCTGTACTTGCTGTTGAAACGGTCAGCTCTTTAGTCAAACTTTCTAACGGTGACATCCCCACAAGATATTGATAGGTTGCGTCAGGCATTAACCTAAAGTGAAGTATCTTGTCTTGTGTTAATTTGCGTTGAGGGTGGTTGTTGTATTCAGCCAACGTATAAACTGCACCTTGATTCGCATTGTCAATATCAATACTAATAATCGAAGATGGCGGTATTTGTTCTAAATAATCCAAATCCAACGGTACATAAGCGTTACCACTCAATAACAATTGAATAATGACACCCTGCCAAAATGAAAAACGACCAATCAGCTTTGAAGGCTGATTAAGTCGCTCACTAACATACGTGTTTTCAGTTTTAAACTTAGCACTAGCAATATCGCTTGCTATTCGATTAACTACACTGAATATGTCACTGTTTTTTAGTGCGTTTGCGCCACTTATATATCCAACAGGAAGACCCGCTATTTGTGAAATAACTGGATCATATCCATGCGTACTAGGATAAGTTGTGTCAATGATTTTATGTTGTCGATTTCTCGAAGTCATTAAACCCATTCATTTATTCCCTCCTTTCCATATTGAGAATTATCGCCATGGCTACAAACAGCAGTCCTGAAACGGTAAAACCAATAATTACATTAAAATAAAAAGCACCGATATCAATCAATGCTATTCCTATAATAAACAGAATTGCCGCTAGCCAGTTATCAAAAAATTAGATATACTTTTTATAATTTTTACTATCATCCAAACATCCTCTTAAAGTAATCTTTCTTCTCATCACGGCTCAAATCATTAAACGGATTATAATCATCCCCTTTAAAATCTTCAAAATAGAACTGTGCTCCAGTATGTGCGTTAACCAATGCATCTGATGTATCGATGTGATCACTTGTTCTATTCAAACGGTCAATCTTAACAGCTCCACCTCTGTCTTCAATCAACACAGCATTTGTAAATCCATCAATCAAAAGTGGGTCATTCAAAATAGCAGCATTGCCGTTAATAAATTGCGCTTGCAAATCTTTAGTTGGATTAGACAGCACCTGTGAAGTTGGTCGAACGGTAGATACAGGCCATTCATCGTGGTAGTTTTCGATACGTTTTAACAGCCAATCAGATAAGTTGGGGTCAAGCGCTATCATCTTTACTTTCAAGTCGTTGTCAGCAACGAACTTTTCTAACCGATGATAAACTTGGTCTTTATCGATAGTTCCTTCTGGACTTCTAGTTATTTCACACAGCCCTTGTTTTTCAAGCTCGCGATAATTTAAACCATCTTGTTTTTCCTTAGCTTCAATCGTTTTAGCTTGTGCAAAAGGAATAAAACTGAATTGTTTACAAAAATATTTATAACTTTTCACTTCACGATAAGGGAATATAAAACCTAATGAGGTATTATCGTTACTTTGACTACCATCAAAGCCGATATAAACATCACGACCATAAATATCAAAGTCATCAATGATATTTTTCTGAATGTTTTCAAGAGACAAATAACTATTTTGGAACTTACGACTCCAAATGTTCAATGATTTATTAACAAACGTGGCAAGTTCACCACTTCTATCAGCATCATCTCTATCCTTAATCAAACTATTGATTTCAGACTTATATTTGCCCTCGTCCATCTCGTTTAAGTTAGGGTTTGATTTGCTCCAAGTACTTTCTTCAAACACTTCATTTTCACTATCTTGAGCATAAATAATTTGAAACGTATTGTCTGCTTCACGTGAATCATCTTGTTCAATAATCTTGCGCATCAAATCTTGGTCTTTTTTGAATTTAACCTTTGCATTAGGGTAGGCAGTTGATATCTTGACAAACATACGATTTTTTATACCGTTTTGACCAGATGTTATTTGTCGCAATGTTTCGTTTTTATCAGGTTTAAGATTACCAATTTCATCATAAACAGCAATAACGTTGTGAAATGAATCAAATCCGCCACCTTCTGATGTTCCTTTACGAATGGTGTTCTTGCTGATACGCCCTATTACTTGTTGTGTTTGTGCATCAACATCATTTTCTTTAGCCCAAGCAGAAAACTCTGGCATTTTTAATAGCTTCTTGGCCTGAATAGAAACATCGTTAAATAACTTAGTGGCGTGTTCACTATCATAACTAGCAACCAGAAAATCTTGTGACGTTGCTTCCGCAGCGACCATAAAGTAATAAAAGTTAACCAACATGGATGCAATAAACGTTTTGCCCTGTCTACGAGCAACGCTTATGTTAGATGTGGTAAATCTTGTACCATTTTCTTCCGTACGCCAACCCAATAAACTGTCTAATATAAACGACTGCCAATTATACGGCTTCAAAGTGACCTTAAAATTATCAGGGTTAGGTAGTATCCTTGTAAAATTCTCAATCATAGTTACATATGCGGTGTCATAGTGATATGGAAAATCGTTGTCACGTTGTCTACCCAAGTCTTGCATATGCCTAAAACAAGCTAGTTGCGCATCTCGACCAGCTATATACTTATCAGTGAACAAAACATCAAAAGCATATTGAGTAGCTGGATCATTATATTTATCTAAATAACGTTTATATCGTCTTTTTTCTGATTTAACAGCACCTTTAACGTCTGTTACACCTACTAAATTAAATGTCTGCACCGAACTTCACCAACCTTAAATTATCTTGCTTGTTTTCCTTAACACCAATGTCACTTGGAACCAGTTGACCAGACCTTGCATCAAATGATAATCCTAAGTCAACAGCTAATGATTTTAAAGTCTTGATACTATCATTCATTATTGAATATGCAGGATTCTTCTTACTGAAATCTGTTATTTTATTGCCTTCATCATCAAAATTATAGGCAAATATACCGTTTTCTGATACTTCTTTTTCTGCAATTATATACGTGCTGTATGATGAACAAAAAGCTTCAAGATTAACTGTATCAATTTGTTTTATGGTACCCAGTTTCCGTAACTCAGGAACTATTTTTTTCCAAATTGTTATACCACTTCCTTTTAAATGATAAGGAGGGGTGTCTTGTAGTTCGTTAAGTTCATTTTGTTTCTCCTGAAACTCTAAATTACGTTCTCGTTGGTCTGCTCTGACTGTTTCGTCAGTGCCAGTAGTCCTTTTACGTCCAGAATTGCGTTTATTTACCAAACAAACACCCCCTTTCGTCAAAAGTTTGTGGTATACTAAATGCATATTAATAACACGTTAAACGTTGATATAACAACGTTTTAAATTCTAAAATAGCCCATTCAAAAATTTTTGATTTCTGCATTTGCAAAAAACGAGGACGCCACCTTGTGACGCTCCCTCCGTTTGCCCCCACCCGGGGGTATTTTTTATTTGTACCCGAATAATAATCACTTATACTGCTAAATTAATCTGTAAAAGCCGTACGATTAAACTCGGCTCCAGCTTTGCAACGCGTTAACCCGTTTTATTGCGTTTACGAAGGCAACTCCTTGATCTTGATTATCTCCAAACGAAATTATTTTCGTTTTATTATTCTTATTCAACAATTTCAATCTAATCAATTCGTTTGTTAGTTGATTAGCTTTCGTTCTGTTCTTCATATCGATTCCTTTCGTTGATGAACAATAACTTGAATGATGAACAACCAATAACTAATGTTGATAACTAAGTTCATCATCAAATGTTAAACAACATCAATCATCTTTCCTTTCATCATGACGTTTAATTGAATCAAGTATCCATTGTCTTACTTCATCCTTACACCATGACTTGCTAGTATCTATGTTCTCTAGGAATAAGCCATCAGTATAGACATCATCTTCAAGCATACCTTTGTACCAATGACACCTCTTGCATATCACCCATAGATTATCCTTATCCAGTTGCTTACGCTTATCTATCTTTCTGGGGATGATATGATCTACAACTAAGTAACCTTTGGTTGTACTTGTACGTCCACAACACTCACATGTGAACATTGTCTGTTGCTTAAGTCCTGCTGATAAATGCTTCCACGTCTTGTTGTGGTAGAACTCATTAGCTTCCTTGTCACGTTTGTTAGCATTGTACTCACGTTGTTGTCGCTTACGTTCATAAGATGACTTAGGTTTAAACTCTGGCTTAGGTCGATACATAGCCTTGTGTATCTCACAGTATGGATTGTCTTGTGCATAAGGTATGGTATTGTGACAGTCAGGCTTACGGCATATCTTTACTCTAGCCATACTTGCTCCTTAAATTTATGTATACAAAAAGCCCAACTCAATTTAATGAGCTGAGCTGACATCACTTGAACAAACTCCAAACACTTTTAGTTGTCTTGTGATAAACGCTATTCTTTACTGACTTACTAGGATTAGTAATTAAGCCAGTTCCTTTCTTGCCATACGCAGGATTGATAGCTGACTTAACTGCTCGCTTAGCACGTCCAGTTGTTCTAGCACTGATAGACTTCTTGATAGATGGTGTTCTCATTCCAAACTTCATATACTCATACCTCACTTTATGACTACATTATAGTTCTTTTGATAGCGATTTCATAACTTTTCTATCGACCAACCATACACAACTAATCCCATACACCAATTAATAACAATACTAACTATCCTAAACAAAGCATGGTCTTGTTGACAAACAACTACATATACTATTCCAAACAAAGCGAGCAACGTGATAATGGTCATCAATACTGTAATAGTTGTTCTTAATACTCTAGTCATCTTTTCTCCTCATTCACTGCAAAATAAAAAGCGCTTAAGCGCTTGTTGATTAACTTATCTTTTTAACTTTAGACTTTAATTTTCCGAAATAAATATTATCTTGTTGATCAATAGCATATATTAAAAGTCTTCTGTGTTTATCCTTTGCTAAACCACCTAGATATTCTATTGGAAACTCTTCTTTGTTTATCGATAACCCGCTTTTAGAAGGAATGTGTAAGGCGACGGCATTATGATATAGTGCGTAACTTTTTTCAAAGTCGGTCCATATATTCTCGAGCTTGAACTTACTGTTTGTAATCCCACATTCCTTTACGTCTATATCAATCAATCCTATATTTGTTAAGTTGATTTTAAGATAGGTATCATTTATGTCTTCAGGCAACATTTCTCCAGTGTTTTTATCTTCTAGGTAGACACAACCATACTGGTAGAGCATGATACCTTTTAGTTTTAACTTCACTTGCTTTTCAAACTTACTACTTAAAATACCGAAAAATATCGCCATTGCTGCTAGTATGCCGCTTGTCCACTCTGCCCAGCTTCCAGTATCTAATCCTAAAAACATCATCTCCAACCTCCAATAGCAGTAATTATACTATAGAGGACTGAATGTGTAACTAAAACATTAGATCACCTACTCATGAAAAAAGTAAACAACACATTGATAACTCCTACAGCAAGTAATGCTATTTGGGTATGATTAATATCTTCTTCTAAGCTATTCTGCCATAACATATTCCATCTCTTCTCTTTTTTGAGAAGCTAAATATCATCTTTAAGCTTGCTGATAATTTCATCACGCCTTTTTATCTCATTGCGTATTTCAAACTGTTCCTCTTTCAAATGAGCGATCATGTTGTTGGTTTGCATCATGTTTTTAACTAACATCTCTACATCTGCTTCACGCTTGATGCTTTCAAAGTTGATTTCTTCTCTTGCTAATGCCATATCTATTCTCCTAAATGTTGTTCACATCATAGTACGTTATGGGCTATTAATTCTCTAACCACTTCATGTGGCTCTTGTAGTCAATCTGCCTGTTCTCCATCACTTCTGACCTAACCTGGATACGTGAGCGCTTATGTCGTGCAATACTCTCTGTCTTCATCATGTCAGCGTGCTTGCGATTAACATCAGTCGCCTGTTTGATATGTCTACGTCTCTTGCGTAGTTTTTTCTCTGCTTCATTCATGTTTAACTCCAAACAAAAAGCCCAACCTATTCACGTGGTTGAGCTTTTAAAATATTCAATTTATTTCTGGGCAGCTTTATGCAGAAATGCATAATACTCATACAGAGCTAACGCTACGAACATAACTAAAGCAATGTAAATCGCCCCAGATACTGCTGTGACAGCTACTACGGTCAATCCAATCGCTGAAGTTGTGAAAATCAACGAAAACTTTTGAAGTTTAGTCAACTTGTCAGTATCTCCTTGAAATGACACTGAGGTCATAATAACACCAACTAATATCATTAATCCAAAGAAAATATGTAATGCAATCATAATTATCTCTCCTTTATGTACGATGCCTTACCCCAACAATAATCATAGAAGAACACATCACGAATATTGCTTCCAATATAAGGCACCTCATTAATAATAGCATCTTCTGAAAGCGATTACTACTAAATTTTGCCAATTAAAAAGCATCCGTTAAGATGCTTTCTTGGTGACCCATATCACTTTATGATATTATCAATACTTTTTTCAGGAGAGTATAGAATGCTTGGGTTACCACACGTTAAATGCTAGCACACAAAGTTACCTTTGTCACTAACATATTTTATGTACGGTGCCTCACTTCTTGCGATGAGAAAGAAGTTAAATACGGTAATAGGAGTATTTATGTGAGACACCTTACAAACTATGTTAACACTATACGTTACTAATTTCTAGGTCATTTTCAGTCTGATTTATTAGTTATCTTTCGAGTTTTTGCCACTATTTTTATTTTTACCAACTGTATACCCAATTTGAAAAGTGGATATCACCAAAGCAATTATAGATAAAACCATTGGCCCATATATATAAATTTCACTCATTTTTGTTCCTCCAAAATTTTGGAATTTTTCTTATAGTCTTGATCATACAACGATTTATTATTTTCGAGCACCTTTAAATCACTTTTAATTACATTCAATGAACTGCCGACACCTTGGTAGAAATTTTGTCTTGCTCCCAAATCTACGTGAAGCTTGTCTGTGTCTTTTGGAGTTTCCGTTTGGTTAACCCTCAACGCATTCACATATGATGTCGCCTTGTAAATCACAGCGTTAAGATTTTGACGATAAACTTGATAATTCATAGCTTGATTTTTAGACAAACTTGTTGGATTTATGGCTTCAATAGTTTCAAAGTTTTGTTGAAGACTATCAAGTTGAAATCTAAATTGACCATAATCAAGTGTTTCATCTCCGCCATTGTCAATTTTATAAATCATCAGATCCAAATCATATTCAGCTAATTTTGCTGAATTAATCAGAATTTTGTTTGTATTGTCGCTGTACCTTTTACTTTGATTCCATTGATATATACCACTAAAAGCAGATATAACAACAGCAATTATTGTCAAAAACCAAGTTACAACTTGCGACAAAGTAATTTCTTTCTTGCTCATAAATCATCTCTCCTTTTACAAGAAAGATGATACCACATCATTGACTTCTTAATTATCAACAATACCATTATTGCACTGTTTTTAGGTCAAAAACTGTCTAAAAACTCGCATGTTTTCGCTACTCCGAGTTATCCACAGGCTGATAAGCAAATACAGACTTTCGATATATCTGCTTAATATTCTGCAAATCTCTGTGGCACTGGCTCTCTGACTTAGAAAGTATTCCAGCTACCTGATTCCAACTACGCTTGCGTCTACGATCATATCGCAAGGATAGCATGGCTCTCTCTTCCTCCGTTAGTATCTTCAAAAAGTTAGACATGCACCACTTGTCACGAATAAAGGACTGTAACGCATAATCACTTTCTTCAATGATTAGCTGATTATCCAGAACTCGGTTTTCTTTGTTTTGAGCAGTACCACCGCCTACATTTTCATCTACTGTTTCAGGTGTCTGTAATTCGATTTTACGTAGCTTAATCTGCATGTCGATTACACCTGAATAATAGTCACTTAGGTATCTGTCTATTCTATCTGCCACGCTTTGCTCCTTTTAATGATATAATTACCAAAAAATAAAAGGTCAATTTAATATATATGACACAACTTATACTTTACATTTTGATATATTCAATGATTTTTTTCTTATCAATTACTTTAATAATTGGATTTCTTATCCATAGTCACGGTACCAAAATTATTTCGGTATTTGGTATTTTCATACAAGTATTAATACTAGCCTATCTACACTTATAAAAAAGTATTTCAATGACTGTGAATTTCTTGTGCCATTCGTTCATGTTAATCACCCTTCCTCATAAATACATAAAACATAGCTGCATCAAGACCAAAAATAATTACGTATGTCAACGCTAATTCAAAATTGATAACCATGAACAATCCAGCGATAACGCTAATTAGCATTAGCAAGACACATATTGTTAGTCCTGTGTTTTGTAGTTTTCTCATAAAATTACCTTACCTTTATTAATTTCATAACCCATTTCTTTGGCATAACCATATATCGATGATTCGTTACAGCCAGATTGTTTAGCGATTTCATGAACGTCTGTAACGCCAGCTTTCGTCAACTGTTTAAACTTCACTACTCGTTTTTGCTTGGCTTCTGACGGCGTTTCTTCTGGCGCTTCCACGAGCCCTTTTTCAATTAACTTTCTGCGCTTGGCATATATTTGAACAGTGGTTTTACCAATCGCGTTCGAAATTGCCCTGAACTCTTTACCTTCATCAAGCATAGAAATTAATGTTTCCGTTTGTTTATCGCTCCAATGGCTTGAATTTTCACCGCCTGGTTCTATTTTTAATTTTGACTGCATCCACTCGGCAGCCATGTCAAATCCGAATTTTCTTTCCTTGTCACAAAATTCAGCTGCATAGTTCGTCATTATTATTTCTCCAGTTCGTATATCTCCAATCGCGGGTTATCTTTGTCGATATAAAAATCATGATCATATCCGTTGATGTGTTTGATATTGTCGTTCCCTAAAAATGTCACCCCTCGCACGTTTGCTTTTTGCATGCCGTCGAATATGAACTTCTTTATGAAATCCCAATTATCTGGGTCAATTCGTCCGTCTGCTAAATACCAGTCAAATTTCAATTTACAAGGCCAATTAAATATAATGCCATCAACCATGGCTTGTTCAACTATTCTTTTAGCATATAACGTCCCCTTCTTTTTCAATCCGGAACCCGCATATCTATTCGTTCTTTCTGCATTTATATACTTATTCAAAGTTTTATCTCGGTACTGCTCAATATTGAAATAAATTTTATTGTTATTCATCTTCTAACTCGACCATTTCTAACCTCCCTTTGGTTTTGTATTTTTTGTCAGATACAAATCTATTGACATAAGACGGACGTGTCATGAACATTAAATGGTCAAATTTTTTACCCGTCTTTCTAGCAATTTCTCTAGGTGTTCCCTCTGCAATAAATTCATCACCTTTGTACAATGCCCAAATTCGTTCTGATTTCGGTTTTATCTTAGTAGCCATATCCTTTCCTTTTCATTTGCTCTCACGTCCACAGAAACCGTCATATTTGACGTTTTAAATGTGGTTTAGTGTATTTTATACCTAATTAATGTTTAACGCCTTAAAACGCTTGTTAATGTCTATCTAACGTTTAATCTATGAGCCTCTGCAATTCGCTCATCTATCTTGATGCCGGTCAGGTGGTGTTTCTGTAAGAATGTTTCCACCCCTAACGAATGCGCCTCTTGATGATGAATGCGACATAATTGCACGGCTCTGTGTTTCAAGTGGTTAGTCTTACGCCTGTCTACCCCTTGGCCAATCGTGTCTAAATGGTGCAGGTCACTCGGTCTCTTGCCACATATCACGCAACACTTGTTCATCAGACACTAATATTCCCAATGCGCTATTTCCTGTGGTTCTAATTCATTCAACGGCTTCACGCTCAAGCTGATATTATGAAAAACTGCATAATCTAATAACATGTTGATGAACTCGTTTGTGTCTGACTTATTGCCCTTGACTGCGCTCAGACTAAATTCGCCAAAGTCTAAACCGTGGTAATACTCGTACGTGCCGTAAAAGTGTCTTCTTGTGCTTTCTACGGTCTCTAACCATGATCCACCTACTTGTGACAACCAAATGTCATTGAGCAGTGCAAACGCAAATCTACGCTGTTTTGGTGTCGGCTCATTATCATCACTAGCTATCACTGACAGAACTTGTTGCTGATTAGTTGTGTGATACTTCTGCAATGTGCGCAAATCATCATCGCTCATTCGCAATGTGACTAACCCTTTGTTTGGATTTAGCTTATTCACTTGTCCAAATAATTCAGTCACTAAGCACTCCTACACTATTTCAATGCCCCAATTCCAAGGTTCACTGTCAACGCACATGCGCTTTGCTAATGCGTACTCCACATCCTCAAACTTCGTGAACACTCTTGGGTCTCGCATAATCACTCTGTCGTTTTCTGTACAAATCATTTGATAACTCATTCTCTGACATCGTCCAATCCGTCAAACACAACTGTGTTCTCTGCTTTTTTTGTAATCAGTCGGCTAACAATCTTCTTGTTGTACATGCGTTCCAGATCGCCTCTATCGTTGTTTGTGGTCACGATAGTGCTGTAACGCTTGTTGCCGTCTTTATCTTTCACTTGCCTTGCTTCAGCAACTCGAAACCAGAACTGCTGTAATCTTTCAGTGGCACTACCTTCGTTTTTCATACCACCAGCTTCAGAACCAAAGTCATCAAGTATCAACACATCAACTTCACGCATTGATCGCTCAATGTTTTTATCTTGATAGCTGCTTCATTGTCATTGAAGTCATACATAATCAGTTCTCGTAAGTCCATAACGCTGACAAACATACTCAGCTTATTCGAGTGTTGTTTCAGTGCATCAATGATTGCTAACACCATGGCTGTTTTACCAGTACCAGCTTCACCGTAGAACAGAACGTTGAAATTACTATCAAACATTCTCTTAGTGATTTCTGCTGACTTTTTCCAAATGTCGTGGGCTAACTTTTGATTAGGTTGCACTTTTGGATTCCACTTCTGAAATGTGAACGTCTGCTCACCGCTAGTTCCCCACACGCTATCTCGCTTGTAGATACGTGCCCTGTTATTAAACAGTGCTTGACGAACTCGTTCCTGGTCTTCACGTTCTACTTTTTCACGCCATGCTTGCAATTCTTCATCGCTAACCTTGTTCTTGGCAAAGCGTTCATCGTTTTCTAACATCTCCTTGAGACTATTCATCTTGTTCCATAGCCTCCGTTCCTCATTGCTGGTTTGCCAGTTACCTGGTTTTCATTCAAGTAACTTTCAAACTTAGTTCCAAACAATGTTTCAGGTCTTAGATACTGTTTCATTTTTTGATCTGTTAACCACTGCTTGCTTTTAACATCAATCACAGTTCTGAAATCATCTAAACTAAATCCTTCGTTAAATCTTGCTTTAATTAATTTTTTAGTTTTAGTTCCACTACTTCGATACTTACTCCCAGTCTTTTCGTTCAAATAATTAACAACTTCTTTGTAAGGGAGTTGGTCGGGTTCTTCGGAACCGGACAATATATCTTTTCTATCCTTACCTAACCTTACCTTACCTAACCTATCCTGTGCGGACATTTGGTTGTCAATTGGTTGCACTTTGGTTGTCATCTGGTTGTCAATAAAGTAAGACCCATCTATATCAACGTTTAGAAGACTTTTTTCAGACCTGTAAATAGTTGGTTTTAATCTATCCTTGCGTATTTTATTATTTAAATTCCAATCCTTAACGACACTCACGCCATTTTGAAACATGATGATAAATCCTTTAGCTTTTAACAGGGATAAATCATCGCTGTTTGCGCCATATGCTCTACTTAGCATTTTTGCATTACCGATAAATCCCTCATCATCTGCTTCCATACCTAAATGAAAATACAGAAGCTGACTAGACATTGGCATATCGACAAATGTGTCGCTGGTTGTTATTTCTTTACTAAACATTCTTCTTTGCGCCATGTTTCTCCTTTGGGCTTCACACCCTTTCGTGTGGTTACGCCACATCGCCATCATACGAATGAACATCAACGAATCGAGCGACTTAAACTCTTTTCACTGGATTAATCAGTTTAGTGACGATGATCGGGTCACGCCGACCTTAATTTAATTGTTTAGCGATTTCAGAAAGCATTTGTTTGAAATCTTTACCGGTGTAAATATCGTCATCTTGGATATCGTCCCAAACTTTCGAGAACTCATATTTAATTGCTTTTTTACTTCCTGAACCTCTGTTAACTTGGGTGGTTCGGACTCCAATGCTTTAGCCTGAACAAATTCTAAATTCAACAACTTCGTAAGCGCTCCAGTTGGTTTACCAGTAGCAGTGAAATTGCTAATTTTTAACCAATCTGCCTTAATGGTCAGTGGCGTTTTAAGCTGATACGATTCATTACGTTCATCAATTTCTTTTTGCAACACTGGTTGTAATTGCTTTAGACGGCCAACATTCCACGTATTTTGTTCTTCCGTGATATCCTCAATGATTGAATCGGCAGTATCTTTAACGGCGAATAAACCACCATTGCGCTCAATTAATTCTTGTTCATAATCCTTAACATTTTGCTTCACTGATTTCTTGATTAAGTCAGATACTTGCTTCATGTCTTTTTTCAAAGCAGCCATACTTTGAGCATCTACCTTGCTACTAATCGTGGTCACTTCAACACCGTTCAACGTTGCTCGTAAATCGTTCCAGTTCTGTGCCACACCGTTTTCAAAGCTAATCAATGGCATTACTGTTTTTGGCTCACTCATTTCACGTCCTCCAAAGCTTCATTCTTTTCAGCAAAAGGATTAGGCGCATCACCTGTATCAACTCCTGAAAACGGATTATCGCTTTTTTCTTCTGGTTGATTATCAATAATTTCTGGTTCAACGTTTTGCTCTTCAGGAGTGATTTCTTCTGTTTCCGGAGTAACATCACGTGCCTCACGTTCGTTCTTGTCGTCTTCTGCAATAGCTTGCGCAACCTTAGTAGTCTTGGGGGCAAACTTAAGCAAGTCTTTCATCACAGTTTTAATCGCCATTGCATCAAAGTCCGTGTACCATGGTGTCTGTGGTGTTTTGCCGTAACGGTCTTTATGGTCTGGCCCCTTATAAGTTTGGCTGAACTTCATAGCATGGTTAATTACTCGTTGGATCGGCCAATACTTGACGATACGTTCGCCGTCTAAGTAATAAAATGCCAAGTATCCGGCTACTGGACTTTCACCGTCTACGTATGGATCATAGTTTTCATTTTCCATTGTGAATTCATCAAATACATAGTTGTAATGTGGCTTGTTTGCTTCATAAACAACACTTCCACCCAAACGACCAACACGACCAGTATTCTGTACAAGCTTGATAATCCCTCGATAACCTAATTGGAACTGGGCTTTAACATCTTTGGTTATCCACTTACCGTCTACCTTCGCGCGCTTTCCGTACGGAATGACGTAGGCTTCACCAAGGTCTGGTAAGACGGATAAATCAAGAATGGCTGCTCGCATTGCAGCGTTTGTTAGGTCATTCATATTTGTTTTTGCTAAGTCTGGGTTTAATGCCACAACCGTTGACAATCCGCTTAAGAAACCGGCTGCGTTGTCCTGCAGTATTTCTTCAAAATGCTTTTGCATCTTGTCACTGTTAATAATTTTTTGAACTTGCGCTACTTCATTTGCCATAATTACTTCCACTCCAATTCTTTAATTGCTTCTTCGCCATACGTGCTGTAGGGCGTTAATATTCCCTTGTACACACCGTTTAGGCAGTTCTTTTCCAAATACGTACCAAGTGCTTCACCGGCACAAACAACTTCTTTCGTTCCGACTTTGACCACATAAACGAAGTAGCATTCTTTTTGCAATTCTTCATAAGTCATCCACATAAAGTCAGCTTCATCTGTATTATTTAATGCATAAACATACAAACATTTCTCGTGAAACGGAACGGCTTCTTTTCCCTCAAAATAATCATGCTCAAAATCATTTCGTGGTTTATATGGTTCGGGCAATGTCACTACCATTTGCATTTACCTCGTTTCTTGCTATAATCGAGATATAAATTTTCTTTCACAATAATTTATATCCAGCGCTTTAACTGCTCCAACAGTTAGGCGCTTTTTTATTTAACCCGCATATACTTGTTGCTGCCATCTGTGCCACCCATGCGTTCCAAACGGTGCTTATTACGTTGATGCTCACGTTCTTGTAACTCACCTTGTATCATGCCGCCTACGAAAACTATTCCTAGCACGATTGCTACTGCTATTACTTGTAAAAACCACATGTTATTCCTCCTTATGCCGCTTGCAAAAACTTATTAATAAAGTATTGCTGTCCCTTACCAGTTACCTTTGGTGTTTTAGTTGTTACGTTTACCCCATTTGAGTTGATATGGTTATGCTCCTTGATTTCGAACAATCCCATTTCCATACTCTTTTGAGTTGGCATGTTGTAGTCTGTTCCCTTACGGCGAATTAGATAGCCATTCTCACGCAACCAGGTAAACAATCGATTAGCTCCTGTATCAATTCCATTCTGTTTCAACAGCTTGGCTAGTTCGCCAACCAAGATACTTGTTTGACTTGCGCTCACTGCATCAGCAAACAATGCTTTGGGTTTCATTTCAGCAATCAAGTTATCCTTATGATCTAATTTCATCTGTGCAATAGTTAATGCGCGCGCCATAATCTGGTCTGGGCTGTTCCATGCTTTTTCAACTTGAATGAAGTACATACGAACTTGCTTGCCTTTTTCAGTTCCAGACATCAACGCAATTTGCTTAGCAGCATCAACCGTCAATATGTAATCTTGTACTCGTTGTACTGCCCCATTATTAGATTGCGAGGGTGTGGTTACATCCACGCCCTGATAATCTTCATTTTCAATGAGTTGTTTTGCGTTTGTTTCAAACCACTGACTGAAGCGATAACTCTTTTTGACTTCTAATGCCTGATACAATTCACGGGCATTTACTTGCGCTTCGCCTTGATCGTTTTGATTAATCTTGATAATTTCTTCCATGTTATTTACCTTCCGTAAAATTTTGTGTGTGAATCTATCCATTCCTGAACTGCCTTTTTCGGATAACCATCTTTCATGTTTGGTTGTTCGATATAAGGAAATCCATCTGAATAGATATATTTATTAACGTTGTTTATGCCAACTCCTAGAAACTGAGCCAACTCTGTTTTATCCATGATTTCTGGTAATTGACTCTTGTGGAAAAACTTTATGATTTCATCTAGTTTTGCAAGTAGCTGCGTTACCATCCGATCACTTCCTTTCTAATGTTTGTTTTGTGCTATCCTTTAATTACTGGCTCATTTGCCTAGTTTTAGGAAAGGAGAAAGTAGCAATGGAAGAGAAGAACGTTAAAATGCCATATAAGTATGTTGTTGAAGCGCCCGAAAACGGTGGTACGAATACGGTGCGCATCTCAACAGAATATTTCACCGCCAACTGGAAAGAAGTCGAGAAATTTTTTATAACCCCAGAAGGTGAAACTCCGGCGAAGTCGCTAACTTATTATCCTAACGGTTTCGCTTATTATGCAGAAGTAGAATTAGAGCGGATAACCTTTCGAACAAGTCACCCAATCGTCCAAAACGACGACGGTACATTTTCAGTAGAAAACCTTGACGATTTTGAATAAGCATTGATCCAGTCTTGGTACCAGTCACTTGTGTGATTTGGTACCTTTTTTTGTTAATAATTTTCGTTGCCATGTTTCTCACTTCCTTTCTAAATGTCTTGAATATTGAATAGCTTAAAAATTTTCTCGCGAATTTTTACAAAGCGTGTTTCTTTGTATCCATTGATTGCTCGACTAACTTCGTCTTCACGCTCACCAATCATATTCGCCAACTCTATTTGAGACATTCCTCGTTCGTCCAACTCACCTCGAATCGCTCGACGAATCTTTCTCTTTATTGATTCCTCTGGGCTAACTACCGGCATGTAATCTCCTCCTGCATAATTTATTCATCAAGTTATTGACTAAATTTATTCGATAGAGTAAACTAAGTGCATACGAAATAAGCTACAAATAACGCGCCACCTAGTAATCAGACCGCCAAGTTAGATTTACAAGTGTTTGTTTTTTGTTGCTCAATTACTTGATGAGTTAATAATAACTCTATCGAATAAATATGTCAACATTAAATTACTCGATAGAATTAATATTTTTCTCGAATGCTAGGAGAAATGCCAATATGACTATATTTGAACGTGTTAAAGAAGTTGCTGATTTGAGGAAAATAAGCCTTCAAACTTTAGCTGAAAAATCAAACATGGGCATCAATTCTATCTACGGATGGAAAACGAAAACGCCCTCTATTGATAAGATTAGTTCAGTTGCAGATGTTTTGAATGTTTCAACCGACTATTTGCTTGGACGAACGGATGTCATGAATAGCTATTCGTCTTCGAATAAAGAAACAGATTTAAAATACGCTTTAGAGCACGACCCAATGCTTGCTTTTGATGGTAAACCGATTTCTGAAAAGTACAAGAGAGTGATATTAGAACTATTGAGTGAAGAGGACGATTAATGTATGAGAGATGACTTCTGTTACAATTTAGCTCCTTTTCGGGAAAACATTGACAAAATTACAGCGGAGCATAACATCAAGGTTAAGCATGTTTTTGTCGAAAAATATGATCCACCTCTGGCCTACCCTCAGAAAAACATGATTTTTTATAATGATAATTATGAAACGTCTATTGATTCTACGTTTATTGAAGCTCACGAAATTTTTCACGTGCTTCACAAAAGCAAGAATCAAACCATCTATGCTTTTTCTCCTTTAGCAAAAATAGATGAGGAAATATCAGCTCATATTTTCGCTCTAAGGCTGTTCTTTAAAAGTGTAGACGAAGAATATCTTCCTAATTATATTTCTGTTATGTATGCTCTAGGTCTCCCTTTATCGATGGAACATCTAGTTCAAAAAGTTTGGTTAGAAAATTTAAAACCTTTTAGCGTTATTTAAAATTATGTGCTAAGCAATCACAATAAAAGGTTTGAGGAGATTGAGAGATGAAAGAAAGAAAAGTATTAGGTATACTTTCTATTATTTTTGGTGGTTTAGGGCTATTGTTATCATGGATTCCTATAGTAAATAACTTTGCGTTCTTCCTAGGCATAATTTCATTGGTATTAGGGATTATTGCATTAGTGATCAACAGAAAAAATAAAAAGCTGCTTTCTATTATTGGAACTGTTTTATCTGTAACTACTATCATTATAGTTATAGCAACTCAAGGTTTATATGCTAATTCATTAGATAAGGCTACAAAATCATATAATAAAGAAGTAAAGAAAATTGATAGTTCATCTGGATCTGAAGAACAATCGTCCAGTGCTTCGTCTAGCTCAAATGCAAAAAAGGACTTCAAAGTTGGAGAAACAGCTTCAATAAGCGGAGTTGAATATACAGTTACTAAGGTTTCGTATTCAAATGGCGATGGTGATATGAACGTGCCTGATAACAGTAAACAATATGTTTTTGTTGACGTTACGATAAAAAACAACTCGGATAAAGATTATGAGTATAATCCTTTAGACTTTCAATTAAGTAATAATGGAAATAAGACCGATAATGATTATGTTGACGATGATTTTGTTCAGAACCAATTTACATCTGGAACATTAAGCCCGAATGCTAGTTACAGTGGCACATGGGTAGGACAATCAGGTTCTGATGGGAACCTATCATTCACCTATAAAGATTCATTGTCAAATACTTCTGATTTTGAATTTCAATTACGTTAACAAATGCCCTTATGGGCGTACATAATAGACAATGAAGTCTCTAAAATAAGACAAAATAAAAAAGCACACCCTAACCTGCAAAAGTTCACTGGGTGTGCTAAAAGTATACTACAAACGCACGGGGCGTTCTATTAGATTATAACAGATATAAGCCCTCTTTTTAAGGGAGATTTTTGTATGGCTTCAATATATAAAAGAGGTAAAACATTTACCGTTAGTGTATCCGTCCCTTATCAAGGCGGATATAAAAAGAAAACTAAATCAGGTTTCAAAACAAAAACCGAAGCAAATCAATGGGCTATAAAAACGGAAGGATCTAAGATTGATGGTGACATTGATTTTAAACCGTCACAACTCCTTTCTTCCTATATAAGTGACTGGATTGATACATATAAAACAGACGTGTCACGTTCAACTCATGTTGGTTATGAAATGACTTTGAAAGCTGTTAGCGAATACTTTGAAAATACATCATTAGATCAAGTAACCCGTCACGATGCGCAAAAATTTTTAAACGAATATGGGCTCTCTCACTCTCTTGCTACTAGCCAAAAGTCAAAGGACATTTAAGTGGCATATTAAAGGATGCCGTAGCTGATGGAATAATAAGGGTCAATCCTTTTGAAAGAGCAAAACCGCATGGTACTAATGCCAAAGATAGCTCACTAAAGTTCTTAGAATACACTGACTTTAAACGTTTTATAGAATTTCTAAAAGAAAACCATGAGCCAACTCATGATATTATGTTAGTAGCTTCTTTATCAGGTGCTCGATTGGGAGAAGTATTAGCCCTTACCCCTAATGACATCGGTAATGGAACAATCAATATCAGCAAGTCTTATGAAGAACGTTTGAATATTGTAAAAGAGCCTAAAACTCCTAGTTCAATCAGAACTGTAGACGTTCCAGAATGGTTAACGGATTACCTACTTACATTATCCAAAGACAACAATGAAAGATTATTTGATCGTCAGCAATCCAGTGTTAATCGTGAATTGCAAAGAATATTAACACGATTAGACATCCCCAAAAGAATAACTTTCCACGGATTGAGACACAGCCATGCTTCTATGTTAATTTCTCAGGGCGTTGCTGTAGAATATATAAGTGAAAGATTGGGTCACAAAGATATTTCTATCACTCAAAAGACGTATTTACACCTCTTACAAGTGAAGCGAAATAAGGAAATTTCACACACCATCACGCTTCTTAATTCACTATGATTTTCGATATTTACTACAGTTTTACTACAAGGGTATCTGAAAACCTTATGCACCAGTACCCCTAAATCCTATTCAAAGAAACAGCTCGCAAACCAATGATTATGCCAATGCTAATTTTGGTTTAAATAAAAAACATCTAGAAAATAATCTAGGTGTTTTTTTATTTCACAAAATTATTACTAATTCACATTACTTTGATTCAAAGTCCAACGTGATTCCGGTGTCGTTGGTAAAATCATTAAAATAAAGAACCAAATATTTCCGATAATCGGAATCAAATCAATAAATATCCAACCAGCACTTCGATTTGTATCGTGCAGACGGCGTGCTTTCAAAGTAAAAGTAGCAATCCACACAATTATCATGACGATTCTTGTTGTCAAATTAGTAGACAAGTCACCAACAGTGTAGATATCTTCAATTGAATGACCTTGCATATTTTCCAAGATGCTAACTAATATTCCACCCAAAAAATAATTGACAATTAACGGTACCCAGTACTGTGTCCTTGTTGCCGTTGCATGCCAAGAAAACATTTTTGTCCAAAATTCACGATAAGCATTAATCATATGATTTCCCCCTTTTCTCTCATCATCAATCAATGATAACACTCTTTTTGGAAAAAGTTAATTTAGAGAATCAAGCTAGAATATGTTGACAATATAAAAAGCAGCATACTCTCAAACAACAATTTCCAAAGCTTACACTGGGTAAATTATTATTTTCTCATCTAAGCATCTGCTGAAATAGAGCTATCAGGCACCATCAACATTTCTAGCCTAAACGCTGAGTAAACTGCTCCTGGATTGAAAGAAACCCATTCCCGTTATCGTTAAGGATAACTTCAACAACTCGCATTGTTATTAGGACTTCCTCCTAATCTATATACGTAGTATAGCATATAAACGCTCCGATTGCAAACGCTTACATTTATGATATATAAACCACCTCAAATGACCAGAAAAGCCAACTCAACAAATTGTGAGTTGGCTTTTTACTAACTGCTCCACTTGGATTCGAACCAAGGACCTGCGCATTAACAGTGCGTTATTCTACCACTGAACTATGGAGCAATGAAATAAACAATGATTAAATTATAATGTATTAATTATTAGTTGTCAACATATTTTTCAGAAAAAAATATGTACTTTCATAATACAATTTTAATAATAAAAAATCCCCAACAGACAGGACTATATCGAGGAATTTAATTTCAATCGTCTGTTGGGGGTAGTAATGTTGTGAACAAACATTACTATTTTAGTATAGCCACTACTTTAACAATTATTCTAAAAAATGTTAGGTTACTTATCAAGATGAACGTTTCTCAAAAATACTATGATTAATTTGTATCGGAAATTTATCCCCGCAATTTTCGAACATTAAGGATCATTTAACTTAATTATTCGTAAAAAAGCTGACATTATTTCTGCTTGTCGTTTGTCAGTATGTTACAATATCATCAGTACAAATTAAGGAGCTATCATGACATCACGTAAAATCCCTTCAATCATGGGAACGCAACATCCAGATAATGCTAATGCGCCATTCTGGGAAAGTTCTCAGCAACCATTTATCAGTGCCTATCGAGAAACCGGTGAAGCATTTGAAAACTTTAATGAATTAAATGTCGATGAGTATATGTGGGATTGGGAAGGTAAACATGCTGATGCAGCTGTCATTGATCGCTTGTTTAGCACAGAGTATGATTATTTCAAAGATCATCAAATCGGTCGTGACAAGTTTTTAACTTTCCGTTTCCCTAATATTTGGGAAGAAAAAGGCTACAACTTAATGCAAGCGATGACTGCCTTCTTAAGTTCTGAAGACTTCGCCCATGATCTTGGATTCTCTCGACCATTATTTGAAGCTATTCTGCCAATGGCACAGCGTGCAGACCAAATTTTGAAAATGCAAGTTTTGTTTGAAAAATTAGCAAACTTCAAATCAGCAGAATTTACTCGCTCTGATAAAAACACACCCTATATTGAAATGATCCCTCTTTTTGAGGATTTTGAAACGCAATTACATGCACCTGAAATTTTAAAGGAGTATTTAAACCTCCACGAAGAACATTTTGGCTTCCGACCAAAATATATGCGTGTATTCTTAGCCGGATCGGATTCTGCTTTAACAGCTGGATTTATGAGTTCAATTACCGGTAACAAACTAGCAATTGCGCGACTTCATGAGTTTGCTGAAGAAGAAAACATTGAAATTTTCCCAATTTCAGGAACCGGATCAGCAATTTTCCGTGGTGGTTTATCTCCACACCGCATCGATCGCTACGTAACAGAATTTCCAGGAGTACGCACAGCAACTGTTCAATCAGCATTCCGTTACGACTTTCCTATTGAAGAAGTGCAAAAAGGCATCGCTGAATTAAAAGAAAAATTGCCTGTTGCAGAACCATTAAAAATTTCTCTTGATGATCAAAAGATTTTAACTGAGATAGCTGAAGAGTCCGCTAAGTTTTATTCTAATACGCTAGACAATTTGGTTCCTAGCATGCAAGCGATTTTCAAGGCGTTCCCAAAGCGTCGTGATCGCCGTCAACACGTTGGTGTTCTTGGATATTCACGTTCAGTTGATGGCATCGAATTACCAAGGGCCATTAACTTCACTGGCTCATTCTACTCAGTCGGTGTCCCACCAGAATTTATTGGTTTTGGGCGCGCATTGAAGCATTTAGATGCTGATCATTTGAGCGTATTTGTTCGCTCATATCCTAGCATGAGCAAAGACTTTAATGAATTAGCACGCTTCGTTAATATGGATGCTTTGCAAATTCTAAAAACTCAAAATTCTGCTTGGGCCGAAGTTGAAGAAGATATTCTCATCATGCAACGTATTTTCAAGTTTGAAATTGGTCCTCAAACGCGCGAAGAACAACAACATGCTGAAATTGCACTTCAAGTAGTGCAATTTAAAGATGGTGCTCCAGTTGCCATTACAGCCCTTATTAACCGCATGGCACAATTACGACACTTCCTTGGATAAAAAGCCTAAACAGGCTTTTTTTATTTGCTCTCAGTTCGCCTTAACATTGAAATTTTGATACAATGATACTAATTTGTTTGAAAGCAAGAGTCAAAATATGCCAGATTTCCACATTATTAATATAGTACAAGATAAACACCAAGATATACAATCTGCAGATTTTGTCTCTCACGTGAAAAATTCACTGAAGTTTTCTTCGTGGTATGAGGCTACATTTGACGCAGAAATAACTTTTATAGCAAAAAAACTGGCCAAAAACCTACCGGATGAATCATCAAATCATGTTATTTTAGTACTTGGCAACGACAACACCTTGAATACAGTATTAAATGGACTACTTAGTGTCGAGCGCCAACATCAACTTCCTATTAGTTATATACCTTTGGATCTCCATACTAATTTTACACCCGCGCTCCATCTCAAAGATAAGACAAACGTCTTACCTCAATTGCAGCAAATTCATCATCCTAAATTTTTAAATATTGGCAAAATCTGTGGTGATATACCCAAACAGCAGACCAAATATTTTATTAGTAGTGTTGGCATTGGTTTTGATACTGCACTAACCGAATACAAGAAAAATAGTATTAAAAATACCAGTCCATTCAAACTTAACGTATTAAAGAATCATTTTTTGACCACTAAAGCCTTCTTTAGTCAGAAAAGTTTTCCTGTAACGATTAACGCTTGCTCGGAATATTTGCAACTACCAAACTCCTTCCTACTAACCTTAAAAAACAAAGTAACTGCAACATCTACTACTGGCAACCTGCCAGAAACTTCGATAGAAATTATTGTTCTTAGGAAAATGAAGATGATGCAATTTGTCACGGGTATTATTTTCAATCATAAATATTTAAGATCAAACATCATACATCACGTTAACCTATCCCCTGGAGATGCTATTCATGTTCACGATATTCAACCTGGACATATTGATGGCGGACTACTTGGAAATGGTAGTTTTTCATTTAATGTTGATCAACAGTCTTACCCATTTTGGATTTAAATTGCAAAATAAACCCACTAACCTAAGTTAGTGGGTTTATTTAATAGATTGAATCTTGATGAACGTTCAGCTTGCCCAATTACCGTCGTAATCACACGTTTTGAAACAAGATTTTGTCCAAATTCTAATACTAAATCATCTTTATAATATATTGCAGCAATTGCACTAACTAGGGTGGGTACAATGCTGTTAGAATGACCATGAATCAAAGATTTTTCAACTGCTTGCGTGTAACTATCACTATTCAACAAGCTCCAAATAACCGCCTCCAATGTTGGCGAAGCTTTACCATTTAATTCGATTTTATCAGCTGGTATATTTGAAAAATCAGGTAGATTGAGATCATAAAACGCAGTCAGTTCATTCACAAAAACTTGGTGGCGAGAATAATACTCAAATCCAAATGCTAATCCATTTTCTACGGCATCAGATATCAAATGCCCGTCCAATATTTGACTGACAATAAGGCTGAGCATCCCCACACTGACCAGAGCTCCCTCGTCATTGTGCGTTAAACCCGCTATTCTATGTAACATCAGCATGGCTGGTTCATCATTAATAAAAGAAACCCCTACTTGATGATATAAATAGAGAGATACTGGCAGCATACGTGATAGTATATTTTCACTATCAGCATCATCAGTACCAATTCCTGCTGCCAATATGTCTCTATTTTTAGTATAGTTTTCTAACGCCTGCTTGGTCACAACATCCACATCTTGAATTGTTCCCATTGGTGCATATTGGCGCTTTTTGTACCAGTTTTGCAGATGAATCATTACATCTGCTAACTGATAACCTCGTGATAAACTAGCGGTTGTTGTCAGTGCCAAGCTTGTCTGGGTACCCCATCTCAGCTCATGATCTGACTCACCTCGTAACAATTTTTCCTGTTCACGAACTGGCAAATAGGCAATACTTTCGCCTACAGCCATTCCTTTCAACAAAAATTGAATTGTCGATCCTTTTTTAACCATATTTCATTTTATCATGAATTAAAGTAAGTTTTTGATTTCTTTCACCTTATCTAATGATTCCCAAGGAAGATCGATATCCGTACGTCCGAAATGTCCGAATGCAGCTGTCTGCTTATAGATTGGACGACGCAAATTTAAGTTGTTAATAATAGCTAATGGTCTGAAGTCAAACAATTTAGTTATAATTTCATTGATTTTTTCTTCAGAAACTTTGGCTGTACCAAATGAATCAACATTCAGTGATACAGGGCGTGCAACACCAATTGCATATGATACTTGCAATTCCAACTTATCAGCGACCCCAGCCGCAACCATGTTTTTTGCAACATAACGAGCATAGTAAGCGGCAGAACGATCCACTTTTGTAGCGTCTTTACCTGAAAAGGCACCGCCACCATGATGGGCAGCACCACCATAAGTGTCCACAATAATTTTACGTCCTGTTAATCCTGAATCGGCTTGTGGCCCACCTAAAACAAATCTTCCAGATGGATTAATATAATAAATCGTGTCTTCGTCTACCAAATCTTGTGGTAACACTTCATCAATGACATGTTTACGAATATCAGCTCGCAATTGCTCTAGTGTGACTTCGTCATCATGTTGTGTTGAAAGGACCACAGCAGCAATGCGCTTAACTTTATCATTATCATCTAATTCAACTGTTACTTCACCTTTAGCATCTGGTCTTAGATATGGTAAAATTTCGTTTTCACGTGCATCACGAATCTTGCGCATTAAACGATGCGACAAAGCCAACGTCAATGGTAAATAACTGTCTGTTTCGTTAGTAGCATAGCCAAATACCATACCTTGATCACCAGCTCCAAGTTGGTCTGGATCATCTTCTGCATTATCGACAGCTTGTGCAATATCCCCTGATTGCTCAACAATTTTATTAGAAACGTTAACTGAATCGGCAGTAAATCCTAGTTCAGCATGATTATATCCAATTTCACGAATTGTATCTGTCGCGATTTTGCGAATATTAACATAAGCATTCGTGGATAATTCACCAAAAATGGATACATCTCCTGTTGAAGTAGTCACTTCAACCGCTGAACGTGCTTTCGGATCTTGTTCGAGAACTGCATCTAAAATAGCATCAGCTATTTGATCAGCTATCTTATCTGGATGCCCAGCAGAAACTGATTCCGATGTGAAATACTTTGCCATGAATACTCTCCTACGTTTGGTCGTCACCTTTGAATCAAAATAAAAAGCTAAGAGTCGCATAAAAAAGCGCGTTCGACAAGCATAGTCGAACGCGCTAACGTGACGACTATCTGTACAGATGGACCACCATGTCAAAACTGATGAAAATACACTCTCGTAGCTGCTTTTCGTTATTTTGCCGGTTGGTGCAGGGTCATTGTGCTGTATCACTCGCCTACTCTTGATAGCTGTTTTAAATTGTATAGACAATCATATCAAATGGTTCATTAAAAAGCAAATAGCGTTTAAAATATTTCATCTGTAACTATGTCGTTATCAAAACGACAACTTTACAATTCAAATTTACGGTACAATATTAATCATGGAACAAGATTATTTTCAACAATCAAATATGGCCCATCGCCTGCCAGATGGCCGTTCAATGCCCCGACGCTTAAGCAATGATGCTCAAGACAAACGAAGTTTTGAAAATTTTTATCCGATACATTTTCGTGACCGCCGTTTTTGGATACCACTGTCTGTAATCGTGATTTCTCTAAATATTATTTGGTGGCGATTACCCCTACTCCATACCCAATCTCTTCAAGGTTCCATTACTTGGCAAATTGCACCATTATTTTGCTATACAATAGCAATAGCAGTGGGTATGGCGCTTATGATGACTCAGAACTTCCGTAGTCTGATTAGTTATATTTTTTTTGCTGTTGGTAGCTTGTTCACATTTAGTTCATTAATTCAATCAAGACATGAAATATTCGTCCTATTATTACTCTTATGTGTCTTCTTAGTCATCGTTCAACAACTCTGGCTTGGTTTACAAAATATTCTAGGATTAATTTTACTGGCCGTTCTAGCGACGTTCACAGTGCCTATTGCTATTTTTTATGTACAAAATAATTTTGTAACCGAGAAATTTATTTTGCAATTATTACCCATGTTTTTCAGCTTTATTTTCTATTTCAATCCCATCTTAATGCCAAATCCCGATGGTAGGAAATTGAGTATTTTAACACTTGGTCTATTCTGGGTTGTATTGTTCAGCCATCATGTTGGTGTCAGCACTATCTTTGTTGTACTTTTTAGCTTACTGGCTTTTGTACTACAGTTTATGAAGGCTAAGTTGGGTAATTGGCAGAATATGGGCTATATCTTATTACAAGCTTTCTCAATGTTATTGTTATATCATTAAAAAAAGAACACAGACGTGTTCTTTTTTTGCTTACAAATACCAATATTACTTCAATGATAACCAGCCTTCAATCATCTCTGTTAACCTAAGTTCAGCCGTCTGTCCTTTTAGCCAGACTAATCCAGGTATTTGATGACGCAAATAGGTTAATTGTCGCTTTGCGTACCGCCTAGAATCTTGTTGCAGTTGATTAATAGCTTTATCCAAAGTTACCTGATCGCGTAAGTAAGGGAAAAACTCCTTATAACCGATGGCCTTCCCTGATTGTAGTTTTTCCCCGCCAGCGTCCAGAATTGTCTGTGCTTCCCTCAACACGCCATCTTGAAACATTTGTGTAACACGGTTATTGATACGCTCATAAAGTAGCTCACGGGGCCAATCAAGGCCTATAACCAGCGCATCATACTTTGGCCGTTGTGTTAATTTTGCATCTTTTTTCCCATATTTTGCAATTTGAATTGCCCTAATAACGCGTTGCTTGTTTTTTAAATCTACTTTTTGAGCACGATTAATATCTAAAGATTTTAATTCTACAACTAATTTGTCTAGTTCATAAGCATTTAATTTATGCACTTCTTCCGTATCGCTTGCGGCGTATTCTAGTTCTTGAAAGCCTAACAAAGCTTTAACGTATAACCCAGTGCCACCCACAATAATTGGTAATTTTCCTCGTGAAATGATATCAGCGATCACTTTATCTGCAGCAATAATAAAATCGCCCACAGAGTAATTAGCTGTTAAATCTACAATGTCAATTAAATGATGCGGAACAATGTTTTGTTCCTCTTTAGTCACTTTGGCAGTTCCGACGTCCAAGTTGCGATAAATTTGCATCGAATCAGCTGATACAATTTCACCGTTGAGACGTTGTGCCATCTGAATAGATAAGCTGCTTTTCCCAGAGGCTGTTGGCCCAGTCAACACTACTATTTTATTCATTAACTTTTTGTATCTCCTTACGTATTCGACAGGCCAACGCTACTTGATTTGTGATGATACCCGGTAATTTTGCTTTGAATACAGCGCGCATATCTTCTTCCTTGTCAACCGTCCAAGGGCGAATGGGCAATCCTATACGCCAAAATAATTTTGGCTTTCTTTTTAGTATTCTAATATCAGGATGTACAAATTTAAATACACCAATAATTTTTAACCACCAAACTTTGGGCGAAGGCCAAAATACTAGTGCAGCGATTTTAGCATTAGGTTGAAGCTTCCGTATTATTTTTAATGATTTTAAATTGAAGCTTTGATAAGTAATACCATATGTCGGATCAAACTGATTCACTAAATTTAGAACTTCTTGCTCAATGCCTGGATAGTCAATATGATCTGTTTTTATTTCTAAAAGTAGCGTTTTACTAAACCTTTCATTTTTTAAAAAAATTAATAATTCTTCTAGTGTTGGGATTGAAACATTATTCATCATTGGCTGTTTATAACTGCCTGCATCCAACATTTTTATTTCTGCTAGAGTTAGTTCCTTTACTAAACCAGTCCCATTGGTTGTTCGATCTACTGTTTCATCATGGATAACTACAAGATACCCATCTTTAGTACGATGTACATCAGTTTCAAGCATATCAATATCATATGCCAAGGCTGCCTCAAAAGCAGGTAGTGTGTTCTCTGGAGCAACGATTCGATATCCGCGGTGTGCTATTATTTCTGTCATGTTTTACCCAATCATAGTTATTTACAAATGCGCTGAAATGGTTGATAATAGTACTTAAAGAAACTTAAGAAAGTGGAAAAAATATGAAATCATTTAAATTAGGTGTTATCATTGGAACTTTTGGAACAGCTGCTGCAGTTGCTGGAAGTGCTTTAGTATATCGTCACAAAGTCATCAAGCCTATTGAAAAGGCAGAAGAAGAGTACAATGAAGTCTCTAAAGCAGCTATCAGAAGAAGCGTTGCTGCACATCAATCACGATACTAAGAAAAAGAACCGCACTATTGCAGTTCTTTTATTTTGTCTTTTTACCTTCATAACGATTAAAACCGCCTCGTAATATGAAAACCTTATCTTTTTCAAAACCTTGTTTGCTTAATGATTTAGCAGCTCGCACAGCGTCACGAAGGTTATCATCGTATAAAAAAATATCGCGATCTTTACGCAAACCAGATTTTCCCTGCAAAAAATTCATAGCAACAATGTTTCGAGATCCTAAAATGTGTGATCGTTTATACAACGTACTTTCACGTACGTCAATAATTTGACCATTATCGGCTTCTAGTTTTTCAGTAAATTCAATGGGCTTTAACAATGTCCCATGCATTTTTGCCGAGACAAACACCCAAAGCCAAC